>CAWCGM010000050.1:0-124046 GCA_963795095.1 uncultured Actinomycetota bacterium | reverse complement strand
AGGTCGGCGGCCAGCCCGGACTCCAGTGCCGCCGGCGCGACGAAGGTGACGGAGTGGTCCGCGCCGTCGTCCTCGACCAGGGTCGGCCGCATGAGGACGGGCTGGGGGGTGGGGATCGAGGCGTTCGGGTCGCCGAGCGCGGCGTACACGATCGCGCCTGCCTTGAGGACGATCGACGGCGTACGCCGAAGAAGCGCGGGTCCCAGAGGACGAGGTCGGCGAGCTTGCCGGTCTCCACCGATCCGACTTCGTGGTCGATGCCGTGGGCGATGGCGGGATTGATCGTGTACTTGGCGACGTAGCGTCGCGCGCGCTCGTTGTCCGCCGCCCCGGTGCCGAGCACTCCGAACCTGGCCTTCATGGTGTGCGCCACCTGCCAGGTGCGGGTGATGACCTCGCCGATGCGCCCCATGGCCTGGGCGTCGGAGGACGTGATCGACATGGCGCCGATGTCGTGCAGCACGTCCTCGGCCGCGATGGTCGTCGCCCGGATCCTGGACTCGGCGAAGGCGAGGTCCTCCGGGACGCGCGGGTTGAGGTGGTGGCAGACCATCAGCATGTCGAGGTGCTCGGCGACCGTGTTGACCGTGTGCGGGAGGGTCGGGTTGGTCGAGCCCGGGATGACGTGGGGCTCGCCGGCCACGCGCACGATGTCGGGCGCGTGCCCACCGCCGGCTCCCTCGGCGTGGAACGCGTGGATCGAGCGTCCACCGATCGCCCGGAGGGTGGACTCGAGGTAGCCCGTCTCGTTGAGGCTGTCGGAGTGCAGGGCGACCTGGAGGCCGTGCTCGTCGGCGGCGCGGAGCGCGGCGTCGATCGCGGCCGGCGTGGAGCCCCAGTCCTCGTGGACCTTGTAGGCGGCGGCGCCCGCGAGAGCCTGCTCGGCGAGCGCCGCGGCGGACACGGTGTTGCCCTTCCCCATCAGCAGCACGTTGACCGGGAGCGGGTCCAGCGCGCGGTGCACGGTGCGCAGGTGCCACGCGCCGGGCGTCACGGTCGTCGCCTTCGAGCCCTCGGAGGGGCCGGTCCCGCCACCGCCCAGGGTGGTGAGGCCGGTGGCGAGGGCCTCGTGGACCTGCGAGCGCGACAGGAAGTGGACGTGCACGTCGATCCCTCCGGCGGTGAGGATCTTGCCCTCACCCGAGATCACGTCCGTCGACGGGCCGATGACGAGGTCGGGGTGCACACCGTCGGCGATGTCGGGGTTGCCGCTGCGTCCGAGCGCGACGATGCGCCCGTCGCGGATGCCGACGTCGGCCTTGACGATGCCCCAGTGGTCCAGGACCACGGCGCTGGTGATCACCGAGTCCAGCGCACCCTCCGCGCGTGACGCCGTCGACTGGTGCATCGACTCGCGGATCGACTTGCCGCCTCCGAAGACCGCCTCCTCGCCGCCGAAGGTGTGGTCCTGCTCGACCTCGATCCACAGGTCGGTGTCGGCGAGACGCACCTGGTCGCCGGTCGTGGGTCCGTAGAGGGCGGCGTAGGCACGACGGCTGATCTCAACCATCGGTGGCCCGCACCTGGATCCCGGGAACGCGGCGAAGGCCACGCAGCGCGACGGCCCGGACCTCTTGGGACGCACCGGGCTCGAAGCGCTTGCTGGTGCCGGACGGGACGTCGAGCCGGAAGCCCTCGGCGGCCTCGCGGTCGAAGGACAGCGCGGTGTTCACGTCCGGCAGGTGGATGTGGGACCCGATCTGGACGGGCCGGTCGCCGGTGTTGAGGATGACGAGGTCGATGCGTTCGTCCTCGGTCCGGTCCGCGTTGAGCACGACGGTTCCGTCCTGGGTCCGGATCTCGCCGGGTCCGGTGGGCAGGTCGGCCACTGGTGGTGCTCCTGTCTCGACGATCGGCGCGGGATCACGCGATGGGTTGGTGGAGCGTGACGAGCTTGCGGCCGTCGGGGAAGGTCGCCTCGACCTGCACGTCGGTGAGCATCGACGCGACCTCCGGCATCACCTGGTCACGGGTGAGCACGTGGCGACCGCGGTCCATGAGGTCGGCCACGCTCGCTCCGTCACGCGCGCGCTCGATCACCCACGTGCTGAGCAGCGCCACCGTCTCGGGATGGTTGAGCAGGACGCCCCGGTCGAGGCGGTCGCGCGCCACCATGCCGGCGACCGCGAGGAGGAGCTTCTCGGTGTCGGCCGGTGTCAGGTGCATGCCGTCCCCTCTCGGTCCCTGCCCAGAGGGCGGCGCCGGCACGTCGTCGTGCCGTTCGCGGACGTCGAACGTAGGCACGACGTGTTTCGAGGTGTGACCAGCTGGAGTTAACTCGGTGTTACGGCGCCACGGCTCCGACGCGGTGCCCGAGGCTGACCGAGATCCGGGCTGCGGCGTCCTGGAGCCGGGGCAGCAGCTCGTCCATCCGCTCGACCGGCAGGCGGTCCGACGGTGCGGTGATCGACAGCACGGCCGCGAGGTCGTCCAGCGCGTCGCGCACCGGGACGGACAGGGTGGCGACGCCCTCGATCGTCTCGCGAACGCCCGCGCGTGCGGAGGCTCACCGTCGTGGGCCTCCAGCGCGGGCGGACCCGGGCGAGGCGCGGCCCGTTCTCGCTGTCGGTGCGGCGCTCGGTCTCACGGCGATGGCCAGCAGGTCGCGCAGCGGGCCGGCCGGCGGCCGGGTGCTGCCCTGCCACACCGCGCGGAAGCTGCGGGTGAGGTCGACGCCGGTCGTGGCGACGACCGCGAGGTCCTCGACTCCGGCAAGGGTGAGGTCGCTGACCAATGCGGGTGGTCCACCGGCGCGGACCGTCGCGAGAACGGCGGCGTTGGTGGTCAGCTCGGCCTCCGGCAGAGCCAGGGGGTGACCGGCGTCGCGGAAGGCGTTCTCTGCGACCTGGCGGGTCCCCGACCCGGACTCGCGACTGGTGAGGGCGCGGGCACTGACCACCGCGGCCGACAGTGGCGTGCGGCGGCGGGCCCACGGGTCGTCCGGGTGCGCCACCAGCCGCAGACTGTCACCCCCGACCACGCGTGAGGCCAGGCCGGTGAGGTCGCCGGGCCCCTCGATGACCCCGACGTCGGCATCGCCCGAGCGAACCGCCTCGAGCACCGCGCTGGTGTTGGACGCGATCATGGTGGCGGCGACCGCGATCTCTTGCCGGAGTCGGACCAGCCAGCGGGGGACCAGGTGCTCCGCGGTGGTCATGCTCGCATGCACGTGCAGGTCGCGGGAGCGGTCCTCGCGCAGCGTGCGAAGCGCCGACGCGACCTCATCGGCCTGAGCCAGCAGCGTGGTGCTCCACTCCACCAGCAACCTCCCGGACGGGGTCAGGCTCGACCCGGTGGGGCTGCGCTGGAGCACCGCGAGCCCGATCTCCGACTCCAGGGTGCGCAGCCGTTCCGAGGCCGACTGCTGGGTGATGCGATGGGCCCGGGCTGCACCGCCAATGCTGCCGTGGTGGGCCACGCTGACCAGGAGTTGCAGCGAGTCGAGGTCCGGCAGCTCCGTCACATCCACAGCGTAGCGATCTCACAGGTTTTACCTGTGATGCCACAGGGACAAGCCGACTACTCCAGAGCGTCGAGCACACGCAGGCTGGATGCATGAGCGTCCTGGCCATCCGTAGCACCAGCACCCACACCCCTGAGCGTCGTGGCGGGTTCCTCTCCGAGCTCGAGGGCGCCCCGGCGTTCGGCCACATCGGGCCGAACTGGTTCGCCACGGTGATGGGCACCGGCATCGTCGCCATCGCCCTGGCCGGCCTGCCGTTCCATGTGCCGGGCGCCACGGCTGCCGCCGTCGGGGTGTGGGGCCTGTCGGTGCTGGTGCTGCTCGCGGTCACCGCTGCCACCGTCACCCATCTCGGTGTCCACCCGACGGTCGCGCGCGGCCACCTCGACGACCCGATCATGGCCCACTTCTACGGTGCTCCGGCGATGGGGTTGATGACCGTCGGCGCAGGCACCCTGTTGGTCGGGGAACAGGTCATCGGGGCCGGCCCGGCTCTGGTGGTCGACGCCGTGCTGTGGACGCTCGGCACCATCCTCGGTCTCGTCACCTCGGTGCTCGTCCCCTGCAAGGCGTTCACCAGCCACGACGTGCGCGAGGACTCGGCGTTCGGTGGTTGGCTGATGCCGGTCGTCCCGCCGATGGTCAGCGCCGCCACCGGAGCCCTTCTGATCCCACACCTGCCCGCCGGGCAGGCCCAGCAGACCCTGTTCCTGCTCTGCTGGATGTTCTTCGGCCTGACGCTGCTGGCCAGCTTGGTGATGATCACCTTCATCTGGAACCGGCTGCTGCGTCACGGGATCGGTGCCGCCGGTGCGGTCCCGACCGCTGTGGATCGTCCTGGGCCCGCTGGGGCAGTCGGTCACCGCCGCGCACCACCTCGGCCAGGTCGCCCCCGACGTACTGCCTCGCCCCTACGGTCAGGCGTTCCACGCGTTCACGCTGATCTACGGCTTCCCGGTGCTCGGCTTCGCGCTGATGTGGATGGTGGTTGCGACCGCGCTGACGGTACGTACTGCCCGCGAGGGGCTGCCGTTCAGCCTGACCTGGTGGTCGTTCACCTTCCCGGTCGGCACGATGGTGACCGGCACGTCGGGGCTCGCGCTGGTGACCGGGCTGGTCGCGCTGCAGGTCCTCGCCGGAGTGCTGTTCGCCGGCCTGCTGCTCGCCTGGGCCGTGGTCTTCGTCCGCACGCTGGACGGCGTCCACCGCGGGCGGCTTCTGGTCGCCCCGATCCCCGCGCCGGTGCGGTGACAGCGCCGATGATCGCCTCAGTCTCTCAGCGGACTCCGGCGAGGCGATGGGCGTTGCGAGGCGAGAGGTGGGGGACCCTGAGAACCCCGACGAGCGCTACGACCCGATCGAGGATGAGTGGCCGTTGTCTCTTGGCTCACCGGCGAGGTGGCTCGAGGAGCAGAGGCAGAACGGTCAGCCGCTGACGACCGGCGGCCACCTCAAGAACGACCTCATGACGGACGCGTTCGATCTGTCGGTAGCAATGGCGTAGCAAGTCCAAAAACTGAAAACGGCCCCTGACGTGCGCTTTCGCAGGTCAGGGGCCATCTCTTGCTGGTGGGCGATACTGGGTTTGAACCAGTGACCTCTTCCGTGTCAAGGAAGCGCGCTACCGCTGCGCCAATCGCCCAGGTGTTGAGTTTCAGTGTTGAACTTGACTGCGTGCGAGGTGGGTACGGGATTTGAACCCGTGTAGACGGATTTGCAGTCCGTTGCCTCGCCTCTCGGCCAACCCACCGTGGAGGTTCCGTCGTGACGGGGGAGACCTTCCGAGCGGACAACGAGACTCGAACTCGCGACCTCAACCTTGGCAAGGTTGCGCTCTACCAACTGAGCTATGTCCGCCTGCATTTCGGCCCGTTCGTGCGGCCTCAAGTGCGAGTGGAACAGTAGTACATGGCTTCGGCGGGGCCAAAATCGCCCCCCGTTCCGGGTGTCACTCCCGCCCCTAGAGTGAGCGCATGCGCGCATGGCTCAACGGTGACCTGCTGGCCGATCCGACCCAGGGGGCGGTCGCGGTCACCGACCACGGCTTCACGGTCGGCGACGGGGTCTTCGAGGCCGTCAAGACGCTGGCCGGCACTCCGTTCGCACTGACCCGCCACCTCGAGCGGCTCGAGCGCAGCGCCGCCGGTCTCGGGCTGCCCGTGCCCGACCTCGACGACGTACGACGTGGGGTGGAGGCGGTCACGGGGGACGACCCGATCGGTCGGCTCCGGATCACCTACAGCGCCGGTCCGCACCCGATGGGCTCGGGTCGCGGGGGCGGTCCGCCGACGCTGGTCGTGGCGTGGAGCGCGATCGACTTCGCGGCCAGCGAGACGACCGTCGTCACCGTCCCGTGGACCCGCAACGAGCACGGCGCGACCGCCGGCCTCAAGACGACGTCGTACGCCGACAACGTGATCGCGCTCGCCCACGCGGTCGAGCGGGGCGGGAGCGAGGCGGTCTTCGCCAACACCGCCGGCAACCTCTGCGAGGGCACCGGCACCAACGTCTTCTACGTCGTCGACGGCGAGCTGCGCACGCCCACCCTCGCGTCGGGCTGCCTGGCCGGCGTCACCCGCGCGCTGGTCATCGACTGGTGCGGTGCGCGCGAGGTGGACGAGCCGCTCACCGAGGTCCTGGCGACGGCGAGCGAAGCGTTCCTGGTGTCGACCACCCGCGACGTCCAGGCGATCTCCCGCTGGGACGACCGCGACCTCCCGTCGCCGGGTCCGGTCACCGCGCGGTGTGCGGGGACGTGGCGCGCCCGCGAGGCTGAGACGATGGAGCCATGAGTCAGCTCGACCCGGCCGTCCACGACCGCCTGCGCCACACGGCCGAAGGCCTGGTCCCCGTCGTCGTGCAGCAGCAGGGCTCGGGCGAGGTGCTGATGCTCGCGTGGGTCGACGACGAGGCGCTCGCCCGCACCATCGACACCGGGCGGGCGACCTACTGGTCGCGCTCGCGCCGGGAGTACTGGGTCAAGGGCGACACGTCGGGGCACGAGCAGCACGTCAAGGAGATCCGCCTCGACTGCGACGGCGACACCCTCCTCTTCGTGGTCGACCAGGTCGGCGCGGCGTGCCACACCGGCGACCACACCTGCTTCGACGCCGATCTCGTGCACCGCGTCGATGGCTGAGCCCGTCCCGGACAAGCGGCGTCGCACCTTCGGGCCCGTCGTGCTCGTCGGCCTCGCCTCGGCCGGTCTCGCTGCCGTGGCCGGGACCAAGCCGTGGGTCAGCGGGACGTCGGGATCGGTCGACAGCACCGCCGACGCGGTCGCCGCGATGGGCTCGGTCCTCGCCGCTCGCCTCCGCCGCCGAGTCGCCGCTCGCGGGCGCACTCGCCCTGGTCGTCCTGGCGTGCTGGGGCGTGCTGCTGGTGACGCGCGGACGGTTCCGCCTCGCGATCGCCGTGCTCGCCCTGGTCGACCGCAGTGGGCCTCGCGGTCGTCACGGTCGAGGCGTTGTGGAGCGTCCCGGACACCCTGACCGACACCCTCATGGACCTGTCGGGCTCCGACACCGCCACCTCCGACCTGACCGGGTGGTACGTCGCTGCCGTCGTCGGCGCGGTCGCTGAGCCTCGCCACCACGCTGGCCGCCGTCCGGCTGGTCGGGTCGTGGCCCGAGATGGGCACCAGGTACGACGCCCCGACGGGCGCGCCGGGTGCCGACCAGACGGCGACCGAGGAGCTGCCGACGGAGAACATCGACATCTGGAAGGCCCTCGACGAGGGCCGCGACCCGACCGCCTAGACTTCCGCGCAGCACTCGCCCCACTGACGCACCCGGTAGACGAAGGAGCCCCACGATGGCTGCAGGCCACGGCAACACCCCCGCTGCATGGACCGCCGTCGGCGTCGCGATGCTCGGATTCGTCGTGGGCAGCATCGCCCTGCTCCAGACCCCGGCCCAGATGCTGCTCCTCTGGATCGGCATCATCATCGCCGTCGTCGCCTTCCCGCTCTTCCTCGTGCTGTCGAAGCTCGGCTTCAACACCTCCGAGCACTGATCTCCGGCGCCACCGAGCCCAGTCCGACCGCTGGGCACCGCCCCCGGGCGGGCTGGTGCCGGGTGAGAGGCTGAACCCATGCCTGCGACCGGTTCCGTGCTCGACGACATCGTCGCCGGGGTGCGCGAGGACCTCGCCCGCCGCGAGGCCGCGCTCCCGCTCAACGAGCTGCTGGCCCACCTCGCCGAGGCGCCCGCGCCCCGCGACCCGATGCCGCACTTCCGTGCCCGCGGCTCGAGCGTCATCGCCGAGGTGAAGCGACGCAGCCCCAGCAAGGGCGACCTGGCCGACATCCCGGACCCCGCGGCGCTCGCGACGGCGTACGCCCGGGGCGGCGCAGCCGCGATCTCGGTGCTCACCGAGGAGCGCCGGTTCGGCGGCAGCCTCGACGACCTGCGCACCGTGCGGGCCGCCGTCGACACCCCGCTGCTGCGCAAGGACTTCATCGTCGAGACCTACCAGCTCGTCGAGGCCCGCGCCGCCGGCGCCGACCTCGCGCTGCTGATCGTCGCGGCGCTCGACGACGACACCCTGCGCCGCCTGCACGACGAGGCCTCCGAGCTCGGCCTCACCGTCCTGGTCGAGGTGCACGACGAGGCCGAGGCGGAGCGGGCCCAGGCGCTCGACGCCGAGCTGATCGGCGTCAACAGCCGCAACCTCAAGACCCTCGAGGTCGACCCCGACGTGTTCGGTCGCCTCGCCCCGCAGATCCACGCCGACGTGGTCAAGGTCGCCGAGAGCGGCATCACCGGCGTCGCCGACGTCGAGCGCTTCGTCGGCGAGGGCGCCGGCGTGGTCCTGGTCGGCGAGGCACTGGTCAAGGACGGCGACCCCGAGGCCGCCGTACGCGCAATGACAGGAGTGACAGCACCGTGAGCCAGCAGGTCCAGCAGGTCCAGCAGCAGGGTCGGTACGACGCGGACGAGCGCGGCTACTTCGGCGGGACGTGGGGCGGGCGCTTCATGCCCGAGGCCCTCGTCGCCGCCCTCGACGAGCTGACCGACGCCTGGCACGAGGCGATGGCGGACGAGGCCTTCGTCGGCGAGTTCGAGCGGGTGCTGCGCGACTACGCCGGCACGCCGAGCCGGCTCTACCACGCCGAGCGGCTGTCGAAGCAGGTCGGCGCCCGCGTGCTGCTCAAGCGCGAGGACCTCAACCACACCGGCGCCCACAAGATCCGCAACGTGATGGGCCAGGCGCTGCTGACCAAGCGGATGGGCAAGACGCGCGTCATCGCCGAGACCGGCGCGGGCCAGCACGGCGTCGCCAGCGCGACCGCTGCTGCCTACTTCGACCTCGACTGCACCGTCTACATGGGCGCCGTCGACACCCGCCGCCAGGCGCTCAACGTCGCGCGCATGCAGCTGCTCGGCGCCAAGGTCATCCCCGTCGAGTCCGGCAGCGCGACGCTGAAGGACGCCATCAACGAGGCGCTGCGCGACTGGGTCGCCAGCGTCGACCACACGGCCTACCTCTTCGGCACCGCCGCCGGGCCGCACCCGTTCCCCAGCATGGTGCGCGACTTCTGCCGCGGCATCGGTGACGAGGCGCGGGCGCAGTGCCTCGAGCAGTACGGCGTCCTGCCGGACGCGGTCGCGGCGTGTGTCGGCGGCGGCTCCAACGCCATCGGCATCTTCACCGCGTTCCTCGAGGACGAGGGCGTGGAGATCCACGGCTTCGAGCCCGGCGGCGACGGCGTCGAGACCGGCCGCCACGCGGCCACGATCCACGCCGGCGAGGCGGGTGTGCTCCACGGTGCCCGCACCTACGTGCTCCAGGACGCGGACGGCCAGACGGTCGAGTCGCACTCGATCTCCGCCGGCCTCGACTACCCGGGCGTCGGGCCGCAGCACTCGCTGCTCGCGGCGACCGGGCGGGCGACGTACACACCCGTCACCGACGCCGAGGCGATGGCCGCGATGGCGCTGCTCAGCCGCACCGAGGGGATCATCCCGGCCATCGAGTCGGCGCACGCGATCCACGGGGCCATCGAGGTCGCCAAGCGACTGGGGCAGGAGAAGGGTCCCGACGCGACGATCATCGTCAACCTGAGCGGCCGCGGCGACAAGGACATGGGCACGGCCATCGAGTGGTTCGGGCTGGGCGACGCCGAGGAGGGGCCCGAGGCCGACCTCGACCAGGCGGCGTCCAGGTCGAGGGAGTGACCCAGCAGTGACCTCGACGAGCACCGCCTTCGAGAAGGCGCGCGCGGAGGACCGCGCGGCCCTCATCGGCTACCTGCCGGCCGGCTACCCCACGGTCGACGGCTCGATCAGGGCGATGCAGGTCATGGTCGAGGCCGGCTGCGACGCCATCGAGATCGGCCTGCCCTACAGCGACCCGGTGATGGACGGTCCGACGATCCAGGCCGCGGCGCAGGCCGCGCTCGACGGCGGCGTCCGCACGGCCGACGTGCTGCGCGTGGTCGAGGCGGTCGCCGGCACCGGGGTGCCGACCCTCGTGATGACCTACTGGAACCCCATCGAGCGCTACGGCGTGGAGCGCTGGGCCACCGACCTCGCGGCCGCCGGGGGAGCGGGCATGATCACGCCCGACATCACCCCCGACCACGGCGCGGAGTGGATCGCCGCCGCCGACGCGCACGACCTCGACAAGGTCTTCCTGGTGGCGCCGAGCTCGACCGACGACCGGATCGCGATGACCACGCGCGAGAGCCGCGGGTTCGTCTACGCCGCCGCCGTCATGGGTGTCACCGGTGCCCGCGAGGCCACCTCCGACCTCGCCGGTCCGCTCGTGCGGCGCGTCCGCGCGACGGGTGACGTCCCGGTCGCGGTGGGCATCGGCGTCAGCACCGGCGACCAGGCCGCCGAGGTGGCGGCCTTCGCCGACGGCGTCATCGTCGGGTCCGCCTTCGTGCGCGCGCTGCTCGACCACCCGGGCGACGAGGCTGCCGGCCTCGATGCGCTGCGGGCGCTCACCACCGACCTCGCCGAGGGCGTACGCCGTGCCCGGAAGTAGGCACAGGGGGAGGGCGCTCGTCCTGGGTGCCCTCCTGGTGCTGCTGGCCGGCTGCGGCGGCTCCGGGAGTGCCGACCCATCGGACTTCACCGGCACCCGGTTGGACCCCGACCCCTTCGTGGTCTCCGCGACACCGCTGGTCGGCACCGACGGAGCGGCGTACAGCCTCACCGAGGACACCGACAAGGACCTCACCCTGGTCTTCTTCGGCTACACCCACTGCCCGGACATCTGCGGCCAGGTGATGGCGACGCTCGCCGGCACCCTCGCCCGGCTCGACGAGGAGCAGAAGGAGCGGCTCGACGTCGTCTTCGTGACGACCGACCCCGCCCGCGACGACGAGGCGACGGTGGAGAAGTACGTCGACGCCTACGACCCCAGCATCATCGGCCTCACCGGCGACCTCGACGACATCGTCGAGGTCGGCCGCAGCATGGCCGTCGGGGTCGACGCAGGGCGAGAAGCTCCCCAGCGGCGGCTACGAGGTCACCCACGGCACGCAGGTCATCGCGATCGACTCCGACGACGAGGCCCCGGCCTACTGGAAGGCCGACGTCTCGCAGGCCCAGCTCGCCCACGACGTCACCGCCATTCTCGACGGGGTGCTGGACGAGGGATGATGCTGCCCATGCTTGATGTGCTGCAGTCACCGATGGTGACGCTGATGTCCATCCCGAGCCCGTCGCAGGGCGTGTGGCACCTCGGCCCGGTGCCGATCCGGGCCTACGCCCTCTGCATCATCGCCGGCATCGTCTTCGCCATCTGGCTCGGTGAGCGCCGGTGGGTCGCGCGCGGGGGAGAGCCCGGCGAGGTCAGCGACCTCGCCATCTGGGCCGTGCCGTTCGGTCTCGTCGGCGGCCGGCTCTACCACGTCATCACCGACTGGCACCTCTACTTCGGGGAGGACAAGAACCCGATCACGGCGCTGTACGTCTGGCGCGGCGGCCTCGGCATCTGGGGCGCGATCGCCCTGGGCATCGTCGGGGTCTGGATCGGAGCACGGGTGCAGGGCATCAAGCTGCTGCCGATGCTCGACGCCCTCGCGCCCGGCGTGCTGGTCGCCCAGGCGTTCGGCCGGTGGGGCAACTGGTTCAACCAGGAGCTCTACGGTCGACCCACCGACCTGCCGTGGGGCCTGGAGATCGACCCGGACCTCGACGACGGCGTGCGGTCGCAGTTCGGCCCCGACGTCCTCTTCCACCCGACGTTCCTCTACGAGTGCCTGTGGAACCTGGCGGCCTTCGCGGTGCTGATCTGGCTCGACCGCCGCTACCAGAGCTGGGCTACGGCCGCGTCGCAGCCCTCTACGTGATGCTCTACACCGCCGGTCGCGGCTGGATCGAGTACCTCCGCATCGACACCGTCCAGATGAACGACGTGCTCGGCCTGCGGCTCAACGTGTGGACCTCGATCGTCCTCTTCGTGCTGGCCGCCGCCTTCTACGCCTGGTCCTCGCGCCGGCACCCGGGGCGCGAGGAGGTCGTGCGCACCAGGCCCGTGGCCGACGATGACGAGGACAGCGCCGAGGACCGGGACGCGGACGCGCCCGAGGACCGCGCCGACCAGCAGGAGACGGCCGGTCCCACGGCCTGAAACGGTGCTCCCGGGCGGCTTTCGCCGGTGATAGGTTCCGTCGTGCTCGGGCCAACGTCGTCCCCAGCGGATCCGCCCACCCCTCGCCAGTCGTGATCCCAGCCTGATCGGGTTTCGCGGCGGCGGAGACGACGACGGGAGAACCAGTGTCCTCGACACACGAGTTCCCGCCTGGCTTCCCTGCTCCGCAGGGGCTCTACGACCCGCGCCACGAGAAGGACGCCTGCGGCGTCGCGATGGTGGCCACGCTGACCGGCGAGGCGAGCCACGACATCGTCGCCAAGGCGCTCACGGCGCTCCGCAACCTCGACCACCGCGGCGCCGCCGGCGCCGAGGTCAACTCGGGCGACGGCGCGGGCATCCTGCTCCAGGTGCCCGACGCGTTCCTGCGCGAGGTCGTCGACTTCGACCTGCCCAGCGCCCGGGCGTACGCCGTCGGCACCGCCTTCCTGCCGGGTGACGCCGACGAGGTCGCCGACACCCGCCGTCGCATCGAGGAGATCGCCGACGAGGAGGGCCTCGCCGTCCTCGGCTGGCGCGAGGTCCCGGTCGACGACTCCACGCTCGGCGCGACCGCGCGCAGCGTGATGCCGACCTTCGCCCAGCTCTTCGTGGCCGGCAAGGCCTCGCGGGTCAGCGGGATGGCGCTCGAGCGGATGGCGTTCTGCCTGCGCAAGCGCGCCGAGTCCGACACCGACGTCTACTTCCCGTCGCTGTCCTCGCGCACGCTGGCCTACAAGGGCATGCTCACGACCGACCAGCTCGACCGGGTCTTCCCCGACCTCACCGACGAGCGCGTCGCCTCGGCGATGGCCGTGGTGCACTCGCGCTTCTCCACCAACACGTTCCCGAGCTGGCCGCTGGCGCACCCGTTCCGGTTCATCGCGCACAACGGCGAGATCAACACCGTGATGGGCAACCGCAACTGGATGCGGGCCCGCGAGGCGCTCCTCGAGAGCGACCTGATCCCGGGCGACCTCGAGCGGCTCTTCCCGATCTGCACGCCCGGCGCCTCCGACTCGGCGTCGTTCGACGAGGTGCTCGAGCTGCTGCACCTCGGCGGGCGGTCGCTGCCGCACGCGGTGCTGATGATGATCCCCGAGGCGTGGGAGAACCACCGCGAGATGGACGCCAAGCGCCGGGCGTTCTACTAGTTCCACTCGACGCTGATGGAGCCGTGGGACGGCCCCGCGTGCGTCGTCTTCACCGACGGCACCCAGATCGGTGCGGTGCTCGACCGCAACGGCCTGCGTCCCTCGCGCTACTGGGTCACCGACGACGGCCTCGTCGTGCTCGCCTCCGAGGTCGGCGTGCTCGACCTCGACCCCGCCACGATCGTGCGCAAGGGCCGCCTCCAGCCGGGCCGGATGTTCCTCGTCGACACCGAGGAGCACCGGATCATCGAGGACGAGGAGATCAAGAGCCAGCTCGCCGCCGAGCACCCCTACGACGAGTGGCTGCACGCCGGGCTCATCCACCTCGACGACATCGACGACCTCGAGCACATCGTGCACACGCACGCCTCGGTGACCCGCCGCCAGCAGATCTTCGGCTACACCGAGGAGGAGCTGCGCGTCCTGCTGAGCCCGATGGCCAACACGGGCGGTGAGGCGCTCGGCTCGATGGGCACCGACACGCCCATCGCCGCGCTGAGCGACAAGCCGCGACTGCTCTTCGACTACTTCTCCCAGCTCTTCGCCCAGGTGACGAACCCGCCGCTCGACGCGATCCGCGAGGAGCTCGTCACCTCGCTCAGCGGCTCCATCGGCCCCGAGGCCAACCTGCTCGAGCCGACGCCCGCGTCGTGCCGGCAGATCGTGCTGCCGTTCCCGGTCTTCTCCAACGACGACCTGGCCAAGATCCGCCACATCAACCGCAACGGCGACATGCCGGGCTTCCAGGTCCACATCGTCCGCGGGCTCTACGACGTCGCCGGCGGAGGCGCGGCGCTCGCCGACCGGCTCGACGAGCTGTGCGCCGAGGTGTCGGCCGCGATCGCCGACGGCGCCCGGATCATCGTGCTGTCCGACCGCCACGCCACCGCCGACCTGGCGCCGATCCCGTCGCTGCTGCTCACCGGTGCGGTCCACCACCACCTCGTCCGCGAGAAGACCCGCACCCAGGTCGGGCTGCTGGTCGAGGCCGGCGACGTCCGCGAGGTGCACCACGTCGCGCTGCTCGTCGGCTACGGCGCGGCCGCGGTCAACCCCTACCTCGCGATGGAGTCCGTCGAGGACCTCGCCCGCGAGGCCTACTACGTCAAGGTCGACCCCGAGAAGGCCGTCGCCAACCTGATCAAGGCGCTCGGCAAGGGCGTGCTCAAGGTGATGTCGAAGATGGGCGTCTCGACCGTCGCGTCCTACACCGGGGCCAAGATCTTCGAGTCCGTCGGCCTGTCGCAGTCGGTCATCGACCGCTACTTCACCGGTACGACGTCCAAGCTCGGCGGCATCGAGCTCGCGACGATCGCCGAGGAGGTCGCGCGCCGGCACGCGGTGGCGTACCCCCGCGGTGGCATCTCGCCGGCGCACCGCGAGCTCACGATCGGCGGCGAGTACCAGTGGCGCCGCGAGGGCGAGCCGCACCTCTTCGACCCCGAGACGGTCTTCCGGCTGCAGCACTCGACCCGCACCGGCAGCTACGACGTCTTCAAGCAGTACACCGACCGGGTGAACCAGCAGTCGCAGCGCCTGATGACGCTGCGCGGCCTCTTCACCTTCAAGGACCCCGTGGATCGGGCGCGAGCCGATCGACATCGAGGAGGTCGAGCCGGTCTCCGAGATCGTCAAGCGCTTCTCGACCGGGGCGATGTCCTACGGCTCGATCAGCAAGGAGGCGCACGAGACCCTCGCGATCGCGATGAACCGGCTGGGCGGCAAGTCCAACACCGGTGAGGGCGGCGAGGACTCCGACCGGTTGTACGACCCCGAGCGGCGCTCGTCGATCAAGCAGGTCGCGTCGGGCCGGTTCGGCGTGACGTCGGAGTACCTCACCAACGCCGACGACATCCAGATCAAGATGGCGCAGGGCGCGAAGCCCGGCGAGGGCGGCCAGCTGCCCGGCCACAAGGTCTACCCGTGGGTGGCCAAGACCCGGTACTCGACGCCCGGCGTCGGCCTGATCAGCCCGCCGCCGCACCACGACATCTACTCCATCGAGGACCTGGCGCAGCTGATCCACGACCTCAAGAACGCCAACCCGTCGGCGCGCGTGCACGTGAAGCTCGTCTCCGAGGTCGGCATCGGCACGGTCGCGGCCGGCGTCTCCAAGGCGCACGCCGACGTGGTGCTCGTCTCCGGCCACGACGGCGGCACCGGCGCCTCGCCGCTGACGTCGCTCAAGCACGCCGGCGGCCCGTGGGAGCTCGGCCTCGCCGAGACCCAGCAGACCCTGCTGCTCAACGGGCTGCGCGACCGGATCGTGGTGCAGGCCGACGGCCAGCTCAAGACCGGGCGCGACGTGATGGTCGCGGCGCTGCTCGGCGCCGAGGAGTTCGGCTTCGCCACCGCGCCGCTCGTCGTCAGCGGCTGCATCATGATGCGGGTCTGCCACCTCGACACCTGTCCGGTGGGCGTGGCCACGCAGAACCCGGTGCTCCGCGAGCGCTACAGCGGCCAGGCCGACCACGTCGTGAACTTCTTCGAGTTCATCGGCCAGGAGGTGCGCGAGCTGCTGGCCCAGCTGGGCTTCCGCAGCCTCGACGAGGCGATCGGCCAGGTCGGCACGCTCGACGTCGCCGACGCGATCGACCACTGGAAGGCCTCCGGGCTCGACCTCACGCCGATCCTCCACCAGGCCTCGCGGCACGGTGAGTTCGGCCAGTTCGAGGACCAGGACCTGCGCAACACCAAGACCCAGGACCACGGCCTCGACAAGGCGCTCGACAACGAGCTGATCGCGATCGCCCAGCCGGCGCTGGAGTCGGGCGAGCCGGTCCGCGCCCAGGTGACGATCCGCAACGTCAACCGCACGGTCGGCACGATGCTCGGCCACGAGGTCACCAAGCGCTACCGCGGCGAGGGGCTGCCCGAGGGCACCATCGACATCACCCTCACCGGCTCGGCCGGCCAGTCGTTCGGCGCGTTCGTCCCGCGGGGGATGACCCTGCGGCTCGAGGGCGACGCCAACGACTACGTCGGCAAGGGCCTCTCCGGTGGCCGGATCATCGTGCGGCCCGACCGTGCGGCGACCTTCGACGCGGCCGAGCAGATCATCGCCGGCAACACGATCGGCTACGGCGCCACGTCGGGGCAGATCTTCCTGAGCGGTCGCGCGGGGGAGCGGTTCTGCGTCCGCAACTCCGGTGCCAGCGCGGTCGTCGAGGGCGTGGGCGACCACGGCTGCGAGTACATGACCGGCGGCGTCGTCGTCGTGCTCGGCCCGACGGGACGCAACTTCGCGGCCGGCATGTCCGGCGGCTACGCGTTCGTGCTCGACCTCGACGAGGGCCGGGTCAACCCCGAGCTCGTCGAGCTCGCGCCGGTCACCGGCAAGGCCGCCGACGAGCTCAGGTCGCTCGTCGAGCAGCACGCCGAGGAGACCGGCTCCGAGGTCGCGGCGACCCTGCTCGCCGACTGGGACTCGTCGCTCGCGCGCTTCACCGAGGTGATGCCGAGCGACTTCAAGCGCGTCCTCGAGGCTCGTGAGGAGGCCCTCGAGGAGGGCCTCGACGAGGACGAGGCCAACGCCCGGATCATGGAGGTGCTTCATGGCTGACCCCAAGGGATTCCTGAAGAACGGCCGCGAGGTCGCCTCGCGCCGCGAGGTCGCCGAGCGCGTCCACGACTGGGACGAGGTCTACCCCGACGGCATCGGTCGCGCGCTGCTGCCGATCATCACCACGCAGGCCGGTCGCTGCATGGACTGCGGCATCCCGTTCTGCCACCAGGGCTGCCCGCTCGGCAACATCATCCCCGAGTGGAACGACCTGGTCTGGCGCGACGACTGGGACGGCGCGATGGACCGGCTCCACGCGACCAACAACTTCCCGGAGTTCACCGGGCGGCTGTGCCCCGCGCCGTGCGAGACCGCCTGCGTCCTCGGCATCAACCAGGACCCGGTGACCATCAAGAACGTCGAGGTCTCGATCATCGACCGCGCCTGGGGCTCGGGCTACGTCCGGCCGCAGCCGCCGGAGTGGCTCTCGGGCAAGACCGTCGCCGTGATCGGCTCCGGCCCTGCCGGGCTGGCCGCCGCCCAGCAGCTGACCCGCGCCGGGCACACCGTCGCGGTCTACGAGCGCGCCGACAAGATCGGCGGGCTGCTGCGCTACGGCATCCCCGAGTTCAAGATGGAGAAGAAGCACCTCGACCGGCGCCTCGACCAGATGCGCCGCGAGGGCACCGTCTTCCGCGCCGGCGTCGACGTCGGCGCCGACACCCTCACCGGACCGCAGCTGCTCGCCCGCTACGACGCGGTCGTGCTGGCGATGGGCGCGACGCAGGCCCGCGACCTGCCGGCCACGGGCCGCGAGCTCGGTGGCATCCACCAGGCGATGGAGTTCCTGCCGCAGGGCAACCGGGCCTCGCTCGGCGAGGAGGTGCCCGACCAGATCGTCGCGACCGACAAGGACGTCGTGATCATCGGCGGCGGCGACACCGGCGCCGACTGCCTGGGCACCTCGATCCGCCAGGGCGCCCGGTCGATCACGCAGCTGGAGATCATGCCCCGCCCCGGCGAGGACCGGCCCGCCGGCCAGCCGTGGCCGACGTACCCCATGACGTTCAAGGTCTCCTCGGCCCACGAGGAGGGCGGCGACCGGATGTACGCCGTCTCGACCCAGGAGTTCGTGGGCGACGCCGACGGCAACGTCGCCGCGCTGCGCCTGGTCGAGGTCGACGCGAAGTTCCAGCCCGTCGAGGGCACCGAGCGCGAGATCCCCGCGCAGCTGGTGCTGCTCGCGATGGGCTTCGTCGGTCCCGAGCAGCCCGGCCTGATCGAGCAGCTCGAGGTCGAGCTGGACGAGCGCGGCAACGTCAGGCGCGACGAGTCCTACGCCGCCTCGGTGCCCGGCGTCTTCGTCGCCGGCGACGTGGGCCGCGGCCAGTCGCTCATCGTCTGGGCGATCGCGGAGGGCCGCAGCGCCGCCGCGTCGGTCGATGCGTACCTCACCGGCTCGACCACGCTGCCCGCCCCGATCAAGCCGCACGAGCGCCCGCTCGTCGTCTGAGCGGTGAAATCCGCTGTAACGCCGGGTTACTGCTTGTACCCACCCGGATGCATCAGGGTGGGTACAGCTGCCAACCCGGCGTTACAGGGTGTCCACGAGCCGGAGCGGCCTTGCTTGGAACGATCCAAGACCCGCTAGGCTGAGGCACGTGCGTAGAGCCAAGATCGTCTGCACCCTCGGCCCCGCGGTGAACACCCCGGAGGGGATCCGAGCCCTCGTCGAGGCGGGCATGGATGTCGCCCGCCTCAACATGAGCCACGGCGCGTACGCCGACCACGAGGCGGTCTACCGCCTGGTGCGTCAGGCCTCCGACGACACCGGGCACGCGATCGGCATCTTCGCCGACCTGCAGGGCCCGAAGATCCGTCTGGAGACCTTCGGCGACGGGCCGGTGAAGCTCAAGAAGGGCGCCACCTTCACGATCACCACGCGCGACGTGGTGGGCGACGTCGACCAGTGCGGGACGACGTACAAGGGCCTGCCGGGCGACGTGAAGCCGGGCGACCCGCTGCTGATCGACGACGGCAAGGTCCGCCTCAAGGTGACCTCGGTCGACGACACCGACGTCGTCACCGAGGTCGTCGTGCCCGGCAAGGTCTCCAACAACAAGGGGATCAACCTGCCCGGCGTCGCGGTCTCCGTGCCGGCGCTGTCGGAGAAGGACACCGAGGACCTGCGCTGGGCGCTGCGCCTCGGCGTCGACTTCATCGCGCTGAGCTTCGTGCGCAACGCGACCGACGCCGCCGACGTGCGCGCGATCATGGAGCGAGGAGGGCATCTTCGTCCCGGTCATCGCCAAGATCGAGAAGCCGCAGGCGATCGACAACATCGACGAGATCGTCGACGCCTTCGACGGCGTCATGGTCGCCCGCGGCGACCTCGGCGTGGAGTGCCCGCTCGAGGACGTGCCGATCCACCAGAAGCTCATCATCGACAAGGCCCGTCGCAACGCGAAGCCCGTCATCGTCGCCACCCAGATGCTCGAGTCGATGATCAGTGCCCCGGCGCCGACCAGGGCCGAGGCCAGCGACGTCGCCAACGCCGTGCTCGACGGCGCCGACGCGGTGATGCTCTCGGGCGAGACGAGCGTGGGGGAGTACCCCATCGTCGCCGTCGAGACGATGGCCCGGAT
This sequence comes from uncultured Actinomycetota bacterium, assembly GCA_963795095.1. Classification (GTDB taxonomy): domain Bacteria; phylum Actinomycetota; class Actinomycetes; order Propionibacteriales; family Nocardioidaceae; genus Nocardioides. Next base: position 104,696 of record CAWCGM010000050.1, on the reverse strand, counting down.
CGTGCAGTCCACCGAGGAGCACGGCCTGAGCCACATGGCCGCGGTCGAGTGGCAGCCCCACACCCGCGGCGGCATCATCGCCAAGGCTGCGGCCGAGGTCGCCGAGCGCGTCGAGGCCAAGTACGTCGTCGCCTTCACCGTCAGCGGCGACTCGGCCAAGCGGCTCTCCCGCTACCGCGGGCCGGTCCCGGTCCTGGCCTTCACGCCCGCGTCGCGCACGCGCTCCCAGCTCGCCCTGACCTGGGGCGTCGAGACCTTCCTGGGCGCCGACGTCGAGCACACCGACGAGATGGTGCGCCAGGTCGACGAGGCCCTGCTCGACATCGGTCGGGTCAAGGAGGGCGACCTCGTGGTGATCATCGCCGGCAGCCCGCCCGGCATCCCCGGCTCGACCAACGCGCTCCGCATCCACCGGATGGGCGACGCCATCAACGGGGCCGCGCCGGCCTACCGCCGGAGCTGAGTCCCTACGACTTCAGGCCGATCAGGCCGTCGAGTCGCTCGACGGCTACCCGCGTCGACACCGAGACCGTCACCTGCTCGAGCGGCGCCACGGGACCTCGACGAGGTCCAGCGCCCAGCAGCAGAGCTGCAGGATGTCCTCGGAACGGTTGCTGAACTGCCACCGTGGATAGTCGTAGCGGCGCTTCTCGTCCTGGACTACGCGCGTCGCCCAGTTCTTGACACGCGATCCGTCCGAGTGGAACAGGCCGCGCAGGAAATCCCCCGGACACGACTCCACGACGTCACGCTGCCAGGCCTCCAGCACGATGTCGCGTTCGTGCTTGCGACCGGACCCGTGCTGAGGGAACAGGCACGGCCAGTGCTTCCAGGACACTGTGGTCACCACGGCACCCGGCACGAGGCGCGCATGGGGGCGTCCAGTCGGCTTCACGGTGCTCATCAGCACGATCAGGCGGGCGTTGAGGTCGACGTAGCGGGCGTCGTTGACGATGTGAAGGTTGTAGACGGATCGCCGGCCCTACGTGATGTGCCCGTCGCCGAGGTACCACCCCAGGAGCTCGGCGTACGCCTCTTCGGCCAGCGGCGCACCGTCGCAGCGTGGACACGGCGGCGCGAGGTGCTGTTGTCCGCGTGGCCGACCTTGACGCTGATAGACGCGTCGCCACCGTCGGATCGTCTTCACCGCTACGCCATGGAGACGTGCGTTGTCGACGTCCCGCATGCCCGCGTCCGAAGCATCGAGAGCGCTGTCGACAACAGACTGAGGGCGTACGTGCGGCACGCCCACCATGCAACCGGACGACACTGACAATGTGTGCCGGGTGTGGGATTCGAACTCACACGCCCTTTCGGACAATGGTGTTTGAGACCATCGCGTCTGCCATTCCGCTACCCGGGGCGGGAGCGACGAAACCGTACCCGACTAGCCTTGGCGCCGTGACCCAGCCTGCCGAGACCCCCGCCCCCGACGACGTACGCCGTGTCGTGATCGCGGAGGACGAGGCCCTCATCCGCATGGACCTCGCCGAGATGCTGGGGGAGGAGGGGTACGACGTCGTCGGCCAGGCCGGCGACGGGCAGAGGGCCATCGAGCTCGCGCGCGAGCTGCGACCCGACCTCGTCATCCTCGACGTGAAGATGCCGGTCCTCGACGGCATCGCCGCCGCCGAGACGATCGCGGCCGAGCGGATCGCTCCGGTGGTGATCCTGACGGCGTTCTCCCAGCGCGACCTCGTCTCGCGGGCCCGCGACGCCGGCGCGATGGCCTACCTCGTGAAGCCGTTCCAGAGGGGCGACCTCGTGCCCGCCATCGAGATGGCCGTGAGCCGCTACGGCGAGATCAGCGTCCTCGAGCGCGAGGTCAGCGACCTCCAGGAGTCGCTCGCGACCCGCAAGTCGGTCGACCGGGCCAAGGGCGTCCTGCAGGAGAAGCTCGGGCTCAGCGAGACCGAGGCGTTCCGGTGGATCCAGAAGACCGCGATGGACCTGCGGCTCTCGATGAAGCAGGTCGCCGACGGGGTCGTCGAGCACGGTGTGTCGGGCCTCGGGCGTGCCGCTGGAGAGCCCGCCGAGGGCACGTCGGAGTAGGCCGCTCATAGCACCGGATGTGACGGAAACGTTTCCGGTACAGACCGGTTGGTCACGAAACGGCAACGGCACACCTTTACCGGCCGTCAATCGTGTCCCGGGCCACATTCCGGGTGTTAGGTTCCCGCCACGAGGCTGCCGAGGTGGACAGCCCTTTTCCCAGAACTGTGGAGGGATCAATGATCCGCTCAACCAAGACGTGGCAGGCAGTCGCGCTGACCGCGGTCGCCGGGCTCGCGCTCAGTGCCTGCGGCACCACCGACACCGGTGGCGGCAGCAGCGGCAGCGGCGGCGACGACGGCGGCGACTGCAACTTCAAGATCGCCGCGATGGGCGCCCTGTCGGGCCCCAACGCCAGCATCGTCGTCCCGTCCGTCGACGGCGCCCAGCTCGCGCTCGACCAGTGGGACGGTGGCGACTGCACCGTCGAGCTCGAGCGCTTCGACACCGAGGGTGACCCGGCCAAGGCCACGCCCGTCGCGACCCAGATCGCCGGTGACGAGTCGTTCATCGGTGTCATCGGTGGCGCGTTCTCCGGTGAGACCCGCGCGACCAAGACCATCTACCAGGATGGCGGCATCCCGATGATCAGCCAGTCGGCCACCGCGACCGACCTGACGCAGGACGACCCGGTCGAGGTCTTCCACCGCCTCGTGCCGTACGACGACTACCAGGGCGCGGCGATCGCCAAGTACCTCACCGACGAGGTCGGCGCCACCAAGGTCTTCGTGATCGACAACTCCGAGGCCTACGGCGAGCCGCTGGCTGACCGCGTCGAGGAGACCCTCGGCGACGCGATGATCCAGCGCGACAAGACCGAGGTCGGCCAGACCGACTTCGCGCCGACGATCTCCAAGATGGAGTCGGCCAAGCCGGACGCCATCATGTACGGCGGCTACATCGCCGAGGCGGCCCCGCTGCTCAAGCAGATCCGCGACGCGGGCATCACCGTCCCGTTCATCGGTGGTGACGGTCTCTACGGTGCCGACTTCGGCAACGCCGTGGGCGAGGCCGGCGAGGACGCCGTCGTGATGTGCCCCTGCGCCCCGATCGAGGGCGACAGCACCTTCGCTGCCGACTTCGAGGAGGCCTACGGCGGCGCTCCCGGCGCCTACGCGGCCGAGGGCTTCGACGCCATGACCGTCTTCCTGAAGGGTCTCGAGGACGGCGCGCGCGACCGCGCCTCGATGCAGGAGTTCGTCACCGGTTACACCGGTGACGGCCTCAGCAAGGCGATCGCGTTCGACGAGAACGGTGACGTCCCGCAGGACCAGGTCTCCTACTGGGCCTACAAGAACGTGGGCGGCACCCTCGAGCCCGAGGTCGAGGTCAAGCCCTCCGAGTAGCTCGCACCACTTGCACCAACCATCGCGGGGGCGGCCGATCCTGGCCGCCCCCGCTCCATGGCCCCGGCAGGGGCTCATCCTGGGAGGGTCCTGAGTGGACTTCGACGCCCTGATCAGCGGGTTGGACCGACACACGTTGGACGGCATCACCCGCGGATCCATCTACGCGCTCGTCGCGCTCGGCTACACCATGGTGTACGGCGTGATGAAGCTGATCAACTTCGCCCACTCCGAGGTCTTCATGGTGGGCACCTGGACGGTCCTCGGCGTCTACACCGCCATCGGAGCGACGTCGTCGTCCGGCACGGCGATGGTCATCGGCGCCACCGTGCTCGCCCTCCTGGCCGCCATGCTCGCCTCGGCAGGCACGGCGCTCGCGGTGGAGCGGATCGCCTACCGGCCCCTGCGCAAGAAGGGCGCTCCCGCCCTCATCTTCCTCATCACCGGCATCGGCTGCTCGATGGTCCTCGTCGAGGTCTTCGGCCAGGTGCTGAAGTACTTCTTCGGACCGCCGTTCGGCCGCGTGCTGGTCAACGTGCCGGCCGTGCTGGAGACCAAGACGGTCTTCACGATCCCGGGCGTCGACCTCGCGGTGAGCAACACCCGCATCCTCATCGTCGTCGGCGCGATCGTCATGATGATCGCGCTCGACACCTTCGTGAACAAGAGCCGCCTCGGTCGCGGCGTCCGCGCCGTCGCGCAGGACCCCGACACCGCCTCGCTCATGGGCGTCAACCGGGAGCGCGTGATCATGCTGGTGTTCGTGCTCGGTGGCGCCATGGCCGGTGTGGCCGCGCTCCTGTTCACCATCCAGTACGACTCCACGAAGTTCGACATCGGCTTCATCATCGGGCTGAAGGCCTTCACGGCCGCGGTGCTCGGCGGCATCGGCAACCTGCGCGGCGCCCTCGTCGGCGGCCTGTTCCTCGGCATCGTCGAGGTCTACGCCTCCGCGGTCTGGGACTCCAGCTGGACCAACGTCTACGCGTTCGTGATCCTCGTCGTGGTCCTGATGTTCCGCCCCACCGGCATCCTCGGTGAATCGCTCGGAAAGGCACGCGCATGAGCCAGATCCTCGACGTCTACCGCGGCCTCAGGCTGGGCGAGCGCTGGGACGGCGCACCCAAGGTGGTCCGCTGGGCCGTCATGCTGCTGGTGATCGCCTTCGCGTTCTACCTGCCCTACCTCAACATCCTGCCGTTCGCCTACATCCGCACCGACCTGTCGTCGACCGGATCCGACTGGGCGAGCGTGCTGTTCCTGATCGTCGTCTACATGATCGTGGCCGTCGGGCTCAACGTCGTGATCGGACTGGCCGGCCTGCTCGACCTCGGCTACGTCGGCTTCTACGCCATCGGTGCGTACTCGGTCGCCCTGTTCGGGTCGACCAACTCGCCGGTGGTCGAGGGGCTCCAGAACCGGTTCGGTTTCTCGGAGGAGTGGGCGGTCCCGTTCGCGGTCTGCATCCCGATCTCGATCCTGATGTCCCTCATCGCCGGCGTGTTCCTGGGCGCTCCGACCCTGCGGCTGCGCGGCGACTACCTCGCCATCGTGACGCTCGGCTTCGGTGAGATCATCCGCATCACGGCCCGCAACCTGGACAACGTCACCAACGGCGCTGCGGGCATCACGCAGGTGCCCGTCCCTCCCGGTCCGGAGATCGACGGACGCAACTTCTTCAACACGATCGATGCCGAGCGCTGGTACTGGCTCGCGCTGACCGTCCTGCTCCTGATCATCTTCCTGGCCCGTCGCCTCGAGCACAGCCGCGTCGGCCGTGCCTGGCTCGCGATCCGCGAGGACGAGGACGCGGCGTCGGTCATGGGTGTCGCCGGCTTCAAGTTCAAGCTGTGGGCCTTCGCCATCGGCGCGACCCTCGGCGGCCTGGCCGGCCTCCTGTTCGGCTCGAAGCAGCAGTACGTCGAGCCCAACGCGTTCATGGTCAACCTGTCCTTCCTCTTCGTGGCCATGGTGGTCATCGGAGGATCGGGCAACATCGTCGGTGCCCTCCTCGGCGCCTTCCTGCTGACCTACCTGCCGGAGCGGTTCCGCGGGTTCGTCGACTGGCGCCCGTTCGCCTTCGGCGTCGCGCTGGTGGCCGTGATGATCCTGCGCCCGCAGGGCCTCGTGCCCAGCAGACGAAGGGCCAAGGAGTTCGAGGATCGACGACACGAGGCCGAGGAGGCTGCGGCAGATGCCTGACCGACCAAGCCCATGACGCAGGACGTGGCCGAGGAGGTCAAGGACACCTCCGACCACGACCTCATCGAGCTGCACACGTCGGGCGAAGTGGGCGAGACCCTGCTCGAGGTCGACCACGTGACGCTGCGCTTCGGCGGCGTGGTGGCGCTCAACGACGTCAACTTCGAGATCCGCCGCGGCGAGATCCTCGGCCTGATCGGGCCCAACGGTGCCGGCAAGACGACCTGCTTCAACGCGATGACCGGCGTCTACACCCCGACCGAGGGCAAGATCCGGTTCAAGGGCAAGGAGATCGCGGGCACCAAGCCGCACCGGATCAACCACCTCGGCATCGCGCGCACGTTCCAGAACATCCGTCTCTTCCCGGAGATGAGTGCGATGGAGAACGTCATGGTGGGCTGCGACGCCCGCCACAAGACGAGCGTCGTGGGCGTGCTCTTCCGGCTCTACCGCGTGCGTCCGTCGGAGGAGGAGCTGCCCGACAGCGGTCTGCGGCGCAGCCTCGCCAAGGTGTTCGGCATCAGCCGCCACACCCTGGAGGAGCGGGCCGGCCGCCGGCGCTCGATGGAGCTGCTGCGCTTCGTCGGCATCGCCGACCGGGCCCACGAGCTCGCGCGCAACCTGCCCTACGGCTACCAGCGTCGCCTGGAGATCGCCCGCGCACTGGCCACGGAGCCCGAGCTGCTCTGCCTCGACGAGCCGGCTGCCGGCTTCAACCCGGCGGAGAAGGAGGACCTCATGGGCCTCATCCGCCGGATCCGCGACCTCGGGCACACCGTCCTGGTCATCGAGCACGACATGAAGCTGGTCCTCGGGGTCACCGACCGGATCGTCGTCCTGGAGTTCGGCTCGAAGATCGCCGAGGGCACTCCTGACGAGGTCGCCCGCAACCCGAAGGTCATCGCTGCCTACCTGGGAGAGCCCGACGATGCTGCTTGAGATGAAGGACGCCGTTCTCAGCTACGGCAAGATCGAGGCCCTCCACGGGATCAGCGTGCAGGTCAACGAGGGCGAGGTCGTCTCGCTGATCGGCGCCAACGGTGCCGGCAAGACCTCGACGATGCGCGCGCTGTCCGGCGTGCGCGGCCTGTCCACCGGCCAGATCACGTTCAACGGCGAGGACGTCACCAAGCTGCGCGCCGACCAGCGGCTGCGCAAGGGCCTGGTGCTGTGCCCCGAGGGTCGCGGGATCTTCCCCGGCATGACGGTCACCGAGAACCTCAACATGGGCGCCTACACCCGCAAGGACAAGCCGGCCATCGACGAGGACTACGACCGCGTGTTCGGCCTGTTCCCGCGACTGCTGGAGCGCAAGAAGCAGGTCGCCGGCACGATGTCGGGTGGTGAGCAGCAGATGCTGGCCATCGGCCGCGCCCTCATGTCGCGTCCCAAGCTGCTGATGCTCGACGAGCCGTCGATGGGCCTGGCGCCGATGCTGATCCAGCAGATCTTCGACATCATCACCGAGATCTCGCAGCAGGGCACCACGATCCTGGTGGTCGAGCAGAACGCCAAGCAGGCGCTCTCGCGCAGCGACCGCGCCTACGTGCTGGAGACCGGCAACATCGTCAAGACCGGCACGGGCGTCGAGCTGCTCGACGATCCGTCGGTGCGCGAGGCCTACCTCGGCGTAGCCTGATCGCATGGCCGGGCGATAGGGTCGCCCGGATGTGGTGCCGTGAAAGGACGGCAGGGGGCCACTGTCGGTGCTCGAGGAAGTGGTGGGTCGATGAGCCGGACGCCGGTGACCGTACGCGCAGCAGAGCCCTCTGACGCCGCCTCGCTGCGTGAGCTGTGGGGCGACATCCTCAGGCGCGGAGGGCTCGACGAGCAGCTCGCCGACGTGTCCACCGTCATCGCGACGGCGGCCGAGCGCGAGGACCACTGCATCGCCGTGGCCGAGATCGACGGTGAGGTCGCCGGAGCTGTCTACCTCGAGGCCACGACCTTCACGCCGCTCAACCTCGAGCCCGCCGTGCTGGCCGTGTCGCCGCACGTCTTCCAGCGGTTCCGCCGCAAGGGCGTGGGCAGCGCGCTCATGGAGGCGGCCTGCCGCTTCGCCGAGCAGCGCGGCATCACCCACGTGCAGACCGCGGCCGCGGCGGAGGCGCGCGACGCCAACCGGTTCATGGCGCGGCTGTCCTTCGCGCCGCAGGCCATGCTGCGCGCGGCGACCACCAGCGCCGTACGTGCCCGGCTCCCGCAGGGGCGCCAGGTGACCCAGGCTGCACCTCACCGCCAGCGCATCGACCGGGTCCTCGCGGCCCGTCGCGTGCGGCGCGAGCGCGTCCCGGGCTAGGCCTTCGGGGCGTCCAGCAGGGCGCAGGTGATCCGGGAGGTGCAGACCCGCTTGCCGCGCTCGTCGGTGATGACGATGTCGTACGACGTCGACGAGCGGCCCAGGTGGATCGCGGTCGCCACGCCCGTGACCAGCCCCGAGGTGGCCGAGCGGTGGTGGGTGGCGTTGATGTCGACCCCCACGGCGATCTTCTGCGGGTAGGCGTGGATCGCCGACCCGATCGAGCCCAGGGTCTCGGCCAGCACGACCGACGCCCCACCGTGGAGCAGGCCGAACGGCTGGGTGTTGCCCTCGACCGGCATCGTCGCCACCACGCGCTCGGCGGAGACCTCGACGAGCTGCACGCCCATCTTGTCGTTGAGGCGGCCGTTGCCCTCGGGGAGGAAGGCGAGGAGCTCCTCGATGCTGAGGTCGGCCAGGCTCTGCGGAGGGGTGTCGGAGGTCTCGCTCATGGGGCCCATTCTGCTGTCGGTGGCGACGGCTAGAGTCGGCGGGTGCCTGAGACGACCGACCAGACCCGTCCCCGCCTCCTCCTGCTCGACGGGCACTCCCTGGCCTACCGGGCGTTCTTCGCGCTCCCCGTCGAGAACTTCGCGACGGCGGACGGGCAGCACACCAACGCGGTCTACGGCTTCACCTCGATGCTGGTCAACGTCCTGCGCGACGAGCAGCCGACCCACGTCGCGGTCGCCTTCGACAAGTCGCGCCAGACCTTCCGGCTGGAGGAGTACAGCGAGTACAAGGCCAAGCGCAACAAGACCCCCGACGAGTTCGGCAGCCAGCTGCCGCTGATCCGCCGGTTGCTCGACGCGCTGCGGATCCAGCACCTCTCGATGGACGGCTTCGAGGCCGACGACATCATCGCGACGCTCGCCACGCAGGGGCTGGCCGAGGGCATGCAGGTCCTGATCATGACCGGCGACCGCGACTCGATCCAGCTCGTCACCGAGGACTCCACCGTGCTCTACACGTTGCGCGGCGTGAGCGAGCTGGCGCGGTTCACGCCCGCGGCCGTGGAGGAGAAGTACGGCGTCCCGCCCCACCGCTACCCCGAGCTCGCCGCGATCGTGGGGGAGACCTCCGACAACCTCCCCGGCGTGCCCGGCGTCGGCCAGGGCTACGCCGCGAAGTGGATCAACCAGTTCGACGGCCTCGACAACGTGATCGCCCGCGCCGACGAGATCACCGGCAAGAAGGGTGAGTCACTGCGCGCCCACCTCGGCGACGTCATCCGCAACCGCCGGCTCAACGCGCTCGTCCGCGACCTCACCCTCCCGATCCGTCCCGACGGCCTGGCGCGCCAGCCGTGGGACCGCACCGAGGGGCTCGCGCTGCTCGACGAGCTGGAGTTCCGCGGCGAGCTGCGGGGCCGGCTGCTCGAGACGATCGATCCCGAGCCCGCCGAGAGCCTGGAGGCGGAGTCGGGCTTCGAGCTCGACGGCCGGCGGCTCGCGTCCGGCGAGGCGGCAGCGTGGCTGGAGCAGCACGCGCCCGCCGGCGAGCGCGTCGGGGTCGCGGTCCAGGGCAGCTGGCGTGCCGGCACCGGCGAGGTCGTGTCCGTCGCCGTCGCGACCAGCGAGGGCCAGGCTGCGTGGATCGACGTCGCCGACATCGGTCCCGACGACGACGCGGCCGTGGCCGCCTGGCTGTCGGACCCGGCACGACCCAAGGCCGTCCACGACGCCAACGGTCCGAGCCTGGCGCTCGCCGCCCGCGGCTGGGAGCTCGCCGGGCTCGTCGTCGACACCGCGCTCGCCGCCTACCTCGTCCAGCCCGACCAGCGGTCCTACGACCTCGCCGACCTCACCCTGCGCTACCTCAAGCGCGAGCTGCGCCAGGACACGACCGACGCCGACCAGCTCAGCTTCGACGCGCTCGACGACACCACCGCGAGCGACGCGGCGATGCTCACCGCGCGCGCCGTCCTCGACCTGGCCGACGCGCTCGACGGGGCGGTGGAGGAGCACGGCGGCACCCAGCTCCTGAGCGACGTCGAGCTGCCGCTGATCGGCACGCTGGTGCGGATGGAGCAGGTCGGCATCGCCGTCGACACCGACTACCTCGAGGGCCTCGAGTCCGACTTCGGCGACCAGGTCCGCACCGCGGCCAACGACGCCTACGACGTGATCGGCAAGGAGATCAACCTCGGCTCGCCCAAGCAGCTGCAGGTGGTGCTCTTCGACGAGCTCGACATGCCCAAGACCAAGCGCACCAAGACGGGCTACACGACCGACGCCGACGCCCTGCAGGTGCTGTTCGAGAAGACCGAGCACCCGTTCCTCCAGCACCTGCTGCGCCACCGCGACGTGATCCGGCTGCGCCAGACGGTCGAGGGACTGCTCAAGACCGTCGCGTCCGACGGCCGCATCCACACGACCTACAACCAGATCATCGCCGCGACGGGCCGGCTCTCCAGCACCGACCCCAACCTGCAGAACATCCCGATCCGCACCGAGGCCGGTCGCCGGATCCGGGAGGCGTTCGTGGTCGGCGAGGGCAACGAGTCGCTGCTGACGGCCGACTACAGCCAGGTCGAGATGCGGATCATGGCGCACCTGTCCGAGGACGCCCTGCTCATCGAGGCGTTCCGGTCGGGGCAGGACTTCCACTCCATCACCGCCGCCAAGGTGTTCGGTGTCGACGCCGCGGACGTGAGCGTCGAGCAGCGCGCGAAGATCAAGGCGATGAACTACGGGCTGGCCTACGGCCTGTCCGCGTTCGGCCTGTCGCAGCAGCTGCGCATCAGCACCAGCGAGGCGGCGCGGCTGATGGAGGAGTACTTCGAGACCTTCGGCGGGGTCCGCGACTACCTCGGCGGCATCGTCGACGAGGCCCGCAAGTCCGGGTTCACCGAGACCATCCTCGGTCGCCGCCGCTACCTCCCCGACCTCACCAGCGACAACCGGCAGCGACGCGACACGGCCGAGCGGATGGCGCTCAACGCGCCGATCCAGGGCTCGGCCGCCGACCTGGTCAAGGTCGCGATGCTCGGCGTCGAGCGCGCCCTGGCCGAGCAGGGGCTGCGCTCACGGATGCTGCTGCAGGTGCACGACGAGCTCGTCTTCGAGGTGGCGCCCGGCGAGGGCGACGCGCTCACCGAGCTGGTCCGCACCGAGATGGGCGGAGCGGCCGACCTGGCCGTCCCGCTCGACGTCTCGATCGGCACCGGCCGCAGCTGGCACGACGCGGCTCACTGAGCGGCGTCGGCCCGAGCCGGCGTCGGCCGGATCGGCGCCGGCTGTCGCGGCGATGCGCAGGCTGGCGACGGTCAGCACCGCCAGGAGTGCGGTGTCGACGGCGACGGCCACGGTGACGAGCCCGGCCACCGACTCGGCCCGCAGGCCCAGCGACGACGAGCACCACCAAGCGCACCCCAGACCAGCAGCACGGCGCGGCGACCCTGCCGGGCCAGGACGGCGTACACCTGGAGCTGCAGCATCGCCAGCACCGTGCCGAGGATCGCGAACAGCCAGAGCAGGTGCTCGACCTCGCCGAAGTCGGCGCCGCCGACGAAGACCATCGCGACCCCGGACAGCAGCGTCGCGGCGCCGCGCCGCGACGAGCGCCGAGGACGCCGATCGCGAGCGAGGCTGCGCACGAGGGCGCGGCGGCGCTGCTCCGGGCGTGGCCATGTCGGGGAAGGCGACGACGACGACGAACTGGGGGAGGAAGAGCATCACCTTCGCCATGATCAGCCCCGCGGCGTAGAGCCCGGCGTCGTGCTCCGTGAGCACCCGGCGCGCGATCACGACGTCGACGCTCGAGAGCGCGAAGTAGGCGAAGAGGACCTGGGTGTTGCCGATGCTCTCGACCAGCATCGAGCGTGCCGAGTGCTGCGGCGCGTCGGCCTCGGGCGTACGCCGGTCGCGCAGCACCCACCAGCCGACGAGGACCGGGAAGAGGAAGCCGATCGCGACGCCGAGGATCGCGCTCGTCGCGGTCGGGCGCCAGAGGATGATCGCGGTGCCGACGACCAGCCGGGGGATGCCCTGCGCGAGGAAGAAGCACGGCGAGTGCGCCCCAGCGGCGCTCGCCCTGCAGGATGCCGGCCTGGCCGCCGGCCAGGGTCAGCGGCACGGCCGCGAGGGCGACGACGGTGGCGGTGGCGAGGTTGTCGAGGTTGAGCAGCGCGTCGATCGCGGGGATGAGCAGGCAGAGCACCAGGCCGACGACGAGCGCGACCTTGGTGCTGAGCGCGAGGATCGCGCGCTCGATCGCGGCGACGTGGTCCGGTCGACGGCGATGCGTCGCGCGGCGGTCGCCTGGAGGCCGAGCGCGACGACCTGCACCACGATCAGCAGGCTGAGGCAGGCGACGAACGCGCCGTACTGGCTCGGGCCGATGATGCGCGCGGCCAGCATGGTGAACCCGTAGGTCGCGACGTTCATCACGCTGGTGGCGACGGCGACGGCGCTGCCGTCGAAGGAGCGCGCAACGGGCGCGCTGTCCTCGGCTGTCACGTGCGCGATCCTAGGTGCGGCGTCGCTCAGTAGGGATCGGCGGTGTCGCGGTGGCCCAGCAGCCGGGCGACCGGTCGCAGCCGGAGCCGCAGCAGCACCTTGACCACGAGGTTGCGGGCGAACCACGGCAGCTCGGCCGCGACCCGGAGCCGGTCCCGGGCGGAGGGCGGGCCCACCTCGAAGCGCGCGAGCGAGCCGGTGCGGCCGACGTAGCGGTGGCGGCGGGTGGTCGCCGCGTCGCGCAGGAGTGCGAGGGTCACGCCCAGCGACGAGAACGCGTCGTGGACGAGCAGCGTGTCGCCGCGCTCGAGGAAGCGTGCTCCAGCGCAGGTCGTCGAGGCACGACCACATGTCGTGCTTGCCGTCGACGTAGACCATCCGCACCGGTCGGTCCAGTGCTCCCGGCACGTCGCGGCTCGTCGACACCCGGACGTCGACGCGCGAGTCGACCCCGGCCGCTCGCGAGGTGCGAGCGGAAGCGCTGCTCGGTGTCCGGGCGGCCGTAGCGCCAGTCGTCGGGGAACGGGTCGATCGCGGTCACCGCGGCACCGGTGGCCGCGAGCACGATGGTGGAGCGGCCGAGGTGGCTGCCGATCTCGACGACCCGGCCCGGGGCGACCGCCGAAGCGGCGTCGTAGAGGTCGCGCGCCTGCGCCTCGGTGAGCCACCCGTCGACCGTGCCGGCGACCCGCCAGGCGTCCTCGAACGGGAGGTCGCGTTCGGTCCGGTCGGGCACGCGGCACAGCATAGGGTGGGCCGGTGGCGCCGGCGCGGAAGGTGAGCAGTCGGTCGTGGCAGGACTGGCTGGTCGTCCTGTGGCCCGTGGCGCTGGCGCTCGTGCTGGTCGCTCCCGCTGCTCGTCCGCCGCGGTCACCCGCTGGCGCGCGACCTCGTGTTCGTGCCCGCGACAACCCTTCACCGATGCCACGTGGGGCCTCGGCGACGTCGCCCCCGGGCCGTCCCGCTCGACTCGGTGGTCGCGGCCCTCACCCACGTGGTCGACGGGGGCGTGCTCGCCCGGGTCGTGCTGCCGCGGCAGCCTGGTGCTGCTCGGGTGGGGTGTCGCTCGCCTGCTCGCGCCGCTGGGCCGCACGGCCCAGCTCGCCGGTTCGGGTTTCGCGGTGTGGAACGCCTACGTGGTCGAGCGCCTCGCGCTTGGGCAGTGGGCCCTGCGTGCTGGGCTGCGCCGCGCTCCCGTGGCTGGTCGGTGCCGCGATGCGCTACCGCCGCGACGGCCGCCGGGCCGACCTCGGTGCAGCCGTGGCGTGGTCCGCGCTCGCGTCGCTCACCCCGACCGGAGGGCTGCTCGCCGTCGCCGGCCTGCTCGTGGCCGGCACCCCGCACGTACGCCGTCTCGCGCCGCTGCTGGCCGGCGGCCTGCTGCTCCAGGCGCCGTGGGTCGTCGCCGCGCGTGACCGGGCCCGGCGGGGGCGGTGTCCGACGCCGCCGGTGTCGCCGTGTTCGCGCCGGACACGGAGTCGGCGTACGGCCCGGTCGTGGCACTCCTCGGGCTCGGGCGGCATCTGGGACGCGGGGTCCGAGCCGGCGACCCGGACGACCTGGCTGGCCGTGGTCGCAGCGGCGGTCGTCGTGGTGGTGCTGCTCGCCGGCCTGCCCGGCCTGCGGCGCGCGTGGGGGACCGGCGACACCGTGCGATGGGTGGTCCTGGCGGCCGTCCCGGCGGCCGTGGCGCTGGCCGCCGCGACGTCGTGGGGGAGTGACGTGCTGGTGCAGCTGGTGGAGAGCGTCCCGGGCGCGGGCCTGCTGCGCGACACCCAGAAGCTGATGGCGCCGGCGGCGGTGCTGGCCGCCGCGGCGTTCGGCGCCGTGGCGCAGCGGGTGCACCGGGCGCTGCGCCGGTGACGCCCGACCGCTCGCCGCGCTCGTCCTCGTCGTCGTACCGGTCCTGCTGCTGCCCGACGCGACGACCGAGACGTGGCCGACCGTGTCGCCGGTGACCTTCCCCGACGACCTCGACCGGGCGGCCGAGGTCCTGTCGGGCGAGCAGGGCACCGTGGTGACCCTGCCGTGGCGTGCCTACCGGGTCTTCGACTGGACCCGTCCCGGGCAGACGGCCTCCGACCCTGCGCTGCGGATGTTCGACGCCGACGTGGTCACCAGCGACTCGCTGCAGGTCGGCGCCGTCCTCGTGCCGGGGGAGAGCCGCGCGCCGGCGACATCGGCCGTGCGCTCGAGGAGGGCCCGCCGGCCCGGACGCTGCCCGCGCTCGGGGTGACCTGGGTGGTGCTCTACCCCGACGACCGCGAGGCCGCGCAGGTCGACACCACGGGTCTGGAGCCGGTGCTGGAGACGCCGTCGATCGAGCTCTACCGGGTCCCGGGAGCCGGTCCCGCGGGACCGCATCCGGTGGCTCCGGCAGGCGGGCGGCGGTGTGGTCCGCCCACCTGCTCGCACTGCTGGTGGCGGCCGCCGCGACGATCACGCGGATCATGGCGCGCCGAGAGCGAGACGCGCGCGCCGAGGTGGGGTAACCTAACGCTCGGTAACTTCGTCAGAGGGAGATGTCAGTGAGCAACACGGGCAACACGGCAGGCGCCGGAGGCGGCAGCTTCATCGGTGTCTTCCTCGCCACCGCCATTCCCGCCCTGATCGGCGCGCTCCTGGCCGCCGGCCTGCTCTTCGCCCTGGTCTACAGCCAGACGCAGGGGCCTGACACCAACCCCGCCAGCAAGGAGATCCTCGTCTACGGCGACTGATCGCCCCGCGAGGACACCGACCGGAGCACCGCTTCGGTCTCCGCGGCGCACGACTCCCACGTGAGCGTCCGCGCCATCTGACGCGCGCCGTCTGCCAGCGCCCTGCGCCGCGGGGTCGTCGCTCGAGCAGTCGCGCCGACCGCGTCGACCAGCTGGTCGAGGTCGCGCACCAGCACGCCGGTCTCGCCGTCGCGGATCGACTCGCGGACCCCGCCCGCACTCGCGTACGCCACGCTCGGCGTGCCCTGCGCGCCCGCCTCGGTGACGGCCAGGCACCAGCCCTCCTTGACCGAGGGCATCACCATCAGCCACGCGCGCGGCCACCAGCTCGTCGCGGCGGGTCGTCGGGGACGTGGCCGTGGAACGTCACCCGGTCGAGCACGTCGAGGTCGCGTCGCGGCCGTGACCAGCTCGTCGTGCCACCAGCCCTCGCCGACCACGTCGAGGTGGAGGTCCGGGAAGATCGTCGCGCAGCCGCTGCACGACCGTGAAGGCGTGCTCGATCTGCTTGTGCGGCACCAGGCGCGACAGCACGACCAGCCGCGGTGTCGGCGACTCGGCGGCGGCGGGCACGGCCGGGACGCCGACGAGGCCGTTGCGCACGACGGTGATCGTCGACGGGTCGACGCCGATCGCCGACGAGGTCGCGGGCGGAGGCGTCGGAGACGGTGAGGAAGGGACGTCCGCGGTAGAGCCGCGGCACCACCCGGCTCTCCACGAACCACCCGACCCGGCCGGCGAGGCCGGGGTAGATGATGCGCCACTGCTCGGCGTGCACGTGGTGCACGAGCGCGACCACACCGCGGCGCCGCACGAGCGGGGAGGCGAACGGCAGCCCGTTGACGACGTCGACGACGACGTCGACCTCGCGCCGGTGCCGCAGCAGCCAGGCCAGGCCCCACAGGTAGACCGTCAGCCGACCGCCCAGGCGTCGCAGTCGTACGCCGTCGCGGTCCTCGCGCGCGCGCCGCGCCCGGGGTGCCGGGCGCAGACCAACGTCACCTCGTGGCCCATGGCGACCAGCTCGCGCCCGACCGACTCGACGAAGACCTCCGAGCCGCCTCCGTCCGGGTGCGGGGTGTCGCGCCAGGTGAGGAACGCGATCCGCACCCTCAGCTCCCGCTCGAGCGCCAGACCGGCCCGCTCGCGCGAGCCGCTCGCAGAGCGGGATCGGCAGGCCGAGCTCGGGCGTCACCGTCAGCCCGTGGGCGGCGAGCTCGGAGCCGGTGTAGGCGTCCTCGGTCAGCGCCGGGAGCGAGTCCCAGTCGTCGTCGAAGTAGACCGAGCTCGGTGTAGCCGAACGGCCCACCGGGCGTCGTCTGGAACTCGTAGAAGCCCAGAGTCGAGCAGGTTGCGGATGCCGAGGGCGAACGCGCCGTCGGTCGGGATCTCGAACAGGTCTCCGCGGACCGACTCGTCGCCCTTGTAGATGATCGAGCGGACCAGTCGGTCCTCGCGGACGTCGAGCCACACCGACTGCCGCTGGGCGCCGGAGACGTCGAGGATCTTGACCTTGCCCGGGACCAGGTCGCCCGTCACCTTGAACCGCCAGACCTTGTCGCGCTCCTCGACCGGCACCCACGGCTCGTACTGGTCGCCGGTGTGCAGGTAGAGCGCCTCGCAGTCGCCCCGGATCGCGAGGTCGTCGGTGCTCCCGCCCTCCGGGAGGCCGTCGACGTGGCTGACGAGCTCGTCCTGGGCGTCGGCGGGAGAGGTCGGCCTGGAGCGAGATGTAGCGCTCCAGCGGCTCACCGCGGTGGAGGGAGGCGGCCATGAAGAGCCCGATGGCCATCTGGGCCAGGATCGCGAAGACCATCCCGACGGCGAGGAAGCCGGTCACCGGCGCGAACCAGCGCCGACGGGTGCCGACGAACCGCGCGAGCAGGGCCGTGCCGATCGCGCCGCCGAGGACCATGGCGGGCACGAAGTCGCTGGTGTAGCGGGTGGAGTAGTAGCCGTAGGTCATCACGCCGCCGGTGCAGAGCACGCTCGCGACCAGCGGGATCCGCAGGCGGCCGACCGCGGCGTTGCGCCTGGGCCAGAACGCGACCACGACGGCGAGCAGCATGAGGAGCATGAAGATCCACATGAAGCCGGTGACGCTGCCGGTGCGGTAGGCCTGGTCGACGAACGCCCCGTTGTACGGCTTCGCGGGCTGGGCCGGCAGCGTGATCCACGGGAAGTAGTCGGTGAACCGGATGCCGTCGGGGCGCAGGTAGGCCATGAACGAGGTGGTGAAGAACTGCGGTCCGCTCAGCGTGCCGTCGTTGGCGGCGAGCGCGTCGCTGCCGGTGCTGGTTGACCTGCGTCCAGACCTGGTCCTTGAGCGGGAACATGTAGACCGCGTCGAACTTGTACAGGTTGAGCGCGATCGAGGCACGCGAGCGGTCACCACCCCGGCGAGCACGATGCGCCACCACAGCGCACGGTGCTCGGGGCTGAACGGACGGAACCTGAGCAGCAGGCCCAGAGCGATCGTGCCCAGGCAGATCGCCCAGCCCTCGGTCGTGCGGCACCCGACGGTGACGAGCGCGAACACGAACGAGCCAGAACACGGTGTGGGTCGAGGGCGCGAGGCAGGTGCGCACCATCCAGTAGAACCCGCCGACCGCCGCGGCCACCGCCCACATGTAGACCTCGTGGTAGACCCACGGGAGGCTGGCGTCGTAGGTCAGGAAGGTGCCGCCGGTGGCACCCGGCGATGAAGATCGCCGGCGAGCACGCCGGTCGCGGGTCGTGAGCGCCGGTGCCCACCACCTGGTCGACGCAGCAGCCAGACGAGCTTGGTCGCCATCACTGCCAGCACGATCCACGCCAGCGCCATCGACAGCAGCGTGAGCTGGTAGTCGAACTCGTGGGTCGTCATCAGCACCGGCAGGCGCAGGAGCGCCGGGAACGGCGGGAAGTAGGTGTAGGTCAGGCCGTCGTGGACGAAACCCTCGATCGCGAGGGACTGCCGGGTCCATGTCGAGGTGGCCGTCGAGGATCGCGCGGGCCTGGTCGTCGAAGAAGTTCGAGAAGTATCCGCCGCCCAGCGCCGTACGCGTGATGTCGGTCGACGTAGTTGAGCAGCGTCAGGAAGTAGCCCAGTCCGCCGACGAGCAGACCGGTGGCGGTCGCGACGAGGCGGATGACGGCGGATCGATCGGCGTTCGGGGGTTGGGAGGGGGTGGTCGGACGGGTCAGGACGGTCGAGGTCACGCCACTTCCAGCCGGTAGAGGAACTGATAGCCGAACATCCGCGGCCAGACGCGGACCAGCCCGCGGTCGGTGCGCTCGATGCGCCTGACCACGCGACCACCCAGGTTGTCCTGCGAGGAGTCCGCGAAGGTGTTGAACGGGGTGCCGACGATGCGGCGTCTCGAGGATCCGAAGCCCGGCGTCGGCGAGCAGCCGCTCGATCATGTCGCGGGTGAAGAAGCGGATGTGGCCGCGGTCGAGGGGACCGCGCTGGTCGTAGTCGAACCTGCCGATCGCGATCCGGCCGCGGGGGTACCAGTGGCCGAAGTTGGGCACCGAGACGAGGAGCTCGCCTCCCGGGCGCACCTTGGTGGCCAGGTCGGCGAGCAGCAGGTGCGGCTCGACGACGTGCTCGAGGATGTCGCCGGCGATCACGACGTCGTAGAGGGCGTCGAGGCCGTGGGGCAGCGGCAGGTTGAGGTCGGCCTCGATGAACTCGTCGACCCGGTCGGCCACGCCTTCGTGCTTCTGCCGGTCGAGGCCGGTCACGTGGTGGCCCAGCACCCGGGCCCGCTGGGCGAAGCGGCCGTCGTAGCAACCGGCGTCGAGCACGCGCGCCTGCGGGTGGCGGCCCAGCCAGTCGAGCAGCACCGCGTGCGAGCCGTAGCGGTCCTTGAGGGCGTACTCGTCGGACTCCTCCGACTGCACGCCGCCACCGAAGCCGTGCTCGTTGGCCCAGTGCTTCACCACGTCGCCGGCCGACGTCCCGGGCGTACTTCACGCCGTTGACGTAGCAGATCTCGTCGCCGTAGTAGGTCGGGATCGGCACCTCGACGATCCGCTTCCTCGCCCGGACCAGTCCGAGGATGATCTCGGTGTCGAAGTCGAAGTCGTCGGAGTACGACGCGAGGTCGAGGTCGGCCAGCGCGTCGGTGCGGTAGGCGCGGTAGCCGGAGTGCCACTCCGAGAGGCGCTGTCCGGTCAGGGTGTTCTGGAACCGGGTGAGGACCTTGTTGCCGACGTACTTGTAGGCCGGCATCCCCCCGGCGCGGGCGCCGCCCTTGTCGAGCATCCGGGACCCGAAGACCGCGTCGGCCTCGCCGCTCACGAGGGGAGCGACGAGGTCCTCGATGCACTCGGGTGCGTACTGACCGTCGCCGTGGAGCAGCACCACGACGTCGAGACCGTGGTCCTTGGCCCACTGGTAGCCGGCCTTCTGGTTGCCGCCGTAGCCGAGGTTGCGCTCGTGCTTGACGACAGTGATCGGGAAGCGGGCGGTGTCGCGGAACCGCAGGCCGATCTCGTAGGTGTCGTCGGCGCTGGCGTCGTCGCAGACCATCACGTGGTCGACCACGTCGAGGAAGGACTCGGGGAGCCGTTGGAGGGTCTTCTCCAGGGTGGAGGCGGCGTTGTAGGCCACGACCAGCACTCCCACACGCGGTTCACGGCGTCCGGACGACGTGACCGCGGGCTCCTCGATCGACTGCACGAGCTCTCCCTCCAGGCTGTCCACACCCTTCCGTGACGGCCGTCACCCGGATTGAACCGAGTGAGTCTAACCCGTCAGTAGCATCTGCGCTGGCAGGTCGGCGGGAGCGTGGGAATTCTCCGGGTCGACCCGAATCGGGCTCACCTCAGGTGGCATGATGCGCGCCATGGAGACCGCCCAGAAGCTCGTCGACCAGACGCGCCTGAACGCCGACCTCGACGCCACGTCCGAGGCCTACCGCTCTGC
The DNA here is from genome assembly GCA_963795095.1 of uncultured Actinomycetota bacterium. Lineage (GTDB taxonomy): Bacteria > Actinomycetota > Actinomycetes > Propionibacteriales > Nocardioidaceae > Nocardioides. The sequence continues at coordinate 84,705 of CAWCGM010000050.1, read as the reverse complement.
CGAGCCGTTCCCGCACGTCGTCCTCGACGACGTCCTGCACGCCGAGGCGTTCGCCGCTGTGGTGCGTGACTTCCCGGGGATCGACGACGAGTTCTGGAAGGGCTACCTCCACGTCAACGAGACCAAGTACTGCAACGTCCACCCCGACACGTGGGCGCGAGAGCCTGCAGGCCGTCGCCCAGGAGTTCTGCTCGCCGGAGTTCGTCGCCTACCTCGAGCAGCTCACCGGCATCGCGAACCTGATCCCGGACTACACGATGGACGGGGGTGGCCTGCACAGACCTGCGCGGCGGCCACCTCAACATCCACACCGACTTCACCACCCACCACACCCACGAGAACTGGGCCCGGCGGGTCAACATCCTGCTCTACCTCAACGAGGAGTGGCACGACGACTGGGGCGGCAAGCTCGAGCTCTGGGACGCCGACATGACCGCGTGCCAGGACCGCGGTCACCCCCGCCGGCAACCGGATGCTGGTCTTCACCACGTCGGACTACTCGCTTCCACGGCCACCCGGACGGGCTCGACCTGCCCGTCCGACATGGCTCGCCGCTCGCTCGCGATGTACTACTTCACCGAGGAGGAGGCGCCGGTCCGCAAGTCGACCAACTACCGGGCCCGACCCGAGGAGAGCGCGGCCCGCAAGGCGGCGATCGCGGCCGACCGCAAGGTCGCTCGACGTCTACGACCGGGTCAAGCGCCGCCTCGGCATCTCCGACGACTTCGCGCACAAGGTGCTCGAGCGCCTGGCACGTCGCCGCCAGTCGTGACCTCGGACATCACCTCTCGGGTTCGGCGCCGTGCGGCACGGGTGCGCCGTCCCGGCGTCCCGCACCTGCTCCTCGCTGCCGGTCTGGTCGCCTGGTTTGCCGTGTGCGTCTACACCGTGCGCGACGGCTGGTTCGGGGTGGATGCCTACAACTACTTCGCCGACCGCGGCGGTCTGCCGGGTGAGCACACCAGCATCTGGGCGCCCTACGGCGGCCACTGGGAGCCGGTGATCATCGGCGTCTACCTCGGCATCTGGAAGCTCGTCGGCTTCTCCTCCTACCTGCCCTACGTCCTGCCCGCGATCCTCACGCACCTGGTGATCTGCACGCTGGTGTTCGCCACCCTGCGCCGCCTCCGCTTCAACGCCTGGCTCAGCCTCGCGACGGCCTGGCTCGCGTTGACGTACGGCGCCTCCGCGGAGGCGTACACGAGCGACGCCCCAGTGGCCCTGACCTCCGCCCTGGCGCTCGGGCTGGGCGCCCTCCACCTCGTTCTCGGCGGCGACTCGCGGCGGCGCGTCCTCGCGGCGATGTCACTCCTGGTCGTCGCGTTGGGCTGCTCCGTCACGTCCGTCGTCGTGATCGCGCTCGTCGCCATCTTCCTCGTCGGCGCCCGGCGGTGGGCGACGGCCGCCGTCGTCGCCGGGGTCCCGGCCGCGGGCTTCCTGCTCTGGTTCGCCGTCTCGGGCCGCACCGGAGGCAGGGGAGGGTTTGGCGTCGACCTGCTGCTCGACATCCCCGCCGCCGTCTGGCAGGCGGTGACCGTCCCGCTCGCCGACGTGTCCGGCCTGCCCGGAGCAGGCGTCACGCTGACGATCGTCGTCGTGGTCGCGTCCCTGATCTCACCCGAGTCCACGCCGGCCCAGCGCCACGTGGCGCTCGCCGGGATCGCCGCGGCCCTTGTGCAGCTGAGCCTGAGCGCGGTGGCCAACGCCGGCACCGCCGGGGCCGGCCTCGAGGCCGCCCTCACCGTCGGACGCTACCGCTACATCGTCCTCGTGTGCCTGCTCCCCGCGGTGGCACTGGCGCTGCAGTGGGGCGTACGGCTCTTCGACAGGGCGACGAGCGGTCAGTCGCGCGTCGTGCCCGGGCTCCTCGCCGTGGCGCTCCTGGTCGCGACCACCATTCATGGCCTGGCCGACCTGCGTGGCGCAAAGAGCTTCAACGTGGCCGTGGGACAGCACTACAAGGACGTGCTCTTCGGCTCGGCGGCCGCCATGGACCTCGGCGAGAAGATGCTCTACTTCGAGGGGCTAGTCTTCATGAACGGGCGCGATGTCGAGAGGCTGGCCCGCCCGGAGGCGCGCGATTTCTTCCCCGCCGACTTCAAGCCGACGGCCGACCAGCGCTTCACCGCCGAGGCCGCTCTCTTCGTGGGTGTGCGGGACGAGACCATGGACCTGCCGGGTCCGGCGGGTGTCGCCTCCGACGACTTCACCAGACCGCTGTCGGCCAAGTTCGGCTGTCGCACGTACGAGAGCACCAGCATGACGCCGCTCATCTCGATGACCAGCTTCCAGGGCGGTCAGATCGCCGTGACGAGCGAGGCCTCGACCATCCGGACCCGCCTGACGCGCGACGAGCTGGGGTCAGAGCCCAAGGCGTGGGCGGTCACCCCGGAGAGCCCGTCTTCATCGCCACGTCGGCGCAGCTCGCGCAGCTCGACATCGCGTTCGACTCCGGCGGGACCTTCGAGATCTGTCGCGCCTGAGCGACTCGGCTGTCAGCGCCCGCGCCGCGCCGACCGTACGACGTCGACGACGCGCGTGCGGACGAAGGGGGCGAACCCGTCGTTGGTCTCCGCCCAGCGCGGGTGCCGCAGCAGCTCGGTGGCACGACGCTCGACCATCCGGTGTGCCAGCAGAGAGATCACGACGGTCACGAGGAGCGCGACGACGGTGCGCGGGAACCATCCCCACTCCTCGGTGTGACGCGCGAGGAACGTGAACACGGGGTAGTGCCAGATGTAGAGCAGCAGCGAGTGGCGGCCGAGGAACACCAGTGGGCGTGAGCTCACCGCGGTCACGGCGCGTGGTGCGTCGACCAGGAGGGCCGTGGCACCGAACAGCACGGCGAGGTCCAGCTCGAGCAGGGTCACGCCCCACGCGAGGAAGCGCTCGTCGCGCGAGCAGTAGTAGGCGAGCGGGACGAGGGCGACCAGCGTCGTCGTGGCTGCCGCGCGCACGGCCCACTGGGGGATGTCGACGCGCCGCAGGAGGGGGAGCGCAGCGCCGAGCATCACACCGGCGACGAACGGGTCCATCCGGGCGCTCGTGCGCACCAGCACCTGGAAGACGAACTCGGTGTCGGCGACGTGGAAGCGCCACCAGGTGAGCAGGAGAAGGAGCCCGCCCAGCACGAAGAGCACGCCCACCGGGCGCCGCCGCATCATGTAGAGGACGGCGGCCATGATGACGAACGCCTGCATGTCGACCGACAGGTACCAGAGGTGGCCGAAGTCGGGGCGCGACGTGAGCAGGTTGCCCTGGACGTACCAGTTCCACGTGTAGGTGAGCACGTGGAGCGACGGAGTCGACGTTGTCGCCCGACTTCGTCTTGTCGGTGCTGTCGAGGGTGGACACGACGAGGACGGCAGCCAGCAACAGCCACAGGCTCGGCCCCACCCGCAGCACCCGGCGTACGAACGTGACCCCCGGCCGCATGTGCTCCATGCCGCGGGAGGCGAGCGAGACATAGGCCAGGTAGCCCGCCGCCACGAGGAAGACCGTGACAGCGAAGTTGCCGCTACGGAAGAGCGGCCGGATCCAGGGCGTCTCGTCGATGCGCTCGATGGGCCAGAGCACCCACCCGTGGGACAGGACCACCAGCACGATGGCGATCCCGCGGATCCCATCGATCAGGGCGACACGCCGCGAGGCCGACATCGCCTGCTGAGGGTCGCCCGCCGCCGCCGACGAGGTCGCAGCCCCGGTTGTGCTGGAAGACATGGCGGGGACTCTAACCCGGCGCGACCGCGCGCATTGATACGACGCTGAACTCGGCCGAAGGATTGGCTACCCAGGAGTCACTTCGCTGCTAGAGTCGCCCCGACTTCGTGGGCTGACCGGGAGGAACAACGACATGCGCAAGGGATTCGGCATCGGTTTGACGGTGCTGGGCGGGTTTCTCGTGACCCTCGCCATCCTGGCCCAGTTCTGGGCGCCCGGGCAGCTGATGAAGACGCCGCTCGACACCGACAGCCTGACGCTGCTGGACGGCACGGCGCAGCTGTCGGACGGCACCGGGGGCACCGACGAGTTCCCGATCAAGGCGTTCAGCGTCACGCGCGCCGACTCCGAGCGCTCCGACGGCGATGTCATCGTCTTCCAGAACTCGAGCTGCCTGGTCAAGGACGAGGGCGAGATCGACGAGTGCGTCAGCGCCAGCGACAGCCGAGGAGCGACTGCTCTCCGCCAGCACCGACAACTTCGCGACCGACCGCCGCACCGGCGAGGCGGTGGACGACCCGAAGTACCTCCCGCCGAGTGCCGAGGAGAAGGAGGGCCTGGTCAACAAGTGGCCCTTCGAGGCCGAGAAGAAGACGTACCAGTACTGGGACGGCTTCGCGGGTGAGGCGGTCGATGCCACCTACGACCGCACCGAGCAGGTCGACGGGCTCGAGACCTACGTCTACAAGATCGTCGTCGACGACGCCCCGATCGAGGTGAGCGACGGTGTCCAGGGCACCTACTCCACCGACCGAGAGATCTGGGTCGACCCGACCACCGGCGCGATCGTCAACCAGTTCGAGACGCAGGAGCGCCTCGACGGTGACGGCAACGTCTTCCTGGCCCTGGACTACGGCTTCACCGACGAGCAGATCGCCGACAACGCCGAGACGTCGAAGAGCAACGCCGGCAGCCTCAACCTGATCTCGAACACGGTGCCGCTGATCGGTTGGATCGTCGGGCATCCCGGCGCTCCTGATCGGCATCGCGCTCCAGGTCATGCGTCGCCGCTCGGACGTTAGCAACCGTGACGGGGATGCCGCGCCGACGGTTTCATTGAAGAAGTAGTGCTGCCCGCATGGCAGACAACGCGACCGTCCACCCCGACGACGTCCGGTGGTACGCCGACACGTTCGACCGGGTCGTGCACAACGTCGAGTCGGCGGTGCTCGGCAAGCGGCACGTCGTACGGCTGGCGCTGACGTGCCTGGTCTCCGGCGGCCACCTGCTGCTCGAGGACCTGCCGGGCACCGGCAAGACGATGCTGGCGCGCGCGCTGGCGAAGTCGCTGGACTGCTCCTTCGCCCGCATCCAGTTCACGCCCGACCTGCTGCCCTCCGACGTCACCGGCGTCACCGTCTACGACCAGGCGCACGGCGACGTTCTCGTTCCACCCCGGGCCGATCTTCCACAGCGTGGTCCTGGCCGACGAGATCAACCGCGCCTCGCCCAAGACGCAGTCCGCGCTGCTCGAGGTGATGGAGGAGGGCCACGTCACCGTCGACGGACAGACCCACGACGTCGGCCGGCCCTTCATGGTGATCGCCACCCAGAACCCCATCGAGCAGGCCGGCACCTACCAGCTGCCCGAGGCCCAGCTCGACCGCTTCCTGATGCGCACCAGCGTCGGGCACCCCGACGCCGAGGCGACCGAGGCGCTGCTCGCGGAGTCGCAGGTGCGCGACCGCGCCGCCGGACTGACCCCGGTCGTGAAGGCGAGCGAGCTGCTGCAGATGGGCCAGCTGGCCGACCTGGTCCACGTCGACGGGGCGATCATCAGCTACGTACGCCGCCTCGCCGAGGCGTCCCGCGAGGTCCCCGACGTGCGCATCGGCCTGTCGACGCGCGGCGCGCTGGCGTGGATCCGCTCCGCCAAGGCGTGGGCGCTGGCCGAGGGCCGGGGCCACGTCGTGCCCGAGGACGTCGCCACCCTCGCTCACCCGGTCCTGGGGCACCGGCTGCTGATGGCGTCGGGAGCCGCCTTCGGCGGCGTCACGCCCGACGAGGTCATCGACGGCCTGCTGGCGCAGGTGCCGGTGCCGCGCGACCGCGCGTGAACCCGCTCCGGATCGCTCACGCCGCTGCGGACGGGGCGTCCTCGTGCTGGCGTGCGGCCGCCGCCGTGGCTGCCTGGTGGCTCAACTGGCAGGAGTTCACCCAGCTCGGCGTCGTGGCCCTCGGACTGCTGGTGCTCGGCGCTCGTCTGGCAGGTGCTGCCGGGCACGCCCGCCGCCGGCGCTGGTCCTGCGCCGCGACCGCCTGGTCGAGGGGAGCGACGCCGCCGCTGGCCACCCTCGACGTGCAGGCCGGCGCCGTCGCCGATGCTCTTCCCCAAGATCACCATTCCGGTCGGTGCGCGCAGCGTCTCGCTGCGGCTGCCCTTCCTCGCGCCCTTCGCCCGCCACACGCGAGTCCTTCCGTCTGCCGGCGATGCCGCGCGGGGTCCACGTGGTGGGTCCGGTCACCTACGAGAAGACCGACCCGGTCGGCCTGGTGCGCGGCGGTTCGAGGTCGGCGAGCCGCGTCGAGCTGCTCGTGGCGCCGCGCGTCACCGACCTGTCGGTCTTCGCCGGCGGGCTCACCAACGACCTCGACGGCGCCACCAGCCAGCAGCTCTCGATGAGCGACCTGGCCTTCCACGCGCTGCGCGAGTACGTCCCGGGCGACGACCTGCGGCACGTGCACTGGCGCTCGTCGGCCAAGGCCGGCGAGCTGCTGGTGCGGCAGTACCACGAGACCCGGCGCGGGCACGTCACCGTGCTCGTCGACGACGCCGCCGGCCTCCTACCCGCGGGCCGCGCGACTTCGAGCTCGCGGTCTCGGTGGCGACGTCGATCGCCCTGCGGGCGGTCCGCGACGACTTCGACACCTACCTGCGCTGCGGCGCGCACGTCGCGCGCGGGCGCAGCGCCAGGCGATGACCGACGCCGCGTGCCGGTTCGACCGCTCGCGACGACGACTACCTCGCCCATGCCGCCGCTGCCGCGGAGGCGGTCACCGGCACCGGCCTGGTCGTGCAGGTGACCGGCGCGGCGCGCGACCTGGTGCAGCTCGACGCAGGCGGCCGCACCGGTTCGACCGCGGCGCCGACTGGATCGTCGTACGCGCCGACAGCGCGGGCGAGGCGCAGCTGCGCGACACCGGCTCGCTGCGCGAGATCTCGGTCCCGGACCTCGGCTCGGCTGCAGGAGCTCCTGGCGCGGGGCATGCGATGAGCACCGCGCCGCGCAGGACCCTGCTCGACGCGATCGTCGTCGTGCTGCTGATGGCGCTGGTCCTGTCGATCCTCGACGACACCTTCGCCGACCGCAGCTACCTCGTCGCCGGGCTCGTGCCCGTGGTCGTGCTGCTCGGCCTCGCGCCTGCTCGTGCGCCGGCTTCCACGAGGGCGTGTGGTGGTACGCCCTGGGTGCCGTCCTGCTCTTCGCGCCGCTCGGGCGCGCTGGTCGCGCTGCGGCGCCCCGGCCCGCTCGTCCTGCCGACCCTCGAGACGATGAACCGGGTGCTGGGGGAGTGCGTCAGTGCCCCGACCACCCTGGTCAGCACCGTCGCGCCGGTCGACGCCAGCGGCCAGGTGATGCTGGTGCCGTTCGTGATCGGCTTCCTCGCCGCGCGCTCCCGCCGCCTGGCTGGCGCTCGCGACCCGCAGCGCCCTGGCGCCCGGCGGTGCCGCTGGTGCTCGGCGCTCGGCGGCCACCATCCCGGTGGGCGTGCTGGTGCCGACGCTCCTCGTGCCCCGGGGCATCGTCCTCGCGTGTCGTCCTCGTGGTCTGGGCGGCGGTGCGCGCCCGACGACGCGAGGCGCTCGTCGGGCGTCACGCGCGGGTCCCTCGCCGCGGCTGCCACCGCCTGGCTGACCGTGGCGCTCGTGTCCCTGCTGGCCAGCTTCCTGGTGCCCGACGACAACGAGGTCGACCGGGTCCTGCTGCGCGGCGAGGGCAGCAGCGGCGCGCTGGCCGGCGCGGCCGACTCCGTCCTGCCCAGCGCGCGGGGCCGGGCAACCAGCTGCTCCGGGCGACCGGCGTGCCGGAGGGACGGCGGCTCCGGTTCGCCGTGCTCGACCTCTACGACGGATCGCGCTGGGTGCCGGCCGAGCGAGTCGCCCGGGCACCGACGGCTTCGGCACGCTTCAAGCGCATCGGCCAGGACGTGGTCGCCGCTGCACGACGGGCGGACGGTCGACGTCCGCATCCAGATCCGACCGGGCTACTCCAGCGACTGGCTGCCGATGCTCGGTGAGCTGACCAGCCTCGACCTCGACTACACCGACGGCCGCACCCAGCTCGGCGACGTCCGCTACAACCAGGCGACCTCCAGCGCGCTCGTCGTCGGCGGGGTGGACCCGCGCGACGACTACACCTTCGTTCGCGTCCTGACCGACGACGACCTTCACGCGCAGGGACCCCACGCAGCGAGGCCACCGCGGAGCAGCGGCAGCCCGACGGCGCCTTCCTCGACACCTACCTGCGGCCCTTCGACCGCGACGAGCTCCGACCCGTCGAGCGGGTGCTCCTCCTGGCGCGCTACCTGCGGCTCAACGGCGCGCACCGGTTCACCGGGACCGTCGTCGCAGGAACCGGTCGACCTCGGGCGCCGGCTGCTCGGCGTCGCGCGCCATGACCGGGACGCCGTTCCAGTACGCGCGCCGTGATGGCCCTCGGCGCGTCGCGGCTGGGCGTGCCGGCGCGCGTGGTCACCGGTGCCGAGCCGGACGCCCGCGGCATCGTCGAGCATGACGACGTGACCTCCTGGGTCGAGCTCCAGTTCGCCGACGGCACCTGGCGCACCCTCGACCCGTCCCGCTACATCGGCGTCCACGTCCGTCACCGACGACGAGGACCCGTTCGGAGGGGTCGGTGCCGGTGGGTTCGTGAAGGACCAGCTCGAGCAGGCGGCCAAGGGCAAGGACAAGGAGATCCGGATCCCCAAGGGCACCCCCATCACGCTTCCCGGACGGGACGGTGCTCGACCCCGATCGACGACGGCTCTCGCCCTGGCAGGTCCTGCTGCTCGGGCTCGGCCGTGCTGCTCGCTGCGCGCTCGTCGGGGCGTTCCTCCTTGTCCCGCTGGCCAAGGTGGTGCGGCGTCGCCGGCGGCGTCGTACGACGTCGTGGTCGGGGGTCTACGTCAACGGGTGGCAGGAGGTGCTCGACGCCGCGCGTGACCGGGGGACTCCGGTCCCGGAGGTGTGGAGCCGGCTCGCCCAGGCGTCCGCGCTGGGCGCGGGCTCGACCTGGCCCGCCGGGCGGACGCGGCGGTGTTCGCCCCTGGCCCGGGCGACGACCCGGCGGACGGTCGCGTCTGCTGCGCGCCGCGGCGAGTTCGGGAGTTCTGGGACGCGTGCCACGCGCTCCGCAACGACCTGCTGCGGGAGTCCGGCGTACGACGTCGGTGGTGGGCTCGGTTCAACCCCGCCTCGCTCCTCGCCGCGTGGGCGCGGCGCCGCGCCGACCGCTCAGTCGCGACGTCCCGCGTGCGCCACGAAGATCGCGGTGCCGGGGGTCAGCAGCCCGCGGGCGCGTGACCACCCGCCCCAGACGCGGTCGTGCTGCTCGGGCCACTCGGGCTCGACGAGGTCGGAGAGCACGAAGTCGCTCGAGCTCAGCAGGCGCACCCAGTCGCCCAGCGTGCGGTGGTGCTCGACGTAGGACACGACGCCGGTCTCGTCGTCCACCTCGACGTAGGGCGTGCGGTCCCAGTAGGACTGGCTGGCGGTCAGCCCGGCCTCGCCCGGGTCGTCGGGGAACATCCACCGGGTCGGGTGGGTGATCGAGAAGGCGAAGCGACCGCCCGGGCGCAGCACGCGCGCGACCTCCGCGAGCGCCTGCTCGATGTCGCTGACGAACTGCAGGGCCCCGAAGGAGCAGAAGACCACGTCGAAGGTCGACGCGCCGAAGGGCAGGTCCGTCGCGGTGCCGCGCACCGACGGGACCGCCACCCCGGTCTCGGCGTCGAGGCGGAGCGAGTGCTGGAGCTGGCGGTGGGAGAGGTCGAGACCGATGCCACGGCCGCCGTGGGTGCGGACCCAGCGTGAGCACTGGCCTGCGCCGCTGCCGACCTCGAGGACGTCGAGACCGTCGACGTCACCGAGGATCGCGAGATCGTCCTCGCGGTGGCCCTCGGGACCCCACACGAAGCCGGCGTCCCCGAGGAAGGCGCCGTGCGTGGCCTGGTACTCGTCGGCGTAGCGGTCCCAGTCGGGACCGTTGGCGTCGCGCGACTCGCGCTCGGAGACGGCCCGTCGCTCGACCCGCACGGACTGCGGCAGGTGGTCCTCCACGCCGAGGAGCCTAGTCGGCCCCTCCCCGTGACCTCAGGGTGTCGTGCACGCGCAAACCGGCGCACCGGGCAGTGACTGCCCGGTGCGCCGGTCCCTCAGGGGTGCGAGGTTCAGCCCCTCGCGCGACCGTTCCTGGTCCCCGGGTCACGCGGACCCGAGCGGCAGTCGGCGGGGTTCGCCTTGGCGCGGACCTCGGCACCGTCCCGGACGCCACCCTTGTCGGTGTCGCACTTGGTCGGGTCGGTCTTGGCCTTCTTGTAGCGCTTGTTGGCCTTGCCGGTGACCTCGGCCTTGTCCTTCAGGCCGTCGCGGTCGGTGTCCTTCTTGGTCGGGTTCGACCGGGTCTTGCCGATGACGAAGGAGCCCTTGCGGGTCTTCACCTTCTGCTTGATCTTGTAGCCCTTGACCTCCTTGCCGTCGCTCAGACCGTCCTTGTCGGTGTCCTTGACGAGCGGGTTGGTGGTCACGGTGATCGACTTGCGGGCCTTCTTGCCGCAGACCTCGAAGCGCTCCCTGATCTTGACGCCCTTGACCTCCTGGCCGTCGGTGAGGCCGTCGTTGTCGGTGTCGGGGTCGAGCGGGTCGGTGTGGTGCACGTTGACCTCGTTGCCGTCGGTGAGGCCGTCACCGTCGGTGTCCGGGTTGTTCGGGTCCGTGCCGTGCGTGCCCTCCTCGGTGTTGGTCAGGCCGTCACCGTCGGGGTCGCTCGGGTCCACGACGATCGTGAACGTCGTCGAGTCGGCGGGGCTGGTGCTGCCGTCCTGCGTCTGCGTCGCGGTCACGGTGTGCGATCCGGGAGTCAGCGGCTGGGTCGGCGTGCAGCTCCAGGTGCCGTCGCCGCGGACGATCGCCAGGCAGAGGACCTTGTCGCCCTCCTTGACCGTCACCGTGGCGCCGGGCGAGCCGGTGCCGGAGATGACCGGCGAGGTGTTGGTCGTCGTCGAGCCGTTGGCCGGCGAGGTGATGTCGGGAGCCGCGAGCGAGCCCGGCTGCGGGTTGCCGCCGCCGTCACCGCACTGGATGCCGCCGGTCGGAGCGCCTGCGGACGCCGAGAGCGGGACGATGTCCACGTCGGCGATGGTGAGCGAGTCCGGCGGTCGAGGCGAGCTTGAGGTGCAGCAGGGACGCCTGGCCGGAGGCGCTCGTGCCGTTGGCGGCCTCGGTCACGTTCGTCGCGGTGCCCAGGGACAGCTCGACGGTGAGGAGCGGGTTCTCGGGCAGGACGAACGTGGCCGTCTCGTTGGCCACGTCCAGCACGAACGTCTGGCCGGTCTGCGGGATGCTGACCGACACGACGGGCTCGTTGTAGCTGACATCCGCGCCGCCGGGCTTGCCGGTGGCGGTGGCCGTCAGCGTGGGGCGCTTGCTCACGCCGATGTCGACCGAGCCGAAGAGGTCGAGGTCGGCCAGCGTGCTGGCGGAGGTGGCGACGACCTTGCGCTCGTCGTTGGTCCCTCCGGTCGAGACGAGACTGACGTCCTGGCTCGTGGTGACTTCACCCGGGGCGCGGACCAGTGCGCCGGTCACCGGGACGTCGAGGACGGCTGCGTTCAGCGTCGTCGTGGACGAGGAGCTCAGCGGCGTCGCCGCCGGGAGGCAGGAACCGTCGGTGAACCTGCGCGTGCGCCGTGGAGCGTGGAGATGCCCGCGGTGAGGAGCGGACCGGCCGGGATGACCGGGCCGTTCGCCACGGTCGGCGACGGGTTCGTGGGCGGAGCGGTCTGCGAGGCCTCGGTGAGCAGGGCCGGCAGCGTCTGGTTGAGCAGGATGGCACCCAGGTTGGCAGCCTTCGCGCTGACGCGGGGCGACGACGCCGTGAGTGAGCCGCTGACGGGCGCGACGTCGACCGACGCCGCGCTGAAGTTGCCGATGGTCGGAAGGTTCGCGGCAAGGACGTCGACCCCCAGCAGCCCTGCCGACGCGGATCCGGTGGCGCTCGTCGGCACGGGAGCCGCCGAGGCCGAGGTCTGCGTCATGGCCAGGAACGACCCTGGCAGTGCGAGAGCGACCGCGACGGCCGCCCCCTTCGTGAACCGGTTGGTGGTGGCCAACCGGTTGCGAGTGTTGGAACTCATCTTTCGTACCCCCAGGTGTGTTGACCGCGCGTGGACCCTCAAACGATCTCCGTCGCAGTTACTCGTGATGTGGTGAGTTCAACGAGAGGCCTACGAAGAGGTAACACAATCTTTACCCAAAAGGGTGGACCAACCTTGCCCAACCTCCTATGGGACGCTTGCTGGCGCCTGTATGGGGGACCGCCTCGTGCCACGATGCGGCCCATGTCCGACCTCGACGCCCGGCTGACTCCGCTCCCGGGAGGGCACTCCGGAAGGACCTTCCTCAGCGAGGTCGCAGGCTCGCGCTCGGTCGTGCGGATCTACCCGCCCGGGGACGTGCGCGGGCCGGACGCGCCCGCAGGTCGACGAGGCCGTCCTCCACCTCGTACGCGGGCTGGTGCCCGTGGCCGGACGTGCTGGAGGTGCGGCGCGCGGAGAGCGGCCTGCCGGGTCTCCTGGTCACCGCATGGATGCCGGGGGAGCCGGGGGACCGGCTCGTCACCGGGCTCGACCGGGCCGGGCTCGCCGGGCTCGGCGCCGCGATGGGCACGGTGGCCGCGACGCTGGCCGGGATGCCGATGGTGCGCCCGGGGCCCTACGTCGACGCTGACCTGCGCATCGGCGCCTTTCCCGACGGCGGGCTGTCCGAGTGGGTGGAGGAGCGCCTCGTGACCTGGTCCGCCTCCGACCGTGCGTCCCTCCTGCCGGTCGCCGAGGATGCCCAGGTCCTGCTGGACAGCGTCGGGCGCGCCTGCCTCGTGCACAGCGACCTCAACCCCAAGAACGTGCTGGTCGACCCGGGCACCCTGGAGCTGACAGCGGTCCTCGACTGGGAGTTCGCCCATGCGGGCCACCCGTGGACCGACGTGGGCAACCTGGTCCGCTTCGAGCGCCAGCCGGCGTACGTCGAGGCGGTGCTGCGGACCTGGACCGAGCGGCACGGAGGGGCTGCGGCCGACCTGCTCGACGGGGCCCGGGCGGCCGACCTCTGGGCGCTGGTGGACCTCGCCTCACGCGCGGGGACGAATCCCGTCGCGGACCGTGCGGACGTGCTGCTGCGGACCATCGCCGCGGAGGGGGACGTGCACGCGTGGCCGGCTGCGTGGGGGAGTGCCACGCCGGTCGGGCGCTGAGCGTGGGCTGAGCGTGACCGCCGGTTGGACGGCAGCCGCAGAGCACGCGTAGTCTTGGGTGTTGCGCCAGTCGTCTGCCCGGCTTCCATACCGAGCGAAGCGAGGCTCGCCGTGCCCCCGTCCTGACGTGGGCCAGTGAAACCGACAGCTGCGTGCGTCCGCACGACTCCACCCATCCAAGGAATCACTTCCCATATGACAGCCCTGCTCTCCACTCTTCCGGACTACGACGCGCCCCAGGTGGCGGTCAACGACATCGGGTCCGAAGAGGACTTCCTCGCGGCAATCGACGCGACCATCAAGTACTTCAACGACGGCGACATCGTCGAGGGCACCATCGTCAAGGTGGACCGCGACGAGGTGCTCCTCGACATCGGCTACAAGACCGAGGGCGTCATCCCCTCGCGCGAGCTGTCCATCAAGCACGACGTCGACCCCAACGAGGTCGTTTCCGTGGGCGACAAGGTCGAGGCCCTCGTTCTCCAGAAGGAGGACAAGGAAGGCCGTCTGATCCTGTCCAAGAAGCGCGCCCAGTACGAGCGCGCCTGGGGCACCATCGAGCAGGTCAAGGAGGAGGACGGCGTCGTCGAGGGCACCGTCATCGAGGTCGTCAAGGGCGGCCTCATCCTCGACATCGGTCTGCGCGGCTTCCTGCCGGCCTCGCTCGTGGAGATGCGTCGCGTCCGCGACCTGCAGCCCTACGTCGGCCAGACGCTCGAGGCGAAGATCATCGAGCTCGACAAGAACCGCAACAACGTGGTCCTGTCGCGTCGCGCCTGGCTCGAGCAGACCCAGTCCGAGGTCCGCCACGGCTTCCTGACCCAGCTCCAGAAGGGCCAGATCCGCAAGGGTGTCGTCTCCTCGATCGTCAACTTCGGTGCGTTCGTGGACCTCGGCGGCGTCGACGGCCTCGTCCACGTCTCCGAGCTGTCGTGGAAGCACATCGACCACCCGTCCGAGGTCGTCGCCGTGGGCGACGAGGTCACCGTCGAGGTCCTCGACGTGGACATGGACCGCGAGCGTGTCTCCCTGTCGCTGAAGGCGACGCAGGAGGACCCGTGGCAGCACTTCGCCCGCACCCACCAGATCGGCCAGATCGTCCCGGGCAAGGTCACCAAGCTGGTGCCCTTCGGTTCGTTCGTCCGTGTCGAGGAGGGCATCGAGGGCCTGGTGCACATCTCCGAGCTCGCCGAGCGTCACGTCGAGATCCCCGAGCAGGTCGTCCAGGTCAACGACGACGTCATGGTCAAGATCATCGACATCGACCTCGAGCGTCGCCGGATCTCGCTGTCGCTCAAGCAGGCCAACGAGACCGCTGCCGCCGCCGACGTGGAGGAGTTCGACCCCACGCTCTACGGCATGACCGCGACCTACGACGAGCAGGGCAACTACGTCTACCCCGAGGGCTTCGACCCCGAGACGGGCGAGTGGCTCGAGGGCTTCGACGACCAGCGCGCGGTCTGGGAGGACCAGTACGCCAAGGCGCACGCCCGCTGGGAGGCGCACGTCAAGCAGCAGGCGGACGCCAAGAGTCGCCGAGGTCGAGGCCGGCGAGGCCACGTCCTACTCCTCGGGCGGCGAGACCGCCACCGAGGGCGGCGAGACCGGTGGCGACACCGGCGGCTCGCTCGCCTCGGACGAGGCGCTCCAGGCGCTCCGCGAGAAGCTCACGGGCGGCCAGGCCTGATCGGCTGACGCTCACGCAGCACTGCACCACCACGAAGGCCCGCCGGGATCCCCGGCGGGCCTTCGTCGTACGTCGGAGCCGACCGAGGCGGGGGCGTCGGCTAGAACTGACGCATGACTGATCGCGGAACCTCGGCGCTGGTCCTCGGCGGAGGCGGCATCACCGGCATCGCCTGGGAGCTCGGCATCCTGCACGGACTGGCGGAAGCCGGCGTCGACCTGACCGAGGCCGACACGGTCGTGGGTACGTCGGCCGGCTCGGTGGTCGGGGCCCAGCTGGGCAGCGGACTCTCGCTGGCCGACCTGTATGCCTCGCAGCTCGAGCCGCCGGACGCCGAGCTGGGCGGCAGGCTCTCCCGCATCGCCGCCCTCAAGCTGGTCCCGCCCTACCTCCTGCCGGGCAGCGGGCGCGACAAGCTCGCTCGCGTCGGTCGGGTCGCACGGGCGGCCCACGAGCCCGGGAGCATCGACCGTGAGGGCGTGATCCGCTCGCGGCTCCCGGTCCACGACTGGCCCGAACGCGACCTGCGGATCACCGCGGTGGACACCGAGAGCGGCGAGTTCACCGTGTTCACCCGCGACTCGGGTGTGGACCTGGTCTCCGCAGTGGCGGCCAGCTGCGCCGTGCCGACGGTGTGGCCACCGGTGGAGATCGCGGGACGCACCTACATGGACGGCGGGATGCGCTCCACGGCCAACGTCGACGTCGCGGCAGGGGCGGACCGGGTGGTGGTGCTGGCGCCGTTGCCCAGGGCGTTCAGCAAGAACACGTCCATCCGGGCGCAGATGGAGAAGATCGCGCCGCGGGCGTGGTCCGTGGTCACGCCCGATCCCGAGTCGCTCGCCGCCTTCGGCCGCAACCTGCTGGACCCGGCGAAGCGGAAGGTCGCGGCCGAGGCCGGCCTGCGCCAGTCCCGTGAGCTCGTCGAGCAGGTCGGCGGGGTCTGGTCGGCCTGAGCAGGCACCCCGAGACGTACGACGGCCCGCCGGGAAGACCGGCGGGCCGTCGTCGTACGTCGAGCAGGTGCGGTCACGCCCGCGGCACGAGGTGACGACGCTCCTCGACGAGTCCGAGCTCGTCGAACGGGTGGCTGGTGGAGGAGGGGCCGGCGAAGCGGTCGTGGCGGGCGTAGCTGACGAGCAGCGAGGCCAGGGCGGTCAGGACGACGAGGGCGAGGAATGTGGTCATGGCAGTAATTCTGCTCCCACATCGATCCTGCCACCAGTGGCAGGAATGCCAGTGTTAGTTGATTTACTGCCACCGGTGGTGCACGCTGTCCCCATGAAGAAGGTCGTCGCCGTGGTGCAGGACGGGGCCGAGCCGTTCGGGCTCGGCTCGATGTGTGAGGTGTGGGGCGAGCCCTACCACCCCGAGGACGACAACCCGGTCTTCGACTTCCTCGTCGCGACACCCCGTCCGGGCCGGGTGAAGGGCGCGACGGGCTACGACCTGCACGTCGACCACTCGCTCGACGACGCGGCCGACGCCGACCTGGTCTGCCTGGTCCCCAAGCGCGGCTATCGCGAGCCGTCGCCCGAGGTGGTCGAGCTGGTCCGCTCCGTCCACGACCGCGGCGGCCTGGTGTTCGGCCACTGCTCGGCCGCGTTCATGATCGGCGAGGCCGGCCTGCTCGACGGTCGTCGCGCCACCACGCACTGGCGCCACGTCGACGAGCTGGCGGCCCGGTTCCCCGAGGCCACCGTCGACGGCAACGTGCTCTACGTCCAGGACGGCTCGATCGTGACCGGCGCGGGTTCCGCCGCCGGCCTGGACGCGTCGCTGCACGTGATGCGCCAGCACTTCGGCGCGCAGGTCGCGGCCACCACCGCTCGCCGGATGGTCGTGCCGCCCCACCGCGACGGCGGCCAGGCGCAGTACATCGCCCGCGCCGTGCCGGTCTGCGAGTCCGAGGCGCTCGCGCCGCTGCTGGCCTGGATCTCCGAGAACCTCGGCGACGAGCTCGACGTCGAGACCCTGGCCCGCCAGATGCACATGTCGGGCCGCACCTTCGCCCGCCGCTTCAAGGAGGAGACCGGCACCACCCCCTACAGCTGGATCCTGGGGGAGCGGGTGCGCGCCGCGGAGGAGCTGCTCGAGCAGACCGACCACTCGATCGACTGGATCGCCGGCGAGGTGGGCTTCGGCAACGCCGCCACGCTGCGCCACCACTTCGGCCGCTCGCGCGGCGTCAGCCCCCAGGAGTACCGGCGTACGTTCCGGATGTCCGCCTGACCCTCCTCGACGTACGACGGACGCGTGCGTGGCGCGGACGGCGGCCTCGGTAGCCTTGGCCGCGTGAACGCGACTGCGCTGGCCGACCTGTCCGCCGACGACCTCGCCACCCTGCTCGAGGAGCAGCGGGCGGCCTACGAGGAGCTCAAGGGCCGCGGCCTCAAGCTCGACCTCACGCGTGGCAAGCCGTCGTCCCAGCAGCTCGACCTCGCCGACGAGCTGCTCCGGCTGCCGTCGACGACGAAGGACGCGGCGGGCGTCGACGTACGCAACTACGGCGGGCTCGAGGGCCTGCGCGAGCTGCGGGAGATGTTCGCCGAGCTGCTGTGGGTCGAGCCCGAGCAGGTGGTGGCCGGCGGCAGCTCGAGCCTGACGATGATGCGCGACTGCCTGTTCTACCTGACGCTCTTCGGCGGCGTGGACTCCGAGCGGCCGTGGGGCCAGGAGGAGAAGGTCCGCTTCGTGTGCCCCGTGCCGGGCTACGACCGCCACTTCACCCTGCTCGAGAGCCTCGGCATCGAGATGGTGACCGTCCCGATGAACGACGACGGTCCCGACGTCGACGCCGTCGCGGCGCTGGTCGCCGACGACCCGAGCATCAAGGGCATCTGGATCGTGCCGACCTACGCCAACCCGTCGGGCGCGATCTGCAGCCAGGACGTCGCCGCCCGGCTGGCCGCGATGCCGACCGCGGCGCCGGACTTCAAGATCTTCTGGGACAACGCCTACGCGCTGCACCACCTCACCGAGGAGGAGGCGAAGAGCGCCGACATCCTCACCCTCGCCTCGGCGGCCGGGCACCCGCACCGGCCGATCATGTTCGCCTCGACGTCGAAGATCACCTACGCCGGCGCCGGCGTCGCCTTCCTGGCCGCCTCGACCGACAACGTCGCGTGGTACCTCGGGCACCTCGGCAACGGCTCGATCGGGCCCGACAAGGTCAACCACCTGCGCCACGTCGAGTTCTTCGGCTCCCCGCAGGGCGTGCGCGACCACATGGCCAAGCACCGCGAGATCATCGCGCCGAAGTTCGCCGAGGTCGACCGGGTCCTGACCGAGCGCCTCGGCGGCCGCGGCGTCGCGACGTGGAACACCCCGTCCGGCGGCTACTTCGTCAACCTCGACGTGGTGCCCGGCACGGCGTCGCGCGTGGTGGCGCTGGCCAAGGAGGCCGGCATCGCGCTGACGCCCGCCGGGTCGTCGTACCCCTACAAGCAGGACCCCGACGACACCAACATCCGGCTCGCGCCGACCATGCCCCCGCTCGCCGAGGTCACCGCGGCGATGGAGGGCGTGGCGACCTGCGTGCTGCTGGCGGCGGCCGAGAAGCAGGCCTGACGTCCGCTCACGCGGCGACGCGCTCGCGCTGCAGCCCGCCGCGGACGAGGTCGGCGTACCGCCCGCCGAGGAGCAGCAGCTCCTCGTGGGTGCCGGTCTCGACGACGCGGCCGCGGTGCAGCACCGCGATCCGGTCGGCGTTGCGCACCGTGGACAGCCGGTGCGCGATCGTGATGGTCGTGCGGGTGCGGGTCACGTCGTCGAGCGTGGCGAGGATCGAGCGCTCGGTCTCGTTGTCGAGCGCGCTCGTCGCCTCGTCGAGCACGAGGACGGCCGGGTCGCGCAGGAGGGTGCGGGCGATGGCCAGGCGCTGCTGCTCGCCGCCGGAGAAGCGGTGGCCGCGGGAGCCGACGACCGTGTCGTAGCCCTCGGGCAGCGAGGCGATCAGGTCGTGGATCCGGGCCTCGCGGGCCGCCTGCTCGATCTGCTCGTCGGTGGCGTCGGGACGGGCGTGCCGCAGGTTGTCGCGCACGCTCGCGTGCATCAGGTACGTCTCCTGGGTGACCACGCCGACGAGGTCGGCCAGGTCGGTCAGGGCGAGGTCGCGGACGTCGACGCCGTCGATGGTGACCCGGCCGGTCGTCACGTCGTGCAGGCGCGGCACCAGCGAGGCCAGCGTCGACTTGCCGCTGCCGGTCTCGCCGACCAGCGCCAGCGTGCCGCCCGCGGGGACGTGCAGGTCGATGTCGGACAGCACGGGCCGCTCGGCGTCGTACGCGAAGCCGACGGCCTCGAAGCGCACCTCGCCCGCGGCGTCGTCGCGGGCCAGTCGTGACGGCGTGGCGGGCTCGTCGATCTCGACGGGGAGGTCGGAGTACTCGAAGATCCTGCTGAAGAGCGCCATCGACGCGGTGAGGTCGACGCCGACGTTGAGCAGGCCCATCAGCGGCCGGAAGAGGTTGCCCTGGAGGGCGATGAAGGCGACGAGCGTGCCGATGGTCATCCCGCCGGACGTCGCCGGGAAGCCGGCGGCGAGGTAGATCGCGGCGGGGACGGCTGCGAAGACGACGTTCATCGTCGCCATCCGCCAGCGGCCGGCCAGGCGCGAGCGGATCTCGAGGCCGACGAGGTCGGCCGAGGTCTCCTCGAACCTCGCGGTGAGCCGCGGGGAGGCGCCGAGGGTCTTGGTGAGCAGCACGCCGCTGACCGAGAGGCCCTCCTCGATCTGGACGTGCAGGTCGGCGAGGCGGCGCTGGCGCTCGCCCGTCACCCGGTGGCGCATCCGGGCGACCTGCCGGGTGAGGAGGACGGCCGGCGGGAGCACGACGAGCGAGAGCAGCGCGAGGCGCCAGCTCAGGGCGACCATCGCGACGGCGGTGCCGACGACGACGGTGAGGTTGGCGGCGATCGAGGTCGCGGTCTGGGTGACGACGCCCTGCATGCTGCCGATGTCGTTGACCAGGCGCGACTGCACCTCACCGCCGCGGGTGCGGGTGAAGAAGCCGAGCGACTGGCGCTGGAGGTGGGCGAAGAGGTCGCTGCGCAGCCGGTGCATCACGCGCTGGCCGACGGCGGTGGAGAGCCAGGTCTGGACGACGCCGATGACGGCGGTCGCGACGGCGACGCCGAGCATCGCGCCGACGAGGAGCAGCAGGAGTCGTACGTCCTGGCGCGGGAGCGCCTCGTCGATGACGTGGCGCACGAGGAACGGCTGGGCCAGGCCGACGGCCGAGCTCAGCACGATGAGGGCGACGACGACGGCCAGGGTCGCGCGGTGCGGCGCGAAGAGACGCGCGATGCGGCGCAGCGACACGGGGGAGTCCGCCAGCTGGCGGAGGTCGGCAGGATCGGGGCGACCGGCGCGGGAGCCGCGCGGGCCGCGATCTCCGGGGCGGGAGTCAGAGTGGTCAGCCATGCGACCAGCTCCTCTCGGTGGAAGACGGATGGGATGTGAGGTAACCTCACTATGAGGTAGCAACGCGACATCGAGCGGAGGTATTCCCGTGGCCGAGCACTCGACCGGCGACCTGGTGATGGCGCTGGCGCGTCGCGTGCGCCGCGAGCACGCGGAGTCGCTCGCCGACGTGGGACGTCACGCCGTCCCAGGCCCGGGCCCTGCGGGTGCTGTCGTCCCGCGACGAGGGGATGCGGCCGTCGGCCCTCGCCGACGAGCTGCGGATCGCGCCGCGCTCGGCGACCGACGTCGTCGACGGGCTGGAGGCGCGCGGGTGGGTCTCGCGCGCGGCCGACCCGACCGACCGGCGGGCGACCGTGCTGAGCCTCACCCGTGACGGTCGCGAGCTGGTCGAGCGGATCGAGGGAGTACGACGTCTCGCGTCGGAGCGGGTGCTGGACGTGCTCACGGACGCGCAGCGTCGTACGCTCCACGAGATCCTGACCGTCGTCGTGGGGGAGCGCCAGTGACCGTCCGTGTGGGCCTGACCGGCGGCATCGCCTCCGGCAAGAGCAGCGTGTCGGCGATCCTCGCCGAGCTGGGGGCGGTCGTGATCGACGCCGACCTGATCGCCCGCGAGGTGGTGGCGCGGGGGACCCCCGGGCTCGACGCCGTGGTCGCGGAGTTCGGGCCGGAGCTGCTCACGTCCGAGGGCGACCTCGACCGGCCCGCGATGGGCGCGCTGGTGTTCGGCGACGCCGACGCCCGCAAGCGGCTCGAGGCGATCATCCACCCGCTGGTGCACGCGCGGAGCGCCGAGCTCGAGGCCGAGGCGGGCGACCACGCCGTGGTCGTGCACGACATCCCGCTGCTCGCCGAGGTCGGACGCGCCGGGTCGTTCGACGAGGTGGTCGTGGTGGACGCGCCGGCCGACGTGCAGGTCGCCCGGATGGTGGAGGACCGCGGATGGACCCGCGAGGACGCCGAGTCCCGGATCGCGGCCCAGGCGACGCGCGAGGACCGGCTGGCCATCGCCACCCACGTCATCGACAACACCGGCACCCTCGCCGAGCTGCGCGCCCGCGTGGAGGAGATCTACGCCGTCCTCGCGGCGCGCGCCTGACGTTTCTTCCTCGCCGGGGTGCGGCCGGTAACGTCCCGGCCGTGTCCTCGATCCGTCCCCGCCTGGCCGTGATCGCAGCCGGCGCCCTCCTGGTCAGCGGCTGCGCCGGCCTCGGGTCGGCCCCCGCGGACGACGCCTCGCCCGCCACCTCGTCGGCGAGCCCGTCGGCGAGCCCGTCGGAGTCCTCGGCTCCTGCGGAGTCGCCGACCGCCTCGGAGACGCCCGAGGACCCGGACACGCCGACCTCGTGGGGCCCGACGATCGGCGAGCTCGAGGAGGCGCAGGAGCTCGTCAGCGGCTGGACACCCGAGCAGCTCGCCGGCGGCGTGATCGTCGGGCGCTTCCACGGCTACGACCCCGCCGAGCCGGCGCGATGGTGCGCGACCTGCACCTCGCCGGTGTCTCGGTCACCGCCGACAACGTCACCGACCGCGACCAGGTCGCTCGCCATGACCTCCGCGCTGGCCGACGCTGCCGCAGCCGACGGCCGCGACTACCCGCCGGTGATCGGCGTCGACCAGGAGGGCGGCTACGTCTCCCACCTGCGCGGCATCGCCACCGACTTCCCGCACTTCCAGACCGCGGGCCTGGCGATCCAGGCCGACCCGCGCGTCGGCCGACGGGTGACCCGCGAGGCGGCCCTGACGACCGGGCTCGAGCTGCGCGGCCTCGGCTTCACCTGGGTCTTCGCCCCGGTCGCCGACGTCACCATCGGAGCGGCCGACCCGACCATCGGCGCCCGGTCGCCGTCCGAGGACCCGAAGATCGCCTCGCAGGCGATCGGCGCGGCGATCAAGGGCTACGACGACGCGGGCATCGTCTCGACCGTCAAGCACTTCCCGGGCCACGGGACCGCCACCAGCGACAGCCACGACACGCTGCCGGTCGTCGACTCGACGCTGGCGGAGATCGAGGCGCACGACCTGCCGCCGTTCGAGTCGGCGATCGCGCACGCGGCGCCCGCGGTGATGATGAGCCACCTCGACCTGACCTCGATCGCCCCGGACGTCCCCGCGAGCATGGCGCCCGAGGTGTACGACCTGCTCCGCGACGACCTCGGCTTCGAGGGCGTGACGATCACCGACTCCCTCGGCATGGGCGCGGTCGGCGGACGGCCCACCCCGGCGCTGCAGGCGCTCGAGGCCGGTGCCGACCTGCTGCTGATGCCGGTCGACACCGCGGTCACCCACCAGATCGTGGTCGACGCGATCAACTCCGGCGACGTCTCCCGCGAGCGCGTGGAGGAGGCCGCCGCCCGCGTGGTGGCCGTCCAGATGTGGCAGGCCCGGCTGGCAGCAGAGCGGCCCGTGCCCCCCGACGTGGTCGAGAAGGCACAGGCCGCGAGCGCGGACCTGGAGTCCGCGGCGTACTGAGTCAGGCTGCGTCGCAGTCTGAGGGTGCGTGCCCGGCAAGGCGGAGCAGCGAAGGCGACCTTTGAGCGGAGCCGGGTCGTCGAGCGCCGACAACGAAGCCAGGTGCGTGCCATCAGGCTGCGAGGTCGGGGTCGCCGGCGCGGCGCAGCTTCTGGAGGGCCTCCCGCTCGAGCTGGCGGACCCGCTCGGCGGAGATGCCGTGGCGGGCGCCGATGTCGGCGAGCTTGTGCTGGCGGCCGTCGGCCAGGCCGTAGCGGGCCCGGACGATGTCGGCGGACCGCGGGTCGAGGATCCCGACCAGGTCCTCGAGCCGCTGCTTCGCCTCGGCGTCGAGGAAGTTGAGGTCCGGTCCGGGAGCGGTCTCCTGGGCCATCAGGTCACCCAGCGAGGTGTCGCCGTCCTCGTCGACCGGGGTGTCCAGCGAGACGTGCTCGCGGCCCCAGCTCATCAGGTCGAGGACCCGGTCGATGTCCATGCCGAGCTCGGTGGCGATCTCGTGCGGCTCCGGGTCGCGGCCGAGCTGGCGCTCGAGCGTGCGACGCGCGCTGCCGACCTGGTTGAGCTCCTCGACGACGTGCACGGGGAGGCGTACGACGCGGGCCTGCTGCGCGATGCCGCGGGTGATCGCCTGCCGGACCCACCACGTGGCGTAGGTCGAGAACTTGTAGCCCTTGGTGTAGTCGAACTTCTCGACCGCACGGATCAGGCCGGTGTTGCCCTCCTGGATCAGGTCGAGCATCGGCATCTGGGAGCGGCCGTACTTGCGGGCGATCGACACCACGAGCCGGAGGTTGGCCTCGATGAACCGGTCGACGGCGAGCCGACCCTGCTCGGCGAGCCACTCGAGCTCCTCCTCGTTGGCGGTCATCGGGGCGCCGCCCTTGCGGCGGCCGACGCGGCCGGTGTCGAGCAGGTGCTGGGCCAGCAGGCCTGCCTCGATGGTCTTGGAGAGCTCGACCTCGGTCTCGGCGTCGAGCAGCGGGGTGCGGGCGATCTCGTCCAGGTAGAGCCCGACGCTGTCGCGGCCCTCGATCTCACGGGTGGTGCTGGTGCGCTTGGCCTGTGCAGTGCTCATGTCCGTCCTCCTGCTTCTCGTGCGATCACCCCGTGTCGCACATCTGGTCCAACACCCGTGTCCGTTGCGAGATTCCCTTACGGATTTCATCCGGCGGATTTCGGTGCCTTCACCTGCCATGACGAGCCAGTGACCCGAGGAGTTGCACGATCCGCCAACTCTCAGGGACTTCTCAGGGGGTTCCCCGCACGCGGCGGGAACATGCGGGCACGGCTCGACGGGTGGACCACGCCGACCGCGAGTGGTCGTGACGGTGGAGAACCTGTGCACGAACGACGCGTTGCCTGTGGAGCACGGGACGACTTCTGTGGGGAACCCTGTGGGACCCGAAGTTTGTCGACGAAACCCTTGCGGCGGGGTCCCCGGGAGACATAGAACTCTCCCTACCGGAACCGCTTCGGCGGGGCCGGGGATCGGATCGGAAGAACAGCTCCACCCGGCGACTTGCTCGCCGCGCAGGCCCGGTGACGGGGACTGTGGGAGCTGGGACGCCGGTGCGGTGGCTCGGACGTCACCATCCCGGGCAAACCGAGGGGCTCCTGATGCTCATACCATCTGGAGCCCCTCACCACATTTGCGCCTCCAGGCTGCCCGCTCGACCGGGCGCCGTGCAAGTCGGGCCCGGCGAACAACCCGGTGAACAGTGGACGTCGTGAGGACCACCAGGTCGTCCTGCGGACGACCTGGCGCTCACTCCTCCGGCGGGGGCTCCCAGCGGTGGAGGGCGGGGTCGTCCATCCGGAAGCTGCGGACGGGGCCGGGTGGCGTCTCGGCAGTCTCGAAGCGGACGGTGACCACGCCGGACCCGGACCCCCACACCCAGCCCGGTCCCATCTCGTCGTGCACCACGTCGGCGCCGGGCGGCCAGGTGCGACGCGGCGGCTCGGGGAGGACGACCTCCACCTCCTCCTCTTCCGGCTGCGTCGCCGAAGAGGTCCTCCTGCACCCAGTCCGCCAGCCCCGAGACGCCGACGCCGAGCAGGCGCACGCCGCCGGTGGTGTCGAGGTCGCCGAGCAGCGCGCGGGCGATGCGGGCGATCGTGGTGCCGTCGTCGGTGGGGCTGGACAGCGTGCTGGAGCGGCTCAGCGTCGTGAAGTCGTGCAGCCGCACCTTGATCGACACGGTGCGCCCGGAGAAGCCGTTCTTGCGCATCCGGGTGCCGACCTCCTTGGCCTGGCGGGTGAGCAGGCCCTCCATCAGCTTGCGGTCGTTGAGGTCGGCGTCGTAGGTGCCCTCGACGCTGATCGACTTCGCCTCGCGCTCGGCGACGACCGGTCGGGAGTCCTGCGCCCGGGCGAGCTGCCACAGCCCGTGCCCCTGTGCCTGGCCCAGGAGGCGGACGAGCTCGTCCTCGCTGACCTGCTCGAGCTCGGCGATGGTGTGGATCCCGGCCCGGCGGAGCCGTTCCCTGGTCGCCGGGCCGACGCCGGGGATCACCTTGACGTCCATCGGCCGCAGCAGGTCGAGCTCGGTGCCCGGCGGCACGACCGTCATCCCGTCGGGCTTGTCGAGCTCGCTCGCGACCTTGGCGAGGAACTTGGACGAGGCGATGCCGACGGTCGCGGTGAGCCCGCCGGTGACCTCGTGCACCCGGCGGCGCAGCTCCGCCCCGACCTCGGTCACCGTCGCGACGTCGAGGTCGTCCAGCCCGGCGGCCGCCAGGTCGACGAAGGCCTCGTCGAGCGACAGCGGCTCGACGAGCGGGGAGAGGTCGCGCAGCGCCTGCATCACCAGCTTGCTCGTCTCGCGGTAGGCGTGGAACCGGCCGCTCAGGAAGGCCGCGTGCGGGCAGCGGGCCCGCGCCTCCCGGCCCGACATCGCCGACCCGACGCCGAACTTCCTGGCTTCGTACGACGCGGTGGACACCACGCCGCGGCCACCGGTCCCGCCGACGATGACCGGCTTGCCCCGCAGCGACGGCTTGTCGCGCTGCTCGACGGCGGCGAAGAAGGCGTCCAGGTCGAGGTGGAGGATCGACGCGGTCGCACGCACCGCGCCATCCTCTCAGCCGCGTCGGTCGCGCGCCGTTGTGGGCCACCAAGCGTCCACAGGTCGCGTGCGGAGCAGCTTCTCCACAGGGGTCCGGCCCGAGGCGCGTGGGCCGTCGGTGTCCGCGGGAAGCGTCCTCGTCATGGACCCCACCTCACCCCGACGCTCACCCGACCCACCTCGACCACCGCTGCTCCCGCGACCCGGCTCCGGGCACGCACCCCCGACGACCTCGCCGCCTTCGTCCCGCTGGCGCTCGGCTTCGTGCCCGAGCGGTCGGTGGTGATGATCAGCGTCGGCTCCCCGGGCGGCATGCACGCCCGCGTCGACCTGCCCCACGACCCCGACGACGTCGACGACGTGGTCGAGGCGCTGCTGCGACCCGCGCGCCACAACGGCGTCCGCGAGGTGGTCGTGATGGTCTACGACGACGACACGACCGTCGCCGACGAGGCCGCGTGGGCCCTCCACGAGGAGCTGACCGCCGCGGGCATCGACGTGCGCGAGGTGCTGCGCGTCCACGACGACCACTGGTACGCCGTCCTCCCCGGCGCGCCGCTCGCCGCCTACCGGGGGGTGCCGTTCGTCCTCGCCGAGCACGCCTTCACCGCCCAGGGCGTCTTCGACGGCCGGGTCACCCACGCGAGCCGCGAGGCGCTGCGCGCGACCCTCGACCAGGACGACGCCGCTGCCCGTGCCCTGGAGCCCTTCCTCGCAGAGGCGACCGCACTGCCGACCGGGTGCCTGGCGACGCTGGTGCGCGCGCCACCAGGCCACGGCAGGGACGACGTTCACGCCGCCCGAGCTGGCGGCCGTCGCGGTGTCGCTCACGCAGGGCGACCTGCGCGACGAGGCGTGGACGTGGCTGGATCGCGCCGACGCCCGGCGGGCCGTCGACCTGTGGTCGGACGCCGTACGTCGCCTGCCGACGAGCCACGTCGCCGGGCCGGCGGCCGTGCTGGCGTTCGCCGCCTGGCTCGTCGGCGACGGCGCGCTCGCCTGGTGCGCGGTCGACCGGTGCCGCGAGGTCGCCCCGACCCACTCGCTCGCCTCGCTGGTCGCCCAGCTGCTCGACTCGGCGACCTCGCCCGACCTCTGGGAGGAGCTGCGTCCGCGACTCGGCCCGTCCTCGCGCCGGACGTCCGACCCGGCGGCGTGAGACCGCCCATCGGGACGGTTCCCGCCGAGGTGGGGGGTGACTAGGGTTCGGACATGGGAGAAGAGGTCGACCAGCAGGAGTTCAGCAGGGCGGACCGGACGCGCCACCGGGAGAAGGTGCGTCGCAACCTCGACGTGTTCGCGCGCATGCTGCGCGACTCGCGCTTCGACACCGACGACCCGATGACCGGGCTGGAGATGGAGCTCAACCTCATCGACGACGTCGGCGACCCGGCGCTGAAGAACGCCGAGGTGCTCGAGGCGATCGCCGACCCCGACTTCCAGACCGAGCTCGGGCAGTTCAACATCGAGATCAACCTCGCGCCGGCGAAGCTGCGCGAGGGCGGGCTGACGACGTTCGAGGACAGCCTGCGGCGCTCGCTCAACGACGCCGAGGAGAAGGCCGCCAAGGTCGGCGCCCACCAGGTGATGATCGGCATCCTGCCGACCCTCGCCGAGGGACACATGGACCCGTCGAGCCTCAGCGCCAACCCGCGCTACAAGCTGCTGTCCGAGCAGATCCTCGCCGCCCGCGGCGAGGACATCACGATCAGCATCTCGGGTCGCGAGCGGCTCACCACGACCGCCGACTCGATCGTCCCCGAGGCCGCGTGCACCAGCACCCAGTTCCACGTGCAGACCTCGCCCGACCAGTTCGCGGCCTACTGGAACGCCGCCCAGGCGATCGCGGGCGTCCAGCTCGCGGTGTCGGCGAACT
This sequence comes from uncultured Actinomycetota bacterium, assembly GCA_963795095.1. GTDB lineage: Bacteria > Actinomycetota > Actinomycetes > Propionibacteriales > Nocardioidaceae > Nocardioides. The sequence continues at coordinate 56,987 of CAWCGM010000050.1, read as the reverse complement.
CGCCCTTCCTGCTCGGCAAGGAGCTGTGGCGCGAGACGCGCATCCCGCTCTTCGAGCAGGCGACCGACACCCGCAGCGAGGAGCTGAAGGCGCAGGGAGTCCGTCCGCGCGTGTGGTTCGGCGAGCGCTGGATCACCTCGGTCTTCGACCTCTTCGAGGAGAACGTCCGCTACTTCCCGGCCCTCCTGCCGGTCACCGACGAGGAGGACCCGCTCGACGTGCTCGAGTCCGGCGGCACCCCGGCCCTCCACGAGCTCAAGCTGCACAACGGCACGATCTACCGCTGGAACCGGCCGGTCTACGACGTCGCCGACGGCATGCCCCACCTGCGGGTGGAGAACCGGCTCCTCGCGGCCGGCCCGACCGTGGCCGACACCATCGCCAACGCAGCCCTGTGGTTCGGCCTGATCCGGTTCCTCGCCGAGAGCGAGCGGCCCCTGTGGTCGCAGATGTCGTTCTCCGCGGCCGAGGAGAACTTCCACGTCGCCGCCCAGATGGGCGTCGACGCGCAGGTCTACTGGCCCGGCATCGGGCAGGTCCGCGCCACCGAGCTGGTGCTGCGCCGGCTGCTGCCGATGGCGCGCGCCGGGCTCGACGCGTGGGGCGTTCCGGCCGAGGAGAGCGACCGCTACCTCGGGATCATCGAGCAGCGCTGCCAGGCCGAGACCAGCGGCGCCGCGTGGTTCGTCGAGCGGGTGCGCGAGCGCGGGGGACAGGACCGCTTCGACGCGCTGCGCGCCACCCTCCTCGACTACCGCGAGCGGATGCACAGCAACGAGCCGGTGCACCTCTGGGACTGAGGCACCTCACTGCGCCGGCTGGTGACGGGGACGCAACCGGCGCCACTCGCGACGTACGCCGCTGACCGGGTCGAACCACCCGCGACGCGTCACCACGACCAGCCCGATCGGCTCGCCGACGCTGCCGCACGCCCACGCGACCGGCCCCAGCCACCGGAGGTCGTCGTCGTGCGCGCTGAGCTCGCCGGGCCGGGTCAGCCACACGACGGGCCGCGGCGCCATCGCCCTGGCCCGGACGACGAGGGCGAGCGCCACGTCCGCGCGCGCCCCCGTGCCGGCGAGCGGAGGGTCCTCGACGTGGACGACGCTGCGACCGGGCACACCGGCGTGCAGGACGGCCGGGAAGCGACGGCGGTGCTCGCCCTCGACGAGCTCGAGGACGGCGGAGCGCAGCACGTGGTGGGTGTGCCGGTCGATGGGCGCGCGCAGGGCGAGGTGCGGTGCCGCGAGGTGGGGCATGGCCTCACCCTGCCGGAGGTACGCCGCTCCGGCGCGGCTCTCCACAGGCTGCCCAACCCCGCCCGTTTCCGTTACGGTGCCCACAGGCCGACCGCGACGCGCGGTGGCCCTCGAGAGGAGACACCATGGGCACCGTTGTCGTCGGATACGTCCCCAAGCCGGAGGGTGAAGCCGCCCTCGCCGCCGGCATCAACGAGGCGAAGCTGCGGGGCAGCAAGCTCGTCGTGGTGAACTCCCACCGGGGTGGCCAGGAGTTCGACCGGGCCAAGGCCCAGGCCGCCGAGGACGACATGGCGGGCATCAAGACCCGCCTCGACGAGGCCGGTGTCGAGCACGACATCCGCCAGCTCGTGCGCGGCTTCGAGCCCGCCGAGGACCTGATCAGCATCGCCGAGGCCAACCACGCCGAGCTCCTCGTGATCGGCCTGCGCCGTCGCTCGCCCGTCGGCAAGCTCATCCTCGGCAGCAACGCCCAGCGCGTGCTCCTCGACGCCCCCTGCCCCGTCCTGGCGGTCAAGGCCTAGGTCTCGCGCGACCCCGGACGTCATACGGACGGGGCATCCGCTTGCTCGCTCCGTATGACGTTGCGGCGAGGTGCGCGATGATGGGCGCATGGGCTTCCAGATCACCGGCGACCCGGCCGCCGACAAGGTTCTCGACGACTCCAGCTTCGCGCTGCTGGCCGGGATGATGCTCGACCAGCAGTATCCGATGGAGCACGCCTTCCGCGGCCCGGCGAAGGTGGTCGACCGGTTCGGCACGATCGCCCCCGACGCGATCGCGTCCGCGGACCCCGAGCAGTTCGCGGCGATGGCGTCCACGCCGCCGGCCATCCACCGCTTCCCGGGGTCGATGGCCGCGCGCCTGCAGGAGCTCGCCCGGATCGTGGAGGAGACCTACGGCGGTGACGCCTCGCGGCTGTGGACCGAGGCCAGCGACGGCAAGGACCTGCTCAAGCGCGTGATGGCGCTGCCGGGCTTCGGCAAGCAGAAGGCGCAGATCTTCGTGGCGCTGCTCGCCAAGCAGCTCGGCGTACGACCGGAGGGTTGGGAGGCCGCCGTCGGCGACTACGCCCTCGAGGGTCACCGCTCGGTCGCGGACGTCGTCGACGCCGAGTCGCTGCAGAAGGTGCGCGACTTCAAGAAGGCCAAGAAGGCCGCAGCACGCGGGTCGGACTGACCCGGTTCGATCCCTCAGGCGGGTCGTGGCAGAATGACGACGCGGCTCTTGACGTCACCGGGCCTCGCCGCGCCCCGAAGTCGTTTGACGAGAGGTGTTCGTGTCTTCACACGCACGCAAGTTGCTCCCCGCCGAGGTGCTCACGCACCCCTCCATCACCTCCCTGGTCGCCGCCGCGACCCCCACGGGCACCGTGTCCCCCGAGGACGTACGACGTGCCAGTGACGACGCCGGCGTCGAGCCACGTCACCTCAAGGCGCTGCTCGTGCACCTGAGCGGCCTCGGCATCTCGGTGCAGATCGACGCGACGGGCCTGCGTGCCGTCGCTGCGACCAGCAAGCGTGCGGCGACCACCGCCGACCGCGAAGAAGGCCCCGGCCAAGAAGGCCGCCGCCCGGCGAAGAAGGCCGCCGCCAAGACGGCCGAGGCCCCCGCCAAGAAGGCCGCCGCGAAGAAGACCACGGCCAAGAAGGCTGACGCTCCCGCCGAGGAGGTCGTCGACCTCGGCGCCGTCGTGGCGCCGGCGGTCGGTGCCGACGGCAAGAAGCTGCTCCCGGACATCCCCGACGAGGTCTTCGAGAAGGACGTCGCCAAGGACCCGACGATCAAGGAGGACGAGAAGCAGGCCTTCACCGTCTCCGCGGCCGACGAGACCGACGAGCCCGAGCAGCAGGTCATGGTCGCCGGCGCCACCGCCGACCCGGTCAAGGACTACCTCAAGCAGATCGGCAAGGTGCCCCTCCTCAACGCCGAGATGGAGGTCGAGCTCGCCAAGCGGATCGAGGCCGGCCTGTTCTCCGAGGAGAAGCTCGCCAAGGGCGGCCGGATCAGCCCGAAGATGCTCGAGGAGTACGAGTGGATCTCGGAGGACGGCCGTCGCGCCAAGAACCACCTCCTCGAGGCCAACCTGCGACTCGTCGTCTCCCTCGCCAAGCGCTACACCGGTCGCGGGATGCTCTTCCTCGACCTGATCCAGGAGGGCAACCTCGGCCTGATCCGCGCGGTCGAGAAGTTCGACTACACCAAGGGCTACAAGTTCTCGACCTACGCGACGTGGTGGATCCGCCAGGCGATCACCCGCGCCATGGCCGACCAGGCGCGCACCATCCGCATCCCGGTGCACATGGTCGAGGTCATCAACAAGCTCGCGCGCGTCCAGCGCCAGATGCTCCAGGACCTGGGCCGCGAGCCCACGCCGGAGGAGCTGGCCAAGGAGCTCGACATGACCCCCGAGAAGGTCATCGAGGTCCAGAAGTACGGCCGCGAGCCGATCTCGCTGCACACGCCCCTCGGCGAGGACGGCGACTCCGAGTTCGGTGACCTCATCGAGGACTCCGAGGCGATCGTCCCGGCCGACGCCGTGTCGTTCACGCTCCTCCAGGAGCAGCTGCACGCGGTGCTCGACACGCTGTCCGAGCGCGAGGCGGGCGTGGTGTCGATGCGCTTCGGCCTCACCGACGGCCAGCCGAAGACCCTCGACGAGATCGGCAAGGTCTACGGCGTGACCCGCGAGCGGATCCGCCAGATCGAGTCGAAGACGATGTCGAAGCTGCGTCACCCGAGCCGCTCGCAGGTCCTGCGCGACTACCTGGACTGAGCCAGCCGGCACCACCGAGCAGCGTCGCCCTCACGGGCGGCGCTGTTCGTCATTTCCGGCTGGACGACCCGCGACGACACGGCCCACACCGACACAGCGACTGCAGCAGGCGCTCGGCCAGACTGACGGCGTCGAAGGACACCACGCTGAAGCAGCTCGAGCCGTCGCGCAACCTCAGGGTCGCGGGAGTACTCGTCCTCGGCGTCGTTCCGGCGAGCAGTCGCCCGAGCAAGCGCGTCCAGCTGCTGGCATCGCTGACGCGCGACTTCGCGACGCCGCAGCTGCGACGTGACGGACACGCGCGCGCGCCGTGCTCGGCCGTCCGCGCTGCGGACTCCGACGCGCGACGCCCGCGTCGAGCCGTCCGCACTTCCCGGTCGCGCCGAGTGCTCGTCCGCCTCGTCGGGGTCGGCACCGTCACCGGTCGGTGCCTCGCGGGCGACGGTCTCGACGCTCGTGCTGCTCGCCGAGCACGGACAGCGCGTGCACGTCACCAGCTTCACGCCCTACGACAAGTTCGACATCAAGCGGGTCACCGACACCTGCCAGTCCTACTACCAGACCTGCCAGGAGTCGTGGCACCTCATCGCCGCCGGGCAGCGCGTGCTCGGCCAGTGCCTCGCCGGCGCGGTCGCGCGACCACCGCCGTCGTCACCTGCGTGCGCACGTCGACGGGCGACGTGCTGGCCAGTGAGGGCGCAGCCGCAGCAGGCGCGGTCGCAGGAGACGGTCGACCGGATCCTGCTGGCGGCCGACCACGAGGTCGGCGAGCGCGGCGTCGCGGGGGCGAGCACCACCCGCATCGCCGCGCGAGCCGGGCTGTTGGTCGGCGCGCTCTACCGGTTCTTCCCCGACAAGGCGGCCGTCGCCGACGCCCTCGCCGCGCGCTACCTCGAGGCCGTGACCCCGGCGTACGCCGACGCCGTGGTCGACGTGACCTCCGTGGCGGAGCTCGACCAGGTGCTCGCCGTGCTGGTGCGGAGGGCTGCCGACCTCCAGGTGCAGCACCCGGGCTACTACCGGCTCACCGAGGAGCTGGCGCCCGAGCGCGGCGACTCGCCCGCGCACGCTGTGCGCGAGCACCTCGTGGACCTGTTCGCCTCGACGCTGCGACGAGCGGGCGCCGACGACACCGTGCGAGCTGCGGACCGTCGCGACGCTGTGCATCGAGACCGTCGCCACACCCTCGCCGGCACCCGGCAGCACCCTGACCGGGAGTCGGCGTCGTGCGCGACGGCGACGCTGCTCTACCTGGCCGGCCGCCTGTCGGCTGACCGAGGCCGACGCGGGGCTCGTCGACCGCGCTGCGCCTGGGCGCTGCGCTGACGGCGCCGCGGCGTCGGGCGACGACCTGGCGCGACACGACCGCGGCGACTGACCCGGCGAGCACGACGCCGGCGGCACGGAGCCCGCCCGGACGGAGCCCCCGGACGAGGCCCCGGTCGACGAGGCACTCGCTCCCGACGACCTCGACGTCGCGACCGCTGTGGCCACGGTCCGCTTCCTGGCCGGTCGGGTCGGCCCGCGTGAGGCCACGAGTGCTGCCTACGACCGGGCTGCCCGCTGGGTCGCGCGCCGGTTCACCCGGCTCGGCTACGACGTGGACCTGCCAGCCCGTCGACGTACCTGCCGGGGTGTCGTGGCTGGGTGACGCCGTCCCGGCGGGACGGTCGGCCAACGTCGTCGCGACGCCGCCCGGCTTCGACGCGACCGAGCCGCACCTCGTGGTGGGTGCGCACCTCGACACGGTGGCGGACGCGCCCGGCGCCGAGGACAACGCGTCGGGAGTCGGCGTGCTCCTCGCGACCGCCGAGGCTGCGGCCGTCCGCGAGCACGCGGCTGCCGGTCGTCTTCGTCGCCTTCGGCGCGGAGGAGCCGCGCGGACCCGGCGACGACGACCACCACTTCGGCTCACGGACGTACGTCGCCGCGCTCGGACCTGCGGAGCGCCGAGCCGTCCGGGCGATGGTGTCCCTCGACCGCGTCGGGGTCGGCGCACGGGTGCCGGTCGGCTCCGCGGACGACTCCGACCCGGTGCAGCGCAGCCTGCTCGCGGCAGGCCGTCGGGCGGGCGTCGCGACGATCGCGGACCCGGACCAGAGGAGCAGCGACCACTGGTCGTTCGTGCGCGCGGGCCTGCCGGGTGCGCGCCTGGGGTCGACGTCCTACGCGGCCTACCACGACGCCAGCGACGTGCCGTCCGTCGTGTCGCCGGCCCAGCTCGAGCGCACCGGCCGGCTCCTGCTGGCGTGGCTCGCGCCGCGCTGATCGCTCAGGGCCGGAGCCCCGAGCACGCGCGCAGGGACTCGCGGTCGGCCCGGAAGGCGGTCGCGTCCTGCGGCGTCGGCGTGGCGGCCAGCCCGTCGGCACCGATGCGCTGCGGCGCCCACGCGGCCCGTACGACGTAGGGCGGACGCGGTCCGTCGGTGCGGGGTCGGACGGTCAGGTGGAGGACGCCGGTGCGCGACGTGGTGGCGTCGCCGGGGGAGTACCAGGCGTAGTTGCCCAGGCCGTAGGCGACGTAGCCCGTGGCGAGCCGACCGTCGCCCTGCAGCCGGTGCGCGTGCGACCCGACGACGATGTCGGCCCCGGCGGCGACCAGGTCTGTCGCCAGCGTGCGCTGGTCCTGGCTCGGGCAGCGCTGGCCCTGGATGCCCCAGTGCAGGTAGACCACGACCACGTCGGCGCTCCGGCGCGTGCGGCGTACCTCCCGGAGGAGCCGCGAGGGGTCGAGGGCGACGGCGATGCCGGCGCGGTCGTCGGTGGCCGCCCAGTCGCGCGTCGGGTCGGCCGTCGGGTCCTGGTCGGCGACGGACGCGCCGAGCGTGGCGACGCGGGTGCCGCGGACGTCGTGGACCACCGGGGCGAAGGCCTCGTCGGCGTCGCGGCCGATCCCGACGACCTCGAGCGGTGTCTCCGATGCGGCGACGCGGCGGATCGCGCGGAACGTGCTCGGGAGCCGGGCGCGGCCGTAGTCGAGGGCGTGGTTGTTGGCCATGGTCGCCACGTCGATGCCGGCCGCGGCGAGCGCGTCGAACGCCGCCGGACCCGCGGAGAAGGTGAAGCGCTTGCCCGCCTCGGGCCGTCCACCGGTGCCGACCGACGTCTCCAGGTTCGCGATCGTGAGGTCGGCGGCGGAGAGGCCGTCGGCCACCGGGGCCAGTGCGGTGGCGGGGTCGCGGAGCCGAGCGGCCAGCGGACCCTCGAAGTGGATGTCGCCGACGACCGCGATCCGGACCGGGCCGGGGTCCTCGTCCGGCACAGGTGCGGGCTGGTCCGTGGGCGCCTCGGCGGACGGGGTCGCGGATCCGGGCGTGGACGACGTCGACGGGCTGGGGGACGGGGCCGTCGGCGAGGTCGAGCAGGCCGCGAGCGCGAGCGCGGCAGGCACGAGGAGGACGCGCCTCCGCCCCCCGTTCCTCATGGCGCCATCGTGCCACCGGGGGTGGCGCACATCCCCCACAAGTGGGTGGACGGCGGTGGTGCGGGTTGCCACACTCGAGGCATGAGATCTCGGATGGCACTGGCCGCAGGTTCTGCCCTCGTGCTCGTCGGCATGGTCGCCGCTCCGGCGCACGCGGAGTTCTACAGCATCGACGACCCGGCCGACGCGAGCGCGTCGCTCACCGACATCTACGGCATCGAGGCCAACCACGGGTCGGACAACCTGCGGGTCAAGGTCTACTTCAACGAGCTGATGCGCTCGAGCGCCGCCGGGGTGTCGGTCTTCATCGACACCGACCGCGACGTGAAGGGCCCGGAGTACGTCCTCAGCAGCGGTCTCGGCGACGGCACCGACTACGTGCTGACCGAGGCCGCAGGGTGGCAGGGCAGCGACTCCCGGGTCCGGTGCGACTACGCGGCGCGCCCGCGGTGGGGCAAGGACGTCTTCCGTGCGGTGATCAGCCGCGACTGCTTCGACGGGGCGTCCTCGGTGCGCGTGTCGGTGAAGATGGTCGACCAGGCCGACGGCTCGCACCCGGTCGTCGACTGGGCGCCGAAGCGGCACCGGTGGAGCCTGCCCATCGCGGCGGGCCTCGGCGCCTGGCACCCGGCTCACCCCGCGGCGACCAGGCCGACGGCCACGCCGCAGAGCAACAGGCCGATGCCCTGCGAGGCGTGGATCCGCTCGCGCAGGACGGCGGCCGCGAGCGCGATCGTGATCGCGGGGTAGAGCGAGGTCACGACCGAGGCGACCGTGAGCAGCCCGGTCTGGGTGGCGAGCAGGAAGGCGACCACGGCGGCGGTGGCGAGGAGTCCGGCGACGACGCCCCACGCCTGCGAGCGCTCGTGCGGCAACCAGCGCCCACCGAGGGCCGCCGCCGTGAGGGCGACGCAGACCATCGCCACTGCCTGCGACAGGGCGAGCGGCGCGAAGCCGGCCTCCTCGGGCACCTGGCCCATCGCTGCGAAGAGCAGGCCGAAGCCGAGGCCGGCGAGGACGCCGTCGAGGATCCCCGCGGCCAGGTCGCCGGAGCCGCCCGGCTCTCGGCTGACCAGCCAGATGCCGGGCACGGCGGCAGCGATGCCGAGCCACACGAGCAGCGCCGGCCGTTCGCCGGTCGCGACGCCGACGCAGACCGGCAGGAGGGCCGCGCCGACGGCGGAGATCGGGGCGACCACGCCCATCCGGCCGGCGGCGAGCCCGCGGTAGAGGAAGGCGCCACCCGCGCCGGTGCCGACGCCGGCGAGCGCGCCCCACAGGAGGTCGGTGCGGGTCGGTGAGCCGTCGACGAGGAGCGCGAGCACCACGGCCCCCGCGAAGGCGGCCGCGTTGCCGGTGAAGGCCACGGCCCACGCGGACGTACGACGCGACACGAGGCCGCCGACGAAGTCCGAGAGCCCGTAGGCGACGGCCGCCACGAGCGAGAGCACGACCACCATCAGGTGAGGACCACGCCGACGACCCAGGTGGCCACCGCGAGGAAGGCCGCCACGAGCTCGACCAGGATCGAGACCCCGACCGCTCGCAGTGCCGCCTTGGTCGACGGCCACGCGCCCGCCGCGCCCACCCGCGCCCGCTCGGCGGCGTACACGCCGAGGACGAAGCCGATGAACATCCCGACGACCGGGACGACGAAGAACCCGACGAAGGCCAGGAGCGCCCCCACCAGCAGTGTGCGGTTGGGGACGCCCGACGCCTTCAGCTGCCGGCCGGGCACGAGGTACTTCACGATCGTGCCGAGGACCAGGAACGTCGTGGCGAAGGCGAAGACCAGCCACGCCGTCGTGGTGCCGATCTCGAGCGCCCACACGAGGATGGCGCCGAGGACCAGGATCGTGCCGGGCAGCACCGGGACGATGATGCCGGCGATGCCGACGGCGATCACGACGGCGACGAGCAGCTCGGTGACGGTCACGGGGTCAGCCTCCCAGATGCCGGCGGCCGGACGTACGCGGGCCGGGACGCAGAACGGCCCCGGAGAGCGTGTCCGGGGCCGTGCTGGAAGTTCGGTGTCGTGCCGGGTGTCAGGCGTCGCTGCCCGCCGTCGGAGCGGCGGGGTCCAGCTTGTGCGTCTCGTCGTGGACGGTCGCGGCGACCTGGCGCAGCTTCTCGCCGTGCTCGCGGGCGTGGTGGGCGCAGAAGAGCAGCTCACCGCCGCTCTGGAGCTCGACTCGGAGGTAGGCCTGGGCACCGCAGCGGTCGCAGCGGTCCATGGCCGTCAGCACGGCCTGCGAGGGTGCGGTGGCAGTGGTCACGTCAGCCTCATTTCTGTTCATCGGTGTCTGGCCCAACGTAGCCAGTGGGACAAAGATTCCCTGCTGCTGTTTCCTGATCGAGAACTCTTGGAGTCAATCACGTCACACTCCCCACCGCTGGCGTTGTCCGCAACCGTGGACCAGCCGTTGTCGAAGTGATACCTGACCTGTGCCCCACGCTAGCCGCGCCCATGCGTCCCGGGAGGCAGGCGTGCCTCCGTCGGCGCACGGCGTGTCGCGGGTAGTGTCGGCGTGTTCCACATCAGCAGTTCGACGCACATGCACCGGCCGGATTTCACGCACGAACAGGACCCCTGTGGCAGCACCCGCGGACAACACCTACAACGCAGCACACCTCCTGGTCCTCGAGGGCCTCGACGCCGTACGCAAGCGGCCCGGCATGTACATCGGGTCCACCGACACGCGCGGCCTGATGCACTGCGTGTGGGAGATCATCGACAACGGCGTCGACGAGGCCCTGGCCGGCGTCGCGCACCTCGTCGAGATCACGCTGCACGCCGACGGCTCGGTCGAGGTCTACGACGACGGGCGCGGCATCCCGACCGACAAGGAGCCCAAGACGGGGCTCCCCGGCGTCGAGGTCGTGGCGACCAAGCTGCACGCCGGCGGCAAGTTCGGCGGAGGCTCCTACGTCGCCACCGGCGGCCTGCACGGCGTCGGCCTCTCGGTGGTCAACGCGCTCAGCTCGCGGATGGACATCGACGTCGACCGCTCCCCGTCGCAGCAGGGACTGTCGTTCCAGCGAGGCGTGCCGGGCGTGTTCGACGGTGACGGCCCCACCGCCCCCTTCACGCCCCAGTCCGGGCTGACCCGCAAGGGCAAGCGCGTGGCGAAGGGCAGGACCGGCACCCGGATCCGGTTCTGGCCGGACCGGCAGATCTTCACCAAGGACGCCGGCTTCGAGATGGAGGGCCTCATCGGCCGCGCCCGGCAGACGTCGTACATCGTGCCGGGGCTCGAGCTGCTGATCCGCGACCAGCGCACCGCCGAGGTCGTCGAGGAGCGCTTCCGCCACGACGGCGGGATCGCGGAGTTCGTCGAGTTCCTCTCGCACGGCGAGCCCGTCACCGACATCCTGCGGCTGCAGGGCACCGACACGTTCACCGAGACCGTGCCGCTGCTCGACGACAAGGGCCACATGACGCCCCAGGAGATCGAGCGCGAGCTCACCGTCGACGTCGCCGTGCGGTGGGACACGGCGTACGACACCGAGGTGCGCTCGTTCGTCAACGTGATCGCGACCCCCAAGGGCGGCACCCACGTCAGTGGCTTCGACGCCGCGCTGACCAAGACGTTCAACGACGCGATGCGCGGCGCCAAGGTGCTCAGGACCGCGGACACCGACGTGATCAAGGACGACGTGATGGAGGGGCTCACCGCCGTCGTGACCGTGCGCCTCGCGGAGCCGCAGTTCGAGGGCCAGACCAAGGAGATCCTCGGCACGCCCGCTGCCCGCAGCGTCGTCCGCAAGGTGGTGGCCGCCGAGCTCAAGTCGTTCCTCACCTCGACCAAGCGCGCCGAGAAGGCCCAGGCCAAGCTCCTCATGGAGAAGGTCGCGGGGGCCTCGAAGACGCGGCTCGCGGCCCGGCAGCACAAGGAGAACCAGCGCCGCAAGACCGCCCTCGAGTCGTCGGCACTGCCCGCCAAGCTCTTCGACTGCCGCAGCACCGACACCGAGCGCACCGAGCTCTTCATCGTCGAGGGCGACTCGGCGATGGGGACGGCCAAGGCGGCGCGCAGCAGCGAGTTCCAGGCGCTGCTGCCGATCCGGGGCAAGATCCTCAACGTCCAGAAGGCCACCGTCGGCGACATGCTGAAGAACACCGAGTGCGCCTCGATCATCCAGGTGGTCGGCGCCGGCTCGGGGCGTACGTTCGAGCTCGAAGCGGCCCGCTACGGCCGGATCATCCTGATGGCCGACGCCGACTCCGACGGCGCCCACATCCGGTGCCTGCTCGCGACCCTGTTCTTCAAGTACATGCCCGAGCTGGTCGCCGACGGCCGGCTCTACTCGGCCGTCCCGCCGCTTCACCGCATCGAGCTGTCCAACCCCAAGAAGGGGATGGACAAGTACATCTACACCTACTCCGACGGCGAGCTGCAGCGCCGGCTGGCGGAGCTGAAGAAGAAGAACGTCCGCTGGAAGGAGCCGATCCAGCGCTACAAGGGCCTCGGCGAGATGGACGCCGACCAGCTGGCCGAGACCACCATGGACCCGCGCCACCGCACCCTGCGCAAGCTCACGATCGACGACGTCGACGAGGCCAGCCGCGTCTTCGAGCTGCTGATGGGCTCCGACGTGGCGCCCCGCAAGGAGTTCATCGTGCAGGGCGCCTACGAGGTCGACGTCGACACCATCGACGCCTAGGACGCGCGACGGTCGCGGTAGCTCGGCAGCGTCGTCCGATGCCCGCGATCCCCGTCGACGGCCTCGCAGCACTGGTCATCTCGGTCCGCCACGGACATCGCTGGACGTCGTGCCTCCGTTCGACCGCGTCGACCAGCGGATCGATGACAGGCGACGAGTCGGCGAGTGCTCCGGACCGTGACAGTTGTTGTGTCGCGATCCGCCTCTCAGTAGGTTTGTGGCCCGCGTCACAGCAGGTCGAGAGGGAGCACATGCCCGACGAGAAGTTCGACTACGTCGTCATCGGATCGGGCAGCGCCGGCGGCGTCGTCGCCGCGCGGCTGACCGAGGACCCGGACGTCTCCGTCCTCCTGCTGGAGGCCGGTCCGCCGGACGACGACGACAACATCCACATGCCGCTCGCGTTCTCGATGCTGTTCAAGACCAAGTGGGACTGGAACTACGAGACGACGCCCCAGAAGCACCTCGACGGGCGCCGGGCCTACTGGCCGCGGATGAAGGCGCTCGGGGGCTGCTCCTCGATGAACGCGATGATCTACATCCGCGGCAACCACGGCGACTACGACGAGTGGCGTGACGCCTACGGCGCGACCGGCTGGGGCTTCGAGGACGTCCTGCCCTACTTCGTGAAGGCCGAGGGCAACACCCGCCTCGGCGGTCGCTTCCACGGCACCGACGGCCCCCTGCACGTGGAGGACCGGACCTACAACCACGAGCTCAGCACGTCGTTCATCGAGGCCGGCGTCGCGGCCGGGCTCAAGCGCAACGACGACTTCAACGGCGCCGAGCAGGAGGGGATCGGCCTCTACCAGGTGACGTGCAAGAAGGGCCGCCGCTGGTCCGTCGCCGACGCCTACATCCACCCCGCCGAGCGTCGTCCCAACCTCACGGTCCGCACCGAGGCCTTCGTCACGCGGATCGTCATGGACGGCACCCGGGCCGTCGGCGTCGCCTACACCCGCGGTGGCGAGCACCACGTCGTACGCGCTGACGCCGAGGTCGTCCTGAGCGGCGGCGCCATCAACAGCCCGCAGCTGCTGATGCTGTCGGGGATCGGGCCCGGGGCGCACCTGCGCGACATGGGCATCGACGTCGTCGTCGAGTCCTCCGGCGTCGGCCAGAAGCTGCAGGACCACCCGGTGTCCGGCGTCCTCAGCTACACCAAGGACACCACCGACGTCGCCGAGATGCTCGGAGTCGGCAACCTGATCAAGTGGAAGGCGACCGGCAAGGGTCCGCTGAGCTCCAACGTGGCGGAGACGGGAGCCTTCTACGCCTCCCGCGACGACCTCGAGCTCCCCGACATCCAGCTCCACGTCGCGCCGACCGGCTTCTACGACAACGGCATGCACGAGCCCGTACGCCGTGCCCTGACGACAGCGGTGACGCTGGTCAACGTGCAGAGCTCGGGCCACGTCAAGCTGCGCTCGGCCGACCCGACCTGGCATCCCGAGATCGACCCGGGCTACTTCGACGACCGCGCCGACCTCGAGGCGATGATCGGCGGGTTCCGCACCGCCCTGGAGATCCTGCGCCAGGGCCCGATCGCGAAGTACGTCGACGAGCCCTGGATCCCGGCCTCCGCCGACCCCTCCGACGACGACATCATCGAGGGCATCGGCCGGCTCGGCCAGACGCTCTACCACCCGGTCGCGACCTGCGCGATGGGCACGATCGAGGGCAGCGTCGTCGACCCCGAGCTCCGGGTCCACGGCGTCGAGGGCCTCCGGGTCGCCGACGCCTCCGTCATGCCGCGGGTCCCGCGCGGCAACACCAACGCCCCGACCGTCATGATCGGCGAGAAGTGCGCCGACCTCATCAAGGAGTCACGATGATCACCCCACGACGTTCCTCTCCTCCGCTCCTCCTCCGAGCAAGCGCCGCGGGGACCCCGATGACCGCCACCCTCGAGCCCACCGCCACGTCCGCCGAGACCTTCGACTCGCTCGACCCGGCCACCGGCGACGTGGTCGCCACGCACCCCGTGATGGGCGCCGACGAGGTCGACGCTGCCGTGGCCCGCGCCCGCGAGGCGGTCGACTGGTGGGGGAACCTGTCGTTCGACGAGCGCGCGGACTTCCTGCTGACCTGGCGCTCGGTCATCACCCGCCGCATCGCCCAGCTGGCCGACCTCTCCCACCGCGAGACCGGGAAGCCGCACGGCGACGCGCAGCTCGAGATCGTCCTCGCCATCGACCACATCGCGTGGGCGGCCAAGAACGCCAAGAAGGTGCTCGGCCCCCGCAAGGTCTCGTCCGGGCTCCTGATGGCCAACCAGGCAGCCACCGTGGCCTACCACCCGCTCGGCGTGGTCGGCGTGATCGGTCCGTGGAACTACCCGGTCTTCACCCCGATGGGCTCGATCGCCTACGCGCTCGCCGCCGGCAACGCCGTCGTGTTCAAGCCCAGTGAGTACACCCCCGGAGTCGGCCAGTGGCTCGCCGACTCCTTCCGCGAGGTGGTGCACGGGCGCGACGTGCTGCAGGTGGTCACCGGTCTGGGCGACACCGGCAACGCGCTGTGCCGGGCCAGGATCGACAAGCTCGCGTTCACCGGCTCCGGCCGCACCGGCAAGAAGGTGATGGCGGCCTGCGCCGAGAACCTCACGCCCGTCGTCATCGAGGCCGGCGGCAAGGACTCGCTGATCGTCGACGAGGACGCCGACCTGGCCAAGGCGGCCGAGGCAGCCCTGTGGGGCGGGATGTCGAACGCCGGGCAGACCTGCATCGGCACCGAGCGCGTCTACGTCCACGAGAACGTCTTCGACGCCTTCATGACCGAGATCCTCGGCCAGGCCGACGGCCTGCGCGCCGGGTCCGACGCGGGCGCCAAGATCGGGCCGATCACGATGCCGTCGCAGCTGGGCGTCATCAAGAGCCACATCGACGACGCGATCGCCCGAGGGCGCGAAGGTGGCGCTCGGCGGGTCCGACGCCGTGGGGGAGCGGTTCGTCCAGCCGACGATCCTCACCCACGTGCCCGAGGACTCCACCGAGATCACCGAGGAGACCTTCGGTCCGACGCTGGCGATCAACCCCGTCGCCAGCATGGACGAGGCCGTACGCCTCACCAACGCGACCGAGTACGGCCTCGCCGGCGCGGTGTTCTCCAAGGCCAACGGGCTGTCGATCGCCCGCCGGATCCGCTCCGGGATGACGTCGGTCAACAGCGTGATCGCCTTCGCGGCCGTCCCCGGCCTGCCCTTCGGCGGCGTCGGGCAGTCCGGCTTCGGGCGGATCCACGGTCCCGACGGCCTCCGCGAGTTCACGTACGCCAAGGCGATCACGCGACAGAAGTTCGCCCCGGTGATGAACCTGACGTCCTTCGCCCGCGACTCCGCCACGGACGGCAAGGTCGCCCAGCTCATCACCCTGCTGCACGGAGGCAAGCAGACCCTGAGGTGAGGGTTCAGGCGCCCTCGCTCACCTCGTAGATCTCGTCGGCCACCAGGCCGTGGGCCTCGCGATGGACCGTGTTGGCGGCCTCCGCATCGGGGGCGTCGACCAGGCAGAAGATCCTGCCCTCCGCCTCGTTGACCCAGTACTTCAGGTAGTTCACGCCGTGCTGCGACTGCTCCTGCAGGTCGGCCATGTGGGCCGCTGCGACGTCGCCGACGGCGACGCCTCCATCCATGTGGTGGACGTCCATGAACAAGGGCATCACGCCACCTCCTTCTGGTGTGGATCCCCGTGGTGGACAACGTGCCACTCTGCTCCTCACGACCGTCGCGCGGGAGCCCGGTCTGGACCTGCGCCCTAGGCTCGCGACCATGCGTGCGGACCTGGGGGAGCGAACAGCGGCGGTGCTGGTCTTCCTGTCGTCGGCGGCGGTGCTGGTGGTCGAGCTCACCGCGCTCCGCCTGCTTGCGCCCTACCTGGGGTTGACGCTCGAGACGAGCACCGTGGTGATCGGCATCGCGCTCGCCGCCATCGCGGCCGGATCGTGGGCAGGTGGGACGTACGCCGACCTCGTCGACCCGCGCCGCGTGCTCGCTCCGCTCCTCGGCGTGTCGGGGGCGGTCGTGGCGGTGACGCCGTTCGCGGTCCGCAGCGCCGGTGAGGCCGCCACCTCGTCCGGCTCGGGTGCGGTGCTGCTCGTGGCAGCGGTGACGATCCTCGTGCCAGGAGCCCTGCTCTCGGCGGTCACGCCGATGGTGACCAAGCTGCAGCTGCAGTCCCTCGACCGGACGGGCACGGTCGTGGGCCGCTTGTCCGGCATCGGGACCGTCGGGGCGATCGCCGGGACGGTCGTGACGGGCTTCGTGCTCGTCTCGCGACTGCGGGTCAGCACCATCCTGCTGGGGCTCGGCCTGCTGCTGGTGCTCGGCGCCGTCGTCGTCGAGGTGCTGCTGCGCAGGCGCGTCGGCCGGGGGACCGGTGCTGCTGCCGCGGTGGTCGTCGTCGGGGGCCTCGCGGCCGCGCTGGGCCCGGGCGGGTGCGATGCCGAGACGACGTACCACTGCGCGGACGTGGTGGCCGATCCCGGTCGCGAGTCGGGTCGCACGCTCGTGCTGGACGGGCTGCGCCACTCCTACGTCGACCTCGACGACCCCACACACCTCGAGTTCGCCTACGTGCGCGCCATCGCGGCGGTCAGCGACGTGGCCTTCGCGCCGGGCGAACCGCTGCGCGCCTACCACCTGGGAGGCGGCGGCCTGACGCTGCCGCGCTACCTGGCCGCCGTCCGACCCGGCACGGACAACGTGGTCTCGGAGATCGACGGCGGGGTGGTGCGGGTCGACCGGCAGCTCCTCGGGCTCGACGAGGCCGTGGCGGAGGTGCGCGTCGAGGACGGCCGACTCGGGCTCGCGAGGCTCGAGGGCGCGAGCCGTGACCTCGTCGTCGGTGACGCCTTCGGCGGCGTCAGCGTGCCGTGGCACCTGACCACGCGGGAGGCCGTCGCCGGGATCGAGCGGGTGCTCGACGACGACGGCGTCTACGTCGCGAACCTGATCGACTACGGCGACCTGGCCTTCGCCCGCGCCGAGGTCGCCACGTTGGGCGAGGCCTTCGAGCATGTCGCGGTCCTCGGCGAACCGGGCGACCTCGGTGATCCCGCACCCGGACGCGGCGGCAACCTGGTGGCGCTCGCGAGCGACCGGCCCCTCGACCTCGACGGCCTGCAGGAGCGGCTGACCGAGCGCGGGACGGGGTGGAGCGTGCTCACGGGCCGCGGCCTCGAGAGCTGGGTCGGCGACGCCCTGGTGCTCACCGACGACCACGCACCGGTGGACCAGCTGCTGCAGCCCTACGCGAGCTGACGACCGCCGTCCGGGGCGGCTCAGGCGTGCTGGGTGAGCAGCCCGCTGTCCACGTCGTAGAGGAACCCGCCGACCTTCGCGCGGTCACCGATGAGCGGGTGCGTACGCACCTTGGCGACGTCCTGGCGCAGCTGGTCGAGCTGGTCGGTGACCACGCCGAAGGACTGCCAGCTGGCGTCGACGCCGGCCGACTCGGCGACCTTGACGCGCAGGTCCGCCTCGGAGGCCGACGCCATCGCGCAGCGGGTGTGCGGGACGACCAGGATGCGCTGGACGTTGAGCAGGTGGACGCCGAGCACCAGTGCCTCGAGGGCCTGGGGCGTCACGCGACCGCCGGGGTTGCGGAAGATCTTGGCGTCGCCGTGCTTGAGGCCGAGCATCCGCAGCGGGTCGATGCGCGAGTCCATGCACGTCACGAGCGCGATGCCGGCATGCGCCTTGCCGTCGAAGCCGCCGAGGTCGAAGTGCTCGGCGAAGTCCTTGTTGGCCGCGATCAGGTCGTCGAAGTCGTCCACGGCTCGCAGGCTATCGGGCCTCAGCCGTTGCCCGCGAAGAGGTCTCGCGTCGCGAGCCGGGTCGGACGCACCTCGCGGAAGAGCACCAGCGCGAGCACGGCAGCGACGAGCGCGCATCCCGCGGCGCCCCAGAAGACCGCGTGCTCCTGGGCGATGCCCGCGACGCGCAGCAGGTCGGAGAACTCCTTGCACCTGCTCTTGCCGTCGCACACGTCCTGCACGGGAGGTACGACCTTCTGCTCGGCGTAGTAGCGCCGGAGCCCGATCGTGGTGAGCGCCGAGATGCCGATCAGCATCCCGACCATCCGCGAGACGACGACGAAGGCGGTGGCGACGCCGTGCACGTCGTCGTCGGTGAAGGCGAGCAGCGCGGCGTTGACCGGCGCGAGCGCGAGGCCGAAGCCCAGCCCGCCGACGACGAGCGCGACGTTGGCGATCGGCTCCTCGAGCGTGGTCAGCCCCCAGCGGGTCATCAGCACGAAGCCTGCCGCCGCCATCAGCATCCCGATCGCGGTGACGACGCCGGGGGAGAGGAAGCGGATCAGGTACCCGCCCGCCACCGCACCGACCGGCAGGGCGAGCAGGAAGCGCACGAGCACGAGCGCCGCGGGGAGCTGGTCGTCGGGGTAGACCGTCGTCCGCGCGAACAGCGGGATGTCGATCAGCGCCGCGATGAGCGCGGCGCCGACGAAGAAGCTGACGAGCAGCGCGCCCCAGGCCGGCGTACGACGCAGGGCGCCCCGCGGCACGAGCGGGTTGGCCGCGCGGCGGACGTGCCAGGTGAACGCGGCGGCGGCGACGACGGCACCGAGGAGGTACCACCTGCCGCGGGGCGAGAAGACCTCGATCTTGGGGTCGGCGGTGGCGAAGGCGAGGATCACGCCGCCGAGCGCCAGCGCGAGGAGCAGGGCGCCGACCAGGTCGGCCTCGACCAGCACGCGCACCCAACCCCGGAGGTCGAGCAGCGGACGCGGCGCGAACCAGCACCAGGCGAGGAGCAGCACGAGCGCGACGACCGTGATCGTGCCGATCGGCGTCAACCAGCGGCCGTCGCCGGCGTAGGGGATGAACAGCTGGCCCCACGTCAGGTCGCGCATGAGGCCCGGGGGGCGGAGGAAGACGACGCCGCCGCCGGCGAAGGTGGCGAGCAGGAGGAGCACGCCGACGAGGTCGGGCAGGGGTGGTCTGGAGGGTCGCTGCACTGGCTCCTCGACCACCGATCCGGGAGCCCGGGGCGCGAGGGCACGGATGGCGGCGGCCAGGACCAGTCCGACGGCGAGGTTGATCGCGAAGATCGCCCGCCAGTCCGACACGGCGAGGACGGCGGCGCCGAAGAGCGGGCCGAGCACGGAGCCGATCTCCTGGACGGCGGAGACCACGCCGAGCGGGATGCCGCGGCGCTCGACCGGGTAGAGGTCGGCCACGAGCGCGAGGGTCGCGGGGACGAGCCCGCCACCGCCGACGCCCTGGAGGAACCGGCCGGCGACGATGCTGGGCATGTCGTAGGCGAGCGTGGTGATGAGGGAGCCGAGCGCGAACAGCACGAGCGCCATCACGAGCACCGGCACCCGGCCGCGGAGGTCGGCGATCCGCCCGATCAGCGGCAGCATCGCGACGTAGCCGAGCAGGAAGCCGCTGACGATCGGCGCGGCACGCTGGAGCTGGTCGATCGGCACCCCGACGCCGGTCATCATGTCGGGCAGCGCCAGCACGACGACGTACGTGTCGGCGGCCGCGAACGCGACCGCGACGGCCGCCATCGCGAGGAGCACGCGCGAGGTGCGGGAGACCTCCACCTGCCCCGCGACGTCGCTCACGCCACCACTCACTTGGTTGCCGGTGCCGTGATGTCCTTGGTGGTGCCGTAGTCGCTGAACTCGACCGTGTAGGTCATCGGGTCGGTCTGGGGGTAGAACACGCCCTCCATCGTGGCCTTGGTGAGCTCGCCGTCGTCGTTGACCTGCCACTCGACGTCGAAGGAGTCGCCCGCCGACGACGGGATGATCGCGTCCATCGCGTCGCCGGGGACGGTGCCGGAGTAGGTCGTGAAGACGTCGGAGTTGTCGGCGCCGCCCCGCACGCTCTCGCCTGCCTCGGGGGCGTCGGTGAGCTTGAGGAGTCCGGGGAAGCCGTCGGGGCCGATCAGGTCGGTCGGGTCGGGAGCGCCGTACTCCTTGGGGTTGACCGTGTCCCACGCGCCGCCGGTGAAGGGCAGCTGGGCGAAGACCTTGTCGTCGACCGAGATGACCGGGACGTCCACGGTCTGGCCGGCGAACACGACGGTGAGCGATCCGTCGAAGGCCGGTGCGCTGGTGATGAGGCCGGAGGCCTTGGCGATGCCGGAGACGCCCTCGGGCAGCGCGCCCGCGGTCAGGACGAGCTGCACGCCCTCGGTCTGCACCAGCGTGTCGGAGGCCTGGGCGAGCACCTCCTCGGGGGACTGGGCCTCCGCGGCTCCGGGCTCGTCCCCGTCTCCCGAGCAGGCGGCGAGGCTGGGCACGACGAAGAGGGCGGCCGTGGCGGCAGCGACGAAGCGGGAGCGAGCGGGCATGGCGTCAGCCTTCCACAGGGTCGGGCGCGGAGTCGGTCGATCCGGCCGCGCGTCCGGCGACCTGACCCGCGACCTGACCTGCCACCTGGAGGGCGACCGGCGAGGCGACGGCGGCGATCGGCTGCGCGGCGGGTACGCCGGAGCCGTCCCGCCTGCCGGTGGCCTCGGGCAGGTCGACGGGGGCGCCGCTGGCCGCGGCGGCGCGAGCGGGACCGGGGCCGGCCCAGGCCGCGACCAGGGTGTCCTCGCCCTTGAGGAAGCGGTGGCTGCGCACGCCACCGGTGGCGCGGCCCTTGCCGGGGTACTCCGCGAACGGCGTGACCTTGACGGCCCCGGCCTCGGTGCCGGGCAGGGCGGTCGACGAGCCCGACGCGGTCACCACGACGGCGTCGGCGGGGTCGAACGCGCCGAAGAACGCGACCTTCTCGCCGGAGCCGAGCTTGATGCCCGCCATGCCGCCGCCCGAGCGGCCCTGCGGCCGGACGCCCGAGGCGGAGAAGTGGAGGAGCTGGGCATCGGTGGAGATGAAGCAGAGCTCCTCCTCACCGGTCGCCAGCTCGACGGCGCCGACGACCTCGTCGCCGTCCTTGAGCCCGATGACCTCCCACTCGTCGCGGTTGAGGACCTCGGGGTTGACCCGCTTGACGATGCCGTCGCGGGTGCCGAGGGCGAGGCCGGGGCCGTCGGTGGGGAGCGAGGAGAGGGCGAGGACCCGCTCGTCGGCCTCGAGCGCGACCAGCTCGCTCAGCGGGACGCCACCGGCGACGTGGGGGTCGTTCGCGGTGGTCGGCAGCTCGGGGCCGATGTCGATGACGGGGATCCTGACCACACGACCACGGTTGGTCACGAGGCCGATGTCACCACGCCTGGTGGTGAGGGTCGCCGCGACGACCACGTCGTGGTTGCTCCGGTCCCCGCCCGTGCTCGGCTGCTCCGCGTCCCTGGTGCGCGCGATGAGCCCGGTGGACGACAGGAGGACGAAGCACGGGTCGTCCGTGACCTCGACGGAGGTGTCCGCCTTGATGGCCGGTGCCGCTCCCAGCAGGACCGTCCGCCGCGGGGTGCCGTGCTCCTTGGCGACGTCGGTGAGCTCGTCGGAGACGACCTTCCGGAGCAGCTTCTCGTCGCCGAGGATCGCGTCGAGGTACTCGATCGTGCGCTCGAGCTCCTCCTTCTCCTTGTCGAGCTCGAGCTTGGAGAACTTCGTGAGCCGGCGCAGCGGCATGTCGAGGATGTAGTCGGCCTGGACCTCGGAGAGGTCGAAGACCGAGATCAGCCGCTCCTTGGCCGCTGCCGCGTTGTCGGAGCCGCGGATCACCTGGATGACCTCGTCGATGTCGAGGATCGCGACGAGGAGGCCGTCGACGAGGTGCAGCCGGTCGGCCGCCTTGCCGCGGCGGAACGCGGAGCGACGGCGTACGACGTCGAAGCGGTGGCCGAGGAAGACGTCGAGCATCTCGCGGAGGCTCAGCGTGCGCGGCTGGCCGTCGACCAGCGCGACGGCGTTGATGCCGAAGGAGTCCTCGAGCGCGGTCTGGCGGTAGAGCTGCTCGAGGATGGCCTCGGGGACGAAGCCGTTCTTGACCTCGATGACCAGACGGAGGCCCTGGTGCCGGTCGCCGAGCTGCTTGATGTCGGCGATGCCCTGGAGCTTCTTGGCGAGCACGAGCTTCTTGACCTGCTCGACGACGCGCTCCTCGCCGACGCCGTAGGGGAGCTCGGTGACCACGATGCCCTTGCGGCGCGGGGTCACCGACTCGATGCGGGCCGTCGCGCGCATCCGGAAGGTGCCGCGACCGGTCTCGTAGGCGTCGCGGATGCCGTCGAGCCCGACGATCTTGCCGCCGGTCGGCAGGTCGGGGCCGGGGATGAAGCGCATCAGGTCGTCGAGCGTCGCCTTCGGGTGGCTGATCAGGTGCTTGAGCGCCTGGACCACCTCGACGAGGTTGTGCGGGGCGATGTTGGTGGCCATGCCGACCGCGATCCCCGCCGAGCCGTTGACCAGCAGGTGCGGGATGGCCGACGGCAGGACGACCGGCTCCATCTCGCGGGAGTCGTAGTTGGGCTTGAAGTCGACGGTGTCCTCGTGGATCGACGTCGTCATCGCGACCGCCGCCGGCGCCATCCGGCACTCGGTGTAGCGCATCGCGGCGGGCGGGTCGTCGGGCGAGCCGAAGTTGCCGTGGCCGTCGACGGTGGGCAGCCGCATCGACCACGACTGCGCCATCCGCACCAGGGCGTCGTAGATCGCGCCGTCCCCGTGCGGGTGCAGCCGGCCCATCACCTCGCCGACGACGCGGGCGCTCTTGACGTGCCCGCGGTCGGGCCGCAGCGACATGTCGTCCATCGTGTAGAGGATGCGGCGCTGGACCGGCTTGAGGCCGTCGCGCGCGTCGGGCAGCGCCCGGGAGTAGATGACGGAGTAGGCGTACTCCAGGAACGACGTCTGCATCTCGTCGCGGATGTCGGTGTCGAGGATGTGCTCCTCGAAGTCGTCCGGGAGCTCCTGCTTCGTCGTACGTCGTGCCATGCGCGCCATTCTCCCCGGTGCCCCTCCGCGGCGGCGCAGGGGCACGCCGGTCGGGGCGCCCTCGTTGGTCGAGTACGCCCGCTCGTTCCTCGCCCGGCGACGCGACCAGCTCCCGGACATGTTGGTCGAGTAGCCTCGCCGACGCGACCAGCGAGGTGGGCGTATCGATACGACCTCGCCTCGGGTCCGCAGCGTGGGGTCTCGATACGCCTCGCTCGTTCCTCGCTCGGCTACTCGACCAGCTGTGAACCGGTGGCGACCGCGGCGTATCGAGACCTGTCCACAGATTCGGCGACCGGTCTGTCGTGCGCCCCGCCGACCGGAGAACCTTGATCGATGGTCGCCTACGTCTACATGCTCCGGTGCTCGGACGGCTCCTTCTACGTCGGCAGCACCCGGCTCCTGCACTCGCGCGAGTTCCAGCACCAGCTCGGCATGGGTGCGGCGTACACGCGGAAGCGGCTGCCGGTCGAGCTGGTCTGGCACGAGGAGTACGAGCGCATCTCCGAGGCCTTCGCGAGGGAGAAGCAGGTCCAGAACTGGAGTCGGGCGAAGCGGTTGGCGTTGATCGCCGGGGACTACGAGGGCCTGCCCGCCCTGGCCAGGAAGGACTTCTCGCGCCGCGAGGGCTGAGTCGTCGGGCTGAGGGGTCTCGATACGCCTTGCTCGTTCCTCGCTCGGCTACTCGACCAGCGGAGGTAGAGGTCGCAGCTCGGCTACTCGACCAGCGGGAGAGGTCGCGTCGGCTACTCGACCAACGGCGGGCGGACGTGGCCGATAGATTGCAGCCGTGACCGATGTCGAGGCCGAGCAGACGCTGCCACCTCCCCGCCACTGGGAGGCGGACGTGCTGCTGCGCGACGGGCGGACGGCGCACATCAGGCCGATGCAGCCCGAGGACCGCGACCTGCTCATCGACTTCTACTCCCGGGTCTCCGACCAGTCGAAGTACTACCGCTTCTTCTCGCCGATGCCCGAGCTCTCCGACCGCGACCTCGACCGGTTCACGCAGGTCGACCACCGCGACCGGGTCGCGCTGATCCTGCTCGTCGCCGGGCACATGATCGCGGTGGGCCGCTACGACACGATCCGTCCGGGCTACGCCGAGGTGGCGTTCCTCGTCGAGGACAAGCACCAGGGCCGCGGGATCGGGCAGCTGCTCCTCGAGCACCTGGCCCAGGCCGGGCGGGAGCGCGGGGTCGAGGAGTTCGTCGCCGAGGTGCTGCCCGACAACCAGGCGATGATCCACACGTTCCGCGACGCCGGCTACCAGGTGAAGAGCGCGTTCGAGGACGGCGTGATGGAGCTGGTCTTCCGGATCGACCCCACCGACACCGCGATCGGCGTGATGGAGCAGCGCGAGCACCGGGCGGAGTACGCCTCGATCGAGCGCTTCTTCTCCCCGAAGTCGGTCGCGATCATCGGCGCCAGCCGCCGCCAGGACACCATCGGTCGCGCGCTGGTGCGCCACATGGTGCTCGGCAACTTCGCCGGCCGCATCCACGTGGTCAACCCGAGCGCCGACTCGGTCGCGGGGATGCCGGCGTGGAAGACCGTCGCCGAGATCCCCGGTGACGTGGACGTGGCGATCGTCGCCGTACCGGCCGAGTCCGTGCAGGACGTCGTGCTCGACTGTGCCGCCAAGGGCGTGCACGGCCTCGTCGTCATCTCCTCGGGCTTCGCCGAGACGGGGGAGGAGGGGCGGCTGCGCCAGCGCCGCCTCGTCGGGCTGTCCCGCTCCTACGGCCTGCGCCTGATCGGCCCCAACGCGCTCGGCGTGATCAACACCGACCCCGACGTGTCGCTCAACGCCTCCCTGTCGTCGGTGATGCCGCCCCGCGGTCGTGCCGGCTTCTTCTGCCAGTCCGGCGCGCTCGGCACGGCCATCCTGGAGAAGGTGCAGAACCGCGGCCTCGGCCTGACGACGTTCGTCAGCGCCGGCAACCGCGCCGACGTCTCCGGCAACGACCTCCTCCAGTACTGGGAGGAGGACGACGCCACCGAGGTGGTCCTGCTCTACCTCGAGTCGATCGGCAACCCGCGCAAGTTCTCCCGGGTCGCCCGGCGCGTCAGCCGGCGCAAGCCGATCGTCGCGGTGCGCTCGGGTCGCAGCTCGCAGGGCGTGCCGATGGGCCACGCCGTCCGCAAGATCGCCGCGCCCGCCGAGGCCGTCGACGCGATGTTCCGCCAGGCCGGGATCATCCAGGTCGAGTCGCTGGAGGAGATGTTCGACGTCGCCCAGCTGCTCGCCCACCAGCCGCTCCCGCGCGGGCGCCGGGTCGCGATCGTCGGCAACTCCGACGCGCTCGGCCTGCTCGCGGCCGACGCCGCGAACTCCGTCGGCCTCGTCGTCAACAAGCAGGTGCCGCTCGGCGCCGACGCGACGTCCGACGACTTCGAGGACGCCCTCGACGGCGCGATCGACGACCCCGAGGTCGACGCGGTCGTCGCGATCTTCATCCCGCCGCTCAACGTCCCGGGCGCCCGCGAGGAGGTCGCCAACGTGCTCGCCGCCGTCGGCGAGCAGTCCGACAAGCCGATCGTCTCCACGTTCCTCGGCACCGAGGGCGTCCCCGAGCTGCTGCGCGTGCCCGACGTCGCCGGGTCGTCGGCCGGGCGCGGCTCCGTGCCGTCGTACCCCGCCGTCGAGGCCGCCGTGCGCGCGCTCGCCCACGTCGTCGAGTACGCCGTCTGGCTGCGCGTCCCGCAGTCCACCTTCACCGATGTCGTCTCCGCCGACCTCGACTCGGCCCGGCACCTCGTCAACGAGGTGCTGATGAACCACCCGGAGGGCCGCGACCTCGACTTCCCCGAGCAGCACCGGTTGCTCAAGGCCTACGGCATCGACCTCTGGGACACCTATGCCGTCGAGAGCCTCGACGAGGCGACGACAGCGGGGGAGACGCTCGGCTGGGACGTCGTGCTGAAGGCGACCGCCGAGCACCTGCGCGACCGCCCGGACCTCGCGCACGTGTGGCGCAACATCGACTCGGCCGACGACATGGCCGGTGCGTGGCGCTCGCTCAACGAGCTCATCACCGATCCCGACCGCGCCGGCTTCGTGGTGCAGCGCAACGCCCCGCCGGGCGTCCCGATCACCATCGCGACGATGGAGGACCCGCTCTTCGGGCCGGTGCTGTCGTTCGGGATCGGCGGGCCGCTGACCGAGCTCCTGGGCGACCGGTCCTACCGGATCCCGCCGCTCGCCGACCACGACGCCCAGGACATGGTGCGCGAGATCAAGGCCTCGCCCCTGCTCTTCGGCTACCGCGGCAGCGAGATCGTCGACGTCGAGGAGATCGAGCGCCTGGTCCGCCGGGTCGCCCAGCTCCAGCACGACCTGCCGCAGGTGCGCGCGCTGCAGCTGCCGCTCGTCCTGGCCGGCGCTGCCGGGGCGACCGTGCTCGGCGCCAGCGTGCGCGTGGAGCCGGTGAAGGACCCGCGCTCGGACTGGTTCGTCCGCCGGCTCTCCACGATGCCCGGGGACACGATCCCCGACTAGGACCCGTCCAGGGGCGCCCCCGCGTGACAGACTGCATGCATGCCCCGCTCGACCCGTGACGCGGACGTCTCCCACGACCTCCGCCAGGCGATCCACCGCACCGGCTACTACCCCGAGGTCGTCGCCGACGGCGTCTTCTCGGCGGCCGGCGGCGAGGAGGTCCTGTCCTACTTCGTGCACCACGAGACGACGTTCGACCACGAGGAGGTACGCCGTCACCTGACCGCGCTCCTCCTGACGCCGACCCGCCTCGTCATCGCTCACACCGACGAGCACCCGGGCGACGACATGCTGCCCGAGCCCTACACGTCCACGACGACCGAGGCCGTCACCCTCACGTCCATCCGGACCGTCGTCGTGACCCGGATGATCGCCAACCCGACGAAGGGCGTGGCACCGCCGGCCGAGGCCGTGCTGACCATCGGGTGGGGCGGCGTGGGACGGGTCGACCTCGAGCCCGCCGCGTGCTCGGACCCCAGCTGCGACGCCGACCACGGCTACACCGGGACCATCGCCGGCGACGACTACACGCTGCGGGTCTCCGCCGCGGCCGAGGGCGCCGACGCGGTCAGCGCGCTCCTGGCGTTCTCGGACTCGCTCTCCGCGCGGACGCGCGGCTGATCACCGCGTGATCCTGACACCGCCGGCCTACGGCGACCGGTCGCTGGCGGACGTCATCCCGTCCGTCGCCCGCGCGCTCGGCGCCGACCTCGACGGCCACCCCGTGGGGCTCGAGCTGCCCACCGCGCCGTCGTACGTCGTCTTCCTCATCGACGGGCTCGGCGCCGAGCTGCTGGAGCGCTACGGCCATGCCGCGCCCTACCTCGCCTCGCTCGTCGCGGGCGGCGCCACGGGCACCGCCGGCGTGCCGTCGACCACCGCGACCTCGCTGACCTCCCTCGGCACCGGCCTGGCGCCAGGGGCGCACGGACTCGTCGGCTTCACCGCCCGCATCCCCGGCACGGACCAGCTGCTCAACCACCTGTCGTGGGACCGGCCCGTGGACCCGCTGGACTGGCAGCCGCACCCGACGGCGTTCAGCCGGCTCGCGCGGGCGGGGGTGCACGTCACCTCGGTCAACAAGCGCGAGTTCGCCGGCTCCGGCCTGACCGTGGCGTCGCAGCGCGGGGCGACGTACGTCGGTGCCGACCGCGTCGGCGAGCGGATCGCCGCGACCGTGAGCGCCTCGGCCCACCACCCGTCGCTGACCTACGTCTACGACTCCGACCTCGACTGGACCGGGCACAAGTTCGGCGTGGCCTCGACCCAGTGGCTCCAGCAGCTCGCGATGGTCGATGCCGAGGCGGAGCAGATGCGTGAGGCGCTGCCCGCGTCCACCCGGCTGCTGGTCGTCGCCGACCACGGCATGGTCGACAGCCCGCGAGACGCGCGGGTCGACGTCGACGAGGTCGACGGCATGCGCGACGGGGTGTCGCTCCTGGGCGGCGAGGCGCGCTTCCGCCACCTCTACTGCGCGTCCCGAGCGGTCGACGACGTCGTCGCCACGTGGAGCGAGGTGCTGGGGGACCGGGCGACCGTGCTGACCCGGGAGGCCGCGATCGGGCGTGGGTGGTTCGGAGCCGTCGACCACGGCGTGCTGCCGCGGCTCGGCGACGTGATGGTCGCCTGCCACGGCGACCTCGGCATCATGTCGTCGCGCGACTTCGCCTACGAGGACACGCTCGTCGGCCTCCACGGCTCGCTGACCTCGACGGAGATGCTGATCCCGATCCTGGTCGGCTGACCGGCATCACCCGAAGGGGAGCGGCTCCGGGGCGAGGCTGACGGCCTTGGCGCGGTCGGCGGTGAGCCGCCGGCGGAAGTGCTGGCGGCACAGGACCTCGTAGGCCACCTCTTGGGGGCCCCCGGGCGGCTCGTCGGCCTGCTCGACGTCACCGACGACGATGACCTCGCCCTCGACGACCATCGCGCCGTTCTCCGTGCGGGCGTTGTGGGTGGCGCGCTTGCCGCACCAGCAGAGCGCCTCGACCTGGAGGACGTTCATCCGGTCGGCGAGCTCGACCAGGCGGGCGCTGCCCGGGAAGAGGATCGAGCGGAAGTCGGTGAGGATGCCGAAGGCGAAGACGTCGATCTGGAGCTCGTCGACGATCTTGGCGAGCTGGTCGATCTGGTCGGCGGCGTAGAACTGGGCCTCGTCACAGATGAGGTAGTCGATGCGGCCGCCGCGGGTGAGCGTGTCGACGACGTAGCGCCAGAAGTCGAAGTCCGACTCGACCTCGAGCGCCTCGTGGGTGAGCCCCAGCCGGCTGGACACGGTGGCGGTGCCCGAGCGGTCGTGGGTGGTGAAGATCCGGCCGACGCGTCCGCGGGCGGCGTGGTTGTGGTTGGTCTGGAGCGCCAGCGTGGACTTGCCGGAGTCCATCGTGCCCGTGAAGAAGTGCAGTTCAGCCATGACCCGGCGATCCTGCCACAGCGCAGGCCCGCGACCGGCGACTACCGTGCCGGGCATGGACGAGGCAGGCGAGGACGAGATCGACGACTTCGCGCGCATCGACGCCATCGCCGGGGAGATCGCCGCCGAGCGCAGGCGTCAGGTCACGCGCTGGGGTCGCCAGGACCATCCGTCGGTCGGGCCGACCGGGACCGAGCCGTTCGTCCCCGTCGTCGAGCGGTGGCGTCGGGTGAACGACGCGCGGATGGAGTCGGGCGCCCACTCGTGGGACGCGATCCTGCTCGAGGAGGTCTTCGAGGCGCTGGTCGAGTCCGATCCCGTACGTCGTCGCGCTGAGCTGGTCCAGGTCGCGGCCGTCGCCGCCGCGGAGATCGAGGCGATCGACCGGGCGGCCTCCCCATGAGCGACGGTCCCCTCATCCGCCCGGACGAGCTCGCTGCGATCCTCGGCGAGGTGACGGTCCTGGACGTGCGCTACCTGATGGGCGGCCCGCCGGGGGAGGCGCAGCACCGCGCGGGCCACGTGCCGGGAGCGGCGTACGTCGACATGGACCTCGACCTCGCCGACCCGCCGGGCGAGGGCGGCCGGCACCCGCTGCCCGACGAGGCGCGCTTCGAGGACGCGATGCGCCGCGCCGGCGTGCGCGGGGACCGGACCGTGGTGGCGTACGACGACTGGCAGGGCCGCGGGGCGGCCCGCGCCTGGTGGCTGCTGCGGTTCCACGGCCACCCGGACGTCCGGGTGCTCGACGGCGGGTGGTCGGCGTGGGTCGCGGCCGGTCTCCCGGTCGAGGGCGGCGAGGTCCGGACCGAGCGGGGCGACTTCGCTGTCACCACCGACAAGCACATGCCCGTGGTGCGGCCCGACGACGTGATGGACGTGGACGTGCTCGTCGACGCCCGCGCGGCGGAGCGCTTCGCGGGTGCGGTCGAGCCCGTCGACCCGGTGGCCGGTCGCATCCCGGGCGCGGTCAACGTGCCGACCACGTCCAACCTCGACGAGCACGGCTGCTTCCGGTCGGCGGCCGAGCTGCGCGAGACGTACGCCCACGTCGGCGGCCGACACCGCAGCGTCCGTCGCCGCCTACTGCGGCTCCGGCGTCACGGCCGCGCACGACATCCTCGCGATGGAGGTCGCCGGCATCAGCGCTGCGCTCTACCCGGGCAGCTGGAGCGGCTGGATCACCGACCCCGACCGCCCCGTCGAGCGGGACTGAGCGTCAGGAGACCTCGACCTCGACCTCGTCGCCGACGGAGAGGGTTCCGGAGCCCTCGGGCACCAGGTGCACCGCGAACAACGTCTTCCCGTCCCACCGCCGGTGCCGGGCCAGGGTGCGGATCGGTTCCTTGGCGGTCGTCAGCGAGGCCGCGTCGATGGTCGTCATCACGCAGCGGCCGACCGGCTTGCCCACCCGGAACCTCACCCCGCCGACGGTCAGCGCCTCCCACCGGTCCTCGGCGAAGGGCTCCTCGGCGTCGACCACGAGGTTGGGGCGGAACCGCTCCATGGGCAGCGGCTCGGCGGGTTCCTCGCCGAGCTCCAGGGCGCGCTCGAGGATCCAGTCGTTCAGCTGCCGCAGCGATGCCGTCGACGCGACGGTGACCGGGAACGAGTCCGGGAAGGCGGCGTGGTCGCCCGGCTGCGAGAAGCCCGGCTGGAGCGTGCGGCGGGTCGGGTCGTCGCACCACACGAGGCGTACGTCGTCGCGGCCGAGCGCGGCACGGACCCAGGCGTCGGCGTCGGGTCCGGCGGGCACCGCCAGCAGGTCGAGCGAGAAGAGCCGGACCGGCTCGGGCTCGCCGGCCGGCTCGTCGAGGTGGAGGTCGGGCAGGCCCGGCATCCGGAGCCGCAGGGCGGACGTGACCGCGGTGTCGGTGTCGGGGGTGTCGGCCACCACGTGGAAGAGACCGTGGACCTCACGCGCCGAGACCAGCCGCGCCGGCGCCGTCGACGACCATCCACGTCCGGTCGCCGCGCAGGCCGCCCGGCAGCACGCCGATCGAGCGGACCGGGCGGATGGCACCCGACTTCAGGGGATGGACGTTGAGCCCGAGGAGCTGCGGCATGCAGGCGGCTCAGTCGTTCTTTCCGCCGCCGAACATGATCTCGTCCCAGCTCGGCACCGACGCCCGACCACGCTTCTTCGCAGGGCGTCGCGGCTCCGGGGCCTCGGCGGCCGGCTCGTCCCCGGAGGGGTGCGCGGGCCGCTCGTCGTGGCTGTCCCGGCTCTCGGTGGCCTCGTCGTCGAGGTAGGCCTCGACGGGCTGCTCCGTGCCGAGGGTCGCCTCGCCGAACTCCATCGTCGTCTCGGTGTCCGACTCGTCGGACGACGCCGCAGCCGGCTCGGACGGTGTCTCGCTGTCGGAGACCATCTCGATCGCGTCGTCGCCGAAGGCGGGGTCGTCGTCGACCGCGCTCAGGCGGCGCTGCCGGGCAGCAGCCAGGTCGTCGGCGGCGGGCTCGACGCTGGCCGCCGCAGCTGGCGTGCCGTCGCCGACCAGCCAGCGCGCGTCGTCGTCGTCGACGGTCACGAAGTTGCCGCGGGGGTCGTGGGAGAAGGTGCCGGTGCCGATGCGTCCGGCGACGTCGTACAACGCGGTCAGGGTCCAGCGACCGTCCTCGCGCCGCCAGGCGTCCCACTCGACGGCGCCGGGGTCGACGTTGTGCGAGCGCAGGTGCGCGCTGACGGCCTCGCCGAGCGTGCGGGCGCCGGACTCGGTCGCGCGACGCCGTACGGAGGCGAGCTGGGCCCGCTGGGCGACGTGGGCGCGCTCGGCCATCACGGGCGCGGCGAAGGGCATGATCTTCTCGACCGACGTCCCGGCGGCGTGCGCCACCGCCTCGGGCGTCTCACCGGCACGGATGCGGGCCTGGATGTCGCGGGGACGGAGGGTTGATTCCATCGGGATCTCCAACTGGCCGTGTGTGTTCGGGCCGCTTGCGGGCGCGCCCGGGAGGGCGCGACGGAGCCGGGCGTCGATCACCAGGGAGTGCTCCTGGCCCGACTCGTCCACCAGCAGCAGGCGCTTGCCGTCCCCGCTGCGTCCGGTGAACGTCAGCTTGGCCATGGACAGCGGGCTCCTGCCTGGATTGCTCTCTGGTGGGCGTGGATGCGACACGCGCATCGCTTCGCTCGAGCCTACGCCAGCGGCACGCTCCGGACCGGTTGCGGCTGCGGCGCGCCGAGCGGTGGAAGTCACGGTCATTTCGCACCCTGCAGGAGTCTGCGCCTAGCCTTCGCCACGTGCCCGAGACGGAGTTCGCCACGACCCTGGTCGTGCTCGACCTGACCGGCATCTTCGTCTTCGCGGTCTCGGGCGCGCTGGTCGCCGTGCGCAAGAACCTCGACCTCTTCGCGGCGCTCGTCCTCGGCGGCGTCACCGGTCTCGGCGGCGGCTTCATCCGCGACGTGCTGATCGGGGCCACGCCGCCCGCGGCGCTCGCCGACTGGCGCTACCTGCTCGTCCCGATCGCGGCCGGCCTGCTGACCTTCTTCTTCCACGCGTCCATCGGCCGCCTCGAGCGGGTGATCACGCTCTTCGACGCCTTCGGGCTCGCGCTCTTCTGCGTGACCGGCGCGCTCAAGGCCGTCGACTACGGCCTCGAGCCGCTGCCGGCCGCGCTCCTCGGGATGGTCACCGGGATCGGGGGCGGGATGATCCGCGACGTGCTCGCCGGCAGCGTCCCGGTGATCTTCGAGGGCGTGGTCTACGCCACGCCCGCGCTGGTGGGCGCGGCTGTCGCGGTCCTGCTGAACCGGACCGACCTGCCGCTCGGCGTCGTGGCGGCCGCCGGGTTCAGCACCTGCCTCGGCTTCCGGCTGCTCGCGCTGGTGCGCGGCTGGCGCGCGCCGCTGCCCAAGGGGCCGGCCAACGTCTGAGCGCCGGCCGAGCGCTCGCTGGACCTTGAGTCTCTCGGAGACTCACGGTCCAAGGACGCGCCGCAGGTAGGGGTTGGCGAAGACCCGGTCGGGGTCCAGTCGGTCGCGCATCGCGAGGAAGTCGTCGAACCGGTCGTACGCCGGTGCCAGGTCCGCGGCCGACCGCGTGTGGACCTTGCCCCAGTGGGGTCGCCCGCCGGCCTCGCGCAGGATCGGCTCCAGGCCGCCGAAGTAGGCGCGGTGGTCGGTGTCGTGCGGCACGTGGAAGGCGAGGTAGAAGCTGTCGCGGCCGTGGGAGGTGGACATCGGTACGTCGTCCGCGGGTGCGGTGCGGATCTCGACGGGGAAGGCGATCCGCCAGTCGCTCGCCTCGATCACCCGGCGGCACTCGCGCAGCACGTCGAGGCCGACCTCGCGGGGGACGGCGTACTCCATCTCGCGGAAGCGCACGCGTCGAGGGGTGACGAAGACCCGGTGGGCGAGGTCGCTGTAGCGGCGCTCGGAGAGCGCGCGTCCCGCGACCCGGTTGATCCGCGGGACCAGGCCCGGCGCCCGGGACCCGATGCGGCACAGGCCGCCGAAGACGGTGTTGGAGACGAAGTCGTCCTCCCACCACGCGGCCAGCCGCGACGGCGGCTCCTGCTCGCCGGGGGCGAGGTCGGTGCGGACGTTCTGCTTCACCATCATCCGGTCGGTGTGCGGGAACCAGTACATGTCGACGTGGTGGGCCGCCGCGACCATGTCGTCGTACGACGTCAGCGCCTCGTCCCACGTCATCGGCTGCTCGTGCGCCTCGATCACGAAGAGGGGCTCGACGTGGAACGTGAGGCTGGTCAGGATGCCGAGCGCGCCGAGGCCGACCCGGGCCGTCTCGAAGACGTCGGGGTTCTCGTCGGCCGACGCCCGGACGACCTCGCCGGTGCCGGTGACCAGCTCCAGCCCGGCGAGCTGCGCGGCCAGTCCGGCGGCGGTGCCGCCGGTGCCGTGGGTGCCGGTCGAGGTGGCGCCGGCGAGGGTCTGCTCGGCGATGTCACCCATGTTGTGCAGCGACAGGCCCTGGCGTTCGAGCGCGAGGTTGAGGTCCTTGAGCGGCGTGCCGGCGCGGGCCGTCACGGTCATCGCCTCGCGGTCGACCGCGAGGACCCCGTCGAGCCCGGCGGGCAGCAGCAGGGTGTGCTCGGGCGCGGCGATCCCGGTGAAGCTGTGCCCGGTGCCGGTCATCTTGACCGTGGTGCGGGCCTCGCGCGCACGGCGTACGACGTCGACGACCGCGTCGACCGACGTCGGCGTCTCCACCTCGCGCGGGGTCGCCTCCTCGAGGCCGGACCAGTTGCGCCAGGTCGTCATGCCCGCAGGCTAGGGGATCCCGGCCGGGATGCGACCCGGTTCGGCCGGGCAGCCTGGGCAGCGAGCGCGCCCAGGATGCCGGCCACGAGCGCGACGGCGTACGCCGCCGAGGCGCCGCTGTGGTCGACGACGTAGCCGGCGACGGCCGCGCCCGGCGCGACCCCGGCGACGATCCCGGTGTGCAGGACCGCCATGCCCTCGGTGAGCCGGCCGGACGGGACCCCCTGCTCGACCATCGTCATCGCGCCGATCAGGGTGGGCGCGATCGACAGCCCGCCGACGAGGAGCACCACCGCCATCAGCGGGATCGAGTGGATGAACATCAGTGGAGCCATCGCCAGCGCCATCGCCGCCGAGCCCCACCGCAGCCGCACGTCCGGCCCGCTGCGCCAGGCGATGGCGCCGGTGACGAGGCCGGCGACGAGGCTGCCGAACGACCAGGCCGCGAGCAGCCACCCGGCGATCCACCGCTTGCCCTGCTCCTCCGCGAACGCGACCGTGGTGACCTCGGCGGCGCCGAACAGCGCACCGAGCGTGAGGCAGACCAGCGCCAGCGGCAGCACGAGACGCCACGGCATCGAGGGCCGTGGGCCGTCGGTGGTCGTGGTGCTCCCGGCGGGCGGCTCGGTCCCGCGCTGCAACGCGAAGGCGAACGTGCCGAGCACGCCGGTGACGATCGCGAAGGTCAGGCCGGCGACGGGGTGCCAGCTCGTCGCCAGCAGGGTCACGACCACCGGGCCGACGACGAACACGACCTCGTCGAGGACCGCCTCCAGGGCGAAGGCGGTCTGCTTCTCACCGGGCTCGTCGAGCAGGTGGGACCAGCGGGTCCGGACGCTCGCCCCGACCTGGGGGAGGGCCGCGCCGGAGACGGCCGCGAAGACGTACGTCAGCGCCCGCGGCCAGTCCTGCTCGACCGCGAGCATCATCATCGCCAGCCCCGCGCCGAAGACCGAGATCGCGATCGGCAGCACGCGGAACTGCCCGAAGTGGTCGACCCACCGGCCGTGCAGCACCGCGAACGCCGCCTCGGCGAGCACGAACACCGCCGAGACCGTGCCCGCGAGCCCGTAGGAGCCGGTCCGCTCCTCGACGAGCAGGACGATCCCGAGCCCCACCATGGAGATGGGCAGCCGGGCGACGAGCGCCGCGCTGCTGAAGCGGAGGGCGCCGGGGCGGGACAGCACCCGGCGGTAGGAGTCGAGCATCGAGGTGATGGTAGGTCTGTCTACGCTGAGTTCATGAATTCCGCGGGCACTCCCCAGGCCTCAGGCGCGAGGCCGTACGACGCACTGCTGGTGCTCTCCTTCGGGGGACCCGAGAAGCCCGAGGACGTGGTGCCGTTCCTGGAGAACGTCACCCGCGGGCGGGGGATCCCGCGCGAGCGCCTCGAGCAGGTGGGGGAGCACTACTTCCTCTTCGGCGGACGGAGCCCGATCAACGACCAGAACCGGGCGCTGATCGCCGCGCTCGAGAAGGACTTCGCCGACCAGGGCATCGACCTGCCGGTCTAC
Source organism: uncultured Actinomycetota bacterium (assembly GCA_963795095.1). Taxonomy (GTDB): domain Bacteria; phylum Actinomycetota; class Actinomycetes; order Propionibacteriales; family Nocardioidaceae; genus Nocardioides. Next base: position 21,351 of record CAWCGM010000050.1, on the reverse strand, counting down.
TTCGGCAACCGCAACTGGGACCCCTACCTCGCCGACACGCTCGCCACGATGAAGGACGACGGCGTCACCCGGGCCGCGGTCTTCGCGACGTCGGCGTACTCCTCGTGGTCGTCGTGCCGGCAGTACCGCGAGAACCTCTTCGACGCCGTCGAGCAGGTCCCGGGTGCGCCGCGCCTCGACAAGCTGCGGCAGTACTACAACCACCCGGGCTTCATCGAGCCGGCTGTCGACGCGGTCGTCGCCGCGCTGGCCGAGCTGCCCGACGGCGGCGACAGCGCGCGACTCGTCTTCGTCACCCACTCCATCCCGACCGAGATGGGCGAGAGCAGCGGCTCGGAGGACCCCGCCGGTCAGCCACGTCCGGCCTACGTCCGCCAGCACCGCAGCGCCGCCGACGAGGTCGCCACCCGGGTGAAGAAGGTCACCGGGCGCAGCCACCGGCACGACCTCGTCTACTGCTCGCGCTCGGGCGCGCCGTCGACGCCGTGGCTCGAGCCTGACGTCAACGACCACCTCGAGGACCTCGCGAGCGACGGGGTGTCCGAGGTGGTGCTGGTGCCCATCGGTTTCGTGTCCGACCACATGGAGGTCATCTACGACCTCGACACCGAGGCGATGGCCACCGCGAAGCGGGTCGGCATCCGGGCGGTGCGTGCCGACTCGGCCGGGACCGACCCGCGCTTCGTTGCGATGGTGCGCGAGCTCGTCCTCGAGCGCGCGGCCGCCGAGCGCGGCGAGCAGCCCGCGCGGGTCGCCGTGGGCTCCCTGCCGGCCGGACCCGACCTGTGCGGCGCCGGCTGCTGCCCCAACCCGCGGGGGCCGCGTCCGGCCCTGTGCGGGCGCGACTCGTGACGTCGCCGGCCGAGGCGCTGCGCGAGGTCGCCCTCACCGTCGGACGGGAGGCCGCCACCCTGGCGCGCCGGATGCGGCACGAGGGCGTCGAGGTGGCCGACACCAAGTCGAGCTCGACCGACGTCGTGACCCAGGCCGACCGGGCGGCGGAGGACCTGCTGCGCGAGCGCCTGCTGGAGATCCGGCCGGACGACTCGATCCAGGGTGAGGAGGGCGACGACCACCACGGCACGAGCGGCGTGCGGTGGATCCTCGACCCGATCGACGGCACCGTGAACTACCTCTACGGCCTGCCCGACTGCGCGGTCTCGGTCGCCGCGGAGGTCGACGGCACGGTGGTGGCGGGCGCCGTGGTCGGGATCCTGTCCGACGTCGTGTACGCCGCCGCGCTGGGCCACGGCGCCACCCGCGGCGGTCGCCCCATCGGCGTACGCCCGACACCGCCGCTGCAGGAGAGGCTCGTCCTCACGGGCTTCGGCTACCAGCGCTCGGTCCGCGAGCACCAGGCCGCGTGCGTCGCCCGGCTCCTCCCGGAGGTGCGCGACATCCGCCGGATGGGGTCGTGCGCGCTCGACCTGTGCCACGTCGCCGACGGCAGTGCCGACGCCTACGTCGAGGCGGGTCCGAAGCCGTGGGACTGGTCGGCGGGCGGGCTCGTGCTGCGCGAGGCGGGAGGTCGGTTCGACCTGCTCGACGGCAGCGCGCCCCTCGACTCGAGTGACCTGCGCAACGTCGTCGTGGGCACGTCGGCCGCCGGCTGGGACAGCTTCGTCGAGGCCCTCGCGGCCGCTGGCTTCCTCGCCTGAGGGGACGCCCGGCACGCCCTCGAACGAATGACCGGTCGCGGCCGGGATTGCGGGAATAGGGAGGCGTACCCCACTGTTCAGGCGACACGTCGCGGACCGGCCCACCACGGGGCCGATCCATGGTGCACAATCTGCGCCGACGACGAGCACAACTGGGTCCCACCTCCGCGCCTCGAACCGGCCGGCCCGGGACCTCCGTATGGGGAGAGGAATCGATGGCCACCGACTACGACGCGCCGCGCAAGTCCGAGGAGGACCAGAGCGAGGAGAGCATCGAGGAGCTCAAGGCCCGACGCCACGACAAGAACTCCGGCAAGGTCGACGAGGACGAGACCGAGGCTGCCGAATCATTCGAGCTGCCCGGTGCCGACCTCTCGCACGAGGAGCTGGCGGTCGAGGTCATGCCGCGGCAGGACGACGAGTTCACCTGCATGAGCTGCTTCCTGGTTCACCACCGCTCGCAGCTCGCCGATGAGAAGAAGCTCATCTGCCGCGACTGCATCTGATCAGCACCTGATCAGCGGCGAGCACGCACGACGCCCGCTCCCCCGCCAGGGGGGAGCGGGCGCTGTCGTCCTCGGGACCTGCTCCGGATCACGCGGCTGGCGGTGCTGCGCTGTCGTCCGTCGCTGCGCCCGCCCGCGCGGTGAGTCCGTCGGAGACTCATGGCCCGTGAGCGCCCAGGGTCGGAGGCTGGCAGTCGTGAGTCTCTGGGCGACTCAACGGCCAGTGACAGGGCCCGGAGCCCCGTGGGGCCGTCAGTCGCTCAGCGACTCAATGGTCAGTGGCGGCGCCTCAGGGACGTGATGGCCCCAGAGTCCAGAGTCCCGAGGAAGGGTCGATGCGCTTGCCGTCCCGGAGCGGGTGCGCGCGGGCGCGCCTCAGGAGGTCGGAGCCGCGGCCTTCGACGCGTCCTGGCCGTCCTTCTTCAGCTGCGGCGGCAGGTGACCGGTCGACTTGGCGTAGTAGCCGGCTGCGCGGCGGGCGGCCAGCATCCGGGCCACGCCGATGAGGGTGCCGCTGACCGCGGCGAACATGACGGCCTCGCCCATGCCCACGTCGGGGTCGGCGGGGTTGGCGGGCGGGTTCTTGCCGGTCGCCGCTCGCCACGAGGTGGTGAGCACCTTCTTGGCCACGGCGGCAGCACCGACGGCGGCGACGAGGGAGAACGCCGAGAAGAACTTGCTGTTCGAGGGTTCCTGGGAGGCCATGTCGGCCACCCTATCCAGAGCGTCCCGCGGTCCGGCCCACCCGGACGGCCGTGACCAGGGCCTCCGGACGACGGCAGCTCACCAGCCAGTACGGCGCCGGGTCGGCCGGGTCCGTGATGTCGACCCGCACCCCGCGCTTGAGGTAGGGACGCAGCAGGAGGTACGCCCGTGCGTCCGCGTCGACGCCCGCCTGCCGGCGTACGCCGTCGGCGTCCAGCGCCGTCACCTCGCCGACGTGCTCGAGGCCGATGCGGGCGCGACCGGCGCTGAAGGTGCCGTTCTCCACGGAGACCCGCGGGCGGCCGTAGGCCACGAAGAGCGCCACCATCACGACCAGCGCGCCGGCGGCGATCGACCACGCCAGGGGCTCGGGGACGGCCACGATGAACGCGAGCCACAACGACGCCACCAGCATCGTGCCCTGCACCCACCAGCGCAGCGGGACGGTGAGGCGTTCGGCGTAGTCCACGGCCCAGATCCTATAGATGGCCTATAGATTCCTTCCTCGTGCCCGACCAGTCCGCCCACCCCGACCTCGACATCGCCGTCGTCCGCCTCGACCCGGACCTGCCGCTGCCGTCGTACGCCCATCCCGGCGACGCCGGCGCCGACCTCCACACGACCGTGGACATCACCCTGGGGCCGGGGGAGCGGGCGATGGTGCCGACGGGGCTGTCGATCGCCCTCCCGGACGGCTACGTCGCGCTCGTGCACCCGCGCTCGGGCCTCGCGGCGCGCCACGGGCTCTCGATCGTCAACAGCCCCGGCACGGTCGACGCGGGCTACCGCGGCGAGATCAAGGTGATGCTGATCAACCACGACCCGACCGAGTCGGTGACGCTCGCGCGCGGCGACCGGATCGCCCAGCTCGTCGTGCAGAAGTTCGAGCGCGCCCGGTTCGTCGAGGTGGGGGTGCTGCCGGACTCGGTCCGGGGCGACGGGGGCTACGGTTCTACAGGTACCGGTGCGCGACCATGAGCCGGTTCGCTAGCAAGGAGATGTTGACGTGAAGTTCCGCCGCAAGGCACAGGCCACCGACGCCGCCGAGGGTGAGGACACCCCGACCACTGGCACCTCGACCGATGGGGCCACCGAGACGCCAGACACCCGCACCGGCCCGTTCGACGTGTCGCAGGTCGAGGGCGACGGCATCGACCGCGCCGACCTCGGGTCCGTGCTCGTGCCCGCGATCGCCGACCGCGAGCTCCGGCTCCAGGTCGACGAGCAGAGCGGACTGGTGCGTTCGGTGATGCTCGCCGGCTCGGACGGAGCGTGCGAGTTCCAGGCCTTCGCGGCCCCCCGCAACGGTGACCTCTGGTCCGACGTGCGGCCGCAGATCGCCGCGGACATGGCCCGCCGCGGCGGCGAGGCCACCGAGCGCGAGGGTCGCTGGGGCACCGAGCTGGTGTGCCAGATGCCCGTGAAGCGCCCCGACGGCACCGACGCCACGCAGCCGTCGCGGATCATCGGCATCAACGGCGACCGCTGGATGCTCCGCGCCTCGTTCCTCGGCCGACCGGCGCTCGACCCCGACAACACCGCGGAGTGGGAGGACGCGCTCGCCCAGGTCGTCGTACGACGCGGCGAGCAGGCCATGCCGGTCGGCGAGCCCCTCCCGGTCCGGCTGCCGGACGACGCCCGCCGGGTGCAGTGACCCGTGGCGGAGAAGAGCAGGCTGCGGCAGGCCCTGTCCAAGTGGGCCGACAGCGGTGAGGCGCACCAGCGCGACCTGCGCCAGTCCTCGGTGACCGAGGAGGCGGTGGCCATCGCCGACGCCCCCGAGCGCGAGCAGGTGGTCGTCAACGGCGTCCTGCGCACCGTCACGCTGCGCCCGCGCGGCGGCGTACCGGCCCTCGAGGCCGAGCTCGACGACGGCTCCGGCGTGATCACCGTCGTGTGGCTCGGCCGCCGGCGGATCACCGGGGTCGACCCCGGCCGCTCGATGACGGTGGCGGGCTGCATCGGACGCCAGGGCGGCGTCCCGCTGATGTTCAACCCGCGCTACGAGCTCCGCCCGTGACGGAGGGAGCCCCCACGCCCCGGGAGGGCGGACCGGAGAAGGTCGAGACCGAGACCGTCGAGGCGGTCGTGCGCCAGCAGCTCTCCAAGGCGCTCGGAGGTCGCCGCGGCATGGCCGAGGCGGCCGTGCCGACCGTCCTCTTCACCCTGACGTGGCTGACGCAGCGCGACCTCGACCTCGCGCTGATGGTCAGCGTGGGCGCGGCGCTGGTGCTGCTCGCCGTCCGGCTGGTGCAGCGCTCGACGGTCCAGTTCGTCGTCAACGCGCTCTTCGGGATCGCGATCGGGTGGTACTTCGTGCACCGCTCCGCAGCCGCGGGCGGCTCCGAGCAGGACCAGGCGCTGGCCTACTTCCTGCCCGGCATCCTCTACAACGGCGGGTACGCCGTCGTGCTGGCGTTCACCTGCCTCATCGGCTGGCCGCTGGTGGGCTTCATGGTCGGCAGCATCACCGGCGACCCGACCGCGTGGCACCAGGACAAGCCGGTCGTCAGGCTCTGCACCCGGCTCACCTGGCTGCTGGTCGCTCCGTGCCTGCTGCGGGTCGCGATCCAGGCTCCGATCTGGCTCGCCGGCAGCTCGGCGTCGATCGACCCCGACACGGCCGTGGCGATCCTGGGCGTCTCGAAGATCGTGCTGGGCTGGCCGCTCCAGCTCGCGGCGCTCGGCTCGATGGTGTGGCTGCTCTCCCGCAACCGCACGCCCGTGCGGTCGGACGCGACGCCCGCCTGAGGGTCGTACGACGACGCAGGCTCAGCCGTGGTGCTGGCTGGGGGAGAGCAGGCGCTCGAGCTCGTTCTCGACGTCGGCCGGGATGACGAACAGCAGCTCGTCGCCCGACTCCAGCGGCTGCTCCGCGTCGGGCGTGTAGACCTGTCCGTCGCGCAGGATCGTGACGAGCGCGCAGTTCTCGGGGAAGGGCACCAGCCCGGCCGGCGTACCGACGTAGGGGGAGTCCGCCGACAGCGTCAGCTCGACCAGGTTGGCATTGCCCTGGCGGAAGGTGAACAGCCGCACCAGGTCGCCGATCGAGACGGCCTCCTCCACCAGCGCCGACATGATGCGGGGGGTCGACACGTTGACGTCGACTCCCCAGGCCTCGGTGAAGAGCCACTCGTTGTTGGGGTGGTTGACCCGGGCGACCGTGCGCGGCACGCCGAACTCGGTCTTGGCGAGCAACGACGTCACCAGGTTGGCCTTGTCGTCACCGGTGGCGGCGATCACCACGTCGCACTTGCCCAGCTGGGCCTCGGAGAGCGACGACAGCTCGCACGAGTCGGCCAGCAGCCACTCGGCGTTGGGGACGCGCTCGGGCCGGATCGAGGACGGGTTCTTGTCGATGAGCAGGACCTGGTGGCCGTTCTCGATCAGCTCGCGCGCGATCGAGCGACCCACGGCTCCGGCTCCGGCGATGGCGACGCGCATGTCAGCAGTGCTCCTGTGTTCCGGTGGGGCTCTCGATCACGGTCAGTCGTCCTCGGGCCCGGACTCGAGCACCGAGTAGGCGTGGGCGGCGTGCTCCTCGCGCATGACCAGGTGCAGCATGTCGCCCTCCTGGAGGACCGTCTCGCGGGTGGGCAGCATGCCCTCGCCGAGGCGGTCGATCCACGCGATCCGGCTGCGGGACTGCATCTGGAACTCGACCGTGCGGTTGCCGATCCACGCCTCCGGGATCGGGACGTGGTCGACGCGGATCGTGCCCGACGGGTCGCGGAAGTCGGGCTCGGCGCCGGCGGGCAGCAGCCGGCGGAGGATCTGGTCGGCGGTCCACTTCACCGTGGCGACCGTCGTGATGCCGAGGCGCTGGTAGACCTCGGCGCGGCCGGGGTCGTAGATGCGGGCGACGACCTGCTGGAGGCCGAACGTCTCGCGTGCCACCCGCGCGGCGATGATGTTGGAGTTGTCACCGCTGGAGACGGCAGCGAACGCGTCGGCGCGACGGATGCCGGCCTTCTCGAGGACCTGCTGGTCGAACCCGTAGCCGGTGATCTTGTCGCCGTTGAACTCCGGCCCGAGCCGGCGGAACGAGTCCGGTTCGCTGTCGATGATCGACACGGTGTGGTTGCGGTCCTCGAGGCTGCGGGCGAGCGTCGAACCGACGCGGCCACAACCCATGATCACGACGTGCACGTCCGAACCGTATCCCAGCGCGGAGAACGGCGTCGGGCGGTCTACGCTCTCGTCCGTGAGTGTCGGCGACGTCTCGAAGCGGATCCTGCTCGGGCGCAAGCTCCGGAGCAGCCAGCTCGGCGAGACCCTTCTTCCCAAGCGCATCGCGCTACCGGTGTTCGCCAGCGACGCGCTGTCGTCCGTGGCGTACGCACCCGACGAGGTCTTCATCATGCTGGCCGTCGCCGGGGCGTCGACCTATGTGTGGTCCTGGAAGATCGGCATCGCCGTCGCGGTCGTGATGCTGACCGTGATCGCGTCCTACCGCCAGACGGTGCACGCCTACCCCTCCGGTGGCGGCGACTACGAGGTCGCCACGGTCAACCTCGGTCGCAACGCGGGCGTGACCGTCGCGAGCGCCCTGCTGGTCGACTACGTCCTCACCGTCGCGGTGTCCATCTCGTCGGCGGCCCAGTACGCCGCGGGAGCGATACCCGCCCTGATCGGGCACGAGGCCTCGGCTGCCACCGTCGCCGTGGTCGTGCTGACGGCGATGAACCTGCGCGGCGTGGCCCGTGATCGTGCTGACGGCGATGAACCTGCGCGGCGTGAGGGAGTCGGGCGCCTTCTTCGCGGTGCCGACCTACCTCTTCATGGTCGCGATCCTCGGCATGTGCGGCTACGGCCTGCTCCAGCTCCTGGCGGGTGACCTCCCGCAGGCCGAGAGCGCCGGGCTGGAGATCGTCCCCGAGGAGGGCTGGGACGGCCCGCTCTCGCAGGTCGCGCTGATGTTCCTCCTGGCCCGAGCCTTCTCCTCGGGGTGTGCCGCCCTGACCGGGGTGGAGGCGATCAGCAACGGCGTACCCGCCTTCCGCAAGCCCAAGAGCCGCAACGCGGCGACCACGCTCCTGCTGCTCGGCCTGATCGCGATCTCGATGATGCTGAGCGTCATCGTCCTCGCCAAGCAGATGAGCATCCGCTACGTCGACCCGCACCAGCTCGATCGGCTGCGCGCCGCCGGCGGCGGTGCCCTCCCCGAGGGCTACGACCAGCACCCGGTGATCTCCCAGATCGCCAACGGCGTCTTCGACCACTTCCCGCCGGGCTTCTACTTCGTGGTGACGGTGACCGGGATCATCCTCGTGCTCGCCGCCAACACCGCGTTCAACGGCTTCCCGGTGCTCGGCTCGATCCTGGCCCAGGACGGCCTCGCGCCGCGCTCGCTGGGCTCGCGGGGGGACCGGCTCGCCTACAGCAACGGCATCGTGTTCCTCGCGGCGATGTCGATCCTGCTGATCATCGTGTTCGACGCCGAGACCACCAAGCTGATCCAGCTCTACATCGTCGGCGTCTTCGTCTCCTTCAACCTCAGCCAGCTCGGCATGATCCGCCACTGGACGCGGCACCTCGCGACGGAGCGCGACCCGGCGGCCCGGCGGCGGATGCTGCGCTCGCGGGCGATCAACACCTTCGGCCTCGGCATGACCGCCGTCGTGCTGGTGATCGTGCTGGTCACCAAGTTCCTGGCCGGCGCCTGGATCACGATCCTCGCGATGGGCTTCTTCTTCATGCTGATGCAGGCCATCGGCCGCCACTACGCCCGGGTCGAGCTCGAGCTCGCGGCCGACGAGCAGGACAAGGTGATGCCGACCCGCGTCCACGCCATCGTGCTCGCCTCCAAGCTGCACAAGCCGACGCTGCGCGCGCTCGCCTTCGCCCGCGCGACCCGCCCCAACGTGCTCGAGGCGATCTACGTCAGCATCGACACCAAGGCGACCAACCGGCTGCTGGAGGAGTGGGACGACCGGCACCTCGACATCCCGCTCAAGGTGCTGCACTCGCCCTACCGCGAGGTCGTCCGGCCGATCGTCGAGTACACGCAGGAGATCCGCCGCGCGAGCCCCCGCGGCGTCGTCGCGGTCTACATCCCGGAGTACGTCGTCGGCCGCTGGTGGGAGCAGCTGCTGCACAACCAGACGGCGCTGCGGCTGAAGGGCCGCCTGCTGTTCACGCCCGGCGTGATGGTCATCAGCGTCCCCTACCAGCTGCGGTCCTCGCAGGTCGCGCAGGAGCGGGAGAAGCGCGACGAGGAACGGGTGCACGCCGGCGACCTGCGCCGCGGGCGCGTCACGTCGCGCCGCAACCGTCCCGGCCCGACCGACGACCTGTGAGGGTCGGATGAGTCGACGTACGACCCGGGTCCGCAAGCCCCGCGGACGCTCCCGGGTCGGCGAGCGCTTCGAGGCCGAGGTCGGTGCGATCGCCCACGGCGGCCACTGCGTCGTACGCCTTCCCGAGCCGGAGGCGCGGGTGGTGTTCGTGCGTCACGCGCTGCCCGGCGAGCGGGTCGTCGTCGAGATCACCGAGGGCACGGACGGCGACCGGTTCTGGCGCGGCGACGCCGTGTCGGTCGTGCAGGCCTCGCCGGACCGCGTCGAGCCGCCGTGCCCCTACGCCGGTCCCGGCCTGTGCGGCGGCTGCGACTTCCAGCACGTCACGCTGCCCGCCCAGCGCGACCTGAAGACCGCGGTGGTGCGCGAGCAGCTCGTGCGGCTCGGCCGCCTCGATCCCGCCTCCGAGCTCGTCTCCGGCCTCCGGGTGGAGGCCGTGCCGGTGCCCGGCCGGGACGACGACGGCCTGCGCTGGCGCACGCGACAGCGCTACGCGATGACCCCCGACGGCCGTCCCGCGATGCGCCAGCACCGCTCCCACGACCTGGTGCCCGTCGACGACTGCCTGATCGCCGCCGACGGCGCGCGCCCGGCCGACTCGCTGGTCGAGGAGGGCGCCCAGCGTCCGTCACGGGACCCGGACACCCACGAGGTCGCCGCGTCCGGGCAGGAACACCCGTTCAGCGTCGCGGCCGACGGCTTCTGGCAGGTCCACCCCGAGGCCCCGCGGGTGCTGGTCGAGGCCGTGATGGAGCTGCTCGCGCCGGCGCCGGGGGAGCGCACCCTCGACCTCTACGCCGGCGTGGGCCTGTTCGCCCGCTTCGTCGGCGAGGCGACCGGTGCGCGCGTGGTGGCGGTCGAGGCCGACCGCACGGCCTGCCAGCACGCCCGCGGCAACCTCGCGGCGCTGAAGAGCGCGAGCGTCGAGTGCGGCCCGACCGACCGCGTCCTCCGCTCGGGCCTCGACGAGCCCTTCGACCTCGTCGTCCTCGACCCGCCCCGCGAGGGCGCCAAGCGCGCCGTCGTGGAGCAGGTCGTCGACCGGCGCCCCCGCGCGGTGGCGTACGTCGCCTGCGACCCCGCCGCGCTCGCCCGCGACGTGGCGATCTTCGCCGAGCACGACTACGAGCTCACCGCGATCCGCGCCTTCGACCTCTTCCCGATGACGCACCACGTCGAATGCGTCGCGCTGCTCACGAAAAACGGCTCTGACCTGCGGTGATGCGATTCGGGTCGTCGGGGTCGACGCCGCAGAACCGGCCTTAAGGCTCACTTTGGGCTCACTTTGAAATCGCACGCGCGGTTGTGACGCTCTGACTCCTGCATGTCGGCCGCGACTGGCCGTTGCGATGGGCTGAGGGTGCGCAGAACGGCCCGTAGACAGCTCGGAGCGCGTCTATGGGCCCGGGGGGCCCAGGGAGCGACTCATGGCCGCCGAAGGCCTCTCAGAGCCCGGGGGCCGGTCCATCGTTCGTCCCGGGGCCGGGAGCGAGGCGTTCGGTGGCTGCCCGGTAGTCGGGCACGACGAGCTTGCGGTTGATGTAGTGCCGCTCGGTCACCGTCTTGGAGGTGTGGCCGAGCTGGTTCATGGCGGCTTCGGCGTCGTAGACCTCGTCGATCTCGGTCGCCACTGTCCGTCGGAACGAGTGGGGCGTGACGCCCTGGAGGACCGCGAGGTCGGCGTAGTCATCGAGCAGACGGATGTGGCGCAGACGGCCCTGGATGTTGGTGGGGTAGTGCCAGGTGCCGTTGCGGGTGATGAACACCGCGTCGAGGTCGTTGGGCGGTTGCGCGACCTTCCGCCTCCGCAGCAACGCCGCCGCCCAGTCCGGGAGCGCGATGGGGCGGATTGCTGCGTCCGTCTTGCCGTAGTCGACTCGCTTGCCCTTCGAGGTGATCTGGCCGTTGACCATGAGCCACGGGAACCAACCGTCGTCGTCGCGACGCTCAGGCGGCAGCGGTCAGCTCGATGTCGGACCATCGCAGGGCCAGCAGTTCACCGATGCGCATGCCGGTGGCGACGAGCATCTCCACGATGTCGGGCAGATCGACGCTCTTCGGACCGTTCCGCTTCTCGGCGTTGGCCCACTCGCGGATGGCGGCGCGCACGGCGTCGCAGGTCCTTCACGGGAACAGGCTTCTTCTTGTTTCGTGGCACAGGGACCGAAGGGACCGCCGTGGCCGGGTTGCCGTTGATGGCCTCGTGGAAGATCGCCATGTTGAACGCGCGCACGAGGACGCTGCGAATGCGCTTGCGCATGTCGGGAGAGACGCCGGCGCTGTCGAGCGCGGCCTGGATGATCACCGGTCGCACGTGCCGGAGCTGGTAGGCGCCGAGCGGATGCTCTGTCTTGTCGGGGTCGAGGATCCAGCGGACGTGGGAGCGGTAGTAGCCCAGCGTCTCCGCGCGTGGTCCTCCGTCCGCCTGCTCCATCTTCTTGAACCAGAGGTCGAGGAGGTCCTGGACGGTGTCGTCGGGCGCGAGCGCGCCGTCACCGAAGGTGCCGGTGTGCTCGACGAAGAACGCCTTGAGGTTGGCCCTCGCCTTGGTCTTGGTCTCACCGTTCTTGCGGTATTGCCGTACGACACCATCGACGTCGCAGTAGCGGGCGCGCGCCTGCCACGACCCGCTCCTCAACTGAAAGCAGCTGATCTCGCCGTAGGTGCCGACCATCAGCCGTTGTCTGGCCACTCTTCTCTCCTTCGTGCGTCAGGTGAGCTATCGCGGGTCGGGCGGGAGGGCAGCACCTCCCACGCGACTGGCACGGCGGCGGGTACGGACAACCTCGCGAGAGGGGTCTTCGTCGCTGTCCGGGTCCTCCGAGAAGGACTCCGCATGGGCACTCAGCCACCGGTCAAGCTCCGAGAGGCGGTACTTGAGCCGACCACCGGCCTTCACAGCGAGCGGGCCGTAGCCAGGACGGCGCACCCGCCACGTCAGCAGCGTTGCCTTGGGAACGCCGAGGTAGCCGCACGCCTCCTCCGTGTTCAAGAACGGGTCTCGCACCATCGGGATGACATCTTCTGACATGCTCATGGTGCTCTCCTCCGGTCGGCGTACTGCCTAGGTGCTCGGGCGCCGCCCGATGGTGCGGGCGTGAGTTGCTCGGGACGTCGACGGGCCCTCCTGGGGTCGGGCGGTGGATCAGCGCGGAATCCAGGTCGACACGCGTCGGTGCCCAGATCGCGGCCGCGGCTTCAACGTGACGGGCGGGGGGTTATCCGGGATTCGACGGGCTGTCGCGCGCCCACGGATGGCCAGGACGGCCAGAAACTTCTGGGAGATCATGGCGGAGTTGTCCGGATCGGATTTCGCCGTTCGTCGATAGTTCAAGCAGGAAGGTCCTGCAGAGTGGAGTGTGGCGCGATGAATAAGTACCTGTTGTCGGTGTACGAGATGGATGGTCACGTTGAGGGCGCACCCTCGTCACCGGAGGAGATGGAGGTCTTCATGAGCCGCGTCGTCGCCCTAGAGGAGGAGATGGACGCCGCCGGAGCCTTTGTCTTTGGTGGCGGGCTGCACGGGGCCGCTGCCGCCACCGTGGTGCGGGGCGGCACCGGCCGGGACAAGGTGGTGACCGATGGCCCGTTCGTCGAGGCAAAGGAGCACGTCGGCGGGTTCTACGTGATCAACGCCGACGACCTCGACACCGCCCTGGCATGGGCCGAAAAGGTAGTCGAGGCGACCAATCACGACATTGAGGTTCGTCCGTTCCGAGGCACTGGTCGGTTGCGGGACCAGATAGGTCTCTGAGCTGCCGTGCCTGTAGGTAACGTCGAGGAGGCGTTTCGGCAGGCCTACGGCCCGGCCGTGGCCACGCTGGCCCGCCTGTTCGGCGACATCTCGTTGGCCGAGGACGCCGTACAGGACGCCTTCGTGAGCGCCATGAGGCGATGGCCTCGCGATGGCGTGCCAGATAGCCCGACCGCATGGATCGTGGCTGCTGCTCGCAACCGGGGCATCGACGTGATCCGAAGGAACCAGCGCGGGCGTGAGCTCATGGCGCACATGGCGCGCGACCGAGGGGTCGACGCGAACCAGGCCACCGCCGCGGAGGTGTCTACTGTCATCGAGGAGGATTTGGTGCTTGAAGACCAGCTGCGGCTCATCTTCACGTGCTGTCATCCGGCACTCCGCACGGAGCACCAGGTGGCTCTTACTCCGAGGCTCGTCGCCGGGCTGACCCCGACCGACATCGCGAGCGCCTTCCTCGTCAGCGAGGAGACGATGTCGAAGCGGTTGATCAGGGCCAAGTACAAGATCCGGGCAGCCGCCATTCCTTTCCGGGTGCCGCCCGACGCAGAGCTGCCAGATCGGCTCCGGGGGGTTCTCACCGTCTTGTACCTCGTCTACAACGCCGGCGCCGACGATCTGCGCCAGCGCCGGGACCTCCGGCTGGAGGCGATACGGCTCGCGCGGGTGCTGGTGTCGCTGATGCCGGACGAGGAGGAGGCAGTCGGACTGCTGGCCCTGATGTTGTTGTGTGAAGCCCGGATGCCGGCGCGAGTGTCAGAGCGCGACATCGTGCTGCTGGCAGACCAGGACCGGTCGCTATGGGACCCGTCCCTCATCGGCGAAGGGCAGACACTCGTGCTCGACGTCCTCCGCCGGGGCCGCCCCGGACCCTTCCAGTTGCAGGCGGCAATCCACGCCATCCACTGCGCCGCGAGGGACTATCAGGACACGGACTGGGCAGTCATTGTCCGCTTCTACGACCGCCTGCAAGAGGTGACCTCGAGCCCGATCGTGGAGTTGAACCGAGCGGTGGCCCATGCTGAGCTCGGCGCCAGAGCAGAAGCACTTGACCGACTCACCGAGCTGAGCGTCGACCTCGACAGCTATCCCTACTTCCATGCGGCTCGCGGTCACGTCCTCCAGCAGCTCGGGCGAACGGATGAAGCCGGAACCGCCTACGCGCAGGCAGCGCGCTTGGCGAGAAACGAGGCCGACGCCAGGTTTCTCCAGCGGAGGAGCAACTCCATGGGGCGTGACTGACCCGCCCGTTTGATCGGCAGGTCTCCGACCTGCCTCCATCGCAGCCCACAGTCCTGGCACGGTCCTGCTGATTCAGCATGACCGGTGTGACCTGCGGCTCTAGTTATTCCAGGCCCGGTACGGGCTCGAGCCAGTGACACCCCTGGCGCAGAGCCCGGCGACGTCCTCCATGTCGCTACTGTGCACGAAGGGGAGCACCATTTTGCGCCCGTCCCTGGATCGCCCGTCCTTGTTCGCCCGTCCCTGGCTCGCCCGTCCCAGTGGGGCCGGGCGAGGGTGTGCGACGTTTCATCCAGGACGAGGGGCCCTCCAAGGCCGAATGATATTCGTTCAGGCCGACTCGAACACCGCGCCGGTGTGCCAGGTCCATGCGCCCATGCGAGGTCGGGTCGAGCAGTGGTGCTGACATGCCTGAAAGCCGGGCGATGTGGCGATGGACCGGCCTCGTGACGCCGATGACCGCATGGACGGTCTCATGGAAGCACTGCATCCGCATTCGTGCTGCCGGTATCAGCGCTTGTATGCCCACGCATCCTGTAGGTGTGGTCGACCCACTCGCCCGTCCTCGCAGTCCGTCTCGGCTTCTTCGACATACACCTCTTGCAGATCGAGGCGGCCTCCGTGGGAGTGCGCTGGTCGACGACTGGCCGCAGGGCCGACTCGGGACCCAGCTCCACACCTGCATGCCAAGGAGGAGGGTCGAAGCGTGTCTCGATGCGAGTATTGTCGGCGGGGCAGGGGTTGTGAGTACCTGTTCAACCGCGTGGTCCGTTGGCGCTGTCCTGGTCGGTGCGGGAGTCGGGAACCGGTGACTGGCGAATCGGTCGGTCGAGCGTTCCCGGAGTACGACGAGGTGCAGGCTGGGATAGAAAATCGAGTTGCGGCGACCGAAGTGGGGGACGCTGAAGGTGAAGTCGTAGTCGGCGACGGGACGGCGTGTGCCGGCAACCACCTCGTGGTGAGCGACAGGGGCCGTCACCTCGCGCCCCTTTACGGCGATTGATTCACGGGGGCGCACTACCATCGCTCGCGATGGTCAGCGTCCCTCAAAGAAGCGGCGGGCGTCGTCATCTGCCGGGTAGACGAGCTCTATGCGCAGCTCGTCGAGGGTCACGTCCATGGGTGATCCGAACTGGGCTACGACCGACACCGTGCGGATGACGTCGTCACCAATGCGGAAGTTCGGGCACAGCACCGGTCCGGAGACACCTACCGGAGGACGCGGAAGACAACCCACGGCCTCGGTGGCGAGCTCGAGGAGCGCCGCCAACACCTCGTCGGGCGGCAGCCGCGCAGCTTCGGCCTGCAGACGCGCCAGCCCGACCCATGCGATGTCGTCCCAGTTGTCGATCAGGTCGCGCCATGCTCCGGCGTACGTCAACCTGATGGCGTTGCGCTCCTCGGTGGCAGCGAGGAACACTCCCGCTGCGGAGTTGGTCCGGACGATGTTCCAGTGGCCGTCCACCGCATACGCCGGGAAGGGTTCGTGACTATGAAGCATCCGGTCGATGACGGCGCGAAAGGCTGTCAGGTCGTCGGACTCCAGTGACGACTCGGGGTAGACAGGAGCCAGCCCTGCGGCACGGAACAGGACGTTGCGCTCCCTCAGCGGCAGCTCCAGTGCAGCGGTCAGTCGAGCAACCATGTCCGGGCTCGGCCGGGACCGCCCGGTCTCGAGGAACGACACGTGCCGCGACGTGGTCCGCGAACTCAGTGACAGCTCGAGCTGGCTCCACCCGCGCGCCAGACGTCGGCGGCGTAGCGCCGCGCCGAAGGGCGTCCTGACTGGCTCGGTCACGCTCACCCCCGCATCGTCGCGCACCCCCGGGCGCGCGGCCATTCCCTGTGCGGGAATCGACCAGCGCCCGGACACGGGCTTCAGTGATGGCTCCACGATTCGAGAGGAACCATCATGAAGGTCTCGAGCAGCATCGACATCGACGCGTCTGCCGACCAGGTCTGGGAGGTGATCGGACCTGGCTTCGGGCGGGTCGGCGACTGGGTTGCAGCAGTCGAGGAGTCCCGCCCCATGGGAGAGGGCTCGCTGGATGGTGCGCCGGCCGCAGGGCGCGCGTGCAGCGTCGCCACGCCGGGCATAGACCAGATCACCGAGCAGCTGACCGAGTACGACGTGGCAGCTCGCCGCCTGACCTACCGCCTCAGCGACGGCATGACGCGCCTCGTCGCCGGTGCCTCCAACACCTGGGAGGTCCGAACTCTCCGAGACGGACGGGCCGAGTTCCGGATGGACGCGACCGTCGAGCTCGTCGATGCGGCCCGCGTCGCGGGGCCGCTCCTCAAGGCGTACCTGACCGCAATCGGCCGGCGCACCAGCCGGGACCTCAAGACCTACGTCGAGACAGGTGTTCCCAGTCGCGCGAAGGCCGTCCGGGTCCACGCGTCGAGCCGGACGGTGCTGGACCGTCTGGTCCTGCTGAACGGCGTGGTCTCGCTGACGTCCGGCATCGTGCTCCTCGGGGCGTCCGGGTGGTGGTCGCGTCAGCTCGGTGGCGTCGGCACGGAACTGGTCGCGACGGCCGGGGTCGGACTGGCCGGCTACGCGTGGGTGCTGGCGCGGGCGGCGGGTGCGGGGGTCACGCCGGGTGCGGGGCGTCTGGTCGCGGTGCTCGACGGTGCTTGGGTCGTCGGCACCGTGGGACTGCTCACCGTGTTCACGTCCCAGCTGACCCGGACGGGGTTGGCCGTCTCGGTCGGGTGTGGTGTCGTCGTCGCCGCGGTCGGCTGTGGCCAGTGGCTCGCCGCGGCTCGGGTCGACGCCTCGCGGGGACGAGGCGCGCCTGTGGAGGCACGGCCACCCACCCGCCACACTGGAGACGTCGCACGCGCCTGATCCGAAGCGCGTGCCGGACGACGAGGAGAGCCCATGACTGACGCACCGTTCAGCTCCGACCACCCGATCAGCCCCGACGGACCAAGACGCCCGACGCTGCTGGTCTTCGACGTGAACGAGACGCTGTCGGACATGGCGCCTATGGCCGGCCGATTCGAGGACGTCGGTGCACCCGGGCACCTGGCGAAGCTCTGGTTCGCCGAGCTGTTGCGCGACGGGTTCGCGGTGACGGTCGCCGGTGACCTCCAGGCATTCGCGACGCTGGGTGCCGAGGCGTTGAGGGTCCGGTTGGTGGGTCAGCCGCTCGACCGCCCGCTTGAGGACGCCGTCGACCACGTGATGCGGGGGTTCGCCGAGCTGACTGTGCACCCGGATGTCGTCGCGGGTGTTCGTGCTTTGGGGGACCTCGGGATCCGGCTCGTGACGCTGAGCAACGGGTCCACCGCGGTCGCCGACGCCCTGCTGCAGGGGGCCGGTGTGCGTGATCGGTTCGAGCGACTGATGACGGTCGAGGACGCCGGCGTCTGGAAGCCCGCCGCGCGTGCCTACGCCTTCGCCTTGGAGGAGTGCGGCGTGGATCCTGAGGACGCCATGCTCGTTGCGGTGCACCCATGGGACATCGACGGCGCGAGCCGTGCCGGACTGGCCACTGCCTGGATCGACAGGTCGGACGGTGCGCTACCCGTCGTACTTCGCGGCGCCGGACGTGCGGGCATCTTCGCTGGTGGAGCTCGCCGACGCACTGGGGTGACGCCCGCGGAGGTCCGTCAGCCTCCAGGCACGAGCCTCGTGTCGGGCTGGAACGCCGCCCACGCGAACCAGAACGTGTCGAGGTGCTCCACGGCCGTGAGCTGCTCGCCGACGAGTGGCCCGCTCTCGGCGCGTCCGAAAAGGTTCCACACCGACCCGGTCTGCTGGTCCCGGTACGTCCCGTCGTCGGTTCGGGTGAAGTCCAAGGCCCTTCCGCCGACCTCCGCGGCGAAGGCGGCGACCGACCCGATCTCGGCGCCGTCCGGGATCTCACGGGTGTCGAGAGCCGAGACCTGGCCCGGCGAGTGCCAGAGCACGACGCGCTCCCGACCGACCTCCACGTGCTGGACGCCTCGATCCGCGAGCAGGTCCCGGGACACCGCGACGGCGTCCTTCCCCTCACCGACGCCGACCACGCGAGCCTTCACCGGCAGCCGGGTGTCCGGGTCGGTCGGAAGCGCGAACAGCGGCTCGGAGTCCGGGTCGTCGTAGCCGACGTAGGGGTTCGTGAGGTAGTCGCGGTCGTGTCCGGTCGACCTGCTGAGGACCCTCGCGTCCGGGTGCTCCTCGCGGAACTGCGCCCAGCCGACCGCTCCGACCGGGATGCTCTCGAGCTGGGTGCCCGTGAGCGCGCCGACGGATGCCCGGCCGGTCAGCTGGGGCCACAGCGACTCGGTGAGACGGTCGTACATCACCAGGTTGTCGGCGTAGAGCTTGCCGGAGACCTTGAACGTGGTCGTCTCCCCAGCGACGGTGCGCTCGAAGGCGACGCCGGAGTTGCAGAGTGGGCAGTAGGTCACCGCCACTGGGACGCTGGCCAGCCGGTCGTTGACGATCTCGTGCCACATCATGATCCGGATCGGGTAGGCCTTGGTCTTGTCGTCGATCGTCAGCGAGAGCACGGGTTCGTCGTCGTCGAGCCAGTCCACCTCCGCGACCGGCTGGAAGAGCGGGTAGTCGATGGACGGGATGCCGTTGGGCGGCGGGCCACCGGGGAGGAGGTCGTCGAGGTCGATCAGCGGATCGGGAAAGTCGGGGTGTGCCGTGTCGTCGAGGGCGGACGGTGGCTTCTTGTCGGCGTCGGTTGTGCCCTCGTCGTCGATCTCCGCCGTCGAGGTCCGGTCCTCGTCGCGGTCGGCGGGTTCGCTCGGCGTGGTCGCGCAGGCGCCCAGAACGAACGACAGTGCTCCTGCGGCCGCCAGCCGTCCGGCGACGCTCATCGTCCCGCCCTCTCGCTCATCGCCGAAGCGCTCCGGCTCCTGCGAGCGCGTCGGCGCGCGACCAGGACGGCGAAGAGGAGCAGCGCTCCGGCCGTCAGCCACCCGAGGGGGCCGATCGAGTCCACGAGGCCTGCGAGCCGCTGCTGGAGCCGGGCGGCCGCCTCGATGACAGGATCGTCGGGGTCTCCGCCGGCCAGAACCCGCAGCTCCCACCAGCCGTAGTAGGCGACGTACGCCCCGGCCGCCGCGAGCAGCGCGCCGGCCGCTCGGGGAGCCCACCGACCGGCCCCCCTGAGGCGCCCGATGGTCGTGGGCGAGGCGAAGACGGTCGCCACGGCGAGCGTCCCCACGACCAGTCCCATCCCCACGGCGTACGCCACGAAGAGGGTCAGTCCCTCCAGGATCGAGCCGCTGCGGAACCCGCCGACGACGACGGCCAGGAACGGAGCGATCGTGCAGGAGATGGAGGCGACGGCGTAGCTGGCCCCGAAGCCGGCCATCGACCAGAACGAGCGGGTCAGCGGTCGGGCTGCGGTGGAGCGGGACGAGCGGCCCAGGCGTGGGAGCGAGAGCGGGCGGCCCGCTGCCAGCCACACACCCATCAGCGCGAGCGTCACTCCCAGCACGACGGTGAACCACGGCAGGTGCCGTTGCAGCTGACCAGCGACCGGGGAGATGACCAGGCCGAAGACGGCGAACACGCCTGCGAAGCCCGAGGTCATGGCGACGCTGAGGGCCGCGGCGCGTCCCGCGGCGGCGGGGCGGGACAGCGACTCGCTCCCGGCGAGGAGGAGCGAGACGTAGGCCGGAAGGAGGGCGAAGCCGCACGGGTTGACCGCGGCAAGCATGCCGGCGCCGACGGCGACGACGAGCAGGCCCTCGGACATCAGCCCGCCAGGTCCTCGACCAGGGTGGCCAGCTCGGCGTCGTCCAGGTAGCCCGACGCCTGCTCCGTCCCGGTCTCGTCGAGGACGAGGTAGGTGCTCTGGGCGGTCACGCCGAACTGACGCCACACCGCGCCGTCGGGGTCGGCGAGCAGCGTGACGTCGGGGGACACCTCGGCGGCGAACTCCTCGATGGCCGCCTGCTCGTCCAGCGATCCGACGCCGACGACGTTGACGTCGGCACCGTAGGTCTCGGCGAGCTCGCCGACGCCGGAGATCTGGGCGCGGCAGGTGGGACACCACGGTGCCCAGAACCAGAAGACGGTCGGCTTGCCGGCGAGTGTGTTGCCGTCGAAGGCCTCACCGTCGACGGTCTCGGAGGTGAAGTCGAGCACCGCAGGCGTCGCTGTGCCTGCTGTGGTGGTCGAGGTGTCGTCGGTCGCTGTCTCGTCGGCGGTGGCGTCCTGCCCACCGGTGCCGCATCCCGAGACCAGAAGCACGACGGCTGCCAGCATTCCGGCCAGGCGTCGGGTCGATGTGAAAGCACCCATCTCAGTCCGTCACCTTGACGCCCTTCCAGAAGGCCACCCGGCCGCTGATCTGGGCTGCTTCGGGCTTGGGCTCGGGGTAGAACCATGCTGCGTCCTCGTTGACCTGCCCGTCGACCTCGAGCGAGTAGTAGGAGGCCTGTCCCTTCCATGCACACGAGGTCTGCTTGGACGACGGGCGCAAGAGATCCTTTCGGACCGAGCTCACCGGGAAGTAGTGGTTGCCCTCCACGACCACCGTGTCGTCGCTCTCGGCGACCGTGGCGCCGTTCCACACTGCCTTCATGCTGACCTCGCTGCTGGGTTGGTGACTGGGTGCCTACGAAACCCGGCGGAGGACCGGGTTCCTTCCCGATCGGCCGGGAAGAGGTGCGTGACGTCGTCCACACCCTGGCGCGGAATCATGCCCCGTCGTGGCCGGGTTGCCTCAGGGACAACCGAACCCGATCTCTCGGAGGACACATGCCCCGCATTCCCGTCCACACCACGGACAGCGCACCCGAGGCCAGCCGCGACGCCCTCAAGCAGCTCGAGGCGAAGTACGGCAAGGTCCTCAACATCCACGGCGAGATGGCGCACTCGCCCGCCGTGCTGCACTCCTACGTCGCTCTGCAGGACGTGATCCGCGAGCACGCGCTGCTCGACGCGCGGGTCCGCGAGGCGATCGCGCTCGCGGTGGGCAACCAGGACGAGTGCACCTACTGCCAGTCCGCGCACACCGGAGGCGGCAAGGCGGCCGGCCTCGGCGACGACGAGATGATCGCCATCCGTCGCGGCGAGGCCGACTTCGACCCTGCCCTCGACGCGCTGCTCAACCTGGCGCGGGAGTACACCGCGAAGGTCGGCAACACCAGCGACGCCTCGTGGCAGGCCGCACTGGACGCCGGGTGGAGCGAGGAGCAGCTGACCGAGCTCTCGGCCCACGTGACGCTGA
>CAWCGM010000049.1:0-30155 GCA_963795095.1 uncultured Actinomycetota bacterium | reverse complement strand
GACCTGGGTTCGACTGGGGTCGCCTAGGGTCGCTGAGGTGCACCAGCTCCCGCGCGACACCCCCGCCAGCCAGGGCGTCGACCCCGCCGCCGTCCTCGGATTCCTCGACGCGGTGGACGCCGACCCCGCGGTCGAGCTCCACGGCCTGATGGTGCTGCGGCACGGGCACGTCGTGGCGGAGGGCTGGTGGGCGCCGCACACGCCCGAGCGGACCCGCCTGCTCTACTCGATCAGCAAGAGCTTCACCTCGACGGCCCTCGCGTTCGCCGTGGAGGAAGGCCTGCTCGGGCTCGACGACACGGTGCTCGACCACTTCCCCGAGTACGCCGACGAGGACCTGTCGGCGTACACCCGGTCGACGACCCTGCGACACCTCGCCTCGATGGCGAGCGGGCACGGCCGCGAGATGTGGCCCGAGGCGGTGGCCGCGGATCCTCGCGAGCCCGTCCGCGGCTTCCTGGTCTCGGCGGCTCCCGAGCACGCTCCCGGCAGCGTCTTCGCCTACAGCCAGCCGTGCACCTACACGGTCGCGGCCGCGATCCAGCGCCGGACGGGGCAGCGGCTGAGCGAGTACCTCCGTCCCCGCCTCTTCGATCCGCTCGGCATCGGCGAGGTGGGCTGGCGCTGCTTCCCGCCCGGGCGCGAGCAGGGGTTCAGCGGCCTGTTCGCCAGGCTCGAGGACGTCGCCAAGCTCGGCCAGCTCTACCTCCAGCGCGGCCGGTGGGGCGACGAGCAGCTCATCCCCGCGTCGTACGTCGACGAGGCCACGTCCGCGCAGGTGCCCTCGCCCGACATGGACCAGCCCGACTGGAGCCAGGGCTACGGCTACTGCTTCTGGATGGCACGCCACGGCTACCGCGGCGACGGCGCGTTCGGTCAGTTCTGCATCGTGCTGCCGGAGCACGACACGGTCATCGCGATCACCGGCGGCACCGAGGCGATGCAGGACGTGGTCGACCACGTGTGGTCGCACCTGCTGCCTGGGTTGGGTGGTGCCGTCGACGCGTCCGCTCAGGACGCCCTCGACGAGCGGCTGCGGTCGCTCGGCCTCCCGCCGTGCGCGGCTGACCCTTCACCTGTCGTCCGCGCTGGCGTGGCCGGCCCCGGTCTGGCAGCAGGCACCTTCACGGTCTCGCGGGGCGACGGTCGGCTCGAGGTCACGGCGGCCGAGGGCGACAACACGCTGACCTTCCCCGTGGGGTTGGGCGAGTGGCTGACCTCCGAACCGCTGGACGCGTACGGCGACCCCGTCCCGGTCGCGGCGTCGGGCGGCTGGATCGACGACGACACGCTCCGGGTCGAGGTCGTCTTCCTCGAGACACCCCACCGCCTCGACGTCGAGTGCTCGCTCACCGCGGGGACCTCGCACGCGACGTGGCGCACGCCCCCGCTGGACGGCGGCAAGATCAAGACGCTGCACCGTCCGCGCTAGTGCGGTTCCCGTGGTGCGTCAGCCGCACCACGGACACCGCACAGTCAGCGGATGACCAGCTGCGGGAGCGCCTCGACGACCTCGAGGTCCTGGTCCTCGCCGCTGATCCAGATGGTCGACGGGATCTGCTCGGGCGGACCGCCGTTCACGGTGAAGCTCGCCGCGCCGTACTGCGTGTCCACACTGACGGCGACCTTCTCGGTCGTCTCGTAGACGTGGGCGACGTCGAGGTCGGGGTACGGCGCGCCCGGGCTGGTCGTGGTCGTCGAGGTGCCGTCGCCGAAGTGCCAGCGGTACGCGATGGGCTCGGCGGTGACGACGACCCTCGCCTGGACGAGGGTGACCGGGATGTTCGTCGCCTCGGTGTTGGACGTGTAGAAGTTCGTGTCGAGGTTGACGAGGGTCCTGCCGCCCGGCGGTTGCACCGCCAGGTCGGAGGCGGGCCAGTCGAGGTTCTCGAACGCCCTGAGCACCAGGATGCGGATGGGTGGCGGATCGCCGACCCTGGTCTCTTCGTCTGCGCTGAGGCACGCGGTGCCGAAGACTTCCCCGTCCCGGTACAGCGTGTAGCGGGTGCCAGGCACGCCGGCCGCCGTCGTGCATTCCTGCGGGTTGAAGCACGCGCCCTCGGGGGTGCGGCTGTCGTCCTTGCAGAGCTGACGGACCGTCCACGTTGGCGGTGGGGTACTTGCTCTTCTGTCCTCGACGTCTGCCGACGAGTAGTCGCACTCCTCGCTCGAGCTTGACGATCGTCGCCTGCTCGCCACACCGCGAGCGCAGGCGGCGGCCACGAGCACGATGACAGCGACGGAAGCAGCACCAGCAAGGCGAATGCCAGCGAGCGCGTCCTCATCGCGGCAGCCTCCGCGCTGTCGAGTCACCACCCAGCTGATCGTCCCTCGGCGTCAGCTCAAGCAGCGTGCACGGCCGGCCACCTCGAAGCGCTTGCCACGGACCGTCGGCGGACTCGCGATACCGCGTCGGAGCCGATCGCACTCGACGACGGAACTCGATCGTCGGCACTCGCCGTACGGGTCGAGATCTCGACGATCGTCCAGCCGTCCCACTTCGATCGTGCCCCCCGCTGTCGTAGATCGCCTCGACTCGGTCTGCGGTCTCGCTGCAGGCTTCGCAGTCCGGGCCAAGTCGTCGGATACGCCGCCGTGTCGCCGGTCGCCTGCATCTCGCGCTTCTACATCGCTCCACCGCCGGATGAAGTCCTCCGCACTCTCCTGCTCCGGCGTCTCTGACTCACGTCGGCGAGGGCGTGGTCGGCGAGGGCGATGTCGTGGCGGGTCGGGCAGGATCGGCTTCGGGGTCGGAACAGCCCGCGAGCAGGAGGGGGCCTGCGAGGGCCAGCGCGAGGATGCGGCGTACGTGCATGAAACTGCCTTCCCGAGACAACGTCTGCACCGCTGAAACTACCCAAGGGAGCTGTTCGAGAAACAGACCCTCGGCAAAGCCTGTGGAGAACTCGCGCCGAGGCTGAGGGGTCTCGATACGCCCGCTCGTTCCTCGCGGGCTACTCGACCACCGGCGGGATGCGTTCCTCGCGGGCTACTCGACCAGCGACGAAATGTGCGAGGGGCGGGCCACTGGGCCCGCCCCTCGTCTTCCCCTTGGTTCCACCAGCCGGGGTCGAAGCGGCTGATGGAGGCCTCTGCGTCAGTCGGTGAGGACCGGGACGCGGAGCTTCTGGCCGGCCGCGAGGCCGGTCGACTCGAGGGCGTTGAGCCGCTCGATGTCGTTCATGACGCCGCGGACGTCGCCGTCGGTGGCGATCTCGCTGGCGATGCCCCACAGCGTGTCGCCGGGCGCGACCTGGACGATCTCGGTCGGCTCGGGCTGACCGGCCTCGCCGGTGCCGACCGCGCCGCCGGCCAGCACGAAGGCGGCGGCGAGCACGAGGAGCAGCGAGGTCACGAAGACCACCAGCCGACCGCGGCGGGTCAGGCGGACCGTCGAACGACGGGTCGTGGTGGGGATGAAAGCGGGGGAAAGGCTGAGGGTGCTCATGGTGGCCTCCTGGGGAAGTGTCAGCCGGTCTGGAATCTGTTGATCCATGTCTAGAGGGAGCCACCGACAGTGGGTCTGGTTGCCGGGGTCGATCAGACGTTCGATCGAACAGGTGTACGACGTTAGAGCACGTGTTCGAACAACGCAAGCATCTGATCGAACACGTGTTCGGCGTGTCGAACACCCTCGAATCGCGACACGCGGGTTCGAACAGGTGTTTGATCCCGAGCCGCCCCGAGGACTACGGTGAGCGGACTTGCTTCCCGCGTCGAGAGGTTCCCAGTCATGGCCAGGTCGGACGACAAGACAGTCATCGAGATGCCGGACGGTCCCCCGGACGCGACCGGACTGACCCCGCGCCAGCAGCGCGTGCTCGCCACCATCAAGGACTCCATCGAGACCAAGGGCTACCCGCCCAGCATGCGCGAGATCGGCCAGGCCGTCGGCCTCACGTCGTCCTCCAGCGTCGCCCACCAGCTGCGCGTGCTCGAGGGCAAGGGCTTCCTCAAGCGCGACCCCAACCGGCCGCGCGCCCTCGAGGTGTTCCTGCCCGAGGTGATGGCCGCCCGTCGCTCGATGTCCAGCAGCGACGAGTCGAGCGTCGACGAGACCGGCATCGGTGACTTCTCCCCCACTGCGATCAACATCCCGCTGGTCGGCCGGATCGCCGCCGGTGGCCCGATCCTCGCCGAGCAGGAGGTCACCGAGGTCTTCCCGCTGCCCAAGCAGCTCGTCGGCGACGGCACCCTCTTCCTCCTCCAGGTCTCCGGTGACTCGATGGTGGACGCTGCCATCTGCAACGGCGACTACGTCGTGATCCGCCAGGAGCAGACGGCCGACAACGGCCAGATCGTCGCCGCGCTGATCGACGGCGAGGCCACCGTGAAGACGTTCCAGCGCAAGGACGGCCACGTCTGGCTGCTGCCGCACAACGAGGCGTACGACCCGATCCCCGGTGACAACGCCACGATCCTCGGCGTCGTCACCGCGGTGCTGCGCAGCCTCTGAGCCCAGGTTGGTGGGTTTCGAGGCCCGCTGCGCTCGCACCTCAACCACCGATGGGTGAGGTGCCGTTGAACGGCGACCACCCGCAGGACACGATGGCTGCATGAGCGACGCCGAGAAGACCTACGACTACGTCATCGTCGGAGCAGGAGTGGCCGCGGCCAGTGCCGTGAAGGGCATCCGGTCCGGGGACTCCAGCGGTTCGATCGGGGTCTACGGCTCCGAGCCCGACAAGCCGGTCTACCGGCCGGTGCTGTCGAAGGACCTCTGGCTCAAGGACGACGAGACCCTCGAGGGGAGCTCGCTCGCCGGTGACCTCGACGACGACGACCACGTCGACCTGGTCACCGACACGACGGTGACGGCGATCGACCCCGACGCGCACGTCGTACGCCTCGCCGACGGCACGAGCGTCGGCTACGGCAAGCTGCTGCTCGCCACCGGCGCCGAGCCGCGCACGCTCGCGGTCGACCCCGGGCCGCGCGTCGTCTACTACCGCACGGCGGCCGACTACGAGCGGCTCCGCGCGATCGCCACCCCCGGCAGCCACGTCGCCGTCGTCGGCGGCGGCTACATCGGCTCGGAGATCGCGTCCGCGCTCGTGCAGAACGACGTCCAGGTGACGCTCGTGCTCGACCTCGAGGACGTGCAGGAGCAGATGTTCCCGCGCGCGCTCGCGGCCAGCCTGACCAAGGCCTTCGCCGACCGCGGCGTCACCGTCGTGCACGGCTCGGTCGCGGGCGGCGAGGAGGCCGACGGCAGTGTCCGCATCCGCCTCGAGGACGGCACCGACATCGCCGCGGACGCCGCGGTGATCGGCGTCGGGGTCCTCCCCCGCACCGGGCTCGCCGAGGCCGCCGGCCTCGACGTCGACAACGGCATCGTCGTGGACGACCACCTCCGCACGAGTGCGACCGACGTGTACGCCGCGGGCGACGTCGCGTCGTACCCCGACGCCCTCCTCGGGCGCCGCCGCGTCGAGCACGTCGACCACGCCGAGAAGTCCGGCGAGCACGCCGGCAAGGTGATGGCCGGTGCCGACGAGGCCTACGACTACACGCCGTTCTTCTGGTCCGACATCCTCGATGCCGGCTACGAGGCGATCGGCGAGACGAGCAGCAGCCTCGACATGGTCGAGGACTGGAAGGACGGTCAGGTCGGCACCGGCGTCGTCTACTACCTGAAGTCCGGCGCGGTGCGCGGCGTGCTGCTGTGGAACGTCTGGGACAGCGTCGACCAGGCCCGCGAGCTGATCGCGGAGACCGGCAAGGAGCCGGTGACCGACGTGGAGTCGCTGCGGGGGCGGATCGCGTTCGGCTGACCGGGGTCTCGATACGCCTCGCTCGTTCCTCGCTCGGCTACTCGACCAGCGATGGAGAGCGCTCGGCTACTCGACCACCTGATGAACCGGTAGCCTCGCGGCGATGTCCGAGCCCTCCGTTCCCGCGCCCGAGGTGTTCCGCACCCGCGAGGCGAACCGGCGGCGGCTGACGCCGGACGGGCAGGCGGAGATCGACCGGCTCGCGGCGGCAGGTGAGGCGTCCGGCTGGCTCAGCCCGCTGGCGTACAACCTGACGATCAGCCACAGCCACCGGTTCGTCTGGTACCGCGTGGCCAAGGTCGCGACGCGCACGATCCGGCACCACTGCGAGGCGCACGGCGTGCGCCTCGACGTCGACCACGCGATGCGGGTGCGCTACCCGCTGGCGTCGTACGCCGACTACTTCACGTTCGCGTTCGTGCGCGACCCGCTCGACCGGTTCGTGTCGGCGTGGCACGACAAGGTCGTCGACCACAACTACTACGACTTCGACCCGGCGACCCACGAGCGGATGCAGCGGGTCGAGGAGTTCGCGCGGTGGACCGCCGACCAGGACCTGTCGGCGGTGCCGGGCACCGACCAGCACCTCACGCTGCAGAGCCGGATGATCGACCTCAACCGGGTCGACTTCGTGGGTCGGCTGGAGACGTTCGACCGCGACTTCGCCGAGGTGTGCGAGCGGATCGGCGCGCCGGCCGTGCCGACCGCCCCGAAGAACCAGACCGCTCCCGGCGGCCGCGGCCGGCAGGTGTCGGCCGAGCTGCGCGAGCTGGTGACCACCATGTACCGCCGCGACTACCAGGTGTTCGGCTACTCCCCCGACGCTCCCGACCATCTCCACCAGGAGGACTGATGGCGCTCGAACGACCACGCTTCAGCACCACCAAGCTCCGCGAGGGCTACGGCATCGCGGACGTCGACGACGCGGTCGACCGCGTCTTCGTCGCACTCGCCGACGGGGCGACGTCGATGACGGCGTCGGACGTCAGCAGCCTGAGGTTCAACCCGGTGCGGCTGGCCGAGGGCTACGACATGGGCGAGGTCGACACCTGGCTCGACCAGGCCGCCGCGGAGCTCGATCGGGCTTCGAGTGGCGCGGCACCGGCGGCTCCGTCCGCTCCCGCGACGCCCGCCTCGGCGGCGTACGAGACCACGAGCGGCACGCGGTCGGACGCCATCACCGAGGTGAGGTCGACCTCGCCACGCATCCTCGCCGTCCTGGCGCTCGTCGTCGTGCTTGCCGTCGTGGCGTACGCCGTCTACGCCTGACCGAGCCGGCTCAGCGCCTGGCGGACGAGCGCCGGGTCGGTCGTCGACCACATCGGCGGCAGCGACGCCTTGAGGAACCGCCCGTAGCGAGCCGTCTCCAGACGAGGGTCGAGCACGGCGACGACGCCGCGATCGGTCATCGTGCGGATGAGCCGACCCGCGCCCTGGGCGAGCAGCAGCGCCGCGTGGGTCGCGGACACCTCCATGAACCCGTTGCCGCCCGAGGCGTCGGCCGCCTTGGCGCGCGCCGACATCAGCGGGTCGTCGGGCCGCGGGAACGGGATCCGGTCGATGATCACGAGCTGGCAGGTCTCGCCCGGCACGTCGAGGCCCTGCCAGAGGGAGAGGGTGCCGAAGAGGCAGGTGTGCGGGTCCTCGACGAACTGCTTGGCGAGCTCGGGCAGCTGCGCGTCACCCTGCGCGAGCGTGGTGAGGTGCGGCAGCTTCGCCCGGACGGCCTCGGCGGCGGTCTCGGCGGCGCGACGGCTGGAGAACAGGCCGAGGGTGCGCCCGTCGAGCTTGTCGACGAGGTCGCAGATCTCGTCGAGCTGCGCCTGCCCGAGGCCGTCGCGGCCGGGCTGCGGCAGGTGGCGGGCGACGTAGAGGATGGCCTGCTGGCCGTAGTCGAACGGCGAGCCGACGTCGAGGCCCTTCCACGGCAGGACGGTGTCGTCGTCCGCCGGCGCCACGATCGAGCCCTCGCGCTCGGTCGGCTTGAGGCCGAGCGAGGTGGCGACGGCGCCGAAGTCGCCGCCGAGCATGAGCGTCGCGCTCGTGAAGACGACGGTCTTGTCGGTGAGCAGCTTGTCGCGCATCGGGCCCCACACCTGGAGCGGCGCGACGTGCAGCCGCGCCGGGAACCGGTCGCGCGCCTCCCCCAGCCACAGCACGTCGGCCTGCGAGCCGGCGGCCATCCGCTCGGCGTTGACGAAGACCTCCTGCACCATGCCCTTGGCCTGGGTGCGGCCGGCGTCGCCCTCGCCCTCACCGCCTCCGGACTCCCGCGGGAACGCCGACAGGCAGGCGCGCGCGGCGTCGCGGACCAGCACCAGCGCGTCGGCCAGCTGGGTGGACACGTGGTCGATGCGGCCGGGCGACGTCGCCTCGATCGCCTCGGCCAGGGCGCCCGCGGCGTCCTCGAGGTCGCCGGCGGGATCGCCCGCGGCGTCCGCCGTCCAGCGGGTGGCGCGCCGGGCCGCACGCTCGATGTCGCCCGCGCCGAGCTCGTCGGTGGCGGCCTGCGTGACCCGGGCGGTGAGCTCGTGGGCCTCGTCGATCACGACCGTGTCGTAGTCGGGGATCATCGGCACGTCCTCGATCGCGTCGATCGCGAGGAGGGAGTGGTTGGTGACGATCAGGTGGCTGCGCTGCGCCTTCTCGCGCGCGAGCTCGGCGAAGCACTCCGCGCCGAACGGGCACTTCGAGGCGCCGAGGCACTCGCGGTGGTTGACCGCGACCTGGCGCCACTCGCGGTCGGTGTGGCGCGGCGCGTTGTCGCGCTCGCCGGAGCCGCCCTGCTCGGACTCCTCCTCCGCCCACGCCCGCAGCTCGAGGACCTTCTCGGCCATCGACCCCGTCGGCACGTCGACGAGGGTGCCCTGGTCATCGGGGACGCCGGCCCGGATGCGGTGCAGGCAGGCGTAGTTGGAGCGCCCCTTGAGGACGGCGTAGGACGTGTCGAGGCCGGGCACGCCCTTGACCGCCTCGACCAGGCGCGGGAGGTCGCGCTCGACGAGCTGGTGCTGGAGGGCGAGGGTCGCGGTGGCGACGACGACGCGCTTGTCGTGGAGCATCGCCGGGACGAGGTAGCCCAGCGACTTGCCGGTGCCGGTGCCGGCCTGGACGAGCAGGTGCCGCCCCTCCTCCATGGCCTCCGCGACCTCGCTGGCCATCTGCACCTGGCCGTCGCGCTGCTGGCCGCCGAGGGCCGTGACCGCCTTCGCGAGCACCTCGCTGACGGGCGTGGTGGTCGCGGCGGTCTCGGGCACCAGAGAACCCTACGGGGCGGCGCCGACAGGACGGCGTACGCCATCCACAACCCGCCGCCGGGGTCTGGCTAGTAGTTCTTCTTGCGGCCGATCTGGCGCTCGATGCGGCGCTCGGGCTGGCCGAGGATCTTCGCGAGGAGCTTGACCCGGTAGCGGTAGGCGACGACACCGAGGACGACGATCAGCAGGAGCCACAACATGTGGTGAGCCTACGCCGACCGCTCGCGTGAACTTGGAGGGCGAGTCGGACACTTGGAGGGGGTTGCAACGGCCTCCAGGTGTCAGAGTCCCCGCACGTGCGGGGACTCCGACAAGGACGACGACACAACCGTCAGACGACGGCGCCCGAGTCCTCCGGCGTCCGCTCGACCTTCTCGCGCTTCACCCGCGACATCGGCGAGCGCTCCTGGAGGTAGGTGAGCAGCGGGGTGGCGATGAAGACGGACGAGTAGGTGCCGACGATGAGACCGACGAGCAGGGCGATGGCGAAGTCGCGGAGCGAGTCGCCGCCGAGGACGGCGAGCGCGGCCAGGATGAACATCGCGCCGAGACCGGTGTTGACCGTGCGCGGCACCGTCTCGACCGCCGCCTTGTTGGCCACGTCGTTGAACTTCTCCTCCGGCTTCGAGCCCCACCAGCGCTCGCGGATGCGGTCGAAGACGACGACGGTGTCGTTGACCGAGAGGCCGACGATGGTCATCGCCGCGGCGAGGAAGATGCCGTCGATCGGCTTGTGCAGCCAGGCGAAGAGGCCGACGACGAGCACGACGTCGTGGAACATCGCGAGCACGGCAGCGACGCCGAAGGTCCACTTGAAGCGGATCGCGAGGTAGAGCAGCTGGGCGAGCAGGGCGATCCCGAAGGCGATGAGCGCGTTGTTGCGCAGCTCCTTGCCGAGGGAGGCGCCGATGGTCTGGTCGTCGATCTTGTCGACCGTCGCCGCCGACCTTGGCGAGCTCGGCCTCGATCCGCTGCTCCTCGTCGTTGGTGATGACGCCGGTGCGGACGGTGAAGTCGGCGGTGTTGGCCGTCTGGACGACGGCCTCCGCGAAGCCGGCGTCGGCCACGGCCGCACGCGCCTCGTCGATGCTGATCGTCTTGCTCACGGTGTAGTCCAGCTGGCGGCCACCGGTGAACTCGACGCCGAGGTTGAGGCCCTGGGTGACGATGCCGATGATCGGCGATCAGCAGCGCGACACCGGAGATGCCGAGCCACGTCACCCGCCGCTTCATCAGGTCGGGCGCGGCCTTGTCGAGGGCCAGAGCGGACCTTGCCGACGTTGCCCAGGCCGCTGACCGCCGGGTGCTCGGCGACCGGCTTGTTGGCCACCGAGAGGTCGCTGCAGCACCCGGGCGACGATCAGCGCGGAGACCATCGAGGCGATGACACCGATGGACAGCGTGACGCCGAAGCCCTTGATCGGACCGGAGCCGAGGAAGAAGAGCAGTCCGGCCGCGAGCAGGGTGGTGACGTTGGAGTCGATGATCGCGCTCCACGCCTTGTTGAAGCCGACCGCGAGGGCCCGCCGCAGACCCGCGGACGGATAGGCGGCGTACTCCTCCCGGGCTCGTCTCGAAGACGAGGACGTTGGCATCGATCGCCATGCCGATCGCGAGCACGAAGCCGGCGAGGCCGGGCAGGGTCAGCGTGGAGCCGAGGCCGACGAGCATCGCGTAGGCGAGCAGCGCGTAGGACGCCAGCGCGACGGTCGCCGCGAACCCGACGAGGCGGTAGACGACGACGATGAACAGGCCCGTCAGGACCAGTCCGATGATGCCCGCCTCGATGGAGGCGTCGATCGCCGCGGCACCCAGCGAGGGGCCGACGAGGCGGTCGGAGATGGCCTTCAGCTCGAGCGGGAGCGAGCCGCCCTCGATCAGCGCCGCGAGCTCCTTGGAGTCGTTCGCGCTGAAGTTGCCGGTGATGTCGGTGGAGCCGCCGCGGATGCCGACGTCGCAGCCGACACCGGTGTTGACCTCGGGCGAGGAGATGATCTCGCCGTCGAGGACGATCGCGATGCGTCGCTTGGGGTCGCCGGTCGGGTTGCACGCGGCCTTGCCGGTGATGTCGGCCCAGGTGTCGCCACCCTTGCCGCTGAAGTCGATGGCCACGACCCACTCGACGCTCTGGTCGCGCTGGACCGCGCTGGCGCCGGTGATCTCCTCGCCCTGGATGACCGTCGGGCCGACCTCGAGCGTGTCGCCCTGGTCGGACGGCAGGATCTCGTTGCCCTTCTTGCTGGGCTCCTGCTCGGCCTGGGCGGTCGCGAGGACCTCGTGGATCGTCAGCTTGGCGGTGGTGCCGATGCGGTCCTCGGCGTCCTGCGCCTCGGCGTCACTGGTGACGCCCGGCAGCTCGACGAGGATGCGGTCCTCGCCCTGTCGCACGATCGTGGACTCGGCGACGCCGAGGGAGTCGACGCGGCCGCGGAGCACCTGCAGGGTCTTGTCGACGTTCTCCGCGTTGGCCGGGGTCTGCTCGGTGCCTTCGGCCTGGAAGACGAACTGCGCGCCGCCCTTGAGGTCGAGACCCAGGTTGGGCTTGACGTTGATCGCCAGAGCCAGGCACCCGACCAGGAGGCCGAGCACGAGGAAGAACCGGACCCAGACACCACGTGACATGCGCGACATCCTCCAACACGAGACAGAGATGACCCGAATCCGGGCCCGGACACGTCAACGGGCGAGGGGACCGGGAGGTTCCGCCGAATCGGGACGCAAAACGCAGGTGACTGTACGCCCTCGCGCCCGGATCGCTCAGCGGGCGTAGGCCGTCAGCTCGCTCGCGAGGTCGGCGTTGGCCCGGCCGACGACGAGCGTGCCGTCGCCGGTGTGCTCCAGCGAGCCGATCTCGGCCTCCTGGTGGATCCGGTTGACCAGGTCGCCGCGCTCGTAGGGCAGCAGCACGTCGAACTCGACCTGCGGCCGCGGCAGCTCGGACTCGATCGTCCGCAGCGCGTCCTCGATGCCGTCGCCGGTCTTCGCGCTGACCACCACGCTGTGCGGCTCGCGAGCGCGGAGGCGGCTGATCACGATCGGGTCGGCCGCGTCGGCCTTGTTGATCACGATGATCTCGGGGACCTTGGTGGCGCCGATCTCGGCGAGCACCTCGCGGACCGCCGCGATCTGTCCCTCGGGGTCGGGGTGGGAGCCGTCGACGACGTGGAGCAGCAGGTCGCTGTCGGCGACCTCCTCCAGCGTCGAGCGGAACGCCTCGACCAGGCCGTGGGGCAGGTGTCGGACGAAGCCCACGGTGTCGGACATCGTGTAGATGCGGCCGTCGGCGGTCGTCGTACGACGCGTGGTGGGGTCGAGGGTCGCGAAGAGCGAGTCCTCGACCAGCACGCCCGCGTCGGTGAGCCGGTTGAGCAGCGAGGACTTGCCGGCGTTGGTGTAGCCGGCGATCGCGACGCTCGGGATGTGGTTGCGGCGGCGCGACTGGCGCTTGACCTCGCGGGTGCCGCGCAGGTCCTTGAGCTCCTTGCGGAGCTTGGCGATCTTGGTGTTGATGCGGCGCCGGTCGGTCTCGATCTTGGTCTCACCGGGGCCGCGGCCACCGATGCCGTCACCGCCGGCGGCACGACCGCCGGCCTGGCGGGAGAGGTTGCCACCCCAGCCGCGGAGGCGCTGCTTCATGTACTGCAGCTGCGCCAGCTCGACCTGCGCCTGGCCCTCCTTGCTCTTCGCGTGCTGGGCGAAGATGTCGAGGATCAGCGCGGTGCGGTCGACGACCTTGACCTTGATCTTGTCCTCGAGGTTGCGCAGCTGGCTCGGCGCGAGCTCGCCGTCGCAGATCACCGTGTCGGCGCCGGTCGCCTGGACGATCTCGCGGATCGCCTCGACCTTGCCGCGACCGATGAAGGTCGCCGGGTCGGGCGACTGGCGGCGCTGGAAGATCGCCTCGAGCACCTCGGAGCCGGCGGTCTCGGCGAGTGCGGCGAGCTCGGCCATGGAGTTCTCGGCGTCGGTGACGGTGCCGCCGGTCCACACGCCGACCAGCACCACCTTCTCGAGGCGGAGCTGGCGGTACTCGACCTCGGTGATGTCCTCGAGCTCGGTGCGCAGCGCGGCGAC
The DNA here is from genome assembly GCA_963795095.1 of uncultured Actinomycetota bacterium. Classification (GTDB taxonomy): domain Bacteria; phylum Actinomycetota; class Actinomycetes; order Propionibacteriales; family Nocardioidaceae; genus Nocardioides. Next base: position 17,050 of record CAWCGM010000049.1, on the reverse strand, counting down.
CCGTCGGAGCGCGTGGCGCTCGGCGAGCTCCTGCGCGCCGATCGTCAGCTCCTCGGGGTCCGCGTCGTCGTAGCCGTCGTCGGACGAGCTGTCGTCGGCGTAGCCGGACTCGAAGGAGTCCCCGCCGTCGGAGTCGGTGTCGAGGAGGTCGTCGTCCAGCTCGATCGAGTCGTCGTCCCAGCCGCGGGTCGCGTCGAGGGCGTCCTTGAGCGTGAAGTCGGATGCCGGGAGGTCAGGTGCGTTCGTCATATGCCGTCCAGCGTAGGTCGGCGGACGGCGCGAGCGCGAACGCTTTCGCCACGGGCGTACGCCGTCAGCTGCGCTTCACCCGCACGGTCGGGGACGTCGCCGAGGCGCAGAGCGGCTGCTCCGGCGAGGTGACGGTGACGTAGTAGCGGCCGGCGCGGGCGGGACGGCCGGTGCGGAAGGTGCCCGTCTGCTTGCTGGTCAGCACCACCAGGCGGCGGTCGGCGCCCTTCTTCTGGCGCCACAGCGTGACCGTCGCGTCCGCGCGGCAGCCCTGGGCGACCGAGTCGACGGCCCCCTTGAGCTTGGTCGCGGTGACCCGCAGGTCGACCTCGCGCACGTAGGCGCAGGAGGACTGGCACCCGGGCTGCGCCGTGGGTACGACGACGGTCGGCGTCGTGGTCGGCGTGGCGGTCGCGTGGTGGGCGGCTGGGTCGTCGGGGGCTGCGTGGTCGGGCGGCTGCGTGGTCGGAGGCTGCGTCGTCGGCGGAGCGGTCGTGGGGGGCGTGGTCGGCGTCGGGTCGCAGACGTCGCCGATGCCGTCGCCGTCCGCGTCCTCCTGACCGGGGTTGTAGGCGCTCAGGCAGTTGTCCGCGTAGTCGGGCACGCCATCGCCGTCACGGTCGGGGTCCGGCGACGGCTCGCACGGGTCCTGCGGCAGCAGGGCGGTGCCACGGGAGCGGTCGACCGGCTTCGGGCAGGCCGTGGGGTACTCGTAGGCCGGCTGCAGCGACGCGTCAGCCGATCCCGGACCCGGCCGACTCCGCGGAGGCACCCGGCTGGGTGATCCCGAGTGCCGCCACGACGCCCAGCACCACCCCGACGAAGACCCGACTCCCGCGCTGCTGTCCCATGCACGGGAGGTTCCCCGCAGGCAGGCTCCCGAAACCTCCGGAGGGTCGACCCTCAGCGGCGGCGCACCCGCACGGTCGTCGACCTGCTGCTGCCGCACTCGGCGACGCCGACGGCGTACCGCTTGCGGACGACCACGTAGTAGCGGCCGGCTGCCTTCGGGACGCGCGTGCGGAAGCGGCCGTCGGACTTCGTCGTGACGACCAGGAGCTTGGTGTCGCGACCGGACTTCTTCCTCTTCAACGTCGCGCGGACCTCGTCCACGCACGCCCCGCGGTCGGAGCGCACCCGGCCGACGAGGCGCGACTTCTTCTTGCGGAGGCCGACCTTGGTCTCGACCGACGGGCAGCCGGACGACGTGGCGGCGGACTCCAGCCGGCAGCCGTCGCTCGCGTCTGCACGGCCGTCGTCGTCGTCGTCCGCGTCGCACGCGTCGCCGAGCGCGTCGGCGTCGCTGTTGGCCTGGGTCGGGTTGGCGGCCTGCGGGCAGTTGTCTCGCCGGGCCACTGATCCCGTCACCGTCGGGGTCGCCGTCGCACGCGTCGCCCACGCCGTCCCGGTCGATGTCGGCCTGGTCGGGGTTGGCCACCGGGTCGCAGTTGTCGACGTGGTCCTCGACGCCGTCGCCGTCCGCGTCGCAGATGCTGTAGCTGATCGTGACGCTCCACGACACCAGGCGACCCGCGGACGGGCCCCAGTTGTCCACGAGCAACCGCCACGCGCCACCGACGGCGGCTCCGTCGTGGAGGCTGAGCGGCTGGTCGGGGCGGTAGGAGCCGGGCGCCGAGGTCGGGCCGTAGACCGCCGCGGCCTCGTCGTCCCACGACAGCGGACGCACCTGCGGACCGCTGTCGGGGAACCGCCTCTGGAGGATGGTGGTGGTGCCGACGTGCGAGAGGCGGACGCGCAGCTGGTAGGCGTCGGGGTGGTCGAGCGCGACGGTGACGTCGACGTCCTCGACCAGTCCCGGAGCCGCCGGTACGTCGAGCGAGGCCGTCGTCGTGGTGGTCGGCGGGTCGCCGGCCGCGTCGGCCGCGACGGCCGTCGCGGACCCGCTGAAGGTGCGTACGCACGGCACGGGCGCCGACGCGGCCGGAGCCGGAGCACCGACCATCGAGACGAACCGGCCACCAGCGCGGTCAGGGCGAGCCGGATCGGGAGCAGGCGCATCGGCACAGGGTAGGTGTGGGAGGCAGGGCGGGCCACACCTCTGCGGTCACCGCTTGCGGATGCGTACGACGCGCGAGGTCGCACTGCCGCACAGCGGCTGCGCGGGTGACCCGACGGTGGCGTAGTAGCGCCCGGCCCGGCGCGGTGCCTTGGTGCGGAACTTCGCGGTCGGTCGCGTGGTCAGCACGACCAGCTTGCGGTCGTCGCCCGACTTCTTGCGCCAGATCGTGACCTCGACGCCCGCGCGACAGCCGACGCGCGACGGACTCGACCTTCCCGGTGAGGCGGTGGCGGGCCTTCTGGTGCCGCAGCCCGATCGTGCTGGCGTAGGCGCAGTTCGCGGTGCAGCCGGGGGGCGGTGGCACGGTCCCGGGCGGGACCGGGGTGGTCGACGGCGGAGGCGGCGCGATGCCGGGAGTGGCGTCGCAGGCGTTGCCGATGCGGTCGCCGTCCCAGTCGGTCTGGTCGGCGTTCGCGGTCGTCGGGCAGTTGTCGCTGACGTCGGCAACGCCGTCGTTGTCGTCGTCGGGGTCGCAGGGGTCGCCCTTGCGGTCCCGGTCGAGGTCGCGCTGGTCGAGGTTGTAGAGACCGACGCAGTTGTCGCGGTCCGGTCGCCGCTGGTAGTCGCCGTCCTCGTCGCAGTCGGACCAGGTGAGGGTCGCGGTGAAGGGGGATCGGCGTCCCGACACCGTTGTCGGGCCGAGCTGGACGGACCAGCCTCGTCGCCGGACGGTGAGTCCGTAGGGGAACGCTGCGCGGGTCGGACGCGCACCTGCTCGGGGTACGGCGGCTCCGGTCCAGGCGGCGGTGCCTCGTTGTCGAAGGTGATCGTCAGCGGATCCGCGGTCGTCGAGCTCCCGTCCGTGAGCGGCCACGTGCGCACCGGTACGCCGAAGCTGCTCCGTTGACGAGCTCGATCGTGCGCGTCGAGGCCGATGTAGCCGTTCGGGGATCCCGACGTCGAGGTCGACGCAGCTGGGCGCCGCGGCTGGTCGGGACGGTCAGGCTGTCGCCGTGCACCTGCTCCACGCACCGGTCCGGGAAGCGACCGGCGGCGACCGCCGCCGGCCGCCGACGCCACGGCCACGAGCCGCGCGTCACCAGCACCATCGCGACGAGCGCGCGCATCCCCCGTGTGTCCCCCATGCGCGGGTCCTACCCCGCCCCGGTGCCGAACGTCACCGAGGCCGTCACTTGGGTGGCATCCGGATGCCGCCGTCGACGCGGATCGTCTCGCCGTTCATGTAGGAGTTGGTGAGGCACTCCACGACCATGCTGGCGAGCTCCGCGGCGTGGCCGAGCCGCTTGGGGAAGAGCACGTTCTGCCCGAGGTTGGCCTTGAACTCGGCGGGGTCGGGGAACGCGTCGTAGATCGGGGTGTCGATCAGCCCGGGCGCGACGGTGTTGAGGCGGATGCCGGCAGCCGACAGGTCGCGGGCGACCGGAAGGGTCATCCCGACGACGCCGCCCTTGGACGCGGAGTAGGACGCCTGGCCGATCTGTCCGTCGAAGGCGGCGACCGAGGCGAGGTTGACGATCGCGCCGCGCTGGCCGTCCTCGTCGGGCTCGTTGCGGCTCATCACGGTCGCGGCCTGGCGGGTCATGTCGAAGGTGCCGATCAGGTTGATCTCGACGACCTTGCGGAAGGCGTCGAGGTCGTGGGCCTGCTCGAGCAGCCCGTCGCGGCCGATCGTGCGCTGGGCCCAGCCGATGCCGGCGGAGTTGACGCACGCACGCAGCGGGGCGATCTCGGCTGCGGCCTCGACCGCGGCGGCGACCTGGTCCGTCTTCGTCACGTCGACGGAGGCGAAGACGCCGTTGATCTCGGCGGCGAGCGCCTCGCCCTTCTCGGCGTTGAGGTCGGCGACGACCACGATGGCGCCCTTGGCGGCGAGGGCGCGCGCGACGGCGGCACCGATGCCGCTCGCGCCGCCGGTGACGATGGCGGAGGATCCGGTGATGTCCATGGCCGGAAGTCCTAGAAGGGTCGAGTGCGGCGGCCACCGCGGCGGATGGTGCCGACGAGCGCACTCGACCTCAGAGGTCGGTCAGGCCCTCGGCCACCAGCACGGCCGGCCCGGTGAGCAGGACGCGGTCGTCCTCGGTCCACACGACGGTGAGCGTGCCGCCGGGGACGTCGACGCGGTACGGCGTACCGCGGGGGGCGTCGTCGACCAGCGAGGTCGCCACCGCGACCGCGCAGGCTCCCGTGCCGCAGGACCGGGTCTCGCCCGAGCCTCGCTCGTGCACCCGCATGGCGACGTGGTGCTCGCCGCGACGTACGACGAACTCGACGTTGACGCCGTCGGGATAGATCGCGTCGTCGTGCTCCGGCTCGTCGTCGAGCGCACCCGGCCTCGGCCAGGTTGTCGACGAAGGCGACCGCGTGGGGGTTGCCCATCGACACGTGCCGCGCCGGGAAGGTCCTGCCCATCACGGTCACGTCGGTCTCGCCGAAGACCTCCGGCGCGCCCATGTCGGCGGTGAAGTCGTCGCCGGTGCGGTCGAGGACCTTGATGCCGTCGCGCGTCTGGATCTTCATCGGGAAGGGCTCGCCCTCGCGCTCGTGCAGGTAGCGCGCGAACACCCGGATGCCGTTGCCGCACATCTCGCTGACCGAGCCGTCGGAGTTGCGGTAGTCCATGAACCAGCCGCCGTCCTGGCGGACGGCCCGCAGCACCCCGTCGCCCCCGATGCCGGCCCGGCGGTCGCAGAGCGCGCGGACGCGCTCGGCGGACAGGTCGCCGTGGACCGTGCCGTCGGCGTCGGGCAGCACCACGAAGTCGTTCTCCGTGCCGTGGCCCTTGAGGAAGGGGTAGCTCACCCGGCAAGTGTGGCAGGGCGAGCCACCCCGTCCGAAGTCCTACTGCGGGGCGACCACCTTCGCGGACCCCTTGCCGCGCCGGCTCGGCTCGGCGACCGCGGTCAGCTGCTTGCCCGGGCCGAACTCGATGGCCGTCGCCGCACCGATCTCGGACGCGCTGGTGAACGCGTCGCCCGCCGGCGCGAGCGTGTGGCCGAGCGCGGTGAGGGCGGGACCGTAGGCGGTGATGAAGGCCGGCTCCGCGGTGACGCTCGCGGTGTTGCGCTGGCTCGCGCGCGGCGCCGCGATGGCCTGCTCGATGGTCATGCCGAGGTCGATCCGGTTGACCAGCATCTGCAGCACGGTGGTGATGATCGTCGAGCCGCCGGGCGAGCCGAGCGCGAGGAACGGCTTGCCGTCCTTGAGCACGATCGTCGGCGACATGGAGCTGCGCGGCCGCTTGCCCGGCTGGATCCGGTTCGGGTCGGCGGCGTCGTACACCGTCGAGAAGTCGGTCAGCTCGTTGTTGAGCAGGAAGCCGTGGCCCGGCACCGTGATGCCGGAGCCGCCGGTCTGCTCGATGGTGAGCGTGTACTCCACGACGTTGCCCCACCTGTCGGCGACGGTGAGGTTGGTGGTGGAGATGTTCTCGGTGTCGGCGTCGGTGGTGCCCTTCGCGGTCGCCGGACCGCACACGCCGTCGTACGACGTCACGTCACCGGCGGCGACCGGCTTGGTCGCGGCCTTGGCCGGGTTGATCGCGCAGGCGCGCTCGGCGGCGAAGGTGTCGTCGAGCAGCCGCTTGACCGGGACGTCGACGAAGGCCGGGTCGCCGACGTACTTCCCGCGGTCGGCGAAGGCGAGCGCGCTCGCCTCGAGGTAGTGGTGGAGCGCGGCCTCGGGCGTCATCGCCCCGAGGTCGTAGCGCTCGAGGATGTTGAGCGCCTCACCGACAGTGGTGCCGCCGGACGACGACGGCGCCATGCCGTAGACGTCGTGGCCGCGATAGCTGGTCCTCGTCGCGCGCTGCGAGCGCACCTTGTAGTCGCGCAGGTCGCGCGGCGTGAGGTAGCCCTTCGGGGTCGGCAGCTCGGTGTTCCTGGTGGTCCGGGGCTTGCGGACGACGTCGGACATCAGCCGCGCGAGCGGGCCGCGGTAGAAGGCGGACGTCCCCTTCTCGGCGATCAGCGCGGTAGGTCTCGGCGAGGTCGGGGTTGCGGAAGATCGAGCCCACCGCAGGGGCGTCGCCGCCGGGGAGGAACAGCTTCTTGGTGTCCTTGAAGGCGCGGAACCGCTCCTCGTTGTCGAGGGTCTGCTGGCGGAAGGTGTCGTCGACCTTGAAGCCGCGCGTCGCGACCTTGGTCGCCGGGGCGAGCGCCTCGCCGAGCGACAAGGTGCCCCAGTTGGCCAGGGCCTTGTCCCACGTCGCGAGGGTGCCGGGGGTGCCGACGCTGACGCCGCTGGTGACCAGGTCGGGGGTGAACGGGTACGGCTTGCCGGTCGCCGGGTCGATGAAGGCGTCCTGCGGCATCTTGCTGGGCGCGGTCTCGCGACCGTCGAGCGTGCGGACCTTGCCGGTCTTGGCGTTGTAGTAGACGAAGTAGCCGCCACCGCCGATGCCGGCGCTGTAGGGCTCGGTGACGCCGAGCGTCGCAGCCGCGGCGACGGCGGCGTCGACCGCGTTGCCACCGGCCTTCAGCACCTTGAGGCCGGCCGCGCTGGCCTCGGGGTCGACGGTCGTGACGGCGCCGCCCGTGCCGATCGCGGTCGGGATCTTGGTCGTGGGCCGCTGGTCAGGTGCGCCGGGCGGCTGGGCTCCGGTCGCGCCCGTCGGGGTCGCGAGCACGAGCCCGGTGATGAGGCCGGTCGCGGTGACGGCGGCGAGGGACGTACGCAGGTGCATGGGGGTCCTCCCGAGAGATGGTCCGTCCACCCTGCCCGCCGTCCGCGCGGGCTGTCCACGCCCTCGCGAGGGTGTGTCTCAGCGAACGACGCTGTAGCGCCCGCACATGAAGTCGCGGTTGCGCGCGGTCTCCTCCAGCCGCAGCTCGACGTGGCGCGGGAGCACCGGCGCACCGCTGCCGATCGTCACCGGCGCGAACTGGACCCACACCTCGTCGAGCAGGCCGAGGTCGTGGAACTGCCCCACGAGCTCGCCGCCGCCGACGATCCAGAGGTCCTTGCCGTCGGCGACCTCGGTCATCTCCGCGTGCACGTCGGCGACGGCCGCGTCGGTGAAGCGGACCTGCTTGCTCGGCGCGAAGTCGCGGTGCGTGATCACCCACGTCGGCTTCGGACCCCACGGGTCCTCGTCGTGGTCGAGGATCCACTGCCAGGTGTTGGCCCCCATCACGCACGCACCCGTGCGCTCGCTGAAGCCGGGATAGGCCATCGGTCCGTCGTTGTCGATGTCGCGCGAGGTCAGCCAGTCGAGGGAGTGGTCGTCGGTCGCGATGAAGCCGTCGAGGGTGCAGCCGGTGTAGTAGATGGTCGCCATCGACCCACCCTGACACCGGCCACTGACAGTGCGCTTGATCGAGATCGTGTCCGTCTAGCGCACGAGCGCCTCGAGCGCCGGCTCGGCCGCCTCGAGCGGCAGGTGCCCCAGCATGATCAGCTGCGCCATCCCGTGGACGGTCGACCAGAGCGCCGCCGACAGCGCCATCACGTCCCGCCCCTCCCAGCCGGGCTCCTGCACGAGGGCGGCCACCTCGCCGCCGAGCAGGTCCTCGTTGCGGGCGATCAGCGGCGCCATCTCCGCGCTCGGGGAGTCGGCCGCGCAGTAGTCGGGGTCGAAGACCAGCGCGAAGGTCTGCGGGTGCGCGGCTGCGTAGCGGATGTAGGCGAGGCCGAGCGCGCGCACCCGCTCGACGGGGCTCGACGCGGACGCCACCGCCTCCTCCTGCGCCGCGAGCAGGGCGGCCATCCCCCGCACCCCGAGCGCGCTCAGCAGCGCCGCGCGGTCGCCGAAGTGGTGGTAGGGCGCGTTGTGGCTGACGCCGGCGCGGCGGGCGACCTCGCGGAGGCTGATCTTCGGCGCCGAGGTCGTCTCGAGCAGGTCGAGGGCGGCGTCCTCGAGCGCGGCCTGGAGATTGCCGTGGTGATATCCGCCGGCTGATCTCGGCTGGATCTTGACATGAGCAACATCCTACTCCAATCTGGGCGTTGTCCACATTCTTGACAGTGTCTACTTAGGAGCTCCCATGGCCCGCATCCTCGTCATCGACGGTCACCCCGACCCCGCCTCGCTCACCGCCCAGCTCGCCGCGTCGTACGCCGCCGGCGCGGGCGACGACACGGTCGCGCTCGTGCTGCGCGACCTCGACTTCGACCTCACCCTCCGCACCGGCTACCGCACCCCGCAGGACCTCGAGCCCGACCTGGCCCGCGCGCAGGAGCTGCTCGAGTGGGCCGACCACGTCGCGGTCTTCACGCCCGTGTGGTGGGGCTCGGTGCCGGCGCTGCTGAAGGGCTTCTTCGACCGCACGCTCGAGCGCGGCTGGGCCTTCCGCTACCAGGAGAACGGCATGCCGGAGGGCCTGCTCGCCGGTCGCACCGGTCGGCTCGCGGTCACCTCGGACTCGCCGCGGTGGTACCTCCCGCTCGTCGGCGACACCACCGTCAAGCAGGTGCGCGGCCGGACGATGGAGTTCTGCGGCATCAAGCCGACGAAGGTGACGAGGTACGCCGACGTGCGCGGGCGCAGCGAGGCCCAGATCGCCGCGTGGATCCGCGACGCGGCCGACCTCGGCCGGGCGGACGCGAGCCGTCCCGGCCGACCCGTCGACGTACGACCGCTGGCCGCGGGTCAGCTGAGCGACTCGACCGCCCCGACCGCCTTCGCCACGCGGTCGGGGTCGTCGTGCGCGACCCAGACGATGCGCGGGTCCTTGCGGAACCAGCCGTCCTGGCGCCGCGAGAAGCGGCGGGTGCCGGTCTTGGTCTGCTCGATCGCCTCGGCCAGCGTCCGGTCGCCGGCGAGGAAGCCGATGACCTCGCGGTAGCCGATGGCCCGCTGTGCCGTGAGCCCGTCCGCGAGGCCGCGATCCAGGAGGGCCTCGACCTCCTCGACGAAGCCGGCGGCGAACATCTCGTCCACCCGCCGGGCGATCCGCTCGTCGAGCGTCGGGCGGTCGATGTCGACGCCGATCTGGACGGTCAGCGGGTCGGCGTACTCCAGGCGCGGCATGCCGGCGCCGTAGGGGCGGCCGGTCAGCGCGATCACCTCGAGGGCGCGGACCGTGCGGCGTCCGTTGTCGGGCTCGATCTGCGCGGCGGCGGCGGGATCGACGCCCTCGAGCCGGGCATGGAGGGCGGGTCCCCCGATCCGCTCGAGCTCCGCCTCGAGCTCGCGGCGCAGCGACTCGTCGGTGCCGGGGAACTCGAAGCGGTCGACGATCGCGCGGGTGTAGAGCGCCGATCCGCCCACGAGCACCGGCGTCGCGCCGTGGCCGCGGATGTCCGCGATCGACGAGCGGGCCCACCCCTGGAAGTGCGCGACGGTGGCGGGCTCGGTGACCTCGAGGATGTCGAGCAGGTGGTGCGGGATCCCGCGGCGTTCGGCGACGGGGAGCTTCGCCGTGCCGATGTCCATGCCGCGGTAGACCTGCATCGCGTCGGTGTTGACCACCTCGCCGCCGAGGCGCTCGGCGAGGTCGAGGCTGAGCCCGGTCTTGCCGGATGCGGTCGCGCCGACGAGGGCGACGATCGGCTGGGGCATGGGCCCATTGTCTCCTGTTGGCTAGTCTCGGCGGTGCCGGAGTCCTCACCCGTGGGGGTGGGCCGGCGTTCCTCGAGGAGGACCCTGATGAGTTTCCTGGACAAGGCGAAGGCCAAGCTCACCGACGCGGTCGACCAGCACGGCGACAAGATCGCCGACGGCATCGACAAGGCCGGCAAGTTCGCGAACGAGAAGACCGGCGGCAAGCACGCCGACAAGATCGACCAGGCCACCGGCAAGGCGCGCGACGCCCTCGACAACCTCGACGGCAAGAACGACGACATCCCGCCGGCCACCCCCGCACCCTGACGGTCCCTAGGGTCGGGCGCGTGACCGACCGCTTCGTGCTCGTCCCGGCGTCCTACGTCTACCTCCTGCGCGAGGGCGACGCCGGGACCGAGGTGCTGCTCCAGCTGCGCCAGGGCACGCCCTACATGGACGGCCACTGGGCAGCCGCCGCGGCCGGGCACGTCGAGCGGGGCGAGACGGCGTACGACGCCGCGCGCCGCGAGGCGCTCGAGGAGCTCGGCGTCACCGACGTCTCGCTCTCGCTGGAGTTCACGATGCAGCGCACCCAGCACGGCGAGGCGATCGACGAGCGCGTCGACTGGTTCTTCACCGCGCGGTCGTGGACCGGGACCCCGCGCGTCGTGGAGCCCGACAAGGCCGCGGAGATCGGGTGGTTCCCGCTCGTCGGCCCTGCCGGAGCCGATGGTGCCGCACGAGGCGTACGCCCTCGCGCAGCTGTCGTCCGGCGCCGTCTACCTGACCTTCGGGTTCTGACCGGCAGCCCGCCCCTCGGGGGTGGTCAGTGCGTGACCGGCGCGGCACGATCTGAGCGACCAACCCATGGGAGGGAACCCGATGAGCAACGACGAGCTGAGCCCGATGCCGACCCCGGTCACCGAGGACCCGGAGCTCTACCCGGGCGGCGTGGACGCGATCGCCGACGACCCGGACGACAACGGCCTGGGCCGCGACCTGACCCCCGAGGACAACCCCGCGGTCGACGACGTGCTGCCCGACGAGATCTCGGAGCCCGACGACAAGTCGCAGGCTCCCGAGGGCGAGGCGGACGACGCGGAGGCCGGGACGACCGCCGAGTCCCCCGAGGCCGGCCAGGAGGCCGAGGACGGGTCGCCGGAGCCTCCCGCCTGACCTGTCTCGTTGTCGGAGTCCCCGCCTGTGCGGGGACTCATGCACGATCGTGGAAGATCCGAGCCGCGGTGCGGCTCGCGCACCTTCGATCACCGCACTGTGCGTTGTCCACGGCGCGTCGGCGACGGCGCCTCCCGAACCGCACGGGCGAGCCTGCCGGGCCAGCCGTCCAGCTCCAGGAGTGCGCCGGAGCGCTTCGCGGCCAGTCGAGCATCGGTCGTCCGTAGACCTGCCCCCCACGTGACTCGTACGGTGCCCTGCCCGGCGACTGCGGCGTCGCCGGTCCTCGTTCGAAGTCCTTGTCGCGTCTGCTCCGCCGTGTCGGCACAGCCGACCGTCGAGCTCGATCAGGCGCTGCTCGCCGTAGGCCGCGTCGCCGGTAGACGATGTCGCTGGCGGTGCGCGCGCTTCGGCGCTGCGGCGGGCCGGCGGAGGTCGTGCGGTCGCTCGACTCGGTCAGTCGCACCCGTGCTCGACGGACCGAGCAGCTCCCGTGCCGCCACGGCTCTCGGCAGCGCCGGATGAGAAAGTCGTCGCCGCCGGCGCTCTCGTGGAGCATCCAGCGCGGCGACCGTGCGGAGTGCCGTGGTGGCCTGCTCTGCACGGCCGTCGCGACGGCCCGATGGCTGCGAGTCGCCGTCTCCTGCAGCGCGACGATCCAGGGCCGCCTCGTCCGTAGCGCATCCGCGGCGGCCCGAGGCCCGGACGCGGTCTCCTCGCCGAGGGTCCTCACGACCGGACGCCCCGCGTGCGACCGACGCGGCGCGTGCGCGGGGCTGCGAGCCGTGTATCGGACCGTCCTCGGAGCCCGCTCGCCCCGGTCCGTCAGCAGCGCGCATGGCGCGAGGCTCCCGCGAGGGCCGCACCGCAGGTCGCTACGCGGCAGATCTCGACCCGGGGCCGCAGCATGCGAGGACCCCGCCCATGCCCGCTGCACCCACGTCGCCGCACCCGTGTGGTCGATGAACACACCGGGAGCATCGGCGCTGAGGTCGAGCGGCGCACGAGACGGCGTACGTCGTGGGGCTGGAGGCCGACGCCGACGGCCTGGCTCCGCGAGACGACGCCGTCCTGTGAGGCGAGCAGCGTCGGCCAGGGGATCCACTCCCCCACGATCGAACGTCCCGACGTCGCGCGCGACCCATCCGGGTCGATCTGTGGACGACGGATCGTGGAGGTCCTGAGCCGGGAGCCGGCTCGAAAGCTCCACGATCGTGCATGAGTCCCCGCACAGGCGGGGACTCCGACAACGGAGGTCAGCCGCAGGCCGGAGCAGCCGGCGGCAGCGGCGCGGGCACCCCGACCGTCGGCATCCCGAGCCCCACGCCGGACGACGCGGCGGGAGCCGACGTACGCCGCTCCCACGCATCCCCCGCGCGGGTGCGGCGGACGGCGAGGACCGGGCCGTCGGCGACGAGGTGGTGCGGGGCGGCGTACGTCACCGAGACGGTCACCATGTCGCCCGGGCGCACGGAGGACTCGGGCACCGAGGAGAAGTCGGCGGCGAAGTGGACCAGCCGGTTGTCCGGTGCGCGCCCCGACAGCCGACGCGTCTCGGCATCCTTGCGGCCCTCGCCCTCGGAGACCATCAGCTCGAGCGTGCGACCGACCAGGGCCTTGCCCTCGGCCCACGCGACCTCGTCGACGACGGCAGCGAGGCGGAGGTAGCGGTCCTTCACCACGTCCGGCGGGATCTGGTCGTCGAGGGTGGCGGCGGGCGTGCCGGGGCGCTTGGAGTACTGGAAGGTGAAGGCCGACGAGAAGCGCGCGGCGCGGACGACGTCGAGGGTGGCCTGGAAGTCCTCCTCGGTCTCGCCGGGGAAGCCGACGATGATGTCGGTCGTGATCGCGGCGTCCGGGATCGCGGCCCGCACCCGGTCGATGATCCCGAGGTACTTCGACTGGCGGTAGGACCGGCGCATGTCGCGCAGCACCTTGTCGGAGCCGGACTGCAGCGGCATGTGGAGCGACGGCATGACGTTGGGGGTCTATGCCATCGCCTCGATCACGTCGTCGGTGAACTCGGCGGGGTGCGGTGAGGTGAAGCGCACCCGCTCGAGGCCCTCGATGTCGCCGCACGCGCGCAGCAGCTTGGAGAACGCCTGCCGGTCGCCGAACTCGACGCCGTACGCGTTCACGTTCTGCCCCAGCAGCGTGATCTCCGTGACGCCCTCCGCCACGAGGGCGGAGATCTCGGCCAGGATCTCGCCCGGTCGGCGGTCCTTCTCCTTGCCGCGCAGCGCCGGGACGATGCAGAACGTGCAGGTGTTGTTGCACCCGACCGACACCGACACCCAGGCGGCGTACGCCGACTCGCGCCGCGTCGGCAGCGTCGACGGGAAGACCGACAGGGACTCGAGGATCTCGACCTGCGCCTCCTCGGCGTGCCGGGCCCGCTCGAGCAGCACCGGCAGCGAGCCGATGTTGTGGGTGCCGAAGACGACGTCGACCCACGGCGCGCGCGACGTGATCGTCTCGCGGTCCTTCTGCGCCAGGCAGCCGCCGACGGCGATCTGCATCCCGGGCGTCGCGGCCTTCACCGAGGCGAGCTGGCCCAGGTTGCCGTAGAGCTTGTTGTCCGCGTTCTCCCGGACCGCGCAGGTGTTGAGCACGACGACGTCGGCCTGCCCGGAGCCGGCCCGGACGTAGCCGGCGTCCTCCAGCAGCCCGGCGAGGCGCTCGGAGTCGTGGACGTTCATCTGGCACCCGTGGGTCTTGACCTCGTAGGTGCGCGCGGGGGCGTCTGGGCGGTGGGTGCTCATGGCGTCCTCCAGCGTACGGCGGTCGCGGGACGCCGACGGAATCCGCAGCGCGTCGGGCCGGCACCGACGCCGTCCCGCGCAAGGGCCGTGGGGACCAGGTGGGTGAGGCATGGCCCACCTGCGCGCTCGGGTCAGGGACTCGCTGGCCCGGTCGGGCTAGCCGCCTCTGGTCCTTTGTGGCCAGTTGTTCAAGAAGTTCCGTGGATTTCGTCGTTATTTCGACACAAGGTCACCCTCAGATCCACAGATCAGTAACAACCAGGCGCGAATCGGGTCCCCTGACGCCACCCGGAACAGTCACAGGAGACGCACGTCGTGAGCATCACTGCCAAGGCCCTCGGATCCACGCGACGAACGCGTGCACCTCACGATCCAGCGTCTTTCCGCACGCCTGATTCTGTGCGCTGTCACCTTCCTGTTGCTCGTGGTCGGCCGTGTGGGCGTGCGGACGCGGCCGAGCACCGGCCGCGTGCCGCCCGGACGGTCGAGGTCCGCGGCACCCTCGCCTCCCTGCCTCCGATCGTCCAGCCCGGCACCACCCCTGCGGCGCCGTCGAACAAGGGCGCCCTGGTCGCGACCTTCACCCCTGCCTCCCCCGGCCAGCTGGTCACCCTCGAGCGGCAGACCCGCACCGGGTGGAGGACCGTCGCCACCGCCGTCGAGGACGCCTGGGGCTCGGCGTCGTTCGCCCCCGGCCCGGGCACGTACCGCGCGCGCACCACGTCCGACGACCGCACGTGGGTCACCGGTCGCGTCACCGCCTCCCGCTGGGAGCCGAGCTTCGAGGACACGTTCTCCGGCACCGCCCTGGACACGTCGGTCTGGAACGACCAGGAGCGCGAGCACGAGAGCGTCTACGCACCCCGCACCTGCGCCCGCGTCGACCCCAGCGCGCGCCGGGTGACCAACGGCGTCCTGCGCCTCGGCGTCGCCATCGACCCGGCGCTGGCAGGCACCCCCTGCGCCTACACGTCCACCCGCGCCGCCGGAACCGTCTCGGGAACCAGCCCCTACCTGCTCAACAGCCAGGTGGCGACCGAGCACACCCGCTTCTTCCAGCACGGCATCGTCGCCGCACGCATCAAGCCGCAGCGCGCGAAGGGCATGCACTCGGGCTTCTGGATGCTCCCCAGCGGCACGACGTACTCCGACGGACAACCCGCCGCGGGGACCGAGATCGACGTGATGGAGTTCTTCGGCGAGAACGGCCGGGGCACGGAGACCATCAGCTCGAGCATCCACTACTACCAGGGCGGCTGGAACAAGGTCAGCCTCGGTGACCCCGTCCCGGCCGCCCGTCGCGTGCTGACCAGGAAGAACGACTGGTGGGACGAGTTCCACGTGTTCTCGGTCGAGTGGACCCCCACCGAGTACGTCTTCCGCGTCGATGGCCGGGAGTACTACCGCGAGACCGAAGCGGTGTCGCAGGCACAGCAGTACCTCGTCCTGTCGACCCTCACCTCGGACTACGAGCTCGCCGACCTGACGGCCGACGAGATGGCCGACACCGCCCAGGTCGACTGGGTGCGGGTGTTCGACGCCTCGTCGACCACAGCGTCGCGTGCCACGCCGGGCGGGCCGCAGGATGACGCGCCGCCGCGTAACGTTCCCAACTTCTCCACGTTGTATCCACAAGAGAGGTAACAACGTCGCCTGACTGCCGCGCACCCACTCGGGAGGCCTCCGTGGACACACGCACGCTCGCCTCGCTGCGTCCCCTGCTCGACCCGTCCGGATCGTCGGATCGGGCACGCCATGAGCGCCGATGAGCCCCACGTCTACTCGGTCGAGTGGACCGCGTGGGAGCGGGTCTTCGGCGTCGACGGCGAGGAGCACCACCGCGAGCGGAGGGCCGTGGCGCTCCCCCGGCAGCGCATCGTCCGCTCCGTCCTCACCTGCGACTACGAGGTGGTCGAGGTCGTCGAGCGGCTCGTGCTCGCTCCCGACCTAGGCTCACCACATGCCCCGCCTGCACGCGATCGAGCTGCTGCCGGACGACGCCGGCTGTGACGTCGTACGCCGTGACTGGCAGGCGCTGCGCGACGCAGGACTCCCCTCCCAGCTGGACCACCGCGGCACCACCAACAGCCCGCACGTCACGGTGGTCGCCGCACCGGCGCTGGACGCCGACGACGAGCAGCGGGCGCGCGAGCTCGTCGGGTCGCTGCTGCCGGTGGAGGCGCGGGCCGGCGGCATCGCGCTCCTCGGCGGGGCCAGGGTCTCGCTGGTCCGCCTGCTCGACGTGCCCGACGAGCTCGTCCGCGCCGTGCTCGACCTCCGCTCCGGCCTGTCGGCGTGCAGCACGCCGGCTGGCTTCCGCACGTCACCCTGGCCCGCCGCGTCAGCCGGGTCGACGTACCCGCAGCCCTGGAGGTGCTCGGCCACGACGACCTCACGCTCACCCTGACCACGCTGCGGCGCTGGGACCCCGAGGCGGGAATCGTCACCACTCTGTGATGGTCCGTTCGGGCCATGCTCGATGGCCCGAACGGGCCACCTGCCGATAGGTTGCGCCTATGACCGCGCAGGAAACGGGATCCGCAACGGCCAACCGGGGCGAGCCCCTCGTCGTGCTGAGCGACGTGCAGAAGCACTTCGGCCAGCTCCACGCCCTCAAGGACATCGACCTCACCGTCACGCGCGGCGAGGTCGTCGTGGTCATCGGTCCGTCGGGATCGGGCAAGTCGACCCTGTGCCGCACGATCAACCGCCTCGAGACGATCGACGAGGGCACGATCACCCTCGACGGCCAGCCGCTGCCGCAGGAGGGCAAGGCGCTCGCCGCGCTGCGTGCCGAGGTCGGGATGGTCTTCCAGAGCTTCAACCTCTTCGCCCACAAGACGATCCTCGAGAACGTCACGCTCGGCCCGATCAAGGTCCGCGGGGAGAAGAAGGAGGCGGCGGAGAAGAAGGCGCGCGAGCTCCTCGACCGCGTCGGCGTCGGCCACCAGGCCGAGAAGTACCCCGCCCAGCTCTCCGGCGGCCAGCAGCAGCGCGTCGCCATCGCCCGCGCCCTGGCGATGGAGCCGAAGGTGATGCTCTTCGACGAGCCGACCTCCGCGCTCGACCCGGAGATGATCAAGGAGGTCCTCGACGTCATGGTCGACCTCGCCGAGCAGGGCATGACGATGATCGTGGTCACCCACGAGATGGGCTTCGCGCGCACCGCCGCGCACCGCGTCGTGTTCATGGCCGACGGCGCGATCGTCGAGGAGAACACCCCGGAGGAGTTCTTCACGAACCCGACCTCGGACCGCGCCAAGGACTTCCTCGGCAAGATCCTCAAGCACTGATCCATCCACGCCACCCAACGGGGGCCGGAGACACTTCGGCTCGGGA
>CAWCGM010000048.1:0-69718 GCA_963795095.1 uncultured Actinomycetota bacterium | reverse complement strand
GTGCACCCGGCGGCGCTTGGTGATCACGAGCTCGGCACGGTTGGGCTCGAGCACGGTGAACCGGGGTCGGATGGTGGCGAAGTAGGGCGCCTTCTGGCTGAAGGCGAGCGAGAAGATCCTGCTCCCGAGGGGCAGCGCGGTGGTCTTCTTCCAGAGGTCCAGGACGGCAGGCATGCCGCGTACGTTACCCGTCGGTAACGAGCCACGCGAGGATGCGGTCCGCCGTCTCGTCCGCCGAGAGCTCGGTGTTGTCGATGGCGAGGTGCGGCCACCGCGCGAGCAGGCGCTCCCCCGGCGCGTCCCGCCCGGGCTCGGCGGTCATCCGGTAGTCGGCGTCCAGCTCGCGCACGTTGTTGTCCGACCAGTCGACGTCGCGCTTGGACTTCTTCTCCGCCAGCCGGTGCTCGGTGCGGTTGCGCACCAGGCGGGTGTCGAGGCCCGCGACGAGCTCGACGACCGCGACCCGGTCGCCGTACGGCTCCACCAGGCGCTCGAGGTAGTCGGCCTCGGCCTGCTCGTCCATCCCCATCACGAACGTGAAGACGAGGTCCGTGCCCGCGGTCGCGGCCTCCTCGAGCAGGCGCCGGCGGAACTCGGTGTTGAGGGTCCTGAACGGTGGTGTGCCGTAGTCGAAGACGTCGAGCAGCAGCTCGATCGTGTGGTGGTTGTGGAAGAGCCTGTAGTCCGAGCGGTCCGCCACCGCACGCCCGACCGTCATCTTGCCCACGGCGGGAGGTCCGAGGATCAGCAGCAGGTGCATGCGCGGATCGTGCCGCACCGACACGGCGCACGCACCCGAGTTAGGGCGTACGGCTCAGATGAAGAGCAGCTGCGCCCCGTCGGTGAGCTCCATGAAGTCGCTGGCCGAGATGATGCCCTCGACCTCGTCGATGAGGTCGTCCTCGTGGAGCTTCATCATGTCCGCGCTCATCCGGCACGCCCACAGGTGACCGCCCGAGGCGTGGATCATCTCCAGGAACTCCGGCACCTCGGGCACGTCGAGGTCGGCGATCTGCTTCTTCATCATCTTGGTCGTCGCGGCCGTCATGCCGGGCAGACCGGCCATCCCCTGCGGCATGTGCACGCCGAACATCCCCGGGGGGTGCATCGCGGTGTTGCCGAGATAGGAGAACTGCAGGTCACCCTGGGTCGACTTGTTGATCATGTCGAAGCCCCAGAACGTGAAGAACAGGTGCACCTCGATGCCCTCGCCGAGGGCGGCGTTGCCCAGGATGAGGCCGGGGTAGGCCATGTCGAGGTTGCCCTTGGAGCAGATGATCGCCAGCTTGCGACCGGTGGCCTCGTCGTCGAACGACGGGACGAACGGGGCCTCCTGGCTCACGTGCTCGGTCAGGTCGGTGGTCATCACACACATCCCTTCGGCTTGGGCAGCCCGGCCACGTAGGCCATCTTCTTGGCAGGCTTCTTGGGGAAGAGCCCGAACAGGGTCTTCACGTCGATGCCGGTCTGGGTGCTGACGCGACGCAGGGTCGCGGTCTCCCCCATCGCGGCGTGGTCGGTGCGCAGGAAGCGGATCGGCTCCCAGTGCGCCGGGGTCATCTCGATGCCGATCAGCTGCGCCAGCTCGACCGCGAGGTCCTCGGTCCACTCGTCGGGGTGGACGAGGAAGCCTTCCTCGTTCACCTCGAGCGTGTGACCGGCGATGGTGGTGGTGGGCATGGCGTTCAGTCCTCTCGTGATGCTGATGCGGCGGCGGGTGGGGGTTCGGGGTGCTTGCCGGCCATGGACATCTGCGGCTGCAGGCCGAGCGGTCGACCGGGCAGCAGCGCGTTCCAGTAGACGTGCCGGAAGGCGAGCTTGGAGAGGTGGTTGAAGCGGCTCTCCTTGAGCAGCTGGAGCGGACCTACGACCGGGAAGGGGAAGGTGCCCGTCAGGGGTTCGGTCTCGTAGTTGAAGTCGAGCAGCAGCGCCTTGCCGTGCCCGGACTCCACGAAGCAGTTGGCGTGCCCGTCGAAGGAGTGGGTCATCGACCGGCCGTGGGCGAGCTGCACCAGGTTGTCGACGAAGACGTCCACCGAGAAGTGCGCCACCGAGCCGGCCTTGGAGGTGGGCAGGTTGCCCGCGTCACCCAGCGCGAAGATCTCCGGGTGCGCAGGACGGTCGCCCTGCGGGAGGTACTGCATGGTGTGCTTGTCCACGGTGACGTAGTTGAGCTCGTCGCCCAGCCCCGACCGCGCGACGAAGTCGGCGCCCATGTTGAGCGGCACGGTCACCAGCAGGTCGTACGCCACCTCACGCTCGTCGTAGGACCGCAGGAGCTTCGCCTCCTGGTCCACCGACTCGACCATGAAGTCCGTCTCGACCGTGATGCCGCGTTCCTCGAGGGCGCGACCGAGCTCGCGGCTCGCGACGGGCTTGGTGAACGCGCCGTCCAGCGGGGTGACGAAGACCAGCTCGGTGCGGTCACGGAGGCCGTGCTGGCGTAGCCAGTCGTCGACGAGGAAGGTGAACTCCAGCGGTGCCACGGGGCACTTGATCGGCAGCTCGGTGATGTGGACGACCAGGCGGCCACCCTCGAAGGCGGCGAGGTTGTCACGCAACGCCAGCGAACCCTCGTAGGTGTAGAACTCGTTGACGCCGCGGTGCCAGTCGTCGCCGAGCATGCCGGGCGTCTGGTCCGGGCGGGGCGTGGTGCCGGACGCGATCACGAGGTGGTCGTAGTCGAGGGTGACACCGTCCTCGAGGAGCACCCGGCGGCCGTCCGCGTCGACCCGCGCGACCTCGCCCGTCACGACCCGGGTGGCGGGGTCGATGAAGCGGCGCGCCGAGCGACGGACCTGCTCGGGGGTGTTCATACCGAACGGCATGAAGAGGTAGCCCGGCTGGTAGTCGTGCACGTCGTCGCGGTCGACGAGGGTCACCTCCCAGTCGGGCAGCGCCTTGTGGACCTTGTTGGCGACCATCGTGCCGGCGGTTCCGCCGCCGATCACGAGGAGCCGGGTGGGCGATGTGGTCATGTTCCATGAATACCCCCAGGGGTGTCCATGGGCACAGGGTCCAAGGTCCCGTCCGGACCGGGAATCAGAGCTCCCGGGCGAGCACCTCGACCCGATTCCCGTGGCCGTCGAACGCGTGGAACCGGACGTGGCCGGGGAACGTGTCGCGCTGGCTCTCGTCGACCTCGAAGCCGAGGTCCCGCAGCCGGGTGGCCACCTCGTCGAGCGCATCGACGACGAAGGCCGGGTGCGCCTTCCGCGCCGGCGCGAACGGGTCCTCGACGCCCACGTGCAGCTCGGCTGCGACGGCACCTGCGTCGTCGTACGCCCGGAACCAGCACCCGCCGCGGGCGACGAGGTCGGCCGGCTTGTCGACCTCGGTCATCCCGAGCCCGTCGGCGTAGAACCGGCGAGCCGCGTCCTCGCCGCCGGGTGGGCAGGCGACCTGCACGTGGTGGAGCCGCATCAGGCACTCACGGGCTGCGCGAGCGGCTTGCGGGCCACGACGAAGATCCGTCGGAACGGCAGGATCACCCGGCCGGAGGGGTCTGCCGGGTAGGCCTCGCGCAGCAGCGCGCGGAACTCCTCCTCGAACAGCGGCCTCAGGTCGTCGGGCAGCGACTGGATCGTCGGGCGCGCGCCGGTGCCCGAGACCCAGTCGAAGACCGGGTCGGGGCCGGTGAGCACGTGGAGGTACGTCGTCTCCCACGCGTCGACCTCGCAGCCGAGGTCCAGCAGGAGGCGGGCGTAGTCGTCGGGGCCGTGGCTCGTCGGCACCCGGGCGCCGCGGGTGTGCTCGGCGTAGGGCTCGCGCGCGGCCAGCTCGGTGCGGGTGGTGTGGCTCGGCTCGTCGAAGTTGCCGGGGACCTGGAAGGCGAACCAGCCGCCGGGCGCGACCCGGTCGAGGAGGCCGGGCAGGAGGTCGAGGTGCTCGGGCAGCCACTGGAGCGTGGCGTTGGAGACCAGCACGTCGACCGGCGCGCGGAGGGCGAGCGGGTCGGGCGTCGCCCAGTCGCGCAGGTCGGCGACCTCCCACTGGATGCCGTCGATCTGCTCGGCCGCCGCGATCATCTCCGGGCTGCTGTCGATGCCGGTGACCTGCGCACCCCGCCACCGGTCGGCGAGGAGCGAGGTCAGGTTGCCGGGACCGCAGCCGAGGTCGACCACGACCTTCGGCGCCTCGGCGGGCACCCGGGCGAGCAGGTCGACGAACGGCCTCCCGCGCTCGTCGGCGTACGCCAGGTAGCGGTCGGGGTCCCAGGTGTGGCTCATGTGGTCGCTCCTCCTCAGGCTGGTGTCCACGCCCCCGGACGGTAGTCCGCTGCGAATGGCTGGTGAAGAGACGTCCGACCAGCCAGTTATTCGCTGCGGACTACCCGCGACGGGACGGGAATGTGTCTTGATGTCGAGATATCTCCACCCTCTGCCACATCTCTCTCGATGTCAAGATTCTCGACCGAACGCGTCGTCTGGCAGGATGACCGGCATGCGGGACGAGGTGGACGACCTGGTCGAGGCCTGGGGGCGCGAGCGCGGCGACCTCGACCTCGCGCCCGTCGAGGTCTTCTCCCGCATCAGTCGGCTGGCCCGCCACCTCGACCTCGCCCGCCGCGACGCGTTCACCACGCACGGCATCGAGTCGTGGGAGTTCGACGTGCTGGCCGCGCTGCGCCGGGCCGGATCGCCGTACGAGCTCTCCCCCGGTCGCCTGCTGCGCGAGACCCTCGTGACCAGCGGCACCATGACCAACCGGGTCGACCGGCTCGCCGCGCGCGGCCTCGTCGAGCGCCTGCCGGACCCGAAGGACCGCCGCGGCGTGCTGGTGCGGCTCACGGTCGAGGGCAAGGCGGCCGTCGACGGCGCCTTCGAGGCCCTCCTCACCGCCGAGGCCGACCTGCTCGCCGACCTGCCGGACAAGCAGCGCACCCAGCTGGCCGGCCTGCTGCGCTCGCTGCTCGCGCCCTTCAGCTGACCCCTCCGACGGACCTGGAGGGCGAGTCGGACACTTGTAGGCCGTTGCAACCCCCTACAAGTGTCCGACTCCCGCTCGTGCGGGGACTCCAACAAGGGGCGGCTAGGGCTACTCCACGGCCTCGGACGCCTCGAGCCACTCCATCTCGAGCTCGTCCTTCTCGGCCGCGAGCTCGCCGAGCTGGTTGCCGACGCGGGCGAGCAGGTCGTAGTCGCTGAGGTTGGCCTCCATCTCGGCGTGCAGCTCCGCCTCGCGGGCGGCGATCCGCTCGAGCTGCTTCTCCACCCGGGCCAGCACCTTGCGGGCGGCGCGGTCCTCGGCGGACCCGGGCCGCGCCTTCGCCGACGGGGCCTCGCACCGTGCCCGCGGCCGGCGAGGTCGCGGCCGCCAGGGAAGCAGCCTGGTCGGCGGTCCGCCGCTCGAGGTACTCGTCGACCCCGCGCGGGAGCATCGAGACCTGCCCGTCGCCGAGCAGCGCCCAGACCGAGTCGGTGACCCGCTCGAGGAAGTAGCGGTCGTGCGAGACCACGATCAGCGTGCCGGGCCAGCCGTCGAGGAAGTCCTCGAGGACGTTGAGGGTGTCGATGTCGAGGTCGTTGGTCGGCTCGTCGAGCAGCAGCACGTTGGGCTCGGTGAGCAGCAGCTTGAGCAGCTGGAAGCGCCGCCGCTCGCCACCGGACAGGTCGCCGAGCCGCGCGGTCAGCCGGTCGCCGGTGAAGCCGAAGCGCTCGAGCATCGACGTCGCGGTGATCTCCTGGCCGTCGAGCGTCTTCGTCACCCGCCGGATCGCCTCGACCGTCGGCAGCACGCGGCCCTCGGGGTCGACGTCGTCGAGCGCCTGCGTGAGGTGCTGCATCGCGATCGTCCGGCCGTGCTTGACCCGCCCGACGTCGGGCGGCAGCGCGCCGGAGATCAGCGACAGCAGCGAGGTCTTGCCGGCCCCGTTGACGCCGACGATCCCGATCCGGTCGCCCGGGCCGATCCGCCAGGTGGCGTGCTCGAGCAGCACCTTGTCGCCGCGCGCGAGGTCGACGTCCTCGATGTCGACGACGTCCTTGCCGAGCCGCTGGCTGGCGAAGCGCTGGAGCTCCATCCGGTCGCGCGGCGGTGGTACGTCGTCGATGAGGGCGTTGGCCGCGTCGATGCGGAACTTCGGCTTCGACGTACGCGCCGGCGGGCCGCGCCGCAGCCAGGCGAGCTCCTTGCGGGCGAGGTTGGCCCGACGCGTCTCGGAGGCGGCGGCCTGGCGCGAGCGCTCCGCCTTCGCGAGCACGAACGCGGCGTACCCGCCCTCGTAGGCGTCGACGGCGCCGTCGTGCACCTCCCACGTCGTCTGGCAGACCTCGTCGAGGAACCAGCGGTCGTGCGTCACCACGATCAGCGCGCTGGGCAGCGAGATCAGGTGCGCGGCGAGCCACGCGACGGCCTCGACGTCGAGGTGGTTGGTGGGCTCGTCGAGGACGATCAGGTCGTGGCGTGAGAGCAGCAGCGCGGCCAGGGCGCAGCGTCGGCGCTCGCCGCCCGAGAGCCCGACGACGGCCCGGTCGAGGGTGACGCCCGCGAGCAGCTCCTCGACCACCTGCCGGGTCGTCGCGTCGGCCGCCCACTCGTGGTCCTCGCGACCACCGAGCACGGCCTCGCGGACGCTGTGGCTGTCGACGAGCTCGTCGCCCTGGTGGAGGTAGCCGATCTCGACGCCGCGGGTGCGGGAGACGCGCCCCGCGTCGGGCTGCTCGATCCCGGTCATCACCTCGAGCAGGGTGGTCTTGCCGTCGCCGTTGCGGCCGACGACGCCGACCCGCTCCCCCACGGAGATGCCGAGGGAGACGTCGTCGAGCAGCGGTCGGACGCCGTAGGACTTCGAGACGCGCTCGAGGTTGATGAGGTTCGCCATGTCGGGGGCGATCCTCTCAGGCGACACCACCTGCGCGTGCTTCGGCGTACGACCCTCGCCCGAGCGGTGGTCCACCCACACTCTGCCCGCGGCAACTGTGGGTGGACCACCGCTCGCCAGCGTGTCGTCGTACGCCACGCCGGGGGGCGGTGATCGACCCACACTCCGCGGACGGCGAATGTGGGTGGACCACCGCTCGGCGGGATCAGCTGAGCGGCGGCTGGTCCTCCGGGGAGGCCGGCGCACTGGCCTCGAGGGTGGGCGTGGCCGCGGCGGAGGTGGTGGCGTACTTCTGGATGAGCGACTCGATGTCGAGGCCCGTCGTGGTCTTCAGCAGCTCCATGGTCTGGACGAGGTTGTTGCTGACCTGCCGCGGGAGCTCGCCGGCGCCGTCGGTCGAGATCACCGTCAGCTTGTCGATGCCGGCCATCGGCCGGGCCAGCTCGGCGGCCACCTTGGGCATCACCTCGATGAGCATCTGCAGCACCGCGGCCTCGTTGTAGCCGGCGAAGGCCTCGGCCTTCTTCTCCATCGCCTCGGCCTCGGCCTGGCCCGCGGCCAGGATGGCGGCACCCTGCGCCTCACCCTCGGCTCGCAGGGCGTCCGCCTCGGCGACGCGGCGGGCCTTCTCCGCCTCACCGCGCTTGGCGCCCTCGATGGCCTCGGCCTCGGCGAGCGCCGAGCGCCGGGACTTCTCACCCTCACCGGTCAGCCGGGCCTTCTCGGCGTCCGCCTCGGCGGCCGCGATCGACGCGGCCTTCTTGGCCTCGGCCTCGAGGATCTGGGAGTTGCGGCGACCCTGCGCCTCGGTCTCCACGCGGTAGCGCTCGGCGTCGGCCGGCTTGCGGACCTCGGTGTCGAGCTCGCGCTCCTTGAGCGCGGCCTGCCGCACGGCCACCTTCTCCTGCTCGAGGAGGATCGCCTGGTCGCGGTCGGCCTGCGCGAGCGGGCCGGCGGCGGAGGCCTGCGCGTTGGCGGCGTCGGTCTCGGCCTTGATCTCGGCGCTCTTGAGCGCGAGCGCGCGCTGGGTGATCGCGATCTCCTGCTCCGCGGCGATGCGCGCCTGCTCGGCCGCCTGGCGGGCGTTGGCCTCGGCGATGGAGGCGAGCTGGTTGAGCTTGGCGGCCTCGGGCCGGCCGAGGTCGGCGAGGTAGGAGCCGTCGTCGGTGATGTCCTGGATCTGGAACGTGTCGAGCACCAGCCCCTGGCCGGTCAGCGACGACTCGGACTCCTCGGCCACCCGCTGGGCGAAGGCGGCGCGGTCGCGGATGATCTGCTCGACCGACATCGAGCCGACGATCGAGCGCAGCGCACCGGCGAGGACCTCCTGGGTGAACGTCTCGATCTCCGCCTGCTGGCTGAGGAAGCGCTGGCCGGCCGCGCGGATCGAGTCCTCGTTGCCGCCGACCTTGACCAGGGCGACGCCGTCGAGGTTGAGCTTGATGCCCTGCCCCGACACCGCGCCGCGGATCTGCACGGAGATGCGCCGCGAGGACAGGTCGAGCGTCGCGAGCCGCTGCACGAACGGGATGACGAACACGCCGCCGCCCATGACGACCTTCTGGCCGGACAGGTCGGTGGAGATCTCGCCCGTCTCCGGGTTGCGTACCTCGCCCTTGCCCTTGCGCCCGGTGATGATGAACGACTCGTTGGGGCCGGCCACCTTGTAGCGGGTGACCACCAGCAACGCGAGCAGCACCAGGAGGACGACGAGGCCGATCACGGCGACGACGACGGCGGACAGTCCGAACATGGGCAGGGCTCCTCAGGCGAGATGGGCGAGATGGGCGTACGACGGTGGGTCAGGGCAGGAACAGGGGCTCGACGTGGACGGCCGTGGGCGAGATGACCGAGGTGACGCTCACCTGGGTGCCGGCCGGGACGGGGCCGCTCGAGCGGGCGTTGAGCCGGGTGATGTGGCCACCGACGCTGACCGAGACCACGCCGAAGCCGCCCTCGGGGATCGCGCTGACGACGGAGGCGATCTTCTCGACCATGTCGGACGTGCGGACGGTGTCGGTCTCGCCGGTGCCGCGCAGGAACCGCGACGCCCGGGCCGCTGCCAGCCCCAGCAGCACTCCGAGCACCAGGCCGATGACCACGGCGACGGTGGTCGATCCGGTGGCCGACAGCGCGATCGCGCCGCCGAAGCCGAGGGCGCCCAGGAAGCCGGCGAGGGCCTCGGTCGAGAAGAAGCCCGCGCTCAGGCCCTCGAGGGCGCCGTCGAGGACGTCGCCGAGCACGAGCGCGACCACCAGCAGCAGCACCCCGAGCGCGCCGAGCACCAGGAACACGGTCACGGTGCCTCCCCCGGTCATCTGCGCGACATGCGACGCACACCCTAGCGCCCGCTCGAGCCGGTCCGGGGAGGAACGCCTCAGGGCAGGAGGTGCGCTCCCGCGACCGGCCCGGTGGCCGTCAGCACGACCGCGTGCCCGGCGCCCGCCAGGCCCGCCGCGGTCTCGCGCGCACCCTCGGCCGAGTCGCAGAGGAAGACGACCGTCGGTCCCGAACCGCTGACGATCCCGCGGAGCGCGCCCTCGGCCTCGCCGAGCGTGATCAGCTCGCCGAGCTCGGGACGCAGGTCGATGGCCGGCTCCTGCAGGTCGTTGTGCAGCGCCCGCGCGAGTCGTACGGGCTCGCCGGAGGCCAGCGCCGCCAGCAGCGCCTCGGCCGGGGCCGGGACCTCCGGGGCGTCGGGGCGGAGCGCGTCGAAGTGGCGGTAGACGGCCGGCGTCGACAGCCCGACGGACGCCGGGACGGCGACCCACCACCACGCGCCGCGGTCGTCGACCGGGGTCACGAGCTCGCCGCGGCCCACGCCCCGCGCCGTACCGCCCACGAGGGAGAACGGGATGTCGCTGCCGAGCTCGGCGGCCAGCGCCAGCAGGTCGTCGTCGGAGGTGTCGAGCCCCCAGAGGCGGTCGCACGCGACCAGGGCGGCCGCGGCGTCGGCCGAGCCGCCGGCCATGCCGCCCGCGACCGGGATGTCCTTGCGCACCTCGAACGCACCCGTCGCGGTCCGACCGGCCCGCTCGGCCAGCAGCCGGGCTGCTCGCAGCACGATGTTGTCGGGCCCGTCGGGTACGTCGTCGGGGTCGATGTGGTCGCCGACGTGGGTCGCCAGGGTGAGGTCGGCGGCGTCCGCCAGCGACAGGTCGTCGTGGATCCCGATCGCCTGGTAGACGGTGTCGAGCGGGTGGAAGCCGTCGTCGCGGACCCGGCCGACGCCGAGGTGGAGGTTGATCTTGGCGGCGGCGCGGACCGTGATCGGCTCACTGACGATCGACCTCGCGCGCGGCGAGCCCTTCGGCGATGCGGGCGAAGTCCTCCACCGTGAGCACCTCGCCGCGCGCGGTCGGGTCGACTCCCGCCGACTCCAGCGCGGCGGTCGCGACCTCGGCCGAGCCGGCCAGCGTGCGCAGCGCGGCGCGCACCTGCTTGCGCCGCTGGGCGAAGGCCGCGTCGACGACGGCGAACACCTCCTGCCGCGTCGCGGTCGTCGGCACCGGGTGGTCGCGCCGGGTCCAGGCGACCAGCCCGGAGTCGACGTTGGGGGCGGGCCAGAAGACGTTGCGGCCGATCGCGCCGGCACGGCGTACGTCCGCGAACCAGGCGGCCTTCACGCTGGGCACGCCGTAGGTCTTCGAGCCGGGGCCGGCGGCCAGCCGGTCGGCGACCTCGGCCTGCACCATCACGAGCCCGCGCTCGAGCGACGGCAGCAGCGTGAGCAGGTGGATCAGCACCGGCACGGACACGTTGTAGGGGAGGTTGGCGACCAGCGCGGTCGGCGGCGGGCCGGGCACCTCCTCGACGCGCATCGCGTCGGCCAGCACGACCTCGAAGGCGTCGACCTGGCCCGGGGCGTACGCCGTGATCGTGGCCGGCAGCCGCTCGGCGAGGAGCGGGTCGAGCTCGATCGCGATGACGCGCTTCGCGACCTCGAGCAGGGCCAGCGTCAGCGAGCCGAGGCCGGGGCCGACCTCGACGACGACGTCCTGGTCGGTGATGCCGGACTCGCGCACGATGCGGCGCACGGTGTTGGCGTCGATGACGAAGTTCTGCCCGCGCTGCTTCGTCGGTCGCAGGTCGAGCTCGGCGGCGAGCGCACGCACCTCGGCCGGCCCGAGGAGCCTCGGGCCGGCCGGGGTGGTGGTCATGCGGAAACCCTAGTCGGTCAGCGGGGCAGGCCGAGCTTGGCCGCGCAGCCGGGCCACGAGCCGTAGCCGCCGGTGGCGTCGCGGAGCCGCGTGGCGACCGCGATCTGGGTCTCGCGGGAGGCCTGGTGCGGGTAGCCGGTGCCGCCGTAGGCACGCCAGGTGCCGACGTTGAACTGGAGGCCGCCGTAGTAGCCGTTGCCGGTGTTGATGGCCCAGTTGCCGCCGGACTCGCACTGCGCCAGGGAGTCCCAGACGGTGCTGCCGCCGGCGAAGTTGGAGGTGACGACCTCCTTGGTGCCGACGCGGACGATCGTCGGCACGGCCTTCACGCGGACCTTGGCGTCGACGACCTTGCGGGCGACCATCTCGCCGTTGACGAAGCGGAGGCGGTAGGTCACGTTGCGGACGCCGTCGGAGCCGGCGCGCACGACCTCCTCCTCACCCTCGAGCATGGTGGGGTCCTCGCGCTCGATCACGCCGGCGTCGACGACCTCGCGCGCGACCTTCTTCGTCGCGATGCGGATGTCCTTGACGACGACCTTGTCGCCGTCGGCGATCTCGGTGGTCAGCGACGGGGTGACCTTGTCGTGCTTGTCGACGTCGAAGCCCATCGACGTCGAGCACGTCGGCGACGGTCAGTGCCGCCACCTTCTTCTTCCGCAGGTCCTTGGCGCCGATCTTGATGCGGACGACCTTGGGGGTGACGACCTGCGAGGCTCAGGCCCTTGCGGCCGATCGAGGAGCTGCGGCTGGTCGACAGGTCGGCGCCGTCGAAGCGGCGGCCGATCTCGCTCAGCGCGCTGGCGACGTCGGTGGAGTTGACCCAGTACGTCGTGGCGTCGCCGTCGACCGACAGCTCGAGCGGGCGGCCGAACTGCACGGCGATGGCCGAGCCGTCGGTGACCGTCTCGTCGACCGCGGGGGCGACCAGGTCCTTGTCCGTGACGTCGATGCCCTCGGCGGCGAGCACGTCGCCGACGGTGTCGCCGATGGCGCTGACCTGGCGGGTCTGGCCGTCGAGGGTGAGGGTCACGTCCTTGCTGAGTGCGGCGTAGCCGACCGTCGTACCTCCGACGGCTGCCACGACGACGGCGACGAGGGTCGCCAGCACCGTCCTGGACCTGCTGAGCTGCGCGAGACGAGAGCGCACGATTCTCCGAACGTCGTACTCCCCGGGCCTCGGGCGGCAGCACCCCCCACCAGCCTGCGCTGGGCACCCTTCCACGTGGACGGTGGAAGGAGCCGTACGACGTGCGAGCGGGGGTCTCGCAGGACCGGCCCGAACCGCTCCTCGTGCTGCCGGAAATCACTCCCGATCCCGGCTGACAATCACAAGACGATAACGACGATGGGCGGTGGCGCAAACTCGAACGGCGAAATTCGGGCGAGATCCGGGTCACGCGGAGCGGCTGCAGACCCGCTACCAAGCCCCTCCGAAGGCGGCATCGGTGGTGGCGTCGATCGCCCGGCAGAGCTCCTCGAGGTCGGCGTCGAGCACCTCCGCCATCGCCCGCACGGTGAGCGGGACGAGGTAGGAGGCGTTGGGTCGGCCGCGGAAGGGAGTGGGGGTCAGGTAGGGCGCGTCGGTCTCCACCAGGATGCGGTCGAGCGGCGTGATCGCGAGGGCGTCCCGCAGGGGCTGGGCGTTCTTGAAGGTGACGGTCCCGGCGAAGCTGAGGTGCGCGCCGCGGTCGAGGCAGCGGCGCGCGAAGTCGGCGTCGCCGGAGAAGCAGTGCATCACCCAGCGCTCCGGCGCACCCTCCTCGTCGACGATCCGCAGCACGTCGTCGTGGGCGTCGCGGTCGTGGATGACCAGCGTCTTGTCGAGCCGCTTGGCGAGGTCGATGTGGCGGCGGAAGCTCTCCTCCTGCGCCGCCCAGCCGTCCTCCCCGGTCCCACTCTGTGCATGCCGGAACCTGTCGAGGCCGGTCTCGCCGACCGCGCGCACCTTGTCGTGCGCCGCGGCGAGCCGCTCGATCTCCTCGAGCGCCGACTCGAGCTCGCCGGCCGCCGCCAGCCGCGGCGCCTCGTTGGGGTGCAGCGCGACCCCGGCGACGAGCGCGTCGTGCTCGGCGGCCGCGGCCACGGCCCACCTGGCGCCCTCGAGGTCGCAGCCGATCTGCACGATGCGCGGCACCCCGACGGCCGCTGCGGCCGCGATGGCGTCCGTGGTGGCGGTCCAGTCGCCGTCGGCGATGTCGAGGTGGCAGTGGTTGTCCACGACCGGGTGGGGCAGCGGCTCCGGCGCGGGCGGTCGCTCGCGGTCGCGGCGGGCGCCGGACTTCTCCTCGGTCGCCGCGCGGGACCGGGTCGGCCCCTCCCCGGTCTCAGCGGTGGACAACGTCGTACACCTCCCGCTTGGGCAGGCCGGCCCGCTTCGCGACCTCGGCGATCGCCTCCTTGCGGGTCGAGCCCGACTCCTCCAGCGCCGCGACCGCGGCCCGCAGCGAGCCGGGGTCGGTGTCGACCGCGGGAGCGCCGCTCGAGCCCTCGACCACGATCGTCACCTCACCGCGTACGCCGTCCGCAGCCCACGCGACGAGCTCGGCCAGCGGACCGCGGCGCACCTCCTCGTAGGTCTTGGTCAGCTCACGGCAGACGGCGGCAGGACGGTCGTCGCCGAGCGCCTCGGCCATCGCGGCGAGGGCGGCCTCGGTGCGGTGCGGCGCCTCGAAGAACACCATCGTCCGCTCCTCGGTCGCCAGCGCCGCGAGCCGGCGGCCGCGCTCGCCGGCCTTGCGGGGCAGGAAGCCCTCGAAGCAGAACCGGTCGACCGGCAGCCCGCTGACGGCCAGCGCGGTCAGGACCGCGCTGGGTCCGGGGACGGCGGTGACCCGTACGTCGTGCTCGACCGCCGCGGCGACGAGCCGGTAGCCCGGGTCGGACACGCTCGGCATCCCGGCGTCGGTCACGAGGACCACGCGGTCGCCGGCGAGCAGCGCCTCCAGCAGCACCGGCGTGCGGGCCTGCTCGTTGCCCTCGAAGTAGGAGACGACCCGGCCGGACAGCGTGATGCCGAGGTCGGCGCAGAGCCGCTTGAGCCGGCGGGTGTCCTCGGCGGCGACCACGTCGGCGCCGGACAGCTCCGCCGCGAGCCTCGGAGGTGCGTCGCCGGCCTGACCGATCGGGGTGCCCGCGAGGACGAGGACGCCAGCCATGCGTCAGATCATGTCAGGAGGTCTCGATACGCCGCTCGCTGGCGCTCGCGTGCTACTCGACCAGCACCGACCCGGAAGCGCCACCTCCGCGATGCGCGGTTGCCGGCGGCGTCGGTGGCCACCAGTCGTACGACGTGGCGCCCCGGCGCCAGCGCCTTCGCGGGCCGCCACCGCACGATCCCGCGCGTCCGGTCGTACCTCACCTTCGTGGCGCGGCGGCCGTCGACGCGGAGCACGATCGCCTTCTTCCGCACGGTCGATCCGGCGTCCCGGACGCGGGCGGTGACGACCGGTCGGGCGGTGCGGACGGTGCGGACCGGTCCGACCCGGGAGATCCGGGGCGGGGTCCCGTCGACGACCGGGACGGGCGTCGGCGTCGGGTGTCGGGGTCGGCGTCGGGGCGGCGGCTCCCCCCACGACCACCGTCACGGTGTCGCTGACCGTCACGTGACCGGCGTGCTCGCCCGACGCGTGGGCGACGGTGACCGTCGCGGTGTAGGTGCCGGGCGCGGCGTAGGTGTGGTCGGGGTCGGCGCCGGTCGCCGTCGTGCCGTCGCCGAAGGCCCAGGAGTAGGTGAGGTCGGCGGTGCCCGGCACGAGGTCGGCGCAGCCGATCCGACGGGCGGCGTTGTCGGGGTCGTGCACCACGAGCGACACCGCCTTCGGGCCGGCGCGGACCGCCTTGGTGACCTCGACGAGCCCGCTCGCACCGGTGGCGTCGGAGGTGAAGAGCGGCCAGATCTCGTTGGGCTCGGCGAAGGGCTGGGTGGTGTCGAAGCGGAAGTGCGCACCGCCGAGCTCGTCGTCGCACGCCTGCTCGTGCACGTGGACGGACCCGTGCCGGGCGGACGGCTTCGTCCCGGTGACGCTGAGGGTGGTGTGGGTGCGGCCCCGGCTGCGGACGAGCACGGCCTCGCCCGCGATGCGACGGGTAGTCGTCGAGGCCGACGGAGTAGGGGTGGACCTCACCGCGGGTGGTGACCTGCGTCGAGAACGCCACCGCGAGCGGCGCCGTGCCCTGCGCCGGCGCGGCGAGGGCGTCGATCGCCGGGAGCGCCCCGCCGGTCGGCGGATCGGTGTCGGGCGGGCCGGTGCCGGTGACGGTCACCGGGAACTCCTCGACGTGGAGGCCACCCCGTCCGTCGCTGACGCGGAGGCGGACGACGTACGTCCCGGGCGTCGTGTACTCGACCATCGCGTGGTCGGTGTAGGCCGGCGCCCCGCCGGCCCCGAGCTCCCACGCGACGGAGACCACGTCGCCGTCGGGGTCGGACGCGTTGGCCGTGGCGTGCACGACGAGCGGCGCCGGGCCGGTCAGCGGCTCGACGACGGGGTCGGCGGTGGGCGGCTGGTTGGTGCCGTCGGCCGGGACGACCACGATCGTCCCCGACATCAGCGGCCCGTGCAGGGAGCACTCGTAGCGGTAGGTGCCCGGCTGGTCGAAGGTGTAGGTCACCGACGGACCGCCGGCGTCGCGGTACTCCTGCAGCGCCGTCGGCCAGACCGTCTCCCACGGCTGCGACGGCGCGAGCGAGACCAGGTCGTGGCCCTGGGTGGCGCGGTCGAACTGCCACTCGACGGTGTCGCCGACCCTGAT
The DNA here is from genome assembly GCA_963795095.1 of uncultured Actinomycetota bacterium. GTDB lineage: Bacteria > Actinomycetota > Actinomycetes > Propionibacteriales > Nocardioidaceae > Nocardioides. The sequence goes on along the minus strand of CAWCGM010000048.1, from coordinate 53,980 downwards.
CGTGACGACCGAGGTGCCGGTGTCGACCGCGTCCCAGCGGTTGCCGGCGGTGTCGTCGACCGCGTCGACCACCCAGGTCCGCGGCGCCTCGGCCGCGGTCGACGTCGTGGCGACGACTCCGAGCGCTCCGACGGCTCCGGCCGTCAGGGTCGCGGCGAGGAGCACCAGCGCGAGCGTCGTACGCAGGCGGCGACGGACGCGGGACGGACTCGGGGACCGGTCGGGCGGGGCATGGCGGCCTCTCGGTCGGACAACAGGTCGAACACGGTTCGCATTTCTGAACCGTGTCACGAGTCTAGATGTGACCGCCGCCACGTCAAGGGATCTGCGTCCACGTGCTGGTTAGAGTTCCGGCGTGACCCCCACTGCCGCGGAGCGCAACCGCCCGCGCTGGAGGTCCGAGGACAAGCTCCCGGGATGGGTCGGCGCCATCTGCCTGGCGAGCCTCGCGTTCTTCCTGCGGCGCTGGAACCTCGGCACGCCGCACGCCTTCTCCTTCGACGAGACCTACTACGCCAAGGACGCCTGGTCGCTGCTCAACAACGGCTACGTCCGCGCCTACGTCGAGGACGCCGACAAGACGATCCTCAACGGCAACCTCACCGGCCTGTGGCAGGACACCCCCTCGATGATCGTCCACCCGGAGGTCGGCAAGTGGCTGATCGCTGCCGGGATCAAGGTCTTCGGGATGGACCCGTCGGGCTGGCGGATGGCCTCGGCCGTCATCGGCGCGCTGATGGTGCTGCTCATGTGCCGCTTCGTGCGGCGCGTCACCGGCTCGACGGTGCTCGGCCTGGTCGCCGGGCTGCTGCTCTCGATCGACGGCCTCCAGCTCGTGCTGTCGCGGCTGGCCCTGCTCGACATCTTCCTCGCGTTCTTCACCCTCTGCGGCGTGCACTGCGTGGTCGCCGACCGGCAGTGGCTGCGCGACCGGCTCGCGGCGGGACGTGCGTACCCGCCCTCGGCCTGTGGCGGCCCTGGCTGCTCCTCGGCGGCGTCGCCTTCGGGCTGGCGTGCGGCACCAAGTGGTCGGCGGTCTACTCGCTGGCGGTCTTCGGCCTGCTCGCGTGGCTGTGGAGCGCCGGCGCCCGGCGGGCCTTCGGCCAGCGTCGACCGCTGCTCCGCTCGATCGTCCTCGACGGCGTCCCGGCGTTCCTCGCGCTCGTCGGCGTCGGCCTGGTCACCTACCTCGCGACCTGGACCGGCTGGCTGATGCACGCCGACGCCTACGAGAGTGGCCTATCAGCAACACGCCAGTACACGACGTACGGCGGCGGCGACGCGTGGCCGACCGCGCGCGAGCCGGACGCCGACGGGTTCGGCGAGGTCACCCAGTCGCTGCGCTCGCTGTGGTCGTACCACCAGGACGTCTACACGTTCCACAGCCACTTCCTCAACGACTCGACCCACATCTACGCCAGCAAGCCGTCGACCTGGCTGGTCATGGGCCGGCCGGTCGGGGTGGACGCGCAGACCGACATCCAGCCGGGCGCCCAGGGCTGCGACGCGCCCAGCGGCTCGACGTGCATCCGGCAGATCCTGCTCCTCGGCAACCCGGTGATCTGGTGGGGCGGCTGCCTGGCGATGGTCGCCTCGCTGCTGCTGTGGATCGGCGCACGCGACTGGCGCCACGGCGTCGCCGTGCTCGGGCTGGCCAGCACCTGGCTGCCGTGGTTCCTCTACGACGACCGGCCGATCTTCTTCTTCTACGCGATCACCAGCCTGCCCTTCCTGGTGCTGTCGGTGGCGCTCGCGATGGGCCACCTGATCGGCACGTCCGACGTGCCGACCCCACGGCGTACGTTCGGGGTCGTCGTCGCCGGCAGCTACACCGTGCTGGCCCTGGTCGGCTTCGCCTGGTTCTGGCCGATCTGGACCGACGTGCTCCTCACCAAGTCCGAGTGGGACGCCCGGATCTGGTTCCAGCGCTGGATCTGAGGCCGACCGGGCCGCGGACCGGGTGGGCCAGACCGGGCTACCGAAACCGGCTGAAACGTCCGAGAATCGATCAAGAAGTCCCGCAGTTCCTCCAACGCCGTGGTGGCGTCGGCGGGAGCGACGGACGATGGAGGCACCCGCTCAGCGCGGGGCTTGTCGCCAGGGAGGGTGCGCCATGGAATCCACGTTCATCCACGTCTGTCTGAAGACCGACGGGGCCCCCACCGAGCGACGGCCACGAGGTGGGCGAGCGCTGGGTCTGCTCGTGCGGTGACCACTTCGTCTACCGCGAGGGCTTCAACCGCGGCGGCTACGCGGAGGTCGCGTGGTGGCCCGCCCCGGCGATCCCCCAGCCCCGCAGCTCGGGCCTCCGCCTCTTCGGCCCGCGCAAGGGCTGAGCGCCCGCCGGTCCGCCCGGCGCCACGAACACCGACGACCCCGCCCGATCCAGCCCGGGCGGGGTCGTCGCCGTCCGGAGCGGTCCTGCGCGTCAGTCCTGCCAGGTGCCGCCGCGCGCGAGGTCGAGGAACCGCCGGGCCGGCGGCGCGAGCGGTCGGTCCGTGCGCCAGGTCAGCCCGATCGTCCGGGTCGCGCCGGGCGACGAGAGGGCCAGGCCGACCGACCCGGACAGCCCGGCGAACGCCTCCGGCACGACCGCGACACCGAGGCCGGCCGACACCAGCCCCTCGATCGTCGCCAGGTCGGCGCTCTCGAAGGACGTCCGCGGGCCGACGCCGGCCTCGGCCAGCAGTCCCTGCACGAGTGCGCTGTGGCCGAAGCCCGCGCGGGGTGGTGACCAGCTCGTCGTCCGCCAGCTCCGCGAGGTCGACCCGCTTGCGCCCGCGGAGCCGGTGGGTCGGCGGCACGATGACGACGAGCCGCTCGCGCTGGACCGGGAACCAGGCGTGGCCGGGCGCGTGCTCCATCGTCAGCCCGAGCTCGACCGCTCCCCGGTCGAGGTCGCGGCGGATCTCGTGGGCCGGCTCCTGGCTCAGCACCACCTTGACGCCCGGCGCGTGCGCGTGGAAGGCCCGCAGCAGCCGCGGCACCAGCGTGGTGGCCATCGAGTCGAGGAACGCCAGCCGCACCAGGCCGGTCTCGGGGTCGAGCCGGTTGGCCAGCGTCGCGCGCAGCAGGTCGTGGCGGCCCACGAGCTCTCGAGCCGCCTCGACCACCACCTCGCCGTCGGGCGTGAGCACCACCCCGGTCGGGACGCGCTCGAAGATCCGCACGCCCGAGCTCGTCCTCGAGCCGAGCGAGGGCCCGCGAGAGCGTGGGCTGGCTGGTGTCCAGTGCAGCCGCCGCGTCCGTGACGTGGCCGAGCTCGGCGAGGGCTCACCAGCCAGTCGAGGTCGCGCAGCAGCACGGTCGCCGATCATACGCGAGCGTATGGAGCGTTGCCGAGCAGTGACATTGGACGCATGTGGCCGCGGAGGCGGACCATCGACCGGTGACCACGCTGCAGCTGCCGTCCCTCCGGGCCGCCGCCATCTCCGACCCCGCGCCCTACCGCGCGGGCACCGACGGCTACCGGCGCGTGATGGTCGCGATGTTCGCCGCGGGGATGTCGACCTTCGTCCTGCTCTACGACATCCAGGCGCTGCTGCCCGAGCTCGGCGCGACGTACGACGTCTCGGCGACGCACGCCACCCTCGCCCTGTCCCTGACCACCGCCGCCCTGGCCGTCACCCTGCTCGTCGCCGGCCCGCTGTCGGAGGTGGTCGGTCGCACCCGGCTGATCCACCTCGCCCTGTGGTCGGCCGCGGCCGTCGCCCTCGCGACCGCCGCCGCTCCCTCGTGGCACGTGCTGCTGGGGCTGCGGGTGCTGCAGGGGGTGACCCTCGCCGGACTGCCGGCCGTCGCGACGGCGTACCTCCGCGAGGAGCTGCACCCGTCGGTCCAGGGACGCGCGTTCGGCCTCTACATCGGCGGCACGGCGCTCGGCGGGATGGCCGGCCGGCTGGTGACCGCGCCGATCGCCGACGCGACGAGCTGGCGCTGGGGCCTCGCCGCAGCCGCCGGCGTCGCGCTCGTCGCCGCCTCGCTGGTGGCGTGGCTGCTGCCGGCCTCGCGCGGCTTCGTGCCACGCGCTCGCGGCGCCGGCGGCGTCCTCCGCGATGCCCGGGCGGCCGTCGGCGACCGCGGGCTGGTCGCCCTCTACGTCCTCGGCTCCTGCGCGGTCGGCGCCCTCGTCGCCGTGCTGAACGCCCTCGGCTTCCGGCTCAGCGCAGCGCCGTACGGCCTCTCGGTGGGGACCATCAGCCTCGTCTACCTGGTGTACGCACTGGGCTCGGTCAGCTCGACGGTCGTCCGGCCGCGTCGCCGACCGCATCGGCCGGAGGGCGACCATCCCCGTCGGCTGCGCGGTCGCGCTCGGCGGGGTGCTGCTCACCCTGGACGGTTCGCTGCCGCTCGTGGTCGTGGGCATCGCGGCGCTGACCGTGGGCTTCTTCTGCATCCACGGCCTCGCGAGCGGGTGGGTCACCGCGCGGGCACACCTCGCCGGTGTCAGCACCGGTCAGGCGGCGGCGTTCTACCTCTTCGCCTACTACGTCGGCTCCTCGGTGTTCGGCAACCTCGGCAGCGCCGCGTGGAGCCACCGCGGCTGGGGTGGCGTGGTGCTCCTCGCCTCGACGCTGCTCCTCACGGTGTGCGCGATGGTCGCGGTGCTGCGTCGTACGCCGGCGCTGGACGCACCCGGTCGCTGATCCTTCACCAGCTCCCGGGGAACCGTGTCGAACCGGCGACCGACAGCAGCGACACCGCCATCGCCACGGCGACCGAGATGAGGAGCGCCTCACCGAGGTGGCGGCGGCGTGGCACGAGCAGCAGCGCGAGGCCCGCGACCAGCACGAGGAGCGGGAGCACCCAGAACGGGACCACGTCGGCGGCCAGCACCGCCACGAGGGCGAGCACGCCGCCACCGAGCGCCGCCTGCACGAGGGGCACCGGACGCGAGCCGCGCGGCAGGCCGACCTCCGTCACTGCGCCGGCCATCGGGAGCTGGTCGGGCGCGAGCGTGCGCAGGAGCAGCGTCACCGTGGCCGCGTCGGTCACCACCACGACGTCGCGGAAGCGGTCCTGCACGGCGTGCCGGCGGACCAGCTCGTCGAGACGGTGCCCGCGGTCGACGTCGGGGAACCGCACCGGCGCGAGCAGCGCGTCGGGCACCGGCTCGGCGCCGAGGCCCGTGACGACACGCTTCGCCTCGGCGGTCGGGGCCGTGAGGACGACGACGTCGGACCCCAGCGACGACCGCAGCCGTGCCACCTCGTCGGCCCCCGCCTGGGCGCCCACCACGAAGATCCGCTGGTAGTCCGTCACGCCCCAGACGCTAGCGGTGCCCCACCCTCACTCGGCATGAGCACCCGTCGGCACCGGAGCCGGTCGCGCCCCGGGCGGCTGATCGAAGTGGACGCGTCGACCGCTCAGCTACTGGTCGCGCGACTCCATGAAGCGCGTCACGAGCTGCCACGTGCCGATCACCGCGATGACCGCTCCCCCGAACGCGAGCACCTCGGCGACCGTCTGGGTCGCGGCCGCTGCCGAGCTCCGCAGGACGAGCCCACCCGCCAGGATCAGCAGTCCCACCAGCACAGCCACCATCGCCCGAGTCACAGCAACCACGGTACGTCGGCTGGGTGAACCGGTGTGCCCGGACGGGATGTCGACTGCTCCCTGACGCAGAGCGGCACGAGCACCCGAAGGGGTGGCAATGCGCGTGAAACCCCGAGAGCTCGGTACCGGTACCGCTACGCTCGCACGACAGGCACCCAAGCAATGGGGCCTTGACGGCGAGTCACCACTCGACGGAGCAACACCATGACCCCTGCCACCTCCGGTGCCAGCCCTGCTCGACACCGCACCGAGGACCCCGTCGCGCTCCGCCTGCGACTCGCAGCAGCGGGGGACCAGGAAGCGTTCGCCGAGCTGTACGACCTCATGTCCAGCCGGGTGCACGGGCTGGTCCTGCGCGTGGTGCGCGACCACCACCATGCCGAGGAGGTCACCCAGGAGGTGTTCGTCGAGATCTGGCGCAAGGCTGCCGCGTTCGATCCCCTCCGCGGATCGGCCCAGGGCTGGATGCTCGCGATGGCCCACCACCGGGCCGTGGACAGGGTCCGGTCGCTCAGCTCGGTGCAGCGCCGGGACACCACGTGGCACCGGGACCAGGACAGCGTCACCTCCCACGGCTCGACGGCCGACCTGGCCGCGGCGCACCTCGACGCGTCGATGGTGCGCGAGGCGTTGGCCCTCCTCCCCGCACCGCAGCGGCGGGCCCTGGAGCTGGCCTACCTGGACGGGCACACCTACACCACGGTGGCGCAGCTGATGCAGGCTCCCGTGGGCACGACCAAGACGCGGATCAGGACCGCGCTGCACAGCCTGCGGGAACGGCTGCAGAACCCGGACCTGATCACCGCGTGAGCCGCCGGTGATGTCGAGGACCCGGTGTCAGACGGACACGGGACCGGTGGCGGCGTCCTCGCCTGCTCGGGCGAGCCACTCCAGGATCCCGGACGTCCCGCCGGCGGCGCTCCTGCCGGGGGACTCGACCAGCATCTGGGCGATGTCGGCGACCTTGCGGTTCGCGAGCTGCGAGCACAGCCGCAGCCGCTCGAACGCCTCGTCGGCCGTGCAGCCCTCGGCCAACATGAGCATGCCCTTGGCCTGCTCGATGACCGGGCCGGCCGCGGCCTTCCTGGTGAGGGCGACCTCCACGTCGGCCTGGGTCTCGTCGCGCCGCGCCTGCGTCAGGTCGATGTAGTAGCCCTGGATCTCGACCGTCCGACCATCCGGGTCGAGGCGCGACGTCCCCACGCTCACCACGGAGAGCACCTTCTTGTTGCGACGCACGATGCGGTGGTAGCAGCTGTAGGTCCCACCCTCGCGGACCACGGCAGCGAAGACGCCTGCGGCTCGCTCCCTGTCGTCGGGGTGCTTGTGGTGCATCAGCGCGCTGGTCGTGGGAGGGATCTCGCGCGGCACGTAGCCGTGGAGCTCGTAGAGGGCGTCCGACCAGTGCCACCGGTCGTTCACCACGTCGTACCTGAACGGGGCCACGATGCCGGGCGAACGATCGCCAGGGAAGGAATGGATGTCCACGGGCAGTCCGCGTCTTTCTGGTCGTGATCAGCAGGCCGTGTCTCGAGCGACGAGGCCTGACCAGAGACTACAAGCGACGACCCCGGGCTGTCCCCGTCTCGGGCCGGGCGCGGAGACGGCCGACGAGACGGAAGAACCCGCAGGTCGAGGCGACCTGCGGGTTCTTGCCTCTGGTGGAGGTGAGGGGACTCGAACCCCTGGCCTTCTCGATGCGAACGAGACGCGCTACCAGCTGCGCCACACCCCCATGCGCCTCACGGCGCGACGCCAAGATACACGAGCAGATCGGGGCTGGCCCAATCGGCCTGGACGAGGCCTCAGGCGCCGCTGGCGCGGCGGTCGTCGTCGGCGTCGCGAGCGGTCTTGGCGGACTTCTCGGCGGAGCGGGCGAGGGCGGAGTCCACGTCGCTGCGGCCGCTCGACCAGACGCCCGTGGAGTCGAGGTCGATCGTCGAGACCGTACGACGCTGGGCGGCGGGCTTGCTGACGTAGGTCGGGAGCGTCGTGGGGACCATGTCCCAGCCACCCGGGACGGGGCACGTCGGGCGGCGACGACGGCGGGGGCCTCGACGGGCGCGTCCTCGCTGGGCGCGACCGGTGCGGCCGGGCTGCGGGGCTGCGGCGGCGTCACGGGCATCTCGCCGGTCAGGTCGAGGTCGTCGTCGCGGTCGTCGTCGACCAGCGGCGGGAAGCCGATCTCGATGGCGGCGCGGGCGTCGCGCTGGCGACGCTCGGCGCGGACCGAGACGCGGCAGGCGACCAGCCAGGCGAGGAGGACGCCGGCCGGGATCGCGACCCACGGCCAGGCGATGACGGCAGCGGCCGCCAGCCCGATGACGACGGCGTTGGCGAGGCCGATGAGCGCGAGCACGTTGCGGCGGCGCTTGGCGGCGCGGCGGGCGGAGGCGCGCTCGGTCGCGGGCGGCGTACGACGTGCACGACCGACGTCGTGACCTCGCGGCGCACCTCGGTGCGGTGACGGTGGCGACGGGCTCGACCGGCGCGTGCGCCTTGGTCTCGACCGGCGGCCGGAGGCGGGCGCGGATCGGCGCGACGACCAGGCGGGCGTTGCGGCGGTCGACCGGCTCGCGCCGCGCGAGGATGCGCATCGTGTGCGAGAACTTCTCGACCGACCGGCTGCGGACCACCTCGTCGTGGTGCTTGAGGGCCTTGGGGATCAGGTAGACGGCCCACGCCACGGCAAGGGCGACGAAGATGAGAGCGCTCAGGTCCACGGTCGCAGCGTAGGAGCGCCGGACGCGAGCGGGGCGGATGTCAAGTGGTGTGTCGCAGAACTACTGGTGTGACTGGTGTGTTTCCAGACGCGCGGCGATCCCCTCGGGGCACTCCTCGACGGTGACCGCGAAGACCCGGTGGTCGCGCCAGGCGCCGTCGATGTGGAGGAAGCGCGGCGCGTAGCCGACCTGCTCGAGGCCGAGCTTCTCGACGACGCGCAGCGAGTTGGTGTTCTCCGGGCGGACGCAGATCTCGATCCGGTGCAGGCCCACCGGGCCGAAGCAGTGGTCGATCACCATCGCGACGGCGCGCGGCGCGACACCGCGACCGGCGACGTCCATCGACAGCCAGTAGCCGATGGAGGCCCACTGGGCCGAGCCGCGCGACACGTTGCTCACGGTCACCTGCCCGACGAAGCGGCCGCCGACCTCGACGACGAACGGCAGGCACTGTCCCTGCTTGGCCTGGTGGAGCAGGGAGCGCACGACCATCTTGTACGACGACGGGCGCGGGCTGGCGCCGGGCGGGACGGTCGCGTCCCACGGGCGGAGCCAGTCGTGGTTGCGCGCGCGCACCGCCTGCCACTCGTCGGCGTCCGACCTCCGCAGCGACCGGACCACCACGCCGTGCGACTCGAGTCGCGCGGGCCAGCCCGGCGCCGAGCCGCCCATCGTGCTCAGTGGTCGCTCCCGACGACCTGCTCGACGGCGTGCCGGAGCACGGGCTCGAGGACACCGAGGCCGTCCTTCACGCCGCCGCGAGAACCCGGGAGGTTGATGACGAGGCAGTCGCCGGCGATGCCGGCGATCCCCCGCGAGAGCATCGCGGTCGGGACGCCCTTCGCGACGCCGGCGGCGCGGATCGCCTCGGCGATGCCGGGCACCTCGCGGTCGAGCAGCGGGGCCGTGGCCTCGGGGGTCCGGTCGGTCGGCGTGAGGCCGGTGCCGCCGGTGGTGAGCACGACGCGGGCGCGATCCGCGACGGCGGCGGCGATGGCCTCGCGGACCGGGTCGCCGTCGGGGACGACGGCCGGCTCGTCGCAGTCGAAGCCCTGGCCGCGCAGCCACTCGACGATCAGCGGCCCGGTCTCGTCGGCGTACACCCCCGACGCGGCGCGGTTGGACGCCACGACCACGGCGGCTCGGAGACGCTCATCGCTTCCAGTCCCCGGAGCGCCCGCCGCTCTTGGTCTCCACCCGGATGTCGGTGATGACCGCGGCCTTGTCGACGGCCTTGACCATGTCGACGACGGTGAGCGCGGCGACCGAGACCGCGGTCAGGGCCTCCATCTCGACGCCGGTGCGGTCCGTCGTGCGGACGGTGGCGGTGATGTCGACGGACTCGTCGGACACGGTGAGGTCGACGGTGACGCCGGAGATCGCGAGCGGGTGGCAGAGCGGGATCAGCGCGGGCGTCTGCTTGGCGCCCATGATCCCGGCGATCCGCGCCACCGCGAGTGCGTCGCCCTTCGGCACGCCCTCCCCGCGGAGCAGGTCGATCACGGCAGGGCTGACGAGGACGCGGCCGGTGGCGGACGCCGTACGAGCGGTGACGGCCTTGTCGCCGACGTCGACCATGCGCGCGGCACCGGTCTCGTCGACGTGCGTGAGGCGGTCCATCAGAAGTCCTCGTCGAGCTTGCGGATCGCGACCATCTCGCCGGCGGCGATCGAGGTGACGTCGGCCGGCACCTCGATCAGGCAGTTGGAGGTGGCCAGGTCGCCGATCAGGTGCGAGCCGTGGCCGCCCACCGGGGACACGAAGCTGCCGCCGCGGTCGGAGTCGACGAGCCCGCGCACCAGCTGGACCTTGCCCTCCGGCGAGGAGATGCCGTGGGTGAGGCGGGCGCGGGCGGTGGGGCGGACGTAGGGCAGCTTGCCCATCATCCGGCGGATCGCGGGCAGCACGAACATCTCGAAGGAGACGTAGGAGGAGACCGGGTTGCCGGGCAGGGTGAAGACCGGGGTGTCGTCCTCGCCGATCGGTGCCGAAGCCCTGCGGCTTGCCGGGCTGCATGCCGACGCCGCCGAACCACATCGTGCCGTGCTGGGACAGCGACTCCTTGACGACGTCGAAGTCGCCCTCGCTCACGCCGCCGCTGGTGACGACGATGTCGGCGCGGACCAGCTGGTCGCTCAGCGCCTCGGTGAAGGCGTGCGACTCGTCGGGGACGATGCCGACGCGGTAGGCGATCGCGCCGGCGGCGCGGGCGGCGGCGGCGAGGAGGTAGGAGTTGCCGTCGTAGATCGAGTCGTGGCCCAGCGGCGTGCCGGGGTCGCGGAGCTCGGACCCGGTGGAGATCACCACGACGCGCGGTCGCGGGCGGGTGCGTACGGTCGCGCGGCCCACCGCGGCGAGCATGCCGAGGTGGCGCGGGCCGAGGACGGTGCCCTCCTCGAGCAGCATGTCGCCCTCGGCGATGTCGTCGCCGGTCGGCCGGATGTGCTGGCCCGGCTTGGCGGGACGGTCGATGCGCACCTGGGCGACGCCGCGGTCGGTCCACTCGTAGGGGACGACCGTGGTGGCGCCGGCCGGCACCGGGGCGCCGGTCATGATCTTGACCGCGGTGCCCGGCGACATCGCGAGGATCGACGACTGGCCGGCCCCGATCTCACCGACGACGGGCAGCACGACGGGCGAGTCCTCGGTGGCGCCGGCGACGTCGTCGGCGACCACGGCGTAGCCGTCCATCGCGGAGTTGTCGAAGCTCGGCAGCGAGATCGGCGCCACGACGTCCTCGGCCAGCGACGAGGCCGAGCGCCTCCATCAGCGGCTGCGGGAAGGCCGGGAGCGGCGAGATCGTGGCGAGGATGCGCTCGACGTAGTCCTCCACCGGCAGGAGGGCGGGGCGCGGCTCAGGCATGCTGCTCCTGCTCGTCGAGGACGGTGCCGCCCTCGACGCGCTGCGCGGACGTCGACGCCAGCGCGACGTCGCCGACCACCTTCACGTCGCGACCGAAGGTCCAGTCGCCCTCGACCTTGAACGAGTCGGCCTCGCGCAGCGACGGCGCACCCTCGGGGAAGCGCTTGTCGAAGTCGCCGACCAGCTTGTAGAAGTCGCCGTCGAGCGAGACGTAGGGCACGTCGTCGCCGGTCTGGTCGAGCACGAAGTCCTTGCCGAGGTCGTAGACGTCGGAGCGCAGCACCAGCAGGTCGTCGGTCGTCTTCACCGGCACGAACCGGTCGCGGCCGACCTCGATCGTGCGGGCGCCCTCGAACACCTCGATCGCCGCCCCCATCGCGGTCTCGACCTGGATCACCTCGGGGGTGGACCTGTCGGCCGGGTCGAGGTGCTTCACGTTCTTGATCAGCGGGAGGCCGAGGATGCCGCCGCGGGCGTCGAGGGTGTCGACCATCGCCTCGATGTCGAACCACAGGTTGTTGGTCGAGCAGTACTTGTGGCGGTCGAGGTCGGCCAGCGCCTCCCGGTCGGCGTCGGGCGTCTGCGCCGTCTCGCGCAGCACGATGCGGCCGTCGCTCTTGCGGCGCGCGAAGTGGCCGCCCTTGCGGTCCGAGGGCGTACGACGCACGGCCTCGATCGCGAACGGCGCGCCGCTCTGGGCGAACCAGCCCGCGACGCGCGCGTCCGGCACGGCGCCGAGGTTGTCGGAGTTGGAGACGAAGACGTAGCGGTAGCCGGCGTCCTTGAGCTGCGCCAGCAGGCCGGTGCCGCGCAGGGCGGTGTAGATGTCGCCGTGCCCGGGCGGGCACCACTCGAGGTCGGGGGCCTTGGGGTACGCCGCCGGCATCAGGTCCGCGGCGAGGAGCTTGGGCTCCTTGTTCTGCAGGAACTCCAGCGGCAGGCCGTCGACGGCGAGGTCCTCGTAGCGGGCGAGGGCCTCCATCGTGTCGGCCGAGGTGCGGAAGGAGTTCATGAACATCAGCGGCAGCGTGGCGTCGTACTGCTTGCGCAGGTGCAGCACCTGCCGGGCGATGATGTCGAGGAAGCTCAGCCCGCGGCGCACGCAGAGCAGCGACTTCGCGCGCTCCATGCCCATCGACGTGCCGAGGCCGCCGTTGAGCTTGATCACCGCGGTCTTCCCGATCGCCTCGGCGGCGACGTCGTCGGGGACCTCGACGTCGGCCAGCGCCTCCATGTCGAGCGGCTCGATCGTGTCCTCCGCGATCATGCCGGTCTCGCCGTGCTCGAGGAGTCGGTAGTAGTGCGCGAACGTGTCGATCGCGACCTCGTCGACCCCGGCCTGGCGCATCTTCTCGCGCGCGAGCTCGAGGCCACGGGCGTTGCCCTTGCTTGCCATGCTTCGATCGTAGGCTGCTCACGTGTCCACGCCACAGTCGGCCGACAGCCGGTTCGCCAAGAGCGCACTGCGCGACCAGGTGATGGCGGGCCGCAAGCGGCGCCCGCTCGACGCCGCCGCCCGCTTCTCGTCGTCGGTCGCGGAGGTCGCGCTGGCCTGGCAGCCCGTCCGTGACGCGGCCACCGTGACGGCGTACGTCTCCGTCGGCAGCGAGCCCGGCACCGGCCTGCTCCTCGACGCGCTCGTCGCCGCGGGCAAGCGCGTGCTGCTGCCCGTGGTCGTGGCGGGGCTCGACCTGGACTGGGCGGTCTACACCGGACCGCTCCGGCCTGGCGCCCGCGGTGCGCGGGCTGCTCGAGCCGACCGGGCCGCGGCTCGGCAAGGACGCGATCGCGCAGGCCGACGTGGTGCTCGTGCCCGGCACGGCCGTCTCGGCCGACGGCGCCCGGCTCGGGCAGGGCGGCGGGTGCTACGACCGCGCCCTCCCCCGGATCACCGCCGGGACCCCGGTCGCCGTGGTGCTCTACGACGACGAGGTCGGCCTCGCCGTGCCCAGCGATCCCCACGACGTACGCGTCGGCTTCGCGCTGACGGCGGGCGGGGTCGCTGGCTCGTCGGGGTCGCCGGCTGTCCGGTACCGCCGCTGACGGCCAGGTCTGACCGTCAGGGAGCCCCCTGACCGGGGTCAGTCAGCGGCCGGCGTGAGCACCAACCGGTCGTCGGTCGCCGCCTCGACGGCCTCACGGCTGTAGGCCCAGGGCAGGGTCTTGCCGTCGACGTAGAGCTCGGTCTGGTCGGAGTAGTGCGAGGACGCCGGGTGGCCGGAGACGCCGGTGAGGTTGATCCAGCGCGAGTCGTCGAAGTCGGCGAGCGAGACGACCATCCGCATCGACGGCGCAGCGGTGACCTCGTAGCCCTCGGCGGCGTTCCACGAGGTCGCGTCGACGATCGACGGGCCGCCGCCGACCTCCCAGCCGTCGCGGTTGAAGAGCCGCTCGACCAGCCCGACGCCCGACTCGCCGAGGGTCGCGTTGTGGAGGTTCATCCGGTGGAGGTGGCCCCAGGTCCAGCGGCGCGGGTCGCGCGCCTGGGCGCGGGTCAGCTCGTCGCGCGCGTCGATCATCGCCTGGCGCAGGATGTCGTCGCGGGTCTCGACCGCGTCCTCGGTGGTCGACGTCGTCCCACCACGGTCCGGCGGGCTCGGGCAGCAGGCGGCCGACGACCAGGAACCACCGGTCGCCGCCGTCGGGCCACGACCGCTGGCGCAGGTCGTCGTGGAAGGTCAGCTCGAGCAGGTTGCGCCAGACGACGTTGAAGTACGCCGCCGGCGCGCTGTCGGCCGGTGAGGTGAAGTCCCAGTCGCGCAGCAGGTCCTGGGCGTTGCGGTAGTAGCGGTTGGGCAGGTCCTCGATGTCGAGCAGGTAGGGCACCAGCGTCTCGGCCATCGGGTTCGTCGAGTCGAGCTGCAGGCGCGACATCTCCTGCACCGACAGCTCGCCCTCGGCGACCAGCGCCTCGCGGATGCGGGTCGAGCGGTAGCCGTAGTCCCAGTCCTTCGTCAGGAGGTAGGGGTAGTCCTCGTCGATGACCGCCTGGTTGGCGGTGGCGATGAAGCCCTCCTCCGGGTCGAGCACGCTGGGCAGGCCGTCGAAGGGGATGTAGTCGCCCGTCCAGTCGTTGGCGCTGATCCAGCCCTCGACCGGCATCGTGCCGTCGTTGCCCGAGCGGCGGATCGGGATCCGTCCCGGCGACTGGTAGCCGATGTGGCCCTCGCGGTCGGCGTACACGAGGTTCTGCGCGGGCACGGCGAAGTCGGAGGCGGCATCGCGGAACTCGTCCCAGTTCGACGCGCGGTTGAGCCCGAGGATCGCGTCGGCGGTGGGCGCCGGGTCGAGCGCGGTCCACGCCAGCGCGACGGCGTACCCGCTGCCGCGGTCGCCGGGCTCGTCGGTCGGCGCGTTGGCGCCGACCGTGGCGAACTCCGACGACACGTCGCTGATCAGCGGTCCGTGGACGGTCTCGCGCACGCGCAGCTCGACGTCGTCCTCGCCCTGCACCTTGATCGTCTCGGTGCGGACCTCCATCGCGACGGTCTCGCCGTCGCGGACGTAGCGGTCGTCGCCCTCGGTCTGCTCGAGGAAGAGGTCGGTGACGTCGGGGCCGAGGTTGGTGAAGCCCCAGGCGATGTCGGCGTTGTGGCCGATGACCACGCCGGGCACGCCGGAGAAGGTGAAGCCCGCTCGTGTCGAGGGTGCACTCGGGGGTGATCTCGCGGCAGTGCAGGCCCATCTGCATCCAGATGCCGGGCTGGCTGATGCCGAGGTGCGGGTCGTTGGCCAGCAGCGGCATGCCGGTCGCGCTGTGCTCGCCGTCGACGACCCACGAGTTGCTGCCGATGCCGCGTCCCGAGCCGAGCATGTCGGGCATCGCGGCGACGGTGTCCTGCACGCGCTCGAGCGCGTCGACGACGCCGGGCGGGTACGCCGGCCGGCGGGGGTTGCGGGTGCCGTTGGCCGTCGCGTTCTGCTCGAAGACGCCGTCGACCACGCCGCCGCCGGAGACGATCGGCGGGTGCTCGTCGTAGGGGTAGTCCGGCCAGAGCGAGGCGATCTCGTCGGGCGTGTGGTCGACCGACAGCTGCACCCGGTCGACCTCCGCGTCCATGTTGCCGCGCAGGTCCCACGCCATCGCCTTGAGCCAGGCCAGCGAGTCGACCGGCTCCCACTCCGCGGGCGTGTAGTCGAGACCGGTCAGGCCGAGCACGGCGTACTCCGTCGCCAGCTCCGAGCCGCTGCGCTCGTCGAGGTAGGCGTTGACCCCCTCGGCGTACGCCGTCAGCGCCTCGCGGGTGGCCGGCTGCAGCAGGGCCCACTCCTGCTCCGCGACGCCGCGCCAGTCCATCGTGCGGATGAACTTGTCGGTCTCGAGGGTGTCGGGCCCGAAGATCTCCGAGAGCCGGCCGGCCGTCACGTGCCGCCGGAAGTCCATCTCGAAGAATCGCTCCTGCGCGTGGACGTAGCCCTGCGCGCGCATCAGGTCGTCGTCGTTGTCGGCGTAGAGCTGCGGGATGTCGTGGTCGTCGCGCAGCACGTCCACCGACGCGGTCAGCCCCGGGAGGGTCGCCTCGCCGTCGGTCTGCGGGAGCGGACGGCGTACGACGCCCACGACCGCGGCCGCGAGCACGAGCAGCACCAGCACGAGCCCGACGGCGGTCCAGGCGCTCCACCGCACCGCGCGCGGCAACCCCCGGAAGGTCTGCCACGCGGCTGGGGCGGGGCAGGTCGGCGGCCGGGGGGACGGTGGTGGGGGAAGGGTCGCTCATCGCGCTCCCCATTGTGCCGTACCATTGGCAGTCGAGAGGCCCGAGTGCCAGCGCGTCGCGCCGGCCCGTCGCCAGTCGTCACCCGCACCGTCCCGAGGATCCCGCGATGCCCACCTACCAGTACGCCTGCACCGAGTGCGGCCACTCCTTCGAGCAGTTCCAGAGCTTCAGCGACGACGCGCTGACCGTCTGCCCGGTCTGCGACGGCAAGCTGCGCAAGCTCTTCAACGCGGTCGGCGTGGTCTTCAAGGGCTCGGGCTTCTACCGCAACGACAGCCGCTCGACGACGTCGTCCTCGGAGCCGGCGGCCGCGTCGTCGTCCTCCTCGAGCACGTCCTCGTCCTCGGACTCGTCGTCGTCCTCGAGCTCGTCGTCCTCGTCGTCCGACTCCTCGAGTCGACGTCCGCACCTCCACGAAGTCCTCGTCGAGCTCGTCCTCCGACTGACCAGCTCGTCGTCCGACGACCCCTGTGGAGAGGCCCAGCACGCCAGGGCCTGTCCCGCCTAGCGTCGGGGGATGTTCCCGGGCCTCCCGCCGGCACGCCGCCGGATCCGTGCCGTACGCCACCAGCTCCGGCGCCGACGTCGGCTGATCGCGGCGGTGCTCGCGGCCGCCGCGGTCCTGGCCGGGCTGCGCACGGTCGCGCCGCCGGCGCCCGACACCGTCGCGGTCCTGGTCGCCGCCCGCGACCTGCCCTCCGGAGCCCTGCTCGAGGACGGCGACCTCGTGACGCGCGACTTCCCCGCCGAGCTCGCGCCACCGGGTGCGACGGGCGCCGCGGCGGGTCGCGTGCTGGCGGCTCCGGTGCGTCGCGGCGAGGTGCTCACCGACGTACGCCTCGTCGGTCCGGCGCTCGCCGACGCGGTGCCCGGCGAGACGGTGCTGCCGGTCCGGCTGCCGGATGCCGGGATGGCGACGCTGCTGCGCGCGGGCGACGAGGTCGACCTCGTGGCGACCGACCCGGGGACCGGCGAGACCGCCGTCGTGGCACGCGACGTCACGGTCCTCGCGACGCCGACGGGCGTGCCCGACGGGCCGGCCGGCGGCGCCGGCGGGGCGCTCGTGGTGGTCGGCGCGTCCGCGACCGAGGCGATCGCCATCGCGCAGGCAGCGCTGTCACAGTTCCTGACGGTGTCGTGGAAGCGCTAGCGTGCTGTCGCATCCGCGGCCTCTCGGGGCCAGTCACGAGGGAGACATCATGAGTGGTTTCAAGAACTTCATCCTCAGGGGCAACCTGATCGAGATCGCCACCGGTCTGATCATGGCCCTCGCGTTCGCATCGGTCGTGACCACGTTCACCGAGTGGCTCACCGGACTGATCCCGGGCACCGACGACTTCTTCTCCGGCGGGGTCGGCAGCTTCGGCGCCTTCCTCAACGCCCTGGTCGCGTTCCTCGTGATCGGCGCCGTCGTCTACTTCTTCATCGTCATGCCCTACACGAAGGCCAAGGACCGGTTCTTCCCGGCCGAGGAAGCCGGCACCCCCGCCGACGTCGCCCTCCTCGAGGAGATCCGCGACCTGCTCAAGACGCGCGGCGGCGCCGTCTGACCGACGTACGCACCATGAACGGCTCGCCCTCCGGGGCGGGCCGTTCGTGCGTTCCGGGGTAGTCCGCATCAAGCTGCGGTCGTCCCGACGCAGTCGCGCGGACAGTCCGCGAGTGTGGAGGGGACTCCCTCAGCCGTGGTGCGGCGGGACCTGGTCGCGGTACCAGTCGTCGCCCTTGCCCGAGGTGTCCTCCCGGGCGTCGGTGTCGTCGCTGGTCTGCTCCGGTACGCCGTCGCCGAAGGCCGCGGCCAGGCGACGGCGCCGCTTCCACTCGGGCTCGGGCGGCTCGGAGGTGTCGTGCGGCATGGTCTAGCGCGCAGACTCCGAAGATCGGCTCCTCCTCCGGCGCCGTCGTCTCCGACGGGGTCGGCGGCGCGGGTGTCTCGGAGGCCGTCTCGGACGGGGTCTCGGACGGGGTCTCGGTGGGCGTCCCGATCGGCGACTCGGAGCCGGTCGGGCTCTCGCCCGCGGTCGGCGTCTCCGACGATCCGGGCGGGCCCTCGGCGCTGACGGACGTGCCGCCGATCAGCTTGGCCGGGAGCTCCTTGTCCTGGGCGAGCAGCTTCCAGATCTCGTCGGCCTGGTCGGTCCAGAAGACCTTGCCGCTGAACTCGGGGTCGTCGGCCGGGTAGTAGTCGGTCGGCAGCGTGACGAACTTGACCTTGTCGAGGCCGATGTTCTGCAGCTGCAGCGCGACCCTGCGCGATCTTGCGTGACCTCGGCGAACTCGTCGTCGGTCTGCAGCGCGCTGGTCGCGGCGTTGAGGAACCTCACGACCTGTCGGGACGGGTCAGGGTGCCTGCCGACTTCACCTGGCGCACGAGCGCGCCGATGAACTCCTGCTGGCGGCGGATGCGCGAGATGTCGTTCTGCTGGATCTTGTCGCCGACGTAGCGGGCGCGGACGTAGTCGAGCGCCTGGTCACCGGTGAGGTTGGACGGGTCGCCCGTCGGCACGAAGATGCCGTGCGGCTTGTCGACGATGTCCTCCGGTACGCAGACGTTCACGCCGTCGACGGCGTCGACCATCTTGCCGAAGCTGCCGAAGTCGACGACGACGAAGTGCTCGACGTGGATGCCGGTGGTCTGCTCGAGCTGGCGACAGGGTGCACACCGGGCCGCCGCTGTCGTAGGCGGCGTTCCACAGCACGTCGGTGTCGCCGACGGTGCAGCCCGTCCTCGGGCCGGTCGACGACCGAGTCGCGCGGGATCGAGACGGCGTACGCCCGGCGAGCGGTCGGCGGAGATGTGCACGAGGATGGTGGTGTCGGAGCCGCCGCCGCCCTCCTGGTCGATGTCGCAGCCCTCGCAGTCGCGGGAGTCGGAGCCCATCACGAGGATGTCGAGCGGCTCGCCGTTGCCCTTGTAGACCTTCTCCGGCCGGTCCGCGTCGTCGAGGTCGTCGCTGATCGAGATGCCCTCGATGTTGCCGTTGAGGTGGCGCACGAAGTAGACGACGCTCAGCCCGGTGACCAGCGCGAGCACGACGGCGCTGATCAGGATGACCCGGCCGACGGTGTGCTTGCGGGTGACCTTGCCCTTGCGCTTCGGTCCGTCCGAGGTGGGCTCGGGCGATGCCGCGGCCGGCGTCTCCGACGAGGCGTCCGACGGCGCCTCCGGGCGCGACTCATCCGACACGGGGCTCACCTTCGACAGGGCGGACAGGGCTGACGGGACCTGAACCTACTTCACGGGTGCAAGATCTCACCTTCCGGCGATACCGCGATTTGCGCTCGTCAGCGAATTCCCGAGCGGGCGAAGCCGGCGACGAAGTAGCGCTGCAGCACCACGAAGACGACGAGCAGCGGCACGCAGGACACCAGCGCCATCGCCATCAGCCCGCCGTAGTCCGCGTCGAACTGTCCCTGCAGATAGCTCATCGCGACGGGCAGCGTGTAGAGGTCCGGGTCGCGCAGCGTGATCAGCGGCCAGAGGAAGTCGTTCCACTGCGTCATGAAGGCGAGCAGCGACATCACCGCGACCAGCGGCTTCGCCAGCGGCAGGACGATCCGCAGGAACGCCGTCCAGTGGTTGCACCCGTCGATCCTGGCCGCCTCGACCAGCTCGACGGGCACGGACAGGAAGAACTGGCGCGCCAGGAAGACGCCGAGCGCGGTGGACGCCGAGGGCAGGATGACGGCCCAGAAGAAGCCGATCAGTCCCATCCGGGCGACGAGCTCGAACTGCGGCATCATGATCGCCTGCGTCGGCACCATCAGGGTGCTCAGCACGACGACGAACACCAGCCCACGACCGCGGAAGCGCAGCTTGGCCAGGGCGTAGCCCGCCGCCAGGTTGACCGCCACCGCCAGCAGCGTGGTCAGCGTCGCCACGACGAGCGCGTTGCCGAACCAGCGCCAGACCGGGAACGTCTCCGTCAGGCCGGTGAAGTTGGCCGTGGTCCAGCGGTCCGGCCACAGGCCGGCGCCGCCGTCGAAGATCAGCTCCCGCGGGGTGAACGCGACGACCACCATCGCGACCAGTGGGAGGACGAACACCGCGCACACCAGCACGCACACCACGAACCTCATCGGGCGTGACATCAGGACTCCTCCACCTTCCGGTTGATCCGCACCTGCACCAGCGTGACCACGAGGGTCAGGACGAACAGGACCAGGCCGACCGTCGCCCCGTAGCCGAAGTTGCGGGCGGCGCCGAACCCCTCGTCGTACGCATAGGTGACGAGCATCGTCGTGTCGTAGCCCGGCCCGCCGTTGGTCATCACGTAGACCACGTCGAAGACCTGGAACGACCAGATCAGGTTGATGACGACGAGGAAGAACGTCGTCGGGCGCAGCCACGGGACGACGACGTGCCGCACCCGCGCGAGCGGTCCCGCGCCGTCGACCTCGGCCGCCTCCATCACCTCGCGGTCCACGTCCTGCAGGGCAGCGAGGTAGACGAGCATCCCGAAGCCGACGCGGGTCCACAGCGTCATCAGCACGACCGTGACCATGGCGAGCCGACCGTCGGTCTGCCACGAGACGGGGCCGATCCCGGCGTCGCGGAGCACGCCGTTGACGATGCCGACGGTCTCGTCGAACAGCAGCAGGCCGACGAGCGACGTGACCAGCGTGCTGACGGCGATCGGGAGGTAGACGATCGTGCGGAAGACGCCTCGCCCGGGCAGTGCCCGGTCCATCAGCAGCGCGAGGGCCAGCCCGAGCAGCACGCTGAGCGGCACGGTCGCGACGGTGAAGATCGCCGTGTTGAGCAGCGCCCGCCAGAAGACGTCGTCCCCGACGAGGCGGGTCAGGTTGTCGAGGCCCGTCCACCGCCCGGGCCCGAAGGACCGCTTGGCCTGGAACGACATCACCAGCGCCCACACGAGCGGCACGAGCAGGAAGACGACGATCAGCAGCAGGTTGGGCGCCACCATGGCGTACGCCGTCAGCGACCCGCCGCGGCTCGGCGCGGGCGCCGTGTCGCGGGGCTCGCCGGACACCTCCTGGTCGGCCGGGCGCTCGACCACCGGGGCGCTCACGACGCGTCCTCGACGTTGAGCGCGGCCGACTCGCTGACCTGTTCGTCCAGCGCGGTGAGGGTGTCCTCGACGGAGCGCCCGCCGAGGAAGCACTGCTCGAGCTCGTTGGCCAGCGAGAGGTTGACCTCGGCGAAGGTCGCCGTGGTCACGTCGGCGACGTCGCGGTCCTCGATCGTGGTCACCTGGTCGGCGTAGACCGGCATCAGGTCCGCGGCCACCGCGAAGTCGAGCTGCTGGTCCAGCAGGGACGTGCGGGTCGGCAGCAGCACCGCGGCCTCGCAGAAGGCCTTCATCTGGTCGGGCTCCCCCATGAAGGCCAGGAACTCGGCGGCGAGGTCGGGGTTCGTCGCCGTACGACTGGCGACGAGCGCGTTGCCGCCGAGCTCGCTCGCCCGTCTCGCGTCGCGCGGCAGGTAGGTGACGGCGTACTCGAAGCGGTCCTTGATGGTCTCCGCGAAGGCGGGCAGCAGGAAGTTGCCGGCGTAGAGCATGGCGAGGGTGCCGGAGGTGAAGAGCGCGTCGGGGTAGGTCGCGGCCTTGGTGGACGTCGAGGCCGGCACCCACCCGCGCTCGAAGAACGACGCCGTGAACTCCAGCGCGCGACGGCCCTCCGGGCTGTCGAGGTCGGCGCGCGTCAGGTCGTCGGAGTAGACGTGGCCGCCGGCCTGGAAGAGGAAGTTCAGCCACCGGAAGGCGCCCAGCGCCTGCCAGTTGACCCCGAAGGCGGACGACCCGTCGGGGGCGGCGTCGGTGAGCCTGTCCGCGACGTCCGCGAGCTCGTCCCAGCTCCACGCGTCCTCGGGTCGGTCCGGCACCGACGTGATCCCCGCGTCGCGCAGGACGTCGGGCCGGTAGATCAGGGCGCTCGTGTCGACGTGCTGCGGCATCCCGTAGACCCGGCCGTCGTGGCTGACCGAGCCGAGGAACGCCTCGGAGAGGTCGCCGGACAGGTCGTCGAGCGCGTCTCCGACGTCGAGCAGCTGGTCGGCGCTGGCGTAGACGCCCATGGTCGGGTAGTCGACGCGGAACACGTCCGGGGCGGTGCCGGACGCCAGGCCCGTGTCGATGCCGACCGACGCCTCGGAGAACGGCACCGAGACGAGGTCGACGGTGACCCCGCGCCTGGTCTGCTCGAAGCGGCGCGCGAGCTCGTCGTAGACCTTCGCCTCCACGTCGGTGCCGTAGACCTGCACGCTCAGCAGGTCGCGGCGCCCGGCGGTCGTCGCGGAGACGCGCTGGGTGAGGCCGGCGCAGCCGCCCAGCGCGGGCGCGGCGGCGGCGAGGCCGGCGCCGGCCAGGAGCGAGCGGCGGTTGAGGAGTGGCATGCAGGAGCACCGATCTGTCGTGGGCACAGGACCGGTGGAGGGGTGCTCCACCGTACGTCTGGGGCCGCGGGTCGGAGCGGGGCGATCGTGACGCTAGGTGCGTCCGACAGACGTGGGACACACCCCGACGGGCGGGCCCGACAGCAGTCATCGCCCCGTCCGCTCATGCTGACGGCGGTCGCCTCGTCGCGCGTGACGTGACCGATCTGCGTGACAGCATGGCGACGTGCATGTCCCCCTGATCCGCCCTGGTACCGAGGCAGACCTCGAGCGACTCGTCGCGGTGGAGGTCGAGGCCGGGCAGGTGTTCCGCACGGTCGGCATGACCCAGATCGCCGAGGATGTGCCCGAGATCCCTGATCTGCGCGCGGCGGCGGAGGAGGAGCGATTGTGGGTGACGGAGGTCGGATCGGAGGTTGCGGGGTACGTCAGCGCCGAGGTGCTGGACGGGAATGCGCACGTCGCTCAGGTCTCGGTCGCGCCGACGTACGCGGGGCGAGCCCTCGGCCGGGCGATGATCGAGTTCGTGGAGGCCTGGGGCCGGGCCGCGGGCCGTCCGGCCACCACCCTCACGACCTTCCGTGACGTGCCGTGGAACGGTCCGTACTACCTGCGTCTCGGATACCACGTGCTGCAGGAGGATGACATCGGTCGCGAGCTGGCGAGGACGATGGCGCACGAGGCATCGCTGCCCGGCATCGAAGCCTCCCTGCGTTGCGCGATGGTCAAACACAACTGACGGGCCTCAAGCTGCCGGTCGAAGCGTCCGGGCACCGCCGAGCACCGACCGATTCGGTCACACTCAGGGGTCGCATTCGCCACGTCGACCGCCTGCTGCCAAAATGACGACCGCCAGTGGACGTGTTCTCAGCTCGAACGCGCCACGGCTCGCCCCAGTAGCTCAGTGGATAGAGCAGCCGCCTCCTAAGCGAAAGGTCGCAAGTTCGACTCTTGCCTGGGGCACCCTTCCGAGATCTGCACCGGGAACGGCCTAGCCGGCCTGCGCACCCAGCAGGGCCAGCACGGCGCGGGCCGTGGCGTCCTCGGCGCCGACGTCGACGTGCTCCTCCTCGCCGTCCCCCACCCGGATGCGTACGACGTGCCCGCCCGACCGGGCAGCGAGGCTGACGAAGCCCGGGCCGAGGAGCTCGAGGAGCTGGTCGAGGCGCGGCAGCCACACCGCCTCGCGCTCCTCGACGTCGTCGAGCGCCCACTCGGTCGTGCCGTTGAAGGCGAGGACCCGGCCGTGCGGCTGGTCGCGCACCTCGACGACCATGTCGCTCACGGTGAAGACCATGTCGTCGAGCTCGCGGTCGGGGACCCAGAAGGTGTCGCCGTTGCGCGGCGACCACGTCACGCCGGCGTCGTGCAGTCGCTGGGCGAGGTCGTGGGAGATCACCTCGCCAGTGTGCCTCGCTAGGGCACGGTCACCGTCGAGCGCGCGACGCCGGGCAGGACGAGGTCGGTGCCCGAGTAGCGCACGACCACGGGCTTCGTGCCGGCCTTGAGGTGACGTACGACGACGCGTGCCACGCCGTCGACGACCTGGGCCTCGACCGTGCGGCCGCCGATGGTGAGGGTGATCGCACCGGCCGGCTTCGCGGCCCCGGGCGCCTTGACCTTGACGTCGACCGTCACCTTCTTGCGCGTGACGTCGGTGCGGACCTTCAGGTCGGAGACGGCCATCACGGGGCTCGCCACCGCGGCGGTCTCGACCGTGTCGCGGTAGTAGCGCTTGGTCCAGGTGACCTCGACGGCCAGGCTGTGACCCACGTCGGCGCGGCGGACGGTGTAGGTGTTGCGCGTGGTCTTGGCGATCCGCTTCCCGTCGCGCAGCCACCGGTACGACGCCGTGGCGTTCGCGGGTCGGGCCGTGCCGACCTTGGCGACGAGCTTGCTCCCCACCCGGGCCTTGCCCTGCACCACGGCAGGCGCGGTGACCGTCACGGGCTTGGCGAGGACGGGGGTGGTCGGCTCGGCGGCCGAGCGCGACTTCTTGAAGCCGCCGGAGCTCGCGATCGTGCGGGCGGTGATGCTCTTGTCGATGAGGCTGCGCGTGAGGACGAGGCTCGATCCGGTCGCGCCGTCGAGGGCGGTGCCGCCGGCGTACCACTGGGTCTTGACCTTCGTCGGTTGCGGCGCCCACGCGGACGGGGTGAGCGTCAGGGTCTGGCCGACCTCCGCGACGCCCTGGATCGTCGGGGTTGCCGTGCGCTGGAACGTCCCCGGCGCGACGGGTGCGGTCGCGAGGACCGCCTGGCCGGCGGCATAGCCGTCGAGCTGGGCCGTCACCTCGGCGGTCAGGGCCTTGCCCTTCACGTCGGGCGTCGGGACATAGCTGGGTGCCGTGGCGCCCGGGATGGCGGCACCGTCGGCGAGCCACCGCACGTTGATGCTGGTGGGCGTGGGGGTCCACGCCCCGGGTGCCACCTCCAGCGGAGCTCCGACTGCGGGCGTGCCGACGATGGCCGGAGCGGTGGTGGGCGCGACGACACGGTCGTTGAAGTGGATGAACCCCGAGGGCCAGCCGCCACCGGTCTTGGTGATGCGCCGCCAGTGGAAGTTCCCGCCCCAGTAGTCCTCCGAGACGACGATCTCGGTGTCGGAGATGACCTGCTCGACATAGGCGACGTGCCCGTTCGACCCTGCCGGGCTGACGTTCGACCGGTACCACGCGACCGACCCGACCGTGGGCGTCTGGTCGGTGATGCTCGCCATCGCCACGCCCCAGTTCGAGGCGTTGCCGCTGCCCTCCCACGGCCGGACGTCCGGCATGCCCGTCTGGATCAGGCGGTAGGCGACGTAGTTGGTGCAGTTGTGCCCGGAGTACATCTTCCAGTACATCGTCGACGACGCCTTGCCGTAGCCGCCGTCCCCGTACCCGGCGGCCGGGCAGCCGGTCCAGCCGGAGCACAGGTACGTCGACGTGACGAGGTCGATGCGGCCGGTGGTGGTCGGGGTGACGAGCAGGACGAGCGCGAGGGATCCGACGGCCAACCGGGTGGTCCGACCCGCCCACGTCACCGCAGCGCGCAGCGCTCCGCGAGCCCGCTGGGGCTGTTGTGACGAGTGTGAAAGTTGAGACAGGAGGGACACAAAGAGAGATCGTAGGAGCGATCTGTCAAGGCCGCCACGCCGATGAGTGAAGAACAATTGTGTAATTCGTTCGGCGCGCTCGGCCCACGCTCAGCGGGCCACCCCGGCCGCCCTCGAGGTGGGCGCGCACGTCCTCGGCCGTCCCGAGGCCGTGCACGCGGATCAGCTCGGCGAGCGCCGGGTGGTCGGCGGCGAGCAGCTCGGCGGCACGCACCAGGTCCTGCCCCGACGCCACGGTCCGCAACAGCTCGGCGGTCGTGGCCCCCTCGGTGAGCATCAGGTGCGGGCGTGCGGTGCCGGTGGCGTGCAGCAGCAGGTTGGCCGGCTTCACGTCGCGGTGCACGACCCCGGTCCCGTGCACGGCGTCGAGGGCGGTGAGCAGCTGCCCGAGCAGCTCGCGGACCCAGCGCGCGGGCAGCGCGCCGTGGTCGCCGACGAGCGTCGCCACCGAGCCGCCCCGCACGAGCGGCATGGTGAAGAGCACCCGGTCGTCCTCGCCCGCCCACGACAGCGGCGTGACGACGTGGTCGTGCGCGATGCGGGTGCCCTGCTCGCGCATGAAGCGCATCAGCGACGCGGAGTCGGACTGGCGCAGCACCTTGCCGGCGTACACCTGCTGGTCGCGCGGACGCGCACCACCCGCACCGAGCCCATCCCGCCGTCGGCGATCGGCTCGAGCAGCTCGAAGCGACCGGCGAAGACCTCCCCACGAGTCGTCCTCAGACGGTCTCGAAGCGCATGCCCGCGGCCTGCAGCCGGGCCAGCAGCGCGTCGCCCATCGCGACCGCGGGGGTGACCTGGCCGGAGGTCTGCGGGTTGTCGTCGAAGGCCAGGCACAGCGCGGCCTCCGACAGCATCTTCGCGGTCTCGGTGTAGCCGGGGTCGCCGCCCGAAACCTTGGTGCGGACGGTCTGGCCGCCGCCCTCGCCGACGAACTCGACGGTGAACCACGACTTGTCGCGCTTGGCCTCGTCGGGCCCGGACCCCTGCGGCACCTTGCCCTTGAGGAAGTTGCGCAGCGGGGGCACCTGGGCGGCGACCGTCAGCGCGCCGACCGCGGCCGCACCGCCGACGGCGTAGTGCAGCGTCTTGGTGCCGGCCCAGTGGGAGTAGCGGAACTTCGGGCCGTACGCCGCCAGCGCGGCGCCGCTGCGCGCGACGACGATCGGGTCGATCGTCGGCAGCGGGAGCAGCCAGTAGCCGAGCACCGGGTCGCGGTGCGGCTTGCCGCCGACCGAGCGCGACGACCGGCCGTCGGCAGGCTTGCCCTCCGCGCGACGGCGGGCGGCGTAGGTCTTCCTCATCTCCTTGGCGCGCGCGAACTGGTTGAGCGCCGAGTGGAAGGTGCCGCCGGAGAAGGTGCCGGCGGACCGGACGACGCCGCGCATCGTGATCGGCACGTCGGAGGGCAGCTGCTGGACGGTGAAGTACGCACCGAGGTCGTGCGGGATCGAGTCGAAGCCGCACGCGTGCACCAGCCGGGCGCCGGTGCGGACGGCGGTCTGGTGGTGGGCGAGGAAGGTCTGGTCGACGAACTCGGGCTCGCCGGTCAGGTCGACGTAGTCGGTGCCGGCCTCGGCGCAGGCGGCCACCAGCGGTCCGCCGTGCTCGAGGTAGGGGCCGATGGTGGTGATCACGACGCGGGCGCGGCGGGCGATGTCGGCCAGCGCGGCGGGGTCGGTCGAGTCGGCGACCAGCACCTCGACACCGTCGCTCCCCGCCTCGGCCAGGCGACGGCGTACGGCCTCGAGCTTGTCGGCGTTGCGCCCGGCGATGGCCCAGCGCAGCCCGGCAGGTGCGTGCTCGGCGAGGTAGTCGGCGGTGAGTCCGCCGGTGAAGCCGGTGGCCCCGAACAGCACGATGTCGAGGTCCCGCTCTGCGTCGCTCATCGCGCCATCGTGCCACGCGGAACCGGGCCCCCGACCGGGCCGTCCCACGGCCATGAGTCTTCGCCGGATCACCACCACCGTCGCGGCCACCGCCACCCTCGCCGCTGCGGTCGGCGTGGGCTACGCACTGGGCCACGAGTCGAGCGCGCCGCCGGTCGCCTCACCGCCGATCGCCCTGGCCAACGCCGACCTCGCCGTCGCCGCCAGCTGCGACGACCTCCTCGAGTCCTACGTCGATCGCGGGATCGAGCAGGTCGGCCCCTACGGCTGGGGCGGCGGCATCGTCGCGTTCGACGCGGGCGGCGCGGCCGAGTCGAGCTCGCCGAGCGCGGGCATGGAGCGCTCGGCCGGCTGCGGCCGTGAAGACGTCGCGATCGACCAGCAACGAGTCCGGCACCAACGTGCAGGAGCTCGGCGTCGACGAGTCCGACGTGGTCAAGGTCGCCGGCCCCCTGCTGCTGCGGATGCGCGAGGGCGAGCTGCTGGCCTACGACGTCTCCGGCACCGAGCCGTCGCTGCTGTCCACCACCCGGATCGACGACTCCCGCGGCAACGGCTTCGTCGGCGACCCGGGCGGCGAGCTGCTCCTCGTCGGCGGCCGCGCGGTCGTGATCGGCACCTCGCCGGACGGGCTCGAGACCACGATCACGACGGTCGACCTGGCCGACCCGACCTCGCCCAGCATCGCCGACACCACGACCGTCCGCGGTCGCGCGTCGGCCGTCCGGCTGCACGGCGACGTGGTCCGCGTCGTGCTGCAGACCGGGCTGCCGGAGCTCGACTTCTCCTTCCCCGACGGCACGTTCGGGCAGGTCCGCGCCGAGCTGCGCAACCGCTCGCTGGTCCGTGACACCACCCTGTCCGACTGGCTGCCGACCATCGACGGCGAGCCGCTGGTCGACTGCTCCGACGTCGCCGTCCCCGACGACGAGACCGTCCCGCTCGGCACCACCACCGTCGTGGCCTTCGACCCCGCGACGCCGACGGAGCGGACGACCACCGCGGTCGCGACGGACAGCGAGACGGCGTACTTCTCGACCGACCGCTTCTACCTCGCCGCCGGCGCCCCGACGTGGGGCGGGTGGACCGACTGCATGGACTGCCGCATCGGCCCGGGCACGACGAGCGGCACCACACCGCTCTACGCCTTCGCGCTCGACGGTGCCGAGACGACGTACGTCGCCTCCGGCGAGGTCGAGGGCACGATCGCGGACCGCTGGTCGATGGACGCCGTCGGCGGCTCGCTGCGGGTCGCGGTCGGGCCGAGCAGCGAGACCGGCAACTTCAACTCGGTCGTCACCCTGCGCGAGGACGGCTCCTCGCTGGTGGAGGCGGGTCGTGTCGACGACCTCGGGGTCGACGAGCAGATCAAGTCGGTGCGGTGGTTCGACGACCTCGCGATCGTGGTGACGTTCCGCCAGACCGACCCGCTCTACGCGATCGACCTCAGCGACCCGGCCAGCCCGCGGCTGCTCGGCGAGCTCAAGATCCCCGGCTTCTCGGAGTACCTCCACCCCCTCGGCGAGCACCGGCTCATCGGGATGGGCCAGGACGCGGACCTCAACGGGATGACCCGCGGCGCGCAGGCGGCGCTCTTCGACGTCACCGACCTGACGAACCCGCGGCAGATCGACGTCGTCCGCTACGACGCGGAGTCGTACGCCGGTGCGGCGAACGACCCGCGACAGTTCACCTGGCTGCCCGACCAGCGGGTCGCGCTGACCGTCGTCTCGCAGGGCTGGAGCGGCACCACCGGCTGGGTCTCGGTGCTCTCGCTCGACGACGGCTCGATGACGAACCGGATGGTCGAGGTCGAGCACGGCAGCGACGTCGCGCAGGTCCGGCTCGTCCCGCTCTCGTCGGGCAAGGTGGCGCTGGTGACCGGCGAGGACGTCTCCTTCTTCGACATCGCTGGTTGAGGTGCGAGCGCAGCGAGTCTCGAAACCTGTCTCCGCCCGTCGTACGCTCGGCGCATGTGCCGCAACATCCGACCGCTGAACAACTTCGAGCCGCCCGCCTCGCGTGACGAGGTGACGGCCGCCGCGCTGCAGTACGTGCGCAAGGTCGCCGGGACGACCAAGCCGTCGCAGGCCAACGAGGCGGCCTTCTACGCAGCGGTGAAGGAGATCGCCCACATCACCGAGCACCTGCTCGACGACCTGGTGACGACGGCGCCGCCGAAGAACCGCGAGGTGGAGGCGGAGAAGGCCCGGGCGCGGGCGCGGGTCAGGTACGGCGCGTGACCCTGAGCCGGTCGGCGTACGCCTTCACCCCGGGCGAGGCGCCCGAGGTCGCCGAGGTGGACCCGGGCGAGGTCGAGGCGGCCCTCGACCTGCTCGCCACCCGGCCCCTGGTCGTGCTGACCGGCGCCGGCCTGTCGACCGACTCCGGCATCCCGGACTACCGCGGCCCGGGTGCGCCGGTGCGCGCGCCGATGACCTACC
Source organism: uncultured Actinomycetota bacterium (assembly GCA_963795095.1). Lineage (GTDB taxonomy): Bacteria > Actinomycetota > Actinomycetes > Propionibacteriales > Nocardioidaceae > Nocardioides. The sequence continues at coordinate 24,333 of CAWCGM010000048.1, read as the reverse complement.
AGGAGTTCATCGCGACGCCGGAGGCGCAGCGCCGCTACTGGGCGCGCAGCCACGTCGGCTGGCAGCGGATGGGCCACGCCGAGCCCAACGACGGGCACCGCGCGCTGGCCGCGGTCGACCCGCTCCTGCTCATCACGCAGAACGTCGACGGCCTCCACGAGGCCGCCGGCTCGCAGCGCCTCATCGCGCTCCACGGCCGGGTCGCCGACGTGATCTGCCTGTCCTGCCGATCGACCTCGTCGCGGGCCGACCTCGCGCGGGTGCTCGACGAGCTCAACCCCGGCTGGATCGAGCGGCACGGCTCGGCGGTGTCGAACCCCGACGGCGACGTCGACCTCGACGAGACGGCGGACTTCGTCGTGCCGACCTGTGAGTGCGGCGGACCGCTGAAGCCGGACGTCGTGTTCTTCGGCGAGAACGTCCCCGCCGACCGGGTGGCCCGGTGCTACGCCGCCGTCGAGGCCCTCGGCACCGGCGGCGCGCTCCTGGTGGCCGGGTCGTCACTGACGGTGATGAGCGGACTGCGGTTCGTGAAGCGCGCGGCCGCCGGAGGCACGCCGGTCGTCATCGTGAACCGTGGTGCGACCCGGGGCGATGCGTTGGCGACGTACAAGCTCGAGGTGGGGACGAGCGAGTTCCTGACCGAGCTGGAGGCGGCGGAGTCGCCTAGCGCCGCACGAAGATGTGCTCCGCCGCCTCGACCACGAGCTCGGCGGTCTCGCCGCCGGACCCGATCAGGATGCCCTCCTCGGTGCGGGCGATCGTGACGGTCTTGCCGGGCAGGGCACCGACGCGGCGCAGCAGGCCCATCAGCTCCTCGTCCTTCTGCATCTCCTCGGAGATCCGCTTGACGTGGACGAGCTGGTCCTCGGCGACCGCGGCGGCCGAGAGCGGCTCGACGTCGGTCATGAAGTCCTCGCCGGTGGCGTCGCCGAGCTCCTCGAGCCCCGGGATCGGGTTGCCGTAGGGCGACTCGGTCGGGTGGTCGAGCAGCTCGAGCAGCCGGCGCTCGACCGTCTCGGACATCACGTGCTCCCAGCGGCAGGCCTCGGCGTGCACGAGCTCCCAGTCGAGGCCGATCACGTCGGTGAGCAGGCGCTCGGCCAGCCGGTGCTTGCGCATCACGCGGGTGGCCAGCAGCTGGCCCTCGTCGGTGAGCTCGAGGTGGCGGTCGCCCTCGACCGTGAGCAGCCCGTCGCGCTCCATCCGCGCCACCGTCTGCGACACCGTCGGTCCCGACTGGTGCAGGCGCTCCGCGATCCGGGCGCGCAGCGGGACGATGTCCTCCTCCACGAGCTCGTAGATCGTGCGGAGGTACATCTCGGTGGTGTCGATCAGGTCACTCACGCGGGCCATTGTGTCCCATCGACCGAGTGCCGCGCTCCGCCCTCCCGTGGCACAGTGAGGCCGGTGACCGAACTCATCGTCCCGCAGCGGTTCTGCGGTCCGCCCGACTCGGGCAACGGCGGCTGGACCGCCGGCGCACTCGCGGCCCTGGACGACGCCGACGCCCCCGACGACCGGTCCGACGGGTGGCCCGCCATCGAGGTGTCGCTGCGCCAGCCCCCGCCGCTCGACTCCCCGATGCAGGTCGACACCGACGACGGCGTGCTCACCGCGTCGTTCGGCGGGGCGGTGATCGCCACGGCCCACCGCGTCGACCGCGACCTGCTCGAGGTGGAGCCGGTCTCCCCCGAGGTCGCGACGGACGCCGAGTCGTCGTACCCCGGACACGACTTCCACCCGTTCGCGACCTGCTTCGCCTGCGGTACGTCGCGCAGCGAGGGCGACGGCCTGCGGATCTTCCCCGGCCAGACCGGCGACGGCCCCGACGGTGCGCTCGTCGCGGCCACGTGGACGCCGCACCCCAGCCTCCACGAGGACTGGCACACCTACGTCGACGAGACCCCGCGCGCGTCGGTCGCCACCACGTGGGCGGCGCTCGACTGCATCGGCGGCTGGGCCGGCGACCTCACCGAGCGGCTGATGGTCCTGGGCCGGATGACGGCGCGGATCGACGACCTCCCCGTGATCGGTGAGCCCCACGTCGTGGTCGGCGAGGGCCGCGGCCAGGACGGCCGCAAGACGTTCACCGCCTCGACGCTGTACGACGCCGACGGCCGCGTCGTCGCGACCGCCGAGCACACCTGGATCGCCGTCGACGCCGAGCTGTTCGGCGGCCGGATGCCGCACCGCTGAGGCGTCCGAGCAGCGACATCGGTTTGACCACCCCTCCCCCACGGTTGAGAGGATTGGTCCATGGCTGATGTGAACGATCCAAACGTCACGTGGTGGCGCAACGCCGTCGTCTACCAGATCTACGTCCGCAGCTTCGCGGACAGTGACGGCGACGGCATCGGCGACCTGCCCGGCATCACCTCGCGGCTGCCGCACCTGGCCGACCTGGGCGTCGACGCCCTCTGGATCACGCCGTTCTACACCTCGCCGCAGCACGACCACGGCTACGACGTCGCCGACTACCGCGACGTCGACCCGCTCTTCGGCCAGCTCTCCGACGCCGACGACCTCGTCGCCCGCGCCCACGAGCTCGGCCTGCGCGTGGTCGTCGACCTGGTGCCCAACCACTCCTCCGACGAGCACGAGTGGTTCCAGGCCGCCCTCGCCGCGGAGCCGGGCAGCCCGGAGCGCGCCCGCTACCTCTTCCGCGACAGCGAGGACGGCAAGCCGCCCAACAACTGGTCGTCCGTCTTCGGCGGTCCGGCGTGGACCCAGGTCGAGGACGGCCAGTGGTACCTCCACCTCTTCGACTCCTCGCAGCCGGACTTCGACTGGCGCAACCCCGAGGTGCCCGAGATGTTCGAGGGCGTCCTGCGCTTCTGGCTGGACCGCGGCGTCGACGGCTTCCGCGTCGACGTGGCGCACGGTCTCTTCAAGGAGGCCTCGCTGCGCGACCAGGTCGTCGCCGAGGGCGGCAAGCCCGCCAGCGGTGCCGGCGAGATGGTCGAGCGCCGGGTCACCGACGAGCCGATGTGGGACCAGCCCGAGGTGCACGACGTCTACCGCTCCTGGCACGACATCCTCGACGAGTACGGCCCCGACCGGATGGCCGTCGCCGAGGCCTGGACCTCGACCGTCGAGTCGATGGCGAAGTTCATCCGTTCCGACGAGCTCGACCAGACCTTCAACTTCGCGTGGCTGCTCGCCGAGTGGTCGGCCGAGACGTTCGCCGAGGTCATCACCGACACGCTCGCCTCGGTCGCGTCGACCGACGCGTCCCCGACGTGGGTGCTCAGCAACCACGACGTGACCCGCCACGTCACCCGCTACGGCGGCGGCGCGCAGGGCCTGGCCCGCGCCCGCGCGGCCACCATGACGATGCTCGCGCTGCCCGGCTCGAGCTACCTCTACCAGGGCGAGGAGCTCGGCCTCGAGCAGGTCGACGTCGCGCCGGAGTTCCGCCAGGACCCGTCCTACCTCCGCACCGGCGAGGTCGGCCGCGACGGCTGCCGGGTGCCGATCCCGTGGAGCGGCACCGAGGCGCCGTACGCCTTCGGGCCCGGCTCCGACCAGCCGTGGATCCCGCAGCCGGCCGACTGGGCGCCGCTCACCGTCGAGGCGCAGACCGGCGACCCGACGTCGACGCTGGAGTTCTACCGCGACGCGCTGCGCGTGCGCCGCGACTTCGCGTGGACCGCGGGCGACTCGGTCGAGGTCGCTCGGGAAGGACGACGACGTCCTCACGATCCGTCGCGGCCCGATCACCGTCGTGCTCAACTGCGGCGACGCCCCGGTCGAGCTGCCCGACGGCGAGGTGCTGCTCGCGAGCGGGCCGGTCGAGGGCGGCAAGCTCGGGCCCGACACGGCCGCCTGGCTCCGCTGACCCTCGGTAGTCCCGCATGCGGATCGGGTCGATCCCGTAGGCTGCGGCCGATCAGCCCATCTCGACTGCGGGACTATCTCGGTCGGGCGGGGTCAGTCGTCGGAGAGGGCGGTGTTGTACGCCGCCAGCTGGCCGGCGAACCCGGACAGCTCGGCGTCGCTCCAGCTGGCCAGCCGCCTGTCGAAGCGTTCGCTGCGCTGCTGGCTCATCACCTCGAGGCGCTTGCGGCCCTCGGTGGTGGCGTCGAGCAGGATCGCCCGCCGGTCCTCCGGGTCCGGCTGGCGCTCGACGAGGCCGAGGTCGACGAGCGCCTGCACCTGACGGCTGACCCCGCCCTTGTCCATGCCGAAGGCGTCGGACAGGTCGGCCCCGCGCATCGGGCCGTTGGCGGCGAGGTGGGTGAGGATGAAGTACGTCATCGGGTGCAGCTCGGGGTGCACCTCGCGGGCGCGCTCCCCGATGACCCGCTTGACGCGGCGGATCAGGCTGCCGACCTCGGCCTCGATGCGACGCAGGTCGTCGTGACGGGTCACGGTGCTCACGCCTGCGGGGAGCGTCGGGGAGATCTCGGCCATGAGCTCATCCTCGCGCTTCACCGAGGTGCGGAGGGGGACCTCCTTGATGAAGAGCACCGCGATCAGCGCGCCGACCGCGAAGGGCAGCGCCACCAGGAAGATGTGACCGGTCGCGTCGCCGTACGCACTCTCGAAGATGGCGCGGATCGGGGCGGGCATGGTCGAGACGTCGGGGACGCCGCCCTTCTGGTGCGCGACCTGGTCGGCGAGCTCCGGGTTGGCCGCGACGAGCTTGCCGAGACCGGCCTTCACCGCGTCCGCGACCTGGTGGGCCAGGACCGCGCCCAGGGCGGCGATGCCGACCGAGCCACCGAGCGAGCGGAAGAACGCGACGACGGACGAGCCGGCGCCCATGTCGGCGAGCGCGATGGTGTTCTGCACGGCGAGCACGAGGTTCTGCATCGTGGCGCCGAGGCCGAGGCCGAGGACCGCCATGAAGATGCCGGTGTGCCACAGCGGGGTGCCGGCGTCGATCGTGGCGAGCAGCGCGAGGCCGGCGATGACCGCGACCATGCCGCCGACGAGCCAGCGCTTCCACACACCGGTGGCGGAGATGATGCGACCGCTGAGGATGCTCGAGACGAGCAGGCCGCCGACCATGCAGATCGACATCAGGCCGGCCTCGGTCGGGCTCATGTCCTTGGCCTGCTGGAAGTAGAGGCTGAGGTAGACCGTCGAGCCGAACATCGCGACACCGATCAGCACCGAGGCGACCGTGGCGAGCGTGAGCGTGCGGTCCTTGAAGAGGCGCAGCGGGATGACCGGGTCCTTGGCGACGTTGGCCTCGACGTGGATGGCCGCGGCGATGACGGCGACGGCTGCGGCGACGAGCAGGCCGCTGGTCCAGGAGACCCAGTCGAAGTTGATGCCGCCGAGCGAGACCCAGACGAGCAGGATCGAGACGCCGCCGACGAGCAGGAAGGCGCCGAGGTAGTCGATCGAGACGTCGTCGCGCTTCACGACGGGGAGGCGCAGCGTCTTCTGCAGCACGACGAAGGCGAGGGCCGCGACCGGGAGACCGGCGAAGAAGCACCAGCGCCAGCCGACGGTGTCCACCAGGACGCCACCGACGAGCGGTCCGCTGACCGTGGCGAGGGCGAAGACCGCGCCGATGTAGCCGCTGTAGCGACCGCGCTCACGCGGCGAGACCATCGTGGCGATGACGACCTGGACGAGCGCCGTCAGGCCGCCGACGCCGAGGCCCTGCACGACGCGGGCCCCGATCAGCACCTCCATCGACGGCGCGAAGCCGGCGATGAGCGAGCCGATCGAGAAGATGACCAGGGCCGTCTGCACGAGCAGCTTCTTGTCGAAGAGGTCGGCGAACTTGCCCCAGATCGGCGTGGTCGCGGTCATCGCGAGCATCGTCGCGACGACGATCCAGGTGTAGCCGGTCTGGCTGCCCTCGAGGTCGTCGACGATCGTCGGCAGCGCGTTGCTGACGATCGTGCTGGAGAGCATCGCGACGAACATCGCGAGGAGGAGTCCGCTGAGCGCTTCGAGCACCTGGCGGTGGGTCATCTCGCCCGCCTGCTCGGCGGTGAGGGTGGGAGCCTGGGTCACTGCGTGCCTTCGATTCTTGGTTGCGGTTCGCAATAGTTGCTGAGAACAACCATACGCTCGCATGGCCAGGCCGACCACCCGAGGGCGACGAGACCTGCACCACACCGGCGTACGACCCCGGACATGCAGCGACCCGCAGGCCTGCTGCCCCTCGGAGAGGGGCCCCGGCGGATGACACCGGGGGCCTGCGGGTCGGGTGGCTGCGATGGATTCGCCGGCAGCTGTCGGCGGACCGGGGCTGCCTAGCGGGCAGCCACCTCACTCATCCGAAAAGAATTCATTCTTCGGATCACCTCCCTTCTGTGTACGACAAACCTACGTCGCCGCGCGGAGGCGCTCAACGGGATATCTCAGACCACGGCCTCCTCGACCGGCGACTCGAACTGCGAGCGGTAGAGCCGCGCGTAGGCGCCGTCCACCGCGAGCAGCTCCTCGTGCGAGCCCTGCTCGACGATCGAGCCGTCCTCCATCACCAGGATCAGGTCGGCGTCGCGGATGGTGGAGAGCCGGTGCGCGATCACGAACGACGTACGGTCCGAGCGCAGCGCCGCCATCGCCTGCTGGAGCAGCAGCTCGGTGCGGGTGTCGACCGAGGAGGTCGCCTCGTCGAGGATCAGCAGCGCCGGGTCGGACAGGAACGCGCGGGCGATCGTGACGAGCTGGCGCTCACCGGCGGAGAGGTTCGAGCCGTCCTCGTCGATGACCGTGTCGTAGCCGTCGGGCAGCGAGTGCACGAAGCGGTCGACGAAGGTCGCCCGGGCCGCCTCGAGGATCTGCTCCTCGGTGGCACCCGGCCGGCCGTAGGCGATGTTGTCGCGGATGGACCCGGCGAAGAGCCAGGTGTCCTGCAGCACCATCCCGATCCGGCTGCGCAGCGCGCCGCGCGGGATCGAGGCGATGTCGACGCCGTCGATGAGGATCCGGCCCGACTGCGGGTCGTAGAACCGCATCACCAGGTTGACCATCGTGGTCTTGCCCGCGCCCGTCGGGCCGACGATCGCGACGGTGCTGCCCGGCTGGGCGACCAGCGACAGGCCGGAGATCAGCGGCCGCTCGGGGTCGTAGGAGAACGACACGTCCTCGAACCGCACCTCGCCGTGCGCGTCCTCGATCGCGGCGGAGCGACCGTGCTCCTCCTCGACCTCCTCGGGGGCGTCGAGCAGCTCGAAGACCCGCTCGGCCGACGCGACACCCGACTGGAGCAGGTTGATCATCGAGGCGACCTGCGTGAGCGGCTGGGTGAACTGCCGGGAGTACTGGATGAAGGCCTGCACGTCACCGAGCGACATGGTGCCGCTGGCGACCCGGAGCCCGCCGAGGACGGCGATCACGACGTAGTTGAGGTTCCCGACGAACATCATGATCGGCATGATCAGGCCGCTGACGAACTGGGCACCGTAGGACGCCTCGTAGAGCTCGTCGTTCTGCTCGGCGAACACCCGCTCGGCCTCGGCCTGGCGACCGAAGACCTTGACGATCGAGTGACCGGAGAAGGTCTCCTCGATGTGCGCGTTGAGGGTGCCGGTGCGGCGCCACTGCTGGATGAACATCCCCTGCGAGCGCTTCATCACCGCACCGGTGACGAACATCGAGATCGGCACCGAGACCAGCGCGACCATCGCGAGCAGCGGCGAGATGTAGAACATCATCACCAGCACCGCGACGACCGTCAGCAGCGAGTTGAGCAGCTGGCTCATCGTCTGCTGGAGCGTCTGGCTGACGTTGTCGATGTCGTTGGTGACGCGGCTCAGCAGCTCGCCGCGCGGCTGCTTGTCGAAGTAGCCGAGCGGCAGCCGGTGGACCTTGTCCTCGACCTCGGAGCGCATCCGCAGCACGGTGCCCTGCACGACGTCGTTGAGCAGGTAGCCGCCGAGCCACGCGAGCAGCGAGGCCGCGACGTAGATCGCGAGCACGATCAGCAGCACGTCGGCGACGGCCGAGAAGTCGACGCCGTCGGTGAGCTTCATCGACGCGAGCATGTCGGCCTGCCGGTCCTCGCCCTGGGCGCGCAGGGCCTCGATCGCCTGCTCCTGCGTCGCGCCGGAGCCGAGCACGTCGCGCCCGATCAGGCCGGCGAAGATCAGGTCGGTCGCGCGACCGAGGATCTTCGGGCCGACCGCGGTGGCGACGACGCTGACGACCGTCAGGGCCAGGACGGCGTACGTCTTGTGCCGCTCGGGCCGGAGCCGGGCGAAGAGCCGCCTGAGCGAGGGCCAGAAGGTGTCGGCCTTCTGGCCGATCATCCCGCCGCCCATCGGGCCGCGACCGGGGCCGGGGCCGGACTGGATGCGCTCGGTCTCCTTGAGGGTGCCGGGCTTGGGCTGGGGCTCGTTGGCCGTCTCGGTGCTCATGCCACTTCCTCTGCCGTGAGCTGGGACTGGACGATCTCCTGGTAGGTCTCGCAGGTCGCGAGCAGCTCGTCGTGGGTGCCGGTGCCGACGACGGCGCCGTCCTCCATCACGACGATCCGGTCGGCGTGGCGGATGGTCGCGACGCGTTGCGCCACGATCACCACCGTCGCGTCGCGGGTGACGGGTCTGAGCGCGGCGCGGAGCCGGGCGTCGGTGGTGAGGTCGAGCGCGGAGAACGAGTCGTCGAAGAGGTAGACGTCGGGCTGCCGGATCACGGCCCGCGCGATGGCCATCCGCTGGCGCTGGCCGCCGCTGAGGTTGGAGCCGCCCTGGGCGATGTCGGACTCGAGTCCCTCGGGCATCGCCTCGACGAAGTCCTTGGCCTGGGCGATCTCGAGCGCCTCCCACATCTCGTCCTCGGTGGCCCCGGGCCGGCCGTAGCGCAGGTTGTCGGCCACGGTCCCGCGGAAGAGGAAGGCCTTCTGCGGCACGAGCCCGAGCCGGGACCAGAGGACCTCGGGGTCGATCTCGCGCACGTCCACGCCGCCGATCCGGACGGCGCCGGAGGTGGCGTCGAAGAGCCGCGGCACGAGGTTGACGAGCGTCGACTTGCCGGCGCCGGTGGACCCGACGATCGCGACGGTCTCCCCCGGCCGGGCCGTGAGCGACACCGACCGCAGCACCGGCTCGTCGGCGCCGGGATAGGCGAACGTGACCGCGTCCAGCTCGAGCTCGACACGCGTGGGCAGCTCGGTCACCGGGTTCGCCGGGGGCACGACGGACGAGTCGGTGTCGAGGACCTCGGTGATCCGGTCGGCGCAGACCGACGCGCGCGGCACCATCATCAGCATGAACATCGCCATCATCACCGACATGACGATCTGCATCAGGTAGGAGATGTAGGCCGTCAGGGCGCCGACCTCCATGTGGCCGTTCTCGACCCGGTGCCCGCCGAACCACAGCACGCCGACCGTCGCGACGTTGGCGACGATCATCACCGTCGGGAACATCGCGGCCTGCCAGCGGCCGGCACGGACCGCGACGTCGGTCAGCTGGGCGTTGGCGTCGGCGAACCGGGCCGTCTCGTGCTCCTCGCGGACGAACGCCCGCACCACGCGTACGCCGGTGATCTGCTCGCGCAGCAGCCGGTTGACCTCGTCGATGCGCTCCTGCATGAGCCGGAAGTTCGGCACCATCTTGCGCACGAGCAGGCCGATGGAGACACCGAGGACGGGCACGACGGCGAGCACCAGCCACGAGAGACCGACGTCCTCGCGGGCGGCCATGATGATGCCGCCGACCATCATGATCGGCGCGGCGACGAGCAGCGTGCCGGCCATCAGCACGAGCATCTGCACCTGCTGGACGTCGTTGGTCTCGCGGGTGATCAGCGAGGGCGCGCCGAACTGCTGCACCTCACGGGCGGAGAACGTGCCGACCCGGTGGAAGATCGCGGCCCGGAGGTCGCGGCCGAAGCCCATCGCGTTGCGCGCGGAGAACCAGACGGCGATCACCGAGCAGACGATCTGGATGAGCGAGACCGCGAGCATCAGCCCGCCGTGGCGGACGATGTAGCCGGTGTCGCCGGTGACGACGCCCCGGTCGATGATGTCGGCGTTGAGGCTCGGCAGGTAGAGCGCGGCCATCGTGCCGACGAACTGGAGCGCGACGACGGCGGCCAGCGGGGCGGCGTACGGCCGGAGGTAGGTGCGGACGAGTCGGATCAGCATTCAGGAGTCCTTCTTCTTCAGTACGCCGTCGAGCAGCGTGCCGACGATCTGGTCGGGCGTGAGCAGGTGCCCGTCGCTGATGTGGGGGTGGGTCCCGGAGAACGTGAGCATCCGGAGCATGTGGACCAGCTGGACCGGGGTGCACGTGAGCTGGTCGGCGTCAGCCTCGACCACGGCGACCATGATCTTCTCGGCGCGACGGCGGCCGTCCTCCATGTGCCGGTGGGCCTTGGGCGGGCCGACCATCCCCATCGCGCTCATCAGCAGGAAGATCCCGCGGAACCGGTCCTGCAGGTGCTGGCACAGGTCGGTCAGCCGCGACCGCAGGTCCTGGTCGAGGTCGATCGACTCGAGGTCGGCGAAGAACGGCTCCATGTCGAGCGCCTTCTCGACGGCCGCGGTGACGAGGTCGTCCTTGGAGTCGAAGACCCGGAAGATCGTGCCCTCGGCGACACCGGCCGCGTCGGCGATCTGCTTGGTCGTCACCGTCCGGCCGTGCTCGTGGAGCAGCGGGATCGTGGTGTCGACGAGGGCCTCCCGACGGTCGTCGGGGGTCATCGGTCGGGCACGGGGAGTCACGCGAGCGAGTGTAAGTGAGTGAGCACTCACTCACAAGTGGATTAAGGATGCGCTGCCCAGCACAGGGAAGGCAGTTCGAGCCGACGCACCCCACCGCCACGCTCAGCACGGCCGACTCACCGCCGAACTGCCTTCCTGGTGTCGTGCAGAGGGCGTCAGGTGCTGCGCGGCCAGGCCGGCCACGGCACGGGCGCGGCCTCGTGCGTCGTCTGCCCGAGCACCTCGTGGGTCATCCAGGCGCGGAGGGTCCGCAGCTCCGGCGGCGAGGCGAGGGTCAGCAGGCGCCCGTCCTCGCAGAGCACGTCGGCCCGCTGCACCGCCTCCTGCAGCCGAGCGACCAGGATCCCGAACTCGCGGGGCATCGCCATCTCGATGTCGACCGAGTCCCTGCCCTCCGCGCGTGCCCGTTCGGCGGCCCGGCGGCCGGTGAGGCGGGCGTGCGTCGGGGACACCAGGAGGCCGCGGATCTCATCGGCCAGCGCGGCGGAGTCGTCGTTGCCGTCGTCGAGCGACAACAGCTGCAGCTCGCGCACCAGCTCGTCGAGGTGGCTGTCCTGCTGGAGGCTCAGCTCGACCGGGCAGTCCACCAGTCGCACGAGCGCCCAGCCCGGCGGCAGGGCGCTCGGCACGGCGTCCGTGTCGCGTACGCCCTCGGGCTCGACGACCTCGTGCCCCTCGTCGTGGTCGACGAGGTCGGCCCACACCCGCTTCCCGCCGGGGGTCGCGTGGACCCCCCACCGGCCGGCGACCGTCGCGACGATGACGAGGCCGCGTCCGGTGGCACCGAGGTCCGACCAGTCGGGCTCGTGGTCGAGGAGCGCCCGCGGGCGCACCGCGTCGACCGGGACCGGGCCGTCGTCCTCGACGGACACCCGGACCCCGCCGGCACGCGCACCGCGCTCGAGCGTGACGTGCATGAAGTCGGCCGCGGCATGCAGGGCGGCGTTGCCCGACAGCTCGCTGACCACGAGCTCGGCGGCCTCGACCAGGTCGACCTCGCCCCACGCGGTGAGGCCGTCGACGATGAACCGGCGCGCAGCGGGGACGCTGGAGGCATCGGCGGCGAGCCGCACCTGCAACCGCTCCGGTGCCTCCTGCATGGATCGGAGGCTATCGACTCCGCGATCCCACCGCGCCCGGAAATCCGCGGACGTCCGTCGCAGCTACGGCGCGAGCCGCTCGACGGCCCACCCCGCGCCGGAGCGTCGGTAGACCAGCCGGTCGTGCATCCGGCTGGGCCGGCCCTGCCAGAACTCGACGACCTCGGGGCGCACCCGGTAGCCACCCCACGTCCGGCGGCACGGGCACCTCTGCGTCGGAGTCCTCCGTCCCGAAGCGCTCCTGCACGGCGGCGTACGTCTCCGCGAGCTCGGCGCGCGAGGCGACGGGCCGCGACTGCCGCGAGGACCAGGCACCGAGCTGCGCGCCGCGTGGCCGGGAGTGGAAGTAGGTCGCGACCTCGGCGTCGTCGAGCACCGACGCGACTCCCTCGATGCGCACCTGCCGCTCGAGCGGGTGCCACGGGAACAGCAGCGCACAGTGGGGGTTCGCGCCGAGCTCGTCGCCCTTGCGCGAGGCGTGGTTGGTGAAGAACACGAAGCCGTCCGGGCCGACGCCCTTGAGCAGGACCATCCGGCTCGACGGCCGGCCGTCCGTCGTCGCAGTCGCGAGCACCATCGCGTTGGGCTCGTGGACGCCGGAGTCGATGGCCTGCTGGAGCCAGCGCTCGAACATCTCGACCGGGTCGTCGGCCAGGTCGGGGAGGTCGAGCCCACCGCGGCCGTACTCCTCGCGCAGTCCACTCAGGTCCATGTCGCGAGACTAACGACGCGGTGCACAATGAGCCGTCCCTACGAAGGAGTCGCATGACCGAGATCCACCACGGCCTCGAAGGTGTCGTCGCGTTCGAGACCCAGATCGCCGAGCCCGACAAGGAGGGCTCCGCGCTCCGCTACCGCGGGGTCGACATCGAGGAGATCGTCGGGAGGGTGCCGTTCGAGAACGTCTGGGGCCTCCTGGTCGACGGCTCCTACACGCCCGGCCTGCCGCCGGCCGAGCCCTACAACATCTCGATCCACACCGGCGACGTCCGAGCCGACGTCCAGGCCGCCGTCGCGATGCTCGCGCCGATGCTCGGCATGGGCCAGACCTACGACATCTCCGACGAGCAGGCGCGACTCGACCTGTCCCGCGTCGCCGTCATGGTGCTGTCGTACGCCGCCCAGTCGGCGCGCGGCCTCGGCAAGCCCGTCGTGTCGCAGGCCGACGTCGACCAGGGCAAGACGCTCGCGGAGCGGTTCCTGATCCGCTGGCGCGGCGAGGCCGACCCCCAGCACGCGCACGCGATCGACGCCTACTGGTCGTCGGCCGCCGAGCACGGCATGAACGCCTCCACCTTCACCGCCCGCGTCATCACCTCGACGGGCGCCGACGTGGCCGCCGCGTTCTCCGGTGCCATCGGCGCGATGTCCGGCCCCCTGCACGGCGGCGCCCCCTCGCGCGTCCTCGGCATGATCGAGGAGGTCGAGAAGCGCGACGGTGACGCGACGTCCTACGTCAAGGAGCTGCTCGACAGCGGCGAGCGGCTGATGGGCTTCGGCCACCGCGTCTACCGCGCGGAGGACCCGCGCGCCCGGGTGCTGCGCCGGACCGCCAAGGAGCTCGACGCCCCGCGCTACGAGGTCGCCGAGGCGCTCGAGCAGGCGGCCCTCGCCGAGCTGCGCGAACGCCGGCCCGACCGGGTGCTGGAGACCAACGTGGAGTTCTGGGCGGCCATCGTCCTCGACTTCGCCGAGGTGCCGGCCCACATGTTCACGTCGATGTTCACCTGCGCCCGCACGGGCGGGTGGTCGGCGCACATCCTCGAGCAGAAGACGACCGGTCGCCTGATCCGGCCCTCCGCCGTCTACGCCGGCCCCGCCACCCGTCCCGCGAGCGAGGTCGAGGGCTGGGACGAGGGCTGGGGCGCCTGACACCCGGTTATCTAGGGACGATCTGGTAGGTCGATCGGTGGTCGACCGACCATTTCGTCCCTCGATACCAGTGTTGGTCTCAGCGGGGCTCGATCGCGCAGGTGGCGGTCCCGCCGGGCAGGCGGGACCGGTTCGCCGCGACCCAGTGGTAGGCGCGGCGGGCGACCGGGTCGACGAGCCCGGTCGTCATGAGTCGACCGACGACGCGCCACGGCAGCGGGCCGGTGCGCAGGATCGCGGCGAAGGCGCGGTGTCCGTAGTCGACCCGGCCGTCCGGGTGGACGTAGGGCATCTCGACGAGCGCCCGCTCCGCGTCGACGCCGAGGGCGGCGAGGTCGACGGCCTGGATCGTGGAGGCGTCGATGTCGACGCCGAGCCGCGGGACGAGGGCGGCCGTGCGCATGCAGAAGCCGCAGTCACCGTCGTTGAGCATCAGGCCACGCTCCATGGCACGAGCCTACGTCGGGGGTGCGACCACGAGCGGCGGCTGCGCGGCGTACCAGGACGTCAGGCCCTTGGCGCCCTGCCGGGTCAGCGAGATGTGCAGGTGGTCGCGGTGGCGCAGCGTCGGCGAGCAGGTGCGCCGGTTGCGGCAGCCCGAGCTGAGGTAGCGCTTGGCGACGAACTGCGTCGTAGGAGGCGTACATGGTGTCGTCCCAGATGACGTACATGATGCCCATCCGGCGGGCGAGCGCGGCGGGCTGGCCGGTGTCGTCGGGTGCGAGGAGCTCGTCGAGCAGGGCCGCGGCGAGCGCCTGGTCGGTCGCGCTGGTCGCGTCGAGGACCCAGTCGAAGGCCCGCGACTCCTTGTGCTCGCTGGTGCTCGACCCGGCGCACGCCCGGAAGATCGCGCCGTAGCCACCGCCGCGGGCCACGAGCCAGTCGGCGAGCATCAGCACGCCCGGCTTGGCCTTGCGCATGCACCTGGTCTGCGGCTGGTAGCCGGCGTAGGGCTCCAGTGGCATGAGGTACGGCGCCGAGCTGGTGACGGTGCCCCGGGCGGACGCTCGCGCCCTCCTCGGCGGACGCGGAGGTCGCACCGACGAGCAGGGTCGACAGCAGCGCAAGGGTCGTCAGGACCCTTGCCCCTACCCACGACGATCGGCGCACCGGGCGACCGTAGGTCGCGCGGCGAGGGTCCGTCCGGGGTTCGGGCGAAGATCAGTCGTGTAGTTCGAGGCGCCGGCCGAAGGTCCGGCTCAGCTCCGAGCCGCAGTAGTAGCCGAAGCCCGGGACCGGCTCGTAGCCGGACGAGAGGTAGAGCGCGATGGCCTCGGGCTGCTGGAGCCCGGTCTCCAGCACCAGCGCCTCGAACCCGGCCGCGGCCGCCGTCACCTCGAGGTGGGCGAGCATCCGCCGGGCATGGCCCTGCCGCTGCGCCGCCGGGACGACGTACATCCGCTTGATCTCGGCCGTGACGCTCGTGCCGAGCGCCTCCACGGTGCTGCGGCGCCACGCACCCGTGGCGACCGGCACGCCGTCGAGGTAGCCGACGAAGAACTGCCCGCGCGGGTCCTCGAAGTCGGCCGCGATCGATGGGCGACTCGTCGCGACCGCCGTAGCGGGCGACGTACTCCTCCTGCACGGCCTCGACCAGCGCCATCGCGTCGGGGTGCGTGATCGCGACCCGGTCGATGCGCAGGTCGGTGTCCATCATCAGTCCCCCGTCGAGAGTGTCGCTGTGGCGGATGTCAGGATAGGGACTCATCTGACAGCGTCGTCAGGACCCACCGTCCATCCCACGTGAGGCTCATCCCGTGACCGACGCCATCAAGATTCCTTCCGAGCTCCTGCCCGCCGACGGCCGCTTCGGAGCGGGTCCGTCGAAGATCCAGACCAGCCACCTCGACGCCCTCGCCGCGACCGGCGACACGCTGATGGGCACGTCCCACCGGCAGGCACCCGTCAAGCAGACGGTCGGCCGGGTCCGCGAGGGCCTCGCCGCGCTCTTCGACCTGCCCGACGGCTACGAGGTCGTGCTCGGCAACGGTGGCGCGACCGCCTTCTGGGACATCGCCTGCTTCGGCCTGGTCCGCGAGAAGAGCCAGCACCTGGCCTTCGGCGAGTTCTCCTCCAAGTTCGCGACGTCGGCGAAGAAGGCACCCTGGCTCGCCGACCCGACCGTGATCTCGAGCGACCCGGGCTCGCGGCCCGAGGCCGTCGCCGAGGACGGCGTCGACAGCTATGCGTGGGCGCACAACGAGACCTCCACCGCGGTCATGGCGCCCGTACGCCGCCCGGCGGGCATCGCCGACGACGCGATCGTGCTCGTCGACGCGACCTCCGGCGCCGGCGGCCTGCCGGTCGACCTCCACCAGGTCGACACCTACTACTTCGCCCCGCAGAAGTGCTTCGCCTCCGACGGCGGCCTGTGGATCGCCCTCATGTCGCCGCGCGCCCTCGCCCGGGCCGAGGAGATCGCGGCGACCGACCGCTACATCCCGCCGTTCTTCGACCTGCCGACGGCGATCGACAACTCGTCGAAGAACCAGACCTACAACACCCCGTCGGTCGCGACGCTCTTCCTCATGGCCGAGCAGCTCGACTGGATGAACAGCCAGGGCGGCCTGAAGGGGATGGTCGAGCGGACCACCGCGTCGTCCGACGCGTTGTACGGCTGGGCCGAGCGCACGGCGTACACGACGCCCTACGTCACCGAGGCCGCCGACCGGTCGCTCGTCATCGGCACGATCGACTTCGACGACGAGATCGACGCGGCGCAGATCGCGGCGGTGCTGCGGGCCAACGGCGTCGTGGACACCGAGCCCTACCGCAAGCTGGGGCGCAACCAGCTCCGCATCGCGATGTACCCGGCGATCGACCCGGCCGACGTCGAGAAGCTCACCGGCGCCATCGACTTCGTCGTCGGGAAGCTCTGAGCCAGGAGCGCGTCGTGCGTCAGGCGGCCAGCAGCTTGAGCACGGCGCGCTCGAGAGCGGCCTGCCGGGCGTCGTCGGTGTCGTACTTCCCGCGCACCGTGATGGTGCGGCCGCGCTCGTAGGCCTCGACGACCCGGGGATCGACGTACGCCGTCCGCGCCAGGGTCGGGGTGTTGCCGAGGAACTCCGAGACCTCCTTCATCGCGCCGGAGACCGCCCGCTTGCGCGAGGCCTTGGTCGCGCCGGGCTCGTCGGTCTCGGCCAGCACGGCCGCCGCGATGACCGTCGCGTGCCAGGTGCGGAAGTCCTTGGCCGTGGCCTCGATGCCGAAGCAGCCGCGGATGTAGTCGTTGACGTCGCTCGACGCCGAGGTCGCGCCAGGTCGTGCCGTCCTTCCACGCGAGCAGCTCGTCGCCGCCACCGCGTCGCTTGCGCATCACCTGGAGCGCCTCGATCGCGGCCTTGTCGTCGATGTCGATGGTGTGCTCGACGCCCGACTTGCCGACGAAGCAGAAGCGGAGCGAGTCCCCGTGCTTCGACACGTGGTCCTTGCGCATCGTGGTGAGCCCGAAGGAGCCGTTGGTGTCGGTGTAGACGTCGTTGCCGATGCGGAAGTAGCCGAGGTCGAGCAGGCGTACGGCGACCGCGCAGGAGCGCTCGAGCGACATGGTCTCGGCGCCGATGTCGCTCAGCACCCGCTCGCGCGCCTTCGACAGCGCCTTGCCGAACCCGAGGATCCGGTCGAACTTCGCGGCGTCCCGGCTCGCCCGCCACTGCGGGTGGTAGAGGTACTGCTTGCGGCCGGCGTCGTCGGTGCCGACGGCCTGGAGGTGGCCGTTGGGGTGCGGGGTGATCCACACGTCGCGCCAGGCGGGCGGGATGACCAGGGCCTTGCACCGCTGGACCTGCTCGGCGTCCAGCTTGTGGCCGGCCTCGTCGAGGTAGGTGAATCCCTTGCCCGAGCGGCGTCGGGTCCAGCCCGGCTGGTCGGGGAACGTTCGCCGCAGTCGGGGCATGTCGGTGAACCTACTGCCCGAGCGGGTGGGGTTTGGTCACCCGCAAGGAGGTCGCGCGCCCCGCCTCAGATGGACGCCGTGCCGCCGGTCAGCAGGCGCCGGGCGAGCTCCGCCTGGGGGCTGGTGAGCCGGTGCTCCGGCACACGCACGGGGTCGCCGTCGTCGACCGTGAACGTGTAGACGTACATGTCGGGCATCGAGCGCTCGTCGGTCGCCGACGACGCCAGCGCCGCCTCGGTGACCAGCCCGCGGAGGTCGTCGTCGAGGTCGACCTCGGCCGACTCGGTCCGGCCGATGAATCCGCCGCTGCGCTCGCACCCGGAGCCGCTGCGCACCCGTCGAGACCGGCGTCCCGGAGGCAGGTGCCACCCCGACCTGGGCCCACGCCTCGCGCACGGCGTCGGCGTGCTGCCCGGCAGCCGCCACCGTGGCGGCGGCGAAGGTCGCGAAGTCGGCGTCCTCGGGCACGTCGTCGCCGACGAGGGCGGCGTACCAGACCCGGCCGGCACCCTCGATCGCCGTGCCGCCGATGGCGACCGCGGCGAGCTGGAAGGCCCTGTTGGGGATCCCGGAGTTGAGGTGGACCCCGCCGTTGTCGTCGGAGGTCTCGACGTAGTCGTCCATGTGGCCGACCTGCGGGTCGGCGCCGAGCTCGGGGTCGTCGTAGGCCGTGCCGGGTGCGGCCATGTCGCGCAGCGCCCGCGCCTGCACCGACGAGGTGAAGATGCCCTCCCCGATCAGCCAGTCGCCGTCGGCAGCGTCCTGGCCGAGCAACCGCTGCTTGAGGCAGGAGGCGAAGACGTCGGCCACCGACTCGTTGAGCGCGCCGGACTGGCCCTGGTAGACCAGGCCGGCGGTGTGCTCGACGACGGCGTGGGTGAACTCGTGGGCCAGCACGTCGACCGGCTTGGTGAAGCGCTCGAAGACCTTGCCGTCGCCGTCGCCGAAGACGAGCTGCGTGCCGTCCCAGAAGGCGTTGTTGTAGCGCGAGCCGTAGTGGACGGTCAGGCTCACCGGTGCCCCGGCGTCGTCGTGGGAGTCGCGCGAGAGCACCTCGGCGAACATCGCGAGGGTCGCCTCGATCCCGGTGGCGGCCTCGTCGACCGCCACGTCGCCCGACTCGGGGTCGCCGGCGGTGCGGACCGCCTCGCCGGGGAGCGACGTGGTGGACCCGGCGTCGTGCACGGTCCAGGCCGGACCACCCGGCACGACGGTCCGGCTCGCGGACCGGGCCTCCACGCCCCGGCGGGTGCGCAGCGCCTCGTCGAGCGCGGCCCGCTCGGCGCCGTCCACCCGCTCGGCGAGCCAGGGCGGGATGAAGGTGCAGTGCATCGAGTCCCGAGAAGTCATGGCACAGGTCTACCCCGCGGCTCGGACACCCGGAAGGGCTGCGGCCCAGGTCACGCTCGGACCGCCACCGGCGAATCAGCGTTTCGGCCGCGTCGCACTAGACTTTGGACGCTGCGGCCGTGCTGGCCGCGCCGGCGTCCCGCCACCTCGTCTGCACCCGGAAGGCCCTTGCATGTCCACCCAGTCCCGCTCCGACCTGCGCAACGTCGCGATCGTCGCGCACGTCGACCACGGCAAGACCACGCTGGTCGACGCGATGCTCCGCCAGGCCGGTGCCTTCACCGCGCACCAGGCCGAGAGCGTCGCCGACCGCGTCATGGACTCGGGCGACCTCGAGCGCGAGAAGGGCATCACGATCCTCGCGAAGAACACCGCGGTCCACTACGCCGGTCCCGCCGGCGGCGGCCAGCCGATGGTCATCAACATCATCGACACCCCCGGCCACGCCGACTTCGGTGGCGAGGTCGAGCGCGGCCTGTCGATGGTGGACGGCATCGTGCTGCTCGTCGACGCCTCCGAGGGCCCGCTCCCCCAGACCCGCTTCGTGCTCCGCAAGGCGCTCAACGCCGACATGCCGGTGATCCTGGTCGTCAACAAGACCGACCGCAGCGACGCCCGCATCACCGAGGTCGTCGACGAGTCCTACGAGCTCTTCATGGACCTCCTCGACGAGACCCACAGCCAGGACGCGCTCGACTTCCCGGTCGTGTACGCCTCGGGCAAGGCCGGCATCGCCTCGCTGACGGCCCCCGAGAACGGCGAGATGCCCGAGGGCACCGACCTCGAGCCGCTCTTCAAGACGATCCTCGAGACCATCCCGGCCCCCGTGTTCACCGAGGGCGCGCCCCTGCAGGCGCACGTGACCAACCTCGACGCGTCGCCGTTCCTCGGCCGCCTCGCGCTGGTCCGCGTCCACGAGGGCACCCTCAACAAGGGCCAGACCGTGGCGTGGATGAAGCGCGACGGCACGCGTCAAGAACGTCCGCATCACCGAGCTCCTCGTCACCGAGGGACTCGAGCGCCAGCCCGGCCAGAGCGCCGGCCCCGGCGACATCGTCGCCATCGCGGGCATCCCGGAGATCACCATCGGCGAGACCCTCGCCGACGCGGAGAACCCGGTCGCGCTGCCGCTCATCCACGTCGACGAGCCGGCCATCTCGATGACCATCGGCACCAACACCTCGCCGCTGGTCGGCAAGGTCAAGGGCGCCAAGGTGACCGCCCGCCTGGTCAAGGACCGTCTCGACGCCGAGCTCGTCGGCAACGTGTCGCTGCGCGTCCTGCCCACCGAGCGTCCCGACGCGTGGGAGGTCCAGGGCCGCGGCGAGCTCGCGCTGGCGATCCTCGTCGAGCAGATGCGTCGCGAGGGCTTCGAGCTCACCGTCGGCAAGCCGCAGGTCGTCACCCGCGAGGTCAACGGCAAGATCCACGAGCCCTTCGAGCGCCTCACGATCGACGCGCCGGAGGAGTACCTCGGCACGATCACCGAGCTGCTCGCCGTCCGCAAGGGCCGCATGGAGGGCATGACCAACCACGGCACCGGCTGGGTCCGGATGGACTTCGTCGTCCCGGCCCGAGGCCTCATCGGCTTCCGCACCGACTTCCTCACCGAGACCCGCGGCACCGGCATCGCGCACCACATCTCCGAGGGCTACCACCCCTGGGCCGGCGAGATCCGCTCGCGCAACTCGGGCTCGCTGGTGGCGGACCGCAGCGGTGCCGCGACGGCGTACGCCATGACGTCGCTGCAGGAGCGCGGCATCCTCTTCGTCGAGCCGACCACCGAGGTCTACGAGGGCATGATCGTCGGCGAGAACTCGCGCGCCGACGACATGGACGTCAACATCACCAAGGAGAAGCAGCAGACCAACATCCGGTCCGCCACCTCCGACAACTTCGAGAAGCTGATCCCGCCGAAGCGGCTCTCGCTCGAGCAGTGCCTGGAGTTCTGCCGCGAGGACGAGTGCGTCGAGGTCACCCGCGAGACGCGTCCGGATCCGCAAGGTCGTGCTCGACGCCAACGCCCGCGCGAAGACCGCGAGCCAGGCGCGCAAGGCCAACAAGGGCTGATCCGCCCCGCACACGCAACAGCCCGGCTCCGCGATGCGGAGCCGGGCTGTCGTGCGTGTGGGCGGTGGCGCCTCAGGGGGCAGGGTCCGTGTGCGCGCTGTGAGGGGCGGGCTCCTTGTTTCCGGGGCTGGCCTGCGACCACGTCTGCGTCAGCAGGGGGAGGGTGCTGGTCCCGCCTCCGACGTACGTCACGGTGATCGAGGCGGTCAGGGTTCCGGTCGAGTTGTCCGTCCCACCGAAGTCGGTGTGGATCGAGTGCGTCGTGTTGGCAGCGAAGGTCCCGGTGGGGCTCACCGCGGTCGCACTGTTGGAGCCGCCTGCGGGGATCCCCGTGACGCTCCACTGCTGCCCGAGGACGGGTGCGAACGTCCACATCTCGAGCACCGTGAACGTCCCGGTCCCGCCACCGCCGTTGGGGGCGTAGGTGAACGCCACGCTCACCGACGAGAGCGCCCGCGTGCCGGTCGAGATGGAAAGATCCCAGGACACGTGCTTGAGGCTGTCCGTCTGGCCGGACCACTTCAGGGCCGAGCTCGCGGAGGCGCCCGTGGCGTTCGCAGAGGCGGCGAAGGCGGGCACGGTGGCGGCGATGGCGACGACCGGGATGCTCCACGCAGCTCCGCGCACGAGCGTGCGCCTCGTAGGTCGTGCTGACACGGCAGTACTCATGGCGATTCTCCCTTGATCTCCCCCACAGGAGAATTGGTTAAGTCTTCGACGAGACTAGGGAGTAACAAGATTCTCAATGCCCAAGCGATATCCACAGCAGATCAACACCGTGACTGGTCTAGAACACCGGAAATCTCGCTGTCGACGCCGCCCCGTATCGTCGGCGCCTGTGTCCTTGCCACGAGATTCCGGTGATCGCGCCGCGTCGGCCAACGTCGGTGAGCAGCTCGCCGAGTGGCTCGAGGGGCTCGGGCTCGCCGACCAGCTGGCTGCGGCCGGCCTCCCGACCTACGACCGCGACGCCGAGGCGTGACGTGGCACGACCCCGCGACCGGCGAACCGCTGTCCGACGACCGGCTCGCCGAGCTCGACGCAGCGCTCCGGTCGGTCGGCGACGACCCGACCCACGCCGTCCCGGTGGAGCTCGTCCGGCTCCGTCGCGAGAGCCGGGCTCGGGCGGCGCTCCTCGCGGACGGCTGGGTCGACTACGCCGCCGTCGGGCGACTGCGTGGGGTCTCGGAGAACGCAGCGCGCTTCGCGCTCCACAAGGCGGCGGAGCGCCGGGCCGTCCTGCTCGTGCCGCACGACGGCGCCACCCTCGTCCCGTCCTTCCAGCTCGATCCGCAGGGACAGGTCCGCGACGAGCTGCTGACCGTCCTCGAGCCGCTGATGGCCGCCGGCGTCGATCCGTGGCGCGCCTGGATCTGGCTCACCGCCCCGCCGCGCTCCTGGGTGGCGCCGTGCCGCACGAGGCCGCGCGCGATCCCGAGGAGCAGCCGCTCGTCCAGCGCGCCGCGGTGGCGCTGGCCGAGCGCGCGCGGGCCGCCGGTCGCTGATCACCCGCTAGACGTCCACGGACACGACGCACGGCCCCTCCCACTGCGGGAGGGGCCGTGCGTCGTGTGGTCGTGCTGGGCGGGACGTCAGTCGGTGACGACCGCCACGCCCTCGATCCGGACCGGCTTGTCCTTGGCCACGACGATCCTCAGCTTGCCCTTCTGGGGCTCGTCGAGCCGGAAGGTGCGCAGCTGGCTGTAGGCGGTCTTGCCCTTGAACCGGACGGTGCCGATCTTCTCCTTGCCGAGGAACACCTGCGCCTTGCCGGCCTTGGGCTGCTTGCCGATCACCAGCACGATGCGCTCGGTGAGCGCCACGCGGGTGACCAGCTCGGAGCCCGCGACCGCGAGGTGAGGTAGTCACGGGAGAACGCCTTCGTGTCCTTGCGCTTGTCCCAGTCACCCTTGCGGGCGAAGGTGCTGCTGTTGCGCGGGACGGTGAAGCTGACCTGCGCCGGTGTCGGGTCCACCACCCCGGCGGCGTTCACCGCTGCCACCGTCACCACGTGCGTGCCGGCCCGGAACTTCTCCGAGAGGCCCGCCGGGCCGCACGGAACGGTCTCGTCGTCCACCGTGCAGACGAAGGTCGCCGGCGCGGTGCTGGAGGAGTAGGTGATCGTCCTGACGGCGCTTCAGCACGATCGAGCCGTCGGCCGGACCCGACGTGATCGCCGTGTCGGGCGCACCCGGGGCGGCGTGTGGTCGGCGTGGCCGCCAGCGCGAACGGCGCGTCGTTGACGTCGAAGAAGTAGTTGTCGACCGCCTCGATCTTGATCCGAGCGCTGGCGGCGGTGACGTTGGGCATCTCGAGCGTCTGCGAGCCGTCGTTCGGCGTCGACGCGGCGAGCACCGTGCCGAAGGTCGCGCCGCCGTCGGTCGACAGCGAGATCTTCACGTCCGTCGCGAGCCCCTGGGTGTTGTTGACCGCCCACGTGACCGGGACGGACGAGCCGCCCGCGACCGTCGTGCCGGCCGCCGCCTGCGACGTGACCAGGAACGGACCGGCGCTCGGGTCGACCGTCAGCGCCGACCTCGTCGAACGCCACTCCCCCACCGTTGGGGAACGTGGTCGCGAGCAGTCAGGCGGAACGTCATCGTGCGATCGGTCCCTCCGAAGCTGCCCAGGTAGTCACTGGTGGGCAGGAACTCCGAGTAGCAGTCGAGCAGCTGGTCGGGGAGCTGCTGGTTGGTCGGGGTCGTCGCAGTCGGGCAGGTGCCCGTCACCGCGTTGGTGTTGCCGGCCAGCACCTGGGTGATGTCGGGGAAGACCCGGGTGAGGTTGCCGTCGGCGATGTTCTCGCCGGGCGACGGGGTCTTCAGCGTGTCCTCGTCGGAGACGACGGCGTCGTCACCGAAGACGCGGAACAACGGTCCGAAGACCTTCGTGTTGTTCGGCAGCGCCGTGCCGCTGCCGAAGTTGGTCTGCTCCCACAGGTAGACCAGCGAGTCGCCGTCCGGGTCGGTGCCGGACACCCCGGTGAGGGCGAACGGCGTGCGGACCGGGACGACCTTGTCGGCCGGCGCCTTGACGATCGGGGCGGCGTTGTCGGCGACGTTGGCGGTCCGGGGCAGCGGCGATGCCGTCGTTCTGGGAGACGCCGCCGCGCGGCGGTCTCCCCGACGAAGCCGTCGGTCCCGGTCAGGTCGACACCCAGCGCGGCGACGTCGACGAGGGCGTCACCGCGTCGGGTCGAACTGGACGCTGGGGATGTCGTTGAAGATGACCTGGAAGCCGCGTCGTGTCCGGGCTCGCCGCGGCACGGTTGGCCCGTCGGAGTTGAACTCGTCGAAGCCCCACTGGGCGATCGAGACGTCCTGCCGGTGAGGTCCTCGATCGCGGCGTCGAGGCCATCCGCGTTGTAGTCCGCGAACGGGATCGTCACGGTGTCGCCGTCGAATCCC
>CAWCGM010000047.1:0-90511 GCA_963795095.1 uncultured Actinomycetota bacterium | reverse complement strand
GTCCCCGTGACTGACGTCGACGAGGCGATCGCCCGGGTCCACCGCGACGAGTGGGCCCGGGTCGTGGCCACGATCGCGCGGCGGTTCGGTGACCTCGACATCGCGGAGGACGCGGCGGCCGAGGCCTTCGCCACCGCCCTCGAGCACTGGCCCGTCCACGGCGTGCCACCCAACCCCGGCGGCTGGCTCACCACCACGGCCGGCAACAAGGCCCTCGACCGCGTACGACGTGAGGGCCGGCGTGACACGAAGCAGAAGGAGGCGCAGATGCTCAGCGAGCAGCTCTCCGGTCCGGCCGAGCCGGTCGGCGTCATCGACGACGACCGACTGCGGATGCTCTTCACCTGCGCCCACCCCGCGCTGGCGATGGAGGCCCGCGTCGCGCTGACGCTGCGGATGGTCGGCGGACTCACCGTGGCCGAGATCGCGCACGCCTTCCTCGTCCAGGAGACGACGATGGCGCAGCGGATCACCCGCGCCAAGGCCAAGATCAAGGCGGCCGGCATCCCCTACCGGGTGCCGGACGCGCCCGACCTGCCGACGCGGGTCGCCGGCGTGCTGGCCGTGCTCTACCTCGTCTTCAACGAGGGCTACCTCGCCACCGGCGAGGACAGCGACCCGGTCCGCGCGGAGCTGACGGCCGAGGCCGTGCGACTGACCCGGCTGGTGCGCGAGCTCCTGCCCGACGACGGGGAGGTCGTGGGACTGCTGGCGCTGATGCTGCTCATCGAGGCCCGCCGGACGGCGCGGGTCTCCGCGAGCGGCGAGCTCGTCACCCTCGACCACCAGGACCGCGGGTCCTGGGACGCGGGTCTCGTCGCGGAAGGCCATGCCCTCGTGCGCGAACGCCTCGCCAGCGGCCAGGCGCCCGGCCGCTACCAGGTGCTGGCCGCCATCAACGCCGTCCACACCGACGCCCGCGACGTGCGGGACACCGACTGGTCGCAGGTGGTCGCCCTCTACGACCAGCTCGTGCGGCTCGATCCCTCACCCGTCGTCGTGCTCAACCGGGCGGTCGCGGTCGCCGAGCTCGACGGTCCGCACGTCGCGCTGGCCCAGGTGGACGCCCTCGCCGAGCCGCTCGACGGCTACCACGCCTTCCACGCCGCGCGCGCCGACCTGCTCCGCCGGCTCGGGAGGAGCGCCGATGCGCGGACGGCGTACGACCGCGCGATCGGGCTCGCCGGCAACACGGCCGAGGCGGCGTACCTCACCCGCCGGCGCGACGAGCTCGCGGGCGGCCTAGGACCGAGCCCAGGCCGACAGGGCCTCGGTGCCCTCCGAGCCCAGCGGCACCCGCACGAGGGTGTCGGTCCCACCCGGCCAGTGGATCCCCATCCGGCGCCACAGCTCGGTGACGACCCAGCCGTCGATCAGGTCGTGCGTGTCGTCCTTGTGCGCCTTCGGAGCGGGGAGCAGGCGTGAGCGCGCGCGACGCACCGACACCTGCTGGAAGTACGGCGCGATCTCGGCGCGGTCGACGCCGACCGTCCGGGCCACCACGTCGGGGTCACCGATCCAGGAGTCGTCGTACTCCCCGGGGCCGAAGTAGCCGGGGAGGTTCACGTGGCGGTCGAGCTCGGTCCCGCGGTCGACGAGGTGGTGCGTCCACAGGACGTCCTCGTAGATCATGATCGCCGAGGCGAGCGTGCCGAGCCGGCGGGTCATCTCGACGGCCAGCGCGTCCGGCGGCACGACGTAGTGCGGACGCAGGTAGACCCAGCCACCCCTGGACGGCGCGACCAGCACGTCGTCGCTGCCCGGCTGCGTGGTCGAGGGGTCGAACTCGTAGTGCACCTCGACCGGGTGGCCGAGGCTCCGCATGAACGACTGGAACACGTCCGCGACCTCGTCGGCGTCGGTGCTGCGCAGCGCGACCGCGCTCTCCATCACGCCCATGGGCGGCATTCTGGCGTGCGGACCGCCGATGCGGGAGGGTTTCGCAGCGGCTGGGACAATCGGGGTCGTGACCGCCCCCCGCCGACCCGGCCTGCTGACCGACCTCGGCGCGGCGGTCCTCACCCTCGTGCTGGTCGGGCATCGCGGGTGCGCTCGGGATGTGGCAGTACGACGCGTGGCAGGCCCACCGCACCGCCGAGGCGCGTGACCTGACCGACGTCGCGCCGGTGCCGCTGACGGACGTGATGGGCAGCGACGACCCGTTCCCGGGCCAGGACGTGGGCCGTCCGGTCGAGGTGTCGGGCCAGTGGATCGACGGTGGCTTCTGGGTCCGCGACCGCACGCTCGGCGACCGCGACGGCTTCTGGGCGGTGGCGCCCCTGCAGGTCGACGACGCCGCTCTGCTCGTCGTACGCGGCTGGGCCGAGGAGCCCGACCCCACCCTGCTCGCCGCGACCGGCACGGCGGACGTGACCGGCTGGCTCCAGGCCCCCGAGGGCAGCCTGACCACCGACGACGACGCGAGCGACGACGTCTTCCCCGAGATCCGGGTGGCCGACGCCGTCCAGCGCGTCGACGTCGACCTCTACTCGGCGTACGCCGTCAGCCAGACGCCCGACGACGGGCTGGAGGCCGCCGAGCTCGAGGCCCTGCCGAGCCCGAGCCGCTTCACCGGGATCCGCAACCTGCTCTACGCCTTCGAGTGGTGGGTCTTCGGGGGCTTCGCGGCGTTCATCTGGTGGCGCTGGCGCCAGGACGCGACCGCTCCCGTGCCGCTACCGGTCGACGGATAGGTTGGCGGCCGTGTCCCGCAACCTCACCGCCTACCGCGTGATGGCCACGATCGTCGGCGTCCTGCTCGTGATCCTGATCCTCGTCGGCGTCCCGCTCGCCAACTTCGACGGCTCGCCGATGTGGGGCGTCTTCGACAGCACCCCGGCCTGGGTGACGACCGGCTCCGACGTGAACCAGCTCGGCGAGGTGATCACGACCTACCTCGGCGTCGCGCACGGCTGGCTCTACATGATCTTCCTGCTCAGCGCGTTCCTGCTCTCGCGTCGGGCCCGCTGGGACCTGCCCTTCACCCTCGTCACCCTGGTCTGCGGCACGATCCCGCTCCTGTCCTTCTGGGCCGAGCACCGCGCGACGCAGCGGGTGCGCGCGGAGCACCCCGAGCTCGCGCGGACCTGACTAGGGTCGTCCCATGACCACCGCCTTCGTCCTCGGCGGCGGTGGGGTCCTCGGCGCCGTCGAGGTCGGCATGCTCCGGGCGCTCCTCGAGCGCGAGATCGTGCCGGACCTGGTCCTCGGCACCAGCGTCGGTGCGCTCAACGGCGCGATGGTGGCGCGGCAGCCCGACCTGGCCGTGGTCGAGCGGCTCACCGAGCTGTGGGCGGCCACCGCGCGCAGTCGCGACGTGTACGGCGACCGGCCGCTGCGCACGGTCCGGCGCGCCGTCACCTCCGGCACGCACATCTACTCCTCCGCGCCGCTGCGGCAGCGGCTGGAGGAGGAGCTCGGCGACACCACCTTCGAGGACCTGCCGGTGCGGCTCGGGGTCTGCGCGGCCAGCATCGAGCGGGCGGCGGAGCACTGGTTCACCAGCGGGCCCGCTCGTGCCGGCGATCCTCGCGAGCGCGGCGGTGCCGGGACTGCTCCCGCCCGCCGAGATCGACGGGGAGCACTTCCTCGACGGCGGCCTGGTGAACTCCGTGCCGGTCGGCAAGGCCGTCGAGCTCGGCGCCACCCGGGTCTTCGTCCTCCAGGTCGGCCGCATCGACCGACCGCTGAAGGTGCCCACCCGGCCGTGGGAGGTCGCCCGGGTGAGCTTCGAGGTCGCCCGCCGGCACCGCTTCATGCGCGACATGGCGACGATCCCCGAGGGCGTCGAGGCCTACGTGCTGCCGGCCGCCGGCACGTCGGCGCGCGACGACTCGCTGCTCGCCCACCGGGACTTCAGCACGGTGCAGTCCCGCATCGATGCGACGTACGACGCCTCCCGCCGCTACCTCGACGAATCCCTCGGCCAGGAGTGAGCCGCGCGTGAGCGTCGTCGTGAGTCCGGCCCTGAGTCCGTGGGTCTGGATCCTCCGCCGGCTGGTCGTCGCACCCGCCGTCATCGGGCTCACCGTCGCGGTGTGGGTGACGCTGCCGCTGTGGCTGCTCGGCGCCGCCGCCCTGTCGCCCCTGCTGCCGGGACGGTGGCGGGCGCTGCGGCTGTTCTGGGTCGCGGTCGTCTACCTGACCTTCGAGTCCCTGCTGCTCGCGGTGATGCTCGGCCTCTGGCTGGCCAGCGGCTTCGGCTGGCGGATCCGGTCGCCGTACTTCGCCGGCATCCACTACGACCTGGTGCAGGGCACGCTGATCGTGTTCTTCCGCGAGGCCCGGCGCGTGCTCGCGCTCCGGATCCGCACCGACGGCCCGCACCCGC
The DNA here is from genome assembly GCA_963795095.1 of uncultured Actinomycetota bacterium. Taxonomy (GTDB): domain Bacteria; phylum Actinomycetota; class Actinomycetes; order Propionibacteriales; family Nocardioidaceae; genus Nocardioides. Next base: position 86,181 of record CAWCGM010000047.1, on the reverse strand, counting down.
CGCGGGTGCCGGAAGGGCCGGTGCTGGTGATGTGCCGCCACGCGGGGCCGGGCGACTCGTTCATCCTGATGTACGCCCTGCTGCACTGGTACGCCCGCGAGCCGCGCGTGGTCCTGAAGAACACCCTCGCCTGGGACCCGGCGATCGACGTGGTGCTGCGGCGGATCCCGGCCCGCTTCATCTCGCCCAACCCCGAGGCGGGCGAGGACCTCGAGTCGCAGATCGCCGCCCTGGCGAAGCGGCCTCGACCACAACGACGCGTTCGTGATCTTCCCCGAGGGCGGCAACTTCACCGCGGCGCGCCGCGAGAAGGCCATCGCCCGGCTGCGCAAGCTCGGCCTCGAGCGGATGGCGGCGCGCGCCGAGGAGATGACCCACGTGCTGGCGCCCCGGCCGGGCGGCGTACTCGCTGCGCTCGAGGCGGCACCCGACGCCGACGTGCTGATGGTGGGGCACACCGGGCTCGACCACCTGGTCACGGTGAGCGACGTGTGGCGCGAGCTGCCGATGGACAAGCAGATCACCATGCGGTGGTGGCAGGTGCCGCGCGAGGAGATCCCCGAGGGCCGCGAGGAGCGGATCGACTGGCTCTACGGCTGGTGGGAGCGCGTCGACGGGTGGATCGAGGAGAACCGGGTCGACCCCTGAGCGGTGGTCCAGCCACCGTCCGACGTCGGAAGTGTGGGTGGACCACCGCCCCGGCCGCGGACATGACTCGAGCGGTGGCCCAGCCACAGTCCGTACGTCGGAAGTGTGGCTGGACCACCGCTCGAGGGTGGCGCTGGTGCTACTTCTTGGTGCTCGGCACGTCGTCGATGTCGATGATCTCGGCGGGCTCGTCCGGGGTGGTCGCGTCGTGCGCGCCCTCCACGGAGTCGCTGATCGCCTCACCGGGAGCGCCGCCGCCGACGTCGTCGGTGGCCGGCGGGTCGACGGTCACCACGTCGTCGGCCGTGACGTCGTCCGGCAGCGGGTCGGTCAGCGGGTCGGCGTCGGGGTCGACCGTCGTCGTGGCCGCGCCGACCGGCGCAGCCGCGGCTGCGGGCGTCGCCGGGGAGGCGGGCCTGGCCGGAGCGGGCGGGACGTAGGTCGACTGCCAGCCGGCGTCGGCGTCCTGCTTCGACCGCAGCTTGCTGAACACGACGCCACCGATGGCGAGCAGTCCGCTGATCAGCAGGAACTTCTTGAGCCGACCACCCTTCGGCTCGGGCTCGATGCCGCGCAGCTCGTTGGCCTTGGCGACGGCGGCGTCACGGGTGGACGCGGCCTGCTCGGCGGCGACCGCGGCCACGGACGAGGCGCGCTCGGCGGCGGTCGCGCGGTACTCGGCCAGGAGCGGGGCGGCCTTCTCCCGGGCCTCGGCGGTCTTGGCCGCGGCGACTGCTGCGCCGGCGGTGGCGGCCTCGGCGGCGCGCGTGCGGCCCTCCTCGATCAGGGGCGTCGCCTTGTCGCGCGCGTCGGAGATCGCGGGGCCGGCCTTGTCCACGGCCTGCTCCCACGCCTGCTCGATCTGCGGGATGACCGTCTCGGTGAACTGGTCCGAGAGCTGCTCGACGTAGTCGTGAGCCCGGTCCATCAGGGACTTCTTGCGGCCGAAAGGCATGCGGGACCTCCTCTTTCTGTGTCCCTCCATCTCACCATGCCCACCCTGAGGCGACCAGCCCCGTCCGGGTGGGGGACGCCCGCACGGCGACCTGGTGGGGCCGAGCGTGGGGAGCGTGGGCCAGCGTGGCAGGATCGAGTCGCACCAGACCCAGACTTCAGATGCGAGAGGCACATCCCATGGCCGACCAGAAGGCGACCCTCAAGACCAACCGGGGCGACATCGTCATCAACCTCTTCCCGAACCACGCTCCCGAGACCGTCGACAACTTCGTCGGCCTCGCCGAGGGCACCAAGGACTACCGCGACGACGCGGGCCGCACCGGGGAGAAGTACTACGACGGCCTCGGCTTCCACCGCGTGATCGACGGCTTCATGATCCAGGGCGGCTGCCCGCTCGGCACCGGCACCGGCGGCCCGGGCTACACGTTCAAGGACGAGATCCACCCCGAGCTCGTCTTCGACAAGCCCTACCTCCTCGCCATGGCCAACGCCGGCCCCGGCACCAACGGCTCGCAGTTCTTCATCACCCTCGGCGCCACCCCGTGGCTCAACCGCAAGCACACGATCTTCGGCGAGGTGGCCGACCAGTCCAGCCGCGACGTGGTCGACGCGATCGGCACCACCGCGACCGGCGCCATGGACCGTCCCACGGACGCCGTGGTGATCGAGTCCGTCACCATCGAGCGCTGACCCCGAGCAGCGACCGAGCACCGACCCTCCAGACGCCCGCACGATGACGCAGCCTCCCGAGGGACCGCCCGCGACCGGGGTGCCGACCTGCTACCGGCACCCCGGCCGCGAGGCGCACATCCGTTGCCAGCGGTGTGAGCGCACGATCTGCCCCGACTGCATGAACAGCGCAGCGGTCGGCTTCCACTGCCCCGAATGCGTCAAGGAGGCCAACAAGGGCTCCCGGCAGCACCAGGCGCTCTACGGCGGCGAGCGCAGCGCCGACCCGCGTCTGACGTCGTACGTCCTGATCGCGCTCAACGCCGTCATCTGGCTGGCGATCACCGCCACGGGCGGCGGCTCGTCGCGGCTCACCTCGTTGCTGTCGCTCTCGCCGCTCGGTCGGTGCACGGTGAACGGCACCGGTCAGTACTACCCCACCGTCGCCGACGCCCGCCTGTGCGCGACGGTGCCGAACACCGACCTGGGAGCAGGGCGTCTCCGACGGGGCGTGGTGGCAGCTGCTCACCAGCATGTTCACCCACGTCGACGTGTGGCACATCGCGCTCAACATGATGGCGCTCTTCATCCTCGGTCCGGCCCTCGAGCGCATCATCGGTCGCGTCCGGTTCCTGATGGTCTACCTCGTCGGCGGCCTCGGCGGCAGCGTCCTCGTGCTGTTCCTGTCCAGCGCCACCTCCTCGACGCTCGGCGCCTCGGGAGCGATCTACGCCGTGCTCGGCGCGCTCCTGGTGACCTTCCGCAAGGCGCGCCTCGACACCCAGTTCCTGATGCAGAACCTCCTCCTCGGTGTCGTGATCACCGTCGTCGGCTGGAGCTACATCTCGTGGCAGGGCCACCTCGGCGGCCTGCTCGCCGGCATGGCGCGTCGCCGCGATCGTGGCGTACGCCCCGAAGTCGAACCGCTCGCTCCTCCAGTGGGTGGGAGTCGGCGCCCTGACGATCGGCCTGCTCGTCCTCGCCGGCGTGCGCGCGACGGCGCTCGTCTGAACCTCGCTCCGCCGCACCGCCCCCGCACCTCGTCGTACGACGTGGTGGCGGGGGCCTTCTCGTTTCCCACAGGTGTGCACACAGCTGTGGATAACTACAGCGATGTAATTCTCCACAGGTGTTTTCCACAGTGTGGAGAACCGATCGCCTGTTCAGTGCTGGCGACCGGGGCGACCGCCTCACGCACGTCGCGACGGACGACCCCGAAATCGACTCGAGCGGTGAGAGAGACGCCTTCCCTTCCCCAGGAAGGCGCCTCACTCACCGCTCGAGGCGCGGGACCCGATCACCACACAGGATCATCGGGTCGAGGGAGAACCTACTCCCACTTGGTCGCGAAGCTGAACCCGACCGCCATGAACGCGATGCCGACGACCAGGTTCCACTGGCCGAGGTCGTTGAAGACCCACAGCTTGGAGAGGTCGTCGGAGAAGACGTAGAAGGTGCAGATCCAGAGCAGGCCGACCAGGAAGCAGCCGAGCATGGCGACCACGACGCCGCGGCCGCGGCCGAGCGGGGTCGAGGGGTGCGCGGAGACCATCAGGCCGAGCATGAGGAGGCCGAAGCCGATCGCGTAGTTCCAGTCGCCCAGGTCGGCGACGGCCTTCGGCTTGCCCTCGACCGGCGGGAACGCGAGCGGGTTGCCGCGGGCCTGCGTGTAGTAGAAGACCAGCCAGCCGATGCCGACGACGATCAGGAGCAGGCTGATCAGGAACCTGACGGAGAAGCGGCTGGTCTTCTCCTCGGTGGCGATCGCGCTGGACTTCGACACTGCTGCTCCTGTGGCTGGGCTCGACGGTGGGACGATGGGTACGACGTGGATGGGCGGGATGCACCCAACGGGGGGTTAGCGTAGTCGGCATGTCGCCGGAGCCCCATTCATCCCCCGGGCGTCACCGCGCCTGGCGGGTGGCGACGCCCCTCGTCGTGCTGGTCAGCGGGACGCTCTTCGGCGTCAGCGCGCAGCAGAGCGACGGCCTCGACCTGCGCGGCGGCCGGCTCACCGACCTCGCCTCGGTCGTGCGGGCCGAGCGCGACGACGCGGGCGACCTGACGGCCGAGGTGGCCTCCCTCAACGCCGAGGTGGAGGCGCTGAGCTCCGGGCTGGGCGACCGCTCGGTCGCGCGCGTGCAGGAGAAGATCGCGACCCTGGTCGACCCCGCGGGGCTGACCGAGAAGGCCGGCGCAGCCGTGCAGGTGACCCTCGACGACGCGAGCTTCGAGGCGCGCGCGTCCTACGAGGACGACCCCAACGACCTCGTCGTGCACCAGCAGGACATCCAGGCCGTGGCCAACGCGATGTGGAACGCCGGCGCGGTCGCGGTGACCATCCAGGGCCAGCGGCTGATCTCCACGACCGGCATCAAGTGCGAGGGCAACCAGGTGACCCTGCACGGCCTGCCCTACTCGCCGCCCTACGTGATCGTCGGCATCGGCGACCCCGCGCGGCTCCAGGCCGAGCTCACCGTCGACCCGATGCTCGCGATCTACCGCGACTACACCACCATCCCCGGCGGCGGCGTCGTCTGGGAGATGACCGAGCTGGAGTCAGCGGTCGCCCCGGCCTACGCCGGGCTGCTCGACCTCACCTACGCGACCCCGATGCCGGAGTAGCACTCGACCGGCTGGCTACGTGGGCGGCGGCGTGGTCGGGCTCTCGGTCGGCACCGTCGGGGTCGCCGTCGGGGTCTCGGTCGGCAGCGTCGGCGTCTCGGTCGGGGTCTCGGTCGGCGGCGGGGGCTCCTCGTAGGCCGACACGAAGATCGTCACCGTGCTGCCCTGGTCGGCGGTCCCGCCGACGGGGATCTGGTCCACGACCGTCCCCTTGGGCTCGACGGACGCGGCGTCGACGCGTACGTCGGGGACGAACCCGGCCTCGCGGATGGCCTGCTCGGCCTCGCCCTGCTTGAGGCCGCGCACGTCGGGGACCTTGGACGGCCCGGCCGAGTAGACGACGACGACCGTGGTGCCCTCGGCGACCGCGGTGCCGGGTGCGGGGTTGGTGCTCAGGACCTGGAACTTCGGCTCGTCGGAGTCCTGCTCCTCGAAGCGCACCTCGAGGTTGGCCGCGACGAGCTGTGCGCGGGCCTCCTTGCGCAGCGACCCGACGACGAAGGGCACCTCGACCTCGGGCTTGCCGACGGAGAGCACGAAGCTGACCGACGTGCCGGGGTCCTGGAAGGTGTCGCGGTTGGGGTCCTGCTCGATCACGGTGTCGGCCGGGACGGTCTCGGACGGCTCCCGGTCCACCCGACCGACCTCGAAGCCGGCATCGACGATCGCGACGCGCGCCTCGTCCTCGGTCATCCCGACGACGTTGGGCACCGGTTCGCGGGTGGGCGCGTCGTCGAAGAGCAGGTCGTTCATCAGGTACGCACCGAGGAGCAGGAGGCCGACGACGAGGAAGCCGAGCAGCCACCAGCCGGCACGGCCGCGGCGCGGCTCGTCCTGGCGCGGCGGCGGTGCACCGACAGCGGCTGCGGCCATCGTGGTGGTCGCGTCGGCGGGAGGGGCGACGTACTGCGTCTCCGGGACGGGTACGACGGCAGGTGCCTGGATCGGGTGACCGGCGAGGTAGCGCTCGATGTCCGCCTTCATCGCCGCCGCGCTCTGGTAGCGGTCCTCGACGCGCTTGGCGAGGGACTTCATCACGATCGCGTCGATCTCGGGGTCGAGCTGGTCGTCGAGGTCCGACGGCGGGGAGGCCTGCTCGCGGACGTGCTGGTAGGCGACGGCCACCGGGCTGTCGCCGACGAACGGCGGCCGTCCGGTCAGCAGCTCGTAGAGCAGGCAGCCGGTGGAGTAGACGTCGGAACGGGAGTCGACGGTCTCGCCGCGCGCCTGCTCGGGCGAGAGGTACTGCGCCGTGCCGACGACGGCCGCGGTCTGGGTCATCGTCGAGGAGGCGTCGGAGATGGCCCGGGCGATGCCGAAGTCCATCACCTTCACGTCGCCGGTCGGCGTGAGCATGACGTTGCCCGGCTTGATGTCGCGGTGGATGATCCCGGCGCGGTGGCTGTAGTCGAGCGCCGACAGCACGCCGCTGGTGATCTCGAGCGCCCGCTCCGGCAGGATCTTGCGGCCCTCGCGCACGATGTCGCGCAGCGTGCGCCCCTCGACGCACTCCATCACGATGTAGGGCTGGGCGACGCCCGAGCCGTCGGTCGCCATCTCCTCACCGGTGTCGTAGGTCGACACGATGGCGGGGTGGTTGAGGGACGCCGAGGACTGCGCCTCGCGGCGGAAGCGGGCCTGGAAGGTGGCGTCGCTCGCGAGGTCGGTGCGGAGGCGCTTGACCGCGACCGTGCGGCCGAGCCTCAGGTCCTTGCCCTTGCGCACCTCGGCCATGCCGCCGCGGCCCAGCGTCTCGCCGAGCTCGTAGCGGCCGCCGATCAGCGTCGGCTCCGGCTGCGTCATCCCGTCTCGCTCCCCTTCTTGTCCTTCTCCTGCCCGGGCGGCGTCTCAGGCGGCCCCTTGGGCGCCTTGCCGTAGAAGCTGACCGAGACCTCGTCGCCCTCCTCCAGCGTGCCGCTGGGCTCGACGGACACCACGATGCCCTCGGTCTGGTCGCCCGGGTTCTCGAGCTCCACCCCGACCGGCTCGACGCCCAGCTCGCGCAGCTCCTTCTCGACGTCCTTGTGGTCTCGACCGACGTAGGACGCGGCGTCGACCTCGACGGTTGTCGGCTCGGTCTCGCTCGGCGTCTCCGTCGGAGTCTCGGTGGGTGTCTCGGTGGGCGTCTCCGACGGTGACTCGGACGGCGTCTCGGACGCCGACCGGCTCGGCGTCCGGCTCGGCTCGTCGGTGGCCGACGTCGGGTCCGCGTCGCGGTTGCCGAGCCAGACCGCGACCAGCACGGCGAGCAGGACGGCGGCGATGCCGATCACGAGGCCCCACGGCACTGCCGGGGGCGTACGCCGCTCGCGCGGGGGAGCGGCCACCGGCTGCCCGGTCGTCGCCTGCCTGGACGTCGCGGCGGGCATGACCTGGGTGCCGTCGGCGACGACGGGGGCGACGACCGGAGCGACCACCGTGGCGGACGCGGCCGATCCCGGCTCGCGCAACGCCCGGGCGAGGGCCGCACCGTCGGCGAACCGGGCGGCGGGGTCCTTGGCCATCGAGCGGCGGACGACTCCGGCGAGGTCGGCGGGCACCGATCCGGGCAGGTCGGGCACCGGGTTGCGCAGGTGCGCGACGGCCGTGGCGACCGGGGTGTCGGCCACGAAGGGCTTGCGGCCGACCAGGCACTCGAAGGCGACGACGCCGAGGGAGTAGACGTCGGACGCCGCGGTCGCGGTGCCGCCCTCCGCCTGCTCGGGCGAGATGTAGGCCGGCGTGCCCATCACCTCGCCGGTCTGCGTGAGGGCCATCCCCTCGGCGGCGCGGGCGATGCCGAAGTCGGTGACCTTGACCCGGCGGTCGGGGGTGACGAGGAGGTTCGCGGGCTTGACGTCGCGGTGGACGATGCCGGCGGCGTGCGCCACGCCGAGGGCCTCGGCCGCCTGGGCGAGCAGGTCGCGGGCCACCTCGGGGTCGAGGGGGGCACTGGGCCGCAGGAGCGCCGAGAGCGGCTGGCCCTCGACGAGCTCCATCACGAGGTAGGGGCGCGGGGTCGACGAGCCGTCGTCGAGCGAGCTGGCGCCGTAGTCGTAGACCGACGCGATCCCCGGGTGCTGCAGCGCGGCCGCGTGCCGGGCCTCGGTCTCGAAGCGCTGGCGGAACAGCGGGTCGTCGGCGTACTCGGCCTTGAGCACCTTCACCGCGACCGCGCGGTCGAGCACGGTGTCGCGCGCGGACCAGACCTCGCCCATCCCGCCGGTGGCGATGCGGGACTCGAGGACGTAGCGGCGGGCCTCGTCGACGTGGCCGCCGGGTGCGAGCGCGGTCACGGGCTGATCACCGCCTCCATGATCGACTTGGCGATCGGGCCGCCCAGGACGCCGCCGCCGATCTCGTCGGGGGAGGTGTCGCTCGACTGCACGAGCACGGCGACCGCGACCTTGGGGTCGTTGGCCGGGGCGAAGGAGACGAACCACGCGTAGGGCGGCCGGTCGCCGCTGGACTGCGCGGTGCCGGTCTTGCCGGCGACCTCGACGCCCGGGATCTGCGCCGGGGCGGCGGTGCCGTCGGCGACGGTGGCGACGAGCATCTGGGTCAGCTCGTCGGCGGTGGTGCTCGAGATCGCCTTGCTGATGCTCTGGGGGTCGGTGCGGTCGAGCACCGAGAGGTTGGGGGCGCGGACCTCGTCGACGACGTAGGGGCGCATCACGTCGCCGTCGTTGGCGATCGCCGCGGCGACCATCGCCATCTGCAGCGGCGTGGCGGTCACGCTCGACTGGCCGATGCCCGACATCGCGGTCTGCGGGGGGTCCATGTCGCGCGGGTAGAGCGACTTCGCCTGGCCGCCGAGGTCCTCGAGCGAGGTGTCGTTGAAGCCGAACTTCTCGGCCTGCTCGGCCATCGCGTCGTTGCCGAGCTCGTTGGCGAGGGTGAGGAAGGTGACGTTGCACGACACCTGGAGGGCCTGGGTCAGGGTGATCCGGCGGCCGCCGCAGTTGCCGTCGTCGTAGTTGCCGATGGTCGTCTCCGACTGGGGCAGCTGGAACCGGTAGCCGCCCGGGACCATCGAGTCGGCGTCGTAGTTGCCCGACTCGATCGCGGCGGCGGCGGTGACGAGCTTGAACGTCGACCCCGGCGGCAGCGTGGTGCCGATGGCCCGGTTGATCAGCGGCTCGCGCTCGTCGGCGTTGAGCTCCTTGCCCAGGTTGCTGACCGCGGTGAAGTCGTGGGAGGCGAAGCCGTTGGGGTCGAAGGTCGGGGTCGACGCCATCGCCAGCACCCGTCCGGTGCTGGGCTCGAGCGCCACGACGGCGCCCTGGGCGTCACCGGGCAGTGCCTCGAGGCCGTTCCACGCGGCGTCCTGCGCAGCGCGGTCGATGGTCAGCTGGACGTTGCCGCCCTTGGGGTCGGTGTTGCTCAGCAGGTCGACCAGCCGGGTCACGAAGAGCCGCGAGTCGTCGCCGGCGAGCACCGAGTTCTGCGAGCGCTCGACGCCGGTCTGGCTGAACCAGGAGAAGTAGCCCGTGATCGGGGCGTACTTGAACGGCTCGGAGTAGGTGCGCTGGAACTTGTACTTGTCGTTGGACGGCACGCTGCGCGCGATCGCCTCCTTGCCCACCAGGATCGCGCCGCGCTCGCGGGAGAACGTCGCGGTGATGATCCGGCGGTTGCGCGGGTCGTCGGACAGCCCGTCCGCGCGGACGTACATCAGGTAGGTCGCGTTGACGAGCAGCGCCATGAAGAGCAGGAGGCAGAACACCGAGACGACGCGGATGGGCTTGTTCATCGCAGCTTCACCACCTGGGTCGACTCGCTGTCGTCGGAGGTCTCGTCGACCGGGTCGAGCCGCGGCGCGGGGCGCCGGGCCTGGTCGGAGATGCGCAGCAGCAGCGCGATGATCACCCAGTTGGCGACCAGCGACGAGCCGCCGTAGGAGAGGAACGGCGTCGTCAGGCCGGTCAGCGGGATCAGGCCGGTGACGCCGCCGATGACGACGAAGACCTGGAGCGCGACGATCGAGCCGAGGCCGACGGCCATCAGCTTGCCGAAGCCGTCGCGGGAGATCAGCGCGATCCGCAGCGCCCGCTCCACGATCAGGCCGTAGCAGACGATGATCGCCATCACCGCGGTCAGACCGAGCTCCTCGCCGATGGTGGAGATGATGAAGTCGGAGTAGGCGAACGGCACCCGCTCGGGGAAGCCGTTGCCCAGGCCGCGGCCGATCAGGCCGCCCCAGCCCTGCCCGAACAGCGCCTCGACGAGCTGGTAGCTGCCCGGTGAGTCGTCGTAGTAGTCGAGCGGGTGCAGCCAGAAGTTGAAGCGGTTCTGCACGTTGCCGACGAACGTGTACGCCGCCAGCGCGCCGGCGCCGAACATGAGCCCGCCCACGACGAGCCAGCCCGGGCGCTCGGTCGCGACGTAGAGCATCGCGAGGAACAGGCCGAAGAAGAGGAGGGACGACCCGAGGTCGTTCTGCAGCACCAGGATCATCATCGAGACGCCGAACATGGCCAGGATCGGGCCGAGGTCGCGACCGCGCGGCAGGTCGATGAAGACCACCCGGCGCCCGGCGAGGGCGAGGGCGTCGCGGTGGAGCACGAGGTAGCCGGAGAACGCGATCACCAGCAGCACCTTGGCGACCTCGCCGGGCTGGAAGCTGAAGCCGGCGACGTTGATCCAGATGCGCGCGCCGTTGATGTTGCGTCCGATGACGGGCAGGAACGGCAGCACCAGCAGGAGGATGCCGGCGAGACCGGCGGTGTAGGTCAGCCGCTGCAGGACGCGGTGGTCGCGCAGCAGGAAGAGCGTGGCGACGAACAGCACGACGCCGAGGGTCATCCAGGTCAGCTGCTGCCGCGCGAACGTGTGCTGCTCCTCGCCCATGGCCTCGTAGGTGAGGTCGAGGCGGTGGATCACCGCGAGGCCCAGCCCGTTGAGGGCGGCGACGAGCGGCAGCAGCACCGGGTCGGCGTAGGGCGCGACGACGCGCACGGTGATGTGTGCGGCGATGATCAGGCCGGTCAGCCAGCCGCCGTAGCCGACCATGTCGGCCGGGACCGCGCCCTCGACGCCGAGGCCGACGGCGGCGTACGCCCCGATGCCGACCGCGAGCGCGAGGACGAGCAGGAACAGCTCCGCGCCCCGGCGTCGCCGGTGCACGAAGCCCATGAGGGGTCCGGTCTGACTCATCGCAGCCCGCCCGTCAACCGGCCTCGACGACCTGGTTGGCCGCGAAGTTGTCCACGGTCGAGCGGGCTTCGTCGAGGTCCTGCGCGTCGATGCCCTCGCGCACCGTCTCGGCCTCGATGTCGCTCAGCCGGTCGAGGTCGACGTCGGTGGTCTCGTAGACGTGGGAGAGGGAGATGCCGGGCAGGTCGGCGTCGATGCCGCGGAAGATCGCGACCCTGCCGTCGTCCTCGGACACGTAGAACTGCTGCTGGCTCCACGACCAGCCGGCCGCGAGCACGATCCAGGCGAGGCCGAGCAGGACGGCGGCCACCATGAGCCGGCGCAGCCAGGAGTAGCGGCCGGGCGGGCGCGGTGCGTAGCGCGCGGCCTCGGGGTCGAGCGGGTCGGCGGCGAAGGCGCCGGCCGGCAGGTCCTCGCCGGGCACGGGCGGGATCTCGCCGGTGTCGCCGGAGCGGTGCCCGCGGAAGAGGCCGCCGACCGCGCCGGCGAGCGGCATCCGTCGGGGCAGGTCGGCGGCGGCGCCGACCAGCAGGGGCTGGAGGTCCTCGCCCGGCGGCTCCTCGGCGACGTCGGCGACGATGCAGGTGACGTTGTCGGTGCTGCCGGCCTCGAGGCTGGCGCGGACGAGCTCGACGGCCGCGAAGTCGGGCGTGCCGGTGCCGAGGATGTCCTTCATCCGCTCGTCGGAGAGCGTGCCGCACGCGCCGTCGCTGCAGACGAAGACGCGGTCGCCGGCCTCGGCCGGGAACTCGAAGAGGTCGGGCTCCTCGTGGCGGATGCCGTCGAGGGCCTTGAGGATGAGGTTGCGGTGGGGGTGGGTCCGCGACTGCTCCTCGGTGATGCGCCCCTCGTCGATGAGGGACTGCACGAAGGTGTGGTCGTGGGTGAGCTGGCGCAGCTCGCCGCGGCGGTAGAGGTAGGCGCGGCTGTCGCCGATGTGGCCGACGCCGAACCGGTTGCCGTCGAAGAGGACGACCGTGGCCGTCGTGGACGTGCCGTTGAGGGCGGGGTCCTCCTCGACGATCTCGGCGATCCGGTCGTCGGCGCGGTGCACGGCACCGGCGACCTGGCCGAGGATGTCCTCGTCGGGCTGCTGGTCGAGCTTGCGCAGGGCCTGCACGGCCGTGCTCGAGGCGAGGTCGCCGCGGACGGCACCGCCGACGCCGTCGCAGACCGTGAGCAGCCACGGACCGGCGTACCCGCTGTCCTGGTTCTCCCGGCGGACGCGTCCGACGTCGGAGATCGCGGAGTAGTGGAGGAACATCACTTCCGCAGCTCCAGGATGGTCTTGCCGACGCGGACCTGGACCCCGAGGCCGATGGTGGTGGGCTGGGTGATGCGGACCGGCCCGACGTAGGTGCCGTTGGTCGAGCCGAGGTCCTCGACGAACCACTCGTCGCCGCTCGCGGCGATCCGGGCGTGGCGGGTCGAGACGTAGTCGTCGTCGAGCTTGATCGCCGCGTCGCTGCCGCGGCCGATGAGGAGCGGGGCGTCGGCGAGCTCGGCGCGGGTGCCGGGGTTCTCGCCCTCGACCACCACGAGGTGGGTGGGCGCGCCGCGGCGGGGCTTCTTGGTGGCCTTGCCCCGGCGGCGCTCGGGGACGGGCGCCGCGCCGCGGGCCGTCTCGGGCACGCGGGCGCCGAACATGTCGGAGCGGATGACCGAGATCGCGGAGAGCACGAAGATCCAGAGGATCGCGAGGAACGCGGCGCGGATCAGGAAGAGGGTCAGCTCAGACATTCCAGCCACCCGCCTCGTCGCGACCGCCGTCGATCCGGACGGTCATCTCGGTGTGCCCGATCTTGATCGTCGAGCCGTCGCGCAGCCGGGCCCGGCCGACCTTCGAGCCGTCGACGAGGATGCCGTTGGTCGAGCCGAGGTCGACGGCCTCGACGCCGTCGACGGTGACCTCGAGCTCGATGTGGCGCCGGCTGACGCCCGGGTCGTTGATCCGGAGGTCGGCCTCGGTGCCGCGGCCGATCACCAGGCCGGGCGGGCGCAGCGGGTGGCGCGTGCCGTTGACCTCGAGCGTCGCGTGCGAGGCACGGCTCCGGGTGCGCTGGTCGTTGTCGGTGACGCTCGCCTGCGCCTTGCTGCGGATCCGGAAGCGACCGGTGGTGAGGTCGTCGGCCTCCTCGAAGGCGACCGAGATCGGGCCGGTGAAGACGTAGCCCTGCGCGTCGGCGTGGTCCTGCAGCTGGTCGACGAGGTCCTGCTCGAGCGCGCGGCCGAGGCCGAGCATCCGCTCGAGGTCCGTCGCGGACAGCTCGACGTGGAAGTCGTTGGGCACCAGCCGGCGCTGGCGGCTCATCACCTGCGCGTTGTTGTCGCACTCGCGCTGGAGGGCCGCGGCGATCTCGACGGGCTGCACGGCGCTGCGGAAGGCCCGGGCGAAGACCCCGGAGATCACGGACTCGAGGCGCTGCTCGAAGCGCTGCAGGGCGTTCATGCTGGACCTCCTCTCCTCACGCGTTCTGGTGGGCAGGCTTCACACACCGCCCGGCCGGTGCCGACGAGCGTACCGGCCGGTCGGGTCGGTGCGACGGTGCCGCCCCGCCGTCGGACTGGGCCCCGAGGCACCATCAGCCGATTGGGATGGCCCCAAACCGGTGGGGTAGCCTGAGCCCGCTTCAATGCGCGAGTGGCGGAACGGCAGACGCGCTGCGTTCAGGTCGCAGTGTCCGAAAGGGCGTGGGGGTTCAAATCCCCCCTCGCGCACACACGACGAAGGCCCCGGACGTGTCCGGGGCCTTCGGTGTTTGTCGAGGGTACGGCGTCCAGCCGAGGCCGTCGCAGGCCGCGCCTCGACCGTGCATCTGCGAAGGTCTTGGGATGGCCGCCACCGAGGACGAGAAGTGGCTCGTCGTCGACGGCCGGCGCTGGCGGCGTCACGGACCCCGCCATCCCCGAGGCGGAGCTCGCCCGGCTGAAGTCCCACCTCGGCCGCGGCCGCTCGGGTGTCCGCACTGCGGCGGACGACGCCGAGCTCGCCGCCACCCGGCACCGCACCCAGCTGGCCAAGGTCGGGCTCGGCGAGCGCGGCACGCCGTGGTGGGAGCAGACCGACGACGAGCGGCGTGAGCGCTGGGAGTCGGCCCTGGCCGAGCTCGACGCCCTCGACTGAGCGCCTTGCGCGTCACGCCCACCGGGGTCACACTCCGGAGACCAGACCAGGAGCGGTGATGGACGTCCAGGACTACCGCGCTGCGCGCCACCGGCGGCTCGTCGAGATCGCGATCGAGCTCGGCGTGCCCGCGGACGGCGCCGCCGAGGTGGTCGATCGCGTGATCGAGGACCAGCGCCGCCGCATCGCCCGGTCCGCGGACCCGGACGAGGTCGTCGTACCCGCGCTGCGCGAGGCGGTGCTCGGCGGACGGTCTCGCGGCCCCTCGCTCGCCGTCGCTGCGCTGGTGGCCGTCGTCGCGGCGGCGTTCGCCGTCACGACCCTGGCCGGTCCTCCGGACCGCGAGGAGGTCGAGCGCAGGGTCGCGACGGTGCCGTCCCTGGTCGGCCTCACCTCCACCGAGGCCGTCAGCGCGCTGGGGAGCGCCGGCATCGAGACGCGGGTCGACCCGGTGCCCCAGTGCGACCCGGCCGGGCAGGTGCTCGGGTCCGTGCCGCCCTCCGGTGACACCGTCCGGTCCGACGAGGTGGTGACCGTGATCGCGACGGCGACCCCGACGTGGAGCTGCCCGGCCGACGCGGCGGGCCGCGACCAGGCGTGGGCGTTCCTCCGGTTCCTGGTGTCCGGATCGGACCGTCCGCGCTTCGCGCCAGAGGTGCGGCTCTATGTCGACGGGCAGGCGGCAGGCACCGCCGACGGCACCCAGGCATCCACCTCGCCCAGCTGGCGCCGGCGCGTGCGGGACCCCGTCGTCGCCCAGGCCGCGCGGCCCGTGGCCAACGACCTCGGGCAGCCGGTCGTCTCGATCACGACCGGCCCGCCTCCGCCGACCACGTGCGGTCGGCCCACGCCGGTCCCGTCCGACGTGATCGCGGCCCCGACCCGGGTCGTGCTCACCGCCGACGGCTCCGAGGACGGGGAGCAGGGGCAGGGGTGCCAGCTCACGATCGACCTCTACGAGGACGCCGACGGCGCGATCACGGTCGTCTCGGTGACCGTGCCCGGTGGGGTCGGTATCGGTCCGCCGCCCTGGGTGCTGACCCGCGACGACCTCGACGCCCTCGACACCGCTGACGAGTGACCGAGGAGCCCGCTGGCATGCTCGGTGGGTGACCCAGCAAGCACCCCAGCCCTCCGCCGCGGGCCTCGCCGAGCCGATGCGGTCGCGGTGGAGCGCGAGCGTGTACGACCCCGCGCACCGGTTGAGCAGCCGCGAGATCGAGACCCTGCTGCACGCCGCGCAGTGGGCGCCGAGCGCGGGCAACAGCCAGCCGTGGCTGTTCTTCGTCTGCGTCCCGGGGACGGCGAACCACGACCGGCTGGTCGCGACGCTGAGCCGCGGCAACTCGGGCTGGGTGCCCCGGGCGTCGGTGGTCTTCCTGACCGCGGCCCACGTGCGCACCGGCGAGGAGCCCGACGCACCGGCGTTCAGCGACTACGCGCTCCACGACGTCGGCCAGGCCGCGGCCCACCTCACCCTGCAGGCGCGGGCGATGGGGCTGCACGCCCACCAGTTCGCCGGGTTCGACCACGACGCCCTCGCCGGCGCGCTCGGCGTACCTCCCACGCACCAGCTGCTCACCGGCATCGCGGTCGGGGTGCCGGGCGATCCGGGCGACGTCGACGAGCGCACCGCCGCCCGCGACCACCGCGACCGGGTGCGCAAGCCGCTCGCGGAGTGGGCCTTCGGGGGAGGGTTCGGCGAAGGTTGGGTGGCAGACTCGGGAGCATGACGACTCTCTCCGACTTCTCGGCACCCGCCATCGACGGCACGGACACGGACCTCTCGCAGTACGACGGCAAGGTCGTGCTCGTCGTGAACACCGCCTCGCAGTGCGGGTTCACCGGCCAGTACAAGGGCCTGCAGCAGCTGCACGACACCTACGAGGACCAGGGCCTCGTCGTGCTCGGCTTCCCGTGCGACCAGTTCGGCAACCAGGAGCCCGGCAACGAGGCGGAGATCTCCGACTTCTGCGAGCGCAACTTCGGCGTGACGTTCCCGCTGTTCTCCAAGGTCGACGTCAACGGCGACGGCGCGCACCCGCTCTTCGAGTGGCTGAAGGACTCCAAGGGCGGGATGCTCGGCAGCAAGATCAAGTGGAACTTCACCAAGTTCCTCGTCGGTCGCGACGGCCAGGTGATCAGCCGCTACGCGCCGACCACCGAGCCGGAGAAGCTGAGCAAGGACATCGAGAAGGCGCTGTGATGCGGGCCGGCGTCCTCGCCGCGGCGGTGGTCGCCGCGCTGGTGGCGTCGGCTGCTCCGTCGAGCGGTGTGGTGACGGACGCTGCGCGCCACCTCAACCAGCGGCTGCCACAGGCGGGCGGCACGGTCGTCGGCACCGGCACGCCGGCGTCGTGCACCTCGCGCGCGGTCGTACGTGCCGTGGCGAAGGGCGGCGTGATCACCTTCGACTGCGGCCCGCAGCCGGTCACCATCGCGATGAAGAGGACCGCGAAGGTCGTCAACACCTCCGCGAAGGTCGTGCTCGACGGCGGCGGACTGGTCACCCTCAGCGGGCAGGGCGAGCGGCGGATCCTCTACCTGAACACGTGCGACCGGGCGCAGGTCTGGACGACGTCGCACTGCAACGACCAGGCCGAGCCGCTGCTCGTGGTGAAGCGGATGCGGTTCGCCGACGGCAACGCGACCGGCGAGACCACTCGACGGCGGTGGTGGCGGCGCGATCTTCGCCCGCGGCGGACGGCTGAAGATCCTCGACTCGACCTTCGTCGACAACCGGTGCGACCGCACCGGCCCCGACCTCGGCGGCGGTGCGGTCCGCGTCCTCGACCAGTACGCCGACCGCGCGGTGCGTCGTCCGGCGCTCGACCTTCACCGGAGGCCGGTGCAGCAACGGCGCGGCGCTGAGCAGCATCGGGGTCTCGTGGCGGATCACCTCCTCGACCTTCACCGACAACCGCGCGGTGGGTCGCGGCGCGAACCCGCAGCGCGCCGGCACGCCCGGCGGTGGATCGGGCGGCGCGATCTACCTGGACGGCAACGCCATCCACCTGCGCATCGAGGACTCGACGATGACCGGCAACCACGCCCGCGAGGGCGGCGGCGCGATCTTCTTCGTGTCCAACGACCGCACCGGCACGCTGACGATCGACGGCTCGCAGCTGACCGACAACCCGAGCGAGGGCTTCGAGACGCTGCCCGGGATCTTCTTCCTCGGCGCGAGCCGGACGATCACCGACAGCCGTCGTGCGCTCAGGTCAGCGGCCGCTAGAGCGTCGGCGCGTCCGGACCGACCCGCTCCGCCAGCCACTGGGCCACCTGCGCCTCGGACGGCGCGAGCCCGTCGGAGATGACGTGCGGCGCGACGCGGGAGAAGTAGTCGGTGACCATGCCGTCGGACTCGCGCACCAGCATGCCGGCGGCCTCGCCGCCGACGATCCACGAGCCGAGCACGACGCGGTTGCCCTCGAAGCTCGGCAGGTCGGTGTAGGCCTGGTAGACCCAGCCCTCCTCGCCGTAGCCGCCCGGCATCACGACGTCCTCGATCATGTCGTCGAGGTGGATGCGGATGTTGTCGCCCTCGCGCCCGTGGAGGGGCTTGGCGACCCAGCGCTCGAGGTCGCGCGGCTCGTCGAAGTACGCCGGCAGCAGCAGGCGGTGGCGCGGGAAGAGCTCCCACAGGACCGGCAGGAGCGCCTTGGTGCTGAGCAGCGCCTTCCAGGCGGGCTCCACCCACCGTGTCGGCCTCGCCTCGGCCCGGTCGACGATCATCCGGCCGAAGGGCTCGGCGAGCATCGCCTCCCACGCGTAGAGCTTGAACGCGTTGCGGATCGGCTCGTCGTGCACGTCGCGGTACTCACGCGCGTCGGGGTTCCAGCCCACCTCGGCCATCGGGTGGGCGAGCGCGAGCCAGCCGGCCTGGACGGCGGTGTCCATCAGGTAGTGGACGGTCATCTCCATCTCGCCGCCGTCGTAGGAGTCCTCCTCACCGAGGTCGTAGAGGAAGTGCATCCGGTCGCCGTCGAAGTGCCCGGAGCGGCGCAGCGTGCGCCAGGTCGCGACCAACCGGTCGTGGACCGAGTTCCACTGGTCCATCTCCGGCATCACGTCCTCCATCCACCTCCACTGGATGACGCCGGTCTCCACGAGCCCGGTGGGGGTGTCGCCGTTGATCTCGAGCATCTTGATCGCGCCGTCGGCGCCGTAGGCCAGGTCGAAGCGCGCGTAGAGCGCCGGGTCACCGGCCTCGATCGAGCGGCGTACGACGTCGAGCGAGCCCGCAGGCAGGCCGAGCCGCTCGTCGGTCATCGTCGTGGCCATGTGGGTCACCGCCTGCAGGCACATCGCCCACAGCTCCTCGGTCGCGACCTCGAGGGCGTCCACCTCCTCCATGGTGACCTCGTACCACGCGTCCTCGTTCCAGTAGGGCAGCTCGGACCCGTCCGGCATCTTCGTGGTGGGGAAGACCAGGCCCTGCTCGACGACGCGTGTCGCGCCAGTCCGGTCGCGCGCGAGAGCGGTGGCGCCACATCAGGCGATGCTGGCGCACACGATGGCGCCGACCGAGACGGCCACGGAGGCGGCGACGTAGGCGAGCGGACGCACCGGGCCGGGCTCGGTGACGATCGTGCGCAGGCTCCCGGGCGTGATGGCCTCGATGGCGAAGAACATGATCGTGTTGAGGACGATGCCGACCGCGCCGAAGGCCACCGTCCAGCCGAGCGCCCAGCCGAGCGACGTCTCCCCGTTGGTCCAGATCGCGGTGAAGAGCACCGCGGCGTTGGACACCAGCCACGCCGAGGTGACGACGCCGGCGGAGCGCGAGTGGGCGTGCACGGACTCCATGCCGTTCTCGTCGACGCCGCGCAGGTGGGTGCCGAGGTGGCCAGGCGTCGCGAGGTCGAGCACGTAGTAGGCGGCGACGAGCATCGCGCCGCCGACGAGGGCGTAGGCCACGGCGTGGAACAGGGCGTTGAGCAGGTCGGTCACGAGGTCTCCTGGGGCGGGATGGGCGGGGCGTACGGCGCGTCGGTCCGGCGGGGGCTCAGCCGCCGAAGCTGCGGTTGCTGCCGCCGAACCCGCCCTTGGTCGTGCTGGACCGGACGGTCGAGCCGCCGGTGGTGGGCAGTCCGCCGCGCTGGACGGAGCCGTTGAGCGTGCTGCCCCGGAAGGTCCCGCCGCTGACCGTCGAGCCGACGCCGGGCACCACCGACCGCGCGGCGAGGTAGTACCAGAAGAACCCGGTGCCGGTGCCGTTGTAGTCGGAGTCGTCGTCGCACTGGTCGTCGGCGACGCGCTCCTCGGTCTCGGGGTCGACGCACACCGCGGCGTAGTCGGCGCTCGTGGCGCAGCCGGTCAGGCTCGAGGCCATCACGGCGGTGATGCCGAGCGAGATGCTCGCCGAACGCATGCGGCGACGTGCGGTCGGCCTGAGGGTGGGCGTGGTGGTCATGTCTCCTCCGTAGCGACCAGGTCGGCGTACTCCGGGTGCTTCTCGATGTACGACGCCACGTAGGGGCACGACGGCACGACGCGCAGCCCGCGCGACCGGGCGTCGTCGAGCGCGCCGCGGGCGAGGGTGGCCGCGTGGCCCTGGCCGCTGTGGGCGGGGTCGACCTCGGTGTGCACGAGCGTGATCACGCCGTCGCCGAGCCGGTAGACGATGAAGCCGACCACCTCGTCGCCGGCGCGCAGCTCGTAGCGGTGGTGGTCGGGGGAGTCGACGAACACTATGTCCACAACCCGAGCCTAGGCCCCCCGGACCACGAGGTGACTTGTGCGTAACCCCGCCGGGGGGGAGGGTGCACGACATGGCAGCAACCGCGTCGTCGTACTCGATCACCATGCGGCTGTACACCGCGCCCGACCACGGCGTCGTCGGCGCCGTCGCGACCCAGATCGCCGCGTCGGGTGGCGTGGTGACCGCGATCGACGTGACGGAGTCGCGCCACGACCGGCTCGTGGTCGACGTGACGTGCTCGGCGTCCGACGCCTCGCACTCCGAGGAGCTCGTCGCCGCGGTCGCCGCGGTCGAGGGCGTGACGGTGCACAAGGTCAGCGACCGCACCTTCCTGCTGCACCTCGGCGGCAAGATCTCGGTGCAGTCCAAGGTGCCGCTGCGCACCCGCGACGACCTGTCGATGGCCTACACGCCCGGCGTGGGGCGCGTCTCGATGGCGATCTACAAGAACCCCGAGGACGTCCGCAAGCTCACGATCAAGGGCAACTCGGTCGCCGTCGTGACCGACGGCTCCGCCGTGCTCGGCCTCGGCAACATCGGTCCCGGCGCCGCGATGCCGGTGATGGAGGGCAAGGCCGCGCTGTTCAAGCGGTTCGCCGACATCGACGCCTGGCCGATCTGCCTGGCGACGCAGGACACCGACGAGATCGTGCGCGCGGTCGAGATGATCGCGCCGGGCTTCGGTGGCATCAACCTCGAGGACATCGCCGCCCCGCGCTGCTTCGAGATCGAGCGCCGGCTGCGCGAGTCGCTCGACATCCCGGTCTTCCACGACGACCAGCACGGCACCGCGATCGTCGTGCTCGCCGCGCTGACCAACGCGCTGCGCTGCGTCGACAAGGACCTCGCGTCGGTGCGGATCGTGGTGTCCGGAGCCGGCGCCGCCGGCACGGCCATCGTCACGCTGCTGCTCGCGGCCGGCGCGAAGGACGTCGTGGTCGTCGACCGCGAGGGCGCGCTGTCTGCCGACGACTCCTCGCTCTCCAGCGCGCACACGGAGCTCGCCGCCGCCACCAACCCGCGCCGCGCGACCGGCTCGCTGCAGGAGGTCCTCGTCGACGCCGACGTGTTCGTCGGTGTCTCCGCGCCCGGCATCCTCGACGCCGAGTGGATCCCGACGATGGCGCCCAAGCCGGTCGTCTTCGCCCTGGCCAACCCCGACCCGGAGGTCGACCCGGCCGTCGCCGGCAAGTACGCCGCCGTCGTGGCGTCCGGGCGCTCGGACTACCCCAACCAGATCAACAACGTGCTGGCCTTCCCCGGCGTCTTCCGCGGCCTGCTCGACGCGGGCGCCGAGGACGTCACGATCGACATGCTGCTCCGCGCCGCCAAGGCGATCGCCGACACGGTGAGCGCCGAGGAGCTCCACCCGGCCTTCATCATCCCGAGCGTCTTCCACCCCGACGTGACCAAGCGCGTGGCCTCCGCGATCAGCGGGTTGGGAGAGGGCGCCGGACTTCTCGCGCGTGTTGCGATCTTCTCGGGGCGTGCACGCCCCTGAAGTTCGGGTTTCCCCGCCTAGGCGGGGAAACCGCAGCCGGCAGGAAGTCAGCCCACCTCCGTCACCTTCCGCGGCCACCAGAACCGGTCGCCGAGGGTGAGGGCGAGCGCCGGCACCAGCACCGTGCGTACGACGAGGGTGTCGAGCAGCACGCCGACGAAGATGATCGCGCCGAGCTGGGCGAGCACCACGAGCGGCAGCACACCGAGGACGGCGAACACCGCGGCCAGCAGGATGCCGGCGCTGGTGATCACGCCGCCGGTCGCGGTCAGCGCGCGCAGCATGCCCTGCCGGGTGCCGTGCTCGCGCGCCTCCTCGCGGGCCCGGGTGACGAGGAAGATGTTGTAGTCGACACCGAGCGCGACGAGGAAGAGGAACGCCAGCAGCGGGACGCCGGTGTCCATCGCCTCGAAGCCGAAGACGCCCTGGAACAGCCACCACGAGGCGCCCATGCTGGCGGCGTACGTCCCGACGACGGTGGCCACCAGCAGCAGCGGCGCCACGATCGAGCGCAGCAGCAGGAGCAGCGCGCCCAGGACCAGCAGCAGGATCAGCGGCAGGATGAGCAGCCGGTCGCTGGCGGCGTAGTCCTTGGCGTCGAGCGCCTCGGCGTCACCACCGCCGACGTGGGTGTCGTCGAAGTCCGCGACCGCGGCGCGGACGTCGTCCACGATCGCCTGGGCCGCGTCGCTGCCGGGGTCGGCATCCGGTACGGCGTCGATGCGGGCGATGCCGTCACCGCTGGTCGTGATCCGCGCCGAGTCCACGCCGTCCACCTGCTCGACGGCCTTCAGCACCTGGTCGGGGTTGCCGCGGGTGACCACCTGGACGGGGTCGCTCGTGCCGGCCGGGAAGGACTCGCCGAGGCGCTCGGCTGCCGAGATCGCCTCGGGCTTCTGGAGGAACTGGTCGGCCGGGTCGAGCCCGGTGCTGATGCCGAGCGTGCCGCTGGCGAGCACGGCCAGGGCGAGGACGGTGCCGACGACGAACGTGCGCGGCCGGCGAGCCACGGCGTCGCCGACGCGGTGCCAGAGCGAGGAGTCGGAGTCGACCAGGACGGTGTCGCCGACGTGGGGGACCTTGGGCCAGAACACCCAGCGGCCGAAGAGCACGAGGGCGGCCGGGAGCACGACGAGCGCGAACGTCGCGGCGATGACCACGCCGACCGCGCACGCCAGGCCGAGGCCGCGGGTCGTCGGGATCGCCGAGAGCAGCAGGGTCAGCAGGCCGAGCACCACGGTGATCGAGCTCGAGGCGACCGCCTCGGCGGTGCGGGAGACGGCGCGCGCCATGGCGACGTGGCGCGACTCCTCCTGCTTCGAGCTCGTCGCGGTAGCGCGAGATGAGGAGCAGGGCGTAGTCGGTGCCGGCGCCGAAGACCAGCGACGCTGAGGATGCCGACGGTGGACTCGTCCCAGGCCACGCCGGTGACCTGCAGGACGTTGGTCGCGACGATGGCGGACAGGCGGTCGGCGATGCCGACGACGATCAGCGGCACCAGCCACAGGACCGGGCTGCGGTAGGTGATGATCAGCAGCAGCGCGACCACGCCGGCGGTCGAGAGCAGCAGGCGGAAGTTGGCGCCGTCGAAGACCTTGCCGAGGTCGGCCTGGATGCCGGCGGGCCCGGTGACCTGGACGTCGAGGCCGTCGGGGGCGTCGTCGCGCAGCTGCTCGCGCAGGTCCTCGACCTTGTCGATGTTGTCGGTCGCGGACGTCGAGGTCACCGGGATCGCGGCGAAGGCTGCCGTGCGGTCCTCCGACACCACGACCGGGCCGGTCTGTGCGCCGCCCGGCTGGCCGCCCGCACCGGCCTCGCCGCCGGGCCGGCCCTCGGTGCCGCCCTCGTCGCCGCCCTGTCGCCACCCGCAGCCGAGAGCAGCTCGACCGCCTGGGCGGTGAGGTCCTGCTGGGCGGCCTGGTCGATCTCACCGGACTCTGCCGTCCAGAGCACGATCGCCACCTGGCCGTCGTCCTCCGGGAGCTGGTCGGCGAGCTCGACGGCGAAGGTGCTGTCGGCGCCGGCCGGCAGGGTGTCGACGGGGCTGGTGTCCCGCTCGCCCTCGGGCACCAGGGCGATGACCGCCAGGGCGAGGAGGATGGGCACGAGGGCGACGAGCCAGGCCGTACGACGTCCGGCGACGAAGCGGGCCGCGGCGGGCGTGCGGTGGGAAGACACGGGTGCTCCTGGAGGGATATCACTAGGGAAGATGGTTGCTAAGCAAGTTACTCATCAAGTTAGCGGTATCGTGGACCGTGACGCAACACGAGAGAGGCGGAGCGCGGTCATGACGGACCACGAGCAGCCCGCGGCACCGCCGTGGGTCGAGCGCGGGCAGGAGCCCCAGCAGCCGCCGACGCTGCGCGCGCTGCGCGACCTGGTCAACGCCGGCAGTCGGGTCACCCACGCCGTGTCCCGGCGAGCCGGGCTGAGCGAGAGCGAGCTGGTCACCCTCGAGCACCTGAGCCGCGAGCAGATCGGTCCGGCCGAGGTCGCCCGCCGCCTCGAGGTCTCCACCGCGGCCGCCACCGGGATCGTCGACAAGCTCGTCTCACGCGGTCACGTCGAGCGTCGACCGCACGAGGTCGACCGGCGGCGCACCGAGCTGCACATCACCGACTCCGGACGCGGCGAGATCATCGGCCACCTGATGCCGATGTTCGCCGCGCTCGACCGTCACGACGCGTCCTTCAGCGACGAGGAGAAGGCGGTCGTCGAGCGCTACCTGCGCGGCGCGACGGACGCCTTCGAGCAGGTCGCCGGGCCGTCGCCGCGCGCCGGAGGCTGAGCCGACGGGGGTCAGTCGTCCTGGCCGGCCTTGCGGTGCGCGACGAGGGCGGCGCCGACGATGCCGGCCCGGTTCTCCAGCTTGGCGGGGATGATCTCGGTCTCGATCTCGATGCGGTGGCCGAACTTCTCCCACGACTTGCTCACGCCACCGCCGACGACGAAGAGGTCGGGGGTGAAGAGGCGCTCGAGGTGGCGGAAGTACGTCGTCAGCCGCTCCGACCACGCCTCCCAGCTCAGTCCCTCGCGCTCGCGCGCGCTGGTCGCGGCGCGGGACTCGGCGAGCACGCCGTCGAGCTCGAGGTGGCCCATCTCGGAGTTGGGCACGAGCACGCCGTCGTAGATCATCGCCGAGCCGATGCCGGTGCCGAGGGTGATGCACCATGACGAGCCCGCTTGCGGCCCTTGGCGGCGCCGTACTCCGACTCCGCCAGGCCGGCGGCGTCGGCGTCGTTGACGACGTGCACCTCGCGGCCGAGCGCCTCGGTGAAGATCGCGTCGGCGTCCTCGCCGATCCACGACTTGTCGATGTTGGCGGCGGAGAGCACCACGCCGCGCTGGACGATGCCGGGCACCGTCACGCCGACCGGCGTCGTGGACGAGGGGAAGCTGTCGACGATCTGCTGGAAGACCGCGGCGACGGACTGCGGATCGGCCGGCTTCGGGGTGTCGATGCGCACCCGGTCCTGCGCGAAGTCGCCGCGCTCGAGATCCACGGGCGCGCCCTTGATGCCGGTGCCGCCGAAGTCGATGCCGATGGGGTGCTCCATGGGGCAAACCCTAGCGGCGCCGAAGCCGTGCTCACTGCTTGTTCTTGTAGGGGAGCGGGTAGGCGGTCCCGTCCATCGTGAAGGTCGGTGCGATGCCCATCGCCGCCAGGATCGTCGGCATGATGTCGATCGACCTCACCTCCGCGTCGAGGTCGCGGTGGGAGAGGTGGGACCCCGCGAACACGATCGGGATCTGCTGCGTCGTGCGCTGGATGCCGCCGTGGTCGCCGAGGACGGAGTACGTCGTGTTGTCCGGCAGCGTCGCGACCAGGTCCGGCCCGTAGACAGCGGCCTGGGTGTCGACGAGCTCCTGCGCCTTGGCGTCGAACCACGCGGCCTCCGCCGTGCCCATCCGGTCGTAGCGCACCGGCGTGACGCGGTCGAAGTGGTCGCCGTTGCGTCGCCACACCGCGGTGACGTCGGGCATCTTCATCATGATGGCTGCGGCCTGCGCGACCGCGCGGCGACGACTGGTCCTTGAGCCAGACGTTGAGCGAGGAGTCGCTGTAGGAGAAGCCGAGGTTGCCGGTGTCGACGAGCGGCTGGAGGGCGGGCTGCGGCGTCTTGTAGAAGACGTCGTTCTCCGGGTCGCCGTAGTACCAGTTGTTGTAGCCGTAGTCGTTCCCGGCGCCGAGCGTGCCGTGGAAGTGCCCGGCGCCCGCGGCGACCGAGCCGTGGTCCGCGGTCAGCACGACCAGGGTGCTGTCGAGCTCGCCGCTGTCCTTCAGCGCCCGCATGATCCGCCCGACCTGCGCGTCGGCCGTCGCCGTGGCGTACTTCATGTGCGTCATCGGGTTGTAGCCCGGTGGTCGCGCCCTCGCGGTCGTTGACCCCGCCCCACATGTGGGCCGCCTTGTCGACACCCGGCAGGCTCACGAAGATGCCGCTCCAGGCGTCCTTCTCGTGGCCCATGATGTCGAGCACCGCGTCGGTCGCCCAGACGTCCCCGCCCTGGTGGGCCGGGTCGGTGCCGACGACGTAGCGGTCGTCGGTGGCGGGGTAGAGCGAGGCCGGCAGCTGGCCGGTGTCGTAGATCGTGTCGCGGGCCACGACGTAGCGCGAGCCGCACTCGGCGGAGATGTACGCCGGCACGTTGACGCCGGTGGGTGCGCGGCGCCGCTGCGTCGCGCCGGTGGTGCTGCCGGGCACCGGGCAGTCTTGCTGCCGAAGGTGATGACCGAGGTCTTCGCCGAGCCCGGACCGCTCAGGCCGTAGGCGGCGTACGCCTTGGGGCTCACCGTGAAGACCTTGCCGGTGTCGTCGAGGTAGTCCGAGAGGTGCGGGGCGCCGGCTGCCTTCTGGAGCGGCGTCATCTGCGCGGAGCCGAAGTTGCTGGTGAGCCAGAGCCCGCCCTTGGCGCCGAGCAGGCCGTCGACGTCGCGGTAGCCCTCGTTGGTCCAGCCCATGTGCTTGGGCTGCATGCCCGTCGTGACGACGTTGTGGGTGACGACGGTGACCGAGCCGGTGTGGCCGAGGTAGCCGTTGGGGGTGTCGACGCCCTGCGCCATCAGCTTCTCGACGTTCTTCATGTGGTACTTCTCGACGATCTCCTTGCTGAGCGCGTCGACGACGATGACCACGACCTTGTCCGGCGGGCTCGCCTTCGGCTTCGCCGCGGCGCCCGGCGACCCGGCGGCGGCGATCGAGGCCACCACGGCGGCGGCGGACAGGGACACGAGCAGGCGACGACGGGCCATGAGCACTCCTGGGGATAGCGCGGTCCCGACGCCCGCGGCCGATCTCGGCACGGTAGTCCTCGTCGGCGGCCCGGGACAGGGGGTCTAGTCACCGGTCCGCGCGGTTGACAGAACGCACCCTCTTGTCAAACGGCTTTACAGATCGTATCTTCATGTAAACCCGATGCAGGAGGTCAGACATGCCCGGCTACCCCACCCGACTCGCCCCCAGCGGCACGGTGCCCGAGGGCACCACGGAGCTCTGGACGGACCGCAAGCGCTACCTGTGGCTGATCGGCCTCGTCGTGCCGAGCCTCGCGTTCGTCGCCTTCGGGGGGTACGTCGCCACCGGCTGGAGCGCGTTCTTCTGGGTCGGCCCGATCGTGATCCTCGGCATCGTCCCGGCGATCGACCTGGTCGCGGGGCTCGACCGCTCGAACCCCCCGGACGACGTGATCGAGGCGCTCGAGCAGGACCGCTACTACCGCTGGATCACCTATCTCTTCCTGCCGATCCAGTACGTCGGCTTCCTCGGCGCGATGGCCGTCGTCGGCGGGTGGGACGTCTTCGGGGTGCTGGCCGACATGCCCCTGACCACGATCGACAAGATCGGGCTCGCGATCTCGATCGGCTGCATCGGCGGCATCGGCATCAACACCGCCCACGAGCTCGGCCACAAG
Source organism: uncultured Actinomycetota bacterium (assembly GCA_963795095.1). GTDB lineage: Bacteria > Actinomycetota > Actinomycetes > Propionibacteriales > Nocardioidaceae > Nocardioides. The sequence continues at coordinate 58,905 of CAWCGM010000047.1, read as the reverse complement.
AAGGAGGCCAACGAGCGCTGGCTCTCCAAGATCGCCCTGGCGCAGGTCTTCTACGGCCACTTCTACATCGAGCACAACCGCGGCCACCACGTCCGCGTCGCCACCCCGGAGGACCCGGCCAGCGCCCGGCTCGGCGAGAACTTCTACCAGTTCTGGCCGCGCACCGTCGGCGGCTCGGTGAAGTCCGCCTGGCGGCTGGAGAAGCGCCGCCTCGCCCGTCGCAAGCAGAGCCCGTGGCGCCTCGACAACGACGTGCTCAACGCGTGGCTGATGTCGATCGCCCTCTGGGTCGTCGTGGTCGCGGCGTTCGGCCTCGAGGTGGCGCCGTACCTCGTCGTCCAGGCCGTCGTCGGCTTCTCGCTCCTCGAGGTCGTCAACTTCATGGAGCACTACGGGATGCTGCGCCAGAAGGTCGGCGAGGGCGACCGCCAGCGCTACGAGCGGGTGCTGCCCGGCCACAGCTGGAACTCCAACAACATCGCGACCAACGTCCTGCTCTACCACCTGCAGCGCCACAGCGACCACCACGCGAACCCGACCCGGCGCTACCAGACGCTGCGCGACTTCGAGGAGAGCCCGGTGCTCCCGACCGGCTACGCCGGGATGATCGTGCTCGCGATCGTGCCCGCCGTCTGGCGCCGGGTGATGGACCAGCGCGTCGTCGACCACTTCGGCGGCGACGTGACGCTCGCCAACATCAGCCCGCGCAAGCGCGAGCTCTACCTGCGCCGGTACGACGCCGCCGGCCACGCCGAGCGGGCCGAGGCTGCCCGGGTCGCCGCCGAGGTGCTGCCGGGTGCGGTCGCCGAGGTGCTGGCTGCCCGCTGCCCCAGCTGCGAGTACGTCTACGAGGTCGCCGCCGGCGACGAGCACGAGGGCTTCGCTGCCGGCACCGCCTGGGCCGACATCCCGGCCGACTGGTGCTGTCCCGACTGCGGCGTGCGCGAGAAGGTCGACTTCGTCCCCGTCGAGCCCGAGCGGTCGGTCGCCTGAGCACCCTGCGGCAGCGAGCGTCGTACGCACCGGGCAGGGCGCCGCGGCTGCTGCCTAGACTCGCCGCCATGGCCTCCACCCGCGACCGCATCGTCGCGGCGGCCGTCGAGACGACCACGTCGTCGGGCTGGGCCGCGGTGACGATGGCGCGACTGGCCGACACCGTCGGCGTGAGCCGGCAGACGGTCTACAACGAGGTCGGGTCCAAGCCGGCGCTCGCCGAGGCGATGGTGCTCGGGGAGCTCGCCCGCTTCCTCGGGATCGTGGAGCGGGCCTTCGACGCCGAGCCCGACGACCTCACGCGCGCGATCGAGCGGTCGGTGCGCGACGTGCTGACCTACGCCCGCGCCAACACCCTGCTCCACGCGGTCGTCAGCGCCACCCACGGCGCCGACACCGAGCTGCTCCCGCTGCTGACGACCAACGCCGGCTCGCTGCTCGAAGCGGCCAAGGACGTCGTGCGCGCCCGCGTCGCGCCGTACAGCCCCGGCATCGACCCCACCCACCTCGAGCCCGCGATCGACATGGTCGTCCGGGTGGTGCTCAGCCACGTCATGCAGCCCTCGTCCTCGCCCGAGGAGACCGGTGCCGACATCGCCTGGCTCGCCGGCCAGGTCCTCGACGCCAGACGGCCTAGTCTTCGTCCGTGACCGGAGTCGCCTGGGGTACGCCGCAGGGCCGCGGCATCATCGCCGCCGCCACCCTCGGCTCCGGGCTCACGCTGCTCGACGGGTCGGTGGTCAACGTCGCGCTGCGCACCATCGGGACCGACCTCGACGCCTCGCTGGTCCAGCTGCAGTGGGTGGTCAACGGCTACTTCCTCTCGCTGGCCTCCCTGATCCTCCTCGGCGGATCGCTCGGCGACCGGTTCGGGCGGCGCCGGATCTTCGTGATCGGCACGATCTGGTTCGCCGCCGCCTCGCTGCTCTGCGGCATCGCGCCCAACGCGGAGGTGCTGATCGCCGCCCGGGTGCTCCAGGGCGTCGGCGGCGCGCTCCTCACGCCGGGGAGCCTGGCGATGATCCAGGGGGCCTTCGCGGCCGAGGACCGCGGCCGCGCGATCGGCGCCTGGTCGGGCCTCGGCGGGATCGCCGCGGCCGTCGGCCCGCTGGTCGGCGGGGTGCTGGTCGACCACGCCTCGTGGCGCTGGATCTTCCTGATCAACCTGCCGCTCGCCGCGCTGACCGTCTGGCTGGCGCAGCGCTTCGTGCCGGAGACGCGGGACCCCCGCACCCACGGCGGCTTCGACGTCCCCGGCGCCGTCCTGGCGTCGTTCACCCTGGCCGCGCTGACCTTCGCCCTCACCGACTGGCACAGCCCGCTGATGCCCTACGCGCTGGCCGCCGCAGCACTCAGCGGCGTGGCGTTCTACGTCACCGAGCGTCGCGGGTCGGAGCCGATGGTCCCGCTCGGGCTCTTCGCCGAGCGCACCTTCAGCGCCGCCAACGCGATGACGCTGGTCGTCTACGCCGCGCTCGGGGCGATCCTGTTCTTCCTCGTCCTGCAGCTGCAGACCGTCGGCGGCTACACCGCCCTCGAGGCCGGCCTCGCCACCCTCCCCGTCACCCTGGTGATGCTCGCCCTCGCGGCCCGCGGCGGGGCGCTCGGCCAGCGGATCGGCCCGCGGATCCCGATGACGTTCGGCCCGGTCCTGATGGCCGCCGGCACGATCTGGCTGATGGTGGTCGGCCCGGACGTCACCTGGTGGCGCGACGTGCTGCCCGGGCTGACGGTGTTCTCCCTCGGCCTGGCCCTCATGGTCGCCCCGCTGACGGCCACCGTCATGGCCGCCGCCCCCGACGACAGCGCCGGCATCGCGAGCGGCATCAACAACGCCATCGCGCGGGCGGGTTCGCTCCTCGCGGTCGCCGCGCTCCCGGTCGCGGTCGGGCTCGGCGGCGACGACTACGCCGACCCGGCGGTCTTCGACTCGGCGTACGACGCCGCGATGCTGGTGTGCGCGGGCCTGCTCCTCGTGGGGGGCGTGGTCTCGTGGTTCGCCATTCCCCACCGGGTCCAGACACCGGATGCCTAACCTGTTCGGCATGCAGGCACGACGGGGGTCGAGGTGGGGAGGGGCGGCGGTGACCGCTGCCCTCCTCCTTCTCTCGCCCCTCGTGCTCACCGCGTGCAGCGGTGACGGTGACGCGCAGGAGCCCGCACCCACTCCCGCCCGCGAGACGTCGAAGACCGGGAAGCCGAAGCCCGCGAAGGAGACCAAGGCCGCGGTGCCCGTCGCCGACCCGGCGCACGCCGTCGATGCACCCGGCAAGCGCGACGGCCGGCTGTGGAGCGCCGACATCCTCGTGCAGTGGGACAAGCCCCTCGACAAGGCGCTGGTGAAGAAGATCGAGAAGCTCGAGGGCGTCGCGCACACCGAGCGGATCGGGCTCGGCCAGGTCAGCCTGGAGAACCGCGTGCTGACGGTCGCGGCCGTCGACCCCGGCGGCTACCGCAACTTCACGCCGTTCGAGGTCGCGGACTCTCGGGTGACGTGGGACCGGGTCGCCGGCGGCGAGATGGCGACCTACAAGAGGGTTGCCAAGCGGCTGGCCGACAAGGACGGGATGATCCGTCTCGGGTCGGAGGAGTCGGCACCCACCCTGCACGTGGGGGCGTACACCGAGACTCCTCCTATTCCGACCATCGACATGGTCGTCAACACCGCCTGGGCGGACGACATCGAGATGGCCACCGACAACGGTCTGCTCATCTCCACCACCAACATCGCGCCGGCCACCATCCGCAAGCCGCTGGAGAAGATGGTCGGCAAGGACGCGTCGGTGCAGATGCTCGACATCGCGTCCGTGCTCGGCCTCGACCCGGACGCCACGCTCACCGCGATCCCGACCGGCGGCAGCATCGGCAGCGTCGTCGGCACCTACCGCTACACCGTCATCGGCGGCGGCCGGATCGCGCCGGAGTCGTCGTGGGTCGCGGCCAACATCCGCACCGAGGTGGTGCCGATCCTCGGCAGCGTCACCTGCCACAAGGACCTGTTCCCCCAGCTGCGCAACGCGCTGCTCGAGGTGCAGCAGACCGGGCTGGCCGCGGAGATCCACCCGAGCGAGTACGCCGGGTGCTACTACCCGCGCTTCATCGCCAACACCACGACGCTGTCCAACCACTCCTTCGGCCTCGCCCTCGACCTCAACGTCCCCGGCAACGGTCGCGGCACGGTCGGCGAGATGAACCGCGCGGTCGTGTCGATCTTCGAGAAGTGGGGCTTCGCGTGGGGCGGCGACTGGCGCTACACCGACCCGATGCACTTCGAGCTGAGGGAGATCAAGCGCGCCGGCTGACCTGACCTAGGGTCGGACCCATGAAGGCAGTCCAGGTCGTCACGCTCACCGGTCCGTCCGACATCGAGGTGCGCGAGGTCCCCGAGCCCACGCCGACCGCGCACGACGTGCTCGTCGAGGTGCACAGCGTCGGCATCTCGTTCCCCGACCTCCTGCTCAGCCGCGGGGAGTACCAGTTCAAGCCCGAGCCGCCGTTCACCCTCGGCGTCGACTTCGCCGGCGTCGTCCTCGACCCGGGCGCGGCGGAGTCGAGCGGCTTCACCGTCGGCCAGCGGGTCGCCGGCGTGAACCTCCACGGCGGCGCGGCGGAGCAGGTCGCCAACCCGGTGATCTTCACCTTCCCCCTCCCCGACGCCATGTCGTACGACGAGGGCGCGGCGCTGCCGATGAACTACCTCACCGCCCTGTTCGCGCTCGAGGAGCGCGGCGGCCTCCGCGACGGCGAGACGGTCCTCGTCCACGGCGCGGCCGGCGGGGTCGGCACGGCCACCCTCCAGGTCGCCAAGGGCCTCGGCGCCCGCACCATCGCGGTCGTCAGCACGCAGGAGAAGGCCGACTTCGCCCGCGCGGCCGGCGCCGACGAGGTCGTCGTCGGCCCCGACTTCAAGGACGCGGTCAAGGAGCTGACCGGCGGCAAGGGCGTGGACGTGGTCCTCGACGTCGTCGGCGGCGACGCCTTCACCGACTCGCTGCGCTGCCTCGCCGAGAAGGGCCGCATCCTCGTGGTCGGCTTCGCCGCCGGCCAGGGCATCCCCGAGGTCAAGGTCAACCGGTTGCTGCTCGGCAACACCGACGTCCGCGGCGTCGGCTGGGGCGCGTACGCCATGACCCGGCCCGGCCACATGCAGAAGCAGTGGCACCGGCTCACCCCGATGATCGACTCCGGTGTCATCAAGCCGCCGATCGGCGCGACCTACGACCTCGCCGACTTCGGGCGGGCGCTCGTCGACATGGACGAGCGCCGCACCCTGGGCAAGTCGGTTGTCCGAATCCGCCCGAGGCCTACTTCTTGACCTTCAGCGTCTCCTTGGCGAAGCCGTAGCCGTTGGCCGTCGCCTTGAGCGACACCTTCCCCGGCTTGCCCGCCTTGATCGTGAGGGTGCACCTGCCGGAGGCCTTGGTCGTGCAGGAGTCGCCGCCGCCCTTGACCTTCGCGCCCGCCACCCCGGCGCCCGCGTCGGTGACCGTCACCGTGACGTCGGTGGCCTTCCCGGCCCGGACCTTGCCGGGCTTCGCGCGGAGCGAGAGGCCGGGGTTGACCTGTCGCGAGAAGACGGTGCGACGTGGTGTCGTTGACGAGCACGGTGCCCTGGTTGAGCGAGGCGTCGACCGTGATCGCCCAGATCTCCGACGAGCGGGCCGCGCGCTGCCGAGGTCCTGGACCGCGCCGAGCCCGAAGCCGGTCGGCGAGGTGCGCAGGGCGTAGGCCCGGTTGCCGTCGCGTCCGCCCAGGCCAGCCACATCCGGCCGGTGCGTGCCGGTCGGCGAGCGAGACGAGGTCGGCGCCCTTGCTCCCGGGAACCTTCACGACCTTGCTCGTGCCGACCTGCCACAGGCCGATCGCCGTACGTGGTCGGGTAGCCGAGCTTGTAGGCCAGGACGACGCCGCCGCCCGGTCGGGCCACCATCGCGACCGCCTGGTCGCTGCTGAGCGCGTCGCCGCCGACGCTGGAGCCGGCGCGCCTTCAGGACCGCGGCCGCGCGCTCGGGTGGACCTGCTGGACGAACACCCCGGACGTCGCGTCGCTGCCGCCGATTGGCGTACCACGCCATCCACACCGAGTCGCCGGAGTTGACCAGCTGGGTGCTCGTAGAGGCACGCACGCCGGGCTGGTGTAGACGCCGTCCTCGGGCGCGGCCGAGACAGTGCCCTGGTCGCGTGGTCGCGATGTCGCCGACGCGGTAGGAGATGGAGGAGTTGAGGGTGCCGGCGGTGACCGGGGTGCCGTTGGACAGCGTGGTGCGCCCCGAGGCCGTAGCCGGAGTAGCCGCGGCGCCGAACTTCGTCAGCGCGTGCGGCTGCAGGCCCCACGCGGCGCCGCTCGCGTCGCTGACCGTGTCGTACGGCGATAGCCGCGGGTGGGAGTAGAAGTTCGCCGTGTCGGTGTCCTGCAGCCCGCTGAAGACCAGGCGCAGGCCGCCCGCGGCGGTCGGCCTCGAGGAGCTCGGGGTTGTGCACGAGGGCGCCCCAGGTGCCGCAGGACGTTGCTGTGGCCGAGCACGGAGCCGGTCGTCGACGAGGGTGCTGTGCTCGTAGGTGTCCGAGGTGCCGACGTCCTGGACGTCAGACGGTGTGCAGAACGCCGTCACCGGTGCGCTGGGCGGTGATCTCGGAGAGCGTGTCGACCGGACCCGTCGAGACCCGGGTCCATCCGCCCCCCGCCCGGGCCTCGAACGCCGGTCGGTCGTCCCCGCCGGTCGTCGCGCCGGCCCCGGAGGCGGGCGCGAGGGCCGCGGCGGCGAGGCCGCCCGCGGCGAGCAGGGCGAGCGTACGGATGCGTGGGCGTGCAGTCATGGTGGTCCCCCGGGTGTCGGTGTACGGTCGCTCGGCTGGCATTCGCCCTCCAGCGTCCTGTTCCGGGGCGCCGTTGGCAGTCGTGCCACCACGTGGTCTGGACCAGCGGCGGGTCGGAACCTTGCGGATCCGTCCGATGACCGGGTAGGCGCGCGGGGTTAGGGTCGCCCTCGTGACGATCCTCGACTCAGCACGCGACGGCATGGACCTCGACATCCGTCCCCAGGACGACCTCTTCGGCCACGTCAACGGACGGTGGTTGGAGGAGACCGACATCCCCTCGGACAAGTCGAGCTGGGGCGCGTTCATCGCGCTCGCCGACGCCGCGGAGCAGCAGGTGCGCGACATCATCACCGAGCTCGCCGACCGCCCGGCCGACCAGCTCGACGCCGACGAGCGCAAGATCGGCGACCTCTACGCCTCCTTCATGGACACCGACACCATCGCCGCGAAGGGCCTCCAGCCGATCGAGGGCCTCCTCGACCGCGCCCGCCGGATCGACGACCTCACCGGGCTCGCCGCCTTCCTCGGGATGTTCGAGCGCATCGGCGGCCCCGGCCTCTTCGGCTCCTACATCACCCCCGACCGGGTCGACGCCTCCAAGAACATCGTCTACCTCGCCCAGGGCGGGCTCGGCCTGCCCGACGAGTCCTACTACCGCGACGACAAGTTCGCCGAGATCCGCTCGAAGTACGTCGACTACCTGACCACGCTGCTCACCCTGAGCCACCACGACGACCCGGCCGGCGCCGCCGCCCGCGTCCTGGCCTACGAGACCCGCGTCGCCGAGGGCCACTGGGAGGCCGCGGAGACGCGCGACGTCCAGAAGACCACCAACCACAAGACGCTCGACGAGCTCCGCGAGCTGTGCCCGGCCTTCGACTGGGTCACCTACGTCACCGCCCTCGGCGGCACCGAGGAGACGCTGCGCACCACGATCGTGATGCAGCCCGACTTCTTCTCCCACCTCTCCACGGTGCTCGAGGAGACGCCGCTGGAGACCTGGCGCGACGTGCTCCACCTGCGCATCGTGCGCAGCTCGGCGCCGTACCTGCCCGACGAGTTCGTCCAGGCCAACTTCGACTTCTACGGCCGCACCCTCAACGGCACCCCCGAGCTGCGCGCCCGCTGGAAGCGCGGCGTCGACTTCGTCGAGGGCGCGATCGGCGAGGCCGTCGGCAAGGTCTACGTCACCCGCCACTTCCCGCCGACGTCCAAGCAGATGATGGACGAGCTGGTCGCCAACCTCGTCACGGCCTACCGCCGCTCGATCGAGACGCTCGACTGGATGGGCGAGGACACCAAGCAGAAGGCGTACGACAAGCTCGACCGCTTCTACCCGAAGATCGGCTACCCGACGGAGTTCCGCGACTACTCCGCGCTCACGATCTCCGCCGACGACCTGATGGCCAACGTCAACGCCGCATCCGCCTTCGAGACCGACCGCCAGCTCGAGAAGGTCGGCCAGCCGGTCGACCGCGACGAGTGGCTGATGCTGCCGCAGACCGTCAACGCCTACTACCACCCGGGCACCAACGAGATCTGCTTCCCGGCCGCGATCCTGCAGCCGCCGTTCTTCAGCCCCGACGCCGAGGAGGCCGAGAACTACGGCGGCATCGGTGCCGTCATCGGCCACGAGCTCGGCCACGGCTTCGACGACCAGGGTGCGCAGTACGACGGCGACGGCAACCTCCACGACTGGTGGACCGCGGCCGACAAGACGGCGTTCGAGGCCAAGTCGCAGGCACTCGTGGCGCAGTACGACGAGTTCGAGCCGCGCACGCTGCCCGGCGAGCACGTCAACGGCAGCCTCACCGTCGGCGAGAACATCGGCGACCTCGGTGGCCTGACCATCGCCCACAAGGCCTACGTCATCAGCCAGGACGGCAACGCCTCGCTCGACGAGCGGCGCACCCTGTTCCTCAACTGGGCGCACGTGTGGCGCACCAAGCGCCGCAAGGAGCAGGAGCTCCAGTACCTCACCATCGACCCGCACAGCCCGGCCGAGTTCCGCGCCAACATCGTGCGCAACCTCGACGAGTTCCACGAGGTCTTCGACACCCAGCCCGGCGACGGCCTCTGGCTCGAGCCCGAGGGTCGCGTCCGGATCTGGTGATCAGTGGAGCCCGGGGACGGATCTACCGTCCCCGGGCTCCACTGTCCGGACCCTCAGCTCGGGACGTTGGCGCAGACGACGTCGAGGGTCAGCACGCGCTGGGTGAGGCTGAGGTTCAGCCCGCTGGCGCTGAAGGCGTTGTCGGCCGTCCGGGTGACCTGGCTCAGCAGGCTGTTGAGCTGGTCGAGCGGTGCGGCGGCGTACGACGAGGTGGCGGAGATCGCCTTCTGCCCCGCGGCGCAGGCCGCCGAGACCGAGCCCGTTCCGCCGAGGATGCCGGACAGGCCCGGGATGTTCTGGGTCACGGAGACGACGTTGAAGCCGCTGAGTCCGGGGAGGCCCTGGAGGCCGGGCAGGCCCGGGAGCCCGGAGGTGCCGGCGGGACCCGCCGGGCCGGCCGGTCCGCGCGCGCCGGTGGCGCCGGTGGCGCCCGGTCCGGCCCGTGAGCTTGGCCTGCGCCTTGGTCGAGAGGTCCTTGACCTTGAGGCTCTTGTTCTTGATGTCCTGGCTCGTGACCGAGTTGTCCTTGATCTGCTTGCCGGTGATCATCAGGGCGGCGGTCGCGCCGGCGCCGGCGGTGACCATGAGGGCGATGGCGGCGACGATCACCACGAGCGCGGTGCGGGGCGTGGGCAGCATGAGATCTCCTGGTGAACGCGCCCGAGATCGATGTTGACGTGCTGTGGACGTCCGTTGGACGAAGAGAGTAGGGCGACAGCCGGGTCGCGCGCCGGGTTTTTGCGGAATCCGCCGGCGGTCGATCGCGGAGTTCCCGATCCCGCCGCACGGGTTGTTCAATGAGTCCGTGACACTGCCCGGCCACGACCAGTCCAGCTCCCGGGTCCGCATGGAGTGGGGACCGACGGGCGCCGCGGCCGTCCCGGCCGACTACGCCGTCGTCGTCGACGTGCTGTCGTTCACCACCACCCTGAGCGTCGCGCTCGAGCGCGGGATCGAGGTCTTCCCGTTCCGCTGGCGCGACGCGCGGGCCGCCGAGCACGCGATGCGCCACGGCGCCACGCTCGCCGTCGGTCGCTTCGAGGCGATGTCCCGCGGCGACGCGCGGCACGTCTCGCTCTCGCCCGCCAGCCTGTCGGAGGTGGAGGGGATCGAGCGGCTCGTCCTGCCGTCGCCCAACGGCTCGACCATCGCGTTCGCCCTCGCCGACTCCGGGGCGCAGGTCGTGGGTGCGTGCCTGCGCAACGCCGGAGCGGTCGCGCGCTGGCTCGCACCTCGGGTCGAGGACGGTGCCAGCGTGGTCGTCGTACCCGCCGGGGAGAGGTGGCACGACGACACCCTCCGCCCGGCCGTCGAGGACCTGTGGGGTGCCGGTGCCGTGCTCGACGCGCTCGGCAGCGAGGACGAGGTGACCAGCCCGGAGGCCCGGATGGCCGCCGCGGCCTGGCGGGCCGCCCGGCTGCCCGACGACCTGCTCCGGTGCGCGGGCGGGGTGGAGCTGACCGAGGCCGGGTTCGTCGCCGACGTCGAGATCGCCGCGCAGCACGACGTGAGCGAGGTCGTGCCGGTGCTGGTGGGCGAGTCCTTCCGCGACGCCACCGACGTCCGCCCCACTGCGCCGCGGCTGCGTCGCGTCGACGGCTGACCTGACCGATCGCCTCTGGTCGCGGGCGGCGCGAGTCCCTACTGTGATCGTGGCCACACTCGGGTGGCCACTGTCTCGGAGGACACCAGAATGAATCGCACGTCTCGCTTCGCGGTGCTCGGCGCCGCCCTCGCCGGTCTCGTCACGCCGCTCCTCGTCCAGCCCGCCCAGGCTGCCGCACCGGCCTACGTGGCCCTCGGCGACTCGTACGCGTCGGGCACCGGCACCCGCTCCTACATCGCCGACGGCACCAGCTGCCAGCGCTCCACGGCGGCCTACCCCAGCCTGATCGCCGCGGCGCGCGGCTACGCGCTCAACTTCCGTGCCTGCTCGGGCGCGACCATCACGGACGTCACCAACGCCCAGCTCTCCGCACTGACCTCGGCGACCAGCTACGTGTCGATCTCGGTCGGCGGCAACGACGCCGGCTTCGCCGACGTGCTCACCGAGTGCGCCCTGCCGGGCTGGGCGAGCAACTGCAACGGCAAGATCGACACCGCGCAGTCCTTCATCAACGCCACCCTGCCGTCGCGGCTGAGCACCCTCTACTCCGGCATCCGCAGCCGCTCGCCCTACGCCAAGGTGGTCGTCGTCGGCTACCCGCGGATCTTCAACGGCGAGGACTGCAACGCCTTCACGTGGTTCTCCCCGGCCGAGGAGTCGCGGCTCAACCAGACCGCCGACCTGCTCAACAGCCGGCTCGCCGCTGCCGCCTCGGCAGCCGGGTTCTCCTTCGCCAACCCGACCAGCCGCTTCGTCGGGCACGCGGTCTGCGACGCCGACGAGTGGATCAACGGCCTCTCCAACCCGATCAGCGAGAGCTACCACCCCAAGGCCACCGGCCACGCGGGCGGCTACACCCCCGCCGTCAGCCCGCTGCTCACCGGTGCCGCTGTCGCGGTGACCTCCCAGGTGATGGCCGACTCCGCCGCCAGCGGCGACAGCCAGGCCGCGCTCCAGCAGCAGTACGCCGACGCGGACCGCACGATCGAGCCGGAGACCTTCGTCGCCCCCGACCTGTCCACGCCCGCGGCCCGCAGGGCGGCGCGCAGGGCAGGCGTCGACATCGAGCGCTTCGTGGAGAACAGCAGGTCGTGACAACCTCCGGGCGTGCTGGGACGTCGAGGGGACATGAGTCCTGAGACCGACCTGCTGACCCGGCTCGACCACGAGCTCGGCGGGCTGCCCGCCGTCCCGGCGGAGGCCTACCTCCGCGAGGGGCGGCGGGCACGCCGTCGTCGTACGGCCACGGTGGCCCTCGCGGCACCCGTTGCAGCCGCGGCCGCGATCGCCCTCGCCGTGTCCCTCGGCACGGGCGGGCAGGGCAGGGAGGCGTCGCTCGCGCAGGAGCCGACCGCGCCCCCGAAGGTCGAGCAGCCGGTGGTCGACCGACGGCTACGACCCGGACTTCGTCGCGCCGGAGCCCAACAACCCCCTCGAGGCGCAGGACGGGCTCGACGGGATCGACTGGTTCACCACCGAGGAGATCCCGTCGTGGGCGCAGGAGTACGGCCACCACGGGCCGGTCGGGCTGACCGCCGACGGACGCCTCTGGGTCGCCCCCGGCGCGATCGTGCGGCGGGTCGTGGTGGACCCCTACGGCAAGGACGTGCCCGGCATCTCGGCGTCCTTCGCCGTCGAGGCGCAGTGCGGGTGCAACCTCCCGACGACGCCGGGCGAGGAGCCTGACCCGGACAAGGTGGTGTGGGTGATCCTCTCGACCGACGGGACCGGCGTGGGTGGCGGCACCATGGACGACCCGGGCCGCTGGACCGACGACTTCGAGCTGTGGGTCGACGACAACACGTCCCTGGAGCAGGGCCGGCCGAGCTTCGCCGAGCGACTGGTCCGGTTCGACGGGGAGGACCTCGTGCCTGCCTCGCCGGGCGTGGAGGTGGTGCGACAGACGGCCGACACCGGCTATCCGGCGTCCTTCGCCTCCCGCACCGCGGCCGCGACGGTCACCTACGGCGGCTCGACCTGGTACGTCATGGCGGCCGACCCGCGCGGTGAGGGCGAGGGCCCGTGGTACGCCGCTGCCGACGGAGACACGGCGCCGGACCTGGCGGCCTACGTCGAGGGGTGGCACGGCTCGTGAGCGCGCACGACGCGGACTACATCGAGTTCGTCGAGGCGCGGCAGGGCGTGCTGCGCCGCATCGCGTACGCCGTCTGCCGCGACGACGCCCGCGCCGAGGACGTGCTGCAGGAGGCGCTGGTCAAGCTCTACCTGGCCTGGCCGCGGGTCAACGGCACCGGTCGCGAGGAGGCCTACGCCCGGCGCATCATCGTCAACGCCGACCTCGACCAGCGACGTCGGCCCTGGCACAAGCGGCGCTCCGCGGTGCCGGTCGAGCTGCTCGACACCCCGACGCGGTCCGGCGCGGACACCGAGGACCGCCTCGAGCTGCTCGCCGAGCTCCGCCGGCTGCCGCCGATGCAGCGGCGGACCGTGGTGCTGCGCCACTGGCTCGGCTTCTCGGTGGAGGACACCGCCCGCGAGCTCTCGATCAGCGAGGGGACGGTGAAGAGCCACTCGTCCCGAGGCCTCGCGACGCTGCGCGCGCGGATGGGCGAGCAGGTCGGGACCGGCTGACCCGTCAGCCGCGCTGGGCGCCGCCGGCCACCTGTGGATGCGCCGGTGCAGGCGTCGGTGGCGGTTGGTAGACAGGGCGCATGACGACCACCGCCGTCCCCGACGACGTACGGCTGCTCCGCGCGGGAGGCGGCCGAGCGCCACCTCAAGGCCCTCGTCGGCCGGGACGACGCCGTGCTGCGCGAGGACCAGTGGGCCGCCATCGAGGCGCTCGCCGTCGACGCCCGGCGCGCGCTCGTCGTGCAGCGCACCGGGTGGGGCAAGTCGGCGGTCTACTTCGTCGCCACCAAGCTGCTGCGCGAGGCGGGCGCCGGGCCGACCGTCATCGTCAGCCCGCTGCTCGCGCTGATGCGCAACCAGATCGCCGCGGCCGAGCGCGCCGGCATCCGTGCGGTCACGATCAACTCGACCAACATCGACCAGTGGCAGCCGATCCAGGACCAGATCCAGTCCGGTGAGGTCGACGTCCTGCTCGTGAGCCCGGAGCGGCTCAACAACCCCGGCTTCCGCGACGAGGTGCTGCCGCGGCTCGCCGCGACCTGCGGCCTGCTGGTGGTCGACGAGGCCCACTGCATCTCCGACTGGGGCCACGACTTCCGCCCCGACTACCGCCGCCTCCGCACGCTCCTCGCCGAGCTGCCGGCGGGGATCCCGGTGCTCGCGACCACGGCGACCGCCAACGCCCGGGTGACCGACGACGTGGCCGAGCAGCTCGGGGTGCACGCCGACGGCACCGCGGACGCGCAGGTCCTCGTCCAGCGCGGCACCCTCGACCGCGAGTCGCTGCGGCTCGGCGTCGTGCAGCTGAAGACCCCGCAGCAGCGGCTCGCCTGGCTCGCCGACCACCTCGCCGAGCAGCCGGGGTCCGGCATCGTCTACTGCCTCACGGTCGCGGCCACCCAGGAGGTCGCGGGCTACCTCCGCGACCGCGGGCTCGAGGTCTCCGCCTACTCCGGCCAGACCGACCCCGACGAGCGGCACGCGCTCGAGCAGGCGCTGGTCGAGGGCCGGGTCAAGGCCCTCATCGCGACGAGTGCACTGGGCATGGGGTTCGACGCGAGCCTCGGGTTCGTCATCAACCTCGGCGCGCCGCAGTCGCCGGTCGCCTACTACCAGCAGGTCGGCCGCGCCGGCCGTGGCACCGACGAGGCCACCGTGGTGCTGCTGCCGCAGGTCGAGGACCGCGACATCTGGGCCTACTTCGCCTCCCTCGGCTTCCCGCGCGAGGAGCAGGTGCGCGAGACGCTGGCCGCGCTCGCCGAGTCGGACCGCCCGATGTCGACCGCGACCCTCGAGACCCGCGTCGAGCTCGGCCGCAACCGGCTCGAGTCGATGCTCAAGGTGCTCGACGTCGACGGCGCCGTCCAACGGGTGCAGGGCGGCTGGGTCGCCACCGGCCGGTCGTGGGACTACGACGCCGAGCGCTACGCCCGGGTCTCGGAGGCGCGCGAGCGCGAGCAGCAGGCGATGCTCGACTACCTCCGCACCGACCAGTGCCGGATGCGGTTCCTGCGCGAGCAGCTCGACGATCCCGACGCCGCCGACTGCGGACGGTGCGACAACTGCGGCGGGCTGTCCCTCTCGACCGACGTCAGCGAGGCGTCGGTGGCCGAGGCGGGCGAGCGGCTCTCGCGGCCCGGCGTCGTCGTCGAGCCCCGCAAGATGTGGCCGACCGCGCTCGCCAACCTCGGCCTCGACCTCAAGGGCAAGATCGCCGAGGGTGCCGCGCCCGGTCGCGCGGTCGCCCGGCTCACCGACCTCGGCCACGGCCAGGCGCTGCGCGCGCTGTTCCGCGAGGACACCCCCGACGGCCCGGTGCCGCCCGCGCTCGCGCAGGCGGTGATGGAGGTGATGAAGGACTGGGCGCCCGAGTGGGCGTCGCGTCCCGACGCCATCGTGGTGGTCGAGTCCGCGACCCGGCCGACCCTGACCCGCGACCTCGCCGACGGGCTGTCGCGGGTCATGCAGGTGCCCGTCGTCGGCACCTGGGCGATCCGCGACCACTCCGTCCCGCCGCGGGCCGGCCAGACCAACTCGGCCCAGCGCGTCGCCGCCACCCGGCGTCGGGGCGGGCTCGACGCCGAGGTGCCCGCGGGAGCGACGGTGCTGCTCGTCGACGACCAGGTCGCCACCGGGTGGACGCTGACGGTCGCCGCCACCGCGATCCGCGAGGCCGGCGCGAGCGCCGTGCTCCCGTTGGTGCTGGCGACCCAGGGCTGATCGCTCAGCTGCCGTCGTCGAGGCGTCGCCGGTGCAGGCGCGTCGTCAGCAGCCGGCGCTCGGCGTCGTTGGTGGTGAGCTCGAGCGCACGGCGGTTCGCGGCCGCCGCCTCGTCGTCGCGGCCGAGGTCGCTCAGCAGCTGCGCCCGGGTGGCGTGGAACAGGTGGTAGTCGGCCAACGGTCCCGCCAGGGTCTCCAGCCGGACGAGGGCGTCGGCGGGTCCGGCGACCTGCGCGCGGGCCACCACCTGGTTGAGCCGGACGACCGGTGACGGGTCGACCCGCGCCAGCTCGTCGTACAGCAGCGAGATCTGGAGCCAGTCCGTCTCCGCCCAGCTCGACCCTGTGGCGTGCACGGCCGCGATCGCTGCCTGGAGCTGGTAGGGCCCGGGTCGGCGCAGCGCCGCCGCCCGCTCGATCAGGCGCTCGCCCTCGGCGATCGCGCTCGAGTCCCACAGCCCGCGGTCCTGGTCGCGCAGCAGCACGAGGTCGCCGTCGGCGAACCTGGCCCGGCTGCGCGCGTGCTGGATGGTGAGGAGCGCGGCCAGTCCCCAGGCCTCCGCCTCGCCGGGCAGGGCTGTGGCGACGACGCCGGCGAGCCAGACGGCGTCGGCGGCGAGGTCGCGGTCCTGAGTCGCTCCGGTCGAGGAGACGAATCCCTCGTTGAACATCACGTAGACGACGGCCAGCACGTCGTCGAGCCGCTCCGACAGCTCGGACTCGGCCGGCACTGCCAGCGAGATGTGGGCCGAGACGATCTTCCGCTTCGCGCGCACGATGCGCTGCGCGAGCGTGCTCTCGTGCACCAGGAACGCCCGCGCGATCTGCGGCGTGGTCAGACCGACGACGGCCCGGAGCGTGAGCGCCAGCCGAGCCTCCGGGGCCAGCGCCGGGTGGCAGCACGCGAAGAGCAGCGCGAGCCGGTCGTCGGTGGCACCCGCGGCAGCCTCGTCGGGAGTGCGTACGTCGACCCGTGCCGCCAGCGCCCGCTGCCGGTCGCGCAGTCGCATCCCGTCCATCGCGTTGCGGTCGGCGGCGACCTGGAGCCATGCGCCCGGGCGCTGCGGCGGCCCGTCGCGCCGCCAGGCCGACAGTGCCTCGACGACCGCGCCCTGCACGGCCTCCTCGGCCAGGTCGAAGTCGCCGAACCGCCGGGACAGCCGGGCCACCAGCGGCCCGGCCTCCTCGCGCAGGGTGCGCGCGAGGAGGTCGTCCGTGGTGGTCATGGGCTGGTCATCCGGCGGTCCGTCATCCCGCCATGTGGGTGTAGTCCTCGACCATCGGCCGGATCTCGACCGCGATGCCGGGCAGCTCGAGCAGCGGCCAGGTCTTCACGACGGCGATGGCGGCGTCCATGTCGGCCACGTCGATGACGCTGAACCCGCCGATCACCTCCTTGGCCTCGTTGAAGGGGCCGTCGACGACGACCGCGCCGTCGGAGGAGTGCCGCACGGTGGTCGCGGTCTCGACGCCGAGCAGCTCGGCCCCGGAGTCGGCCATCACGCCCGCGTTCTCACCGAACCACTCGTACACGCGCTTGTAGATCGCCTGCGCGGCCTCGGGGTCGGCTCCCGCGGCCAGGTCGGGGCGGGAGGTGTACATCAGGACGTACTTCATGGTGGTGCCTCTCGTGCTGCGGCCCCGCCGGTCGGGGTCGTTCACCACCCCGTCGCCGCCCGGAGCCGGAAATCGACAGCCGGCTCAGACTTTTCTGCGGCCATCATGCTCCGACCACGACGGACGCGACAGACGTGCGTACGACAGCGGCCCGCCCTCCACCGGAGGACGGGCCGCTTCGACGTGCGGGCGGTGCGGGGTCAGTGACCCATCATCGCCGTCGGGTCGACCGGGGCGACCTTCTTGCGCGGCAGGAAGGCGGCCGGGATCAGGCAGCAGGCCACGAGCACCGTCGCGACGATGAAGACCGTGGCGAACGCGTCGGCCAGCTCGACCCTGCCGGAGGCGGCGAAGGAGGTGAACTGGTCGACGGTCAGGCCGAAGCTCTCGGCGATGCCCGCCAGGACGCCCCGGTCACCCTCGGCCGAACGCGCGGCGAGATAGGCACCGGCGGTGTCGCTGCCCTTGATCTGGTTGGTCAGGATCACCGAGAAGAGGGCCGTGCCGATGGAGGCCGCGACCTGCTGGGTGATGTTGAGCAGCGTCGAGCCGCGGGCCACGTTGTGCGCGGTCAGCGTCGCGAGCGCCGCCGTCATGATCGGCATCATCGTGCCGCCCATGCCGAGGCCCATGATGAAGAGCGCACCCAGGATGTAGGTGTAGGACGTGTCGGCGCCGATCTGGGTGAACATCGCCATGCCCACGGTGATCACCGTGATGCCGACGAGCACGATCTTCCCGGGACCGATCTTGTCGGCCAGGATGCCCGCGATCGGCATCGTGATCATCGCGCCGACGCCCTGCGGGGCGAGCAGCAGGCCGGCACCGAGGGCGTCCTCGCCGCGGACCTGGATGAAGTAGAGCGGGAAGAGCAGCGACGCCCCGAAGAACGCGATCGCGAAGAGCATCATCGCGAGGATGGCGACGGTCATGTTCTTGTTGCTGAACAGGCGCAGCTCGACCAGCGGGTGGATGTTGCGCTTGGCCAGCGCCCACGGCACGAACGCGACGATCAGCGCGACGCCGAGGACGGCCGGCAGCCAGACCTCGGTGGCCGTGACCGTGCCGTGCTCGGGGATCGAGCTGACGCCGTAGAGGAACGCCGCGAGACCGGGGGAGAGCAGCACCATGCCGAGCCAGTCGAAGGTCTCCGACGGCTCGACCTCGTCCTTCGGGCAGCACGATCCAGGCGTAGACGATCGCGGCGATGCCGATGGGCAGGTTGATGAGGAAGATCCAGTGCCACGAGGCGCTGTCGATCAGCGCGCCACCGAGGATCGGGCCGAAGATCGGCCCGAGCAGCATCGGGATGCCGAGCACCGCCATCACGCGACCGACGCGCTCGGGACCGGCGGCCCGGGTCAGGATCGTCATGCCGAGCGGCATCAGCATGCCGCCGCCGAGGCCCTGGAGGACCCGGTAGAGGACCAGCAGCTCGAGCGAGGTCGCCGTCGCGCAGAGCACGGAGCCGGCGGTGAAGAGGAGGACCGCGAGGAGGTAGAGCCGCTTGGTGCCGAAGCGGTCGGCGGCCCAGCCGGTCAACGGGATGACGCTCGCCAGGGCGAGGGTGTAGCCGGTCATCGTCCAGGCGACCTCGGCCGCCGTGGCGTCGAACTCGCGCTGGAAGGTCTCGAGTGCCACCGAGACGACGGTGATGTCGAGGATCGACATGATGGCGCCGAGGACGACCACGCCGGCCACCATCAGGACGTTCTTGTCGAGCTTGTCGGAGGAATTGTCCGGCTGGGTCTCGTCGGACTGGAGCTGGGTGTCGGTCACCCGGCCAGATTATTGGTTGCGTCCGACAACGACCCAATCCTTTTGTCGACCCTTCGGGGTGGGCTGCGTCACCTCCCCGGGTGCGACGACAGGTCCCACTGGACTACGCGGGAGGTACGCCGTCGAGGTCCTCGATCCGCGCCAGGCTCGGGCCGCGGACGGCCTGGATCCGACGGGCGGCGTCCTCCACCTCGCGCATCACGCGCAGGGTGTTGCGGCAGGTCAGCCTGGCCAGGTCGTCGGCGGACCAGCCGCGGTCCGCGAGCGCGGACAGGAGCGCCGGGTAGGTGGAGACGTCCTCGAGGCCGACGGGCAGCACCTCCACGCCGTCGTAGTCGCCGCCCAGCCCGATGTGGTCGATCCCGGCGACCTCGCGCACGTGCTCGCAGTGGGCGACGACGTCCGCCAGGGTGGCGGTGGGGACCGGGTGGTCGAGGACCCAGGTCGCCTCGAACGCCGCGAACCGTTCGCCGTCGGACTCGAGGATCCCCTCGGCCTCGGCCGCTGCCACCGTCTCGCGGTGGGCGTCGGCGCAGGCAGCGTTCACGAACTTCGGCACGAACGTCACCATGCAGACCCCGCCGCCCGCGGCCATCCGCTCGAGCACGTCGTCGGGGGCGTTGCGCCGGCTGTCGGTGACCGCGCGGGCCGAGCTGTGGCTGAAGATCACCGGCGCCTCGGCCACCTCGAGCGCGTCGCGCATCGTGTCCGCGGACACGTGGGAGAGGTCGACCATCATCCCGGTCCGGTTCATCTCGCGGACCACCTCGCGGCCGAACTCCGTCAGCCCGCCGACGGCCGGTCGGTCCGTGGCCGAGTCGGCCCACGGGGTGTTCGCGTTGTGGGTCAGCGTCATGTAGCGCACGCCGAGCTCGTGCAGCCGGCGCAGCGTGCCGAGCGAGCAGTTGATCGAGTGGCCGCCCTCCGCACCCATGAGCGAGGCCATCCGGCCCGACGCCCAGGCCGCCTCGACCTCGTCGGCGGTGGTCGCCCACGCCAGCTGGTCGGCGTACGAGCCGGTGAGGTGGCGGGCCGCGTCGACCTGCTCCAGGGTCGCGCTGACCGCGTCGTCGCCGGTGAGCCGGCAGGGCACGTAGACCGACCAGAACTGGGCACCCATCCCGCCGGCGCGCATCCGCGGGAGGTCGGTGTGGGTCGGGGTGCCGCCCGTGCCGACGTCGAGCCTGGTGAAGTCGTACGCCACCTGCGCGCGCGCCTCCCACAGCAGGTCGTTGTGGCCGTCGATGACGGGGTGGTCCGCGAGCAGTGCCGAGATGTCCACGTCCGAGGTCATGGACGACGACGCTAGCAACCGGGGAACTCCCTGTCGGTGCGAGGCGTTAGCGTCCTGTCGAGCGGATCAACGAAGGGTGACGCATGAGTCTTGTCCCGGTCACCGGTCCCGCCAGGCTGCTGGTGGGGGAGCCGCCCCGGGAGGGCTCGATCGAGTTCACCGACGCCCGCCGCACGATCGTCATGCCGATCCGCGGGGCGCTGCCGGTGCTCGGCAAGGTGCGCGACCAGGACGACCTCCACCCGTCGGTCGCGCTGCTCGCCGGCGCCGCGCTGATGGGCCTGCAGCTGGTGGCCTCCGGCCGCTTCGCCCCCGACCCCGAGGGCCGGCACTGGCAGGTGGCCGGCCTCGGCCCGACCGACGAGCAACGGATCACCGACCTCGCGCGCTCGCGGGCGCACGACGGGTTCGACGCGGCCACGGCCGAGGGCATGGTCCGCGGCCTGCTCGACGCGGTCGTCGACACGATGCCGCGCACCACGCCGGGACGGTCGCGCCTCCGGGCGCAGACCCCGGCCGGCCGGACGCCACCCGGCCCGTCGACGCCCGACGACTTCAGCGACCAGCTCCAGCAGCGCATCGCCCGGATCCGCTCGCGGGGTCGCGACGACCGACCGCAGCTGGTGTCCATCTCGTTCCGGATCGAGGCCGACGAGGAGGAGCTCGTGGCCGGCGCCGTACGACTGGTGCTCCAGGTGCACGCGGTCGACAACGCGGCCCACATGGCCGACGCCTCCGAGCTCTGGGCCGATGCCGGTCCCGAGGCGGCGCACGGCTTCGGCGAGCGCGCGCGCACCCATGCGGCCATCGCGCTGCGGTCCGCCGCCGACGCCTGGCCGGTGCTCGACCGGCTGCTCGACCTCCGGGTCCCCGACGAGATCGTGCTCGACTCCGACGAGATCCTGTCGCTGCTCGACGGCGGAGCGGCGGCGCTGACCGAGGCGGGGCACCCGGTCATGTGGCCGAAGTACCTCGACCGCGAGGTCACCCAGCGCGTCGAGCTCGGCCGGCAGCGCAGGGCGCGTCGGGGTCCGCGAGGAGCCGCTGCAGGACGGGCTCTTCGGACCGCAGGCCCTGTTCGGCTTCGAGTGGCAGCTGTCGCTGCACGGCGAGGAGCTGACCGAGGACGAGATGGACGAGCTGTCGCGCGCGACGAGCCCGATCATCAAGCTGCGCGACAACTGGATCGCGGTCGACTCCTCGGTCATCAAGCGCGCCCGCAAGCGGCTGATCCGCACGATCACGCCGGTGCAGGCGCTCGCGGTGACGCTCACCGGGGTGGTCGACGTCGAGGACGTGCCCTACGAGGCGATCGTCGGCGCCAGCCTGCTGAAGGTCCGCGACCGGTTGCAGGCGGCGGCGACCGGCGAGCTGGTCGCACCACCCGCCGGGCTGCACGCCGACCTCCGCGACTACCAGCGGCGCGGGCTGGGCTGGCTGGCCGAGCTCACCTCGCTCGGCCTCGGCGCCTGCCTCGCCGACGACATGGGCCTCGGCAAGACGATCACGCTGATCGCCCTGCACCTGCACCGGCAGGAGAGGGACGGAGTCGGCGGCCCGACGCTCGTGGTCTGCCCGGCCTCCCTGCTCGGCAACTGGGAGGCGGAGATCCACCGCTTCGCGCCGGGGGTGCCCGTGCGTCGCCACCACGGCAGCGCGCGCGACCTCGACGGCGTCAGCGGCTTCGTGCTGACGACCTACGGGACGATGCGCAACGACGCGACGCTGCTCGCCGAGGTGCCGTGGGACCTCGTCGTCGCCGACGAGGCGCAGCACATCAAGAACTCGCGGTCCGCCGCCGCCCGCGCCCTGCGGACCATCCCCAGCGCCGCGCGGGTGGCGCTCACCGGCACGCCCGTCGAGAACGACCTCACCGAGCTCTGGTCGATCCTCGACTGGGCGATCCCCGGCCTGCTCGGCAGCCGCAACGCCTTCCGCAAGGTGTGGGCCGGCCCGATCGAGTCCGGCCTCGAGCCCACCAAGGCGCGCCAGTTCGCCGACCTGATCGGCCCGTTCCTGCTGCGTCGTCGCAAGTCCGACCCCGGGATCGCACCCGAGCTGCCGGCCAAGACCGAGACCGACCACCTGCTCGGCCTGACCCGCGAGCAGGTCGTCCTCTACGAGACGCTCGTGCGCGAGTCGATGCGCCGCATCGAGGAGGCCGACGAGGAGACCCGGCGGGGGCTGGTGCTCAAGCTGCTCACCGGGCTCAAGCAGATCTGCAACCACCCGGCCCACTACCTGCGCCAGCCCAACCCCAAGCTGCGCGGCCGGTCCGAGAAGCTCGAGCTCCTCGACGAGCTCGTCGGCACCGTCATCGCCGAGGAGGGCGCGGTCCTCGTCTTCACGCAGTACGTCGCCATGGCGCGGCTGCTCGAGCGCCACCTCGGCACCACCGGCGTACCGCACCAGCTGCTGCACGGCGGGACGCCCGTGCGCGAGCGCGAGGCGATGGTCGCCCGCTTCCAGGCCGGCGAGGTCCCGGTCTTCCTGCTCTCCCTCAAGGCCGGCGGCACGGGGCTCAACCTCACCGCCGCCGACCACGTCCTCCACTTCGACCGCTGGTGGAACCCGGCCGTCGAGGACCAGGCGACCGACCGGGCCTACCGGATCGGCCAGACCAAGCCGGTGCAGGTGCACCGCTTCGTCACCCAGGGCACGATCGAGGAGAAGATCGCCGAGCTGCTCACCCGCAAGCGCTCCATCGCCGACTCGGTGCTCGCCAGCGGCGAGACCGCGCTGACCGAGCTGTCCGACGCCGAGCTCCGCGACCTCGTCGAGCTCAGACGATGACCGGCACCACGCACCCCCGGCTGCCGGCCAGGCGTGGTGGCGGTGGCGCCACCTGGTGGAGCAAGGCGGTGCTCCGCGCGGTGGAGGAGGCCGCCTTCGGCGAGAAGGACCTCCGCGCCGGCCGCGCGCTGGCCCGGGCCGGGGCCGTCGGCTCGATCACCGTCAGCGACGGCGGTGCGGTGGCGGCCGTGACGGAGGGCCACGACGCGTACACCGTCGAGGTGACCGTCCCGGTGCTCGACGACTCCGACGCGGCCGCCTTCACCGAGCTGGTCGCCGCGGAGTCCGGGCGGATCGGCGCCCTGCTCGCCGGGCAGCTGCCGCACGCGTTGGTGGAGGCGATCGAGGAGGCCGGGGTCGAGCTGCTGCCCTACGGCGGCGAGCTGGGCTCGGCCTGCACCTGCGACGGGTGGCTCGACCCGTGCCCCCACGCCCTGGCCGTGCTGACCCAGCTCGCGTGGCTGATCCAGGCCGACCCGTTCGTGCTCACCCATCTCCGCGGGCTGTCCCGCGACCGGGTGCTCCGCGACCTGCACCGCATCACCACACCGCGCGAGGAGCCGCACCCGGGCCCGCGATCCCCCCGGAGCCTCGGGCCCGGGCGCGACGTGGAGGTGGACGACCTCGGCGTGGCCGAGGACGCCGCTGTCCGGGCGGCCCGGTTGCTGGAGCAGGACCGGCCGTTCGACGCCTGGTGAAACCATCGTCAGGGCAGGCGGACCCGGGAGTCAGTGGTGCAGGCACCACACCCGGTCGCTCTCAGCCGGCGTCGGCGGTGCCGTGGGGCTGGGGCAGTCAGGAGAGGCCGAGGGCGCCGTGCGCCATGTCCCGCAGCACGTCGTGCAGCTGCGGGTCGGGCAGCCGGCCGCTGTGCGGGGTCGAGTTGAGCAGTCCGAACAGCACGTGCGCCCGCGTCCGTGAGGCCTCGGGGCTCATCGAGCCGTCGTGGCGGCGGACCTGCGTGGCCCACACGTCGACGTAGGCCCGCTGGAGCGCGCGGACGCGCTCACGCGCCTCGTCGGGCAGGCTGCTCCAGTCGCGGTCCTGGACCACGATCAGCGAACGGTGGTCGATCGCGAACTCGATGTGCCACTCGACGAGCGCCTCGAGCGCCTCGCGCGGATCCTCGGCGCCGGCGACGCGGGAGCGGCCCTCGGCGAGCAGGGTCTCGCTGATGCTGACCAGCATCTCGGCGAGCATCGCGTCCTTGGACTCGAAGTGCTTGTAGAGCGCGGGTCCCGAGATGCCGCAGGCCGCGCCGAGCTCGGCGACGGACACGCCGTGGAACCCACGCGCGGCGAAGAGCTCGGCCGCGATGTCGAGGATCTGCTGGCGACGGCTGGACACGTCGTCGAGGTTAGTGCCGGTTAACCCGTCGGCGGTCACTCCGTCCGCGCCTCGACGTGGCGCAGGCAGCGTCACGTCGCGCCGCAGCGGTCGCTTCGGTTGCTCCCAGACGGCGAGCGGAATCACACGTGCCTCCCCTGAGTGCTTCCGGTCGGCCGTACCCCCGCAACGGCCTTCCGGTCGATCCCCACGATCGACGCACCCTGTAGCTGTCCAGAGTCTTGCTCGCGACCGGGCAGAAATCCAGTGGTGCCACCACCACTGTGGTCGCAGGTGCGGCCACCCGGCCCGAGATCGGGCCTGTCGCGAGGGTGGTGCCTCCTCTACCGACAGGCACCGCGGCCCGTGGCTACGCTGCCCGCATGTCGCAGATCCGAGTCGTCCTCGCCGAGGACGGTGACCTCCTCCGGGCCGGCGTCCTCGCGCTCCTCGACGGGTTCGACGACATCGACGTGGTGGCCACCGCGACGAACCTGCCGGAGCTCCTGGCGGTGGTCGACGAGCACCGACCCGACGTGCTGCTGACCGACATCCGGATGCCGCCCGACTTCACCGACGAGGGCATCCGCGCGGCGAGCGAGCTGCGACGTACGCACCCGGGCATCGGGGTGGTCGCGCTGACGCAGTACTCCGACGTGGAGTACGCCCTGGACCTGGTGCGCGACGGCAGCGACGGTCGCGGCTACCTCCTCAAGGAGCGGGTGGCCGACATCGACGAGCTGGTGGCCGCGCTCCGCACGGTCGCGGCCGGCGGCTCGGTGATCGACCAGATCGTGGTCGACGCCCTCGTGGCGACGGGGACCCGGCGCAACGACTCGCTCCTCGACCGCCTGACGCCCCGTGAGCTCGAGGTCCTCTCGATGGTGGCGCGGGGGATGACCAACGGCGCGATCGCGGGCGAGCTGGTGGTCACCGACCGGGCGGTGGAGAAGCACATCAACTCGATCCTCACCAAGCTCGACCTCCCGGCCGACTCGCCCGTGCACCGGCGGGTCGCGGCGACGCTCGTCTTCCTGAGCGAGGCCGGGGTGGGCGGCAGCGTCAGCGGCGGGGTGGCCCGACGCCGATGAGCCGTCTGCTCGCCGGATGGGACTCGCTCGAACCGGCCCTCGTCCGGCTGCTGCGGATCAACCTGCTCGCCCTGGTCGTCTCGACCGTCGCGCTCGGGACGGCGTACGCCCTCGGGTTCCGCCACACGTCCGTGCTGGTGGACCTCGCCGTGATGCTGGTCGCGACCGCGCTGATGCTCGTCACGCTGCCGCTGACCCCGCGCTTCGGCGCACGCGCCGTGCTGGTCGGCTTCGCGCTGTCGGCCGGCTCGTTCGCGGTGGGCGGCACCTGGGCGACGCCCAACCTGTCACCGCTGACCGCGCTGCTGATGCTCGTCCCGATGCTGGTGGCCATCCCCTACGTCTCGCGGGCCTGGCTCAACGCCTTCCTCGTCTACGCGGTGGTCGGGCAGTGCCGGCGTGGCCGCGCTCGCGGAGTTCGCGCCGCGACGACGCGCTCAACGACCTGACGTGGGTCAACGCGGTCGTCATCGCCTCGTCGCTGCCGGCGGTGGTGCTCGTCGTGACCTACCTGGTGCGCGACGCCTACCAGCGGCTCTCCGAGCGGACCGAGCAGCTCGAGGAGTCGCGCACCCTCATCGTCGAGGTCGCCGACGCCGCCCGCCGCAGCATCGAGCGCGACCTGCACGACGGAGCCCAGCAGCGGCTGCTGACGATGAGCGTGACGATCGAGCGCGCCCGCAAGGAGCTGCAGGCCGGACGCCAGGAGGGGGCCGCGGTGCTGCTCGCCCAGCTGGCCGCCGACAACCGCCAGATCATGGGCGAGCTGCGCGAGCTCGCGCGCGGGATCTACCCGCCGCTGCTCGTCGAGCGCGGACTGGTCATCGCCCTGCAGGCGACGGCCCGCCGCTCGGTCGTTCCGGTGACGCTCGAGGTCTTCGACGTCGAGCGCCACACGCCGCAGGTCGAGGCGGCGGCGTACTTCTGCATCCTCGAGGCGCTGACCAACGCGGCCAAGCACGCCCGGGCGACCAAGGTCCTGGTGACCATCCGCGGGCTGCCGCACCTCGAGTTCAGCGTGACCGACGACGGTCAGGGGTTCGACCGCCGCCTCGTCGAGCCGGGTGGCCTGCTGGGCATGGAGGCGCGGATGGCCGCCGCCGGCGGCACCCTCGAGGTCGCGTCCCTCCCGGGTCGGGGCACCACGGTGCAGGGCGCGTTCCCACCACTGGACCCGCAGGTTAACGATCGCTAACCTAGGCGGGTGTCCGAGCAGCCAGTCCCACCCTCCGGCCCCCCGACCATGCGCGAGCTCGTCGACGACCTGCGCGCGCGGCTGGCCCGCGTCCGCCAGGGCGGCTCGGAGCGCGCGCGGCAGAAGCACACCGACCGCGGCAAGCTGCTCGCGCGCGACCGCGTCGACCGGCTGCTCGACGCGGGCAGCCCGTTCCTCGAGCTCGCGCCGCTGGCGGCGTACGGCATGTACGGCCGGTGACGCGGGCGACGACTTCGCCGTCCCGTCCGCGGGGGTCGTCGCCGGCATCGGTCGGGTCTCGGGCCGCGAGTGCGTCGTCGTCGCCAACGACGCCACCGTCAAGGGCGGCACCTACTACCCGATGACGGTGAAGAAGCACCTCCGCGCGCAGACGATCGCCGCGGAGAACCACCTGCCGTGCATCTACCTCGTCGACTCCGGCGGGGCCTTCCTGCCGATGCAGGACGAGGTCTTCCCCGACCGCGAGCACTTCGGCCGGATCTTCTTCAACCAGGCCAACCTGTCGGCGAAGGGGATCCCGCAGATCGCCAGCGTGATGGGCTCCTGCACCGCCGGCGGTGCCTACGTCCCGGCGATGTCGGACGAGACGGTCATCGTGCGCAACCAGGGCACGATCTTCCTCGGCGGCCCGCCGCTGGTGAAGGCCGCGACCGGCGAGGTCGTCTCGGCCGAGGACCTCGGCGGCGGCGACGTCCACGCGCGGACGTCCGGGGTCGTCGACCACCTCGCCGAGGACGACGCCCACGCGCTGGAGATCGTCCGCTCGATCGTCGACACCCTCCCCGCGGTCCGACCCTCCCGCGAGCCGGCTGCCGACGTCGAGGAGCCGCACGAGCCGGCCGAGTCGCTCTACGACGTCGTGCCGACCGACACCCGCACGCCCTACGACGTGCGCGAGGTGATCCGTCGCGCTGGTCGACGGCAGCCGCTTCCACGAGTTCAAGAAGCTCTACGGTGACACGCTCGTCTGCGGCTTCGCCCGGATCGACGGCTACGAGGTCGGCATCGTCGCCAACAACGGCATCCTCTTCAGCGAGTCGGCGCTCAAGGGCGCGCACTTCATCGAGCTGTGCAACCAGCGCAAGATCCCGCTGGTCTTCCTGCAGAACATCACCGGGTTCATGGTCGGCCGGGAGTACGAGAACCGCGGCATCGCCCGCGACGGCGCGAAGCTCGTCACCGCCGTCGCCTGCAGCGTCGTGCCGAAGTTCACCGTCGTCATCGGCGGCTCGTTCGGCGCCGGCAACTACGGCATGTGCGGGCGCGCCTACGACCCGCGCTTCCTCTGGATGTGGCCCAACGCCCGGATCTCGGTGATGGGCGGCGAGCAGGCCGCCTCGGTCCTCGCGACCGTCCGCACCGACCTCGAGGACGACGAGGCGGTCGAGGCCTTCAAGGCGCCGATCCGCGAGCAGTACGAGACCCAGGGCTCGCCCTACTACGCCAGCGCCCGGCTCTGGGACGACGGGATCATCGACCCCGCCGACACCCGCCGCGTGCTCGGCATGGCCCTCGCCGCGACGTCGTACGCCCCGATCCCCGAGCCGTCCTACGGCATCTTCCGGATGTGAGACTTTCCCGCACGACGTTCTTCTCTCCTCCGCTTCGCTCCCCCGAGAACAACGCCGCGGGGACCCCGAAAGGCACCCGATGATCAACACAGTTCTGATCGCCAACCGCGGCGAGATCGCCCTGCGCGTGATGCGCACCGCGAAGCGCCTCGGCTGGTCCACCGATCGCGATCCACACCGACCTCGACGTCGACGCACCGCACGTGCGCGCCGCCGACCGGGCGGTGCGGGTCGGGTCCTACCTCGACATCGACGCCGTCGTGGCGGCCGCGCGCGAGACGGGCGCCGGCTACGTCCACCCGGGCTACGGCTTCCTGTCGGAGCGCGCGCCGTTCGCCCGGGCGCTGGCCGACGCCGGCATCACCCTGGTCGGCCCGTCGGCCGACGTGATGGACGCGATGGGGCGCAAGGACGCCGCCCGGGAGGTCGCGGTGGCGGCCGGGGTGCCCGTCGTGCCGTCGTACTCCCTCGACGGACCCGACGCGACCGACAAGGACTCCTTCTCCTACCCGGTGCTGGTCAAGGCGGCTGCCGGCGGTGGCGGCAAGGGCATGCGGGTGGTGCGCTCCGCGAGCGAGTACGACGAGTCGTTCGCGGCGGCCCAGCGCGAGGCGCGGTCGTCCTTCGGCGACGACACGATCCTGGTCGAGAAGTACGTCGAGTCCGGCCGCCACATCGAGGTGCAGGTGCTCGGCGACAGCCACGGCACCGTGCTCCACTTCTTCGAGCGCGACTGCTCCACGCAGCGCCGGCACCAGAAGGTGCTGGAGGAGGCGCCCGCCCCGACGATCAGCGACGAGCAGCGGGCCGCGATCACGGCGTCAGCCGTCGCGCTCGCCGCACAGTGCGGCTACACCGGCGCCGGCACGGTCGAGTTCCTGCTCGACAACGCGACCGGCGAGTTCTACTTCCTCGAGATGAACACCCGCCTCCAGGTCGAGCACCCGGTCACCGAGGAGGTCGACGCGGGTGCGGGGCGAGAAGGTCGACCTCGTCGAGCTGCAGCTCCTCGTCGCGACCGGCGAGCCGCTGCCCTTCGCGCAGGGCGACATCGCGCTGGAGGGCCACGCGATCGAGGCCCGGGTCTACGCCGAGGACTCCTTCAACGGCTTCCTGCCGCAGGCCGGTCGTACGTCGATCGTGCGGTGGCTGCCTCGCTGGTCGAGGAAGGCGCGCAGCGCCGTACGAGACCCGTCATCCGCGTCGACCACGCCCTCGAGCCCGAGCAGGAGGTCAGCACCTCCTACGACCCCATGCTCGGCAAGGTCATCGCGTGGGGCCCGGACCGCGAGGCCGCCCGCGCCGCGCTGGTCGACGCCCTCGGCGAGACCGCGATCCTCGGCATCACCACCAACACCGGCTTCCTGCGCGCGCTCGCCGCGTCCGACGAGTTCCGCGACACCACGATCGACACCGCCTGGCTCGACCGCAACGAGGTGCCCGCGCCGGACGCCGCGCTGGCGCGGGTGTTCGGCGCGTGGACCGAGGTGCTCCTCGACACGATGTCCAGCGGGGGCACCACCGGCCCGTGGCGGGCCGACGGCTGGCGGATGGGCGGGGAGCCCGCCGCCGACACGGTCGTGCTCGGCGACGAGCTCGTCGTCGTCGACCGGGCGCGCGGCCGCGTGTCGCTGCCGGACGGCACCGGCCACGACGTACGCATGGTCGACGCCGCGAACCACACCGTGCACCTGCTGGTCGACGGCCGCGCCGAGCACGCGGTGCTCAACGTGCAGCGCGACTTCGTCGAGGTCGTGCACCGCGGGCAGCGCTGGGTGTGGGAGCGCCCCGACCCGTTCGGGGACCACGCCGCGGCAGCCGGGGACGGCACGCTCCTGGCTCCGATGCCGGGCACGGTCCTGGCGGTCAACGTCGCCGAGGGCCAGGCCGTCGCCGAGGGTGAGACGCTGGGCGTGATGGAGGCGATGAAGATGGAGCTCGCGCTCAAGGCGCCCTTCGCCGGCACCGTGACGTCCGTCGGTGCCGCCACCGGCGACCTCGTCAAGCTCGGCGCCGCCCTCTTCACGGTGGAGGCGTCCGATGACTGACCTCCCGATGACGGTCCGTGCCGACGGCCTGCCCTCCGCGGTCACGATCTACGAGGTCGGCCCGCGCGACGGCCTGCAGAACGAGAAGGCGATCGTCCCGGTCGAGGTGAAGGCCGAGTTCGTACGCCGCCTCGTGGCCGCCGGCCTGCCGATCGTCGAGGCCACCAGCTTCGTGCACCCGAGGTGGGTGCCGCAGCTCGCCGACGCCGCCGAGCTGATGGCCGACCTCGGCGACGAGGGCCGTCACCTCCCGGTGCTGGTGCCCAACGAGCGCGGCCTCGACCGCGCGCTCGAGCTCGGCCTGGAGCACATCGCGATCTTCGGCAGCGCGACGGAGACCTTCGCGACGAAGAACCTCAACCGCACCTTCGACGAGCAGTTCGCGATGTTCGAGCCGACGGTCGCGCGGGCCCGCGAGGCCGGGATGGACGTCCGGGCCTACGTCTCGATGTGCTTCGGCGACCCGTGGGAGGGCGCCGTGCCGGTCGAGCAGGTCGTCACCGCCGGCACCCGGCTCCTCGACCTCGGCGCGAGCCAGCTCAGCCTCGGCGACACCATCGGCGTCGCCACCGCGGGCCACGTCACGGCGCTGGTCCGGGCCTTCGCCGACGCGGGCGTCGGCACCGACCGGCTGGCGATGCACTTCCACGACACCTACGGCCAGGCGCTCGCCAACACCTACTCCGCGCTGCAGTCCGGCATCACGACGTTCGACGCGAGCGCGGGCGGCCTCGGCGGCTGCCCCTACGCGAAGTCGGCCACCGGCAACCTCGCGACCGAGGACCTCGTGTGGATGCTGACCGGGCTCGGCATCGACCACGGGGTCGACCTCGACGCCGTGGTCGCCACCAGCGTCTGGATGGCCGGGCACCTCGGCCGTCCGAGCCCGAGCGCCGTCGTACGAGCGCTCGGCGGTCACTGACTACCATCAGCGGCATGAGCCGTGTCCACCTGCACATCGGTGCGCCCAAGACCGGGACGACGTACCTCCAGGACCGGCTGATGCTCAACGCGTCGTCGCTCGCGTCGCACGGCGTGACGATCCCCGGCCCGCGCATCGGCCGCACCGACACCTTCCACTTCCGCGCCGCGCTCGACCTGCTGGACCAGGACTGGGGCGGCACGCCCGGCCACGCCAACGGCTCGTGGGACGCGATGGTGAAGCGGGTGCGGCGCGCCGACGGCGACGTGGTGATCAGCCACGAGATCCTCGCCGGCGCCAAGCCCGACAAGATCGCCCGGGCGATGAACGACCTCGCCGGCCACGAGGTGCACGTCGTCTACTCCGCGCGCGACCTGGGCCGCCAGCTGCCCGCCGCGTGGCAGGAGTCGATCAAGCAGGGTCGCAAGTGGCCGTTCCGCCGGTTCCTCAACAAGGTGGAGCGCGGGCAGACCTGGTTCTTCAACGCGATGGACCTGCCGCGCGTGCTGTCGCAGTGGGGCGCCAAGCTGCCGCCCGAGCGCGTGCACGTCGTGACCGTCCCGCACGACCGCGGCCCCAACGGCGACGAGCTGTGGCTGCGCTTCTGCCGCGCCTTCGGCATCGACCCGGCGTGGGCGCTCCTCGACTCCGAGCGCGACAACCGCTCGCTCGGCATCGCCGAGACCTCGATCCTCCGCAAGCTCAACCGCCGCCTCGAGCTGGGCGTCTGGCGCGAGCCCGCCTACGACAACCTGATCCGCGAGGTGCTCGCCCAGGAGGTGCTGGTCTCCCGCAAGGCGATCCCGGTGCGGCTGCCGCCCGACCGCTACGACTTCGCCGAGCAGCAGGCCCAGCTCTGGATCGACTTCATCACGGGCAGCGGCGTCGACGTGATCGGCGACGTCGAGGACCTCCGTCCGCGCCGTCCCGCCGACGACGAGGCCTGGAAGAACCCCGACCGGGTCCGCGCCAAGCTCGAGCTCGGTGCCGCGCTCGACGCGCTCGCCGTGATGACGCAGGAGGCGGCCAACGGCACCGCCCACGACTCGATGGGCGCCAAGCTGCAGAAGACCGCACGCCGGTTGCGCGCCCGTTGACCGCCTCCGGGTCGGACGACCCCGACGCGACGGCGCGTGCCCACGGCTGGGTCGCCCACCTCCGCGACGGGGGTACGACGCCGTGGCTGGCGTGGTCGGCCACCGGTCGCCGCGACCTCTGCTCCGGTGCCCGGCGCCCAGCAGCTCGAGCTGCTGCGCCGGCTCAACCTCGCCCCGCGTCGATGCGCGGCCCCGCGGTGACCAGACCGCGAGCGCACTCGACTCGCCGACCGGGTGCTCGTCGCGCCCGCGGCCGGACGCGGCCAGGCCGACCTGCCACTGGTCGGGCTCGCGCACCGTGGCTTCGGCGCGGCCCCGGTCGACCCGTCCACCATCAGCGCCGACGAGCTGCTGCGGGTGGCGAGCGTGCTGCTGGCCGACGACCTGGTCGCCCTCGGTGCCGACCCGGTGGCCACGAGCTGGCCGCGGCCGTGGCGCCGCCGGGTCCGCCTCGTCGGCGACCCCCTGGTCGCCGCCGCCACGCGCCGGCACCTGCTGGGGATGGGGTCGTCCCGAGGGCGGTCCGCGACCGTTCGTGGTGGCGATCGGTCGTCCCCTCGACGAGCTGCTCGCGCACACCTGGACGCAGCGCTGCTTCGAGACCGGCGCGACGCCGTGGGCCGAGTGGCTGCGCTTCTGGCGCGAACGCGACCAGCTGCCCGACCGTGCCGACCTGGTCGCGTCCGTACGCCGCTGGGGCGGGCGCCGGCCCTTCGTCCGGGTCGTCACCGACGCCGACCTGCTGCCCCGCCAGGTCGGGGTGCGCTCCCTCCCGCCGGTGCGGGTGCCGGGCGCCGACCAGGCCGAGCTCGCCCGCCGCGTGGCGGCCGTCGTCGGCCTTCGCGTCGAGCGGCACGAACGGCCCGGGCTGATGCGGACGCTCCAGCAGCGGATCCCCGACAGCGGCGTCGCGCCCGTCGGCGTACCCGCCGGCGAACGCGAGTGGGTCGCGCGGTCGGCGGCCCGCACCATCCGTGCCGTGAGCCGTCGTGGCTACTCTGTCGTCGGCGACCTCGCGGACCTCGGACCGCGCGCCGCGGCACCCTCCGGTCCGCCGGGACCCGACGACCGGCAGGTGCTGGACCTGGCGATCCGGATGGTCGTGGACCCGAGCTGGCGTCGTGAGAGGCAGCGACAGGAGGAGGTGGAGCGATGAGCAAGCGGGTGCTGCTCCACGTCGGCTGCCCCAAGACCGGCACGTCCTACCTCCAGGACGTCCTCTTCCGCAACCAGGCTGTCCTGCGCGACCACGACATCCTCTATCCGGCGCACCGCTTCGACGCCCACTTCCTCGCCGCGCTCGACCTGATGACGCTGCCGTGGGGCGGGCTCGAGACCGAGGCCGTCGGCGCGTGGGACCGCCTCGCCGAGCAGGTGCGCGACTGGCACGGCACGGCGATCATCAGCCACGAGATCTTCGCCCGCGCGACGCCGACGCAGGTGGCGCGGGCGCTGGACTCCCTCGGCGACGCCGAGGTCCACCTGGTGCTGTCGGTGCGCGACCTGGTGCGCCAGATCCCGGCGGAGTGGCAGGAGAACGTCAAGCACCGCAGCCACATCACCTACGCCAAGTTCCTCCGCACGATCCGCGACCCCGCGCGCGAGTCGAAGATCGGCTCGTGGTTCTGGGCGGTGCAGGAGATCCCCGACATCCTCGACCGCTGGGGTGCCTCGCTGCCGCCGTCGCAGGTGCACCTCGTGACGGTGCCGCCGTCGGGCTCCGACCGCGGTGAGCTGTGGCGACGGTTCTCGCACACCTTCGGCCTCGACGGCCTCGACCTCGACCTCGCCGCGGAGCGCGAGAACCCGTCGCTCGGCGTCCCGGAGACCTCGCTGCTGCGCACGATCAACCAGCGGGTCACCTCGATCATCGCCCCGCCCGACTACCGACCCCTGGTGCGTGAGCTGCTCGCCCACCAGACGCTGTCGCGCGGCGTCGCCTCGGCCCGCCTCGGCCTCGCGCCCGACGACCACGCCTGGGCGCAGGACCTCTGCCGCAGCTGGGTCGACGCGATGGCGGACCGGGGGTACGACGTCAGTGGCTCGCTCGACGACCTGATCGGCCCCGACCTCGGTGCCTTCGCCGACCCCGACACCGTGCCGGCCGACGAGCTGCTCCCGCCGGCCCTCGACACCATCTCGGCGCTGCTGGTCGAGGGCGCCCGCCTCCGCGCGGTCGAGGAGCGGCTCCACGAGGAGCTGCGCGAGGCCCGCGACGAGCGCGACCGCGCGCGGCTCACGCCGTCGTACCGCGTCAAGCGCAAGATCGTGACCTCGCTCGAGGACAGCGCCGCCGGCCGCGGCACCCTCGACGCCTACCGGCGCGCGCGGGGCCGGAAGACGTAGCGGGACCGTGGACGCCTGGGACGACTCGCGGCTCGCCTTCTCCGAGGCAGCCGACTGGTTCGTCGCGACCGTCGCGCGGGTCGAGGGGTCGTGGAGCGCACCCGGACTCGGCGAGTGGGACGTGCGCAGCCTCGTCGGACACACGAGCCGAGCCCTGCTGACGGTGGAGGCCTACGTCGCGCGTCCTGCCGCGGCGGTCGCCGTCCCGTCGGCGGTGGCCTACTTCGAGGCGACGCGATCACTGGCATCGGCTCCGGACGTCGCCGCTCGCGGCCGGGACGCCGGGATCGCGCTGGGCGCGGATCCGGCCACCTCAGTGACCGCGCTCGCTGCGCGGGTGGTGCCGCTGGTCGAGGCGTGCACGGGTGAGGAGGTCATCGAGACCATCGCCGGCGGCATGCGCCTGGCTGACTACCTGCCGACGCGCACCTTCGAGCTCGTTGCCCACACGCTCGACATCGCCGCGGCGCTGGGGCTGCCGGACGAGGTACCGGCCAGGCCCGCGCGCCACGCGCTCGCACTGGCTTCTGAGCTGGCGGTCGATGGCGACCTGGCGGCACCGCTCCTGCGCGGCGCCCTGGGTCGTGGCCCCCTCCCGGAGGCCTTCACCGTCCTGTGAGCCCGGGACCGGGTGAGAGGCTGAGGTCGTGGACCCAGGCGACCCGGACGTTCCCTTTCCTGCGCTCAGCGGCGAGACGTACGTCGACTACGCGCAGGCGCGGATCCGGTACGTCGCCGGAGTCGCGAAGGAGGAGCTGGTCACCCGCCTCCACCTCGTGGCGGTGACCGATGTGGGTGAGGTCGTGGTGTGCCGGAGCGTCGAGGGCTCTCGCTTCCTGCCCGGCGGGACGCGCGAGGCCGGAGAGTCGCTGGTCGGAGCTTGCGCGCCGAGAGCTGCTCGAGGAGGCGGGCGCGACGCTGGTCGGCGACCTGTGCACTTCTCGGCGCACGAGGTGACAGTGAGCGGGAGGAGCCGTACCGGCCGTGGTTCCCGCACCCGCGCTCGTGCTGGGCATATGCCGTGGCCAGGGTGGTGATCACCGGTGAGCCGCTGAACCCGCCGGACGGGGAGGAGGTCGTCGAGGTGCTCACGCTGCCGGTCGAGGAGGCTGCCGCCTACCTGCGGCACGACGACCCGATCCACGCCGACGTGCTCCTGCACGCGCACACCCTCGGCCTGGTGGGCTAGGGACCGACCAGCTCGCACTGCCGCACCTTCTCGCCGGCACGGCAGAGGTCGCGGCCGCCGTCCCCGCGGAGGAAGTCACGTCCCGGCCCACCGTCGAGCACGTCGTCCTCCGCGGACCCGACGAGGACGTCGTCCCCACCGCCCCCGATGAGGAGGACCGCGGACGCGTCGTAGTTGGCGCGGACGTGCTCGTCGGCCGCCGAGCCCACGAAGGTCCACCGCACCGCGTCGTCGAGGGTGAACCGCTCGTAGCCGGACGTGCGTCCGAGAAGCGTGGTGCCGGTCCGCACGCGACCCTTCCCGTTGTCCCAGGTCACGGGCACGTCCCCGAGGGGCCGGGTGATGACCGCGACCACGTCGCGACCCGGTCCACCGGCGACGTCGAACGGGTCGGGGTCACGGCGAACGATCATCTGCAGGTCGTCGTTGCCTCTGCCTGACCTGAGGTCGACGGCCGACGAGGTCAGGACCGAGTCCCGTCCGCTGTCGGTCCGCACCCGAGGGAGCGCGCCGGTCCTCCCGATCACGATGTCGTCGTTGCCCGCGCCCATGGTGACGAGGTCCGCCCCGCGCCCCACGAAGACGTAGTCGTCACCGTCCCCCGTGTCCACCACGTCGTCGCCCGAGCCACCGGAGACAGAGTCGTTGCCGCCTGCGGTGTCGATGACGTCGTCGCCCGGTCCGGTCTCGACCAGGTCTTCGCGATCTGACCCCGTGACGGTGTCGGAGTGGCTCGATCCCACGATGCTGATCGCAGGCTGGAGGACGATCGTGTCCGTTCCCTCCCCGACGGCGGTGCCGGCGACGAGGTCCACCGTGACGCCCGACGGGCTGCCCTCCCAGCTGATCGGGTCGAACCCCCGCCCGTTGTCCTCCGGTCCCGTCGTGAGCGCCTCCGGGTCGAGTCCCACGTCGATGAGGTCGTCCCCCGCGCCGGGGACGACCCGGTCCGCCAGGTAGGTCCCGTTCTCGTCGCGGCCGCTGAGGCCGCCGAAGAGCCGGTCGTCGCCCGCTCCGCCGGACAACGTGTCGGCACCGCCGAGCCCGCAGACGACGTCGTTCCCGGCGAGCGCATCCACCACGTCGGGGCCGTCGGTGCCGACGATGACGTCGTCGCCCTCGGTGCCAGTCGTACGTCGTCCTCCGACGGCCAGGATCGTCGCCGGACGACCGTCGCAGGTCTCACCCGCCGCCCCGACCGGCGCGGATGTCACCGCGAACGCGGACGTCAGCGGCAAGCAGGGCCAGCAGGGCGAGGCGCATCACTTCTTCCTGGGCAGGAGCTCCCGGTCCGCGTAGCGGCCGACCCGCCAGGTCGCGAAGCCGTCCGCGCCGGCGCCGACGACGCCGCCGACCACCGGCACCCGGCGACCGACCGTGGTCGCCAGGCGCTTGCCGGCGACCCGGGCGATGATGTCGGTCGCCACGACCGCCGAGATGACGCCGTCGATCGTCGGGTCGTGGGCAGGCGCGGTGGCGAGGGCCATCGGCGTGCTGGGGATCTTCTTGCGCTTCACCAGGTCGTTGACCTGGTCCTCTCCGAGCAGCAGGGCGAGGATCGCGTTGCGGACGCGCGGGTCGTGCAGGTCGTGGCCGCGCAGGTGCGCGATGCCGGCGACCATCCGGCACTGGAGCAGCGCCAGGCCGGTGACGTTGGCCGGGATGGTCACGGCCATCGTCACCAGGCCGCCGACGTTGGTCACGAAGCCCTGGGCGCCGGCGAGGCGGACGTTGTTCTCGATCACCTCGTGGATCGCGCGGTCGACGCTGCCGCGCTGCTCCTCGAGCTGCTTGTCGGCGGCGACAGCGGCCGGCGCGAGCGGGCCGACGCCGTCGATCGCCCGGTTGAGCGCCTC
Organism: uncultured Actinomycetota bacterium; assembly: GCA_963795095.1. Classification (GTDB taxonomy): domain Bacteria; phylum Actinomycetota; class Actinomycetes; order Propionibacteriales; family Nocardioidaceae; genus Nocardioides. The sequence goes on along the minus strand of CAWCGM010000047.1, from coordinate 21,417 downwards.
ACGGACGAATCCCGACGTCATGCCGGGCGCGAGCTCCTGGAGGCGCGGCGCGAGCTGGCGACCGACGGTGTGCTTGATGCCCATGCCCCGATCGTACGGTCGGAGGCCAGTCCTGCGCTCCGGGTGGAGGGTCTCAGCGACGCCGCTCGCAGGACGACAGTCGCTCGCCGCGCAGGCACCGGTCCCGACCCAGGCTCCCGTCGATCACGTCGCGACCGCGTCCCCCGTCGAGGACGTCGCGCTTCCAGCTCCCGGTGATCGTGTCGTTGCCGCCGCGCCCGTACGCACGCACCGCCCGGTTGCTGTTCTCGAGGTCGACCACGTCGTCCCCACCGGTGCCGTACCAGGTGATCGGGCCGACGTGCATCGAGTTCAGGCCGAATCGGGGTGCGGAGGCGAAGCGCACCACCCGCTCGCCCTCGATCGCCACGACGCCGCGCGTGCGACCGATGACCACGCGCGTGCCCTTCGGCAGGTCGCGATCGACCTCGAGGCGCACCTCGTCCCGTCCAGCGCCGCCGTCGACCCTCACCACACCGGGACCGTCGACCACGGGCCACAGTTGGTCGCGACCGCCCTGGCCCTCGGCGACGGTGTCACCCGAGCCGCCGACGATGTCGCGACCGGGACCGCCGAGGACCCGGGTCCCGCTGCCGGCGTCCGAGCGCAGCCAGTCGTCGCCGGACCCGCCGGAGAGTACGTCCGCGCCGTGCCCGCCGACGATGTCGTCGTCTCCCTCGCCGCCATCGACCACGTCGTCGCCTGGCCGGGGGTCGGCGCCGTAGGAGCGGTAGCGGCTCAGGTCGTCGGCGTCGATCAGGTCGTCACCGCCCCGGCCGTCGACGGTGTCGTCGCCGCCACCCGCGGCGATCCAGTCCGGGCCGTCGTGCCCGCTCAGGGTGTCGTCGTACGCCGACCCCTCGACGCCGCCGCCGTAGGTGATCGCGGCGATGGTGTCGGTCCCCTCGCCGGTCGCGGTGCCGGCGGCGAGGTCGACGGCGACCGGGCCGGCGGCGTCCTCGTAGGACACCTGGTCCCAGAACCCGATGTCGAGGTCGAAGAGGTCCTCGGACTGCGGGTCGTGCCCGAGGTCGACGTGGTCGTTGCCCGGCCCGGGCGTGAGGGTGTCGCCGAAGTAGTCGTCGTCGGGCGAGTAGTCCTCGTCCAGACCACCGAACAACCGGTCGTCGCCCGCGCCACCGGTCAGGTCGTCACCGCCCGCGAGGCCGCAGATCGTGTCGTTGCCGCCCGCGCCGTCGATGTCGTCGGCCTGCGCGGACCCGACGATCACGTCGTCGCCCGGCGTCCCGACGACCGGGTCGGTCGTGAACGAGCCCGGCTTGGGCGCGACCACGATCGTGGCGACCTTGCCGTCGCACGTCTCGGCAGCCTGGGCGGGTGCCGCGGCGAGCCCGAGGGGGGCGATCGCCAGCGAGGCGAGGGCGGTCAGGGTCGTCGTACGTCGCATGTCGTCCTCCGGGACGCGCAGGGATCGGGGTTCGGCCAGTACGACGCACGCGAACTGCCCTTGGTTGTGGTCTAGCGTGCGAGACGTGCCGATCGCCCCCGCTCCGACGCCGTGGGGGTTCCCGCCCCGCTCGTCGTGGGACCCCGACGACGACCTCGTCGCGGTCGGCGCCGACCTCGAGCCGGGCACGCTCGTGACGGCGTACAGCCTCGGCCTCTTCCCGATGCCCGTGACGCTGGACGCCGAGGAGCACCTCGGCTGGTTCTCGCCGGTCGAGCGCGGCGTGCTGCCGCTCGACGGGATGCGGGTGTCGCGGTCGCTGCGGCGCTCGGCGCGCGACTTCGAGATCCGCATCGACACCGCCTTCGACGAGGTGGTCACGGCGTGTGGCAGCCCGGATCGCCCGGACGGCTGGATCACCGACGACTTCCGGCAGGCCTACGGCCGGCTCCACCGCCTCGGCTGGGCGCACTCGGTCGAGGCGTGGCGCGACGGCCGGCTCGCCGGCGGGCTCTACGGCGTGAGCGTCGGGGGGCTCTTCGCGGGTGAGTCGATGTTCCACGTCGAGCGCGACGCCTCCAAGGTCGCGCTGCTCGCGCTCATCGACCTGCTCACCGACCAGCACGCCGACTGCCGGGTGCTCGACGTGCAGTGGCAGACGCCCCACCTGGCCTCCCTCGGGGTCGTACGCCGCCCACGGGCGGAGTACCTCGAGTCGCTCGAGGCGGCCCTGCGACTCCCGCCACCGGCACCCTTCCGGGTGGACGACGAGGGGTGAGACGCGCAAAGGTGGGCGCCGACCACCACGCCACCGCGTGCGACCGAGCGAAATCTGGGGGAGAAACATGGCCACCCGCACCACGTCCCGCACCCGTCTCACCGCCAGCACCGCCGTCCTCCTGATCGGCGCCGCGGCCTCCGCCTGCGGGGAGGAGGAGCCGGCGGCGGTGCCCCCGCCGACGCCTCCGAGAAGGAGTTCTGCCAGACGCAGACGAGCCTGCTCGAGGACCTGATGCCCGACATGTCGAGCACCGAGCTGCCCAGCGACGAGCAGATGGCGAAGGCCGTGAAGGACTGGGGCGCGAAGATCGAGAAGGTCGGCACGCCGGAGGACATCTCCGACGACGCCCGCAAGGGCTTCGAGCGGATCGTCGAGATGGCCGACGAGATCGACGCCGCCGACTTCTCGATCGAGAAGCTCGAGCAGCTCGAGGCCGGTGGCAAGGACGCGTCGGCCGAGGCCCAGAAGCAGGCGGACGCCTTCGAGAAGTACCTCACCGAGACCTGCGGCAACCCGCTGGACGACCTCGAGATGCCGGAGATGCCCGAGTCGAGCTAGTCCGTCCGGGGGGTGCTAGACCGGCTCGTTCGGGCCCCGACAGCGTCAGGGTCGGGCGGGTAGCATCGGCAGCGGGGCAGGGAGAGGACACCATCATGGTCACGCGCGACGGAAAGATCTGTTCGTTCTGCGGCGAGCCCGGGTCGAAGGACCTCCAGCTCATCGGCGGCCTCGGCGCCCAGGTCTGCGTGCCCTGCATCGACGACTTCCACGCGATCGTCCACGACGACGGAGAAGCGCGCAGAAGCCAGGGGCACGTTCCCCTGGGAGCGGATGTCCGACGCCGAGGTGCTCGCCACCCTCCCGCAGATCATGGCCTCCGCCGAGCAGAACACCGCCTTCGCGCACGAGTGGGTCGACCTGCTGCGCGAGCGCAACATCTCGTGGGCCGAGATCGGCCGCACCCTCGGCGTCTCCCGTCAGGCCGCCTGGGAACGATTTGCGAGAAAAGGTGGGGACAAGTCCGAGTCGGCGTGAGACGATCTGCCTCAGGTCAAGGTACTCTTGACGTTGCCGGGCGTCGGTCGGACTTCACGGGGGTGGGTCGGACCGACGCCCGTTGCTTCATTTCGGGCTGAGATCACTTCAGGAACTTCGACGTACGCCGGTCCGCGAGCGGCTTGCCGCCCGTCTGGCACGTCGCGCAGTACTGCAGGCTCGAGTCGGCGAACGAGACCTCGCGCACGACGTCGCCGCACACCGGACACTTCTCGCCGGTCTTGCCGTGCACCGCGAGGTTGGTCTTCTTCTCGCCCTTGAGCTCGCTGGCGGCGAGCCCGCTCGAGCGGCGGACCGCGTCGCCCAGGGTGTCGCGCACGGCGTCGTACAAGGTCTGCAGGTCGTCACCCTCGATGCTGCTGGCGGGCTTGTAGGGCGACATCCTCGCCGCGTGCAGGATCTCGTCGGAGTAGGCGTTGCCGATGCCGGCGATGATCGACTGCATCCGCATCACGCCCTTGACCTGCTTGCGTCCCTCGCGCTGGAGGATGTCGGCGAGCACCTCGATCGTGAAGTCGTCGCCGAGCGGGTCGGGCCCGAGCCGGGCGACTCCTTCGACCTGCTGCGGGTCGCGCACGACGTGGATGGCCAGCCCCTTGCGGGTGCCGGCCTCGGTGATGTCGAGGCCGGGCTGGACGTCGAGGTCGGGGTCGTCGATCACGACGCGCGCGGCCAGCGGGTTCTTGCTGTTGGGTCGCGCGGGCAGGGCCGGCACCTCGTCGCGCCAGCGGATCCAGCCGGCCCGGGCGAGGTGGATCACGAGGTGCACGCCGCTCGCGTCGATGTCGAGGAACTTGCCGTGGCGCGTCACGTCGTCGACGAGCGTGCCGTGCAACGCGTGCAGCGGCGGGTCGAAGGTCTTCAGCGCGCTGAACGCGGTCAGGTCGACGCGGCTGATCGCGCGGCCGACCAGGCGACCGCGCAGGTCCTGGACGAGGGCTTCGACCTCCGGCAGCTCGGGCACGGGCCAAAGTCTAGGCAGAACGCCGGGGTCGGGGTCAGAATGGCGCATGGCACAGCCGCGCACTCCTCGCACCGGGTCGGTCTTCCTCGACCCGCGCGGCGAGGACCGCTCGCTGCGCGTCACCTGGCACCAGGACTCGCAGCTCGTCGTGCTGTCGCTGTGGCGCGACAACGTGTGCGCCGGCACCTTCCGGCTCGCCGCCGACGAGGTGCCCGACCTGATCGCGCTGCTGCGCCAGGGGCTCGACGAGGCCTACGACGCCGCGCGCGAGCGGGTCGAGCGCGTCGAGCGTCCCAGCCAGGCCGGCTAGGGCCTGCACACACCGGTCTCTCGCCTGCTGCGCGTCGCCATGCGGGCGCGCTGGCTGCGTTGTCAGGCGCTCGACGGGCCTGGCGGCCCGCCTTCGGCCCTCCGCCTTGCCATCACACCCGCCTGACGACGCTCGCGACGGCGTCGACCGGTGCGTCCAGGCCGGCTCACTTCTTCGCGCGCCACTCCCGCTCGAACGGCAGCCGCCACGCGTGCGGCGCGACGAGCTGGTGGATGGCGTTCGGTCCCCAGGTGCCCGGGGCGTACGGCTTCACCGGGGGCGGGTCGTCGAGCAGCGCCCGCGACCGGTCCCACAGCGACTCGATGCCCTCGGCGGTGGTGAAGAGGGTGTGGTCGCCGCGCATCGCGTCGAGGATCAGCCGCTCGTAGGCCTCGAGCACGTCGCCGGCGGTCTCGGTCTCGCCGGTGGAGAACTGCATCGACAGCTTCTGCAGCCGCATCCCCGGCCCCGGCCGCTTGCCGTAGAACGACAGCGACACCTTGGACTCGTCGGCGAGGTCGAAGGTGAGGTGGTCGGGCCCGGCCGACCCGACGCCGGAGTTGGAGGGGAACATCGAGCGCGGCGCCTCGCGGAAGGCGATCGAGATGATCCGCTTGCCCTCGGCGAGCTCCTTGCCGGTGCGGAGGTAGAACGGCACGCCGGCCCAGCGCCAGTTGTCGAGGCGGCACTCCATCGCGATGAAGGTCTCGGTGTCGGAGTCGGGGGAGACGCCGGGGAGGTCGGTGTAGCCGGTGAACTGCCCGCGCACGACGTCCTTCGGCTCGATCGGCATCAACGAGCGGAAGACCTTGTTCTTCTCCTCGCTGATGGCGCGGGGCTCCAGCGCGGTCGGCGGCTCCATCGCGACGAAGGCCAGCACCTGGAAGAGGTGGGTGACCACCATGTCCTTGTAGGCGCCGGTCGACTCGTAGAAGTTGGCCCGCTGGTCGAGGCCGAGGGTCTCGGGGATGTCGATCTGCACGTGGTCGATGAAGTTGCGGTTCCAGATCGGTTCGAAGAGCCCGTTGGCGAAGCGGAACGCCAGGATGTTCTGCGCCGCCTCCTTGCCGAGGAAGTGGTCGATCCGGAAGACCTGCGACTCGGCGAAGGTCTGGTGGACCTTGGCGTTGAGCTGGATCGCCGAGGAGAGGTCGGTGCCGAACGGCTTCTCCATCACCACCCGCGCCCGCTTCACCAGGTCGGCCTCGCGGAGCATGTCGATCACCGGCAGCGCTGCCTTGGGGGGCACGGAGAGGTAGTGGAGACGGCGTACGTCGTCGCCGAGCGCCTGCTCCGCCGCGCGGACCGCCGCGGCCAGGGCGTCGGGCCCCGCCCCCTGCGGGACGTAGGTGAGGTTGTCGTCGAAGTGGTCCCACTGCTCGGCCGTCAGCTCCTTGTGGGCGAACTGCTCGACCGCGGTGCGGGCGAACTCCTTGAACTGCGCGTCGTCCAGGTCCTCCAGCGACGTGCCGACGATGCGGATCTCCGGCGCGAGGTCGGAGACGACGAGGTGGGCGAGCCCGGGCAGCAGCTTGCGCCGGGCGAGGTCGCCGGTCGCCCCGAACAGGACGATCACGTGCGGGTCCATCCGCTCGTGGGCGTAGCGCGAGGTCGCCCGCGCCTCCGCCGGGTAGGAGATGGTCTGCGGCTCGTGCGACTCGGTCACGGGTCGATCGTGGCACCGAATGCGTGACTCGCCGAGTATCCCCATGTCTACGGAACTCCCTAGATTCGTCGATAGTGTCTGATCGTGGACCCGATCCGGAACCCGTACGCCCCCGGCGCGGGCCAGCGCCCGCCCGAGCTCGCCGGCCGCGACGAGCAGCTCGCCGCGTTCGAGGTGGTCCTCGAGCGCGTCGCGAAGGGTCGCCCCGAGCGCAGCCTCGTGCTGACCGGGCTGCGCGGTGTCGGCAAGACCGTGCTGCTCAACGCGCTGCGCGGCACCGCCGTACGCAAGGGGTGGGGGACCGGCAAGCTCGAGGCGCGGCCCGGCCAGGGACTGCGGCGTCCGCTGAGCAGCGCGCTCCACCAGGCGGTGCGCGAGCTCGGTCACGGCGACGAGGAGTCGGTCGACCACGTGCTCGGCGTCATCAAGTCCTTCGCCCACCGCGACGCAGGGGCCGGCGCCAGGCTCAAGGACCAGTGGAGCCCGGGGATCGACGCCCCGGCGGTGCGGGGTCGCGCGGACTCCGGCGACATCGAGATCGACCTGGTCGAGCTCTTCACCGACCTCGGCGGGCTCGCCGCCGACGTCGGCAAGGGGGTCGGGATCTTCATCGACGAGATGCAGGACCTCGGCGCCGACGACGTGTCGGCCCTGTGCGCGGCCTGCCACGAGCTCAGCCAGTCGGGCCTGCCCGTGATCGTGGTCGGTGCCGGCCTGCCCCACCTGCCGGCCGTGCTCAGCGCCAGCAAGTCCTACAGCGAGCGGCTCTTCCGCTACCAGCGCATCGACCGGCTCGCCCGCGAGGCCGCCGACCGCGCGCTCGAGGCGCCCGCCGCCGACGAGGACGCCGCCTTCGAGCCCGACGCGCTCGCCGCGATGTACGACGCCACCGGCGGCTACCCCTACTTCATCCAGGCCTACGGCAAGGCCGTGTGGGACCTCGCGCCGCGCTCGCCGATCACCGCCGCCGACGTCGCGGTCGCGGCGCCCGAGGCCGAGTCCGAGCTCGCCGTCGGGTTCTTCGGCTCACGCTACGAGCGCGCGACGCCGGGGGAGCGGGACTACCTGATGGCGATGGCCGACGTGGCCCTCGCCCAGTCCGGTGGGGCAGGCGACGAGGACTCCGTGCCGAGCGCCGACGTCGCCGCGTCGCTGGGCAAGAAGCCGCAGTCCCTCTCGCCGGCCCGCGACTCCCTGCTCAAGAAGGGCCTCGTCTACTCCGGCGAGCGCGGCCGCATCGCCTTCACGGTCCCGCACTTCGGTCGCTACCTCCGCGAGCGCGGCTGACTGCTCGGCTGCTTCAGCGAGGTCCCGCAGCGTCAGCCGCGGGATCGCTGAAGCCCTGGTCGACCCGATCGCACGGGTCTCCTGACAAGCGCCAGGGCGACGTCCCGGTCAGCCGGAGGGATCACTGGGGGCGGGGTGCGGAGCTCCCGCGGCAGCTCCTCGAGGAGCCGGAGCCAGAGCTCGGAGGCCGTGGGGTACGACGCCACGGCGTGGCGCAGCACGTGGACCGGGACGTCGCCGACGATCGCGACCGTCGCGGCGTGGACCAGCTCCCCGGCCTCCACGCCGACGAACGTCGCGCCGAGCAGCAGCCGGGAGGTGGCGTCGACGACGATCTGCGAGTCCCCGACCACGGTGTCGCGCAGCAGGACCGTGCCCGCTGCCGACGAGGTCGGCACGCGTGAGACGACGACGTCGTGACCGGCCTCGCGGGCCTCGGCCTCCGTCATCCCGACGCTGGCCACCTCGGGGTCGCTGAAGACCACCTGCGGCACCGGCGCCTCGCGGTCGGGCTCCCAGGCGACCTCGCCGACGGCCGCGGCAGCGATCCGGGCGCCGACGACCCGCGCCTGGTGCTTGCCCCAGTGGGTCAGCGGCGGACCGCCGCTCGCGTCGCCGACCGCGTGCAGCCACTCGGGCAGCCGGCCGGCCTTCACGTCGTCGGCGGTGAGCCCGACGGAGTCGAGGCCGAGGTCGTCGAGCCGCGGCGTGCGACCGATCGAGAGCAGCAGCTCGTCGGCCTCCAGCTCCCCGGCCGACGTGCTGAGGGTGACGGTGCCGCCGTGGACCTTGCCGATCCCGGTCGCCTCCGGCGACTCACGACGTACGTCGCTCACCTCGGTGCCGAGGTGGACGGTGATCCCACGCTCGCGCAGGCCCGCGAGCACGGCCTCCCCGGCGAAGGGCTCGGTGCGCCCGAGCAGTCGCCGGTCGCGCACCACGAGCGTCACGTCCGAGCCGAGCGCCGACATCCAGATCGCGGCCTCGCAGGCCACGACGCCGCCGCCGACGACGACCAGCCGGTCGGGCACCTCGACCACGCCGGTGGCGTCGCGGGAGCCCCACGGGAGGGCGTCGGCGTACATCGGGGGCACGACGGGCTCGCTGCCGGTGGCGATGACGACGGCTCGGCGGGCGACGACCTCGACGTCACCCGTCGACGACGTGACCCGGATCGTGCGCTCGCCGACCAGCCGCCCGGCGCCCCGGACGACGGCGATCCCGGCGCCGTCGGCCCAGGTGTCCTGGCCGGCGTCGTCGTAGTGGGAGACCCAGTAGTCGCGCCGCTCGAGCAGCGCCTTCGGGGCGACGTGCGCGGTCGAGACCCCGTCGAGGTCGCCCGTCAGGTCGGCCACCGCGATCGGTCGCAGCAGCGCCTTGCTCGGCATGCAGGCCCAATAGCTGCACTCGCCGCCGAGCAGCTCGCGCTCGATGACCGCCGCGCTCATCCCGTTGCCCTGGATCGCGTAGTCGCCGCGTTCTCCCCTGCAGGTCCGCCGCCGATCACGACGACGTCGTACTCCCGTGTCTCCATGTCGTGGACGATACGTGCACGTCGCGGACTTGGGATCCGCTTGCCGGTTCAACTAAACTCAACGGTGAGGGGAGTACCCCACCAACGTCCGATCGGTCACTACGGCGCCTCAGCAGGCGCCCCGGTCGGCGGCCACATCCAGGTGTGGCGGGAGAGACCTCAGGAGCTCATTCGTGAGCAAGACCTGAGGAGATCCATGTCGTCCATCGCGTCCCCCACCCTGTGGTTCCTGACCATCGGCGTGGTGCTCGCCCTGCTCGTCGTCGACTTCATCGCCACGCGCCGTCCGCACGAGGTGTCGATGAAGGAGGCCGTCGCCTGGTCGGCGTTCTACGTCGCCCTGCCGCTGCTCTTCGGCCTCTACGTCTGGAACGCCCACGGCGGTGACCGGGGGCTGGAGTACTACACCGGCTACCTCGTCGAGAAGACGCTGAGCGTCGACAACCTGTTCGTCTTCATGCTGCTGCTCGCAGCCTTCGCGGTGCCCGAGGTGCTCAAGCAGCGGGTGCTGCTCTACGGCATCGTCGGCGCGCTCGTGCTGCGCGGCATCTTCATCGCCCTCGGCGCGGCCGCGCTGTCGCGCTTCGACTGGGTGTTCCTGGTCTTCGGTCTCGTGCTGCTGCTCACCGGGGTCAAGCTGCTGCGTGACGCGATCTCCGGCAACGACCACGAGGTCGACGTCGCGGACATGCGCGTGGTGAAGGTGATGAAGCGCTTCATGCCCGTCAGCGACGACTACGACGGCGCGAAGCTCACCGTGGACAAGATCGGTGCTCGCGCGCTCACGCCCTTCGCGCTGGTCACCGTCGCCGTCTTCGCGACCGACGTGGTCTTCGCGGTCGACTCGGTGCCCGCCGTCTACGGCATCACCGGCGACCCCTACCTCGTCTTCGTCACCAACGCCTTCGCCCTGCTCGGCCTGCGCGCGCTCTACTTCGTGCTCGAGGGTGCGCTCGGCGCGCTGGAGCACCTCAGCTACGGCCTCGCCGCGATCCTCGGCTTCATCGGGTTCAAGCTGGTGCTCCACTGGGCGCACCTGGTCTGGCCGTCGGTCCCCGACGTGCCGACGCTGATGTCGCTGTTCGTGATCCTCGGGATCCTGGGCATCACGATCACCACGAGCCTGGTCGCCAACAAGCGGAGGAAGCAGGCGGTCGACGAGGAGGAGCTCGCTAGTCGACGGTGAGCATCGTCGCGCCGAGGCCGATCATCATCGTGCCGCCGGTGGCGCTGAGGGTGTCGAGCCGCTGCGGGCGTCGGGCGAACCAGTCGCGGGCCTTGCCCGCGGCGAGGGCCCACGCCCCGTCGGAGGCCACCGCCAACAGCCCGAAGACCAGGCCGAGCAGCATCGTCTGGGCGCCGACGGACCCGGCGGGGTCGGTGAACTGCGGCAGGAAGGCGACGAAGAAGACGATGGTCTTCGGGTTCGTCGCGCCCACGGTGAAGCCGATGCGCACCGGGTGCCCACGCCTCACCGGTGCGGCGTTCTCCATCGCGAGCCGCGCGTCGGCGCGGTGGCGGATGGCCTGGATGCCGAGCCAGACGACGTACGCCGCCCCGAGCAGCTTGATCGCGGTGTACGCCGTCGCGCTGGCCGCGACGACCGCCCCGAGCCCGATCGCCACGAGGGCGACCTGGGCCGTCACGCCGATCGCGTTGCCGACCACCGAGAGCAGCGCCTCGCGGCGGCCCACCGTGAGGGCGCGACCGATGGTGAAGAGCAGGCTCGGGCCCGGCACCTGGATGAAGAGGATCGAGGCGACGAGGAACGCGACCCACTGGCTGGACGACGGCATGGCCCCAGTGTGGGGCCACGCCGACGCCTGTGTCAGCGCGATATCAGCGGGCGATCAGCAGCCGCAGGAGTAGTAGGTGATGTCCCAGTGGTTGCTCTCGCGGGCGTAGACGTTGCCCGAGGGGGCGGTGTAGAGCGTCGCGCCGTCACCGCGCACGCCGGAGTAGGCGTAGTGGCTGGTGATGTAGCTGGAGACGCAGGTGGTGGGGCTGACGTCGACCTTGTAGCCGTTGTAGTGGCTGTAGGTGCCCGACGCGTGGCCGACCTCGGTGCCGCCGGTGATCGTGATGGCGCAGCCGCTGATCGACTTGAAGGTCTTGATCCCGCTGACCGTCTCCTGGTTGATCTGGTCGTAGGACGTGCAGGTCGAGCCCGAGCGGTAGGTGCAGCCGCCGCTCGAGACGCGGGTGATGCCGACCGCCGAGAGCTGGCTCGCCGCCTGGGCGTCGGTCAGCTTGGTGACGGCGTACGACGGCGACGTGAGACCGGCGACCGCGACGAGTGCGGCGATCGAGGTCAGGAAGATCCTGCTGAGGGTGCTGTGCACAGTCATGACTCCGTACGTCAGTGGCGAGACCCCCGATGGGCTCGCCGCTCACCTCCACCTGAACAAGACCCCTCCCGCGGGGTCAACCCCCGCGCAAAGTCTTTGCCCTGGCCCGTGAGTCTCTGGGAGACTCACCGCCGAGGGCGTCGTCCAACGCCCAGCCAGACGCCTCGGCCCCAGCCCGAGCGAGGTGGCGAAGGGGAGCGGATCCTCGGGCGCACCACCTCCATGAGTCGCATCGATGACGCCCGCTGCAGCGGCGTGCTGGGGACGCAGCGCAGTCGAAGGTGATCGAGATGACCAGGGACAGTGACTTCAAGCAGGTCGTGCGGGCACGCATGGCCGAGACCGGCGAGAGCTACACCGCGGCCCGCGCGGCGCTCGAGCGAGAGGCGTACGACCGGGCGCGGGCCGAGCAGGAGCGGCTGGTCGGCCGGCTGTTCACCGACGGCCGCATCGAGCGGGTGCCGGCCAGGCGCAAGGTCCGCGCGGCCGTGCTGCTCGAGGTGGTCGCGCGCTTCGAGCCGGGCCGGGAGTACGCCGAGAAGGAGGTCAACGAGGTGCTGCTCGGGGTGCACGAGGACTTCGCCTACCTCCGCCGCGAGCTCGTGAACTACCACTACCTGGAGCGGCAGGACGGGCGCTACCGCACCGCCGCGCGGGCACCCGAGCGGTCCGCGATCGAGCGCCAGGAGATCCCGGAGTGGGAAGGCCACTGGCTGGAGGGCTTCCTCGCCGGTCGCTGAGCGGGCAGGGTGGGGCCATGAGCGAGGGGATTGATCCTGCCGTGGCCCCGTCCGGCCCCGGGTGCGTGGAGTGCGAGGCGGACGGCGGCTGGTGGGTGCACCTGCGCAGGTGCGCGCAGTGCGGCCACGTCGGCTGCTGCGACTCGAGCCCGGCCCAGCACGCGACCGCCCACTACACGGCGACGGGCCATCCGGTCATGCAGAGCTACGAGCCGGGCGAGGACTGGTTCTGGGACTTCGAGCGGTCCGTCGGCCTGACCGGCCCGCGGCTCGCCGACCCGCAGAGCCATCCCGAGGACCAGCCGACCCCCGGCCCTGCCGGGCGGGTGCCCGAGGACTGGCAGCAGCACATCCACTGAGCCTCCTGTGAGTTGCCCGGCGCGCGTGCCATGCTCAGCGCATGCGTCGTACGCCTCGCATCCGCCGCGCTCGCCAGCAGCCGGCAGGGTCCCGCACGCGCCCGCAGGTGGTGGCCCACCGCGGCAGCAGCCACGACACCGCCGAGCACACCCTCGCCGCCTACGTGAAGGCGCTCGACGAGGGCGCCGAGGCGCTCGAGTGCGACGTCCGGCTGACCGCCGACGGCCACCTCGTCTGCGTGCACGACCGCAACCTGAGGCGCACCGCGGCGAACGCCGGCATCGTGTCGACGATGAACCTGGCCGAGCTCGACGAGCTCGACTTCGCGTCGTGGAAGGACCCGTGGTCCGAGCTCGACGACGAGGCGCCGGCACGCGACCCGCAGGACGGCAAGGTGCTGACCCTGCGCAAGCTGCTCGAGACCGTCGCCGACTACGACCGCCACGTCGAGCTGGCGATCGAGACCAAGCACCCGACCCGCTACGGCGGTCTCGTCGAGCGGCGTCTGGTCGAGACGCTCGGCGACTTCGGCTGGACCGGCGCCGACTCCCCGGCGCGGGTGATGAGCTTCTCGCTCAACGCGATGAACCGCGTACGCCGGATCGCGCCGGACCTCCAGGTCGTGATGCTCGTCGACAAGGCGCACCACTGGCCGGTGCTGCGCCCGATGGTGGACGACGACTGGATCATCGGGCCGGGCATCGAGGAGCTGCGTGACCACCCGGGGCTCGGCCGGCACCTGGTGCGGGCGGGCCGGGAGATCCACGTGTGGACCGTGAACACCGCCGAGGACCTGGACATCTGCCTCGACCTGGGGGTCAGCGCGGTCATCAGCGACCGGCCGAAGTACATGCTGGAGCTGCTCGGCGGATAGGTTCTCGGGCATGGCCAAGAAGTCCCGCAAGCCCACCACGTCCGCCCCCGCCGCCGAGGGTGAGGTCGGACCCCGTCAGCCCTGCCCCTGCGGATCCGGCAAGCGCTACAAGGCCTGCCACGGCGCGGCCGGCGGAGCGGCCCCGACCTTCGTGTCGCGCCCGTTCGAGGGGATGCCCGGCGAGTGCGACGTGATCGCGCTGCGCGAGCTGGTCCCGGCTGCGACCACCCCGCTGACGTTGAAGGACGGCGGCCGGACGATCCGGCTCGCGACCCTGCTCCCGGGCGCCGCGCCGGCGATGGTGCGTGACTCCGGCGAGGTGTGGCTCGGCCTGCAGGTGCAGCACTCCTACGGCAACCCCGCCCGCGACCTCGGTGCGGTGCTCGAGCGCGCGCTCGCCACCGAGGAGCCGGGCATCGTCGGGCTGCCGAACGACCCGGGCGAGGGCCCGAGCCTGCAGGACCTGATCACCGACACCAGCCTCGACATCACGGTCCACGACGGCTTCGAGTACTGGATCGACGACATCCCGGAGCGGGACGCGAGCATGGAGGCCGCCCTGGAGCAGGCCAACGACGGCGTGATGCCGACGTCGCGGCTCACCTCGGTGGAGGCGGCGTACTGGACCAGCGTCGGCACCAAGGAGCACCTGCGCTGGGTGATGCCGCACCCCGAGGACCAGCTCCTCGACGCGCTCGCGCGGCTGCACGCGGCGGGCCAGGACTCGGTCGCGGAGGGCTCCCGGTTCGTCGGGATGTTCCGCGCCCACGGCCTGCTCGCCCCGGTCTGGGACCTGCCGCTCGGCACCGGCGCCGAGGTGCTGGAGGAGCCGGCCGCCCGCTTCGCCCAGGACCTCGAGAAGGCGCTCGCCAAGGGCGACCTGACGCCCGAGGAGCGCTCCGCACGGGCAGGTCTCGCCAACCGCCAGGTGACGATCCGGTAATCCCTCCACACATCCTCGCCACGGAGCGAACACAACCGGGCCAACGGTTGTGCCGCCGCTCGCGAGCGGAGTAGATTCGATCTTGCCCGGTCGTTGTCGTTTCCCCCGTCGACAACGACCGGGCTTCTACGTGTCTTCGTGCTCGCGCCCGAGGGCCGCCCGCCGATGCTCTGGGCGGCCCGAGTGCCCGTTTCTTGAGCACTCGGGCCTGGTCAGCGCGTCACTCATGAATGACGAGAGGACCTGACGAGGCAGTACCCCGTGATCGTCATCGGATGCGGCTACGACTTCGCGGACCGCACCCGCCACGCCTCGAGGTGGTCGAATCCCTTGGCCGAGACCCGCCTCAGCCGGCGCCAGCGCCACGCGGGCTCGTCGTCGTCGAGGTCGTCCTCGCCGGCCGTCAGCGCCTCGTGGACGCCGGCGTCGACCAGCACGGTGCCGGGTCGGGCGGCCGAGGTCAGGCGCGAGGCCGCGTTGACGGTCGAGCCGAACACGTCACCGAGACGGCGTACGACGGCACCGTGCGCGATGCCCGCCCGCACCGCCGGGAAGGGGTCGTCCGCGTCGTCGCCGCGGGTCGTCAGGGTGAGCGCGATCTCGACGGCGGCGGCAGGATCGGCCACGGTGAAGAGCACCTCGTCGCCGATCGTCTTGATGACCTGGCCGCCGTGGTCGACGACGAGGGCGGTCGTGTCGTGCTCGAAGCGGTCGACCCACTCGACGAGCGTCGCCCCGTCGAGGCTGCGGCTCTGGGTGGTGTAGCCGACGATGTCGACGAAGCAGACCGCGAGCCGGGTCTCCGCGCTCGACAGGGTGCTGGTGTCCTCGAGCAGGTGCTGTGCCGCGCTCGCGAGGTGGCGGCGCCAGACGTAGGTCTGCAGGGCCTCGACCCGCGGCAGGACGTCGGACGCGAGCTCGGTGAGCGCGGTCGCCGGGTCACCGCCCTCCGTGGCCACCCCGGCGAGCAACGTGGTCTGCCACTCGGCGAGGCGGGCATAGCTGCGACCCCACGTGCGGACCAGCGCGGCCTGCGACTCCGGCGGCAGGATGCCGAGCCGGACGAGGTCGGAGGTCAGGCGCAGCGCCTCGACGTCGCTCTCGGCGAACGCCACGTCGTCGTCGCTGCGGTGCGGGAAGCCGAGCTGGTGCCAGAGCTGGACGGCGAGCTCGAGCGGCACACCGGCGCGCTCGGCGACCTGGACCCGCGTCAGGCTGGGCTCCTCGCCGAGCAGGAAGGCCTCCATCGCGCGAGCGAGGTCGTCACCGACGTCGAGCCCCTCCGGCTCCCGCTCGTCGGCCAAGCCCGGTCAGCTCCCCGTGGCCCGCCCGGCAGCCGCCGCGCGCAGGGCGGCACCGAAGGCCGGCACCTGGTCGGCGAGCTGCTCGATGCGCTCGCTGGTGAAGTGCACGACCCTGAGCGGGGTGAGCGCCACGATCGTGGCGGAGCGGAGGGTGCGGTTGACGATCGCCGCCTCGCCGACGACCGCGCCGGGACCGAGGGTGGCGATCTCGACGCCGCCCTTGCGGACCGAGACCTCGCCCTCGCAGATGAGGTACGCCTTGTCCGCCGGCGTCCGCTCGGCGATCGGCGACCAGCCCTGCGGCAACGTCAGCTCGTTGCCCGCGGCGAGGACGCGCTTGGCGTCGGCGGGGTCGAGGCCGTCCAGGATGGATTCAGTCATGCCTGCTCAACGATCCACAGGGGCGCGGGTGATGGGGATGTGGCTCACTCCACGTCGTCGTCGGAGCCGCAGCGGCTCGCGGGAGATCGGGCAGCTCATGCAGCGCGGTCCACCGCGGCCCGAGCCCAGCTCCGAACCGGCGATCCGGACGACCTCGATGCCGGCGTCCTCGAGCCGGTCGTTGGTCTCGTCGTTGCGCTCGTAGGCGACCGCGACGCGGGGCGCGAGGGCCAGGGTGTTGTTGCCGTCGTCCCACTGCTCGCGCTCCGCGGTCACCGGGTCGAGGCCGGTGTCGATCTGGTGCAGCGTGTCGATCTGCATCGCCTTGGCTGCGGCCACCAGGAACGGCTCGGAGTCGCTGACGTCGAGGGTGAGGTCGGACTCGTCGGAGCCCTTCTCGCCCAGCGTCACGGTCACCGCGCGGAGGGTGTCGGCGACGTTGGGGTACATGACGACCTTGTCGACGTCGACCATCGTGCAGACCGTGTCGAGGTGCATCGTCGCGCGCTCCTGCGCGATCGGCACCGCCAGGACGGTGTGGGCCAGCCCCGCGTGGAAGACCTGGCGGGCGAACCGCTCGACGCCGGCAGGAGTCGTACGCTCCCCGACGCCGACCGCGATCACGCCGGGCGCGAGGAGGAGGACGTCGCCGCCCTCGACGTGCTCGTTGTGCCAGCCGTGGATCTTGCGGGTGCCGGCGAAGCGCGGGTGCTCGGTGTAGATCAGCTCGGTCAGCTGGGTCTCGCGCTTGCGCGCGGGCATCGCCAGGCTGGTGACGGCCACCCGGTCCTGCACCCACACGCTGGAGTCGCGCGTGAAGAGGAGGTTGGGGAGCGGGTCGATGAGGAAGTCGTGGGGGTCGAGCAGGCTGGTGACCAGGCCGTGGCCGCCCTTGACCTCGTCGTTGCGGATGCCGGACGTCAGGGTGTCCGTGAGCTCGGCCGGGGTCTGGTCGCGGAGCGCCTGGGCGAGGTAGCGGCGCATCGTGTCGCCGAGGTGGAGGCCCGACAGCGCGCTGGTGATCGCGTGGTTGCGGGCGAGCTCGCTCTCGAGCGTCTCGGTCAGCAGCTCGGTGAGGTAGAGCACCTCGACGCCGCGCTCCCGCAACGTCGCCGCGAAGGCGTCGTGCTCGTCCTGCGCGCGGCTGACCCAGGGGATGCCGTCGAAGAGGAGCCGGTCGTTGTTGCGGGGCGTGAGCCGCTTGAGCTCGTTGCCGGGCCGGTGCAGCATCACCGTGGCCAGGCGACCGACCTCGCTGTCGGCGCCGTGGGGGGCAGGGGTGGAGACCATGACGGGACTCTAGCGGTGCCCCACCGGCACACGTGTCCGGGAAGTGGCCCTCCCGCACCGGATCCAGGGGCCACGTCGCGGACACGTGTCGTCGTACGCGGTCATGTCCCGTCGGCAAAGCCCGGGAAGTGCGGGCGCCAGTCGTCGAGCAGTCGCAGCGGGACGCCCGGCAACCCTCGGGCCAGCAGCACCCGGTGCACGCGTCTCAGGGTCCGGAGCGGGTCCTTGAAGATGCCGGAGCTGACCACCACCACCAGGCGCCAGTCGTCGTCGTCCATGTCGGCGCGACGCTCGAGGTCCTCCTCCCAGTTCTCGATCACCTCGACGTGGAGCTTGCCGTTGTACTCGACCGCGACGCGGACGGTCGGATAGGAGAGGTCGTACATCCTGATCACCTCGCCGTCCTCGCTGCGGATCTTGAGGTTGACCTCCGGCTCCGGAAGCGCCGGCGAGGACGATGAGCATGCGCAGGCGAGTCTCCATCGGCGAGTCGACGCCGGACCGGACGTAGCGGGCCGCGGCCAACGCCTTGCGGCAGTCCTTGTGCCGGCTGCGCCGGCACGCGCGTACGAGCTGCTCGGGTGTCACGCCGCGCCGCCGTGCCAGCCAGTCGCCCACGACGACCAGGTCCACCAGCGTCAGCTGCCCACTCAGCTCGATGAACATCGGCACGTCCCCCGAGACGCGCATGCCGTGCTCGACGACGACGCCCTGGGGGTCACCCACGTGGCAGCGGACTCCCCGGTGGTGGCGGCGCAGCTTCTGGTGCCGCACGCTGACGTGCTCGTCGGCGATGGTCGGGATCGGGGCGCACTTCACTCGTGCCGCCGAGGCGTGGCTCGCCCATGCATCGGTCACGTGGAGGGCGAGGGCACCCCGGACGCGCTGGACCGGTGTCGGCGTGGTCGCCGCCGAGACGAAGACGTTGCGGAACAGCTGGCGGTAGCCGGGTCCTCGCAGCGCCTTGGGGCTCAACCCGTTGTCGAGGCCGACGGCGCGGAGGAACGGTTGCTGTGGATCGAAGGCCATCACCACAGGTTCGGCGATCCGACGGACGGCCGTCGGTCGTCATCCACAGCCCCGGCTCCGCCGGCGTACACGTGTCCGAGATGTTGCCCCCGGCGGTCGCTGGCGAGGGCCACGTCGCGGACATGTGTCCCGCCGTCAGCGGTCGCGGACCGCCTGCAGGTCCCGACGGGTCAGCGCGTCATCTCCCACACCGTCAACAGTGCCATCAACACGCAGACCGTCGCACCCACGTAGTGGAGGACCGAGAGCCGCACGCGCTGGAGCAGGAGCCGGCCGACGATCACGGCGAGGCCGGACACCGCGAGGAGCGCGCCCCACGCGCCGAGGAAGACCGAGATCGGGTCGTCGTACTTCGCGACCAGGGAGATCGTGAGCAGCTGCGACAGGTCGCCCCACTCGGCGGCGAAGAGCACGAGGAACGAGGTGACGATGACCCGGAAGCCCTGCGCGGTGGCCTTCGCGGCGTACTCCTCCTCCTGCTCGCTCTCGTCTGCGTCGGCCGAGCGGGCCTCGCGGAACAGGATGATCGCGCCGATCACGAACATGAGCGCGGCGACCGTGTGGATCAGCTGCTCGGGCAGGAACGACGCCGCCTTGCCGAGGCCGACGGCCACACCGGTCTGCACGAGGAACGCCAGGGCGACGCCGATCCAGACGAAGAGCGGACGCATCTTGGTCGACATGACCAGCGTCGCGATGAAGGTCTTGTCGGGGAGCTCGACGACGAAGATGGCGCCGAAGGCGAGGGCCACGACG
This sequence comes from uncultured Actinomycetota bacterium, assembly GCA_963795095.1. Taxonomy (GTDB): domain Bacteria; phylum Actinomycetota; class Actinomycetes; order Propionibacteriales; family Nocardioidaceae; genus Nocardioides. The sequence goes on along the minus strand of CAWCGM010000047.1, from coordinate 2,326 downwards.
AGGAGATCGATCACCGGTCGAGTGTTTCCTACGCGCCGCGGAAGGAGTCAGCGGGGTAGACCCCGAGCACCTTGACCTCGGTGGTGAAGAACGCCAGCTCCTCCAGCGCGTTGCGCAGGCCCGGGTCGTCGGGGTGGCCGTCCACCTCGGCGAGGAACTGGGTGGCGGTGAAGTGGCCGCCGACCATGTAGCTCTCGAGCTTGGTCATGTTGACGCCGTTGGTGGCGAAGCCGCCGAGCGCCTTGTAGAGCGCGGCCGGCAGGTTGCGGACGTTGAAGATGAAGGTCGTCACGACCGGGCCGGCACCACTGGGCGCCTGCTCGAAGTCGCGGGAGAGCACCACGAAGCGCGTCGTGTTGTGGTCCTCGTCCTCGATCTCCTCGCGCAGCACCTGGAGGCCGTAGATCCCAGCGGCCAGCGGCGGCGCGATGGCCGCCTGGGTGGGGTCGCCGGACTCGGCGACCTCGCGGGCCGCGCCGGCCGTGTCGCCGGCCACGACCGGGGTGAGGCCGAGCTCGCGGATCACGCCGCGGCACTGGCCGAGGGCGTGGACGTGGCTGTGCACGGTGCGCAGCGAGTCGATGCTCGCCCCCGGCAGCGCCATCAGCGAGAACTGGATGCGCAGGAACCGCTCGCCCACGATGTGGAGGTCGGAGGTCGGCAGGAAGTGGTGGATGTCGGCGACCCGGCCGGCGATCGAGTTGTCGATCGGGATCATCGCGAGGTCGGCGTCGCCGGACTCGACCGCGGCGAAGGCGTCCTCGAACGACGCGCACGCCACCGGCTCCCAGTCGGGGTAGGCCTGCTGGCAGACCAGGTGGGAGTTGGCTCCGGGCTCTCCCTGGTAGGCGATGCGACGGTTCACTCCCGGAGTCTGTCATCCCCGGCCGTGTCCGACGGGCCGTGACCGCCTCCCGAACATAGGGTCGCCGCATGCTCGATGTGGTCGCCGTCGTCCTCGCCGCCCTGGCCTGCGTGCTCGCCGGCCTCGCCCTGCGTCGTACGACGTCGCGCCCCAGCGGCGAGGGCGTCGATGCACTCCCCGAGGACGTGCACGGCCTCCGGCAGGAGGTCGCAGCCCTCAAGGCGGAGAACCGCGACGCGCTGCGGCACCTGTCGGTCGTGCGCTACGACGCCTTCGGCGATGTCGGCGGACACCTCAGCTGGAGCCTCGCCCTCCTCGACGACGCCGGCCACGGAGTGGTCCTGACGTCGATCCACGGCCGCAGCGAGGCCCGCACCTATGCGAAGTCGATCTCCTCCTGGTCCTGCGAGCAGCAGCTCTCGCCGGAGGAGGACGAGGCGATCGAGCACGCCCGCCCCTGAGCCGCGTGCAACGCATCTGATCGGCGTCAGGAACGCGTCAAGACCGGCTCCCGGGCACCGCGCGGTGCTTCCATCGAAGGATGGACGCGTCAGCGGCACCCTGGTGGCAGACCCCGACGACGGCCAGGATCGTGGCCCTGACCGCCCCCTTCGTGCTCTGCGCACTGCTCCACGGGATGCGGGGGTCGGTCGCGCCGGCGAGCGCCGTGCTCGTCCTGGTGCTCGCGATCGTCGCGGTGGCCGCCACGGGTGACCGGGTCGCCGGCGTGCTGGCGGCGGCGTCCAGCGGGCTGTGGTTCGACGTGTTCCTCACCGAGCCCTACCTGCGGCTCGTGATCGAGGACCCCGACGACATCCAGGCCGCGGTGCTGCTGGTCCTGATCGGCCTGTCCGTCACCGAGATCGCGCTGTGGGGTCGTCGCCAGCAGGCGCAGGCCGCGCGACGCGCGGGCTACCTCGACGGCGCGTTGTCGGCCGCCGCGAGCGTCAGCGGGGGAGCAGCGGGTCCGGGCGTGGTGGTCGACGTCGTGGCGCGGCACATCGCCGACGTGCTCGGCGCCGACTCGTGCCGCTGGGTCGCCGGCCCGGTGCGCGACCGCCGGGTGGCGCTGCTCGACCACGAGGGTGTCCTCACGCAGAACGGTCACCACCGCGACGTCGACCGGACCGGCCTCCCGGTCGACGAGCTCGTCGCCGTGGAGGTGCGCCGCGCGACCCGGGTCGTCGGGCACTTCGAGGTCACCGCGGCCACCCGGGTCGTACGTCCCTCGCGCGAGCAGTGCCGCGTCGCGGTCCTCCTGGCCGACCAGGTCGCACCGCTCGTCGACGCCTGAGCGGCGTGCGCCACACGGGCGACAAGTGCCCGTCAACGGGCGCCAAGATCGCGTCAAGACCGGCTGGTCACGCGGGAGCCGGATCCACGCTGGTCCACATGAGTCTCTTGTCCAGCCTGCTCGTGGTCGCGGTGGTCCTCATCGCGCTCTACGTCCTCGCAGCACTG
>CAWCGM010000046.1:0-40687 GCA_963795095.1 uncultured Actinomycetota bacterium | reverse complement strand
ATGATGCCGAACAGCCTCTGACCTGCCCTGCAGTGTCAGAGGCTGTTCGACGTCCGGGTGGTGCCAGGTGCGGGTCGGATCAGCCGACGACGGCGCACGTGCCCGTCGCACGCAGCGTCTTGGTCGAGTCGGAGTTGTTCGTGGCGTACACGACGCCGCCGCTCAGGTTGGGGTTGATCCACGTGGACGTCGGATCGATGCTGGTGATCCAGTCCGCGGAGATGCCCAGCATCTTCGTGCCTGCGGGACACGCCAGGATCACGTCCCCGTTCGCACCGGCCAGGATCGCCTTGGTGTTCTCGACGCGCTCCAGCCCGCTGATGCCGGGCGCCCCCACCGGGCCGATGGGTCCGGCCGGGCCCGCGGGACCGACGGGACCGGGCTGGCCGGAGCCGCCCTTCAGTCCGGCGACCGTGGCAGCGCTCAGGTCGGCGGCGGCGAGGGCTCCGTCCTTGACGTCCGTGCCGGTGACGCTCTTGTTCTTGATGTCTGCCGAGGCCACGGTGCCGTTCTTGATGTCGGCGCCGGTGATGAGGGCGCCGGCGACGGCCCCGGTCGAGGCCGAGACCGCGACGAGGGTGGCGAGGACGGCGGCGGCGGGCAGGACCCGGACGAGCTTGGTGTTCACGGTGTTTCCTTCTGTGTCTGTGGTGACCGGCAGGCCCGGCGAACGCGCCTGACCAGCGGTGCGCGACGTGGGTACGCCGCATGCCGGGGACGCTACGAGCGCACGAGGGGGCCCGCTATCCGGGTTGCGCGGGCGGCATCCGCCAACCGCGGCCGGTCGATCGCGGCAACACGTTCCGGGGGGATGCCGGACGTGCCATGATCGGATCACCTCCTGTCCGGAGGCACGCGGGAGCGCACGGGGGAGGACACGTCGATGTCTCGACCGTTGCTCACTGCCCACCGGAAGATGGCCACGACGGACATGGACCAGGCGCGCCTCGAGGTGGCGGAGCACTTCTGTCCCCACCTGCTCGAGCCCACGACTCGCGACGGACAGCTCGACATGGTCCACAACGCAGCCGTGATCGGTCCGTCCGTGACGCTCAACTACCTGACCTACGGCAACGGGATGCGCATCACTCCCGGGACCTTCGACCACTTCTTCCTGGTCAAGGTCCCGCTCGCCGGCTCGGCCCGGGTGCGGGTGGGCGAGAAAGTGGTGCACTCCACCCGCAGCCGCGCCTCGATCGGGTCGCCCACCGAGCCGGTCGACATGCTGTGGAGCGAGGGGTGCGAGCAGCTCCTGGTCTACCTCCGGCGCGCGGCCGTCGAGGAGATGGCCGGCGGCGACGGTGACGTGGCGCCGGTGGTGTTCGAGCCGACGATGGACCTCGAGACCGACCCGGCCCGCTCGTGGCTGCGTCTGGTGCGGCTCGCGGTGGACGACATCGAGTCCGGCGGTGCGTTGTTCCGCTCACCCCTCGCTGCTGCCCACTTCGAGCAGACCCTGATCTCGGGGCTGCTGGCGCTGCAGCCCAACTCCTCGCAGGAGGTGGAGCTGCCGACGCGGCCGTGCCCACCCGTCGTACGCGCCGTCGTGGACCTGATCGAGGACCAGCCGGAGCGTGCGTGGACGATCGCCGAGCTCGCCCGGCACGCCGGGGTGTCGCCGCGCACCCTCCAGGAGGCGTTCCAGCGCGAGCTGGGCATCAGCCCGCTGGAGCGACTGCGGCGCACCCGCCTGGAGCGAGCGCGCAGCGACCTCATCGCCGCGGACCCGTCGAGGACCTCGGTCACCGACGTCGCGGCCCGCTGGGGCTTCTTCCACCTCGGCAGGTTCGCTCAGACCTATCGGGCCAGGTACCAGGAGCTTCCCTCCCAGACGCTGGCGGGCTGAGGCCGGGCGGCGACCCGGTCCGTCCGTCGGGTCGGGCAGGATCGGCCCATGCGCGCCGTGGTCGTCGATGCCGTCCGTTCGCAGCCCGAGGTGCGCGAGGTGCCCGATCCGTCGGTGCCTGCGGGTGGTGTCGTCGTACGCGTCCTGGCGACGGGCGTGTGCCGCAGCGACTGGCACGCGTGGGCCGGGCACGACGACATCGCCTTCCCGCACGTGCCGGGGCACGAGCTGGCGGGCGAGGTGGTCGAGGTCGGCGACGGCGTGGGGAAGTGGCGCGTCGGCGACCGGGTGACCGTGCCGTTCGTCTGCGGCTGCGGTCGCTGCGCGTGGTGCCGGCAGGGCGACGCGCAGGTGTGCCCCGACCAGCACCAGCCCGGGTTCACCCACTGGGGCTCGTTCGCCGAGCTGGTCGCGCTGCACGCCGCCGACACCAACCTGGTCGCCGTACCCGACAGCATCGAGATGGGCACGGCAGCGAGCCTGGGATGCCGGTTCGCCACGGCCTACCGCGCCCTCGTCGAGCGGGCGCGCGTCGAGCCCGGTGAGTGGGTGACGGTGGTCGGCTCCGGCGGCGTCGGGCTCAGTGCGGTGATGATCGCGAAGGCAGTCGGCGCGCGGGTCGTCGCGGTGGACCGCAACCCCGAGGCGCTCGCTGTCGCGGCCCGGCTCGGCGCCGACCACACCGTCCTCGCGGACGGCGTCGACGTGCCCGCTGCCGTCGCCGACCTCACCGGCGGCGGAGCCACGTCGCGGTCGACGCGGTCGGGAGCGAGCAGACCTGCGCCGACGCGATCCTCGCCCTCCGGCGCCGCGGCCGGCTCGCCCAGGTCGGGCTGCTCCCGCCGGTCGACGGCCACCCACGGGTCCCGATGGCGCGCGTCATCGGCTGGGAGCTCGACGTGCTCGGCAGCCACGGGATGGCCGCCGCGGACTACCCCGCGATGATGGCCCTCATCGCGGAGGGTGACCTGCGGCCGCAGCTCCTGGTCGAGCGGGTGATCGGCCTCGAGGAGGCCGCCGCCCTGCTCCCGGTCTTCGACTCCGCGACCGTCGCCGGCATGACGATCGTCGACCCGACGACCTGAGCCCGCGACCAGCGGACCGAACGCTCCACCGACCGTCCTGGTCGCGCTCAGGCGGCCGCCGACACGCGCGTTCGGTCCGTCGATCGGCTCAGGCCGGGTCGGTGACGTCCGCGACCTGCGCGTCGAAGTGGCGTACGACGTCGTCCGCGGCGAGCGTCGCGGCGACACCGTGGGCGCCCGCACCCAGCGAGACCGTCCGGCCGACGATCCTCTCGTCGGCGACGACCGGCAGCGGCGAGCGCCGCGCCGAAGGGCGTGATGGTGCCGCGCTCGTAGCCGGTCACCTCGCGGGCGGCGTCGGCGTCGGGCATCGAGATCCGGTTCACGCCGAGGAGCGCGCGGAGCTTCGGCCAGGAGATCTGACGGTCGCCCGGCACCAGGACGAGGAGGTGGTCGCCCTCGCCGCGGCGCACGACCATCGTCTTCACGATCGCCGACGGGTCCACGCCGCGGGCGGCGGCCGCCTCCGCCAGCGAGCCGACGCGGCCGTGGCGGGTGACCGTGTGCGCGATGCCCGACGCGGTCAGCGCGACGAGCGCGGGGTGGCGTGTGGTCCTCCACGCCTCGAGCGTACGACCGCTGCCGTCAGGAGGGCGTCGGAGCCGGCAGGTCGAGCACGCGCGAGTGACGCAGCCGCCAGACGAGGTACGCCGTGCCGAGGCGGGTGCGTCCGTAGCCGTCGAACGGATCGAACCCGAGAGTCGCCGTCACCGTCTCGAGGCGCGCCTGCATCGTGCTGTGGTCGACCCCCGCCGCACGAGCCGCCTGTCGCAGCGAGTGCGAGCGGACCGCCGCCGCCAACGTCTCCGAGCCCCAGGCATGAGCCATCACTGCGTCGATCAGCGCGACGTCGGGCTGGAGGGAGGCGTCCGGCGCGTCGGCGAGCAGGCCGATCAGCCCGCCGAAGTCGTCGGCCAGGACCGAGCCGACCGTGGGCGGCGTCGCAGAGCCGCAGTGCGACGAGGGCGGTGCGGAACGAGTGGTGGAGGTCCTCGACCTCGGTCGCGACACCGACCCCGCTGGGCGCGGCGGTCACGGCGTGGTCGCCGTCCGGGAGGACCAGCGCGTGATGGCGCTTATTTGCACTGAGTGCAACAATCGACGGGTGACCTCCCCCCGACCCACCGACGGCCGCGGCGCGCTCCGCCTGCAGCGACGCGACGCCATCGTCGACGCCGCGCGCAGCCTCGCTGCCGCGCACGGGTCCGACGGCTTCACCGTCGACCAGGTCGCGGTGCTCGCGGGAGTGTCGCGCCGCACCGTCTTCAACCACTTCGCCACGGTCGACGACCTGCTCGTCGCGGCGTGCCAGCAGATCCTGGCCGAGGCCACCACCGCGATCCTCGAGCGCGTCGACGCCAGCCTCGGCGCCCGGCCGGAGGACGACGAGTCAGGCGGCCGAGCCGCCCTCGACGCGGTCGGCGAGGCCGCGCGCGGTGTCGACCTGGCGACGGCGATCGCCACCATCCACCGCATGCTCGGCTGCCCCGAGCCCGAGGACGAGCGCGCCCAGCGCATCTCGCGCACGGCCTTCGACCACGTCGGCGGTCTCCTCCGCGAGCGGCTGCACACCCGCGCCCCCGGTCTCGACCCGGTCGACCTCGAGCTCGGGCTGGCCCTGCTCTTCGCCGGCATCGTCACCATCGCCGGGCTCTGGCTCGACGCCCACCCCGACCTCCCGACGTCCGTACCGGCTCGCGCCCGCCGCGACTGGGACGGCCTGCTCGACCGGCTGCTGCTCCGGCTGCGGACCGGCACCGCCGGCTGAGCCCCGACCCTGATCCCACCCCTGATCCACCACCCCCTGATCCACCGTCGTACCGAAAGGCCACTTCCCACCATGGCTGAGCTCCTCTACCGCATCGGTCGCATCTCCGCGCGCCGCCACTGGACCGTCATCGGCGCCTGGCTCGCGGTCCTCGTGCTGACCGGAGTGACGTACGCGTCGTTCGCCGGCGCGCTGTCGTCGTCGATCTCCCTGCCCGACACCCCGACCACGCGGGTCTCCGGCCAGCTGGAGCGCGACTTCGAGGGCACCGGTGGGGGCAACGGCACGGTCGTCGTGGAGTCCACCGACGGGTCCGCGCTCACCGACGACCAGCAGCAGGACGTGCTCGACCTCTTCGACCGGATCGACGCGGTCGACGGTGTCGACGACGTGACCGACCCCTTCGCCACGCAGCAGCAGGTGGACGACGGCGCCGCGCAGGTGGCCGACGGCCGCAAGCAGCTCAACGAGGGGCTGGCCAAGCTCATCGAGGCGCAGGGCCAGATCACCGGTGGCCGGGCTGCCCTCGAGGAGCAGCGCCGGCAGGCCCGTGCCGACGGCACGCTGGCCGACGTGCGGGCGCAGCTCGACGCCGCGGAGCAGCAGCTCGACGACGGCCAGGCCGAGCTCGACCGCCAGCGCGCGAAGATCGACGAGCAGGCACCGCAGCTCGACCAGGGCGAGACCCTGGCGCGGCTGTCGTCCGGCTTCCGCACCGTCTCGGAGGACGGCTCCGCAGCCGTCGCCAACGTCGTCTTCGCCGTCGCGATCAACGAGGTCCCGGTCGAGACCAAGACCGCGATCGAGGACCTCGTCGCCGACGCCGACATCGACGGGGTCGCCCTCTACCCCTCGCAGGACATCGCGCAGACCGTCCCGTCGATCCTCGGTCCGGGCGAGGTCGCGGGCGTCGTCATCGCCGCGATCGTCCTGTTCCTCATGCTCGGCACGGTGATCGGCGCCGCCCTGCCCCTGGTCACCGCGCTGCTCGGGGTCGGGGTCGCGTCCCTGGCGTCGCTGTCGTTCTCCGGGCTCGTCGAGTTCGTGTCCGTCACGCCCGTGCTCGGCGTGATGCTGGGCCTCGCGGTCGGCATCGACTACTCGCTCTTCATCATCAACCGGCACCGCCGCCAGCTGAAGCAGGGCATCGAGCTCTCCGAGTCGATCGGCCTGGCCAACGGCACGTCCGGCAACGCCGTCGTCTTCGCCGGGGTCACCGTGATCGTGGCCCTGCTCGCTCTCAACGTCACCGGCGTCCCCTTCCTCGGCCTGATGGGGACCGTCGGGGCCGTCGCCGTGCTGGTCGCGATCCTGATGGCGATCACGCTGACCCCGGCGGTCCTGTCGCTGGTCGGCCCGCGGATCCTCAAGCGGCGCGAGCGCACCGGCATCGCCGCCGGGACGTCGTACGACGACGACGCGATCACGGCTCGCGACGAGCCGATGAGCAACGCCCGGGCGTGGACGGTGCTGGGCCTCGGCATCGTGGCCCTGCTGGTCATCGCAGCACCCGCGACCCAGATGCGGCTCGGCCTCCCCGACGGCTCGACGCAGCCTCCGGACTCCGCCGCCTACCGGGCCTACGAGGTGCAGGCGGAGAAGTTCGGCGACGGGTCCAACGGCCCGCTGCTCGTGGTCGCCGACCTGCCCGGGCCGATCGCCGAGGACGGGGTCACCGCGGAGCAGGCCACGATCGGTGAGCAGCTCGGCCGGGTGTGGAACGTCGACGCGGTGGTGCCGATCGGCGCGTCGAAGGACCGGTCGGCCCTGGCCTTCCAGGTCGTCCCCCACGGCTCACCGACGGACGAGTCGACCGCGGAGCTGGTGCAGAACCTGCGCTCGTCGACCCTCACCACGGCGTCGGGCGGCGAGGCCACCCTCGGTGTCGCCGGCAACGCCAGCGCGGGCATCGACATCTCCGACCAGCTCTCGAGCGTGCTGCCGGTCTACCTCGTCCTGGTGGTCGGGCTCTCGATGCTCATCCTCGTGCTGGTCTTCCGGTCGATCCTGGTGCCGCTGACCGCCACGCTGGGGTTCGTCCTGTCGCTGCTGGCGGCGTTCGGCGGGATCACCGCGATCTTCCAGCTCGGGTTCCTCAGCGACCTGTTCGGCGTCCACGCGCCCGGGCCGGTGCTGAGCTTCCTGCCGATCATCGCGACCGGCATCCTCTTCGGCCTGGCGATGGACTACCAGCTCTTCCTGGTCTCCGGGATGCGCGAGGCGCACGCCCACGGGGCGCCGGCCCGGGTGGCGGTGCAGCACGGGCTGCGCGCCGGCCGGTCGGTCGTGACGGCGGCCGCGATCATCATGATCTCCGTCTTCGCGGGCTTCATCTTCTCCCACGACGCGACCATCAAGCCGATCGGCTTCGGGCTCGCCTTCGGCGTGCTCCTCGATGCGTTCGTCGTGCGGATGCTGCTCATCCCGGCGGCGATGCACCTGCTCGGCGAGTCGGCCTGGTGGCTGCCGAAGTGGCTCGACCGGATCCTCCCGGACGTCGACGTCGAGGGCGCCCGGCTCGAGCGGAGCCACGCGGCCCCCGGCGGGGGCGATCGTGCGGGAGGATGACCCCGTGAGCGAACAGCGACCCGTACACACCTGGCTGACCGACATGGACGGGGTCCTGGTCCGCGAGGAGGACCCGATCCCCGGGGCGAAGGAGTTCATCGCAGCCCTGCGCGAGCACGGCATCCCGTTCCTGGTGCTCACCAACAACTCGATCTACACCCCGCGCGACCTGCGCCAGCGACTCCTGCGCAGCAGCGGCATCGACGTCCCGGAGGAGTCGATCTGGACGTCCGCGCTGGCGACGGCGCAGTTCCTCGACGACCAGCGTCCGGCAGGGTCGGCGTACGTCGTGGGCGAGGCGGGGCTGACCGCGGCCGTGCACGACATCGGCTACATCATGACCGACCAGGACCCCGACTACGTCGTGCTCGGCGAGACCCGGACCTACTCCTTCGAGGCGATCACGAAGGCGATCCGGCTGATCAACGGCGGCGCCCGGTTCATCGCGACCAACCCCGACCCGAGCGGCCCCAGCGCACAGGGGATGCTGCCGGCGACCGGCTCGGTGGCGGCGCTGATCAGCACCGCCACGGGACGCCAGCCGTACTTCATCGGCAAGCCCAACCCGCTGATGATGCGCAGCGCGCTCAACCAGATCGAGGCGCACTCCGAGACCACGGTGATGATCGGCGACCGGATGGACACCGACATCATCAGCGGGCTCGAGGCCGGGATGCGCACGATCCTCGTCGCGACCGGCGCGACCGAGCGGCACCAGGTGGAGAACTTCCCCTACCGCCCGACCCGCATCGTGGACTCGATCGCCGACGTGGTGCCGCTGGTCAGCGCGATGTACCTGCCGGACGAGGACTGAGCCGGCCTCAGGCAGCCATCGCCAGGCCGAGCACGATCCCGGCGAGCGCGCACGCGCCGAGCGTGCGCAGCACCGACCACTTCCGCCAGAAGACCAGCGCGCACCCGAGTGCCGTGATCGCGAGCGACGCCGCGTCGATCGAGGTGAGGACCGGGAGCTCGAGGTCGAGCGGGCCCGCGGTGAGGGTGCGGGTGTCGTCGAAGAGCGTGTGCAGGGCGAAGAACACCGCGAGGCTCGCGATGACGCCGACGACGGCTGCGGTGATCCCGGCCAGCGCGGCGGTGAGGTCGCGGTTGCCGCGGAGGCGCTCGACGTACGGCGCACCGAGGAGGATGAAGAGGAAGCACGGGACGAACGTCACCCAGGTCGTCAGCAGCGCCGCGACGACCGCGGCCACCCACGGGTCGAGGTCGCCGGGCGCACGGTAGGCGCCGACGAACGCGACGAACTGCACCACCATGACGAGCGGGCCCGGCGTGGTCTCGGCGAGGGCGAGCCCGCGGACCATCTCGCCGGGCGCCAGCCAGCCGTAGACCTCGACCGCCTGCTGCGCGACGTAGGCCAGGACGGCGTACGCCCCGCCGAAGGTGACCAGTGCGGCGCCGGAGAAGAAGACGCCCTGGTCGACGAAGATGCTCGAGCGCCCGAACAGCAACGCGGCCGCGGCGACGGGCGCGAACCACGCGACCAGGCCGATCGCGAGGGTCAGCGCGGCCCGTCGACCCGACGGCCGCTCGGTGTGCAGCGCGTCGTCGCTGATCAGTGGCGGCGGGCCGTCGTCCACGGCCGCCCTGGCCGGCGCGGTCAGCGTCGGCAGCCGGCGGCCGAGCGCCCAGCCGGCCACGGCGGCGACGAGCACGACGACCGGGAACGGCACGGCGAAGAAGGTGAGGGCGACGAACGAGACCACCGCGAGACCCACGAGGGCCGGGTGTCCCAGTCCCTTGCGGCCGACGCGGACGACGGCCTGCACGACGATCGCGATGACCGCGGGCGCGAGGCCCAGGAAGAGCGACTCGACGAGGGTGGTGTCGCCGAAGCCGACGTAGATGCCGGACAGCACGAGGAGCGCGACGACGCCGGGCAGGATGAAGAGGATGCCGGCGACGAGCGCACCGCGGACGCCGTTGAGCAGCCATCCGACGTAGGTCGCGAGCTGCTGGGCCTCGGGCCCGGGGAGCAGCGTGCAGTAGGACAGCGCGAAGAGGAACCGCTGCTGGCCGATCCAGCGCTTCTCGTCGACCAGCGTGCGCTGCATGACGGCGATCTGGCCGGCGGGTCCGCCGAAGGTCTGCAGCGAGATCGCGAACCACGCCTTCGTCGCCTCCCGCAGGGGGATGACGTCGCGGGTCGACTCCTCGGGGCGCGGCACGGGAGAACCGAAGCGCCTGCCAGCGCAGCAAAGTCAAGCGGGCGACTCGACAAACGCCCGACCGGACGGGCCTTCCGGCCCTGTCCTGCCTCGCTGACGAGGACCATGCTCGAAGGAGAAGGCAGGTGCTCCGATGAGACGCATGATCGCAACCGTCGCGGCCGCCGTGGTGCTGCTCCTCGGAGCGGGCCTCACGGGGATGGCCCTGGCCCACGACGACGACGGGACCGGGTGGGGACGCCACCCGATGTCGACGTCAGGCTCGGTGGGTGGATCGATGATGGGTCACGCCCGCACCGACGACGAGGCCGGCTACCTGAGCGAGATGGTCGCCCACCATCGCGAGGCGATCCTCGCTGCGCGTGAGCTGAGCCGCTCGGACCGACCCGAGATGCGAGCCCTCGGCCGCCGGATCGTGGCCGACCAGTCGGCTCAGGTCGAGCTGATGGAAGGCTGGCTCGCCGAGTGGTACGCCGACGAGCCGGAGGCGGCGTACGAGCCGATGATGCGCAACCTGGCGGGCCTCGACGGCGACGCGCTCGACCGGGCGTTCCTCGAGGACATGATCGGCCACCACATGGCGGCGGTGATGCAGTCGCAGCAGCTCCTGGTGCGCGGGCTCACCGAGCACGAGGAGGTGGCCGACCTGGCCCGCAGCATCCGGGACGCCCAGGTGGGCGAGATCCGGTGGATGCGCGCCGAGTGGTCGACCATCGCCGACTGACGCCGCTGCGTCAGGCGGCGCGGCTGGGACGGAGCCGGCGCACCAGGCGGTGCAGCGAGCTCTCGTGGGGCGCGGACCGCTTCAGGGGCAGCAGGTGGGTCAGGCCCTCGCGCTGGGCCATCAGGAGGATCGCGTCGTCCTCGTAGCCCTGGGCGAGCTGCTCGGCGGCCGCGATGTCGTCGCGCTCGACGGCCTCGTTGACCTGGCTCGCGTAGTGGTCGTGCAGCTGGTTGAGCTCGTCGATCAGTCTCATGGGACTCTCCTTCGGTTGGTCCACTACATCCAGTGTGGCGATGCAATTGGAACGATCCAAGTCCTGAGCCGTGTGAGGTGCGTCAAGCCCCGGGAGGGCCCTCAGGAGGCGGCGAGCGGAGCCGGCTCGCGCAGGTGCCCGTGGTGCCACGCGCGGTGGATCACCCACGCCGCGAGCACGGCGCCGGCGGTGCCCAGCGAGAGGTCGCCCAGCGTGTCGGCGTACGCGAACTCGCGCTCGGTCGAGCGGCTGAGGAACGCGAAGTACTCCGCCAGCTCCCACGCGATCGCTGCGGTGGCACCGAAGGCGAGGCCGCGCTCGAGCACGCGGCCGAGGCCGACGGAGGGCGACAGGGTCAGCAGGATGAAGGCCGCCGCGAGCAGGCCGGTGTTCATCAGGTGCATCCAGTCGTCGAACCACACGACCGTGTCGTAGAGGTCCATCCGGTTGCCGAGGATGTCGGTGAAGCACGTGATCGTGATGAGCAGGTCGGGCAGCCAGGGGAACGACACCCGGTCGCGCCACAGCGTCCACCACAGCAGCGGCACGGTGAACGAGATCAGCGGGTAGGCGATGGCCCGCATGCCGGCGGCCTTGTCGCGCAGGTTGGCCTGGTCGGGGTAGAGGACCGCGAAGACCAGCATCAGGACGAGGGCCCCCTTGGCGAACACGTTGGCACTCTTGGCGACGGTCGGTGTCGCCGAGCGCTCGATCGCTGCTTCGGACACGCGCACCCCATCCCCGCGCCCGGCTGCTCGAGCGCCCTCGCGCGTCAGTGTGTCAGCAGGTGGCTCACCACGTGGCTTCGCGGCACTCCCGGGCCGGGGTCACCTCGACCTGCAGCGTCGCGTGCTCGATGCCGTGCACCTCGCGCAGCGAGGCCTGCGCACCGGCGAGCACGGCCTGCGGGTCCGCGCCGACGCCGGTGACCAGGTGTGCCGTGGCGACGTTCATCCCCGACGTCAGCGTCCACGCGTGCAGGTCGTGCACCTCCGCCACGCCGGCGACGCCCTCGAGGTCGCGGACGACGGCATCGAGGTCGAGGCCCTCGGGCGCGTGCTGGCCGAGCACGGCGAGGACCTCGCGGCCCAGCAGGACGGCGCGGACCGCGACGAAGACGCCGATCGCGACCGCGACGACCGTGTCCCACAGGCCGGCTCCGGTGACGCCGACCAGGACACCGGCCGCGATGACGCCCACGCTCCCGGCGGCGTCGGCCATCACCTCGAGGTAGGCGCCCTTGACGTTGATGGACTCCTGCGCTCCGCCGCGCAGCAGCGCCAGGCAGACGAGGTTGATCGCGAGACCGATGGCGCCGACGACCAGCATCGGGCCGGAGGACACCTCGACGTCCTCGCCGATCCGGCGTACGGCCTCGACGACGACGTAGGCACTGACGCCGAGCATGACGAGCACGGTGAAGCCCGACGCGAAGACCTCGGCGCGGTAGGAGCCATACGTACGCCGACCGGTGCCGTCGGGCCGGGTGGCGATCTTCGTCGCGACGAGCGCGGCACCGAGGGCGACCACGTCGGCGGCCATGTGTCCGGCATCGGAGATCAGTGCCAGCGAGCCGCTGACCAGGCCGACCGCGAGCTCGACGCCGAAGAAGGCCGCGACGAGACCGAACGCGACGGCCAGCCGCCAGCGGTGCCGACCGCCGGCGTGGCCGTGCGAGTGTCCGTGGCCCATCAGTCCTCCCTCCGGCCGATGGTGAGGACGCCGGAGCCTGCGGTGCCGCACGTGCACCCGTCGCCGCATCCGCAGCCGGCCTCGTCGTGGGCGTGGCCGCCCACGGGTCCGCAGCAGCCCTCACCGCGCCAGGCGTCGCGACCCTCCTTGACTGCGACCGCCGCGATGACCAGCCCCGCGACCGGATCGGCCCACGACCAGCCGAGGGTCGCGTTGAGGACGAGTCCGACGAGCAGGACAGCGGAGAGGTAGGTGCAGAGGAGCGTCTGCGTCGAGTCAGCGACGACGGCGTTGGACCTCAGGGCCTTGCCGGTGCGGCGCTGCGCCCACGAAAGGAACGGCATGACCACCAAGCTCGCCACCGCGAGGGCGATGCCCACCGGCGACGGATCGGGCTCGTGGTCACCGACCAGGGCGCGCACCGACTCGACGCCGACGTAGGCCGCCAGCGCGAAGAAGGAGATCGCCATCAACCGCAGGGCGGTGCGCTCGCGCGACTCGGGCAGCGGGTGGCGGAACTGCCACAGGATGATCAGCCCGCTGGAGACCTCGACGATCGAGTCGAGCCCGAACCCGACCAGCGCGACCGAACCGGCGACCAGTCCGGCAGGTGATGGCGATGACCGCCTCGACGGCGTTGTAGGAGACGGACGCTGCTGCCAGGAGCCGGGCACGATGGCCGAGCCGCTCGCGCTCCGCGAGATCGGTGGTCGCCAACGTCGTCATCGCACGTCCTCGTGCAGCGAGTCAGGTCCGTAGGTCGCGCAGAGCGTCACGGCGTCGCCGGTCAGGAGGAGGAGCTGCTCCGCCGACGCCAGCAGGGCCATCACCGTGTCGACGTGCTCGAGCGACCACATCGAGGCGCGCCCCTCGGGCCGCGACGACACGAGGCCGCAGTCCTTGAGGCACGCGAGGTGCTTGGAGACGGTGCTCTGGGCCAGGCCGAGGTGAGCGGTGAGGTCGACCACGCGGTGCTCGCCGAGCGCCAGGTGCCGCACGATCGAGAGCCGCGACGGGTCGGAGAAGCCGTGGAAGAGGCAGGCGGCCGCCGTGAGTCCGGCCGTCTCGTCAAGTGGCTCCGTCTCGGCCGTCTGATTCATCGCCATACGGCGATGTTAGTGGCAGGCGGTGGGGATACGCCATGGACGACACAGTCAGGTTGCGAGCAGGTCCGTGCCCGCACGGTGGTCCCATGACGACCACTGCCCTGACTCCCGGCACCCGGCAGCTGCTCAACAAGGTCCCCGAGGTCACCCTCTGGTTCTGGGTGATCAAGATCCTCTGCACGACCGTCGGCGAGAGCTTCGCCGACTGGATCAACATGACGCTCGGTGTGGGGCTGGTGGACACCGCGATCCTGTTCACCATCGTCTTCATCGTGGTGCTCGGCGTGCAGATGCGGCTGCACCGCTACGTGCCGGCGGCCTACTGGCTGACGGTCGTGGTCGTCAGCGTGACCGGGACGCTCTACACCGACATCCTCACCGACCAGCTCGGCGTACCCCTCTGGATCAGCACCACCGTCTTCTCGGTCCTCCTCGCCGCGACCTTCGGCATCTGGTGGGCGCGCGAGCGCACGCTGTCGATCCACAGCATCAACACGACCCCGCGCGAGGGCTTCTACTGGTTCGCCGTCCTGGTCACCTTCGCGCTCGGAACCGCCACCGGCGACTGGACCCTCGAGCTCACCGGCTGGGGACCCGGCCTCTCGATCCTGCTGCCCCTCGGTCTCATCGCCCTCGTCACGGTCCTCTGGTTCCTGGGGGCCGACGCGGTGCTGGCGTTCTGGGTCGCCTACATCCTCACCCGGCCGCTCGGCGCCAACATCGGCGACTGGTTCGGCCTGCCGAGGAGCGAGCAGGGCCTGGGCATCGGCGTCTTCGGCACCAGCCTGATCTTCCTCGGCGCGATCCTGGCGACCGTCGTCTACCTGTCGTGGAGCAAGGCCGACGTGATCGAGGTGCAGGACGACACGTCGTACGTCCCGGAGTCCTCGACCCAGCGGCGGCGCGCCACCCTCGCGGTGATGGTCGTGGCTGCCGTGGCCACCGTCGCGCTCCTCGCGTGGGCGAACGCACAACCGCACCGGAGCGCGCTCGCCGACGAAGGTCCCGCCCCGTCCTGCGGCAGTGGCGCGGCCCTCGACCAGGCGCAGGCGACGCAGCAGGTCGCCGTCGACTTCCCTGCCGACGAGGTGGCGAAGTACCGCACGATCGTCCGGGACGCCCGCAGCCTGGCCGACGGAGGCGATGCGCAGGCGGCGGCCACCCGGATCACCGACCTCGAGTCGGCCTGGGACACCGACCAGGCCTCCTTGCAGCCGACGAACTGTCCGGCCTGGACGTTCGTCGACACCCAGGTCGACGACGTGCTCGGTGCCGTGCGGTCGGCCAGCCCCGACCTCGCCGCCGAGGACCGCGCCATGGACGCGCTCCTCACCACCCTCGGCTGACCGGACGGGCCGGGTGACGGGCGGTTACGGTCTGGCTGTGCACGACGTCGTCGACTACGCCCGCTTCGGGGCCGGGTTGCTCGTCGTCGTGCTCGTCACGGTCGTCGTCGCCTGGCGCTCCGGTGTCGGGCTCGGCTGGGCGCCGCTCACCTCGGTGGCCCGCGCCGTCGTGCAGCTCAGCATCGTGGCGCTGCTGCTCCGCGGCATCCTGACCGTCCCGTGGACGGTCGTCGCCTTCCTCGTCCTCATGCTCACCACGGCGTCCTGGACCGCGGCCGGGCGGCTCCACGAGCTCTGGCACGGACGGCGGATCGCGGTCCTGGGGGTCATCGCCGGTGCCGCGACCGCCCTCACACTGGTGTTCGCCCTGCGGCTCGTCGATCTCGAGGTGCGCTACCTGGTCGCCGTCGCCGGCATCATCATCGGCAATGCGATGAGCGCGGCGACGCTGGCCGGTCGCAACTTCCTGCGGGGCGTACGCCACCGTCGCGACGAGGTCGAGGCGTGGCTCTCGCTCGGCGCGACGCCGTCGCGGGCGCACCTCGAGATCGGGCAGGAGGCCGTGCGCGAGTCACTGCTGCCGAACCTCGACCAGACCCGCTCGACGGGGCTCGTCACCCTGCCCGGCGCCTTCGTCGGGGCGCTCTTCGGTGGCGCGAGCCCGGCAGTCGCTGCACAGTTCCAGCTCGTCGTGCTCGCGGGCATCGCGCTGGCGATGACGGTCACCGGCGTGATCGTCACGCGACAGCTGGGGCGCTCGCCCTACCTGCCGGCGACGCCGTCCTGACCTCCGGAGAGCGGACCCGTCCGGGTGGTGACGCGCCCGCTCACCCGCGGGGGAGCAGGCCCGTCCCGGGGGAAGACGGGCCCGCTCATCATGAAGACTGCGTCATCCCACCTGCACAGCAACCTGACTGCGGTTCCTCAGCGTCGGGGCAGTCGGAACCGGAACCGTGCGCCCTGCGCGGCGGCCCGCTCGAGGTCCACCTCGCCGCCGAACGATGTCGCCACCCGCTGGGCGATGCCGAGCCCCAGCCCGGCGCCGCCGGCCCCCGAGACGCCCGGCTCGAAGAGCGTGTCCGCGACCGGGGGCGCCACCCCGTCACCGTCGTCGGCGACGACGAGCTCCACCCGGTCCGGGAGGTCGATCGCCTCGATGACCACCCGGGTGCGGGCATGCCGGACCGCGTTGGCGACGACCGGCGACACCGCGCGTACGACGAGCGCCGCCGGCGCGGCGATGCGCGCCGTCGAATCCTGCCGTCCGGTCGACGACCTCCACCCCGCCGGCGGCCGCGGCGACCAGCGAGGGCATCACGTCCGCGACGCGGCACTCGTCGCGCCCGGGCGCCGTACGGTCGCGGGCGAGGTCGAGCAGGGTCGCGATCACCGACCCCATCTCCCGGGCCGAGGCGGCGATCTGATCGAGGTCCTCCCGCACCGCGGGGTCGTCGACGCCACGCAGCAGCGCCAGGTCGGCCGACCCCTGGATCGCGGTGAGCGGCGTGCGCAGCTCGTGGGCGAGCTCGGAGGTCAGCCGCTGCTCGGAGCGGATCACGGACGCGACCCGGTCGAGGAGGTGGTCCAGGGTCTCCCCGAGGGCGGCGAGCTCGTTGGTCGGCGGACCGAGCGCGAAGCGGTGCGCGAGGTCGTGCTCGCTCCACTCCGTGGCCCGCTCGGCCATCACGGCGACGGGCTTCAGCGCCTGCGCGGTGACGCGCCACGCCATCACGGCGGTCGCGCCGACGACCAGGACGCCGAGGACGACGGCTGCCAGGAAGGCGTAGAGCTCCGAGCGCTCGTAGGGACCGGTCTCCTGGCTCACGACGAGGACGCCGGACTCCCCTCGCCGCGGTCACGAAGGGGGTGGCCAGGAGGCGGTCCTCGTGCTCGCCGCCCTTCGCCAGCCGGACGAGCTGCGTCGTGGCGAGCTGCTCGGCGACCTCGCGGACGTCGCTCTCGACCGACCCCGCGACGCGCTCGCCCGACGCGTCGTAGACGACCATCCCCGGCTGGAGATCGTCCGCAGTCAGGCGCAGCGGCCCGGGCACCTCCTCGAGCTGCTCGACCATGACGGCGGAGCGCTCCTCGAGCACCTGCTGGATGTCGCGCTTGGCGGTGTACTCGAGGACCAGGTGGGTGCCGAGGACCACGACGATCATCGCGAGCGTCATGAACCCCACCGTCGAGGCGACGATCGAGGCCCGGAAGGACCGCGGCGCGAACCGGCGCAGCCCCGGCGGCCCGGGAGCCTCCTCGTCGGGTGCTGCGGTCTCGTCCATCACCTCAGTGTGTAGCCGACGCCCCGCACCGTGGCGAGCTCGAGCGGCGAGTCGACCTCGCGGAGCTTCACCCGGATCCGCCGGACGTAGGAGTCGACGGTGTTGTCGCTGACGATCCCGCCCTGCGGCCACGCGGCGGCGACCACCGCGCGACGTCGTACGACCTCGCCGGGGCGCGACGTGATCGCCGCGAGCATCCGGAACTCGGTCGGCGTCAGCAGCGACTCCTTGCCGTTGCACGACACCGAGTGCCGGGCCGGGTCGAGGACGAGGTCGGTCGGCGCCTCGGCGACGACGAGGCGGCCGCGCTTGGCGAGCGCCTCCACGCGCGCGATCAGCTCGAGCACGTCGAACGGCTTGGCGAGGTAGTCGTCGGCCCCGGCGCTGAAGCCGGCGAGCCGGTCGTGCACCGCGCCCAGCGCGGTCAGGAAGAGCACGGGCGCCGACTGGCCGGCCGAGCGGAGGGCCTGGCACACGTCGCGCCCGTCGGCGTCGGGCAGGCCGATGTCGAGGATCACCACGTCGAGCGCGTCGTCCTCGACGAACCTCCGCAGCGCCTCGCCCCCGTCGTGCGCGACGACGACCTCGTGGCCCGCGAGCCGCATCGCGTCGCCGACCACGCGGCGGATCGCGGCATCGTCCTCGCAGAGTCCTACGCGGGCCATCGGGCGTCCTTCGCCGGGTCGGGGCACGTCACGGCCCCAGCCTGCCCGATCGTGCCTGCACAGAACCTGACTGCGCGCCGATCCGCAGTCAGGTGGCGTGCAGGTTGGCGGGCCTAGCGTCGCTGACATGTTCGATCTCATCAACGGCCTGCCGATCCACCCACTCGTGGTCCACGCCGTCGTCGTCCTGCTGCCACTGGCCACCCTGGGCACGATCGCGCTCGTCGTGCGCCCGGCCTGGCGACGTCCCTACGGTCCGCTGCTGGTCGCCATCGCGGCCGTGGCGACGGTGCTCATCCCCGTCTCGACGTCGAGCGGCGAGGCGCTGGAGGAGCGCGTCGGCAACCCCGGGGAGCACGCCGAGCTGGGTGACCAGCTGATCTGGTTCGCCCTGCCGATGCTCGTCCTGCTCGTCGCGCTCGTGTGGCTCGACCGGCGTACGACCCCCGACACCCACACCGACTCGCGCCCGGCGCAGGCCGGGTCGCTCAAGGTCGTGGCCACGCTCGCCCTGGTGGCGGCACTCGCGACCAGCGTGCAGGTCTACCGCGTCGGCGACTCGGGTGCACGGGCGGCGTGGGGCGACCAGGTCTCGTCCGGCTGACCTGCCGCGGGTCCGGGCGCGCCGGTCACCTAGCCTTTCGAGGTGGAGAGGCGACTGCTGGCGGACACCCGCCCGCTCGCGAACCCCCACTTCCGGCGCCTCTGGCTCGCCAACATCGTCACGGTCATCGGTGCGCAGCTGACCGTCGTGGCGGTGCCCGCGCAGATCTACGTGATGACCGGCTCGTCGGCGTACGTCGGCCTGACCGGTGTCTTCGGCCTCGTCCCGCTCGTGGTCTTCGGGCTGTGGGGTGGCGCGCTCGCGGACGCCTTCGACCGGCGGACCCTGCTGCTGATCACGACGGCCGGACTGATCCTCACCTCCGCGGGCTTCTGGCTGCAGGCGGCGCTCGGCGCCGAGGACGTCTGGCTGCTGCTCACGCTCTTCGCCGTGCAGCAGGCGTTCTTCGCGGTGAACCAGCCGACGCGGTCCGCGCTGCTCCCCCGCCTGCTCGGCCACGACCTGCTGCCCGCGGCCAACTCGCTCAACATGACCGTCATGCAGGCCGGCGGCATCGCCGGACCGCTGGTCGGCGGGGCGCTGATCCCGATCATCGGCTTCTCGTGGCTCTACCTGCTCGACACCATCACGCTCTTCGCGACATTGGGCGCGGTCGTCGGGCTGCCCGCGCTGCCGGTGATGGGCGCCGCCGTGGCGCCCGGCCTGAAGGCGGTCGTCGACGGCTTCCGCTACCTGCGGACCCAGCCGGTGCTGATGATGTCCTTCGTCGTCGACATCATCGCGATGGTCTTCGGCATGCCCCGCGCGCTCTTCCCCGAGATGGCGGACGTGGACTTCGGCGGCCCGAGCGAGGGCGGGCTGGCCTTCGCACTGCTCTTCGCCGCGATCCCGCTCGGCGCGGTCGTCGGCGGCGTGCTGTCCGGCTGGGTCTCGCGCGTCGAGCGCCAGGGCCTGGCCGTCATCGTCGCGATCCTGGTGTGGGGCTTCGCGATGGTCGGCTTCGGCGTCGCGGCGATGCTGGCGTCGTACGCCCCGGCCCTGATGCTCGGCGTCGCGGTCGTGATGCTCGCGATCGGCGGGGCCGCGGACATGGCGTCCGCCGCCTTCCGTACGTCGATGCTCCAGTCCGCCGCGGCCGACGAGGTGCGCGGGCGGCTGCAGGGCATCTTCATCGTCGTGGTCGCCGGCGGCCCCCGCATCGCCGACGTCGCCCACGGCGCCACCGCTGCCGCCACGGGTGCCGCGGTCGCGGCGGCGGGTGGTGGCGTCCTGGTGGTCGTCGGCACCGTCGCCGCCGCCCTCGCGGTGCCCGCCTTCGTGCGCTACCGGGTCACGCGGCCGACGTACGACCACTGACCGCCACTGACTGTCCACCATGGGATGTCGGCTGAACCCGCACTTCCCCGGGTCAATTGACCGTGGGAAGTGCCTGCCCGTCGACATCCCATGGTGGACAGACGTGCGGGTCAGACGACGCGAGTCTTCGGCGTGTTCTCCGCGGTCAGCTTCGGGTCGCGGATGACGACCGAGCCGAGGGCGTCGTCGATGCGCTTCATCACGTCGTCGTCGAGCTTCACGCCCGCAGCCTTGACGTTGTCGGCGACCTGCTCGGGGCGGGAGGCCCCGACGAGGGCGGCGGCGACGTTGTCGTTCTGCAGCACCCACGCGATGGCGAGCTGGGCCATGGTGATCCCGCAGTCGGCGGCGATCGGCTCGAGGTCCTGCACCGCGGTGAGGACGTCGTCCTGCATCCAGCGCGAGATCATGTCGGCGCCACCCTTGGTGTCGGTCGCGCGCGAGCCGGCCGGCGGCTCGGCGCCCGGCTTGTACTTGCCGGTCAGCACGCCCTGCGCGATCGGGCTCCACACGATCTGCGAGACGCCGAGCTCGCGGGAGGCCGGGACGACCTCGTCCTCGATGACGCGCCAGAGCATCGAGTACTGCGGCTGGCTGGAGATCAGCTGGAAGCCGAGCTCCTTGGACAGCTCGACGCCCTGCCGGATCTGGTCGGCGGTCCACTCGCTGACGCCGATGTAGAGCGCCTTGCCCTGGCGGACGACGTCGGCGAAGGCCTGCATCGTCTCCTCGAGCGGCGTCTCCGCGTCCCAGCGGTGGGCCTGGTAGAGGTCGACGTAGTCGGTCTGCAGTCGCTCGAGCGATCCGTCGATCGCCTCCATGATGTGCTTGCGGGACAGGCCGGTGTCGTTCTTGCCCTTGGGGCCGGTCGGCCAGTAGACCTTCGTGAAGATCTCCAGCGACTCGCGGCGCTCGCCCTTCAGCGCCTCGCCGAGGACGGTCTCCGCCGCCGTGTTGGCGTACACGTCCGCGGTGTCGAACGTCGAGATCCCCTCGTCGAGGGCGGCGCGCACGCACTGCGTGGCGACGTCGTTCTCGACCTGGGAGCCGTGGGTGAGCCAGTTGCCGTAGGTGATCTCGGAGATCTTCAGACCGCTGTTGCCGAGGTATCGAAATTCCATCTCCCCAACCTAGCGAGGGGCCGGTCGCAGCCTCCGGTCGAGCCATCCAGCTAAGCGCGAACAGGGCGACGAACAGGACCGTGATCCCCACGCTCACCACCGCGACCGACCCCCAGCCCTCCTCGCTCGCGTCGAGGAACGGGTAGGGCACCCACCCATCCACCTGACCCACGACGAGCGTCCACGCCAGCCACGCCAGCGGCCAGACGAGGGCGTACGCCGCCTCGCGCCAGGTGAACCTCGGACGGGGTCCCACCCACGCCCAGGCCGCGACCGCGAGCACCGGGACCACCATGTGCAGCAGCTTGTCGGCCACCCAGTTGGCGCCGTCGAGGTCGAGCAGGGGCCGGAGCAGGAAGAAGTGCACGAGCCCGGTCACGGTGATCCCGACGATGCCGGCCAGCCGCACCACCCGCCAGGCGGGCCGGTCGAGCAGCGGGTCACGGGCCAGCACCGTCGAGACGACCGCGACGAGGATGTTGCTCTGGATCGTGAAGTAGGCGAAGTAGCGGTAGACCCGCGCAGCCAGTCCCGGCGGGTCGGTGTCGACCAGGACGGCCGCGCCGGTGATCGAGAGCACCAGCTGGAACACCACCGCGAACCACGCGACGACCGCCACGACCAGGTGCACGCGCCGGGCGCGCTCGGGAGTCATGGCAGGAGCGTAGGGCTCAGTCCCACCCGTGGGGAGGGCTCAGTCCAGGACGACCAGGACGTCGCCGTCCTGCACCACGTCGCCGACCGTCACCTTGATCGCGGTGACCGTCCCCGCCCGCTCGGCGAGCATCGGGATCTCCATCTTCATCGACTCCAGCAGCACCACGGTGTCACCGGCCTCGACGCGGTCGCCCTCGGCGACCTCGATCGTCAGCACGTTGGCGACGAGCTCGGACACGATCTCGAGGGAGGTGTTGCGGGCCATGCGCCCGACGCTAGCGGTTACCCGGCCGTACCCGCTGATCCCCGGACCTCGAGGGCCTCACAGCTCGGCGAGGCGGCTCGGCTCCGGGCGGTGCGGCCCGGCCTCCTCGGCGCGACGGCCCCCGCGGCCCTTCGGCCCGGTGAGCGCCAGGTCGACCCGGATGACGAGGTACCCGAGGAGCAGGCCCAGCACGAGGGAGTACGCCACCCGCAGGCCGGCCTCGGCGTAGGAGGTGTCCGCCGCCATCAGGCCCGACGCGATCGGCACGGTCGCGGCGACGCCGAAGGCGCACACCCACCATCCCTGGCGCCGACGGGCACGCACGTGGGTGCCCCAGACGAGGGCCGGGATGCCGAGCAGCACGACGAGCGGGCGCGGGAAGGCGCCGATCCGCTCGGAGGTCTCGTCGGCGAAGTCGAGCACCGACGACACGAAGGTCTGGGCTCCGTAGCGGCGCAGCAGCTCGGCGTACGCCAGGGTCGCGACGAGGACGGCGAGCCCGATCGCGACGATGACGAGCCCGCGCCGGCCGAGGCCGTGGAGGCCCGCTCCGAGCCGGTAGACGATCGTGAAGACGAGCCCCAGCGCCAGCAGCAGCGCCGCGATGTCGAAGCGCTCCGCGGCGACCGTGGGCTCGAAGCCGACGGCCGCGAAGGCGGTCACGGCCGCGACGAGGGTGGCGACGAGGGTCTCGCGGACGGCCTTCAGCCAGGTGACCGCCGGCACCGTCACCATCACGGCGTACACGCTGCCGACGACGCAGGTCATCACGGCCGCGCCGGTGGGCAGCACCCGG
This sequence comes from uncultured Actinomycetota bacterium, assembly GCA_963795095.1. Taxonomy (GTDB): domain Bacteria; phylum Actinomycetota; class Actinomycetes; order Propionibacteriales; family Nocardioidaceae; genus Nocardioides. The sequence continues at coordinate 18,406 of CAWCGM010000046.1, read as the reverse complement.
CCGCCGACGAGGAGGCTCGCGACGCCGAGCGCGAGGGCGAGGCCGGCCGAGATCAGGGCACGTCCTGCGGTGCGGGTCGCGAGGAGCCAGGACAGGGCGGTCACCACGGCGACCGCCCCGGCGCCGTCGAGCCAGCCCGGGAGCGTGAAGCCCTCGACCGTCGGTTCGTGACCGAGGATCCCGGTGACCGCGGAGGCACCCAGTGCGGCGGCGCCGACCAGGAGCACCACGAACCAGAAGGCCAGCAGCACCGTGCGCGGGCCCTCGGGCGGCGGCACCGGCCCCGGCGAGGCCACCTCGAGCGGCTCGGCGGGCGCGGTGGGCGCGGTGGGCGTGGTCGTCCTGACCGGCTCGACCGCCTCCTGACGGGGCGGCGGTGCCGTCGGCTCGGCCTCGCGACGCCTGCGCAGACGCGACGGCGGTCGCTCCGCGGCCCGCTTGCCGCGGGCGGACCCGCGGGGGCTGTCGGAGGAGGGGGTCGGCACGTCGGAGGAGGTTACAGCCGTCGGTTGGCCAGGGACGGGTTGGTGCGACGGGTCGCGTCGAGGTCGCCGCGGTCGAGGACCGCCTCGAACGTCGCCTCGCCACCGGCCGCCTCGCCGAGCACCTCGCCCATCGGGCCGTAGATCGCGGAGTGCCCGCAGTAGCGCGGCTCGGGCTGGGCGGCGCCGACCACGAAGCAGGTGTTCTCGATCGCCCGGGCCGCCAGCAGCGTGCGCCAGTGCTCGACCTTGCGGTCGCCCGGCAGCCAGGCGGCGGGCACGACGATCACGTCCGCGCCGGCGTCCACGAGCCGCCGCGCGAGCTCGGGGAAGCGCAGGTCGTAGCAGGTCATCAGGCCGACCTGCCATCCCGCGACCTCGACGACGACGGGGTCGGTCGCACCGCCGGTGATGCGGTCGGACTCCCGATAGCCGAACGAGTCGTAGAGGTGGATCTTGCGGTACGTCGCCGTGCCGCTGCCTGCGGCGACGAGCGTGTTGAAGGGCCGGCCCGGGATCGTCGGCGACCTCGAACATCCCCGCGACCGCGGTGCACGAGGCGGCGTCCGCCACGCGACCCAGCTCGCCGGCGAACGGACCGTCGACCGCCTCGGCGAACTCGCTGACGTCCGAGCCCGCCTCCCCGAAGTCACGCGCGAACGCCTCCGGGAAGACCACCAGGTCGGCACCGGGCGTGACGCCCTCGGCGAGGCGGGCACGGTTGGCGGCGGGATCGAGCCCGCTCGCCCACTGGTGCACGCGGACCCGCAGCTGGTCACCCATGGTGTCCAGACTAGGGCCCCGCGCATCGGTGGTTGAGGTGCGAGGAGCGCCAGCGACGAGCCTCGAAACCTCCGACTGGGAGGATGCCCCCATGGACGAGCGCGCGGGGGGCTTCTGCGGCGTGGTGCTCGCAGGCGGGACGGCCGCCCGGATGGACGGCATCGACAAGGCCGCCGTCGAGCTGCACGGCCGGACGCTGCTGGAGCTCGCGGTCGACGCGTTCCTCGACGCCGACGAGGTCGTGGTGGTCGCGCCGGCGAGCGTCCCGACCGAGCGGCCGGTCACCTTCGTCTGCGAGGACCCGCCGCGCGGCGGCCCGGTCGCCGGGCTCCTGACCGGGGTCGACGCCCTGCTGCGCAGGCCGACGCTCGTCGGCGTCGTCGCCGTGGACATGCCCCGCATGACGCCCGCGACGTGGCGGCGGCTGCGCGAGGCCGCGGCCGGCCGGGACGGTGCGTTCCTCGTGGACGGCGACGGGCGGCGGCAGCTGGCCGGTGTGCTCGACGCGGCCCGGCTGGACGGCGTACGACCCGGGCTGGAGGGGCAGCACGGCATGGCGCTGCACCGGCTGCTGGCGCCGCTGGACCTCGCCCTGGTGCCGGCGATCGGCGACGAGGCGGTCGACATCGACTCGTGGGCCGACCTGCGCGACCTGGGTGGGTGAGGGCCGGCTGAGCCTTGCCGCGCGCCGGGTCGGTGCGAGAGATTGGATCCGTGAACCTCCACGACTGGATCGATGAGCTCGCCGACGTGCTCGACGTCGAGACAGAGCTGGACGAGGCCCTGATCCTCGACCTGGCCCGGGTGGCAGCGCACGAGGTGCAGAAGACCGCGGCGCCGATCACGACGTACCTCCTCGGCTTCGCCGCCGGCGCCGGTGACCTCGACCCGGAGAAGATCGAGCGACTGGCGGCCAAGGCGCAGGCCCTCGCGGAGAACTGGGACCGCCCGGCCGATGCGCCCGACCCCGACGACGTCGACGACGACGTGCCCGACGACTCGACGGTCGACCACTCCACCGACCGCTACGAGGACTGACCCCTTGCGCGCAGTCGTCGCTGCCGGCACCGGCGGCCCCGAGGTCCTGTCCGTGGGCGAGGTCGACGCACCGCGCCCGGGCGCCGGCGAGGTCGTCATCGAGGTCGTCGCGACGGCCGTGAACCGCGCCGACACCCTGCAGCGGCAGGGCTTCTACCCGCCCCCGCCCGGCGCCTCCGACACGATCGGCCTCGAGTGCAGCGGCCGGATCGCCGAGCTCGGCGAGGGCGTCACGGGCTGGTCGGTCGGCGACGAGGTGTGCGCACTGCTCGCGGGTGGCGGGTACGCCGCACGCGTGGCGGTGCCGGTCGGCCAGGTCATGCCGGTGCCGGGCGGCGTCTCCCTCGTCGAGGCGGCCTGCCTGCCCGAGGTCGCGGCGACCGTGTGGTCCAACGTGTTCATGACCGCGCACCTGCAGAAGGGCGAGCGCTTCCTCGTCCACGGCGGCGCCGGCGGGATCGGCACGATGGCGATCCAGCTCGCCGCCGCGCGCGGCGCGGAGGTGTTCACGACCGCCGGGTCGCCGGAGAAGCTCGAGCTGTGCCGCTCGCTCGGTGCCGCCCACGCGATCGACTACCACGACGAGGACTTCGTCGGCGTGCTCACCGACGCCGGCGGCGCCGACGTCATCCTCGACAACATGGGCGCGAAGTACCTCGGCCGCAACGTCACCGCCCTTGCCACCGCCGGCCGGCTCGTGATCATCGGGATGCAGGGAGGGGCGAAGGGCGAGCTCGACATCAACGCCCTCCTCCGCAAGCGCGCGTCGGTCACCGCGACCTCGCTCCGGGCACGACCGGTGTCGGAGAAGGCGGCCATCTGCTGCGGTGTCGTCGAGAACGTCTGGCCCCTCGTCGCCTCCGGCGCGATCCGGCCGATCGTCGAGACGACGATGCCCCTCGAGGACGTCGCCCGAGCGCACCAGATGATGGAGGACGGGTCGCACTCCGGGAAGATCGTGCTGACCCTCTGACCGCCCCCGAGCGGTGGTCCACCCACGTTCCGCTGGCCTCGATGGTGGCTCTGCCACCGCCCGGCCGCGTGTCGGCGTACGACTCGCCCCCGAGCGGTGGTCCACCCACACACTCCCAGCGAGGAAGGTGGCTCCACCACCGCTGAACGGCGGTGAGTGAGGGGGATTGTTCGGTCGCCGGATACTCCTCGGCCACCGCTCGTACGGTGCGCCGCGGGTGGTGAGTGAGGAGGAGCCCGGGCCATCGAAATACTCCTCACGCACCGCTCGGCGCGGGCTCGGGACCTCGAACTAGGGTTTGTGGCATGACCGAGCAGCAGCAGCCCCAGACCGGCGAGGCCCAGGGCGAGGACGTCGTCGTCGTGGTCGGGCCGGACGGCCAGCCGATCGGCACCATCCCCGCGAGCGCGCTCCCCGACATGACCCAGGAGTCCGGGGACGGCGAGGAGGGCGACGGCGAGCGCCACATCACCGAGCTGGTGGAGCAGCCCGCCAAGGTGATGCGGATCGGCAGCATGATCCGCCAGCTCCTCGAGGAGGTGAAGGCGGCGCCGCTCGACGAGGCCAGCCGCCAGCGCCTCAAGGAGATCCACGCGGCCTCGATCAAGGAGCTCGAGACGGGCCTCGCGCCCGAGCTCGTCGAGGAGCTCGACCGGCTCACGCTGCCCTTCACCGAGGACGGCACGCCGTCCGAGGGCGAGCTGCGGATCGCGCAGGCCCAGCTCGTCGGCTGGCTCGAGGGGCTCTTCCACGGCATCCAGACCGCGATCTACGCCCAGCAGGTCGCCTCCCGCGCCCAGCTCGAGCAGATCCGCCGCGCCCTCCCGATGGGCCAGGGCGGCCAGCACGGTCAGGGACAGCCGGTCGGGATGCCGAACATGCCCGGCGGCGAGCAGTCGCCGGACGAGTCCAACGGCCCCGCGAACGGCATGTACCTCTGACCCGTTGACGTAGTCGCCCGGGTAGTTCCGATCAGATGGGCTGTCGCGAGCGCCTCGGCACAGCCCGTTCGATGGGGACTATCCGGGGTCAGGCGCGAGCGAGGCGGCGTACGACGAGCAGGCCGAGGAGGCCGACCAGCACGGCCGCGGCCCCCGGTGCGGCAGCCCGGGCGAAGCCCGCCGGCGCGGCGTCCTCCACCAGGGTCCGCTGGGCGGTCGGCGGTGGGGGCGGCTCGACCGCGGTGCCCGCGCCGAGGAGGTTCTCGACCTTGTCGATCTTCGCCGGGTTGGCGACGCTGGTGCCACCACAGGCGTCGGCGGCGTACGGCGTCTCGGTGCCGCTCACGAAGAAGACGTAGCCCGTGCCGACCCCGAGCTCGCCCAGGCCGCACGCGTCGCGGCCGCCGGCCGAGAGCACCTGCGTCTCCCGCTCGGGGGTGCCCTGGTAGGCGCGGGAGGCGGTGATGTCGTAGAGGAAGCCGTTGCCCTGCGCCTCGACCCGGTCGACGGTGCCGACGAAGATCAGGTCCGCCTGGGCGACCTGCTTCTCGAAGCCCGCCTGCTTGCAGGTGCAGTCGGCGGACGCGGGCGCGCTCACCGTGACGACCAGACCCAGGCACGCCAGCAGCAGGGCGGCGGCAAGGCGGACGGCTCGCAACATGGCGGACAGACTAGCGAGAGAGGCCGAAGAGGTCGGCGAGCACCACCGCGACTCCGTCCTCGTCGTTGCGCGGCGCGAGGTGGTCGGCGAGGTCGCGCACGGACCCGTGCGCGTTGGCCATCGCGTAGGACGTGCCCGCCCACTCGAGCATCGGGAGGTCGTTGGGCATGTCACCGAAGGCGACGACGTCCTCGGCGCCCAGGCCCATCTCGGCGGCGACCCGGGCGAGCGTCGTGGCCTTGGTGACGCCCGCGGCGCTGATCTCGACGAGGGCGAAGGTCGACGACCAGGTGGTGGTCACCAGCTCCCCGACCGCCGCCTCGCACCTGCCGCCAGAAGTCCTCCGGCTCGAGCTCGCGGTGGACGGCGAGGACCTTCACCACGTCGTCGACGTAGATCGACTCCCACGCGCCCTGCCGGAGCGTCTCCCTGTCGTCGGGGTGGTGCGGGAAGTCGCCCTCGCTCGCCCAGCCGGAGGTGTGCTCGATCGCGAACGTCGTCCCCGGGACGGCCGCTCGCACCAGCTCGGCCACCTGCATCCCGCACCTCGCGCGGCACCGCGCTGAAGTCGCGCACCCGGCGCTCGGCGACGTCGTACACGATCCCGCCGTTGCTGCAGATCGCCAGGCCGTGGCCGCCGACGTCGGCCCACAGCTCCTCCATCCAGCGGATCGGGCGACCCGTGGTGAAGACGACGGGCACGCCGAGGCCGTCGAGCTCGTCGAGCACGGCGCGCGTGCGGGCCGTGACCGTCCCGTCGGGGTGGAGGAGCGTCCCGTCGAGGTCGGTCGCGACCAGGCGAGGCGTCACGGCGCGTCCCGCAGCGACAGGGTCACCGTCAGCTCGTCGCCCTCGCCGACGCCGGCAGCGACCCGGACGGCCTTCTTCACCGGCAGGGAGAAGCTGCCGGACCGGGCGTCGGGGAAGACACTCGTGTCCCACGCCTGCCCGGCCGCCTCGACGTGCACCCGCACGGACCCGAAGCCGCGCGGCTCGCCAGAGAGGTGTCGTACGTCCTCGGCCACCTCGGGCGGCAGGGTCACGAAGGACCACGCCCCGGCATCGTCCGACCTCTCACGCGCCGTCCAGCGCCACAGCGCCGCGGTGAAGGTGAACGAGTCCGCCATGGGTCAGGGCTGTCCGGGGGCGGGGAACCATCGCGACATCTCGACCGCCGCGCCCTCGTCGTGGACGGAGTCCGTCACGAAGTCCGCGGCAGCCTTCACCTCGTCGACGGCCTGCCCCATGGCCACGCCGCGACCGGCCCAGCGGAGCATCTCGATGTCGTTGCGACCGTCACCGATCGCGAGCACGTCGGCCGCGCCGAGGCCGCCGATCGTGTCGCAGACGTGCTGGAGGCCGGAGGCCTTGGAGACCCCGACGGGCGACAGGTCCATCCAGGCCGTCCAGCCGATGACGTAGTCGGTGCCGTGCAGTCCGAGCTTCGAGGCCAGCTCGATGAAGTCGTCGGCGGTGGCCTCGGGGTCACGGATGATCACGCGGCTGACCGGCTCGCCGACGATGTCGTCGACGTGGGTGATCAGCTGCTCGCCGTGGAGCTCACCCTCCGGGAAGACCCGGTTGACGCGGTAGCCACCGATCTCGCGCTCCTCGACCGCGACCAGGGCGTCGGGGTGGTGCTCCAGCACCATGGCGACCGCCGGAGCGGCGTCGAAGGTCTCCTCGTGCACGACCTCCATCGGCGGGTAGCGGAACACCACCGCGCCGTTGGACGCGACCACCCAGAGCCGGTCGGCGTCCTCGCGCGGGATGTGCAGCAGGTCGGCGATCCGGGTCATCCCGTGCGGCGACCGGCCGCTCGACAGCACGATGTGGGCGCCGGCATCGAGCGCGCGGTGCACCGCGTCGTGGACGGGCTCGGTGATGGTCTCGTAGTCCTCGGCCTGCCCGTCGACCCACTTGAGCAGGGTGCCGTCGATGTCGAGCGCGACGACCTTGGGCTGCCACTCAGCCAACGGAGATCGGCTTCATCACGTCGAGGCCGCCCAGGTAGGGGCGCAGCGCCTGCGGCACGGTGACCGAGCCGTCCTCGTTCTGGTGGGTCTCGAGGATGGCCACGATCGCGCGGGTGACCGCGGTGAGGGTGCCGTTGAGGGTCGCGACCGGGGTGGTCGACCCGTCGACGCGGGTGCGGATGTCGAGGCGACGGGCCTGGTAGTCCGTGCAGTTGGAGGTCGAGGTGAGCTCGCCCCAGCCGTTGCGGGTCGGGATCCACGCCTCGCAGTCGAACTTCCGCACGGCGCTCAGCCCGAGGTCGCCGGCGGCGGTGTCGATGATCCGGTAGCAGAGCTCGAGCTTGTCGAGGAACTCCTTCTCCCACTCCAGGAGCCGCTGGTGCTCGGCGTAGGACTCCTCGAGCGTCGTGTAGACGAACATCTCGACCTTGTCGAACCAGTGCACGCGCCAGATCCCGCGGGTGTCCTTGCCGTGCGAGCCGGCCTCCTTGCGGAAGCACGGGCTGAACGCGGCGTAGCGCAGCGGGAGCGCGCCGGCGTCGAGGATCTCGTCGGAGTGGAAGGCCGCCATCGGCACCTCGGAGGTGCCGACGAGGTAGAGGTCCTCGCCCTCGATCCGGTAGACGTCGTCGGCCGCCTGGCCGAGGAAGCCGGTGCCCTCCATCGCGCGGGGGCGTACGAGCGAGGGGGCCGCCGTCTGGACGAAGCCGTGTGCACGGGCCTGGTCCATCGCCATGTTGACGAGCGCCAGCTGGAGCTGGGCACCGATGCCGGTGAGGAAGTAGAAGCGCGAGCCCGACACCTTGGCGCCGCGCTCGAGGTCGAAGGCCCCCAGCAGCTGGCCGAGCTCGACGTGGTCGCGCGGCTCGAAGTCGAACTCGCGGGGCGTGCCGACCTGCTCGATGACGGTGTAGTCGTCCTCCAGGCCGGCGGGGGCGGCGTCGTCGGCGATGTTGGGGATCGCCCGGATCGCCTCGTCCCAGGCGGCCTCGGCGGCGGCGCGGGTGGCCTCGGCCTCCTTCACCCCGGCGGCGAGCTCCTTCACCTGCGCGAGCAGGGCCTGCTTCTCCTCGCCCTGCGCCTTCGCGACCAGCGCGCCGCTGGCCTTCTGCTCGGCGCGCTTCGACTCGAAGTCGGCGATCGCCTGCCGGCGCGCGGAGTCCGCGGCGAGCGCCGTGTCCACCACGTCGTCGGACAGCCGGCGCTGGGCCTGGGCGGCACGGACGCGGTCGGGGTCGTCGCGGAGGACGCGGGGGTCGATCATGCGGCAAGGCTATCCGTCCGGGCGTGGGGGACTCGACGGGGTTTGGGCATACTTCGCGGGTGACCCGCACCTCCCGGACCCGCAGCCTGATCGGCGGCGGCATCGCCGCTGCCCTGTTCGCCGGTCTCGCCTACCTGGTGAGCCAGGACCGGGTGCCGTTGGACACGTTCGACATCGAGGGTCGCCGCCTGGAGGACTGGGCCGACGACCACGCCTCGCTCATCCACGTGCTGCGCCTGATCGAGCTGGCCTTCGGCACCATCGGGATGACGGTCCTCACCGTCGGGCTCGCCGCCGGCCTCCTGCTGAAGCGCCAGCGCTGGGCGGCGCTCTTCACGGTCGTGGTGATGACCGTGACCTCGCTGCTGACGACGTTGCTGAAGACGACGCTGCGACGCGACCGGCCAGAGTGGCAGGACACCCTCTCCTCCCTCGTCTCCTACAGCTTCCCGTCCGGCCACGCGTCCTCCGTCGCGGCGTACTGCGCGATCGTGGTGATGCTGCTCGTGCTGTTCGTACGACGCGGGAGCGTGCGCCGCTTCGGGATCGGCGTGGCGGTGGTCGTGTGGCTGGTGGTCTGCTTCGACCGGATGCTGCTCGGGCGCCACTACCCCACCGACGTGATCGGCGGCTCGCTGCTCGCGCTGGCGGTCTTCCTGCTCACCCTCGCCCTCATCGACCCGAGACCACGCTCGACCGCGGCGGGAGCCGAGCCGCTGCCGGTCGTGTACGCCTCCGAGCGGAAGCTCGCGGTGATCCTCAACCCCATCAAGGTCGAGGACGTCGGCCAGTTCCGCGCCGTGGTGGGCGCGATGGCCAAGGAGTCGGGCTGGTCCGAGCCGACCTGGCAGTACACGACGGTCGAGGACCCCGGCACCGGCATGGCCGAGAAGGCCGCCGTCTCCGGCGCCGACCTCGTGATCGTCTGCGGCGGCGACGGCACGGTGCGTGAGGTCTGCGCGGAGCTCGCCGGCACGGGCATCCCGGTCGGGATCATCCCCGCCGGCACCGGCAACCTGCTGGCCCGCAACCTCGACGTCCCGCTCTACCTCCGCTCGGCCATCGACGTGGCGCTCAACGGCCAGGACCGCGCGATCGACCTGGTGCGGGTCGGCGGCGACGGCATCGACGACACCCACTTCATGGTGATGGCCGGGATGGGCTTCGACGCCGCGATCATGGAGGGCGTCAACGAGGAGATCAAGAAGAAGATCGGCTGGATCGCGTACGTCGTCTCCGGACTGCGGTCGCTGATGTTCCCCGCGATCAAGGTGGAGATCCAGATCGACGACGAGGAGCCCACGACCCACCGGGCCCGCACCGTCGTCGTCGGCAACGTCGGCTTCCTGCAGGCCGGGATGCCGCTGCTCCCCGACGCCACCATCGACGACGGCATCCTCGACGTCGTGATCATCCACCCGCGCCAGTTCCTGTCGTGGATCACCGTGGCCTCGCGGGTGCTGCGCAAGAGCACGATCGTCGACGAGACGCTCGACCGCCGCACCGGCTCGCGCGTCCGGGTCAAGGCCTCGGCGCCCACCCCGCGCCAGCTCGACGGCGACTCGATCGGCGAGGGCCGCGAGCTCTGGATGGAGTGCATCCACGGGCGACTGCTGGTCCGCGTCCCCCGCTGATCGGCCGCCCGACCCTCCTGTAACGCCGGGTTAGCTGCGACTCCTACTGGGTTGCAGCACAGTGGGTAGTGCCACTAACCCGGCGTTACAGCGCGGGGCTCAGGCCAGGAAGCGGTAGCCCATCCCGGGCTCCGTCACGAAGAGCACCGGGTTGGCGGGATCCACCTCGAGCTTGCGGCGGATGCTGGCCATGTGGACCCGCAGGTAGTTGGTCTGGGTGTCGTACGCCGGACCCCACACGGCGGTCAGCAGGTCGGCCTGGCGCACGAGGCGACCGCGGTGCCGGGCCAGCACCTCGACGATCCGCCACTCGATCGGGGTCAGGTGGATCTCGCCCTCGCCGCGGGTGGCGCGCGAGTCGGTGACGTCGAGCCGCAGGCCGCCGACCTCGACGACGAGGTCGGGCTCCTCCCGACCGGCGCGGCGCGACGTGGCCCGCACCCGGGCGAGGAGCTCCTCGATCGAGAAGGGCTTGGTGATGAAGTCGTCGGCGCCGAGGTCGAGCGCCTCGACCTTGTCGTCGGACTCGGTGCGCGCGGACACGACGATCACCGGCACCTGCGTGAACGACCGCAGCTGCGTGAGCACGGCGATGCCGTCGAGGTCGGGCAGCCCGAGGTCGAGCAGCACCACGTCGGGCATCCGCTCGTCGACGATCTGCAGGGCGGAGCGGCCGTCGCCCGCCGTCTCGACGTCGTAGTCGCGGGCCCGCAGGTTGATGGACAGGGTGCGCCGCATGGCGGGGTCGTCGTCCACGACGAGCACGAAGGTCACGGTGCCTCACTCTGCTCGGTCGGCGGTGGCAGCTGGGTGGGGAGCTCCAGCACGAACGTCAGTCCGCCACCGGGCGTCTCCTCGGTCGCGATCGTCCCACCCATCGCCTCGGTCAGGCCGTGCGCCACGGCGAGGCCGAGCCCGACGCCGTCCTGCTGCGGGACGTCGCCGAGCCGCTGGAACGGCGCGAAGAGCCGCTCCTGGTCGTGGTCCTTCACCCCCGGGCCGGTGTCGGCGATCCGGAGCACCACGCGGTCCGCGGCCGTCGTGGCGTCGATGCGTACGTGCGCCGAGGCGGGCGTGTACTTCAGCGCGTTCTCGCAGATGTTGGCCACGACGCGGTCGAGCATGCCGGCGTCCGCGACCACCACGAGGTCGTGGTCGAGCGCCACGTCGATGCGCTCGCCGCCCGCCAGCGGGGCGATGCTCTGGCGGACCGCGGGCGCGAGGTCGACCTCGGTCAGCAGGGGCCGGACGGAGCCCGTGTTGATCCGGCTCATGTCCAGCAGGTTGGCCACGAGGGCGCTCAGCCGGTCGGTCGACTCCTCGATGGTCGCGAGGAGCTCCGCCTCGTCCTCCGGCGAGAAGGTCACGTCGGTGGCACGCAGGCTGGCAACCGCGACCTTGGCCGCGGCGAGCGGGTTGCGGAGGTCGTGCGACACGGCTGCGAGCAGCGCCGTGCGGGTGCGGTCGGCCTCCTTGAGGCGCAGCCGCTCGACCTCGGCGACCGTCGCGAGCCGACGCTCGGCCATGACCTTGGCGTAGGCGGCGTAGGCGTTGAGCAGCCCGCGCTCGGACGCGGGCAGCGTCGCACCCGAGAGCACGAGGGTGTTGCGCCCGTCGATCGCCGCCGCCATGTCGGCGCGCTCGACGGAGACCGGTGGAGTGCCGCAGCTCGCGACCACCGTCTCCACCCCGGAGTCGTCGCGCCGGACGACCGCCGCTCCCGTGGCGTTGAAGAGCCGGCAGGCCGACGAGAGCAGCCCCGCGGTGTCGTCGGTCGTGGTGAGCAGGCTGTGCGCGAGCACGGTCAGGGCGTCGGCCTCGGCGCGCGCCGCGCGGGCCTGGGCCGTGCGGCGTGCCGCGTTGTCGACGACCGTCGCGACGGCGATCCCGACGGCGACGAAGATCGCGATGGTGACGACGTTCTCGGGCTCGGCGATCGTGAGCGTGTAGAGCGGTGGCGTGAAGAGGTAGTTGAGCAGCAGGGCGCTCGCGAGGGCCGACACGACGGCCGGCGCGAGCCCGCCGATCAGGGCCGTCACCACCACGACCACCATCAGCGACATCGCCTCGATCGGCAGCCCGTGGAGGTCGGCGGTGGCGTAGAGGGCGAGGCTCAGCAGCGCCGGCGCCACCAGGCCGAAGACGAGCCCGGCCAGCCGACGCGCCCGGCCGAGGTTGTCGACCGACGGTCGCCGCGACGCGCGCCGGGCGTAGTCGTGGGTGACGATGTGGACGTCGATGTCGCCCGACCCGCTGACGACCCGCTCGCCCACCCCCGGCCGCAGCAGGGTGGAGACGCGGCCCCGGCGGCTGGCGCCGATGACGACCTGGGTGGCGTTCTCGGCGCGGGCGAAGGCCAGGATCGCGTCGGCGGGGTCGTCGCCGACGACCGTGTGGAGGGTGCCGCCGAGCTCGTCGGCCTTCGCGGCCCACCGGGCGAGCTGGTCGGGCGAGGTCCCGGTGAGCCCGTCCTGGCGCGTGACGTACAACGCCTGCCACTCACCCCCCGACCGCCTCGACGCGATCCGGGAGGCCCGGCGCATCAGGGTGGACGACTCGGGACCACCGCTGATGGGTACGACGACGCGCTCGCGGGTCGCCCACGTGGTGTCGATCTCGTGCTGGTCGCGATAGCGGTCGAGGCCCTCGTCGACGCGGTCGGCGAGCCACAGGAGCGCCAGCTCGCGGAGCGCCGTGAGGTTGCCCTCGCGGAAGTAGCGCGACAGCGCGGCGTCGATCTTGTCGGCGGTGTAGATGTTGCCGTGGGCCATCCGGCGCCGCAGCGCCTGCGGGCTCATGTCGACCAGCTCGACCTGGTCGGCGGCCCGCACCACGTGGTCCGGCACCGTCTCGCGCTGCCGGACCCCGGTCACCTGCTCGGTGACGTCGTTGAGCGACTCGAGGTGCTGGATGTTGACGGTGGTGATGACCTCGATGCCCGCGTCGAGGAGGGCCTCGACGTCCTGCCAGCGCTTCTCGTGGGTGCTTCCCGGCACGTTGGTGTGGGCGAGCTCGTCGACGAGCACCACGTCGGGGCGCCGCTCGAGGATGGCCTCGAGGTCCATCTCCTCCTGGACGGTGTCGCGGTAGCCGACCTGCGCGCGGGGCACGACCTCGAGCCCCTCGAGCGCGCGCTCGGTCTTGGGCCGGCCGTGGGTCTCGACGTAGCCGACCACCAGGTCGGTGCCCCGCTCGGCGCGGCGGCGACCCTCGTCGAGCATGGCGTAGGTCTTGCCCACGCCCGGTGCCGCGCCGAGGTAGACCCGCAGCCGTCCGCGGTCGGTGGGGACAGGCATGCGCTCAGTCTCCACCAGCAGTGGCGACCGCGAGGTTCAGCTCGAGCACGTTGACCCCCGGCTCGCCGAGGAACCCGAGGCCGCGGCCGTCGGTGTGCTCCTCGACGAGCCGCCGGACCTCGTCGAGCGAGAGGCCGTTGGCGGCCGCGACGCGCGGTGCCTGGAGGGCGGCGTACGCCGGCGAGATGTGCGGGTCGAGCCCCGAGGCCGACGCCGTGACGGCGTCCGGGGGGACCGCCGACTCCTCGACGCCCTCACGGGCGGCCACCTCGGCCCGGCGCTCCCCGATGGAGGCGATCAGGTCGGTGCTGAGCGGACCCAGGTTGCTGGGGGCGGAGGCGAGGGTGTCGTAGTCGTTGGCGGAGGGCCGCGAGAGGAACCACTCGTCGCCCTCGAACTGCTGGCCGATCAGGCGCGACCCGACGACCTGGCCGTCGAGCCGCACCGGCGAGCCGTCGGCGCGGTCACCGAAGGCCTGGCCGGCGGCCCACACGGCGGTCGGGTAGCCGACGCCGAGCAGGACGGTCATCACGAGGAGGAGGCGCAGCCCGGCGAGGGACTGGCGGAAGAGGTCGGTGAACACGGTGATCATGCCTTTCTCAGGAGCCCAGTCCTGGGATGGTCGAGACGAGCAGGTCGATGAGCTTGATGCCGACGAACGGCACGACGATGCCGCCGAGGCCGAACACGAGGATGTTGCGTCGCAGGACCGACGTCGCCGAGGCGGCGCGGAAGCGGACGCCCCGCAGCGCCAGCGGGATCAGGGCCACGATCACGAGCGCGTTGAAGATCACCGCCGAGAGGATCGCCGACTGCGGCGTGGCGAGGCCCATCACGTTGAGCCTGTCGAGCGAGGGGTAGGCCACGACGAACATCGCCGGGATGATCGCGAAGTACTTCGCGACGTCGTTGGCGATGGAGAACGTCGTCAGCGCCCCGCGCGTGATGAGCAGCTGCTTGCCGATCTCGACGATGTCGATGAGCTTCGTCGGGTCGGAGTCGAGGTCGACCATGTTGCCGGCCTCCTTGGCGGCGGCCGTGCCGCTGTTCATGGCGACGCCCACGTCGGCCGCGGCGAGCGCCGGGGCGTCGTTGGTGCCGTCGCCGGTCATCGCGACGAGCCGGCCGCCCTCCTGCTCCTGGTGGATGTACGCCATCTTGTCCTCGGGCGTGGCCTCGGCGAGGAAGTCGTCGACCCCTGCCTCCGCGGCGATCGCCTGCGCGGTGAGGGCGTTGTCGCCGGTGATCATCACCGTGCGGATGCCCATCGCGCGCAGCTCGGCGAACCGCTCGGCCATCCCCGCCTTGACGACGTCCTTCAGGTGGATGACGCCCAGCACCTGACCGCCGCCGGCGGCCCGGCGACCGATCACCAGCGGCGTACCTCCCGAGCGGGAGATCTCCTCGACGATCGCGTGCACCTCGGCGGGCTGCTCGACGCCGAGCCAGGCTGCGATCGCCGACCCGGCGCCCTTGCGGACCTCCGTGCCGTCGGCGAGGTCGACGCCGGACATCCGGGTCTGGGCGGTGAACTCCACGAAGGTCGCCCCCTGCGGCAGGTCGCGGTCGTCGGCCCCCTGCGTGAGCGCGAGGTCGACGATCGAGCGACCCTCGGGGGTCTGGTCGGCCAGGCTGGAGAGCCGGGCGGTGTCGCGCAGCTCGTCCTGCTCGACGCCCGGCGCCGGCACGAAGCGGCTGGCCTGGCGGTTGCCGTAGGTGATGGTGCCGGTCTTGTCGAGCAGCAGGGTGCTGACGTCGCCGGCCGCCTCCACCGCGCGGCCCGACATCGCGAGCACGTTGACCCGCACCAGGCGGTCCATCCCGGCGATGCCGATGGCCGACAGCAGGGCGCCGATGGTGGTCGGGATCAGGCAGACCAGCAGCGCGACCAGCACGACGACGTCCTGCGGGGCGCCGGCGTACGCCGCCATCGGGGCCAGCGTCGCGACCGCTGCCAGGAAGACGAGCGTGAGGCTCGCGAGCAGGATCGAGAGGGCGATCTCGTTGGGCGTCTTGCGGCGCGAGGTGCCCTCGACGAGGGAGATCATCTTGTCGAGGAACGTGTCGCCGGCCGCCGCCGTGATGCGGACGACGATGCGGTCCGACAGCACGCGGGTGCCGCCGGTGACGGCGCTGCGGTCGCCGCCCGCCTCCCGGATGACGGGGGCGGACTCGCCCGTGATCGCGGACTCGTCGACGGACGCGATGCCCTCCACGATGTCCCCGTCGCCGGGGATGACCTCGCCCGCCTCGACGACCACCCGGTCGCCGACCACCAGCCGGGTCGCGGGCACCTCGGACTCGGACCCGTCGTCGGCGAGCAGGCGGGCGACGGTGTCGGTGCGGGCGGCGCGCAGGGAAGCGGCCTGCGCCTTGCCGCGGCCCTCCGCGACCGCCTCGGCGAGGTTGCCGAAGAGGACCGTGAGCCAGAGCCAGGCGGTGATCGAGATCGTGAAGGTGGTGGGATCGGCGACCGCCGCGACGGTGGTCGCGACCGAGCCGAGCAGCACCAGGAACATCACCGGGCGAGCGCCACATGTGGCGCGGGTCGAGCTTGCGGAGCGCCTCCGGCAGCTGCCGGGCGCCCTGGGACCGAGGACCGAGGCCCATGCCGGCCTCGCGGCGTACGGATCCTGGTGCTCGGAGCCGAGTGCGACGTCCGGTCGGGGCGTGGTGGTGGTGCTCATGCGAGGGCCTCAGCAATCGGTCCGAGGGCGAGCGCCGGGAAGTAGGTGAGGCCGGTCATGATGAGGATGACGCCGACCAGCATCCCGACGAAGAGGGGCTTGTGGGTGGGAAGGGTGCCGGCGGTCACGGGGACCTTGCCCTGCTCGGCCAGCGATCCGGCGAGCAGCAGCACCAGGACGATCGGCAGCAGGCGGCCGACCAGCATGGCCAGCCCCAGGGTGATCTGGAAGAAGTCCGAGGTGACCGTGAGGCCGCCGAAGGCGCTGCCGTTGTTGTTGGCCGCCGAGGTGAACGCGTAGAGCACCTCGGAGAACCCGTGGCCGCCCGCGTTGCCCATGGCGTCGCCGCTCGAGTCGCGGGCGATGGCGACGCCGGTGCCGACGAGCACGAGCGCCGGCGTGGCGAGCGTGTAGAGGGCGACGTAGGTCATCTGCTTCGCGCTGATCTTCTTGCCGAGCAGCTCGGGCGTCCGGCCGACCATCAGACCGGCGACGAAGACCGCCAGGATCGCCATCACGAGGATGCCGTAGATCCCGGCACCGACGCCTCCGGGCACGATCTCGCCCAGCATCATGTTGACCATGACGGTGCCGCCGCCGGTGGCGGTGAGGGAGTCGTGGGAGGCGTTCACCGCACCCGTCGACGTACCGGTCGTGGCCACCGCGAAGAGGGCGGAGGCCCACTCGCCGAAGCGGGTCTCCTTGCCCTCCATCGCGGCGCCCGCGGCCTGCGCGGCCGGCGAGTGTGCGCCGACCTCCGCCCAGGTCGTGACGGCGAGGGAGACCGACCAGAGCACGCCCATCACGGAGAGGATCGCCAGCCCCTGCCGACGGTTGCCGAGCATCGTGCCCAGCGTCCGGGTGAGCGCGACCGGGAGGACGAGGATCAGGAAGACCTCGAGGAAGTTGGTGATCGCCGTGGGGTTCTCGAACGGGTGGGCGGAGTTGGCGTTGAAGAACCCGCCACCGTTGTTGCCGAGCTCCTTGATGGCCTCCTGGCTGGCGACCGGCCCGCCGGTGAGCACCTGCGCGTGGCCGGCCAGCGTCGACATCGTCGAGTCGGCGAAGCTCTGCACGACGCCGCCGGCGACGAGGAGGAGCGCGGCGACGAAGGACAGGGGCAGCAGGATCCGGATCGTGCCGCGGGTCAGGTCGACCCAGAAGTTGCCGAGGGCACCGCTGCGCGAGCGGACGAAGCCACGGACCAGCGCCACCGCGACGGCGATGCCGACCGCGGCGGAGAGGAAGTTCTGCACGGCGAGGCCGGCCATCTGCGTGGTGAACCCCAGCGTCGACTCACCGGCGTAGGACTGCCAGTTGGTGTTGGTGACGAAGGAGACGGCCGTGTTGAAGGACATCCAGAACGGGACGCCCGGCAGGTCGCGGTCCATCGGCAGTGCGGCCTGGCCGAGCTGGATCGCCATCAGGACGACGATGCTCACCAGGCTGAAGCCGACGACGCCCGTGGCGTACGACCGCGCGCCCTGCTCGGCGTCCGGGTCGACTCCGCTGAGCCGGTAGACGGCGCGCTCGACCCGCAGGTGCGAGGTGCTCGTGAAGACCCGGGCCATGTAGTCGCCGAGCGGGACGTAGGCCGCCGCCAGCAGGGCGACGAGGAGGGCGATCGTGAGGAGACCGCCGAGGGTGTCGGACACTAGAAACGCTCCGGGAAGATCAGTGCTGCGAGGACGTAGAGCGCGATGAGGACCACCGCGACCACGAGCAGGCTGGACAAGAGACTCATGTGGACCAGCGTGGATCCGGCTCCCGCGTGACCAGCCGGTCTTGACGCGATCTTGGCGCCCGTTGACGGGCACTTGTCGCCCGTGTGGCGCACGCCGCTCAGGCGTCGACGAGCGGTGCGACCTGGTCGGCCAGGAGGACCGCGACGCGGCACTGCTCGCGCGAGGGACGTACGACCCGGGTGGCCGCGGTGACCTCGAAGTGCCCGACGACCCGGGTCGCGCGGCGCACCTCCACGGCGACGAGCTCGTCGACCGGGAGGCCGGTCCGGTCGACGTCGCGGTGGTGACCGTTCTGCGTGAGGACACCCTCGTGGTCGAGCAGCGCCACCCGGCGGTCGCGCACCGGGCCGGCGACCCAGCGGCACGAGTCGGCGCCGAGCACGTCGGCGATGTGCCGCGCCACGACGTCGACCACCACGCCCGGACCCGCTGCTCCCCCGCTGACGCTCGCGGCGGCCGACAACGCGCCGTCGAGGTAGCCCGCGCGTCGCGCGGCCTGCGCCTGCTGGCGACGACCCCACAGCGCGATCTCGGTGACGGACAGGCCGATCAGGACCAGCAGCACCGCGGCCTGGATGTCGTCGGGGTCCTCGATCACGAGCCGCAGGTAGGGCTCGGTGAGGAACACGTCGAACCACAGCCCGCTGGACGCCGCCGCCAGCACGCCGGCGACCCGGTCACCCGTGGCGGCCACCGCGACGATCGCGAGCACCAGGACGAGCACGGCGCTCGCCGGCGCGACCGACCCCCGCATCCCGTGGAGCAGTGCGCAGAGCACGAAGGGGGCGGTCAGGGCCACGATCCTGGCCGTCGTCGGGGTCTGCCACCAGGGTGCCGCTGACGCGTCCATCCTTCGATGGAAGCACCGCGCGGTGCCCGGGAGCCGGTCTTGACGCGTTCCTGACGCCGATCAGATGCGTTGCACG
>CAWCGM010000045.1:0-134222 GCA_963795095.1 uncultured Actinomycetota bacterium | reverse complement strand
ACCTTCGTGCTCGTCGTCGACGACGACCCCGCCATGCGCCGCACGCTGTCCATCAACCTGCGCGCCCGCGACTACGAGGTGGAGACGGCGGGTGACGGCCGGCGGCCCGCAGCTCGCGACGAGCGGATGCCCGACGTCGTGCTGCTCGACCTCGGCCTCCCCGACCTCGACGGGATCGCCGTGCTCACGCGCAGCGGTCGTTCACCCAAGTGCCGGTGATCGTCGTGTCCGCGCGCACCGAGTCCGACGACAAGGTGGAGGCGCTCGACCTCGGCGCCGACGACTTCATCACCAAGCCGTTCTCGATCGAGGAGCTCCTCGCCCGGGTGCGCGCGACCTCCCGCCGGGTCGGGCGCGAGGAGCCGGAGCTCGTGGTCGAGGTCGACGGCCGCGCCCCGACATCACCGACTCGCGTGCGACGCGTGGCGAGCGAGGAGATCCACCTGACCCCGACCGAGTGGCGCATCGTCGACGTGCTGGCGCGTCACCGCGGTCGGCTCGTGCGCCAGGCCGAGCTGCTGACCGCGGTGTGGGGTCCGGCGTACGACACCCAGACCAACTACCTCCACGTCGACCTGGCCAGCATCCGAGCGCAAGCTCGAGACCGACCCGTCGACCCGGTGCTCTTCATGACCGAGCCCGGAATGGGCTACCGCTTCACGGCCGTGAGCCCCGCGCTGTAACGCCGGGTTGGTGGCACTACCCACTGTGCTGCAACCCAGTAGGAGTCGCAGCAACCCGGCGTTACAGGAGGGGCGGGCGCCGCTCAGCGGGGGACGCGGACCAGCAGCCGCCCGTGGATGCACTCCATCCAGAGCTCGCGGCCCTCGCCGATCGAGTCGCCGTCGAGCTGGCGCGGGGTGGGCGCCGAGGCCTTGACCCGGACGCGCGAGCCGGTGCGGCGGTCGAGCGTCTCGTCGACGATCGTGCTCTTGCGCAGCACCCGCGAGGCCACGGTGATCCACGACAGGAACTGGCGCGGGTGGATGATCACGACGTCGAGGATGCCGTCGTCGATGGTGGCGTCGGGGAGCAGCGGCATCCCGGCCTGCAGGAAGCCGACGTTGCCGACGACGACGGTGCGGGCCCGGTGGGTCGTGGGCTCCTCGTCGTCGATCTGGATCTCCACCTTGATCGCGGGGAACATCAGCGAGCGCAGTCCGGAGACGACGTACGCGATCCAGCCGATCTTCTTCTTGATCTCCTCGTTGACGCCCTCCATGATCGCGGCGTCGAAGCCCATCCCGGCCATCACCATGAAGTGGGTGTCCTCGATGCCGTCGCCGCCGACCCGCACCAGGTCGATCGCGCGGTCCTGGCCGTTGAGCGCCACGTCGATGGCCGAGCGGAGGTAGAGCGGGACGTCGAGGTTGCGGGCGAGCAGGTTGCCGGTGCCGGCGGGGATGATCCCCACCGGGATGCCGGTGCCGGCGAGCTCGGCGCGCAGGCCTCACGCACGGTGCCGTCGCCGCCGCAGACGATCACGAGGTCGGCGCCGGAGACGGCCGCCTTCTCGGCCATGCCGGTGCCGGGGTCCTCGACCGTCGTGTACTGCCAGGTCGGCTCGGACCAGCCCGACTCCTTGGCCATCGCGCCGACGACGGCGCGGAACTGGCCGACGTCCTCGACCTTGATCGGGTTGAGGATCACCGCGAGGCGACGCTCGTTGGTGAAGACCTCCGGCAGCGGCTCGGCCTTGGCGGCGGTCGAGCGGGGGCGCGGGTCGACGACGGCGATCGTCGCGAGGAAGACGAAGAGCGCCAGCAGCGTGCCGCCGATGACGTCGGTCGGGAAGTGGCGTCCGAGCATCATCCGGTCGACGCAGACGACGAGCCACCACACCACGACGAGCGTGATGCCGAGCCGCCGGAGGTTGGCGCGGCGCACGAAGAGCACGAGCAGCATGATCAGCAGGCAGGAGTACGCCGCCACGGACGAGGCGTGGCCCGACGGGAAGCTGAAGTTGCTGTGCAGGTCGAGGGTGTCCTGCCAGTCCGGACGGTCGCGCCCGAGCCACCTCTTGAGCCCGGTCGTCGCGAGCGAGGTCACCGATCATCACCACGACGACGACGAGCGACGCCCAGCGCTGGCGCCGGAGGAACAGGCCGCCTGCGAGCAGGACGGTCAGGATCGTCATCCCGATCGTGCCGAACGCGACCTCGATCACCCGCAGCACGTGCACCAGCCCGGCGTAGTCGTCCGCCCAGTCCTCGAGCGCCCGGCCCTCGACGTCGAAGGAGTCGAGGGGCGCGCGGTCCTGGGACACGAGGTACGCCAGGACGGCGAAGAGCACACCGGCGAGGACGGCCCAGGCCAGGGTGCGGTTGCGGGAGGCGGGGGTCACCCGCGAAGTATGCCCAAACCCCGTCGAGTCCCCCACGCCCGGACGGATAGCCTTGCCGCATGATCGACCCGCGCGTCCTCCGTGACGACCCCGACCGCGTCCGTGCCGCCCAGGCCCAGCGTCGGCTGTCCGACGACGTGGTGGACACGGCGCTCGCCGCGGACTCCGCGCGCCGGCAGGCGATCGCCGACTTCGAGTCGAAGCGCGCCGAGCAGAAGGCCAGCGGCGCGCTGGTCGCGAAGGCGCAGGGCGAGGAGAAGCAGGCCCTGCTCGCCCAGGTGAAGGAGCTCGCCGCCGGGGTGAAGGAGGCCGAGGCCACCCGCGCCGCCGCCGAGGCCGCCTGGGACGAGGCGATCCGGGCGATCCCCAACATCGCCGACGACGCCGCCCCCGCCGGCCTGGAGGACGACTACACCGTCATCGAGCAGGTCGGCACGCCCCGCGAGTTCGACTTCGAGCCGCGCGACCACGTCGAGCTCGGCCAGCTGCTGGGGGCCTTCGACCTCGAGCGCGGCGCCAAGGTGTCGGGCTCGCGCTTCTACTTCCTCACCGGCATCGGTGCCCAGCTCCAGCTGGCGCTCGTCAACATGGCGATGGACCAGGCCCGTGCGCACGGCTTCATCCAGACGGCGGCCCCCTCGCTCGTACGCCCCCGCGCGATGGAGGGCACCGGCTTCCTCGGCCAGGCGGCCGACGACGTCTACCGGATCGAGGGCGAGGACCTCTACCTCGTCGGCACCTCCGAGGTGCCGATGGCGGCCTTCCACTCCGACGAGATCCTCGACGCCGGCGCGCTCCCGCTGCGCTACGCCGCGTTCAGCCCGTGCTTCCGCAAGGAGGCCGGCTCGCACGGCAAGGACACCCGCGGGATCTGGCGCGTGCACTGGTTCGACAAGGTCGAGATGTTCGTCTACACGACCCTCGAGGAGTCCTACGCCGAGCACCAGAGGCTCCTGGAGTGGGAGAAGGAGTTCCTCGACAAGCTCGAGCTCTGCTACCGGATCATCGACACCGCCGCCGGCGACCTCGGGCTGAGCGCCGTGCGGAAGTTCGACTGCGAGGCGTGGATCCCGACCCGCAACGGCTGGGGCGAGCTCACCTCGACCTCCAACTGCACGGACTACCAGGCCCGTCGTCTCGACATCCGCACCCGCGTCGACGGGTCGACGACCCCGGTGGCGACCCTCAACGGCACCCTCACCGCGGTCACCCGCGCGATCGTGGCCATCCTCGAGACCCACCAGAACGAGGACGGCTCGGTCACCGTGCCGCAGGCGCTGCGCCCCTACCTGGGCGGCCTCGACGTGATGAAGCCGATCTCCGTTGGCTGAGTGGCAGCCCAGGGTCGTCGCGCTCGACATCGACGGCACCCTGCTCAAGTGGGTCGACGGGCAGGCCGAGGACTACGAGACCATCACGGCGCCGGTCCACGACGCGGTGCACCGCGCGCTCGACGCCGGTGCCCACATCGTGCTGTCGAGCGGCCGGTCGCCGCACGGGATGACCCGGATCGCCGACCTGCTGCACCTCCCGCGCGAGGACGCCGACCGGCTCTGGGTGGTCGCGTCCAACGGCGCGGTGGTGTTCCGCTACCCGCCGATGGAGGTCGTCCACGAGGAGACCTTCGACGCCGCTCCGGCGGTCGCCATGGTGCTGGAGCACCACCCCGACGCCCTGGTCGCGGTCGAGGAGCGCGAGATCGGTGGCTACCGCGTCAACCGGGTCTTCCCGGAGGGTGAGCTCCACGGCGAGCAGCTGATCACCCACGTCGACGACATCGTCGGCGAGCCGGTCAGCCGCGTGATCATCCGTGACCCCGAGGCCACCGCCGACGACTTCATCGAGCTGGCCTCGAAGCTCGGGCTGCACGGCACCGACTACGTCATCGGCTGGACGGCCTGGATGGACCTGTCGCCCGTCGGCGTCTCCAAGGCCTCCGGCCTCCAGCACGTCTGCGACGCGATCGGCGGCCTCGGCGCGGCCGACGTGCTCGCGATCGGTGACGGTCGCAACGACATCGAGATGCTCCGCTGGGCCGGTCGCGGCGTGGCGATGGGGCAGGCCGTCGACGAGGTGAAGGCTGCCGCGGACTTCGTGACCGACTCCGTCCACGACGAGGGCGCGGCGGTCGAGATGTCGCGATGGTTCCCCGCCCCCGGACAGCCCTGACCCATGGCGGACTCGTTCACCTTCACCGCGGCGCTGTGGCGCTGGACGGCGCGTGAGAGGTCGGACGATGCCGGGGCGTGGTCCTTCGTGACCCTGCCGCCCGAGGTGGCCGAGGACGTACGACACCTCTCTGGCGAGCCGCGCGGCTTCGGGTCCGTGCGGGTGCACGTCGAGGCCGCCGGGCAGGCGTGGGACACGAGTGTCTTCCCCGACTCCCGGTCCGGCAGCTTCTCCCTGCCGGTGAAGAAGGCCGTCCGGGTCGCTGCCGGCATCGGCGAGGGCGACGAGCTGACGGTGACCCTGTCGCTGCTGGACGCGCCGTGACGCCCCGCCTGGTCGCGACCGACCTCGACGGGACCCTCCTCCACTCCGACGGGACGGTCACCGCCCGCACGCGCGCCGTGCTCGACGAGCTCGACGGCCTCGGCGTGCCCGTCGTCTTCACCACGGGTCGCCCGATCCGCTGGATGGAGGAGCTGTGGGCCGACGTGGGCGGCCACGGCCTGGCGATCTGCAGCAACGGCGGGATCGTGTACGACGTCGCCGAGCGCCGGGTGCGCGACTGTCAGCGCGATCGCCGCGCGAGGTGCTGGACGCAGGTGGCCTAGCTCCTGCGCAGCGGCCGTCCCGGGACGATCTTCGCGCTCGAGAAGACCTCCGGCTGGGCGCGCGAGCGCGACTTCCTGCCCCACTCCGACGACGGTGACGGACGTGCCGACCGCGCGCGTGGAGTCGACCTCGTCGACGGCGTGGTCAAGCTGCTCGCCGTCCACGCGGAGCATCGCCCGAGCCGTACTGGCGGCAGGTCGAGGCGGCCGTCGGCGAGCTGGTGACCACGACCTGGTCGTCGACCGTCGCCGCTGGTCGAGATGAGCGCCGCCGGCGTCACCAAGGCCACGACGCTCGCCCGGGTCGCCGCCGAGATGGGCCTGGGCGCCGAGGACGTCGTCGCCTTCGGTGACATGCCCAACGACCTGCCGATGCTCGAGTGGGCGGGCACGTCCTACGCGATGGCCAACGCGCACGGGTCCGTGCGCGACCTCGCCGACCACCTCGCGCCGCGGCAACGACGAGGACGGAGTCGCGGTGGTGCTGGCCGACCTCTTCGGGCTCTCTCGCTAGGCTGTCCGCCATGTTGCGAGCCGTCCGCCTTGCCGCTGCCCTGCTGCTGGCGTGCCTGGGACTGGTCGTCACGGTGAGCGCGCCGGCGTCCGCCGACTGCACCTGCAAGCAGGCGGGCCTCGAGAAGCAGATCGCCCAGGCGGACCTGATCTTCGTCGGCACCATCGACCGGGTCGAGGCGCAGGGCAACGGCTTCCTCTACGACATCACCGCCTCCCGCGCCTACCAGGGCACCCCCGAGCGGGAGACGCAGGTGCTCTCGGCCGGCGGCCGCGACGCGTGCGGCCTGGGCGAGCTCGGGGTCGGCACGGGCTACGTCTTCTTCGCGAGCGGCACCGAGACGCCGTACGCCGCCGACGCCTGCGGTGGCACCAGCGTCGCCAACCCGGCGAAGATCGACAAGGTGGAGAACCTCCTCGGCGCGGGCACCGCGGTCGAGCCGCCCCCGCCGCCGACCGCCCAGCGGACCCTGGTGGAGGACGCCGCGCCGGCGGGCTTCGCCCGGGCTGCCGCACCGGGGGCCGCGGCCGTGCTGGTCGGCCTCCTCGGCCTGCTCGTCGTACGCCGCCTCGCCCGCTCCTGACCCCGATAGTCCCCATCACACGGGCTGTCCCGAGGCGCTCGCGGCAGCCCGCTGATCGGGACTACCGGGCCTGGCCGGGTAGTCCGCTCAAAGTCGTGCAGCGGACTGTCCGAGCGGTTGCGGACTCGTCAACGGGTCAGAGGTACATGCCGTTCGCGGGGCCGTTGGACTCGTCCTGCGGCTGCTCGCCGCCGGGCATGTTCGGCATCCCGACCGGCTGTCCCTGACCGTGCTGGCCGCCCTGGCCCATCGGGAGGGCGCGGCGGATCTGCTCGAGCTGGGCGCGGGAGGCGACCTGCTGGGCGTAGATCGCGGTCTGGATGCCGTGGAAGAGCCCCTCGAGCCAGCCGACGAGCTGGGCCTGCGCGATCCGCAGCTCGCCCTCGGACGGCGTGCCGTCCTCGGTGAAGGGCAGCGTGAGCCGGTCGAGCTCCTCGACGAGCTCCGGCGCGAGGCCCGTCTCGAGCTCCTTGATCGAGGCCGCGTGGATCTCCTTGAGGCGCTGGCGGCTGGCCTCGTCGAGCGGCGCCGCCTTCACCTCCTCGAGGAGCTGGCGGATCATGCTGCCGATCCGCATCACCTTCGCGGGCTGCTCCACCAGCTCGGTGATGTGGCGCTCGCCGTCGCCCTCCTCGCCGTCCCCGGAGTCCTGGGTCATCTCGGGAAGCGCGCTCGCGGGGATGGTGCCGATCGGCTGGCCGTCCGGCCCGACCACGACGACGACGTCCTCGCCCTGGGCCTCGCCGGTCTCGGGCTGCTGCTGCTCGGTCATGCCACAAACCCTAGTCAGGGCTCCCGAGCCCGCCGGAGCGGTGGCTGCCGAGCCACCCTTCCGCGGCCGTCGCAACGTGGGTTGGACCACCGCTCGAGGGTGAGTCGTACGCCGACACGCGGGCGGGCGGTGGCGGAGCCACCCTCCACCTCCGCGGAACGTGGGTGGACCACCGCTCGGGGACGGTCAGAGGGTCAGCACGATCTTCCCGGAGTGCGACCCGTCCTCCATCAGCTGGTGGGCGCGGGCGACGTCCTCGAGGGGCATCGTCGTCTCGACGATCGGCCGGATCGCGCCGGAGGCGACGAGGGGCCAGACGTTCTCGACGACACCGCAGCAGATGGCCGCCTTCTCCGTCACCGGTCGTGCGCGGAGCGAGGTCGCGGTGACCGACGCGCGCTTGCGGAGGAGGGCGTTGATGTCGAGCTCGCCCTTCGCCCCTCCCTGCATCCCGATGATCACGAGCCGGCCGGCGGTGGCCAGGGCGGTGACGTTGCGCCCGAGGTACTTCGCGCCCATGTTGTCGAGGATGACGTCGGCGCCGCCGGCGTCGGTGAGCACGTCGACGAAGTCCTCGTCGTGGTAGTCGATCGCGTGGGCGGCACCGAGCGAGCGGCACAGCTCGAGCTTCTCCGGCGACCCGGCGGTCGTGAACACCTCCGCGCCGCGCGCGGCGGCGAGCTGGATCGCCATCGTGCCGATCCCGCCGGCGCCGCCGTGGACGAGGAAGCGCTCGCCCTTCTGCAGGTGCGCGGTCATGAACACGTTGGACCACACGGTCGCCGCGACCTCGGGCAGGCAGGCCGCCTCGACGAGGGAGACGCCGCCCGGCACCGGCATGACCTGGCCGACCGGCACCGCCACGCGTGCGGCGTACCCACCACCCGCGAGCAGCGCGCACACCTCGTCGCCGACCGACCAGCCCGTGACGCCGTCGCCGAGCTCGGCGATCCGGCCGCTGCACTCGAGGCCGATCGTGTCGGAGGCGCCGGGCGGGGGCGGGTAGAAGCCCTGCCGCTGCAGGGTGTCGGCGCGGTTCACGGCCGTGGCGACGACCTCGATGACGACCTCGCCGGCGCCCGGGCGCGGTGCGTCGACCTCGCCCACGGACAGGACCTCGGGGCCGCCGGTGCCGGCAGCGACGACTGCGCGCAAGGGATCAGTCCTCGTAGCGGTCGGTGGAGTGGTCGACCGTCGAGTCGTCGGGCACGTCGTCGTCGACGTCGTCGGGGTCGGGGGCGTCGGCCGGGCGGTCCCAGTTCTCCGCGAGGGCCTGCGCCTTGGCCGCCAGCCGCTCGATCTTCTCCGGGTCGAGGTCACCGGCGCCGGCGGCGAAGCCGAGGAGGTACGTCGTGATCGGCGCCGCCGTCTTCTGCACCTCGTGCGCTGCCACCCGGGCCAGGTCGAGGATCAGGCCTTCGTCCAGCTCTGTCTCGACGTCGAGCACGTCGGCGAGCTCATCGATCCAGTCGTGGAGGTTCACGGACCCAATCTCTCGCACCGACCCGGCGCGCGGCAAGGCTCAGCCGCCCTCACCCACCCAGGTCGCGCAGGTCGGCCCACGAGTCGATGTCGACCGCCTCGTCGCCGATCGCCGGCACCAGGGCGAGGTCCAGCGGTGCCAGCAGCCGGTGCAGCGCCATGCCGTGCTGCCCCTCCAGCCCGGGTCGTACGCCGTCCAGCCGGGCCGCGTCGAGCACACCGGCCAGCTGCCGCCGCCCGTCGCCGTCCACGAGGAACGCGCCGTCCCGGCCGGCCGCGGCCTCACGCAGCCGCCGCCACGTCGCGGGCGTCACGCGGGGCATGTCCACGGCGACGACGCCGACCAGCGTCGGCCTCCGCAGCAGGGCGTCGACCCCGGTCAGGAGCCCGGCGACCGGGCCGCCGCGCGGCGGGTCCTCGCAGACGAAGGTGACCGGCCGCTCGGTCGGGACGCTCTCCGGCGCGACCACCACGACCTCGTCGGCGTCGAGCAACGCGTCGACCGCGAGCTCGAGCAGCGTGCGGCCGTGCAGCTCGACGGCCGCCTTGTCGATGCCGTCCATCCGCGCGGCCGTCCCGCCTGCGAGCACCACGCCGCAGAAGCCTGCCGCGAGGTCGAGGTCCATGCGGCCAGTCTCGCAGTCTGGGCCGAGGCCGCCGCTGGCGCTCCTCGCACCTCGCCCACCGACGCGCGGGCCCTAGTCTGGACACCATGAACGACCAGCTGCGGGTCCGCGTGCACCAGTGGGCGAGCGGGCTGGACCCCGCCGCCAACCGGGCCCGCCTCGCCGAGGGCGTCACGCCCGGCGCCGACCTGGTGGTCTTCCCGGAGGCGTTCGCGCGCGACTTCGGGGAGGCGGGCTCGGACGTCAGCGGGTTCGCCGAGGCAGGTCGACGGTCCGTTCGCCGGCGAGCTGGGTCGCGTGGCGGACGCCGCCTCGTGCACCGCGGTCGCCGGGATGTTCGAGGTCGCCGACGATCCCGGCCGGCCCTTCAACACCCTCGTCGCCGCCGGCAGCGGCACGGCGACGTACCGCAAGATCCACCTCTACGACTCGTTCGGCTATCGGGAGTCCGACCGCATCACCGGCGGCGCGACCGACCCCGTCGTCGTCGAGGTCGCGGGATGGCAGGTCGGCCTGATGACCTGCTACGACCTGCGCTTCCCCGAGCTCGCGCGGCGGCTCGTGGACGCCGGCGCGGACGTGATCGTCGTGCCGGCCGCCTGGCTGCCGGGCGACCGCAAGGTCGAGCACTGGCGCACGCTGCTGGCGGCCCGGGCGATCGAGAACACCTGCTTCGTGGTCGGCGCCGCCCAGCCCGAGCCGCGCTACTGCGGGCACTCCGCGATCTACGGCCCGATGGGCGAGGTGCTCGGCGAGGCGGCCGGTGGCGAGGCGACGTTCGAGGCCGTCCTCGACCGCGGCGACCTCGACGCGACCCGTCGCACCAACCCGTCCCTGGCCAACCGACGGCTGTAACCTCCTCCGACGTGCCGACCCCCTCCTCCGACAGCCCCCGCGGGTCCGCCCGCGGCAAGCGGGCTGCGGAGCGACCGCCGTCGCGGCTGCGCAGGCGCCGGGAGGCCGAGCCGACGGCACCGCCGCCCCGTCAGGAGCCGGTCGAGCGGTCACGACCGCGCGCCGGCCGAGCCGCTCGAGGTGGCCTCGCCGGGGCCGGTGGCCCCGCCCGAGGGTCCGCGCAAGGTGCTGCTGGCCTTCTGGTTCGTGGTGCTGCTGGTCGGCGCTGCGGCGCTGGGTGCGCTCCGCGGTCACCGGGATCCTCGGCCACGAGCCGACGGTCGAGGGCTTCACGCTCCCGGGCTGGCTCGACGGCGCCGGGGCGGTCGCCGTGGTGACCGCCCTGTCCTGGCTCCTCGCGACCCGCACCGCAGGACGTGCGCTGATCTCGGCCGGCCTCGCGCTCGCGCTCGGCGTCGCGAGCCTGCTCGTCGGCGGCCGGGTGCTGCCCACCGGCGCGGCCGTGATGACCTGCGTCGTCGGCAGCGTGTACGCCGTGATGGTGACGGTGCCGGCGGTCACCTGGCTGAAGGCCGTCCGCGAGACCCTCGTCGCCACCCTCGTCGCGGCCGTGACCGCCTTCGCGGCCGTCGGCTTCGAGCCCACGGTCGCCGCGGAGCGCTTCGACATCGCGGCGCTGCTGCTGGCGCTGGGGCTCGTCTTCACGATCGTCTACCGGCTCGGCGCGGGCCTCCACGGCCTCGGCCGGCGCGGGCTCGTCATCGTCGCGATCGGGCTCGCCGTCCTCGTCGCGACCCTGGCGTACGCCGAGCTGCTGCGTCGCTACGGCGCCCAGACCTTCGTGTCGTCGGTGCTCGACTTCGCCGACGAGACCTCCGAGCGGATCGGCGCCTTCCCGCGCCCGCTCGTCGTGCTGCTGGGCATCCCGGCCCTCGTCTGGGGCACCCACGTCCGTGCCCGTCGCCGCCAGGGGTGGTGGGTGTGCGCCTTCGGCGTCGCCGCGACCGTGCCGATCGCGTCGGGCCTGATGGCGGCGGACACCTCCTACGCCGAGGCCGGCCTGCGGGTGGCGTACTCCCTCGTGCTGGGCCTGCTCCTCGGCTACCTCGTCATCCGGGTCGACCTGGCGCTCACCGGGCCGAAGGGTCGCGGCGCCCGTCGTGCCGAGGAGGCCGGGCCGCACCGCCCGGAGCCGAGCCGCCTCGCCGAGCTGTGAGGCCGTCGAGGTCCAGGGATCAGCGGGTACGCCCGGGTAACCGCTAGCGTCGGGCGCATGGCCCGCAACACCTCCCTCGAGATCGTGTCCGAGCTCGTCGCCAACGTGCTGACGATCGAGGTCGCCGAGGGCGACCGCGTCGAGGCCGGTGACACCGTGGTGCTGCTGGAGTCGATGAAGATGGAGATCCCGATGCTCGCCGAGCGGGCCGGGACGGTCACCGCGATCAAGGTGACGGTCGGCGACGTGGTGCAGGACGGCGACGTCCTGGTCGTCCTGGACTGAGCCCTCCCCGGGGGTGGGGCGGAGCCCTACGCTCCTGCCATGACTCCCGAGCGCGCCCGGCGCGTGCACCTGGTCGTGGCGGTCGTCGCCTGGTTCGCGGTGGTGTTCCAGCTGGTGCTCTCGATCTACCGGCGCGGCCGTGCTGGTCGACGCCGACCCGCCCGGGCTGGCGGCGCGGATCTACCGCTACTTCGCCTACTTCACCATCCAGAGCAACATCCTCGTCGCAGTCGGTCTCGACCGTGCTGGCGCGTGACCCGCTGCTCGACCGGCCCGCCTGGCGGGTGGTGCGGCTGGCCGGCATCGTCGGCATCACCGTGACCGGGCTCGTCCACTTCTTCCTGCTGCGGCCCCTGCTCGACCTCGACGGCGCCAACTGGGTCGCCGACAAGCTGCTGCACATGGTGGTGCCGGTGCTCGCGGTCGCGGCCTGGGCGTGGGCGGGACCCCGCCCTCGGTTCTCCTGGCGCGAGGCGGCGTACGCCCTCGTCTGGCCGCTGGCGTGGCTGGCGTGGACGCTCGTGGTGGGCCAGGTCGACGGCTGGGTGCCCTACCCGTTCCTCGACGCGAGGCGAGGAGGGCTGGGGGTCGGTCGTGGTGGTGAGCGTGGGGATCACGGTCCTGTTCCTCGCGCTCTTCGCGCTCTACGGCTGGCTCGACCGGAGGCTGCGACCGGCCCCTCGCTAGGTTGGGGAGATGGAATTCCGATACCTCGGCAACAGCGGACTGAAGATCTCCGAGATCACCTACGGCAACTGGCTCACCCACGGCTCCCAGGTCGAGAACGACGTCGCCACGCAGTGCGTGCGCGCCGCCCTCGACGAGGGGATCTCGACCTTCGACACCGCGGACGTGTACGCCAACACGGCGGCGGAGACCGTCCTCGGCGAGGCGCTGAAGGGCGAGCGCCGCGAGTCGCTGGAGATCTTCACGAAGGTCTACTGGCCGACCGGGCCGAAGGGCAAGAACGACACCGGCCTGTCGCGCAAGCACATCATGGAGGCGATCGACGGCTCGCTCGAGCGGCTGCAGACCGACTACGTCGACCTCTACCAGGCCCACCGCTGGGACGCGGAGACGCCGATCGAGGAGACGATGCAGGCCTTCGCCGACGTCGTCCGCCAGGGCAAGGCGCTCTACATCGGCGTCAGCGAGTGGACCGCCGACCAGATCCGGCAGGGCGTCGAGCTGTCCCGGGAGCTCGGCTTCCAGCTGATCTCCAGCCAGCCGCAGTACTCGATGCTCTGGCGCGTCATCGAGGACGAGGTCGTCCCGGCCTCCCGCGAGCTCGGCGTCTCCCAGATCGTGTGGAGCCCGATCGCGCAGGGCGTGCTGACCGGCAAGTACAAGCCCGGCCAGGCCCCGCCCGAGGGCTCGCGCGCCACCGACACCAAGGGCGGCGCCGACATGATCTCGCGCTTCATGAAGGACGACGTCCTCACCGCGGTGCAGGACCTCGAGCCGATCGCGGCCGACTGCGGGATCACCATGGCCCAGCTCGCGATCGCGTGGGTGCTGCAGAACGACAACGTCGCCGCCGCCCTCGTCGGGGCCTCCCGCCCCGAGCAGGTCGCCGACAACGTCAAGGCTGCCGGCGTGAAGCTCGACGACGACGTGATGAAGCGCATCGACGACGCCCTCGGCTCGGTCGTCGTCCGCGACCCGAAGCTGACCGCGGAGAACACGCCGAAGTCGCCGCGTCGTCTGACCCTTCACGTCTGTCCACCATGGGATGTCGACGGACAGGCACTTCCCACGGTCAACTGACCCGGGGAAGTGCGGGTTCACCGACATCCCATGGTGAACAGACAGGGCCTCAGGTGTACGTCGCCCGCGTGACCCGGTAGCGCACGAAGGCCGGCACCGCGAGGGCGGCGGCGACGGTGCCGACGACCACCAGCACGCCACCACCCGCGGCCGCGACCGCTGCGCCCGTGGCCGCCGCGGTGGCGCCGTGGGCGACGTCGGCGATGCGAGGGCCGCCGGCGACCACGACGATGAAGATGCCCTGCAGCCGGCCGCGGACCTCGTCGGCGGCGGCGGACTGGAGCATCGACGTACGGAAGGCAGCGGACGCCATGTCGGCGGCACCGCCGATCGCGAGCATGAGGACGGCGACGCCGAGCATCAGCGCCGGGGCGTACGACGCCAGCATCGCCGCGACGCCGAAGCCGACCATCGCGAACCCCCACACCAGGATCGCGACGATCACGGCGAGGCCCTGGCGCTCGACGCGCGAGACCCAGCCGGACAGCACGCCGCCGACGACCGCGCCGAGCGGGATCGCGGCGAAGAGCAGGGCGAAGGCCAGGCCGCCCTCGCTCGGGCCGCCGAAGTCCACGTCCGCCATCTCGGGGAAGAGCGCGCGGGGCATGCCGAAGACCATCGCGATGATGTCGACGACGAAGGACATCATCAGCACCGGCTGCGTCCGCAGGTAGCGGAAGCCGTCGACGACCGCCTTCAGGCCGGGCGCCACGGCGGCGCCCATCACCGGCAGCGCGGGCAGCCCGACGACCGCGCCGAGGGTCGCGAAGAGCGTGATCGTGTCGAGCAGGTAGAGCCACGAGAAGCCGATGATCGGGATCAGCGCCCCGCCGACCAGCGGTCCGGCGATGCCGCCGGCCTGCATGACGGTCATGTTGAGCGAGTTGGCTGCCGGCAGCAGGTCGTGGTCGAGCAGGCGGGGGAGCAGCGCGGACCGTGTCGGCTGGTTCACCGCGAAGAAGGCCTGCTGCACGGCGAAGAGCGTGAGCAGCAGCCAGACGTCCTCGGCCCCGAGCGCTGCCTGCAGCCAGAAGCCGGCAGAGGTGAGGATCAGACCGGTCGTCGTGACCAGCAGCAGGGTCCGCCGGTCGAAGGCGTCGGCGAGCGCGCCACCCCACAGCCCGAAGACGACGAGCGGGACGAGGCCGAAGACGCCGGTGAGGCCGACGTAGGCCGACGAGCCGGTCATCGCGTAGATCTGCGCGGGCACCGCCACCACGGTCAGCTGCGCGCCGATGACCGTGACGATGTTGGCGAGCCACAGGCGGCGGAAGTGGGGGTTGGCGAGCGGGCGGGTGTCCGCCAGCAGTCGCCTCTCCACCTCGGAAGGCTAGGTCACCGGGCAGCGCCGCCGAACCGCGGGTGTGGACGGGCCGCGCCTATCATCGGCGTTCGAGGGACAGCCGCCGATGGAGGACCGATGGGGCACGGACACTCGCACGGCCACGCCGGCGGTCGGCACCGCTGGCGGCTCGCCGTCGCGTTCGGTCTCGTCGCGGCCTTCTTCGGCGTCGAGCTCGCGGTCGGCCTCGTCAGCGGCTCGCTGGCGCTCATCTCCGACGCGGGACACATGGCCGCCGACGTGGTCGCCCTCGGCGCCGCGCTCGTCGCGACGAAGATCGCCACCCGGCCCGACGGCACCGGTCGGCGTACGTACGGCTCCTACCGCGCCGAGGTCTTCGCGTCCGGCTTCACCGTGCTGGTCATGCTCGGCGTCAGTGCCTACGTCGTCGTGGAGGCCGTACGCCGGATCGGCGCGGACGTCGAGGTGTCGTCCGGCCCGATGCTGGTCGTCGGTGCCATCGGCCTCGCGATCAACCTCGTCTGCCTGGCGCTGCTGCGCGGCGGCGCCCAGGAGTCCATCAACGTCAAGGGCGCCTACCTCGAGGTGATGGCCGACGCCGCCGGCAGCGTGGGCGTCATCGCTGCCGGTGTCCTGGTCAGCGTCACCGGAGCGGGGGCGTGGGACACGGTCGTGGCGGTCGCGATCGGCGTCTTCGTCGCGGTGCGCGCCGTCCTGCTGGGCCGCGAGGTCCTCGCCGTGCTCGGCCAGCACGCGCCCGAGGGCCTCGACCTCGACGCCGTCGTCCGCGACCTCGAGGGGGTCGCCGGGGTGGCGGAGGTGCACGACCTGCACGCGTGGACGCTGACCTCGGGGATGAACGTCGCCACGGCACACCTGGTCACCGGCGTCGGCGCTGACCCGCAGGCCGTGCTCGCCGGTGCGCAGGCCTCGTTGCGCGAGGTGCACGGCATCGAGCACGCGACGCTGCAGGTCGAGGTGACCCCGGCCCGGGAGTGCCGTGAAGCCACGTGGTGAGGCTTGACGCACCTCACACGGCCCAGGACTTGGATCGTTCCAATTGCATCGTCAGACTGGTGTGGTGGACCAACCGAAGGAGAGTCCCGTGAGACTGATCGACGAGCTCAACCAGCTGCACGACCACTACGCGCGCCAGGTCAACGAGGCCGTCGAGCGCGACGACGTCGCGACCGCCGAGCAGCTCGCCCAGGGCTACGAGGACGACGCGATCCTCCTGATGGCCCAGCGCGAGGGCCTGACCCACCTGCTGCCCCTGCAGCGGTCCGCGCCCCACGAGAGCTCGCTGCACCGCCTGGTGCGCCGGCTCCGTCCCAGCCGCGCCGCCTGACCCACCCGTCAAACCCGACCGGTTGACTTGACTTAGCCGGACCGGTCGCGGTCGAGTGCTCCCGTGCCAGCACCGCAGGAGTCGACCCGCGACGTCATCCCCCTGCGGGAGGCGACGAAGGCGTGGTTCGCCATCTCGCTCCAGACCTTCGGCGGACCCGCCGGCCAGATCGCCGTCATGCAGCGCACGCTGGTCGACGAGAAGCGCTGGATCGGCCAGCAGCGGTTCCTCTTCGCGCTGTCCTACTGCACGCTGCTCCCCGGTCCCGAGGCCCAGCAGCTCGCGACCTACGTCGGGTGGCTGCTCAACGGCGTCCGCGGTGCGCTCGTCGCCGGCATCCTCTTCATCCTGCCCGGTGTCGTCGCGCTCCTCGTGCTGTCCGGCATCTACGTCGGCTTCGGCGACACCACCCTCGTCGAGTCGCTCTTCCTGGGGCTCGCGCCGGCGGTCATCGCGATCGTCGTGCAGGCCGTCGTCCGCGTCGGCCGCAAGGGCCTGGGACACCCGGCGCTCGTCGCCCTCGCGGTGGTCTCGTTCGTCGCCCTCACCTTCTTCGCCGTGCCGTTCCCGGTCGTCGTGCTCGTCGCCGCCGTGGCCGGCTGGGCGCTCGGTCGCCGACTGCCGACGCTGACCGCGCCGCCCAGGGCGGCGCGGACGACGGCCCGCCCCCGCTGATCAGTGACGACGCGCTGCACACCGAGCGCCCCTCGGGTCGCCGCGCCGCGCTGACGCTCGCGATCGGCCTGGTCGCGTGGTTCGCGCCCGTCGCGGCGGCCGCGCTGCTGTTCGGCCGCTCGAGCATCTTCGTCGACCAGGGCGTCTTCTTCTCCGGCGCCGCACTGGTCACCTTCGGCGGGGCGTACGCCGTCCTGGCCTACGTCGCGCAGCAGGCGGTCGAGGTCTACGGCTGGCTGGCGCCCGGCGAGATGGTCCGCGGCCTCGCCCTGGCCGAGACCACGCCGGGTCCGCTCGTCATGGTGGTGCAGTTCGTCGCGTTCGTCG
The DNA here is from genome assembly GCA_963795095.1 of uncultured Actinomycetota bacterium. Taxonomy (GTDB): domain Bacteria; phylum Actinomycetota; class Actinomycetes; order Propionibacteriales; family Nocardioidaceae; genus Nocardioides. Next base: position 117,348 of record CAWCGM010000045.1, on the reverse strand, counting down.
GCGCCTACCGTGCGCCCGGCGACCTCGACCCGTGGGTGGCCGCGGTCCTGGCGGCGCTGCTGACGACCTGGGTGACGTTCGTCCCGTGCTTCCTCTTCATCCTCCTCGGTGCGCCGTACGTCGAGCGCCTCCGCGGCAACCGCGACCTCACCGCCGCGCTGGCCGGAATCACCGCAGCCGTCGTCGGTGTCATCGCGAGCCTGGCGGTGTTCTTCGCCCTGCACACGCTCTTCGACGACACCCGCACCCTCACCGCGGGCCCGCTCGACCTCGAGCTCCCGGTCCTCACCTCGATCGACGGGGCGTCGCTCGCGATCACGGCGCTCGGGTGCGCGCTGGTCTTCTGGCGGAAGTGGTCGGTGCTGCGCACGCTCGGCGCGTGCGCGCTCGCCGGGATCGTGCTCGGCCTGGCGATGGCGGCCTGAGCTCGACCTCAGTCGCCGTCCGGCAGGTACATCGCGCTGACCAGCGGCACCACGTCGGCGATCGAGTCGACGATGCGGGTCGGGCGGTAGGGGAAGTCCTCCACCTGGTGCCGCTCGGTCGCGCCGGTCGCGACGAGGATCGTGCGCATCCCGGCCTCGAGCCCGCTGATGATGTCGGTGTCCATCCGGTCGCCGATCATCACCGTGGTCTCGGAGTGCGCCTCGATCTGGTTGAGCGCGCTGCGCATCATCAGCGGGTTGGGCTTGCCGATGAAGTACGGCTGGCGTCCCGTCGCGGTGCTGATCAGCGCCGCCACCGAGCCGGTCGCCGGCAGCATCCCCTGCGCGCTGGGGCCGCTCGGGTCGGGGTTGGTCGCGATGAACCGGGCGCCGCCGTTGATCAGCCGGATCGCCTTCGTGATCGCCTCGAACGAGTAGGTCCGGGTCTCGCCGAGCACGACGTAGTCGGGGTCCTGGTCGGTCATGACGTAGCCGATGTCGTGCACGGCCGCGGTCAGCCCCGCCTCGCCCACGACGTACGCCGACCCTGCCGGTCGCTGGTCGTCGAGGAACTGCGCCGTCGCCAGCGCGGACGTCCAGATCGACTCCTCCGGGACGTCGATGCCGCTGCTGCGCAGGAGTCGCTGGCGCAGGTCGCGCGGGGTGTAGATCGAGTTGTTGGTGAGCACCAGGAACGGGATGCCGTGCTCGCGCAGGGCTGCGATGAACTCCTTCGCCCCGGGGATCGGGTCCTCCTCGCGGACCAGGACCCCGTCCATGTCGGTCAGCCAGGTGTGTACGGGTCGCTGTTCGCTCACGGGGTCATCCTCCCGCACGATCGCCCCCGCCGGGGGCCGCGTGGCTCCGCTCGAGCCGGGCGCCCTCGACGTCGACGTCCGGGAGGATCCGGTCGAGCCACTTCGGCAGCCACCAGGCCGACTCGCCGAGCAGGTGCATCGCGGCCGGGATGAGCAGCATCCGCACGACGAACGCATCGAGGAGCACGCCGAAGGCGAGCCCGAAGCCGATCGGCTTGATGGTCGCGTCGTGGGAGAAGATGAAGCCCGCGAAGACGGAGATCATGATGATCGCGGCCGCCGTCACGACCGACCGGCCGGCGCGCAGCCCGTGCTGCACCGCCACCCGCGCCGGCGCCCCGTGGGCGTGCGCCTCGCGCATCCCGGAGACCAGGAAGAGCTGGTAGTCCATCGCCAGGCCGAAGAGGATGCCGGTCGCGATGATCGGCAGGAAGCTCAGCACCGGCCCGGGCGCGTGCACGCCGAACAGGTCGCTGAGGAACCCGAGCTGGAAGATCGCGGTGATCCCGCCGAACGCCGCCAGCAGCGACAGGACGAACCCCAGCGTGGCGGTCAGCGGCACCAGGATCGACCGGAAGACCAGCACCAGGATGAGCATCGAGAGCCCGACCACCAGGACGAGGTAGACCGGCAGCACGCTCGAGAGCTGGTCGGAGATGTCGATGCCCGCGCTGGCGTTGCCGGCGACGCCGAGGGTGGCCTCGCCGCCCGACGCCGTGGTGAGGGTCGACGAGCGCAGGTTCTGCACCAGCTCCGCGGTCGACTCGTCCGTCGGTGAGCCGTGGGGGACGACCTGGAAGGCCAGGGCCGACCGGTCCTTCGACGCGCCGATCGGCACCACCGCGTCGACGTTCCAGACCCGGCCGAGCTGCTCACCGATCGTGGCCTGCTCCGCGGTGACCTCGTCCTCGGCGACCGGGCCGGGCAGGTCGGCGACCACGAGCAGCGGGCCGTTGGACCCGTCGCCGAACTTCTCCGCCTGGACCTCGTAGGCCCGGTAGGCGGCGGAGTCCGGCGGCTGCGTCGAGCCGTCGGGCAGGCCGAGCCGCATCTGGGTCGCGGGTGCGGCGACGACGAGCAGGGCCACGATGCCGAGGCCCAGCACCGTCCACGCCCGGGCGTTGCTCATCGGCTCGTCGCGAGCCGTGATCGGCGTGGTCGTCGTACGACGTCCCGGCGGCGATGCCGCTGCGCTCGCGCCGCTTGAGGATCCGCGGGCCGACCAGCGACAGGACCGCCGGGGTCAGCGTGATCGCCATCAGGATCGCGACCAGCACGGCGACGGCACCGACGGTCCCCATCAGGCCGAGGAAGGGGACGCCGGTGACGTTGAGCGCGAGCAGGGCCACGATCACGGTGACCCCGGCGAAGACGACGGCGTTGCCGGACGTGCCGTTGGCCAGGCCGATCGACTCGGAGAGCTCGATGCCCTGCTTCAGCTGGCGGCGGTGCCGGTTGATGATGAAGAGCGAGTAGTCGATGCCGACCGCGAGGCCCAGCATCACGCCGAGCACGGGCGTGACGGACACGAACTCGACGAGCCCGGAGAACGACAGCGACGCCAGGGACGCGACCCCGACGCCGAGCAGCGCGGTGACCAGGGGCAGGGAGGCGCCGATCACCGTGCCGAGCATGAGGAACAGGACGATCGCGGCGATGACGACGCCGGCGACCTCGCCCGGACCCAGGATCGACGGGACGGTCTGCGCGATGTCCTGCGAGGGGTAGAGGGCGACCCCGTCGATGTCGGCGTCGGCGACGAGGTCCTCGATCGCGGTCTTGGTCTCGACCGGGACCTCGTTGATCGCGACGGCGAAGACGACGTTGGCGACGGCTGCGGAGCCGTCCTCCGAGACGGTGCGGAAGCCGGACGACAGCCGCGCCAGGGTCTCGCCCTGGTCGAGCTGCGGTGCCTGCTCGTCGATCTTCGCGCGCTGGCGGTCGAGCTCGGCCTGGCCGTCGTCGAGCTGCTGCTCCGCGGCGTCGAGCTGCGCCCGCACGTCGGCCAGCGTGCCGTCGGCGCGCGCCTGCCGGCGCTGCTCCTCGAGGGCAGCCCGGCCGCCGGTGATCTGGCCCTGCGCCTCGATGAGCTTCGGCCAGCCCGTCGTTGAGCTGCTTGCGGCCGTCGGCCACCTGCGCGGCGCCGTCGTCCACCTGCTGCTGCGTGGCGAAGGGGTCGGTCACGTCGTCGACGCCGTCGACCGCGGCGATCCGGTCGAAGAGGTCGAGCACGTCCTGCTGCTGGTCGTCGGTGAGCGCGGACCCGTCGGTGGACTCCACGACGACCGTGCCGTTGCCGCCGCCGGTGCCCTCGAAGTCGCGCTCCAGCTGGCCGGAGACCCGCGTGGTCGGGGTGTCGGGCAGCGAGATCGACGACGACAGCGCGCCGGCGAACGACGCGTACGTCACTCCGGTGAGGACGAGGACCGCGAGCCAGGCGCCGATGACGGTCCAGTGGCGGCGCGCGGAGAAGCGACCGATGCGGTAGAGGAGCTCAGCCATGGAGATGGCCTTTCGGGTACGAGGGTGGTGGGGGTGGTGGGTCGGGGTCAGCCGGCGGTGCCGGTCCGCAGCCGGAGCAGCAGCCGGTCGAGCAGGTCGTCCCAGTCGCGGCGGGCGCGAGCCGGCACGGACGTCGGCAGGTCGGGGTGGGCGTCGAGCCAGAGCCCGGCGATGGTGACGATGCCGGCGAAGAGCAGGGCCAGCCCGAGCTCGAGGTCGACCGGGTCGAGACCGGGGGCGCGGGTGTGCAGCCGCTCGCGGAGGAGACCGCCGACGTGGTCGAAGGCCGTGCGCGAGATGCGCTGGGCGCGCTCGTCCTCGGGCTCGGGGCAGCCGAGCATCCGGTGGATGGTGGCGATCGCCGTCGCCAGGTCGACGCCGCGCGCGGCCTCGCCGACCGCGTCGAGGGCGGCTCGGCCTCCTGCCTCGTCGTCCTCCGACCGGGCGCCGAGGCTGGCGTCGACGCGCTCGAGGATCGCGGTGGTGGCCTCGGCCAGGATCTGCTGGCACGCCGCGACGAGCAGGTCGTCGACCGTGGCGAAGTGGTTGAAGACGGTGCGCCGCGACACCCCCGCGAGCACGCGCGACCTGGTCGACGGTGAAGCCGTCGGACCCGTGCGCGGCAGCGAGGCTGCGCGCGGCGTCGACGATGGCGTCGCGTCGCTGCAGGCGGAGCGCGCCGCGGCCGTCGGTGGGTCGGGGGGAGGTCACCCGTCGATTGTTGCACTCAGTGCAAATAACTCCTGCATCGGGAGTCGTACGCTCGACGGCGTGGACGACCACACGCACACCCCCGCGCTCGTCGCGCTGACCGAGTCGGGCATCGCGCACACGGTCACCCGCCACGGCCGCGTCGGCTCGCTGGCCGAGGCGGCCGCCGCCCGCGGCGTGGACCCGTCGGCGATCGTGAAGACGATGGTCGTGCGCCGCGGCGAGGGCGACCACCTCTTCGTCCTGGTGCCGGGCGACCGCCAGATCTCCTGGCCCAAGCTCCGCGCCCTCCTCGGCGTGAACCGGATCTCGATGCCCGACGCCGACGCCGCCCGCGAGGTGACCGGCTACGAGCGCGGCACCATCACGCCCTTCGGCGCGCGCTCGCCGCTGCCGGTCGTCGCCGACGAGAGGATCGTCGGCCGGACGATCTCGCTGGGTGCCGGCGCCCACGGTGTCGCCGCGACGCTCGCCGCCGACGACGTCGTACGCCACTTCGACGCGCAGGTCGCGGACGTCACCGACTCGGCCTGAGCAGGCCGACGGACCGAACGCATGCCCTCGTCCGGAGCCTGAGCGTGGCGCAGGCGGAAGGTGGTGCGTTCGGTCCGTCGGTCCGCGGGCTCAGGTCGTCGGGTCGACGATCGTCATGCCGGCGACGGTCGCGGAGTCGAAGACCGGCAGCAGGGCGGCGGCCTCGTCGAGGCCGATCACCCGCTCGACCAGGAGCTGCGGCTGCAGGTCGCCGGCCTCGATGAGCGCCATCATCGCGGGGTAGTCGGCGGCGGCCATGCCGTGGCTGCCGAGCAGGTCGAGCTCCCAGCCGATGACGCGCGCCATCGGGACCCGCGGGTGGCCGTCGACCGGCGGGAGCAGCCCGACCTGGGCGAGCCGACCGCGGCGCCGGAGGGCGAGGATCGCGTCGGCGCAGGTCTGCTCGCTGCCGACCGCGTCGACCGCGACGTGGCTGCCGCCGCCGGTGAGGTCCGCGACGGCAGCGGGCACGTCGACGCCGTCCGCGAGGACCGTGTGGTCGGCGCCGAGCCGGGCCGCGACGGCGAGCGCCTCGGGGTTGCGGTCCACCGCGACGACCCGCGCGCCGACGGCCTTGGCGATCATCACCGCGCTGAGCCCGACGCCTCCGGAGCCGACCACCGTCACCCACTCACCGGGCTCGACGCGGGCCCGGGCGACGAGGGCGCGATAGGCCGTGGCGAAGCGGCACCCCAGGCTGGCGGCCGTCGCCATCTCGACGCCGGCGGGTACGGCGACCAGGTTGGTGTCGGCGGCGTGCAGCGCGACGAGCTCGGCGAACGAGCCCCAGTGGGTGAACCCGGGCTGGTGCTGGTCGGGGCACACCTGCGCATCGCCCTGCCGGCACCACTCGCAGCGACCGCAGCCGCAGACGAACGGCACGGTCACCCGGTCGCCGACGCGCCACCTCTCGACGCCGTCGCCGACCTCGACCACCTCGCCCGCCAGCTCGTGCCCCGGCACGTGCGGGAAGGCGATGTCGTCGTGCCCCGCCCACGCGTGCCAGTCGCTGCGGCACACGCCCGTCGCCAGGACGCGTACGACGACACCGCCCGCGGGTGCCGACGGATCGGGCACCTCCCGCACCTCGGGCTGCGAACGGACGGCATCGACGACCACGGCGCGCATGGCCCGATCCTGCCCGGTCCGACAGACGAAGATCGGGCCGGCCCATGAAGGACCGGCCCGATCTGTCGGCGGTGGCGGTGGGATTTGAACCCACGGTGGGTGTGACCCCACACAACATTTCGAGTGTTGCACCTTCGGCCGCTCGGACACGCCACCGCCGGAGACCATACCGGAGGCCGCGGGCGAGGAAGAAAACGGCGTCGGGTCCACGAACTGGGCTCGTGCCGTGGTCAGGGACGGCCAGCGGCGGTACCTTTCGGCGCACACCTGTGCTCGTCGCTGGAACACGTTCGGCGCGAGCGGGAAGGAGCGGTGCGCCAGACGTGACTGCCGTCCGACGAGCCCGAGACCTTGCCCGCTCCGCGCTGCCGAGGAGCGTCGGCGAGCGGCTGCCCGCAGCGCCGCCGCAGGAGGTGACCGAGCTCCTCCACGACAAGCGCTTCCAGGCTGCCGTCGCCGAGCAGGCGACCGAGCAGGGCCGCCCGGAGGAGGAGGTCTGGTCGGAGGTGAAGGGCTACCTCCACGAGATGTCCGCCGCCCACGACGAGCGCACCGCGCAGGGGTGGGTGCGGATGGGGGAGTGGTTCCTCCGGGCGTACGACGTGCTGGTCGACGAGGACGACATGCACGCGCTCAAGCGCCTCGACCGCTCCCACAGCCTGGCCCTGGCCTTCAGCCACCGGTCCTACCTCGACGGCATGGTCATCCCGAACGCCCTGGCGGCGCGGCGGTTCTCGCCGACCTACACCTTCGGCGGAGCCAACCTCAACCTTCCCGTCATCGGCACGGTCGCCAGCCGCACGGGCCTGATCTTCATCCGGCGCTCGACGCAGGAGATCCCGGTCTACCGGCTCGCGCTGCGCTCCTACATCCGCCAGATGGTGACCAACAAGCGCAACATGGCGTGGTCGATCGAGGGCGGTCGCACCCGCACCGGCAAGCTGCGGCCGCCGGTGCACGGCATCCTCAAGTACCTCACCGACACCGTCGACGGCGAGGACGCGCCCGACGTGCAGGTCGTCCCGGTGTCGGTCGTCTACGACCAGCTCCACGAGGTGTCGCTGATGACCGAGGAGGCGCGCGGCGCCAACAAGACGCCGGAGGACTGGCGCTGGCTGGTCCGCTTCGCGCGGCTGCAGCGCAACCGGCTCGGCCGGGCCTACCTGACCGTCGGCGAGCCGTTCTCGCTGCGCGACCGGATGGCCGAGCTCGAGGCCGACGGGGTCACCGGGCACGCCGCCGTCGAGCGCGTCGCGCTCGACATCTCCCACCGGCTCAACCGCGCCACCCCGGTCACCGTGACGGCGATCGTCTCGCTCTCCCTCCTCGGCGCCGACCGCGCGCTGACCGTCGACGAGGTGCTCGAGACCGTCGAGCCGCTGGCGACCTACATCGACAAGCGGCAGTGGCCCGTCGCCGGCGCCGCCGACCTCCGGGACCGCTCGACCATCCGTCGTGCGCTCGCCGAGCTGGCCCGCAGCGGCGTGCTGACGGCGTACGACGGTGGCACCGAGCCGGTCTGGAAGATCGGGGACGACCAGCACCTGGTCGCCGCGTTCTACCGCAACACCGTCATCCACATCCTCGTCGAGCGGGCGATCGGTGAGCTCGCGCTGCTCACCGTCAGCGAGCTCGAGCCCGACGCCGAGCTGCCTCCCGGCGGCGAGCTGCAGGTCGGGTGGGAGGAGGCGAAGCGGATGCGCGACCTCCTCAAGTTCGAGTTCTTCTTCCCGAGCCGGGCGGGCTTCGAGGACGACCTGCGCACCGAGCTCCAGCTGCTCGTGGGCGAGGGCGTCACGGAGATGACGCCGGTCAGGGCGCGCGAGCTGCTGGTCAACGCGCGGCCCCACCTCGCGCACCTCGTGCTGCGGCCGTTCCTCGACGCCTACCTCGTCCTGGCCGACCGGCTGGCCGACCGCGGGGACAGCGCGGTCGACGAGGACGACCTGCTCAAGGACTCGCTGGCCGTCGGGAAGCAGTGGGCGCTGCAGCGCCGCGTCGCCAGCGCCGAGTCGATCTCCCTCGAGCTCTTCCGCACGGCGATGGCGCTGGCGCGGCACAAGGGCCTGCTCGACGGCGGCGAGGGCGTCGGCTCCGCGCGCGAGGCCTTCGCGGCCGAGCTGCGCGAGGCGGTCCGCCGGGTCAACGTCATCGGCGAGATCGCGGGCGAGCCGGTGCAGGTCGTGCTGCCCGAGCCCTACCCGAGCCGCAGTCGCAGGACGCTGGGTGAGTCGACGTGAGCGGACTGTCCGACGAGGTCCTGGCCGCGATCGACGCGATCGAGGCCGGACCGCAGGGGCCGACGGTCGGGGCGTTCTTCGACCTCGACGGCACCCTGGTCGCGGGCTACACCGCCGCCACGTTCTACGGCGACCGGCTGAAGGGCCGCGACGTCTCGCCCGCCGAGTTCCTCCGCACCGTCGTCACCGCGGTCGACGGCGAGCTCGGCGGCGACCCGACCCGCATCGCGCACGTCGCCTTCTCGGCGATGCGCGGCGAGTCCGAGGAGGCGTTCGCCGACCTGGGCGAGCGGCTCTTCCGCTCCAAGATCGCCGGCACCATCCGGCGCGAGTCGCGGGCGCTCGTGATGGCCCACCAGCGGGCCGGCCACACCGTCGCGGTGGCCTCCGCGGCGACGTCGTACCAGATCGCGCCGGTCGCCCGGGACCTCGGCGTCGAGCACCTCGTGTGCACCCGGCTCGTGGTCGAGGACGGCCAGTTCACCGGCGCCACCGACGGCCCGATGCTCTGGGGACGGCACAAGGCGAGCGGCGTGCGGGGCTTCGCGCGCGAGCACGGCCTCGACCTGTCCACGTCCTACGCCTACGGCAACGGCTACGAGGACGTCGCGTTCCTCTCCTCCGTCGGCCACCCGACCGCCCTCAACCCGCACCGCGACCTGCGCTCCGCCGCCGCGCGTCTCGGCTGGCCGGTCCTCGACCTCAGCGACCCGGTCGGGGGCTCGCTGATCGCTGCAGGTCGTACGGCGGCAGCGCTCGCCGGCATGAACACCGGCGTCGTCGCCGGGCTGTCCTACGGCCTGCTCAAGGGTGACCTCAAGGAGGGGCGCAACGCCGCGATCAAGCTGGCGACCTCGCTCCCGATGTCGCTGGCGGGCGTGACGGTCAACGTGCTCAACCGCGAGCGGCTCTGGACCCACCGGCCGGCGATCTTCGTCGCCAACCACCAGAGCGCGCTCGACATCCCGGTCCTCGGCAACCTCCTCGAGCGCGACTTCACGATCGTCGCCAAGAAGGAGGCGCGGTGGGACCCGCGCACCTTCGTCGGCTCGATCGTCATCGACCCGGCCTACATCGACCGCGGCGACTCCGAGTCGGCCCGCGCCACCCTCGACGGGGTCGCCGAGCGGATCCGCAGCGGGACCTCGCTGATGATCTTCCCGGAGGGCACGCGGTCGGCGACGCCGGTGCTCGGCCCGTTCCGCAAGGGCGCCTTCCACCTCGCCGCGCAGGCCGGCGTGCCGGTCGTGCCCGTGGTGCTGCGCAACACCGGCGAGCTGATGCGCCGCAGCTCCTTCGTGCTCAACCCGGGCGTCGTCGACGTGTGCGTGCTCGAGCCCGAGACCGACTGGAACGTGGACGACATGAGCGAGCGGATCGCCGCGCTGCACACGAAGTTCGAGGAGACGCTGGCGAGGTGGCCGTCATGACGTAAGCTGAGGACTTCGAGCGGTGGGGCGGCGCCGCAGGATGGACGTCCGGCAACGACCTGACCCCCATGCAGACCCTGATGTGGCGCGCCGAGCAGCACCCCGTGCAGTCGTCCACGTCGACCGTGATCATCGACCTCGACCGGGCGCCGGACTGGAAGCGCTTCGTCGCCGCGACCGAGTGGGGCACCGGTCTCGTACGCCGTCTGCGCCAGCGCATCGTCGACCCCGTCGTGCCGACCGCCGCGCCCACGTGGGCCGACGACCCGACCTTCGACCTGGGCTACCACCTGCGTCGCGAGCAGGTGTCGAGCCGCGAGGAGATGCTGGCCCAGGCCGCGCAGATCGCGCTGCGCCCCTTCGACCGCTCGCGCCCGCTGTGGGAGGGCGTGCTCTTCGACGGCCTGCCTGACGGGGCGGCGTACGTCCTCAAGATCCACCACGCGCTCGCCGATCCGCTCGGCACCGTGCAGCTGCTCTCGATGCTCCAGTCGGGCAAGCGGGCGCACACCGCGCGCAAGCCGGTGGGCGAGGAGGTCGCCGCGCCGGCCGCCGCCGACCCGGTCGACCTCGCGGTCTCGGGTCTCCGCACCGACGTCGCGACCCTGCCCGAGGCGGCGCTCTCGACCCTGCGCGGGCTGGGCCTCGCCGCCACCCGGCCGCAGGCGGTCCTCGCCTCGACCCTGCGCTACGGCGCGTCCGTGCGCCGGATGGTCACGCAGGCCGCGCCACCGTCGCCCGAGCTGTCCCCGCGCACCGGGCGGATGTGGTCGTTCCTCACCCTCGACGCGCCGCTGGAGCAGCTGCGCGCGGTCGCCAGGCAGGGCGGCGGCACGCTCGACGACGCGGCCGTCGCGCTGGTGCTCGGCGGGCTCCGCCGCTACCACGAGCGACGGGACGGGCCCGTCCGCGAGATCCCGGTCGGGGTGCGGGTCTCGCTGGACCGGGCCGACGACCTCGGCAACCGCTTCGCCGGCGCGATCATCTCCGGGCCGCTCGCGATCGAGGACCCGGTCGACCGGGTCGCGGCCGTGCGCGGCGAGGTGCTGTCGCTCCACACCGAGCGCGCGCTCGAGGTGCTCGACGCGGCCGCGCCGCTGCTCAACCGGATGCCGGCCTTCGTCGGCGCCGGTGCACTCCGCACCGCGGCCGTCCCGGACGCCTTCGTGCTGACCCTGCCCGGCCCGCCGCGCAAGCGCTTCATGGCGGGTGCCGAGGTGCAGGGGATGTACGTCCTCGGCCCGCTCCCCGGCGCCGCGCTCACCGTGTGCCTGGTGACGGTCGGCGACACCGCGTGCATCGGCGTCAACGTCGACGCGAGCGCGGTCGCGGACCTCCGTCAGCTGGAGGAGTGCCTGGTCGAGGGCGTCGCGGAGATGACTCTCCTCGGTGGTTGAGGTGCGGGCGTCAGCGCTGGCACGCTCGGACACGTGTCCGCGATGTCGCCCCGGATCCAGCGACCGGAGGGCCACCCGCCGGACAGGTGTGGACGTGGTCTCGATCGTGCATCGATGGCTGTGCGCGCAGGTTCCAGCGTCGAGCATCGGACCATGAACGTCGTCGCGGCCAGGCAGTCCGCAGTCGGCCTGGTGTGCGGGCTGGTGCTCAGCGCCTGCGACATCGGGCTGGGCGGTGGCGTCCTGGTGGTCAACAAGACCGACGTGCCGCTCTTCATCGACGGGTACGAGCTCACGCCGGAGGACGGGAGCTGGAACTACGGGATGTCGGACTGCAGCACCAGTGATCTGAAGATCCTGGACGAGGCGGGCGACGAGTACGCCCGGATCGGCGTTCCGTGGTGCGAGGGTGAGATCTGGACCATCAACGGCAGGGACGACGTCTCCGTCACATCGAAGGATCGCTAGTCGCACGTCAACCAGCAGCGGTGGGCCCGACGTAGTAGAGCATCCGGTAGTCGACGCCCTCCTCGATGTTCACGAAGCCGTGGCGCTCGTAGAAGCGGCGGGTGTCCGTGTCGACCTCGTCGACGCCGATGTGCATCTCGGGCGAGCCCTTCTCGCCTGCCAGCCGGCGGCACAGGTCGAGGACCTGCGTGCCGATGCCACGGTCGCGCAGCGCTGGTACGACGTAGAGCTCCTCGAGCTGGGACACCGGGCCGTCGAACCAGATGGCCGGGCGCAGGCTCATGAGGGCGAACCCCACCGCGGTCCCGTCGTCCTCGGCCAGCACCGCGACGATGTCGTCGAGCCCCAGCAGCCGGGCGAAGCGGACGGCAAGGACGTCGACGTCGTCGACCTCGGTCTCGAAGTCGGTGTTGAAGTCCCACAGCAGCCGGGCGAGCACCTCGGCGTCAGCGACGGTGGCACGGCGGACGGTGGTCATCGGGGCCTCCCTGACTGGGTATCTAGGGACGAAATGGTCGTCATCGGGGCATGCCACCTACGAGATCGTCCCTAGATACCCGGGGGCGATGAGCGGTGGCGGGCGAAGAAGCCGTCGAGCAGCGCGGTCGACTCGGCGGCGAGCACGCCGGCCACGACCTCGGGCCGGTGGTTGAGGCGGCGGTCGCGCACGACGTCCCAGAGCGAGCCGACGGCGCCCAGCTTGTCGTCGTACGCCCCGAAGACGAGGCGGTCGACCCGGGCGAGCACGAGGGCGCCGGCGCACATCGTGCACGGCTCGAGGGTGACGACGAGGGTGCAGCCGGTGAGCCGCCACTCACCACGGGTGGCGGCAGCGGCGCGCAGCGCGACGACCTCGGCGTGCCCGGTCGGGTCGCCCTCGGCCTCGCGGGTGTTGCGGCCCGTGCCGATGACCGTGCCGGACTCGTCGAGCACGACGGCGCCGACCGGTACGTCGTCACCGGCGAGGGCAGCCTGCGCCTCGGCGAGGGCGAGCCGCATGGGCTCGTCCCAGGTCACCAGGGTGGTCATGCCGAGGCGAGCCCCACGGTGTCGTCGAAGAGGTCGCCGAAGCCGAGTCGGCTCGCGATGTCGGACAGCACGTCATCAGGGTAGAGCTCGACGTCGTCGAGCAGCGCGCCCATGTCGAAGGCGTGCAGGCCCAGGTCGCCGAGCAGGTCGAGGTCGCCGGCCGGCACCTCGACGTCGTCGTCCTCGGGCGGAGGGAGGCCGAGGAACTCCACGACCGAGTGCGCGAGCTCCCACTCCTCGGCTGCGGTGACGTCGGAGAGCAGGACACGGGTGGTCGAGCCGACCACGCGGACCAGCACGAAGAAGTCCTCGTCGACGGCGATCATGCCGACGGCGCCGTCGGGGCCGGAGACCTGGCGCAGGGCGTGGCTCAGGGAGTCGACGGACTCGAAGGCGGGCGAGGCGATGTCCTGCAGCTGCCAGTCGCCGTCCTCGAGGAAGGCGACCAGCGCGTAGTCGACCGCACCGTTCAGTTCGGACATGCCGACCCCTCCCCAGGCTGCGGACTTCTCCAATGTCGCAGAAGCGGGCTGGACCAACAAGGAGGTTTGCCACTCGTTCACTCCATGCGCCGACCACTAGGGTGACCCGCATGCGCCTGCACGTCGTCGACCACCCGCTCGTCTCCCACAAGCTCACCGTCCTGCGCGACGAGCAGACCGACTCGCCGACCTTCCGTCGGCTCACCGACGAGCTGGTGACGCTCCTCGCCTACGAGGCGACCCGCGAGGTGCGCGTCGACCCGCGTGACATCACCACCCCCGTCGGCCCGACCACCGGCGTCTACCTCGCCCAGCCGCGACCGATGGTCGTGCCGATCCTCCGCGCCGGCCTGGGCATGCTCGACGGCATGATGCGGCTCCTGCCGACGGCCGAGGTCGGCTTCCTCGGCATGGTGCGCAACGAGGAGACGCTCGAGGCGTCGACCTACGCCGAGCGGCTGCCCGAGGACCTGTCCGGGCGCCAGTGCTACGTCCTCGACCCGATGCTCGCGACCGGCGGCACCCTGGCCGCGGCGATCAACTTCCTCACCTCGCGCGGCGCCGACGACATCACGGCGATCTGCCTGCTCGCGGCTCCCGAGGGCGTCGCGAACCTCGAGGCCGGCCTCGAGGGCCTCGACGTACCCGTCACCGTCGTGACCGCGGCGCTCGACGAGAAGCTCAACGACAAGGGCTACATCGTCCCCGGCCTCGGCGACGCCGGAGACCGGTTGTACGGCGTCGCCCACTGACCTCATTCCCCGGTAGTCCCCATCAAACGGGCTGCCGAGAGCCCGTCGGGACAGCCCATTTGATGGGGACTACCAAGCGGTCAGGCGGTTGCCGACGTCTCAGCCGAGGGTCGAGGTGCGGGCGATCAGCTCGGGGGTGAACTCGACCGTCTGGTGCAGGTGCTCGGGGTTGTTCACCTCGTCGATGAGGAGCTCGGCAGCGGTACGCCCCAGCGACTGCCGCGGCTGCCGGACCGACGTGAGGGGCACGGCCGCACTGGCGGCGAAGGCGATGTCGTCGTAGCCGACGATCGCGAGGTCCTCGGGGACCCGCTGGCCGGTGGAGACGACCTGCTGCAGGAGCCCGAGCGCGACGAGGTCGTTGGCGCAGAAGACCGCGCTGGGACGGCTGCGTCGGGGCAGTCCCGCGATCCGCTCGCCGGCGACGCGGCCCTCCTCGACGGAGAGCGTCTCGGTCTCGACGTGGACCAGGTCGGACTCGGCGAGGCCGGCGTCGTGCCATGCCGCCCGGGCGCCTTCCCACCGCTCGCGCACCTGACCGATGGCGACGGGGCCGCCGACGTAGGCGACGCGGGTGTGGCCGCGGTCGACGAGGTGCTCGATGGCCACGCGGCCGCCGAGCCGGTCGTCGACCGTGACGGAGCAGAAGGCCCCCGTGGTGTTGGCGCGGTCGACGATGACGAGGGGCGTGCCCTGCGCGATGATGCGTGTGAGCTCGGGCGCCTCGGGGTCGACGGGCGTGATGAGGATGCCGTCGACGCGCTGCTGCTGGAGGTGCGCGAGGTGGGCGTGCTCCCGGGTGGCGCGGCCGTCGCTGTTGCAGAGGAACAGCGACAGGTCGGCCTTCTCCGCCGCCAGCTCGATACCGCGCGCCACGTCGGTGAAGAACGGGTTGGTCGCGTCGAGCATGACGTAGGCGAAGGTGTTGCTGCGCCCCATCCGGAGCTGGCGGGCGGAATCGTTGAGCACGAACCCGAGGTCGACCATCGCGCGCTCGACGCGCTCACGGGTGCCGGCGCTGACCCGCTCGGGGCGGTTGAGCACGTTGCTGACGGTGCCCAGGGACACCTGGGCGCGCTCGGCCACGTCCTTGACCGACGGCCGACGCCCGTGACGCGGGCTGCTGCTGGACATCGGGCTCCTCGGGACGACTGACAGTCGGAGAGTAGACCACCCACCAGTCGAATGAAACGTCACAGAAAAGGTGGGCGAGATGCTTGACGTGTGTGACGCCCGCCACTTATGTTTCTCGCGATGTGAAACCTTTCAACTCCGACAGCAGGGATCCGATCATGACCGCCACCGACACCGTCGCACCGGTGCTCGAGCTGCGTGACGTCTCCAAGTCGTTCGGCCCGGTGGTCGCCCTCCGCTCCGGCAGCCTCCGTGTCGACGGCGGCTCGATCCACGCCCTCATCGGCGAGAACGGCGCCGGCAAGTCGACCCTCGTCAAGGTCGTCGCCGGCGTGCACCGCCGCGACTCCGGGGTCTTCGAGCTGGGCGGCGACGCGGTCGACTTCTCCTCCACCGCCGACTCCAAGGCGGCCGGCATCGCGGTGATCTACCAGGAGCCCACGCTCTTCCCGGACCTGTCGGTCACCGAGAACATCTTCATGGGCCGCCAGCCCCTCGCCCGCGGCCGTCGCATCGACCGCGCCGCGATGATCACCGAGGCCGAGGGACTCTTCGCCCGCCTCGGCGTACGGATCGACCCCCGTCGTCCCGCCGCCGGCCTCTCGATCGCCGACCAGCAGATCATCGAGATCGCCAAGGCCATCTCGCTCGACGCGCGCCTCCTCGTCATGGACGAGCCCACCGCGGCGCTCAGCGGTGTCGAGGTGGACCGCCTCTTCGCCGTCGCTCGCAGCCTGCGCGACGAGGGCCGCGCCCTGGTCTTCATCTCCCACCGCTTCGACGAGGTCTTCGCCCTCGCCGACACCGTCACCGTGATGCGCGACGGGTCCTACATCGACACCCGCCGCATCGACGAGACCTCGCCGTCCGAGCTCGTGTCGCTGATGGTCGGCCGCGACGTCGACGACCTCTTCCCCAAGGTGGCCGCCACGATCGGTGAGCCGGTCCTGCAGGTCCGCGGGCTCAACCGGGCGGGCGTCTTCCACGACGTCGACCTCGAGGTGCGCGCCGGCGAGATCGTCGGGCTGGCCGGCCTGGTCGGGGCGGGACGCAGCGAGGTCGCCCGCGCGGTCTTCGGCGTCGACCCCTACGACAGCGGCTCGGTCACGCTCAACGGCAAGGACGTCCGGGCGCACGACCCGCGCTCGGCGATCCGCGCCGGCATGGCCTTCATCCCCGAGGACCGTCGCAAGCAGGGCCTGGTCATCGACTCCACGGTCAGTCGCAACGTCGCCGGCGTCATCCGCCGCGGCATCGCCAAGGCCGGCCTGCTCACCGCCGGCATGGAGAACAAGGCGGCCGGTCCCTGGGCCTCCCGCCTCGAGGTCAAGACCAGCGCGCTCGACATGAACGCGGCCACGATGAGCGGCGGCAACCAGCAGAAGGTCGTCATCGCCAAGTGGCTCGCGACGAACCCGAAGCTGCTGATCATCGACGAGCCCACCCGCGGCATCGACGTCGGCACCAAGGCCGAGGTCCACCGGCTGCTCTCCGAGCTGGCCGGCCAGGGCCTCGCGATCCTGATGATCTCGTCCGAGCTGCCCGAGGTCCTCGGCATGGCGGACCGCGTCCTCGTCCTCTGCGAGGGCCGCATCACCGCCGAGCTCGACCGTGCCGAGGCCACCCCCGAGGCCGTCATGCACGCGGCCACCCACCACCTCGAGGACGCCTCATGAGCCACACCGACGTGCAGCCCGGGAGCGAGGTCTCGACCGGCGAGGCGCTCCTCGTCGAGCCCAGCCGCCTGTCCCCGACCCGCCGCGCGCTCACGAGCGTGCTCCGCTCCCGCGAGCTGTCGATCTTCCTCGTCCTCGTCGCCGTCGTCGTGCTGGCGACGTCCAAGAACAACGCCTTCCTCTTCAGCTCCGACGGCTGGCGCAACTTCCTCCTGAACCCGTCGATCCTCGTGCTGCTGGCCGTCGGCCAGGGCGTCGTGATCATCACCCGCAACGTCGACCTGTCGGTCGGCTCGGTGATGGCGCTCACCGCCTACCTCACCGGTCGGCTCTTCATCGACCACCCCGGCCTGCCGATCGTCGCGGTGATCGCCGCCTGCCTCCTGCTCGGCGCGGTCCTCGGGCTGGTCAACGGGCTCCTGGTGGCCTACGGCAAGGTGCCGGCGCTCGTGATCACCCTCGGCACCCTCTACATCTACCGCGGCATCATGCTCACCTGGGCGGGCAGCGACCGGATCAACGCCGGCGACCTGCCGCGCGAGTTCCTCCGGCTCGGCACCCGCTCGGTGCTCGGCATCCCGATGCTGACGATCATCGCGGTGCTGGTCCTGGCCGCGGTCGGCTACTACCTCCACACCGCACGCGGCGGCCGCGAGCTCTACGCGATCGGCTCCGACCCCGATGCCGCCGTGCTCTACGGCTTGCCCGTACGCCGTCGCCTGCTGGCCGCGTTCGTCCTCAGCGGCGCGCTGGCCGGCCTGGCCGGTGCCCTCTACACCGCCCGCTACGGCACGGTGAGCTCCAGCGTCGGCAGCGGCATCGAGCTCCAGGCCGTCGCGGCGGCCGTCATCGGGGGCATCGCGATCTTCGGCGGCAGCGGCACGGTGTGGGGTGCGGCGATCGGCGCCTTCCTGCTCGTCACCATCAACCGGGCACTCCCGAGCCTGGGCATCGAGGACTTCTGGCAGCGCGCCGTCGTCGGCGCCCTCATCCTCGGCGCGATCGTCCTCGACCGGGTCCTCGCCGTCAGACAGGCCCGCAAGCTCGCCGAATCGAGGGACCGTTCATGAGCGCGACGACCCAGGCACCCGCCCGCACCTACGCGGCGTACTCCGCACCGCTGTGGCAGCGGCTGCTGCTCACCCGCGAGACGGCCGTCATCGCCCTCACCGCGGCGGTGATCCTCTACTCGATCGCCAACGTGCCGAACTTCGACGGCCCGCTGAC
Source organism: uncultured Actinomycetota bacterium (assembly GCA_963795095.1). Lineage (GTDB taxonomy): Bacteria > Actinomycetota > Actinomycetes > Propionibacteriales > Nocardioidaceae > Nocardioides. The sequence continues at coordinate 99,395 of CAWCGM010000045.1, read as the reverse complement.
CATCAAGTTCCTGCTGCAGGACATCGCGCCCATCCTGCTGATCGCCCTGCCGATGACGCTGGTGATCATCACCGGCGAGATCGACCTGTCGGTCGCCAGCATCATGGGGCTGAGCAGCGTGCTGCTCGGCGTGCTCCACGAGGGCGGGATGTCCGTCCCGGCCGCTGCCCTGCTCGCCCTGCTGGCCGGCCTGGTCTGCGGTGCGCTCAACGGGTTCCTCATCGCCTACGTCGGACTGCCGTCGCTCGCGGTCACGATCGGCACCCTCGCGCTCTTCCGCGGCATCGCGGTCGGGCTGCTCGGGACCAAGGCGATCACCGACTTCACCGAGACGTGGTCGGACCTCGCCACCGGGACCATCGGCGAGACCAAGATCCCGCTGGTCATGATCCCCTTCGCGGTGCTCGCGATCGGCTTCGTGGTGCTGCTGCACTTCTCGACCTTCGGCCGCGGCGTCTACGACATCGGGCTCAACGACGAGGCGGCCCACTTCACCGGCGTCGACGTGGCCCGCACCAAGCTGGTGCTCTTCATGCTCTCCGGCGTCGTCTCGGCACTCGCCGGCATCTACTTCACCCTGCGGTTCGGCTCGGCCCGCGGCGACAACGCCACCGGCTACGAGCTCCAGGTCATCGCGGCGGTCCTCCTCGGCGGCGTCTCGATCTTCGGCGGCCGCGGCCGGATCCACGGCGTCCTCGCCGGGGTCGTGCTGATCGGCGTCCTCTCCAGCGCGCTGCGCCTGGAGAGCGTGACGGTCAACGTCACCAACATCATCGTCGGCCTGCTCCTGGTGGCCTCGGTGATCCTCCCCAACGTCCTTGCCGCTGCCTCGTCGAGGCTCCCCCGCAAGGCGACACCGGCGGCTCCTCGGGAGTCCCACACCCCAGATAACGCGGCATCCGCCGGCGTCACAACGAGAGGCAGTGACTCATGAAGTTCCAGACGAGGAAGCCCACGGCCCTGGCCGCGCTCCTGCTCACCGCGACCTTCGCCTTCGCCGGTTGCGGCGGCGACGACAGCGGGGACTCGGGCAGCGACTCGGGCGGCGGGGACGGTGGGGGTGCGCTGTCGATGACGATGCTCCCCAAGAACCTCGGCAACGCCTACTTCGACACCAGCACGAAGGGCGCCATGACGGCGGCCGACGAGCTGGGTGCGGACATGGAGGAGGTCGGTCCCGAGACCGGCAGCCCGGACGCGCAGGTGTCGTACATCAACACCGTGGCCCAGCAGGGCAAGGACGCGCTGATCCTCTCGGCCAACGACCCCGACGCCCTGTGCGACGCGATCGACGAGGCCCGCAGCGCGGACGTCAAGGTCGTCACCTTCGACGCCGACACCAACCCCGACTGCCGCGACCTGTTCATCAACCAGGCCACGGCCGAGGGCATCGCGACCAAGCAGCTCGAGCTGATCTCGGAGGAGATCGGCGGTTCGGGTGAGATCGCGATCCTGTCGGCCTCGGCCAACGCGACGAACCAGAACGCGTGGATCGCGACGATGGAGGAGGAGCTGGCCTCGAACCCGGACTACGCCGACATCGAGCTCGTCGACACCGTCTACGGCGACGACGAGGACCAGAAGTCGTTCGACCAGACCGAGGCGCTGCTGCAGAACCACCCCGACCTGAAGGGCATCATCAGCCCGACCACGGTCGGCATCGCCGCTGCGGCGCGCTACCTGTCGGACTCGGAGTACAAGGGCAAGGTCGCGCTGACCGGGCTCGGTACGCCGAACCAGATGCGTGAGTTCGTCGAGGACGGCACCGTGGCGTCGTTCGCGCTGTGGAACCCGGGCGACCTGGGCTACCTGGCGACCTACGCGGCTGCTGCGCTCGTCAACGGTGACATCACCGGCGAGGAGGGCGACTCCTTCGAGGCCGGCGAGCTCGGCGAGTTCGAGGTCGGTGCCGACGGCACCGTGCTCCTGGGCGAGCCGTTCACCTTCAACGCGGACAACATCGCCGACTTCGACTTCTGAGTCGCGACCGCACCGGGTCTCGATACGCCCCGCTCGTTCCTCGCGGGGCTACTCGACCACCGACCGATCGCTGGTCGAGTAGCCGCCGAGGAACGAGGCGGCGTATCGAGACCCACCCTCCCGCACGTCCATCCGCCAGCAAGGAGGCCGCGATGCCGCGCGTCTGCTTCACCCTGCAGGTCCGCCCGGACCGGATGGCTGAGTACGCCGAGCGCCACGCCAGCGTGTGGCCCGAGATGCTCCGCGCCCTCCACGACACCGGCTGGCACGACTACTCCCTCTTCCTGCGAGACGACGGCCTCCTGGTCGGCTACCTCGTGACCGACGACCTGGCCGCCGCACAGGCCGGGATGGCCCGCACCGACGTCAACGCCCGCTGGCAGGCGGAGATGGCCGAGTTCTTCGAGGAGCTCGACCTCCCGCCCGACCAGGGCTTCCGGCAGCTGGACGAGGTCTTCCACCTCGAGGACCAGCTCGCCGCGCTCGACCCCGCACTCCTCCCAGACCCTCCCGCACCCCTAGCCCAGGACCCGTCATGACCACCAGCTTCTCCGCCATCAGCGACCGGCTCGGCGACCTCGCCATCGAGGTGCCGTCCTGGGCCTACGGCAACTCCGGCACCCGCTTCAAGGTCTTCGGCTCCGCGGGCACCCCGCGCACCGTCGAGGAGAAGATCGCCGACGCCGCCGCCGTCCACCGCTTCACCGGCCTCGCGCCGACGGTGGCGCTCCACATCCCGTGGGACGAGGTGGACGACTACGCCGCCCTGTCGACGTACGCCAAGGAGCAGGGCGTCGCGCTCGGCACCATCAACTCCAACACCTTCCAGGACGACGACTACAAGCTCGGCGCCCTCACCCACACCGACCCGCGCATCCGGCAGAAGGCGATCGACCACCACCTCGCCTGCATCGAGGTGATGCACCGGACCGGCTCGCGCGACCTGAAGATCTGGCTCGCCGAGGGCACCAACTACCCCGGCCAGGGCGACATGCGCGGCCGGCAGGACCGGCTCGCCGAGAGCCTGCGCACGATCTACGACGAGCTCTCCGAGGAGCAGCGGCTCGTCCTGGAGTACAAGTTCTTCGAGCCGGCGTTCTACCACACGGACGTCCCGGACTGGGGCACGTCCTACGTCCACGTGGCCGCCCTCGGCGACCGCGCCATGGTCTGCCTCGACACCGGCCACCACGCCCCCGGCACCAACATCGAGTTCATCGTCGCGCAGCTGCTGCGGCTCGGGAAGCTCGGCTCGTTCGACTTCAACAGCCGCTTCTACGCCGACGACGACCTGATCGTCGGTGCGGCCGATCCCTACCAGCTGTTCCGGATCATGGTCGAGGTCATCCGCGGCGGCGGCTTCGGCGACCAGGCCGACGGCACGCCCAACGACGTCGCGCTGATGCTCGACCAGTGCCACAACATCGAGGCCAAGGTGCCCGGGCCAGATCCGGTCGGTGCTCAACGTGCAGGAGATGACCGCCCGCGCGCTGCTGCTCGACACCGACGCCCTCGACCAGGCCCGCTCGGACGGCGACGTGCTGCTCGCCAACGAGATCTTCATGGACGCCTTCTACACCGACGTACGCCGTGACCTGGCGTCGTGGCGCGAGGAGCGCGGCCTCCCGGCCGACCCGATGCGCGCCTACCTCGCGTCCGGCTACCAGCAGCAGATCGAGGCGGACCGCGTCGGCGGCTCGCAGGCCGGCTGGAACTGACCTCCCCCACCCAGAAGACGAAGGAACCCCTCACGTGAGCGACCTCAACCCCACCGTTGCCGAGCTCGTCGAGCGCTCGAACCGGCTGGGCGCCGACCCCAAGAACACCAACTACGCCGGCGGCAACACCTCCGCCAAGGGCACCGAGACCGACCCCGTCACCGGTGAGGACGTCGAGCTGCTCTGGGTGAAGGGCTCCGGTGGCGACCTCGGCACCCTGACGCCCGGCGGCCTCGCAGTGCTGCGGCTCGACCGGATGCGCGCGCTCGTCGACGTCTACCCGGGCCTCGACCGCGAGGACGAGATGGTCGCGGCCTTCGACTACTGCCTGCACGGCAAGGGCGGTGCCGCTCCCTCGATCGACACCGCGATGCACGGCCTCGTCGACGCGGCGCACGTCGACCACCTGCACCCCGACTCCGGCATCGCCATCGCGACCGCGGCCGACGGCGAGCAGCTGACCAAGGAGGCCTTCGGCGACAAGGTCGTGTGGGTGCCGTGGCGTCGTCCGGGCTTCCAGCTCGGCCTCGACATCGCGGCCATCAAGGAGGCCAACCCGCAGGCGATCGGCTGCATCCTCGGCGGGCACGGCATCACCGCGTGGGGCGACACCAGCGCGCAGGCGGAGAAGAACTCGCTCTGGATCATCCGCACCGCCGAGCGCTACATCAAGAAGCACTCCAAGAAGCTGCCGTTCGGTGCCCGCGTGAAGAAGTACGAGCCGCTGGCGCCCGCGAAGCGCCGCGCCCGCGCCGCCGAGCTCGCCCCGCTGCTGCGCGGCGTCGCCTCGCAGGACCGCCCGATGGTCGGCCACTTCACCGACGACAAGGTCGTCCTCGACTTCCTGGCCTCGAGGAACGCGCCGCGCCTCGCCGAGCTCGGCACGTCGTGCCCGGACCACTTCCTGCGCACCAAGGTCAAGCCGATGCTGCTCGACGTCGCGCCGGGCACGTCGATGGACAAGGTGCGCACCCGGGTCGCCGAGCTGCACGAGGCCTACCGCGCCGACTACGCGGCGTACTACGACCGCAACAAGGTGAAGGGCTCGCCCGCCATGCGTGGCGCCGACCCGCTGGTCATCCTCGTGCCGGGCGTCGGGATGTTCAGCTACGGCAAGGACAAGCAGACCGCCCGCGTCGCCGGTGAGTTCTACGTCAACGCGATCAACGTGATGCGTGGCGCCGAGGGCCTGTCGACGTACGCCCCCATCGACGAGTCGGAGAAGTTCCGCATCGAGTACTGGGCGCTCGAGGAGGCCAAGCTCCAGCGGATGCCGAAGCCGAAGCCGCTCGCCACCCGCGTCGCGCTCGTCACCGGCGCCGCCTCGGGCATCGGCCTCGCCACCGCGAGGAAGCTCGCCGCCGAGGGCGCCTGCGTCGTCATCGCCGACCTGTCGCTCGAGAAGGCGCAGGCCGCGGCCGCCGAGATCGGCAGCGCCGACGTCGCGGTCGGCGTGCAGGTCGACGTCTCCGACGCGACCGCCGTCCAGGCCGCGGTCGACGCGACCGTCCTCGCCTTCGGTGGCGTCGACCTCGTCGTCAACAACGCCGGCCTCTCGCTGTCGCGCTCGCTGCTCGAGACCACCGAGAAGGACTGGGACCTCCAGCACGACGTGATGGCCAAGGGCTCGTTCCTGGTCGCGCAGGCCGCGGCGAAGGCGATGATCGACCAGCGGATGGGCGGCGACATCGTCTACATCTCCTCGAAGAACTCGATCTTCGCCGGCCCCAACAACGTGGCCTACGGCGCCGCCAAGGCCGACCAGGCCCACCAGGTGCGGCTGCTGGCCGCCGAGCTCGGCGAGCACGGCATCAAGGTCAACGGCGTCAACCCCGACGGCGTCGTCCAGGGCTCCGGCATCTTCGCCTCCGGCTGGGGCGCCAACCGCGCCGCGGTCTACGGCGTGGAGGAGCAGGACCTCGGCAAGTTCTACGCGCAGCGCACGATCCTCAAGCGCGAGGTGCTGCCGGACAACATCGCCAACGCGGTCTTCGTCCTCTGCTCCGACGAGCTCAGCCACACGACCGGGCTGCACATCCCGGTCGACGCGGGCGTGGCTGCCGCCTTCCTGCGATGAACCTGCGCGTCGCTGCCGTCGACCTCGGGGCGACCAGCGGTCGCGTGATGGCCGCACGCGTGGGCCCGGGGCACCTCTCGCTGAAGGAGGTGCACCGGTTCCCCAACGGCGGCGTGCCGGTGGGCGGTTCGCTGTTCTGGGACGTCCTCGGCATCCACCGTGAGGTCATCGCCGGCATCGCCGAGGTCGCCCGCACCGGCGACCTCCACGGCATCGGCATCGACTCGTGGGCCGTCGACTACGGCCTGCTCGACCGCGACGGCGCGCTCCTCGGCAACCCCTACAGCCACCGCGACCCCCGCACCCGCGACGCGCCCGAGCTCGTCGCGAAGACCGTCAGCGTGCAGGAGCAGTACGCCGTCAACGGACTGCAGCAGCTGCCGTTCAACACCGTCTTCCAGCTGGTCGCCGCACGCGGCACCGCGGCGCTCGAGTCGGCGCACACCATGCTCCTGCTGCCCGACCTGCTCGGCTACTGGCTGACCGGCGAGGTCGGCGCCGAGCGCACCAACGCCTCCACCACCGGGCTGCTCGACGTCACGACCGGAGAGTGGTCGAGCGACCTCGCCCGCCGGCTCGAGCTCCCGTGGTCGATCCTGCCGCCGCTGCGCGACGCCGGGTCGATCGTGGGACCGCTGCGTCCCGAGGTCGCCGCCGACCTCGGCACCGCCGCCGACGTCCCGGTCGTCGCCGTCGGGTCGCACGACACCGCGTCGGCCGTCGTGGCCGTGCCCGCCGAGGCCGACACCAGCTTCGGCTACATCTCGTCGGGGACCTGGTCGCTGGTCGGCCTCGAGCTCGACGCCCCCGTCCTCACCGAGGACGCCCGGCAGGCCGACTTCACCAACGAGGGCGGCGTCGACGGGACGGTCCGCTTCCTCAAGAACGTGATGGGTCTGTGGGTGCTCTCCGAGTGCCTGCGCGCCTGGAAGGACCGCGGCACCCCGGCGACCGACCTCGCGTCCCTGCTCGCCGGCGCCAGCACGGCCGCGCCGCTGCGCACCGTCGTCGACATCAACCACCCCTCGCTGCTGGGTCCCGGCAGCGCCACGGACCCGATGCCCGAGCGCGTCGTCGGCCTGGCCCGCGCAGCCGGCGAGCCGCTCCCGCAGACCCCCGGTGAGATCACCCGGTGCGTCCTCGACAGCCTCGCCCTCGCCTACCGCCGCCACCTCCGCACCGCAGCCCGCCTGGCCGGGCGCGACCTCGAGGTCGTGCACGTCGTCGGCGGCGGCTCCCACAACCACCTGCTCTGCCAGCTCACTGCCGACGCTCTCGGCGTGCCGGTGCTGGCCGGCCCCGGCGAGGCAGCCGCTCTCGGCAACGCCCTCGTCCAGGCCCGCGCCCTCGGTGCGGACCTGCCCGACCTCACCGCCATGCGTGCCCTCGTCCGCGAGACGCACGACGTACGGCGGCACGACCCGCGCCCCGGCCTCGACTGGGACGCAGCCGACCACCGCGTCGAGGCAGTCGGGGGCCGCAGCTAGCCATGGACTGCACACCCGCTCGGCCACATCTCGGTGACGACGAGCTCGTCGTGCTCCGGCTCCTCGCCGAGGGCGAGACGGTGGACGTCGCCGCTCGCCGGCTGGGAGTGTCCGAGCGGACGGTGCGGCGCAAGGCGCGGAGCGCGTGCGACAAGGTGGGGTGCGAGACCACGATCGAGGCGATCGTGTGGGCCGTGCGGCACGAGCTGCTCTGACCATGGCGACGACGAGGCACAATCGACTGCAGACGAAAGGACCAGGGACGTGAGGGTCGCCCTCCAGGTCACGTGTGTGAACGACGCGATGTTTCCCGACACGGGGAAGGCCGTCGTGCGGCTGCTGCGCCGCCTCGGGGTCGACGTCGACTTCCCGCGCGCGCAGACCTGCTGCGGCCAGCCGATGGTCAACACCGGCTACCTCGACGAGGCCGTGCCCGTGGTGCGGACCTTCGTCGACGCCTTCGCGGGCTACGACGCGATCGTGACGCCGTCGGGCTCGTGCGCCGGGTCGGCCCGGCACCAGCACTCGATCGTCGCCGAACGCTCCGGTGATCCCGCCCTCGTGGCCGCCGTCGCGGAGACCGGACCGAAGACCTACGAGCTGTCGGAGTTCCTCGTCGACGTGCTCGGGGTGACCGATGTCGGTGCCTACTTCCCGCACCGGGTGACCTACCACCCGACCTGCCACAGCCTGCGGATGCTCGGCGTGGGGGAGCGGCCGCAGCGCCTGCTCGAGTCCGTGCGCGGCATCACCCTGGTCGACCTGCCCCACGACACCGAGTGCTGCGGCTTCGGCGGCACCTTCGCCCTCAAGAACGCCGACACGTCCGTCGCGATGGGCGCCGACAAGGCGCGTCACGTCCGCGACACAGGGGCCGAGGTACTGGTGGCCGGCGACAACTCCTGCCTGATGCACATCGGCGGCGTGCTCTCGCGCCAGCGGGCCGGCGTACGCGTCATGCACCTCGCCGAGATCCTCGCCTCGACCGAGGAGTCCGAGAGCCACTCGAGCGGCCCTGCCGTCGGTGAGCGGGCAGGGGGGGCGGCCACGTGAGCGGAGGCACCTTCGTCGGCATGCCGGCGTTCCCGACCGCGGCCCGCGAGGCGCTCGGCGACACCCAGCTGCGGAGCAACCTCGCACACGCCACCCGCACGATCCGCGACAAGCGCGCGGCCGTGGTGGCCGAGGTCGAGGACTGGGAGGACCTGCGGCTCGCCGGCGCAGGTGTGAAGGAGGCCGCGCTCCGCGACCTGGCCACCCACCTCGAGACGCTGGAGGCCTCGCTCGTCCGGGCCGGCGCGACGGTCCACTGGGCCCGCGACGCCGAGGAGGCGTGTGCGATCGTCGCGCGGGTCGCCCACGCCCACGATGTCGACGAGGTCGTCAAGGTCAAGTCGATGGCCACGATGGAGATCGGCCTCAACGAGGCGCTCGAGGCCGAGGGCATCGCGGCCTGGGAGACCGACCTGGCCGAGCTGATCGTGCAGCTCGGCGACGACCTGCCCTCACACATCCTGGTGCCGGCGATCCACCGCAACCGCGCCGAGATCCGGGAGATCTTCATGCGTCGGATGGGCGACGTCGGGCGCCCCGCGCCGGCCGACCTCACCGACGAGCCCGCCGTCCTGGCTGCTGCGGCACGGGCGCACCTGCGGGAGAAGTTCCTGCGGGCGAAGGTCGCGGTGAGCGGGGCCAACTTCGCCGTCGCCGACACCGGAACGCTGGTCGTGGTCGAGTCCGAGGGCAACGGCCGGATGTGCCTGACCCTGCCCGACGTCCTCATCAGCGTGGTCGGCATCGAGAAGGTGGTCGCCACCTGGGCCGACCTCGACCCGATGCTGCGACTCCTGCCGCGCTCCTCGACCGGCGAGCGGATGAACCCCTACACCTCGACCTGGTCGGGCGTGACCCCGGGCGACGGCCCGCAGGAGGTGCACGTGGTCCTGCTCGACAACGGCCGCACACGGGCGCTCGCCGACGACGTCGGACGCCAGGCGCTGCGCTGCATCCGCTGCTCGGCCTGCCTCAACGTCTGCCCGGTCTACGAGCGCACCGGCGGTCACGCCTACGGCTCGGTCTACCCCGGCCCGATCGGCGCGATCCTCAACCCGCTGCTGCGCGGGGTCTCCGACGAGCAGACGGCGTCGCTGCCGTACGCCTCCTCGCTCTGCGGCGCGTGCTTCGAGGTCTGCCCGGTCCGCATCGACATCCCGTCCGTGCTGGTCGACCAACGGGCCGCGGTCGTCGACTCGCACCGGGGCGACCGCGTGCCCAAGGCCGAGGCCGTCGCCATGAAGGCGGCCGCGTGGGCATTCTCCGACTCGCGGCGCCTGGCGTGGGCCGAGAAGGCGTCCGGCCTCGGCGGTCGCGTCCTGCGCCGCTTCGGTCGTACGACGCTGCCCGGCGGTCGTGCCGCTGCCGGTCGGCTGCCCGGGCCGGGTGCCGGCTGGACCGGGGCGCGCGACCTGCCCGCCCCGCCGGAGGAGTCCTTCCGCGCCTGGTGGGACCGCACCGACGGTGGCCAGTCCGAGGAGGGCCGCTCGTGAGCGCCCGTGACGACATCCTGCGGCGTGTCCGCGAGGCGCTGGACGGCGTGTCGCCCGCGTTCGTCGTCCCCGAGGCCCCCCGAGCACCCGACCGCGGCGACCTCGTCGCCCTCTTTGTCGAGCGGGTCGAGGACTACCGCGCGGTCGTCTCCCGGTGCAGTGCCGCCGACCTGGGCGGCGCGGTCGCCGACGTGCTCGGCGGCCGCAGCAGCGTCGTACCTCCGGCTCTCGGCCTCGAGGTCGCGGGCTCGGTGGTGGACGACGGCCTGAGCGCCGCCGAGCTCGACGCGATCGACGCCGTCGTCACCCGCGCCCGCGTCGGCATCGCAGAGACGGGCACCATCGTGCTGGACCACCAGCCCGACCAGGGCCGCCGGGCGATCAGCCTCGTGCCCGACCTCCACGTCTGCATCGTCGACGCCACGCAGGTCGTCGCCGACGTGCCCGACGCCATCGCGCTGCTCGACCCCGCCCGGCCGCTCACCTGGATCAGCGGCCCGTCCGCGACCAGCGACATCGAGCTCGACCGGGTCGAGGGCGTGCACGGTCCGCGCACCCTGCACGTGCTGCTGGTCCGCTGACGGTCGAGGGCGGCGTCGCCGTCGTGGTCCCCCTCGAGACGGCGGCTCGCCCGCTGGCCGGTTCCGGTCATCTGGCGACGACCCGTTGTGACGGCCGTCACGATCGCCTACGGTGAAGCGGTGGAACGTTTCAATCAGGCGTTCCGCTCTCGTGACCCTGTTGAGCTGGAGATGCCGTGCTCTCGACCGACCGTCACCCTGCCCGCCCCCGCCCTCGCGTCGGCGGCTCTGACCGCCCTCGTCGTCCTCGTCGCCGGGCTCGTCGGGCGTCGGCCTCACCGGCGCGGCGCCCCCGCCGTCGCGGCCGAGGGCGTGTCGCTGAGCGACCTCGAGGTGGAGCGCAAGGCCACGCCGATCGGCATCGACCTCGACCGCCCGCGCTTCGGCTGGGTGATCGAGTCGCCGGCTCGCGGCGTGGTGCAGGAGTCCTACCGGGTCCGCGTCGCCACCGAGGCCGAGGGCCTCGACGGCGACCTGACGTGGGACAGCGGCACGGTCGCAGGACGCCGGGCTCCTTCGACGTGGAGTACGACGGTCCGGCGCTCGAGTCGACCACCGGCTACGTCTGGGACGTCGAGGTCGTCACCAACGCCGGCACCGCCCGCGCGTCGAGCGCCTTCCGCACCGGGCTTCGTCGACCAGGCCGACTGGGACGGCGCCGCCTGGATCGGCGCCCCTCCGCCGGCGGACCCGACCGCACGGTGGACCGACTACACCGCCGAGTTCGACTTCTCGATCCAGCGCCACGCCTTCGGCGCGTTCGTCCGCGCCAACGGCCTCGCCAACTCCCTGATGTGGCAGGTCTCGGTCGTCGACGGCGTGGCCGCGCTGCGACCGCACCGGAAGGTCAACGGCGGCTACACGCTCCTCGAGAACAAGAACATCTCCTCGTTCATCACCGCCGCCGCAGCTCAGCCAGGGCCAGCACACCCTGAGCGTCACCGTCGGCTCCGGGTCGCCGCCCCGACACCACCCGCGTGGTGACCCGCATCGACGGGATCGAGGTCGACGACCGGCAGGTCGCCGGCACCGCCAACATGCCGCGCGGCCTGGTCGGCTTCCGGTCCAACACCAACGGCGGCTCCAACGAGCAGTTCACCGTCCACGGCGTGCGCGTCACGCGCACCGACGACGGCGAGAGCCTGCTCGACACCGACTTCACCGACGGCAACCCGTTCACCGGCGGCCGCCTGGTCGGCGGGACCTGCGTGTTCACCACCTCCACCGAGACCCTGCTCGCCGCGCCCGACAAGCCGGCGCCGCTGATGCGCAAGGAGTTCTCGGTCGCCGGCGCCGGTCGCGCAACGCGACCTACTACGTCGCCGCCGGCGGCTACGCCGACGTCACCCTCAACGGCGAGCGCATCAGCGACGACATGCTCTCGCCGGGCTTCACCGACTACGACGACACCGTCCAGTACGTCGGCACCGACGTCACCGACCAGCTCGCGCAGGGCGACAACGTGCTCGGCATGGAGCTCGGCCGCGGCTTCTACGGGATGATCGGCGGCAACGTCTGGAACTGGCAGAACCCGCCGTGGCACGACGAGCCGCGCGCGCGCGGCGTCCTCGCGCTCGAGTACGCCGACGGCACGCACCGAGCGCGTCGTCACCGACGACACCTGGACCACCCGCGGCGGCCCGACCCGCCTCGACGACCTCTACGCGGGCGAGCGCTACGACGCCCGCTACGAGGTCGGCGGGCTGGGACACGACGTCGTACGACGACTCCGCGTGGGACGCGGCCGCCGAGGTCGACGGCCCCAGCGGCGAGCTGGTCAACCAGCGCCAGCAGCCGATCCGGGTCACCCGCGAGCTGCAGCCGGTCGCGATCACCGAGCCCGTCGACGGCGTCTACGTCGTGAAGTTCCCCCACGTCATCGCGGGCCGGACGCGGAGTCACCGCGCAGGGCCCGGCCGGCACGACGATCCGGACCGCGCACGCCGAGAAGCTGCGCGCCAACGGCCGGGTCAACCTCGACAACAACGGCGGCTTCCAGCTCGGCTTCCAGACCGACGCGCTTCACCCTGGCCGGCACCGGCGCGCCCGAGACCTTCGCGCCGCGCTTCTCCTACAAGGGCTTCCAGTACGTCGAGGTCACCGGCTGGCCGGGCGACGAGGCGCCGCCGCTGAGCGCCTTCACCGCCGAGTGGCTGCACACCGACGCCGCGCAGACGGGCGCGTTCGACAGCTCCAGCGACATCATGAACCGCACGCACGAGGCGGTCGTCGACACGCTCTACAACAACATCCACGGCATCCCGACCGACACCCCGATGTTCGAGAAGAACGGCTGGACCGGCGACGCCGCGGTCGGCGCCGAGATGTTCATGATGAACCTCGACGTCCACGAGCTCTTCGCCAAGTGGATGCGCGACCTCGACGAGACCCGCGAGGCCAACGGCGCGCCGATGGTGATCGCGCCGAGCTCCGGCAACTGGGGCGAGTGGGGCCCGTCGCAGCCGTGGCACTCCGCCTACGTCCTGACGCCCGTGGTGGCTCTACCAGTACGGCGGCGACGAGCGGGTGATGACCGAGCTCTACGACGACATGAAGCGCTACGTCGACCTCGAGTACGGGCGCCGGCAGGCGGACGGGCTCGTCATCAGCAACCGGCTCGGCGACTGGGTGAGCCCCGAGGCGAGCCCCGGCGGCGGCCACGCGCCCGGCGAGGACCAGCGGGTCGAGGGAACGGCCTACCTCTACGCGATGCTCGACTCGATGGCGCGCAGCGCCGAGCACCTCGGCAAGACGGCCGACGCCGCCGAGTTCGCCACGCGCGCCGACGTCGTCAAGGACGCCTTCAACGCCGCCTACCTCGACGGCGACCGCTACCGCGGCGCCGGGCAGGACGGCAACCGCTACCGCCAGATGCACAACGTGCTCGCGCTCGCCTTCGGCCTGACCCCCGACGAGGAGACCGACGGCCGCGTCGTCGCCCGGCTCGCCGCCGACGTCGAGCAGCGCGGCTACCACCTCAACACCGGCATGCTCGGCACCAAGTACCTGCTGCCGGTGCTGACCGAGCACGGCTACGCCGACGTCGCCGTCCGGCTCGCCGAGCAGACGACGTACCCGAGCTGGGGCTTCAAGCTCGACAACGGCGCCACCTCGATGTGGGAGCACTGGTCGCTGGAGTCGCGCTCGCTGGGCCACTACTTCCTCGGCACCGTCGACGACTGGTTCTACCAGTACGTCGCCGGCATCCGGCCGTCCGTCGAGGACGGGCTTCCGCGAGCTCACGATCGAGCCGGCCACGACCGAGCAGATGGACTGGGCGCGGGCGACCATCGACACGCCCTACGGCCCGGTCACCTCCGACTGGCGCACCCGCGGCCGGGCCCTGGAGCTGAAGGCGTACGTGCCGGTCGGCAGCACCGCGACCGTGCGCCTCCCGCTCGGTGAGGCCGACCACGGTCGAGGAGGTCCTCGAGGGCGGTGCTCCCGTCACGGAGGCCGACGGCGTGGAGGCGTCGAGATCGTCGACGGCGTCGCCGAGGTCGATCGTCGGGTCCGGGTCGTACGACTTCCGGGTGCAGCCCGACGCCGACCCCGAGCGGGACGTGTGGGTGACCCTCGCGCCGCTCACCGAGCCCGTCGTCCGCGGCGAGCACGTCGCCGGCAGCATCGTCGTCACCAACTGGGGCGGCGTGCCCGATCACCGGCCTCGAGGCCGCCGTCGACGCCGGCGACCTCAGATCACCGGCGACCTGCACGGCCGCCGAGCTGGCGCCCGAGGCGTCGACCGAGCTGCGTCTTCGACGCCGCCGTCCCGCAGGACGCCGCGCCTCGGCGACCGAGAGGTGGAGGTCGTGCTGACCTTCACCAGCGACGGCCAGGACTACGAGGTCACCGAGACCACGACCTGGGCCGAGATCGTCGCCGGCGTCGCCGTGGACGGCGTCACCGGGTCGGTGACCGACCCGAGCGGACAGCCTCGTCCCGGTCGAGGTCGTGCTCCGCAACGAGGGCACCCAGCCGCAGACCGGTCAGGTGCGGGCGACGGTGCCCGCCGGGTGGCCGACGCCGCCGGCCGGTCCGACGCTGACCCTCGAGCCGGGCGAGACCCGCACGGTCACCACCCGCCTGCGGGTGTCGCACCGCGTCGTCGCCGGTGCCCAGCCGGTCGGGGCGCAGATGGTGCAGGGCGACCAGGTCCTGGCCACCGGCCAGGGATCGCTGGCCGGTCAGCCTGACCACCCCGCCGCCGGGTGCGACCGACCACGTCGACTTCGGCGACCAGGCCTCCGAGACCGCCCACCAGGTGCTCGCCGCGACCCAACAGCGGCACCAACAGCGAGGCCGGGCTGACCCGTCGCTACGCCAACTCGCAGTTCCCCGGCTCGTGGTACTCCGCGCTGGTCGACGTGCCTGCCGGCGAGCCGTTCGGCGTCCGGATGATCGAGACCTTCGACGGCGCGCGCACCAAGGAGTTCAACCTCTACGTCGACGACGTCCCGGTGGGTCGCTACGACGTGCCGCGCACCCAGGGCGGCCTCGGCTGGCTCGCCCACGACCTCGCTGGTCGACGACCCGGCGGCCCTCGCGGCCACCGCCGACGGCAAGGCCCGGCTCAAGATCGAGTTCCCGACCGACGCCACCGACTACGACCCGTCGGTCGCGGACCTCTGGATCATGCCGGGTGTCACGAAGGACACGGCGGCACCGGTCGTCGGTGCCTCCCTGCGGGGCACGGCTGGTGCCGGACGGCTGGTTCACCAGCCCGGTCCAGGTCGAGATCGACGCGCTCGACGACGACGACGAGCAGCCGGTCGTCGAGGTGCAGGACGGCACCGCCTGGTTGCCGTACGTCGCTCCGGTCGAGGTGGCCGACGACGGCGAGCAGACCGTGACCTACCGGGCGGCAGACGCGTCCGGCAACGTCTCGGAGCCCGCCTCGGTCGAGGTGAAGGTCGACCAGACGGCACCGGTGACGATGTCCGAGGTCGATCGCGCCGACGAGCGCCTCGGCCGCGGCCCAGGTGCGCCTGTCCGCCACCGACGCCACCAGCGGCGTCGCCACGACGATGGTGCAGGTCGACGACGGGGAGTGGCAGCCGGTCACCGGCCCCGTCACCCTGCCGAGCCGCGGTGCGCACGCCGTCGCGTGGTTCTCCGTCGACGTCGCCGGCAACGCCGAGACGGTGCAGGCACGTGCAGGTGGCCGCCCTGCCGACGGACGGTCGGCCAGCAGCTCGTCGCGCTGGCGCCGCCGCAGGTCAGCGGGACCGCCGAGATCGGCCGCAGGCTGCGTGCCACCGACGGCTCCTGGAGCGACGGACGTCACCGTCGGCCACCAGTGGCTGCGGGACGGGCAGCCGATCCCCGGTGCGACGGCGGCGACCTACCGCGCTCGTCGAAGCGTGACCTCAAGGCCCGGCTCTCGGTGCGGGTGACCGCGCTCGGCCGGCACCTCGCGGGCCGACGCGACCTCGTTGCAGACCGACCGGGTCCGCAAGGCGAGCACGAAGGTCAAGGTCTCGCGTGCTGGGCCGGAAGGTCCGGGGTCGCTCCGTGCGGTTGCGGATCTCGCTCTCCGCCGTCGGCGTGAAGCCGCGCGGCACGGTCGTCGTCCGGATCGCCGGCACGCGGGTCGCCCGTCTGCGAGTCGCGCGGCACCAGCACCGTCCGGGTGCCGATCGGGCGCGGTGCCCGGCACAAGGTGAAGGTGATCTACCTCGGCTCGAAGCAGGCCGCGCGCGCCCGCACCACGGTGGTGCGCGGTGACCGCCGCCGCCGACACCTCGTCCCTCGCCCCGGCTCCGAAAGGCTCACCAGATGACCCGCAACACCCACGCCCTCGCACGCGTCCTCGTCGGCGCGCTCGCCCTGACGCTGGGCGTAGGGGCCATGGCCCCGACCGCGGCCACCGCCGAGGAACCGACCAGCGCGGCAGCGGCCACGCCGCTGACGGTCACCGGGCTCGACGACCAACGCCCGGGTCGACCCGATCGGCATCCCCGGTGACGCACCGAGCCTGTCGTGGCACTCCACCTCGACCGGCCGCGGCGTGGTGCAGTCGGCCTACCAGGTGCGGGTCGCCGCGACCGAGGGCGACCTCGACGGCGACACGCTGTGGGACACGGGCAAGGTCGTCTCCGACCAGCAGGTCGACGTCGTCTACGGCGGCCCCGACCTCGAGTCCGGCACCCGCTACGTCTGGCAGGTCCGCGTGTGGGACGGCGACGACCAGGCTTCCGACTGGAGCGAACCTGCGTCCTTCGAGTCCGGCATCCTCGCCGCTGGCGAGTGGCAGGGCGACTGGATCGGCAGGTCCGCGGCGGGCGAGGTCGACCGGTGGGACAACTACACCGCCGACATCGACTTCGACATCGCCGACATGGCCGTGGGCGTCTTCATCCGGGCCGCAACCACCAGCAACGCGCTCATGTGGCAGATCTCCGTCGCGGACGGCACCCCGAGATTCCGCCCGCACAAGCGCGTGAACGGCAACTACGCGCTCCTCGACAACAAGCTCGATCCCCGGCACCAGCGCAGCCGACCTCCTCAACGGCACGCACCGCCTGTCGGTCACCGTCGACGGCAGCACCATCACGACCCTTCTCGATGGTGTCCAGATCGACCAGCGCACCGACGCCTCGTTCAGCAAGGGATTCGTCGGCTTCCGGCAGGACTTCGTCGCTGCGGGCAACGTCAACGAGGCCGCGGACATCAAGGCCGTCGAGGTCACGCGCAAGAACGGCGAGGTCCTGCTCGACACCGACTTCACGAGCGGAAACCCCTTCGACGGCGGCACCCTGACCGCCAACGGCCTGCGCGTGGCCGACCGCAAGGACGTCCTCTTCCGCTCGCCCGACTCCAACAAGCCACTCCTGCGCACGTCGTTCACCACCGAGCCGGGCAAGACCATCGAGTCGGCGCGCGTGTACGCCTCGGCGCAGGGCGTCTACGAGATGCGGCTCAACGGCGAGCAGGTCGGCGACCAGTTCCTGGCGCCCGGCTGGACCGAGTACCGCAAGCGCATCCAGCACCAGACCTACGACGTGACCGACCAGGTGCGCAGCGGCGACAACGCGTTCGGCGCGGAGCTCGGCGACGGCTGGTGGAAGGGCAAGATCGCGTCCTTCGGCTTCAACCACTACGGCTCCGACCTCGGCGCTGATCGCGCAGCTGCGCATCGACTACACCGACGGGTCGACCCGAGGTCGTCGAGACCGACAACACGTGGAAGAGCCACTTCGGCCCCTACGTCCAGGCCGACAACGTCGAGGGCGAGACCTACGACGCCCATGCCGAGCAGACCGGATGGGACGAGCCGGGCTTCGACGACGGCGAGCTGGGGACACGGTCACGATCGGCGACCAACACCACCGCGCGCCTGGTGCCGCAGCCCGACGAGCCGGTGCGGGTCGACCGAGCGAGATCGCGGCCGAAGGAGCACACCACCCCCGCGCCCGGCGTCGAGATCTACGACCTCGGCCAGAACATGGTCGGCGTTGCGCGGATGACGCTGCACGGGCGCCGCCGGCACGACCGTCCGGATGCGCTACGCCGAGGTGCTCAACCCCGACGGCACGCTCTACACCGCCAACCTGCGCTCGGCGAAGCGTCACCGACTTCTACACGCTTCGCCGGGACCGCGATCGTCGACGTACAGCCCCGACGTTCACCCAGCACGGCTTCCGCTACGTCGAGATCACCGGCCTACCACGGCACGCCGCGCGCTCGCCGACGTGACCGGGGTCGTGTGGGGCTCGGACCTGCGCCCTGCACCGGCGACCTCAAGACCTCCGACCCGATGCTCAACCAGCTGCTCAGCAACATCTCCTGGGGCCAGCGCGGCAACTTCCTGTCCGTCCCGACCGACACCCCGGCCCGCGACGAGCGGCTCGGCTGGACCGGCGACATCAACGTCTTCGCCCCGACCGCGAGCTACCTGCGCGACACCCGCGCGTTCCTCGGCAAGTGGATCACCGACCTGCGCGACGCCGGCTACGGCAACGGCAACTGACCCCGGCATCGCGCCGGTCGTGCCGAACGCCGGTGACTTCGGCTCGGGCCTCGGCTGGTCCGACGCCGCCATCACGGTGCCGTACGCGACCTGGCGCGCCTGCGACGACGCGCGGATCGTGCGCGAGAACTACGCCGCGATGCGGGACTTCCTCGCCTTCGTGCGCACCAGCGCCGGCGCGGACCTGATCGACTCCAGTACGCGGACATTGGGAGGACTGGCTGAACCTCGACGACCCGACGAGCGTCGGCGTGCTCGGGACCGCTCTACTTCGCCGAGGACGCCCGGATGATCTCGGAGATGGCGTCGGCGATCGGCGAGGAGGCCGACGCGACCGAGTACGCCGACCTGTCGACGGCGGTTCGCACGGCCTTCGTCGAGGCGTTCGTGGCCGACGACGGCACCGTGCAGGGCAACAGTCAGGCCGGCTACGCGATGGCCCTCGGGATGGACCTGGTCGCCGACCCGTCGTTGCGCGAGAAGGTCGGCCGCCAAGTTCGTCGCCAAGCTCGCGGCGAGCGACAACCACCTCACCACCGGGTTCCTCGGCACGCCGTGGCTGCTGCCCGCGCTGAGCAGCATCGACCGCGACGACCTCGCGTACGCGATGCTGCTGCACCGCGACTACCCGTCGTGGGGCTACGAGATCGAGAACGGCGCCACGACCATGTGGGAGCGCTGGAACTCGATCATGCCCGACGGCTCGTTCGGCCCGGTGGAGATGAACTCCTTCAACCACTACGCCTACGGCGCGGTCGGCGACTGGATGTACCAGAACATCGGCGGCATCTCACCCCTCGAGGCCGGCTACCGCTCGATCCGGATCGCCCCGTCGGTCGGCGGTGGGCTGACCCACGGCGCGGGTGACTTCGACTCGGCCTTCGGTCCGATCTCGACCGACTGGGCCCTGACCGATGACGGCATGACGCTCGCCGCCGAGGTGCCGGTGGGCACCACGGCCGAGGTCGTGCTCCCCGCCGGCAACGTGCACGCCGTCCTCGAGGGCGGTGCGCCGCTCGGCGGCGTCGAGGGCGTGCAGGACGTCGTCGACGACGGCGACACCGTCATGGTCACGGTCGGCTCCGGCAGCTATGACTTCGAGGTCGTCGACGCCAACGAGGCGCTAGGGGACCTGCTCGAGAGCCTCGATGCGCTGCGGACGCACGTGGCCGACCTGGCCGATGCCGGCGACGTGACCGCGGCGGAGCGCGAGGAGCTCGACGGTGGCCTCGGCCTCGTGCGCGACCGGGTGGTCGAGGCGCTGCTGGCCTCGGTCGACGGCGACCGTGCCGCGGTGACCGCCACGCTGCGCGACGCGCTGGCGGAGCTGCGCGACCTTCGCTCCTGGCTCGCGGACTCAGGCGTCGCCGAGCCGACGCGAGCCTCGCTCGACAGCAGCCTGGCTGCGCTCGAGAGCGGTCTCGTCCGGGCGATCACCTCGGCGATCGGCGTCACCCCCACGCTCCCACCGGTCGACGGCGCGGTCCTGCCGGGCGGTACCATCTCCGGCACGGTGGACGTCACCAACGATGGGACGGTCGCCCTCACCGGGCTCTCCGGCTCCGTGGTGGTCGACGGTCTCGGCTCGGGCGACCTACCCGCCGGGAGCGTGGCGCCCGGTGCCTCGGTCCAGCTGCCGGTCACGATCGACGTACCCGCGGACCAGGCCCCCGGCTCGTACGACGCCGAGCTGACGCTGACCTACACGGCCGGCGAGGAGACCTACACGGTCACCACCGGCACCGCCGACTGGGTGACGGTCACCTCCGGACTCGAGATCGGCGACCTCGCGACGGTCGTCGACGGCGACGACCCGAGCGAGCACGCGACCGTCACCGTCCCAGTCACCAACACCGGCACCGCCGACGTCCGCGCCCACGTGCGGCTCACGCTGCCGACAGGCTGGGCGTCCGTGCCGTCGTCCGACGTCCTCATCAAGGCGGGGGAGCAGGCCGCGCTCTCCGTCCCGGTCGTCGTGCCGCTGGACCGCGTGGCAGGCGCCGTGCCGGTGACGGTCGAGGTCGTCCGGGGCGTCGACCGGCTCGCCGGCTCGGACGCGTCGATCACCCTGGACCTGCCACGTCCGCCCACCGCGGCGACCCTCGACCACGTCGACTTCGGCGACCAGGCGTCCGAGGGCTCCCACGGCATCCAGGCCGCGCCGAGCAGCGGCACGAGCGTCGAGGCCGGCCTCACCCGCCGGTACTCCCACGGTGCCTTCCCGGGGTCATGGTTCTCCGTGGCCGTCGACGTGCCGGCCGGGGAGCCGTTCGTGCTCCGCAACGTGGAGACCTTCGACAAGGCGGTGACCAAGGACTACGACGTCTACGTCGACGGCGTGCTCGTGCGCACGCAGCTCGTGCCCCGCACCGAGGGCGGCCAGGGTCTCAAGGTCTACGACGCGCTCATCGACCACCCGTCCCTGGCGGGCAACGACGGAAATGTCCGCATCCGGTTCGAGTTCCCGGCGGACGGATCCAGCCAGGGTGACCCGTCCATCGCCGATCTGTGGGTGCTCGAGGTGCCCGCGGACACGCAGGCGCCCGACGTGTCTGCGACGGTCGCCGGAGGCCGGCAGGGCAACGTCGGCTGGTATCGCACGGACGTCAGCGTGCGGGTCGAGACGGCCGACAACCGCGACCCCGCGCCAGTGGCGCAGGTCGACACGGACGGCGGCTGGCAGGACTACGTCGCACCGGTGACCGTCAGCGGCGAGGGCCGCCACGAGGTCAGCTACCGCGCGACGGACGCCGCCGGCAACGCCACGGGCACCCGCACGGTCGAGATCGGCATCGACGCCACGCCGCCCGTCACGGAGCTCGCCGTCACGACGAGCCGTGACGCCCAGGGCGACCACGCCTCGGTGGCCTTCGCCGCAACTGATGCCGTCAGCGGTGTCGCCGCCACGCGCTACCGCCTCGACGGCGGTGCGTGGCAGGTCGCCGGTGCGGAGCCGGTCGCGGTCGAGGGTGTGGGCGACCACACGATCGACTACTCCTCGACCGACGTCGCGGGCAACGCCGAGGTGGTACGCCAGGCGGTGCTCACGCTGCGGACTGCGCCGACCACCCCCGGCCAGCCGGAGAGGATCACCTCCGTCCTCACGCCGCACGTGAGCGGCACGGCAGCCGTCGGCTCGCTCCTGAAGGCCACCGCCGGCACCTGGAGCACCACCGGGCTCAGCCACGGCTACCAGTGGCTGCGCGACGGTGCTCCGATCGCGGCCACCGGCTCGTCCTACCGCGTCACGGCGGGCGACGTCGGCAGCCGCCTCTCGGTGCGGGTCACGGCGACCAGGCAAGGCCTGGCGCCGGCGATGTCGACCTCGGTGGCCACCGCCCCGGTCAGCAAGGCCGCGTCGAAGGTCAAGGCCAGGGTCGGTAGGACCAGGGTCGAGGCCGGCACCCGCGTCGCGGTGACCGCGAAGGTGAAGGTGGCCGACCGGGTCACCGCCACCGGCAAGGTGCGCGTCGTCGTCGACGGCAAGGTCGTGCGGACCGTGAAGGTCAAGCGCGGCAAGGCCACCACCTCGATCGTGGTCCCGCGCGGCACGCACCGCGTGGTCGTCCGCTACCTCGGTTCGCGCGCGGTCGCGCGGTCGGCCTCGCCGAAGCAGGTCGTCAGCGGCACCTGATCGCCATGGCAGGAGGCGCCGGCGCCCCCGGCGCCTCCTGTCCTGCCCGCATCCCCCGAACGCGGGTGCCGGACCGCACGGGCGCGGTGCCCGTGCGTGGCACCGACCGCTTGTGGTCATTCCGGTGACAGGGCTCCTCCGTTCGGTACGTTGTGCGCGGCCCGCACGCCGCTCCGGCTCGAACCGGTCGGAGCCCCCACCCAGGAGGCAGCAGTGCGCATCGGCATCCCGCGCGAGTCACGACCCGGCGAGACCCTCGTCGCAGCCACGGCGAAGACGGCGGCGCAGCTCGCCGCGCTCGGCTACGACGTGGTCGTCGAGCAGGCGCGGGCGCAGCCGCCGACCAGCCCGACACTGCCTACGACGAGGCCGGCGTCCGGGTCGGCTCGAGCGCCGAGGTCTGGGCGAGCGACGTCGTGGTCAAGGTCAACGCGCCCACCGACGACGAGATCGGCCTGCTGCGCCGGGGTGCGACGGTCGTCGCGCTGCTGGCGCCGGCCCGCAGCCCCGAGCTGGTCGAGCGCCTCGGCGCCGCCGGCGTCACGGCGCTCGCGATGGACGCCGTCCCGCGCATCTCCCGCGCGCAGTCGATGGACGTGCTGTCCTCGATGGCCAACGTCGCGGGCTACCGCGCCGTCATCGAGGCCGCCCACGAGTTCGGCCGGCTCTTCACCGGCCAGGTCACCGCGGCCGGCAAGGTGCCGCCGGCCCGCGTCTTCGTCGTCGGTGCGGGTGTCGCCGGCCTCGCCGCCATCGGTGCGGCCGGTTCGCTGGGTGCGATCGTCCGCGCGTTCGACGTACGCCCCGAGGTGGCCGAGCAGGTCGAGTCGATGGGCGCGCAGTTCGTCACGGTCGACATGGAGCAGGAGGTCTCCACCGACGGCTACGCCAAGGAGATGACCGCCGAGCAGGAGGCCGCCACCGCCGCGATGTACGACGAGGAGGCGCGCGCCGCCGACATCGTCATCACCACCGCGCTGATCCCCGGCCGCCCCGCGCCGCTGCTGGTGACGGCCGAGACCGTCGCCGCGATGCAGCCGGGCTCGGTCGTCGTCGACATGGCCGCGGCCAACGGCGGCAACGTCGCGGCCACGGTGAAGGACGAGAAGGTCGTGACCGGCAACGGCGTCACGGTCCTCGGCTACACCGACCTCGCCGGCCGGCTCGCCGCCCAGACCAGCCAGCTCTACGGCACCAACATCGTCAACCTCCTCAAGCTGCTGACGCCCGAGAAGGACGGCCGGCTGACCCTCGACATGGACGACGTGGTCCAGCGCGGCATCGCGGTGACGCGTGACGGCGAGGTGATGTGGCCGCCGCCGCCCGTCCAGGTCTCCGCCGCGCCGACGGCCACCGACACGCAGGTGCTGCCGGTCGAGAAGGCGCCGCCGAAGCAGGTCGATCCGCGTCGCCGGTTGTACGCCGCCGGGCTGGCCGCCGTGCTCTTCCTCGCCCTCGCGACCGCCGCGCCGGCGTCGTTCCTGCCGAGCCTCACCGTCTTCGTGCTCGCCGTCGTCATCGGCTTCTACGTCATCGGCAACGTGCACCACGCGCTGCACACGCCGCTCATGAGCGTCACCAACGCGATCAGCGGGATCATCGTGGTCGGCGCGATCCTCCAGGCGCCCGTGGACAACCTCGCGGTGCAGCTGCTCGCCGGGGTCGCCATCCTGCTCGCCAGCATCAACGTCTTCGGTGGCTTCATGGTCACCCGGCGGATGCTCAACATGTTCCAGAAGGGCTGAGACCGGTGGGATCGAGCATGGCCTCGTTCGTCCAGGGCGCCTACATCCTCGCGGCGCTCCTCTTCATCCTCGCCCTCGCGGGCCTGAGCAAGCACGAGACGGCGCGCCGCGGCAACCAGTTCGGCATGGCCGGCATGGGCCTGGCGCTCGTCGCGACGCTGCTGCTCGTGCTCGACTACCTGAGCACCGACTACGTCGACCAGGGGCCGGTCGTGGTCGGCCTGGTCATCATCCTGGTCGCCGGCACGGTCGGCGCCGTCATCGGCCTGCGGCTGGCCAAGGGCGTCGAGATGACCGGCATGCCCGAGCTCATCGCGATGATGCACAGCTTCGTCGGCCTCGCCGCCGTGCTCGTCGGCTACAACACCTGGATCGAGGTGGCCGACTTCGCCGGCGAGGCCGACGGCATCCACAACGCCGAGGTCTTCATCGGCGTCTTCATCGGCGCCGTGACCTTCACCGGCTCGATCGTGGCCAACCTCAAGCTCAGCGCGAAGATGAAGTCCTCGCCGCTGACGCTGCCGGGCCGGCACCTGCTCAACCTCGCCATCCTGGTCCTGTCCGCGATCCTGCTGGTCTGGTTCATGAACGCCGACGGCTGGAGCGGCATCGCGCCCCTCGGGATCATGACCGTCCTCGCGCTGGTGCTCGGCTTCCACCTCGTCGCCGCGATCGGCGGCGGCGACATGCCCGTCGTCGTCTCGATGCTCAACAGCTACTCCGGGTGGGCGGCGGCCGCGGCCGGCTTCATGCTCGGCAACGACCTGCTGATCATCACCGGCGCGCTGGTCGGCTCGTCGGGTGCGATCCTCAGCTACATCATGTGCCGGGCGATGAACCGCTCGTTCGTCAGCGTCATCGCCGGCGGCTTCGGCTCCGACGGTGGTCCCGCAGAGGACCGCGACTACGGCGAGCACCGCGAGATCCAGTCCGACGACGTCGCCGCGCTGCTGGCCGACGCGTCGTCCGTGGTGATCACGCCGGGCTACGGCATGGCCGTCGCCCAGGCGCAGTACCCGGTCGCCGAGCTGACCCGCAAGCTGCGCGAGAAGGGCGTCGACGTCCGCTTCGGCATCCACCCCGTCGCGGGCCGGCTGCCGGGCCACATGAACGTGCTGCTCGCCGAGGCCAAGGTGCCCTACGACATCGTGCTCGAGATGGACGAGATCAACGACGACCTCCCCGAGACCGACGTCGTACTCGTGATCGGGGCCAACGACACCGTCAACCCCGCAGCGCTGGAGGAGCCCAACTCGCCCATCGCCGGGATGCCGGTCATCGAGGTGTGGAAGGCCAGGGACGTCATCGTCTTCAAGCGGTCGATGGCCACCGGCTACGCCGGCGTGCAGAACCCGCTGTTCTTCAAGGACAACACCCAGATGCTCTTCGGCGACGCCAAGGACAAGGTCAACGAGATCGTCGCCGCCCTCGGCTAGCGTCGGCCGGGCGCTCGCGACGGTCGAGCCGCGCACGACCAGCTCGGGGCGGTAGAGCACCTCGCCCGCGTGCGGCGAGGCACCGGCGATCTGCTCGGCGATCTCCTCGCTCGCGGCCTGGGCCAGTGCCTCGGCGGGCTGGCGCACGGTGGTGAGCGGCGGGTCGGCGAACTCCATCATCTGGCTGTCGTCGCTGCCGACGACCGACAGGTCCTCGGGCACCCGGAGGCCCCGGCTCCGCGCGGCGCGGATCACGCCGAGGGCCATCACGTCGGAGCCGCAGACGATGCCGGTGACGCCGCGGTCGAGCAGCGGCTCGGCGGCGCGGCGCCCGCCCTCGACGGAGTACGCCGTGCTCTGCGACGAGGTCGTGGACCTCGAGGTCGTCGGGGACGAGCCCGCGCTCGCGCACCGTCGTCCAGGAAGGCGCTGCGCTTGCGCTGGGCGGGCAGGTAGCGCAGCTGGCCGAGCGCGGCGCCGATGCGGCGGTGGCCCATGTGCTCGAGGTGCTGGACCGCCAGCTCGACCGAGGCCACGTCGTCGGTGGACACGCAGGGCGCGTCGAGGTCGGCGAGCGCACCGTTGACCAGCACGAAGGGGAGGCCGAGGTCGAGCAGGCGCTGGTAGCGCGCGGGGTCGCTGTCGACCAGGGCGTGCACGCCCGAGACGAAGACGATGCCGGCGACGGAGTGCTCGAGGAGCATGGCGACGTAGTCGTCCTCGTGGACGCCGCCCAGGGTCTGGCTGCAGAGCACGGGCGAGAGCCCGAGTCGTCCCAGGCTGATCTCGAGGTGGTGCGCCAGGCGCGGGAAGTAGGGGTTCTCCAGCTCGGGCAGCACCAGGCCGACCAGGCCGCCCGACCGCGGCCGCAGCCGCACCGGGCGGTCGTAGCCGAGGACGTCGATCGCCGTGAGCACCTGCCGACGGGTGTGCTGGCTCACCCCGGGCTGCTCGTTGAGGACGCGGCTGACGGTGCTGATGCTCACGCCGGAGCGTGCGGCGATCTCGCTCAACCGGATCTTCACGCCCGTCAGACTAGTGACCCACGTCACGCCCGTCGCGGAGGGTCTGCAAAAAATTGCAGGGACTTCCCAACCCTGCAAACCGGTTGTACGGTGTGGCGACCCTCACACCGCCGTTCCCCTCGGAGGACCACCTCATGCGCAGACTCAACCGCACCCTCGGCCCGGTGGCCGTCGCGGTGCTCGCCCTCACCGCCGCCGGATGTGGCGGCGGTGGCTCCGGCTCCAGCGACTCCTCGAGCTCCGACAGCAGCTCGAGCTCCAGCCCGAGTGCCGACTCCGGAGGCGGCGACGCCGACCTCCTCGTCTGGACCGACTCGCTCAAGATCGACGCCGTCAAGCAGGTCGCCGAGACCTTCGGCGAGGCCAACGGCATCACCGTCAAGGTGCAGGCCATCTCCGAGGACCTGCAGGGCAGCTTCGTCACCGCCGACGCCGCCGGCAACGGTCCCGACGTCGTCGTCGGCGCCCACGACTGGATCGGCAACCTGGTCCAGAACGGCGCGATCGACCCGCTCAACCTGACTCCCGACGAGCTCTCCGGCTACTCCGAGAAGGCCGTCCAGGCCACGACCTACGACGGCAAGCTCTACGGCGTGCCCTACGGCATCGAGGCCCTCGCGCTCTACCGCAACAAGGACGTCGTGCCGGACGAGCCGGCCACCATGGACGACGCCATCGCCGCGGGCGAGGCGGCCGTCAAGGCCGGCAAGGTCGAGTCGGCGCTGAACCTGCCGGTCGGCGAGCTCGGCGACGCCTACCACATGGAGCCGATCCTCACCTCGTTCGGCGGCTACATCTTCTCCTACGACGACGCCACCGGCTACGACGCGCAGGACGTCGGCATCGGCAAGGACGGCTCGATCAAGGCCGCCCAGGAGATCTCCAGGCTGGCCAAGGCCAAGGTCCTGCGCACCTCCATCAGCGGTGACAACTCCATCGCCCTGTTCACCAGCGGCAAGGCCGCCTACCTGGTCTCCGGTCCGTGGGCCCTCGCCGACGTGAAGAAGGCCGGGTTCGACTACGGCATCCAGCCCGTCCCGGGCTTCGCCGGCCAGGAGCGGCGCGGCCCGTTCATGGGTGCCCAGGCCTTCATGGTCGCCGCCCACGGCAAGAACAAGGACATCGCGCAGGAGTTCGTCAACAACGGCGTCAACAGCGAGGACGCCATGATGACGCTCTTCGAGGGCACGCAGCTGCCGCCCGCGATGACCGCCGTCCAGGACCAGGTCGACGACCCCGACCTGGCCGTCTTCACCGACGCCGCCAACGTCGCGGCCCCGATGCCCGCCATCCCCGCGATGGCGTCGGTGTGGGAGCCGCTCGGCAAGGCCTACTCCGCCATCGTCAGCGGCAAGGACCCGGTGGCGACGATCAAGTCCGCCGGCGACACCATCAACAAGGCGATCGCCGACGCCGGCTGATCCTCCTGGGGTGCTCCCCGGTGGGCCGGCGACAGCCGCCCGCCGGGGCGCCACCCCGTGCGCCGGACGCTCCGTCCGGGACCTCCGATGCACCTTGCTCGACCCACCATCCGGCCCCGCTGGACCCGTGAAGGGGAACTGCCATGGCGGACCCGCTCGACCCCACCGACACCGCGCGCGACACCTCGCGCCGCCGCCTGTCGCTCGACCGCCCCGGCCGCGACGACGTACCCGCGATCCTGGTCAAGGTGCTCTTCCTCGGTGTCGTCATCGGCACCGCGATCGCCCTCACCCCGGCCATGGTCGGCGAGGAGTCGTGGTTGTTCCTCGTCGTCACCTGGGTGGTCGACGCTCGTCCTCGTGGCGACGTACGCCACCGGGCGCGCGCTGCCGGCCAAGTACCTCGTGCCCGGCACGCTGATGCTCGCGCTCTTCGTGGTCTTCCCGATCGCGCTGACCGCGAAGACGTCCTTCACCAACTACGGCGACGGCACCCGCAACGACAAGCAGACGACGGTCGACCAGATCGTCGGCTCCTCGGTCACCCGCGCCGACGACTCGCCGCAGTACAACCTCACCATCGCCACCGACGGCGACCCGACCTCCGGGCCGTTCACCTACTTCCTGATCCCCCAGGACGATCCCGAGACCGTCTACGAGGGCACCGCCGACGGCCTGGAGGAGGACCCCGCCGGGGTCACCGTCGAGAACGGCCGGGTCACGCGCGATCGACGGCTACACGGTGCTCGACATCAAGCAGATCAGCGCGGCCTCCGACGCAGCTCGACGAGATCGCGGTCCCGACCGAGAGCGACACCTTCATCGTCCGCGACGGCACCAGCGAGGCCTTCGAGGGGGCGCCCACGCTCGTCTACGACGAGGACGCCGACACGATCACCGACAGCGCCGAGCGACACCGTCTACACGGTGCAGCAGAAGGGCGACCGGGAGTACTTCGTCGACGACACCGGCACAGCGGATCTCCGACCAGTCGTGGACGGCCAACGTCGGCACCGACAACTTCAAGAAGATCTTCACCGACAGCCGCATCAGCAGCAGCTTCTTCGGGATCTTCGTCTGGACGGTCATCTTCGCGACCCTGTCGGTCGTCGGCACGTTCCTGCTCGGGCTGCTCTTCGCCATCACGCTCAACGACCCGCGGGTGCGCGGCCAGCGGATCTACCGCGCGCTGCTGATCGTCCCCTACGCCATCCCGGGCTTCATCTCGCTGCTGCTGTGGTCGAGCTTCTACAACCAGGACTTCGGCCTGATCAACGACCTGACCGGGCTCAACATCAACTGGTTCGGCGGGTCCACGACCGCGAAGATCGCGGTGCTGCTGACGAACCTCTGGATGGGCTTCCCCTACATGTTCCTCGTCGCCACCGGTGCCCTGCAGGCGATCCCCGAGGACCTCACCGAGGCCGCCCGGATCGACGGGGCGAGCGGGTTCGCCGGCTTCCGCCGGATCACCTTCCCGCTCCTGCTGGTGACGGTCGCGCCGCTGCTGGTGGCGACCTTCGCCTTCAACTTCAACAACTTCGGCGCCATCTACCTCCTCACCGGGGGCGGGCCCTTCAGCCCGGACAACCCCACCGCGGGCGGCACCGACATCCTGATCAGCTACACCTACCGACTGGCCTTCGGCGCCGGCGGCGTGCAGATCGGCTTCGCCTCCGCGGTGTCGGTCGTGCTCTTCGTCGTCACCGGGGTCATCGCCGCCCTGCAGTTCCGCGCCACCCGCTCGCTCGAGGATGTGAACTGACATGACACAGGTCCAGGGCCCGCCGCCGGGCACGACGCTCGTCGAGGACGCCCCGGTCGCGAAGGCGTCGGGTCGCGGGAAGGGCGGCGGCAAGGCCCCCAAGGTCAAGATGGGCGCCAACCGCTGGTTCCGCGAGATCGGCTGGCGGCACCTGGTCGGGGTGATCGCCGTCGATCTGGGCGCTGTTCCCGGTGTCGTACCTCGTCTCGGCCTCGCTGAACCCCCTGGGCAACGTCGTCACCTCGACGCTGATCCCGCAGCAGTTCAGCCTCCACAACTTCTCCAAGCTGCTCGACGAGCAGCCCTTCGGCACGTGGGCCCGCAACAGCCTGATCGTCTGCGCGTGCGTCGTCTTCGTGCAGCTGCTCTTCAGCTCGCTCGCCGCCTTCGCGTTCAGCCGGTTCCGGTTCACCGGACGTCGCGGCGGCCTGCTGGCGCTCCTGCTCATCCAGATGTTCCCGCAGTTCCTCGCCGCGGTGGCCCTCTACCTGATGTTCACCGACATCGGCGCGGTGATCCCGGCGATCGGCCTCGACACCCTCCCCGGCTACATCCTCATGATGTGCGGCGGCTCGCTCGGCCAGGTGTGGCTGATCAAGGGGTTCTTCGACTCGATCCCGATGTCGCTCGACGAGGCCGCGATGCTCGACGGCGCCAGCCACGTGCAGGTGTTCTTCCGGATCATCCTGCCCGCTCGTGCGCCCGATCCTCGCGGTGTGCGGGCTGCTGGTCTTCGTCGGCGTGATCGGCGAGTTCCTGATGGCCTCGATCTTCCTGCGCGACGAGGGCAACAAGACGCTCGCCACCGGCCTCTACGGCCTCATCGACGGCGACCGGTCCAACAACCTCGGCGTCTTCGCGGCCGGATCGATCATGACGGCCATCCCGGTCGTGCTGCTGTTCCTCTACCTGCAGAAGTTCATCGTCGGCGGCATCACCGCCGGCGGTGTGAAGGGCTAGGCGTGTCGGCAGAGCCCCATCCCCTCGACCCCCACCACGACGGCTCGCCGCACTACGTCTCGCACGACCGTCCGTCGCTGGGCGACGTGGTCACGCTGCGCGTGCGGGTCCCGCACACCGCCGACGGCACGCCGGGCGCGACCGAGGTCGTGCTGCGCACGGTGCGCGACGGCGAGCCGGCGATCGGCCGTGCCGAGCAGGTCGCGCAGGACGCGGCCGGCGCGTGGTGGGAGGTCGGGCTGCGCATCGTCAACCGGGTGACGTCCTACCGCTTCCTC
This sequence comes from uncultured Actinomycetota bacterium, assembly GCA_963795095.1. Lineage (GTDB taxonomy): Bacteria > Actinomycetota > Actinomycetes > Propionibacteriales > Nocardioidaceae > Nocardioides. The sequence goes on along the minus strand of CAWCGM010000045.1, from coordinate 68,770 downwards.
GTCTCGACCGGTCCCGCCGACTTCAGCTGGCTCACCGCCACCGGCGTGCACGCGCGCGACGTCACCGACGGCGGTGACTTCCTCATCAGCACCGACCACCGGCTGCCCGCGTGGGTGCCCGACCAGGTCGGCTACCAGGTCTTCCCCGACCGCTTCGGCCGGACCGAGACCGGCGCGCCCGTCCCCGACTGGGCCATCCCCTGCGAGTGGGACCAGCCGGTCGTGCACAAGGGCCCCGACGTGCCGTTCCAGTGGTACGGCGGCACGCTCGACGGCGTCGCCGAGCACCTCGACCACCTCGACCACCTGGGCGCGACGCTGCTCTACCTGACGCCCGTCTTCGAGGCGTGGTCCACCCACCGCTACGACGCGGTGTCCTTCGACCGGGTGGACCCGCTCCTCGGCGGCGACGAGGCGCTGGAGCGGCTGGCCGACGCCGTCCACGCCCACGGCCTGCGACTGGTCGGCGACCTCACCACCAACCACACCGGCGAGCACCACGACTGGTTCGTGCGGGCGCAGGAGGACCCGTCCTCTCCCGAGCGGTCGTTCTACCGGTTCTCCGACGCCGAGGAGCACGGCTACGCCGCGTGGCTCGACATCCCGAGCCTGCCCAAGCTCGACCACGCCTCGGCCGAGCTGGCCCGTCGGCTCTACGCCGGTCCCGACTCGATCGCGGCGCACTGGCTGCGCAACGGGTCTCGACGGCTGGCGGGTCGACGTCGCCAACATGACGGGCCGGATGGGTGCCGACGACCTGGCCCACGCCGTGGCCGAGGCGCTGCGCCGCACGATCGACGAGATCACCGACGACGGCTGGCTGCTCGCCGAGCACGGGCACGACGCCACCGCCGACCTGACGGGGCGCGGGGTGGCACGGCACGATGGACTACGCCGGGTTCACCCGTCCGGTCTGGTGCTGGCTCAACGGCGGCGCTCCCGGCGGCCCCGGCCTGCCGCACGGGCTCGACTACCTCGGACTGCCCGTCGACATCCCGGTGCTCCCGGGCACCGCGGCCGTGGCGACCATGCGCGACGTCCACGGCTCGATCCCCTGGACGGCGTGGCAGGGCTCGACGATGCACCTCGACTCCCACGACACGCCCCGCTTCCGCACCGTCACCGGCGGCGGCACCGACGGCGGCACCGACCTCGCCGGCCGTGGCCGCGACCTGCACCTGGTCGGACTCGGGCTCCAGATGACGATGCCCGGCGTGCCCGTCGTCTTCATGGGCGACGAGCTCGGCCTGACCGCCGTCGACGGCGAGCACGCGCGTACGCCGTACCCCTGGGACCGTCGCGAGACGTGGGACGAGCCGACCATGGACGCCTACCTCGCCTGGATCGCGCTGCGGCGCGAGCACGTCGCCCTGCGGCGCGGCGGCCTGCGGTGGCTGCACGCCGGTGAGGACTCGATGACCTTCCTGCGCGAGCACCCCGACCAGACCGTGCTCGTCCACGCCGTGCGCCGCGGCACCGACGCCGGTGGAGCTGCCGCTGCACGCGCTCGGTCCCGACCCCACGCTCACGCACGCTCGTGGGAGCGGCGGCGACGATCGCCTCCGCGACGCTGACCCTGCCCGGGGAGGCCGGCGTCTCGGTCCACGAGGTCGGATGAGCACCGACCCGCTCGCGGTGATGCGGACAGCGGGGTTCAGCGTCACCCACGAGGTGGGCCGCGGCATGGAGGGCGTCGTCGCCGCGCTCGACGACCGAGCACGTCGTGAAGCTGTGGGACCGCCGCCCGCTCGCGGAGATCGAGCGGCTGCGCATGTTCTACGACGCCGTCGACGCCGGGCTCCGCGAGGCGGGCGTGGCGCTCGCCGTGCCCCGCATCGAGGAGGTCGTCGAGGTCGCCGGGCTCGTGCTCACGGTGCATCCGCGGCTCCGCGGCGAGCCGGGTGGGACGGGTCCCGGCGCGGTCGTCGAGGTCCTCGCCGGGCTGGCGCGGGTCGAGCCGCATCCCGACATGGCCGTCCTCCCGGTGCCCGACGGGGAGGTGCCCTTCGATCCCGCGGTGCCGTTCGGCGAGTCCATGGCTGCGCTCGTACGCCGTCGCGCGCGGCTGGTCCCGGACTGGGTCGCGGCCGACGTGGTCGAGCGGATGGCCGAGGACCTCCGCTCGCTCGAGCCGGTGGCGCCGCGCCTCGTCCACGGCGACCTCGGTCCGGTGCACGTGCTCCTCGAGGGCGGACGACCGACCGGGCTGCTCGACTTCGGCTACGTCTCGACCGTCGGCGACCCGGCCTTCGACGCCGCCGTCGCTGCGTGCCTGCAGGACATGTTCGGTCCCGGGGCCGCGGCCGCCACGGCTGCGTTCGACGAGGCCACGACGACCCGGTTCGGCTACGACCCGAGGGCGCTCGTCCTCCACCGGGCGGCGTACGGCCTGGTCACCGCCAGCTGTCTCGCGGGCCATCCCGGCCGCCACGTCGACTGGTGCCTGGCCCTGGTCGACACCTGGGCACGCGCACGCAGCTGAGGGCTCGGATCAGCCGAGCTGGGTGCCCGCGAGCATGCCGATCGAGGTAGGTGACGCCCATCGCGAGCAGGCCGCCGGCGATGTTGCGGACGACGGCCGGCAGCCGCGGGCTGTAGCCGATCCGCGCGCTGACGAAGCCGGTCAGCGCGAGGGCGGCCACCACGCTCAGCACGGTGACCACGATGCGCGCGCCGGTCGGGACGAAGGCGACGATCAGCAGCGGCAGCAGTGCGCCGATGGTGAAGGCGGTCATCGACGCCCAGGCGGCGTGCCACGGGTTGGTGAGGTTGTCCGGGTCGATGCCGAACTCGATGTCGGCGTGCGCCCGCAGGGCGTCGTGCTCGGTGAGCTCGCGGGCGACCTGCTCGGCCGTCTCGGGGGACAGGCCCTTGTCGACGTACATCTTGGCGAGCTCGCGCTGCTCGGTCTCGCGGCATCCGCTCGAGCTCGGTCGCCTCGAGGGCGAGCAGCGACTTCTCGGAGTCGCGCTGGGTGCTCACCGAGACGAACTCGCCGGTGCCCATGCTCAGCGCGCCCGCGGTCAGGGCCGCGATGCCGGCGATCACGATGGCCGTGCTGTCGGACGTGGCGCCGGCGACACCCATGACGACACCTGCGGTCGACACGATGCCGTCGTTGGCGCCGAGCACGGCGGCGCGCAGCCAGTTCAGCCGCGACGCCGACGTGGTCGCCCATCTCGTCGTGGAAGTGCTGCGGTTGCTCGTCGGTGCCGATCTCCATGCTCACCCGACGATCCTCGCCAAGTCGGGCGCGGTGTTTCAACGAAGGTGAGGCTGGGCTCAGCCGAGCTCGTAGGTCCCCAGGACCTCGTGCGCGGGGCCGTCGCCGCGGACCTTCGCCGAGGTGCGAGGCGACCAGCGCCACCTCGTCGACCTCCCACCGCGGTCCGTCGTAGGCGTCGAGGAGCCGGCACCCACGAGGTGACGTTGGCCGGCCGGCCGAGGCGGGCCAGGGTGACGTGCGGCCGGAAGCGCTGGCCGTCCACGCGACCGCCGGCCCGCGACACCGCCGAGCGGCACGCACCGGCCAGCAGGTCCAGCGGAGCGTCGTCCTGACTCGAGGCCGGCGTAGAGGCACGCGGGCGCCGTCCGGGTGCGGGAACGCTCCACCGCCGGTGATCCGCATCCCGAACCGCTCGTGCCGCGCCACCGCCTGCGCGAGCAGGTCGTCGACGAGGTCGAGCGATCGCTCGGGCAGGTCCGCGGTGAAGGCGAGCGTCACGTGCCACTGCCCGGGGTCGGACCACCGGAACCCGGCGCTTCCCGACGCACCGACAGGAACTCGTCGAGGTGCTCGACGACCTCGGCAGGCGGGACGACCGCGACGAACGCCCGCATCAGAGCCCGAGGTCGCGCCCGATCAGCATCTTCATGATCTCGTTGGACCCGGCCCAGATCTTGGTCACGCGCGCGTCGCGCCAGGCGCGGGCGACGCGGTACTCGTTCATGTAGCCGTAGCCGCCGTGCACCTGGACGCAGTGGTCGAGGACGTCGTTCTGCACCTGCGAGGTCCACCACTTCGCCTTGGCGGCGTCGATCGGGGTGAGCTCCTGCTTGGTGTGGGCGACCACGCACTGGTCGACGAAGGCCTGCGTGACGTCGATCCGGGTGACGAGGTCGGCGAGCAGGAACTGCGTGTTCTGGAAGGACCCGATCGGCTGGCCGAACGCCTGGCGGTCCTTGGCGTACTGGACCGTCTCCTCGAGGATCTGCTTGGCGTGGGCGAGGTTGGTGATCGCCGACCCGAGGCGCTCCTGCGGCAGGAACTGCATCATCGAGATGAAGCCGGTGTCGAGCGGGCCGACGAGGTCGGCGTTGCTCACCCGGACGTCCTCGAAGGACAGCTCGGCGGTGTCGGACTCGTCCTGGCCGACCTTGTCGAGCACCCGGCCGACGCTGAAGCCGTCGAGGCTCGTGTCGACGGCGAAGAGCGAGATGCCCTTGGCCTTCTTCTCCGGGCTGGTGCGTGCGGCGACGAGCACGAGGTCGGCCGAGCCGCCGTTGGTGATGAAGGTCTTGGAGCCGTTGATGATCCAGTCGTCGCCGTCGCGCACTGCCGTCGTACGCAGGTTGGCGAGGTCGGAGCCGCCACCGGGCTCGGTCATGCCGATCGCGGTGACCAGCTCGCCGGTCGCGGCGCGGGGCAGCCAGCGTGCCTTCTGGTCGTCGTCGGTGAGGTGCACGAGGTAGGGAACGGTGATGTCGGCGTGGATGCCGACGCAGCTGGGCAGGGTCATGTTGACCTTGGCCAGCTCCTCGGTGAGCACCGCGTTGAAGCGGTAGTCGCCGGCCTCCGAGCCGCCGAACGCCTCGGGGATCTCGAGGCCGAGGAGGCCCTGCTTGCCGGCCGCGATCCAGAAGTCGCGGTCGAGGCCGTGGTGCGTCGCGTACGCGTCGAGGTGCGGCACCACCTCGCGGTCCAGGAACTGCTTCACCGAGGCGCGGAAGGCCTCGTGGTCCTCGTCGTAGATCTCGCGCTTCATGCGGCTATGTTACCCGCGGGTCACCTTGGTTGATGGAAACTTTGACCAAAGGTCGCTCCTCAGCCGGGTCGGCGCCGCGTAACCTGCCGAGGGCCACCTCGTTATCGGGAACGGGAGCATGGTGAGGGAAGACGACCGGACGTTCGAACGTCCACGAGGACAGGCGTGGGGCAACGAGGCCCAACGCGCTGTCCTGCATGCCATCGCGGAGGACGTGGCGCGTCGCTCGGGCCACCGCGTCGCGGTCATCGAGGCGCTGCGCTCCGACGGCAACCTGGAGTTCGTCGCGATCGCCGGCAGTCCCGATGGCCACGAACGTCTGATGGGTGAAGCCACGCCCGGTCACGATGATCGACCGGTTCGTCGAGGTGGGCACGCACCTCGACGGCTGGGTGCACCTCCCCGTCGAGCGCATCGACGACGACACCCGGGCCTGGGTGGAGCAGTACGGCCACACGCCGGACGTCGCCGGCTGGCGACGGGCCCGACGCCTGGCATCCCGAGGACCTCCTGCTCCGGCTGCTCACCAGCGACGACGGCGCCGTGCGCGCGGTGCTCTGGCTCGACGAGCCGCTCTCCGGGCTGCGGCCGACCCCCGAGACGATCGCGGCGGTCAACGGTGAGATCGAGGTGATGTACGAGGCGATCGTCAGCATCGTCGAGCGCGAGCTCTACGGCGAGCACGTGCGGATGGTGACCCAGGCCCGCACGGCGGTGCGCAGCGTCAGGCCCGGCCTCGAGGTGGGCGACTTCATGCGCGAGCTCGCCGACGCCATGGTCGAGGCGATGCCCATCGACTTCTTCGACGTGCTGCTCGCGGGCGCTGCCGATGCGCCCAGCTCGAGCCCCACACGGCCGAGCTCGAGGAGCACATGCGGGAGGTGTGGCTCCGGCACGGACACGTCGTGATCGAGCCCGACCGCGTCTGGGGCGTCGCGGGCACGGCCGTCCCGACCCCTGCGGTGATGGCGACCGCGATGGAGGAGCGTGGGCTCGGATCGTTGCTGCTGATGCCGATCGGCATGGGCGAGGAGTACCTCGGCACGATGGGCCTCGGGCGCCAGGTCGGCGGCGCGCGGTGGATCGACTCCGAGATCAACGCGGCGGCGGCCGTCGCCAGCGACCTCGCCGGCGTCGTCGTCGACGCGCGCATCATGGAGCGCGAACGACTGCTCAACGCCGAGCTGCGCGAGGTCAACGACCACCGCCGCGACATGGTCGTCACGCTCGCGCACGAGCTGCGCAACCCGGTCAGCGTGCTGTGGACCCACCTCGAGCTGCTCGGCCACGAGTCCGCCGACCGAGGCCGGCGCGGGAGTCGCTGGAGGCGATGGACCGGGCGGCGCGCAGGATCGAGGACATGATCGAGGCGCTGATGGCGCTCGCCGCCGTCAGCGACCCCGACCGCGCCGTCACTGCGGCCCCGGTCGACCTGTCCGCGGTCGTCCGGGAGGGCTGCGAGTTCCTCGCGCCCGTCGCGGTGCGTGCCGGGGTCGCGCTCGACGCCGACATCGCCGACGGGGTCGTCGTGATCGGGGAGGAGGCCGCCCTCCAGCGGATGGTCGCCAACCTGCTGTCCAACGCCGTGAAGTACACGCGCGAAGGCGGCCGGGTCGCGGTGACCCTCGAGGCCGCGAGCGGCGAGGACGACTCCGTCCGGTTGACCTGCGCCGACACCGGGATCGGCATCAGCGAGGCCGACCTCGCGCACGTCTTCACGCCGTTCTTCCGCTCCGGCGACCCGGCCGCGCGCGCCCGCCCCGGCACCGGCCTGGGACTGTCGATCCTGGAGCGCGTCGTCCGGGCGCACGACGGGATCGGTCGAGGTCACCTCGGAGGTCGGAGCCGGTACGACGTTCGTCGTCCGGCTGCCGCCCGCGCCCGCCGACGCACCGGCAGAGGTGTCAGAGGGCTAGGCCCGATGACTAGGTCCGGACCACCCGTTCTGACCACCTGGAGCGGTCTAGACATACCCCTTCTCAACAGTTCCTCCACAGCAACCGGCAAGACGTGGGGAAAAACTTCCGGAGCCTCCGGCCCCCGCCTACGATCCGCGTCAGGAGGACGAGACCGCCATGGACCAGGGGCGACCAGGGGAGCGCCGGACGCGCGACCTGAGTTGGGGTGACGCACGTGCTCGGGCGCTGATGCACGCCCTGGCGCGCGACGCCGCGACCCGCGCCGGGTTCCGGGTCTGCGCCATCGAGGTCGTCCGCCCCAAGGGCCTGCTGGAGTTCGTCGCGATCTACGGCGACATGACGAGCGCCGAGGAGCGGCTCGGCACGGCCTCGCGCCTCGCCGACATGCAGGCCGCGTTCGCCGACGGCGAGCCCTTCGGCCACTTCGTCTGGATCCCCGACGAGAGCTTCTCCGACAGCACCCGCGAGCTCATCGACGGCGTGGTGGTCGTGCCCGACATCCCGACCACCGGCAACCCCGACGACTGGCACCCGATGGACATGCTGGTCGCCCAGATCGCCGACGAGCGCGGCGACCTGCGCGCGCTGCTCTACCTCGACGTCCCCGCCGACCTCAAGCGGCCCGACAAGGACCGGCTGCTCGAGATCTCCGACGAGCTCGCGATGACCCTGCGCTCGGTGGTGACGGCCGTCGAGCGCGAGGAGTTCGCCGACCACATGCGGGTCATCCGGGCCACCCGCCGGCTGGCGCGCTCCAACCCGGCCCGCCACGACGTCCACCACCTCCTGCGCGAGGCGCGCGGCACCCTGCTCGGCGCGCTGTCGGTGGACGAGCTGGAGATCCACGTCTTCCTCGACGAGGGCGTCGAGACGCCGGACAGCCTGGGCCTGCAGATGGCACCCGACGTACGCCAGGCGCTGGACGCCGCGGCCGCCCGGGCCTGGGCCGACCAGCGGGTCCTCATCATCGAGCCCGAGCGCATCTGGGGCGACCCGGTGCTGGACGCCGCGCACGCCGACTGGTTCGCCCACGCGCTCGACGAGGCCGGCTTCGAGGCCGTCGTCGTCGCGCCCGTCGGGGTCGACGACGAGGTGCTCGGCATGCTGATGGCGGCGCGCCGCTCCGGCTCGCGCCGCTGGACCGACGGCGAGGGCGTGGCCGCCCTCGAGCTGGGCCACGACCTCGGACGCGCGATCGCCAACGCCCAGGCGACGCAGCGCGAGCGGCGCCTGCTCGAGGAGCTGCGCGAGCTCGAGGAGGCCCGGCACCGGTTCCTGCGCGAGCTCACCCACGAGATCAACAACCCGATGACCGTGATCGCCGCCAACGCCGAGTTCCTCGCCGCGGGCGAGCACATGGACGAGCGCGACCAGCGCCGCGCGCAGGCGATCCTGCGCGGGACGGAGCGGCTGGGCGACCTGCTCGAGGGCCTGGCGATGCTGTCGCGGGTGAGCGACCCGCAGCACCCGCCGACGATGACCCGCGTCGACCTCATGCCGATCGTCGACCAGACGCTCGGCTCGATGGCGGCGGTGGCGGAGAGGGCCGGCATCACCCTCCACCTCGTGGGCGAGGCCGGCCCCGCGGTCGTCCGCGCCGACACGCGGGAGGTCGCCGGCGCGATCAGCAACCTCGTCGACAACGCGGTGAAGTACTCCAACGCGGGGGACGAGATCTGGCTCGGGCTCGAGCGGGGCGCCGACGGGTCGGTGACCTTCGTCTGCCGCGACGAGGGCATCGGCATCTCCGAGGCCGACCAGGCCAACCTCTTCGCACCGCTCTTCCGCTCGACCAACGAGGACGCCCTCCAGCGTCCGGGCACCGGGCTCGGCCTCGGGATCGTGCGCCAGATCATGCAGCGACACGGCGGGTCCGTCGAGGTCGAGTCGCGGCTCGGGCGCGGCACGACCCTGCGCCTGCACTTCCCGGCGCCGCCTCAGGAGGAGTTCGGTCCGCCGTCCCCCAGGACCTCGTCGACCCAGCCCGGCACGAGGTGGGTCGCGGGTCCCTGACGGGACTCGGCGAAGTCGCTGGCGCCCATGCTCGGCTCGAGGTTGAGCTCGAGGGTCCGCCCGCTCGCCCAGTGCACGAACGCGGCCGCCGGGTAGACGACGCCCGACGTGCCGATCGAGACGAAGTGGTCGCACGACCACAGGGCGCGCTCGACGAGGTCCATGCCGTAGGGGATCTCGCCGAACCACACGATGTCGGGCCGCAGGGCGCGCGCACCGCAGCCGGGGCACGGCGGCCGGTCGGCGAGGGCTCCGTCCCACTCGTGCCGCTCGTCGCACGACGTGCACCACGCCGACCGCAGCCGACCGTGGAGGTGGTGGACCCGGGTCGAGCCGGCGCGCTCGTGGAGGTCGTCGACGTTCTGCGTGACGACGAGGAGGTCGTCGCCGAGCGCCGCCTCCAGTCGCGCGAGGGCGAGGTGGGCCGCGTTGGGCTCGACCCTCGACAGCGCTGCGCGCCGCTCGTCGTAGAACCTCTGCACCAGCCCCGGGTCGTCGGCGTACGCCTCCGGGGTGGCGACCTGCATCGGGTCGTGGCCCTCCCACAGGCCGTCGGCGTCGCGGAAGGTGGAGAGCCCGCTCTCGGCCGAGACCCCGGCACCGGTCAGGACAACTACTCGCACGGTCCTAGTCCTAGCACCGATCACCCGAAGGGGTGCGCACGAGGGTGGCCGTCGTCGCCGAGTGAGGTAGACAGTCGGGCATGACGGACTTGGGAGGGACGTCGGACGTCGTCGCGTTCGCAGGGTGACTGGGAGGGACCGGTCGTCGCGACGTCGGTGCACGCCGGCCACGGGCTGCGCCCGGAGATCGCCGAGGCGATGGTGCTCGACGAGGCCACGCGGCTGCGCGAGGAGGACCCGTTCACCGACCGCATCGCCGCGGTCGTGCCGGACCGGGCGATCACGACCAGGTCGCGCTTCGAGGCCGACCTCAACCGCCCCCGGCGAGAGGCGGTCTACCGCCGCCCCGAGGACTGCTGGGGCCTCGACGTGTGGCACGGCGGCACGCTGTCGCGCGAGCTGTTCGAGGGGAGCCTGGCGACCTACGACGCCTTCTACGACGCCCTCGCGCCGCGGCTCGACGCCCTCGCCGAGCGCGGGCCCTTCGTCCTCCTCGACGTGCACTCCTACAACCACCGCCGCGACGGTGCGGACGCGGACCCGGCCCCCGCCGAGGACAACCCCGAGGTCAACGTCGGCACGGCCAGCATCGACCGGCAGACCTTCGGTCCGCTGGTCGAGCGGTTCCTGGCCGACATCCGCGCAGGGGCACCCGGGTGCGACCCCGTCGATGCCCGCGAGAACGTCTCCTTCGAGGGCCGGGCGCTCGCCTGGTTCGTCCACGACCGCTACCCCGGCGTCGGGTGCGTGCTGGCGCTCGAGTTCAAGAAGACCTGGATGGACGAGTGGACCGCCGAGGTCGACGACGAGCGGCTGAGCTGCCTCCGGGCCGCCCTCGCCGGCACCCTGCCGGGCCTCCACGAGGAGCTGGAGCGGGTCCGGTGACCGCGGAGGAGAGCACGGAGCTCAGTGCGTCCGACCTCGCCGTCGACCACCAGCTCGCCCTGCTCGCGGGCAGCTTCCGCTTCCTCCTCGACATCACCCCGGTCGACGCCGACGACCTGCGCGACGACTTCATCGAGGGGCGCGAGCCCGAGCCGGAGTTCACCTACCGCGAGCTCGAGGCCGACCCCGACGTCGTACGCGCCGAGCTGGCGGCCGTCGACCTCGGCGCCGTCGAGGACCCGGTGCTGGGGCAGCTGCTGCGCGCCAAGCACCGCGAGATGGAGCTGCAGCTCGACATGCTCGAGGCCCGCGACACCGAGGACTTCCTCCCGCTGAGCGTGGAGCTGTACGGCGGTGTCTCGCCGTCGCTGCGCACGCAGGCCGAGCGGCTGCTGGCCGGCATCACCCGCACCGAGCCGAGCGACGAGGCGCTCGACGCCGAGGAGTTCCTCGCCCTGGCCGAGGAGGAGATCGCGCTCTACCGCGCGGAGGACCCCGACCTCGACATGCACGCGGAGATCCGCTCGGACGTCAACGGCGTGATGGTCTCCGGCGACGTGCTGCTGATCGGGCCGGAGACGAAGGTGCAGCAGGCCCGCGCGCAGGCGCTGCTCCACCACGAGGTCGGCACCCACCTGGTGACCCAGGCCAACGGCAGCCGCCAGCCGATCAAGGTGATGGGCGTCGGGCTCGCGGGCTACGACGAGACGCAGGAGGGGCTGGCGGTGCTGTCGGAGATCGCCTGCGGCGGTCTCACCGCGTTCCGGCTGCGCCAGCTCGCCAGCCGGGTCGTCACCGTGCACCGGATGATCGGCGGCGCGACCTTCGCCGAGGCCCACGAGGCGCTCGTCGCGGACGACTTCCCCGAGGGCAGCGCGTGGACGACCGTCATGCGGGTCTACCGCTCCGGCGGGATGACCAAGGACGCGATCTACCTGCGCGGCCTCGTCGAGCTGCTCGAGCACCTCGGCGACGGCGGCTCGCTCGACCGGCTCTGGCTGGGCAAGTTCTCGTTGCGCGACCTGCCGCTCATCGGCGACCTGGAGGACCGCGGCCTGCTCAGGCCGCCGCGGATCCTCCCCCGATACCTGCACGACCCGCAGACCCACGCGAACCTCGCGCGGGCAGCCGGCACCGAAGATCTCGGCTCACTCCTGGGAGGACACGCATGAAGATCGGATTCGTCGTCAACGACATCGAGACGGAGAAGGCGGAGTACACCACCAACCGCCTGGCCATGGCGGCCAAGGAGATGGGCCACGAGGCCTGGTACATGGGCATCGGCGACTTCGCCTACGAGCCCGACGGCTCGCTGAGCACCAGGGCCCGCATGGGCCACGCGAAGACGTACCGCTCCCTCGAGCGCCACATGGCCGACGTGAAGAAGCCCGACGTCGAGCAGCTGATCCCGATGTCGGAGTTCGACGTGGTGATGCTGCGCAACGACCCGGCCGACGACGCCGAGACCGACCCGTGGCGCAACAACGCCGGCGTCGCGTTCGGCCAGCTCATCGCGGCGAGCGGCGTGCTCGTCGTCAACGACCCGACCAGCCTGGCCAACGCGCTGTCCAAGGCGTACTTCCAGCACTTCCCCGAGATCGTGCGCCCCCGCACGCTGATCTCGCGCGACGAGGCGATGATCGAGTCGTTCATCGCCGACCTCGGCGGCAAGGCGGTGCTCAAGCCGCTGCAGGGCTCCGGCGGCGCCGGCGTCTTCCTGGTCGACCGCAAGGAGGGCCCCAACCTCAAGCAGATCATCGAGGCCATCTCCCGCGACGGCTACGTCGTCGCGCAGGAGTACCTCCCCGAGGCGGCCAAGGGCGACGTCCGGATGTTCGTGATGAACGGCCAGCCACTGATGGTGGACGGCAAGTACGCCGCCTTCCGCCGGACCAACTCCACCAAGGACATCCGCTCCAACATGTCCGCCGGCGGCAAGGCGACGAAGGTCGCCGTGACCGACGCGATGCTCGAGATGGTCGAGATCGTGCGGCCCAAGCTGGTCAGCGACGGGATGTTCCTCGTGGGCCTCGACATCGTCGGCGACAAGCTGATGGAGATCAACGTCTTCAGCCCCGGCGGCCTCGGCAGCGCCCAGGCGCTCTACGAGGTCAACTTCGCGCCCGCGATCATCGCCGAGCTCGAGCGCAAGGTGAACATCCGCCGGCACTACCCGGAGATCGACAACCACACGCTCGCCACGAGCTGAGCCCCCGCTGCTACAGTCCGGCCGTGAACGCCGCATGAAGGTCGAGCTGCTCGGCGTTCGCGGCTCGACGCCGGCACCGGGCGCTGACTTCGTCCGCTACGGCGGGCACACGTCGTGCGTCGCGATCACCGCCGAGGGTGGCGAGCGTCCCACGCTCGTCCTCGATGCCGGCACGGGCCTGCGGTCGCTGACGGCGATCCTCGACGGCGCCGCGTTCGACGGGTCGATCGTGCTCAGCCACCTGCACTGGGACCACGTCCAGGGACTGCCGTTCTTCGCCGCGGGGGACCGTGACGACGCACGCGTGGACCTCTACGTACCTGCCCAGGACGGTCGTTCGGGACGCGACCTGCTCGCCCAGTCGCTGTCGCCGCCGTCGTTCCCGATCACGCCCGAGGGCCTGCGGGGGACTTGGGCGTTCCACGCCATGGCGCACGGCGCGCACCAGATCGAGGGCCTGACGGTCACGGCTGTCGAGATCGCCCACAAGGGCGGCCAGACGCATGGCCTGCGCGTCGACGCCCCGGAGGGTTCCGTCGCCTACCTCCCGGACCACGCACCCGCTGCAGCCGTCTCCGCCGAGCTCATGGCGATGCTCGACGGCGTCGACGTGCTCATCCACGACGCCCAGTTCCTCGAAGGGCGAGCGTCCGGTCGCCGTCGACTACGGCCACGCCACCGTCCAGGACGCCGTCAAGCTCGCCACGAACTGCCGGGCGGGGACCATCGTGCTGTTCCACCACTCGCCCGCCAGAACCGACGACGCCCTCGACGCGATCGGTGAGTGGTCCGTCGACCTGTCGCCCGACGTCGAGGTCGTCGTCGCGCGCGAGGGCATGACGTTGGACGTACGCCGCGGCGCCTGATCCTCAGCCGGCCGCGACCGGCGCCGGTGCGACGTCGGGCTGCGCTGCACGCGCCTCCGCCTCCGCCCCCGCGCCGAGGTGGCCCGTCAGGTCCCCGCCGGCCTCGTCGAGGAGGGCGCGCGCCGCGCTGCGCCCCGCCTCGATCATCCGGTCGAGCTGGTGGAACTCGAGGAGCCCGACGCCTCGGGTCGGCGGCGTGACGACCCACGCGCCCTGCTCTCGGGCGGCCGTGATCGCGCCCCCGCTCCCGATCATCATCGTCCGGAGCAGTGTCTCGCCGAGGGCCGGGACGCGAGGGCGCCCGGTCCGGGCCCGGCCGCTGCTGCCACCGCTGCCGCCCATCGAGATGTTGACCGCGACGACCGGGCCCTCGTCGCGCTCGGTCAGCAGGTCGACCGGGAGGTTGTCGAGGACGCCGCCGTCGACGAGCAGGCGACCTGTGTCGTCCGGGATCGGCGCGAGCAGGACCGGCAGCCGCGCGGAGGCGATGACCGCGTCGACGACGCTGCCGCGTCGGTGGACCTGACGCTGCCGGGTCACGAGGTCGGTGCTGACCACGTGGAGCTGGCGCGGCAGCCCTTCGAGCACCGAGTCGCCGAACCCGCGCGTCAGCCCTTCACGCATCCGACGGCCCCTCGCCAGCGAGTGGGTCGGCAGCGTCCAGTCGCTGAACGGCCTGCGACGGACGAACTCCGCGTAGCAGAGCTCCTCGGCCTCCTCGCCGTTCCGGCCGGAGGCGTGCACGGCGGCGATGATGGCGCCGACGCTGCTCCCGGCCACCCGGTCGACGTGCAGGCCGGCGTCCTCGAGCTCGCGCAGGACACCGATGTGGGCGAACGCCCGGGCGCCGCCACCCGCGAGGGTCAGCCCGAGCGAGCGGCCGGCCAGACGGTCGGCGAGCGGACGCAGGTCGTTCGCCGGGTCGCCCGCCACGACGGTCAGCTGCCAGGCGTCGGTCACGGCCGCCCACCCCGCGCGACGGGCCGCGTCGACCTCCGATCCCAGGAGGACCACGTCCGGCTGGCGACCGGGAGCGGGGGACAGCGGCGCCGTCGGGAGCGATGCGTCCGCACGGGCGACGAGGACGACCGCGTCGGCCTGCCGGAGGCAGAAGTCGCGCCACGCCAGGTCGGGTCCCGCGGTGGCGTGGTCGGCCACCAGGACCACGCGGTCGTGGTCGCGCTCGGCCCGGTCGAGGGCCTCGGGATCGAGGACACCGGGAGCGGCGATGACGAGGTGTTCCGACAGCCGGCGTCCCACCAGGTGCGCGACCTCGTGGTCGCCGGAGCCCGGGTGCATCGCGACGACCGCCACCACCGTCGGCTGCAGCGGGCGGCCGTCCCGGGCGGCAGCGCCGGCCGTGCGCAGTCGCTCGGCGACCTGCGTGAGCACGGTGCGGGAGGCCACGGCGTGGGTGGCCAGCACCTCGTCGAAGGCCGCGCGGGGGATCTCCAGGACCGTCGAGTCCCGCCTGGCCCGGACCCCGGCGGACCGCGGTTCGCCGGTCAGCAGCGCCAGCTCGCCGATCACCTCGCCCGGACCGAGCTCGCGCACGATCCGTCCGGCGACGTCGATCTCCAGACGGCCGCTGCGCACGACGTACGCCGGGCCGGGCGGGTCGCCGGCCTCCATCAACCAGGTGCCGGCCGGCACCGCCACCAACCGCGAGGCGGCCTCCAGCCGCTGCCGGGCCTCCTCCGGCATCCCCGCCAGCATCGGCACCCCGGAGAGGTCGGTCGCCTCCCGCGGCGAGGTGGCGGCGGGCAGGTCGGACGCCGACCGTCACCGGAGGGTGCACGGTGGCCGGACGGCCGTCGTCCTCGCCGTCGTCCTCGTCGGCGGCGGTCGCGATGCGACCGAGCGGGAGTGACACCACGGCGACGGCGAGGAAGGCGACGATCGACAGCACCCAGCCGTCGTGGAAGGCCGTCACCGCGGTCGACGTCGTGGGGTCGTCGAGGACCACGACCAGGATCGCGATGCCCAGGACCCCGCCGAGCTGGCGGGCGCTGGAGACGAGCGCGGACGCGGTGGCGTAGCGCGCGCCCGGGACCGCTGCCAGGGCGGCGCTGCCGAGGAGGGGGAGGGTCGCGCCGACACCGATGCCGCTGATGACCTGGCCCGGCAACCACTCGGTCCAGAACGCCGGCTCGACGCCGACCCGCTGGTGGTACCAGACGTAGGCGCCGGCCCAGACGATCGCGCCCGGCACGACGAAGGGGCGGTAGCCGTAGCGGTTCGCCAGCGGGCCGAGCCGGGCGGCGACCACTGCGGCGACGACGGCCCCGGGCACCAGTGCCAGTCCGGCCTCCAGCACGCTGTAGCGCCAGACGTACTGCAGCCACAGGATGTTGGTCAGCAGGTAGGCGTAGAAGCCGAACCCGGCCAGCACCGTGGCCAGGCTGGCGATCGCCGAAGGACGGGAGCCTCAGCAACGCCGGGTCGAGGAGCGGCGTGCGGTGTGCGCGCGAGCTGACCGCGAACAGGGCGAGCAGCACCGCGGTGGCGACGAACGTCCCGAGGGTCTGCGCGCTGCCCCATCCCCAGTCGTTGCCCCTGACGATGCCGAGGTTGAGGGCGGCCAGGCCGGCGACGAGGAGGGTCGCTCCCCGGAGGTCCGGGATCCGGCGGACCCCGGGCGCCCGGCTCTCCACGAGCTGGCTCCGTGCCACCCAGACCGCGGCCAGGCCGAACGGGATGTTGACCAGGAACGCCCAGCGCCATCCGCCGAGCTCGACCAGCGCGCCGCCCATCGGCGGCCCCAGACCCGCGGCCACGGCCGCCGTCGCTCCCCAGAGCCCGATGGCGTGGGCACGTCGCTCCTCGGGGAAGGCGTCGACGACCAGCGCCAGCGACGCCGGGACCAGGAGCGCGGCCCCGAGGGCCTGCACGACCCGCGCGGCGACCAGCAGCTCCAGCGACGGTGCCGCCCCGCACAGGGCCGACGCGACCGTGAACGACGAGCACGCCCGCGATGAAGGCGCGGCGCCGCCCGAGCAGGTCCGTGAGCCGCCCATCACGATCAGGAACGCGGCGAAGACGATGTTGTAGCCGTTGAGGACCCAGGACAGGCCACCGATCGAGGTGTCGGGGAACGACGCCTGGATCGAGGGGAACGCGACGTTGACGATGGTGGCGTCGAGGAACGCGAGGAACGCCCCGAACGCGGCGACCAGCAGGACCCGGGATGGTGCTACCCGCGCTGATCCCGTGTGCGCCATGACCCGCCCTCTCCCCAGGTGCGCCCTCCACGGGCGCTGCTGGCGCAGTGTGTCCCCGCACCCGATGCGTCGGCAAGGGTAGAACTTCGCCAGCGGTCGTCAGCGCCTCCTTGACCGTTCCTCCGGTCTAGACGCGGCCGCACCTTTCGTTGACCACCGGACCCGTGGCACAGACAGTGATCTGAGGTCTCGGACATGGGAAGGGAAATCCTGCACGCATGTCGTTCACCACCGCACCGCGTCGTCGTTTCGCAGTCCTGCTCGTGGCGGTCCTCGCCGCCGCTCTCGGTGGCGTGGTCACCCAAACGGCCGACCGCCGGAAAGCCTGCTGCCACAGGCAACAGCCCCGCGGCCATTCGGATCGACCGGGTGTACTCCGACGTCGCCTGCGCCGATCGGCCTGCCCGAGGGCGCCGCACCGTACGTGATCGTGCAGCACGGGCGACGCGTTCTTCGTCGAGGTCACCCTCCTCAACACACGAGGTAGGTCGGCGTCCTTCGACGTACCCACGCCGCTCTCCCTGACGGTCGACGAGCAGCAACACCGGGGCCGTCCTCGCCTTCGTGCGAGCGTGACCGTCGCCAAGGGGCAGCAGACCGCCGTCATCACGGGCAGCATCTCGCCGGCGACCAACCAGGTCGTCGTGACAGTGCAGACCGGCGACGGCCTCACCGAGGCTGGCGACGTCCGAGCAACGGTTCGACGTCCTGACGACCCGCGTCAGCGCAGCCCCTGCGTCTGAGCAGGGCATCGGCGGCAGTGACGTCTGCGCCAACGCCACGCCGACGCACCCGTCTGCGGCACGCTCCTCCTCCCGAACTGGCCGAGTCCGCAGGTGTTCATGTCGCTCGGTGCCTGCGACGCCACCTACGCCAAGTGCGGCAACCGCCTCGGCGGCTCGATCGTGCAGGTGCTCGCCGACCTCACCGTCCCGAACCCGAACCCGAACCGCGCCGAGATCGACCTGTACACGAAGACCTCCCCGGCGACCCTGATCCTCAGGTGCGACACGTCCCTCTGTGAGACGGGGGCCATCCAGAGCATCCCGGTCAACTACTCGCTCGCCGGCAACGGAACGTTGGGCCCTGCGCCCGCGTGTCCCCGCAAGGGAACCGTGGGCAACAACCAGGACGTGTGCGTCGACTACGTCCAGAGCAAGCGCGACGGCGCCAGCGACACGATCCTCTTCCTGCTGTTCACGCGCGACCTGCGTGGTGGCATCGGCTGAGCCGAGGTCAGTCGCGAGATCAGGCGGGACGGACCACCCCGAGCGAGTCGAGGAGCTCGGCGGCCCGACGCGCCATGGACGCGTCGCCGGTCAGGCGTGCCAGCTCGACGAGCATGCGGCCCTCCTCCAGCCGGTCGTCGCGCTGCCGGGCTGCCTCGAGCGCCGTCTCCAGCGCCGTACGCGCCTCGTCGGGGCGGCCCTCGACCCTGAGCTGTCGGCCCAGCAGCCGGTGCAGCGCCGGGTGCGGCTCGTCCGGCTCGCCGACGACGTCGAGGGCATCACGAGCCGCGGACCAGCGGGCCGCGTCCTGCTGGATCTCGGCGGCTGCGACGTCGGTCGCGCTCACCTCCGACGTCGCCCCCAGCGCTTCGAAGCGCTCCCGCGCGTCCCGGAGCACCTCCAGCCGCACGGTCGACGTCGCCGAGCCCGGCCACCGCCAGAGCGGTCTCCCGCTGGGCGATGGCCACCAGTTCCTCGTCCTCGACCGCCCGAGCGATCCGCAGCACGTCGGGGAGCAGCTGCACGCGCGTCGGCGTACCGACCCTGGCGGACGAGGATCTCTGCCTCGTTGCAGCTCGCGTTGCCCTCCGCCGCCGTGTCGCCGATCCGGCGGAACAGGTCGGTGGCGCGGCGAAACCTGTCCAGTGACTCGTTCCAGCGACCGGCAGCGAAGTCCTGCATCGCCAGGTTGTTCAGGCACCAGCCCTGGTGGCGCAGGTTGCCGAGCTCGACGTAGGCCTGGAGCGCCATCAACCCGTACGGCAGCGGCTCCGGTCGCCCCGAGCCCGCGTAGATGTAGTTGAGCACCTCGTAGGCCGCCGCCAGCGTGGTCTTGTCGACCGATTCCTCGGCGTACCTCGCTGCCAGCTGGGCCCAGTGGAAGGCGTCGTCGAGCCGACCCTGGCGGAACCGACTGTCGGCGTAGCGCCGCGCCAGGTGGGACCGCGCGATGTCCGCCGCCGTGCCGGTCAGGCCCTCGAGCCCGTGCAGGCCCCGCGAGATCCGGCGCATCGCCACCGCGTGGTTGCGTCGGCGCTGGTCGATTCGCGCCTCCTTCTCGATGATGCCGGCGATGGCCACCGCGTCGCCTACGGAGGTTCCGGCGCGCGAGGGCGTACGCCTCCGCCGCCTCCTGGTCAGGCCGACCAGCCACCGCGAGTCCGCGAGCTTCTCGTACACCGCCGCCAGCGCGCTCGGCTCCGCATCGGTGTGGCTGCCCGACTGGGCGGCGCGGGCGTAGAACTCGATGGCCTCGCCGTGCGCGTACTTCGCCACCGCGCGCTCGCCCGCCAGCAACGAGTAGATGTAGGCCTTGTCGTGGCGGCCGGCATGGAAGAAGTGCAGCGACAGCACCTCGCACTGGCTCTCGGGCGTCGCCGACGACCGTTCGATCGCGCGACTCACGTGGTCGTGGAGGACCTGCGGCGCCGGAAGGGGAGACCCTCGTAGGCGACGTCGCGCATCAACCCGCTGCGGAAGCGGAGGCCGCCGCGCTCGTCGCGCACGAGGAAGTCGCCCAGCCGGTCCATCGCGCCCGGCGGGACCCGCACGTCCTGCTCCTCGAGCAGCCGGTCCAGCGCGGCCTCGTCGACCATCATCCCCAGGACCGCGGCGTAGCGCAGCGCGGAGCGGTCGGCGGGGTGGAGGCGGTCGATCTGGCTGGTGAGCAACGCCTCCACCGACTCCGGGCAGCCCGCTCACCGAACCCGACCGGCCGACCGCCCGCACCAGCGCCTCGAGGAACATGGGGTTCCCGCCACCGCGACGGGCCAGGTCGACCACCACGTGGGCCGGGACGGGATGCTCCTCGAGCGCGTCCTGAACGAGCTGGAGCGCCGCGTCCGGCGAGATCGGTGCCGGGCGCAGCGCGGTGACGTGGGAGCCCTCCAGAGCGACGAAGCCGGTCTCGTCCCTCTCGCCGGGTCACCATGATGAGCCACGGCCGATCCCGCACCTCGGCGCGAGAGCCGCTGCAGCAGGTCCGACGAGGACTCGTCGATCGCGTGGACGTCCTCGACCACGAGCACCGTCGGAGCGTCCAACACGACGCGACAGCAGCTCGGTGACGACCTCCTCGAGCCGCGACTTGCGGAACTCCTCCTCGATCTCCTCGACCTCCTGCGTGGACGCCATGTGGACGTCCATCGCGATGCCGACGAGCGGCAGGAAGGGCATCAGGCCCGGCGCGTCGGGCAGCCACGCGGTCCGCCACGTGGGCGGCGACCTGGTGGGGGTCCAGCTCGCCCGGGACCGCGAGGACGTCGCGCAGCAGGCGGCGGAAGGGGAAGTACGCCGTCGACGACTCGTACTGCTCGCACGGAGCCGTCACCACCGTGACGTCCTCGACCCCGGCCAGCACCTCCGCCACCAGCCGTGACTTGCCGATGCCCGCCTCGCCGCTGATGTCGAGGACACGACCGCGGCCGGCGCGCACGTCGGTCAACGCCTGCGTCGAGGACCGCCAGCTCCTCGGAGCGCCCGACCAGCGGGAGCGCCGGCGCGTTCTTCCTGTCGGGCGCCCGCCACCGCCCCGATCGCCACGGCGCGCACGGGCTTCGACTTGCCCTTCACCATGAACGGTGGCAGCTCGGTGGTGTGGAAGACCGTCTGTGACAGCGCCACCACCTCGGTGGTCGCGAGCGCCTGCCCCGCGACGGCCTTGCCCATCACCCGGGCGGCGAGGTTGATGGCGTCGCCCTTGACCGAGAACGTACGCCGGAACGACGGGCCGAAGTCACCGGCGAACACGTGACCGCGGTTGATGCCGATGCGCAGCGGCAGCACCCCGGCCCTGTCGAGGACCTGACGGGCGACGCGCAGCATCCGCTCCTCGTCGTGGTCGGCGCTGCGGGGGCGCCTGCGGTCAACATGATCTTGCCGCCGTCGCGATTGATGTCGGTCTCGAAGAACGTGACCTCGTGGTCGGCACACGCGTGCTGCACGTTGCGCACGACCTCGTCCAGCGCGTCCGCGAGCGCGGCGGGCCCGGCCGTGGTGAGCAGGTCGTCGGTCCCGGAGAACTGCACGAAGGCGACGGTGATCAGCCGGTGCTCCGGGTCCGTCGCACCGCTGAGCAGGTGGGTGCGGATCGGCGGCGGAAGTACGCCGACCGGGTCGATGTCCGAGACGGGCGGCGACGTCGGGAGCGACGGCTCGCCGCGACGGCGCCGACCGCAGCAGTCGCCCGTCGAGCAGCGGCGGCCCGAGGAGCCGGGGCTCGAGCAGCGCGGCCGTGGCGGCGCTCAGACCGACCTGCCCGGCTTCGGCCGCCGCCTCGGTCTCCGCTGTGATGCTCGCACCGGGTCCGCTGATCAGCAGCTCCCGGTGGACGGTCGGGTCGCCGACGAGGAAGAAGTCGAAGTCCCCGCTGTGCACGCCGACCGACATGCGCAGCACGACCGTGCCGGACGTCGTGGGCAGCCGGCCGATCACCTTGAGCTTGGCTCGCATCCGGTGGGCCGCGCGGGCTGCGCGGTGCGCGTGGTCGTCACCCTGGAAGAGCAGCAGCACGGCGTCACCGCCCCACTTGATCAGGTCGGCACCGTCGTCGCGCACCTCGTCGAGCAGTCCGGCGAACGTCGCGCTGAGGATGTCGCTCATCTCCTCGGCGCCCACCTTGCCCTTGCGGGCGAGCCGCTCGGTGAGCCGGGTGAAGCCGGAGATGTCGACGAAGGCCACGGTGCCGTCGACACGCATGTGCCGGGCGTCGTGAACGCTGGGCACCCAGCGCCCGAGGAGCCGTGGCACGTAGGGCAGGAGGCTGGCGACGTCACGCTCAGCGCTGGTGGAGGTCATGGGCCCCTCCCCGGTGCCTCGCCTGGGCCGAAGTCTAGAGGGACACGGCAGTCGACCCCCGGCCGTGAGCGCGCGGTCTATACCGCGGGACCGATTCCCGGTCGATATCACAATGGCCGCCCGCGTGCCCCTAGTGTCGCGAAAATGACCACTGTGGGACCGCCGGACACGGACGCCCAGGATCCCCCGCCGACCAAGGGAATGGTTGCCGGGGTCCGCACGTCGGTGCAGGAGCTGGGTGCCTCCATCGCCTCGGTGTTCCGCAACCCAGGGCTGCGACGGGTGGAGCTCGCGCTCGCCGGGTCGATGATCGGCGACTGGGCGTTCGCCACAGCAGTGGCGGTGTGGGCCTACGGCGTCGGTGGCGTGACCGCAGTCGGCGTGTGGACGGCGATCCGGCTGACCCTGATGGCGTTCACGGCACCCTTCGCGTCGACGCTCGTCGACCGGTTCCCGCGCAAGCGCGTCATGGTGGTGGCCGACCTGCTGCGGTTGCTCCTCGTCACCGCGGCAGGACTGTGCCTCGTCCTCGACACCCCCGCCGCACCGATCTTCGTGCTGGCCACCCTGGGGGGGCTGCTCGGGACACCGTTCCGCTGTGCCCAGCGAGCCCTGATGCCCGCGCTCGCCTCCACGCCGGAGGAGCTCACGGCGTCGAACGGGACGGGGAGCACCATCGAGAGCCTCTCCTTCTTCGTCGGGCCGATGCTGGGCGCCCTGCTGATCACCGCGACGAGCGTCGAGGTCGTCTTCTTCCTCAACGCGCTCACCTTCGCCTGGTCGATGGTGCTCGTCCTCGGCATCCACGTCCCGCACCGCGAGGAGGCGGAGCGACCGGTCGACGTGGACGCGGAGGACGAGCCGAAGGAGGAGAGCTTCGTCGCCGAGGTCTCCGGCGGCTTCCGCGCCATCGCGCGGACCGCGACCTCGCCGTCGTCATCTGGCTCGTCTCCGCCCAGACCATCGTCGCCGGGGCGTCGGCGGTCTTCCTGCTGGTGATGGCCGTCGACGTGCTCGGCACCGGTCCCGAGGGCGTCGGCTACCTCGACTCCATCCTCGGTGTCGGCGCGATCCTGGGCGGGTTCCTGGCCATCTCCCGCGCGAGCAAGCACCGGCTCGCGGAGGACCTCACCTGGGGAGTCGTGCTCTGGGCCGCGCCGCTGCTCCTGGTCGCGGTGTGGGCATCGCCCGTCACGGTGGTCGCAGCGGTGGTACTGCTCGGCTTCGCGAACCCGTTGGTCGACGTCAACCTCGACACCATCGTCCAGCGCCTGGCGCCCGACGAGGTGATGGGACGGGTCTTCGGCGCCCTCGAGACCTGCGTGATCGCGACGATGGCCCTCGGCGCCGCCCTCATCCCGGTGCTGATGAACGCCTACGGGCTGCGGACGTCCCTGGCAATCGTCGGGACTGTGGTGACGGCCCTGTCCCTGCCGTTCCTACCCCGCATGCGTCGTCTCGACTCGCGCCTGACGCCCCCCGCCGGCCTCGACCTGCTCACCGCGATCCCGATGTTCGTCCCGCTGGCGCCTGCCACGGTGGAAGGGCTGGCCCGCAGGCTCGAGCGCCTCACCGTCCCTGCGTCCGCGGTGGTCGTGACCGAGGGCGAGGAGTCCGACAGGTTCTTCGTCATCGAGTCAGGGCTGGTCGACGTGACGCATGACGGGCGCCGCGCTACGGCAGGAGGGGCCCGGTGACTTCTTCGGCGAGATCGGACTGCTCCGCGACGTCCCCCGCACCGCCACGGTGACGGCCGTCGAGGACACCGTCCTGCTGGTCCTGGCCCGTGAGGACTTCCTGTCCGCGGTCACCGGCCAGGGCGACGCGTTCCGTGCTGCCGACGACGTCGTCTCCTACCGTCTCTCGGTCTGAGCCCCGCTCAGTCGATGCCCCAGCCCTCGCGGAACTCCTCGGGAGTCAGCGTCTCGAGCTGGGTCCGCATCACGTCGAGCAGGACGGCGGCGGCCTCGGGGCCACCGGCCGGCACGCGGAGCTCGAGCCCGCCGTCGCGGCGGCGCCGGACGACGACGACGCCCTCGTTGGTCAGGTCGAAGCGTCCCCCGGACATCGCGCACCACAGGTCGAGCGCTCCCGCGGCGACCCGTCCGAGCCGGTCACGCCGACGGGGCTCGACGTCGGCGGTGTAGACCTCGTCGGCCGTCGCGGGTTCGAGGGTGGCCGTCATGGGTCCAGCGTAGGCCGGGGCTCCGCGTGGCCGTGCGCTCAGGCGACGCCTGCCGCGGCCCGGCGGGAGTACGCCCAGCCCGGCCGGCGCAGGAGGAACGAGAACCGGTCGTGCCAGTCCTCCGCCGCCGCGACGTCGGCGGCGATGTCGGCCCACTCGTGGGTCGCGATGCGCGCGGGGTTGTAGGAGTCGACGTTGCTCGTCAGGCCGTAGACGACCGGTTCGTCCTCCTCCTCGAACGTCCCGAAGAGGCGGTCCCAGAGGATGAGGATGCTGCCGTGGTTGCGGTCGAGGTAGTCGCGGTTGGAGCCGTGGTGCACCCGGTGGTGCGACGGGGTGTTGAAGACCTTCTCCACCCAGCCGAGCCGCTGGATCGCCTCGGTGTGGATCCAGAACTGGTAGATCAGGTTGATGCCGCGGGCCTGCTCGATGAGCGCGGGCCGCACGCCGGCCAGCGCGAGCAGGCCGTAGGGGACGGTGAGGGTCACGCCCTCCGCGACGGGCTGGCGCAGCGCCGTCGAGAGGTTGTAGCGCTCGCTCGAGTGGTGCACCACGTGGACCGCCCACAGCCAGCGGCTCTCGTGGCTCGCGCGGTGGTTCCAGTAGTAGATGAAGTCCCAGCCGAGGACGGCCGCCACCGCCGCCCACGGGCCGGCGCCGAGGTCGAGCGGTGAGCGCGCGAACAGCCGCTTGCCCGCCGTCATCGCCGCCCAGGTCGTCGAGGTCACCAGCGCCGTCGAGGCCACGGCGCTGACGGCGAGGGCGCCGTGCGTACGCCGCAGCGCGGGCGCGACGACGGGCCTGTCCTCGCGCGCGCACCGCAGGTCCCAGCCGGATGTCGGCCAGCTCGTCCTGCACCTCGCGCACCGCGGCCGGCACGGTCTGCGGCTCGGGCAGCGACCCGTCCCGCACCCGTCGGCGTACGACGTCACCGACCGTGGTCAGCACGGCCGCGGCGGCGCCGAGCGCGAGCAGCGTCCGGCCGTGCCGCCCGACGCCCGGGGTGACGGGGTCGAGCAGCCGGCGCGCGACGTAGGGCGCGGCCAGGCTGCCGATGCCCATGCTGAGGCTCGCGACGGTGTCGGCGAGCTGGTAGTCACCGGCCCGCGTGCCGGGCTCGACGGGGTGCGCACGCTGCCACGCGTGCTCCGCGATCATCGCGCCGACGAAGGCGGGGATCGCGGCGACGGTCAGGTCGATCTTCACCCGCGACATTGTGCCCTCAGAGCCTCGGGTCGACCGGCTCGGACTCCAGCGCGAGCACGGCGAAGACGGCCTGGTGCACCTTCCACAGCGGCTCCCGTGCCACGAACGTGGCGAGCGCGTCGAGCCCCAGGCCGTGCTCGCGCAGCGGCGAGCTGGCGCTTCTTGCCGAGGTGCCGATCGCGCAGGACGTCCAGCGAGTCGGTGTAGTCCGGGCCGTAGATGATCCGGAGGTACTCGCGGCCACGGACCTTGATCCCGGGCTGGATCCGTCCCTCGGTGAGGTGGGCGGGCTTCACGACCATGCCCTCCCCGCCGGCGGCCGTCAGGTCGAGCCACCACTGGGTGGCCGCGTCGCGCTCGTCGCGCGACGAGAGGTCGACGAAGCGGTGCCGTGTCGGGGTGATCAGGTCCCCGACCAGCTCGGCGAGCTCGCGAGGTGCCATTCGTGCGACTCGGTCAGGGCGAGGACGCGGCCCTCCGAGGCGAGGACCTGGAACGGCGCCAGCGTGACCCCGTCCAGCTCGTCGGTCGGACGGACGTACGCCGCATACGCATCCCGGAACGCCCGGGCGTTGGCGAGCCGGCTCCGCATCCTGGCCGACAGGTCGCCGACGTCGAGGCCGCGAGCCGCCCCCTGCCTCCAGCACCGCCAACGCCTCGGGCAGCACCTGCCGAGCCGCGGCACCCACCGAGGCGTACTGCGACGTGATGAGGTCCAGCGCCTTGGCCGACCACGGCAGCAGCTCGCAGTCGAGCGCCAGCCAGTCGGTGTCGAGCGACTCGAAGAGCGGCGTGCCGAGGTCCGCGAGCCGGTCGACCAACCCGCGTCGGTGTCGGCGAAGAACGGTCGGCCGGTGCGGGTGTAGACCGACACCGGTGGAGCCGTCGCCGACTCCGAAGCGTCGTGCGCGACGCCCGCGTCCCGCGCGATGACGGCGACCGCCCGCGAACCCATGTGCTTCTCCTCGCAGACGACGCGAGTGACGCCCCAGCCGGCGTACTCGTCGAAGGCCTGCTCGGGGTGCTCGAGGAACCCGTCGAGCCGTCGACGTCGCGACCGGCGACATGGTGGGCGGGAGGTAGACCAGCCAGCGCGGGTCCACGGCGAAGCGGCTCATCACCTCGAGGGCTGCTGCGGCGTTCTCCTCGGGGATCTTCACCTTGCCGGCGTGGGTGGTCTCGAGCCAGCGGCGTGCCGGCGACGTCGTCGATCCTGAACACCGATGCGTCCCGGTTCGGCGTCGGCGGCGACGAGCGGGCGGGCCGGCTCGTACCACTCCCGCTCTGCCGGGCACCGAGACGAGCTCTCGCTCGGGGTAGCGCAGGGCCGTCAGCGACCCGCCGAAGACGACGCCGGTGTCGAGGCAGATCGTGTTGTTGACCCACTCCGCCTCGGGCACCGGGGTGTGGCCGTAGACGACCATGGCCCGGCCGCGGTAGTCGTTGCGCCCACGGGTAGCGGACGGGCAAGCCGTACTCATCGGTCTCGCCCGAGGTGTCGCCGTAGAGCGCGAAGGCACGCACCCGACCCGAGGACCGGCCGTGGTAGGCCTCCTTGAGCCCGGCGTGCGCCACGACGAGCTTGCCGTCGTCCAGGACGAAGTGGCTGATCAACCCGTCGAGGAAGGACAGCGCACTGGGCGCGGAACTCGTCCGGCTCGTCCGCGAGCTGCCCGAGCGACTCGGCGAGCCCGTGCGAGACCGTGCACCTTCGAGCCCCGCATGCGCACGCAGCAGCTTGGCCTCGTGGTTGCCCGAGACGCACAGAGCGGTCCCGGCCGCCACCATGCCCATGACCAGACGTAGCACGCCGGGGGTGTCGGGGCCACGGTCGACGAGGTCGCCGACGAAGACGGTCTGGCGTCCCTCGGGGTGCGCCGCGTCGACGGCCAGCCCGTCGTCGTACTCCAGCTCCCAACCCAGCGAGGTCAGCAGGGTACGCAGCTCCGAGGCGCAGCCGTGGATGTCGCCGATGATGTCGAAGGGCCCGTGGACGTCGCGTGAGGTCGTTCCAGGGCCGCTCGCGCACGATCTCGACCGAATCGACCTGCTCGGTCCCGCGCAGGACGTGGACCCGGCGGAACCCTTCCTTGGTGAGGCGGCTGAGCGACTTCTTCAGGTCGCGCTGCTGGCGCTGCACGACGTGGTCGCCGAAGGTGCGGTCGGGACGCTGCTTGTTGCGCTCGAGGGCCACCGCTTCGCCGACGTCGATCACGATGGCGTCCACGAGCACGTCGTGGCTCCTGGCCAGCTTGATCAGCTCGGCCCGTGCGCGCCTGCTGGACGTTCGTGGCGTCGACGACGGTCAGCAACCCCCGGCGCAGCCGGGTGCCGACGATGTAGTTGAGGACGTCGAAGGCATCCGCGGTCGCCGACTGGTCGTTCTCGTCGTCGGCCACGAGTCCGCGGCAGAAGTCGCTGGAGACGCACCTCGGTCGGGCGCGAAGTGGGTGCGCGCGAAGGTCGACTTGCCGCTGCCGGACACCCCGACCAGGACGACCAGTCCCATGGCGGGAACGGTGAGCGCGGGTGTCGGTCAGGGGCTCAGTCATCGGTGCCTCGCCGACCTGGTGAAGATCGCCATCTGGGTGGGAGTGCCCGTAGCGGTCGTCCAGATCGCCGACCCCACGCCTCGACGATGCGTAGCCGTAGCCTGTGCTGCGACCCGGTCGGACCATGATCGCGAACTCCTCACGCGTCCACTCGAACCGGTGGTCGGGGTGGCGCATGCCGACGAGGTCGGTCGTAGAGCACGTTGTACTCGCTGTTCGGAGTCGTCACGACCACCGAGCCCGGCTTCGGCGGCGCCGAACACCACGTGCTCCAGCGCTTCGAGCCGTGGTGGGTCGACGTGCTCGATGACCTCCATCAGGACGGCCGCATCGAAGCCGGCATAGCCGCTCGTCCTCGTAGGTGAGCGCGCCCTGGAACAGCTGCACGCGCTCGGACTGGCGCTCGCTCATGCCGCTCGACGCTGCAGCCGCCGGGCGGCGTGCTGGAGCGACCGCGTCGAGACGTCGCTGCCGACGATCCGGGTGAACGCCGACGTCGTCACCAGCCGCCAGGAACTGGCCCGGACCGCAGCCGAGGTCGATCACCGAGCGGGCACCGAGCGTCGAGCAGCGACGTCGTGGACCGCTTCGTGGCGCTGCGCGTTCAGCGGCAGCCGCTTCTCTTCCGACTGCACGACCTCCTCGTCCTTGGCGGGCTCGACGGCCGCCTCGACCTCGTCCCCGAGCTCGGCGAGGCGCGCGAGCGCCACCCGCGTCGAGCCCGGTGCGCCGGCCGAGGTAGCGCCGGGTGATCAGCGTCGCGCTCCGGGTGGGTCGCCAGCCAGCCCTCTCCGGACCGCAGGAGCTTGTCGACCTCGTCGCGCCCTGCCAGTAGTGCTTCGACTCGTCCAGCACCGGGCAGCAGCACGTGGAGCTGGCTGAGCGCATCGGCGAGTCGGACCGCGCCGGTGAGCCGGAGCCGGACGTAGCGCGAGTCGCCCCAGTCCGCGAACGCCTCGTCGAGCGCGATCGGCTCGGCCTCGACCTCCCAGCCGAGCGGCTCGAAGACCCGATGCGCGACGTCGGTGCCTCCGCGGCAGGGCAGCACCGGGATCGCGATCTCGAGCGCGATGGCGGAGTCGGCGAGCTCCTGCGCGCTTGCAGCGCGCCGCTGCGCGCCGTGCTGAACACGTCCGCCATCGCGACCCCGAGCAGCGACGACGCCGCGTACGACCGGTCGTTGACGTACTGCGCGAGGCTGAAGTCAGGAGCGTTGCGCGCCCGCGACCGCGCCAGTCGCACCGGGTCGACGTCGAGGACGAGCGCGGCCGTGCACCGCTCCTCGGTCGCCTCGGGGTAGAAGACGGTGACGGTGCCGAAGGACTGCGGAGAACTCCTGCACCCGGTCGGGGTGCTTGTGGAGCAGGTAGCCCAGGTCGGTCGCCGGCGTGTGGGTGGTCGTGACGGTGAGGAGCACGCGGCATCGTGCCCGAGTCCGCGCGATCCCTTCTCTCGATTCGGTCGGATGGGTCGTGCTCAGCGGTGTCGCCGGACGACCAGGGCGATGAGCTCCCGGCTGCAGCCGAGCGCGTCGGCGAGGGCGGTGTAGCTCCACCGGTCCGGGTCCTCGGCGCGGAGCTGGAGGATCAGGCGGTCGCGTTCGGCGCGACTCTGCGCCGCGAGCCGGTCGGCCTCCGCCGCCTTGCGGTGGAGCTCGCGCGCCCGGGCGGACCGCGCGTCGGCGGTGGCGGACCCGGGTCGGGACGCGGAACGGCGCCGAGGTCCGATCCCGGTGAGGGGATCGGCCCCGGCGCCGCTCCTGCCGCCCTCAGATCCCACGAGCGAACTCGGTGATCAGCGAGGGCACTGCCGCGTCGAACCCGACCACGTCGAGCATCCCGGCGTCCGTCGGGTCAGCGATCGAGAAGGCGGTGGCCGTCATCCCGACGACCACGAGCTTCGCGTCGATCCCCGACGCCTGCCGGTAGGCAGCGAGCGCCTGGTGCGGATGGATGGTGCCCGCCCAGGTCTCGTTGTCCGTGTAGACCACGAACGTGTCGACCTCGAGCCGCTTCTCGGTCGCGTGGACCATCGGCAGCGCGCAGTCGGTCCCCGACATCGGCATCGCGTCGACCACGCGCAGGGCGTCGTCGAGGCGCTGCCGCGGCGAGATCCGCAGCGGCTCCAGCGCGGAGTCGTGCCACCCACCACCGTTGCGGCTGGTGAACCCGACCGCCGACGCCTGCGGCTCCGTCGCCAGCTGCACGAGGGCCAGGGCGGCCGATGCCTCCCGGGCCGTGATCGGCATGCCGGAGACGGGTGCCCCCATCGAACCGGACACGTCGACCGCGAGCAGCGTGCGCTTCCCGGACGGCTGCACCGCGCCGAACGCCGTGTAGAACGCGGCATCCAGCGCATCGGCGACCTTCTGGGTCGGCGTCCAGGTGCCGGCGCCACGTGCGGACCGCCCCGAGGAGTACGTCCGCTGCGCCACCAGCACGCTGACCGGGTGCACCCGCGCCTTCCGGAGCCGGTCCCCGTCGCCGAGCTGGGCGGTGACCTCGTCGGTCCGCCCACCCATCTCGGGCAGGAGGCCGAGTCGCGTCAGCCGCGGCAGCTGCCGCATCAGCGCCGTCTGGGGCACGCCCACGTCGAGCAGCGCGTCCCACACCGCCGGCTCACCGAGCGCGGCGTCGGGCAGCATCTCCCACGACAGGCCGTGCTGCCGGACCAGCCGGACCCAGTCCGCCACCTGCGTGGCTGCCTGGGCCTGCACGAAGCCCTCGACCAGGGTCGGGAGCTCGTCGCCGACCGAGCCGTTGACGATCCACGCGAACGTGTCGCGCAGACCCGGCGTCCGACGCCACCGGGTGGGCGAGCCGGAGCAGGTCGCGGTGCGTCCAGCCGTCCCGCTGGCGGTACTTCACCGCCTGGTAGGCCAGCGCACCCGCCTCCTTCTCGGTGTACCAGCCGGCGACCGCCCGGCGCAGCCCGCGACCCCAGCCGCGGAACTGCTCGACGTAGGTCGCGAACTGGAACAGGTGCGTCCCGGTCCGAGCGACGCGCGGCAGTGCGGCCAGCGCGAGCGCCGACGACTCCGGCACCGAGGCGGCGTACGCCAGTGCGAACAGCGCCGCGTTCTGCTTCGGCGCCAGCCCGCCGGTCGACACCTCGACGATGGTCGAGACGAGGGTCTCGGGGTCCGACTCCGCCATCCGCACCAGCACCTCGACGTTGTCCACGGCGAGGTCCCGAGGGGCGGCGTAGTAGGTCCCGCCGTCCACGCCCAGCACGAGGAAGCGACGCAGGCGAGCCGCGTCGTCCAGGGTGAAGGCATAGCCGCCGGCAGCGTTCTTCCGCTGGCGCCGGTCTGCCCGGGAGGTCTGTGCGGTGCGGCGCAGGTTGAAGGCTCGCAGCACGTCCATCGTCGTCGTCCTTTCTCGTGGTGGGGGTGGATGGTCGAGATCAGGTGGGCACGCGGGAGTGGCGGGCGTGTGTTGCGGACCGACCAGGCCCGGTTGCCCGGGTTGCCCTCCTCCGAGGGCTCCTTGACAGGGAGAGATAACCGATCCGCGCCGGCCCGCCACTCGCGTGGCAGCAGACGAACGTGAGGGGTGGGCGAGTGATGACCGCCGGGATTCCTGCTCTTCCCTTGAGCTACGCAGCAGTGCTGCGACGGGACTCGAACCCGCAACCCGGCCATCCGTAGTGGTAACCGACGGTCTCCGGCCCACCTGCACGTGTGTTCTGTTGTCGGCCTGAGTGTAGGGGCCTACACACCTGGCCCGCAACAGGTTTTCCGCGCGTCCTGCGGTCACTCTCGTCCGCGCCCAGTACCCGACGTGCGTGCGGTGCAGCCACGCGTCGACCCGGCCCGGTCGGCCTGGTCGGGCACCGCACTCGACGCGCTGAGCTCGACCAGCCTCGCCTCGCCTCGTCGACCGCGAGCTACCGACGCGAACGCCGGGAGGGACTCGAACCCCCGACCCGCAGGGCCGGAGTTAACCGATGGTCGCCGGCCCGCCCGGGCACGACCAGTGACCGAGTTTCCCCGTCCGACCGCGCGGTTAAATCGGACTGTGTCGCCGGTGACGTACGCCTGACGGATCGATGGATTTCTCTGTCCTTGCGCCCTAGACGCTATCTCATCTATTCTCTCGCCGTTTTCATCATCTAGAGTGAGCGGCCTTGCCGGAGGTCCAAAGGAAGGTGAGCGCCACCGCAATGATCGAGGCCCAATCGCTCGTGCGGGGCCAAAGGGCACGTCGGGTTGCAACGGTTGCGGATCCAGCGTCCGCGTCTTCTGCCAGACCACACAGGCCGAAACCGGTGAGAAAGCTGATGCTGAGTGTGACCCACAGTTCGAGATCGGAGGTCACGCCGGACTGGGCTGCGGCGCCCACGTACAGCACACAGACGGTCGACAACACCAGCGTTGCGGCAATGACGGCTGCCGACCGCAGGAAACCTCTCCTCAGGTCCTCCTTCCAGGTGGCGGCCACGGAAAAGTCTCGGGGAGCCGGCGCAGCGCCGGTACCGGCGGGCAGGTCGCGGTCAGTCACGAACGAGACGGTAAGCGAATCGGGAACACGGTGTGCGACTTTCGAACAGCCCGCACACAGGAGATGTAGTCAATGAACGCGGGACATCTCAGTAGTACCAGGGGTAGGGCGACCAGTCGGGCTCGCGCTTCTCGAGGAACTGGTCGCGGCCCTCCTGCGCCTCGTCGGTCATGTAGGCCAGGCGCGTGGTCTCGCCGGCGAAGAGCTGCTGGCCGACGAGCCCGTCGTCGAGGAGGTTGAAGGAGTACTTCAGCATCCGCTGGGCGGTCGGCGACTTGCCGTTGATCTTGCGGCCCCAGTCGAGGGCGACCTTCTCGAGCTCGGCGTGCTCGACGACGCGGTTGACCGCGCCCATCCGGTGCATGTCCTCGGCGTCGTACTCGTCGGCGAGGAAGAAGATCTCGCGGGCGAACTTCTGCCCGACCTGGCGCGCGAGGTACGCCGAGCCGTAGCCGCCGTCGAAGCTGCCGACGTCGGCGTCGGTCTGCTTGAAGCGGGCGTGCTCGCGGCTGGCGAGGGTGAGGTCGGCGACGACGTGGAGGCTGTGCCCGCCGCCGGCCGCCCAGCCGGGCACGACGCAGATGACGACCTTGGGCATGAAGCGGATGACCCGCTGGCACTCGAGGATGTGGAGGCGGGCGAGCTTGGCCTGGTCGATCGGGTTCGGCGGCGCACCGGCGTCGTCGTGACCCTCGGTCTCGTACTGGTAGCCGAAGCGGCCGCGGATCCGCTGGTCGCCGCCGGTGCAGAAGGCCCACTTGCCGTTCTTCGCGCTCGGGCCGTTGCCGGTGAGCAGGACGCAGCCGACGTCCGCCGACATGCGCGCGTGCTCGAGCGTGCGCAGCAGCTCGTCGACGGTGTGCGGCCGGAAGGCGTTGAGCACGTCGGGGCGGTCGAAGGCGATGCGTACGGTGCCGTGCTCGCGGGCCCGGTGGTAGGTCAGGTCGGTGAGGTCCTCGAAGCCCGGCACCACGTCCCACGCCTCGGGGTCGAAGATCTCGCTGACGCCCTCGATCGCACTCATGTCCGGAGGGTATCCACCGCGGGGTGGAAGATCGGGCGCGGCCGTGGTGTTGTGTGAGGCATGGCACTGACTGGCACCTATGTCCCGAGCGCGACCGAGTGGGTCCGCAAGAACGTCGACGAGTACGAGGCCTCGAACGGTGAGGAGGGCGGCACGCTGCCCGGTACGCCGTACCCCGTCGTGGTGATCACGTCCGTCGGGGCGTCCTCGGGCAACCTCCGCAAGAACCCGGTGATGCGCGTCGAGCGCGACGGCGCCTACCTCGCCGTGGCCTCCAAGGGCGGCGCTCCCGACGACCCGGCGTGGGCCGACAACTTCCGCAAGCACCCGGAGGTCGAGCTCCAGGACAAGGCCGAGAAGCACACCTACGCGGTGCGCGAGCTCGACGGCGCGGAGTACGACGACTGGTGGGACCACGCCGTCGCCACCTGGTCGACCTACGCCGACTACAAGAAGAAGACCGACCGCAAGATCCCGCTCTTCCTCCTCGAGCGCGCCTGACCTGACCTGCCGCACCGGAGCGGTGGTGGAGCCACATTTCGCGGTGCGCGAATGTGGGTGGACGACCGCCGAGGTGCGTGTCGTACGCCGACGCGCCCGGTGGCGGTGGTGGAGCCACGTTCCGACGGCTCGGAATGTGGGTGGACCACCGCTCGAGCGGCAGCGGGTCAGTGGGAGATCGTGATCGCGAGCCCGAGCAGGTGCTCGAGGCGGGCGAGCTCGGAGTCGAGGAACTCCGGGCCACCGCGACGGCCCATCAGCACGACGTCGTCGCCGAAGGGGGCGGCGCACTCGACGTAGACCTCGTCGCCGGGGAGGCGTACGGGCTCGGAGACCGGGGCGAACGAGAACTCGGTGGGGGAGGCGTCGGTCGCGTGGACCGCCCTCGCGCCGTCGGCGGTCACCCGCGCGGCCCAGTCGACGCGGAAGGCGATGGGCAGCAGGTCGATGAGCCGGTCGCGCGCGGTCGACGGGTCCTCGGTGAGGGACTCGACGACCTCGAGGTCGAGGAAGAGGTTGCCGCCCGCGGCGTAGCGGCTGATCCACAGCACGCTCACCCCGTCGAGCACGCTGCAGGCCGAGATGATCGAGTCGGGCATCGTCCCGGCCGGGATCTCGAGCAGCACGTCGTCGACCGCGAAGCCGTCGCGCTTCTCGACGATCTCGATCGCGTCGATGTCGCCGCCGGCCTCACCGATCGCGCTCGCGACGCGGCCCAGCGACCCCGGGACATCGGGGAGCTCGACACGCATCAGGTACGGCATGCCACGAGGCTATCCGGACTCTGTGTCGGCGACGTTTCAGGCATCCGACAGCCGGGCACGCAGCCCGCTCGCGCGGAGCGCCTGGCGTGAGATGGCGGCGCGTACGGCGGACTCCGAGCCGATGACGCGCACCTTCCGCTGGGCGCGGGTGACCGCGGTGTAGAAGAGCTCGCGGGTCAGCAGGCGCGAGTCCTCGTCGGGCAGCAGGACGGTGATCTCGTCGGCCTGGCTGCCCTGCGACTTGTGGATCGTCATCGCGTGCATCGTCTCCACGTCACCGAGCCGCGACGGCGCGAGCTCGAGGTGCTCGGCGCCGGTCGCGATCGCGGCACGCGGCCCGTGGGGTCCGGCGACGATGACGCCGGTGTCGCCGTTGTAGACGCCGAGCGAGTAGTCGTTGGACGACACCAGGATCGGGCGACCGGGATAGGCGGGGTCGTGGACCGACGCGGTGGTCTCGGAGGTGAGCCAGGCCTCGATGCGCCGGTTCCAGTGGCGTACGCCGAAGGGGCCGTCGCGGTGCGCGCACAGCAGGCGGTGCCGCTCGAGGGCCGCCAGTGCGCGCGTGGCGTCGCCCGCCACGGCCGCGTCGTGGACGGCGAGCGCGTGGGGCAGCACCGCCGCCCGGATCGGTCCGGCCGGATCGCCGTCGGGCACCCACTGGACGGCCTCCCCGCCCGCCTGCAGGGCGGCGATGGCAGCGTCGGCGTCGCCGAGCCGGAGCGCCTCGGCCAGCCGGCCGATCTCGGCGCCGTAGCGGTGGGCGGTGGTCAGCGCGGCCACCGGGCTGTCGGCGCGGTGCTCGTAGCCGCGGACCAGGTCGGTGAGGACGGCGCCGGCGTCGACCGAGCTGAGCTGGTCGGGGTCGCCGACCAGCACCAGCCGCGCCTCGGGCCGGGTCGCCTCGAGCAGCCGGGCCATCATCGTCAGCGACACCATCGAGGCCTCGTCGACCACGACCAGGTCGTGGGGGAGGCGGTTGCCGCGGTGGTGGCGGAAGCGGGTGCTGTTGCCGGGGTGCTGGCGCAGCAGCCGGTGGAGCGTCATCGCGGTCACGTCGGCCAGCCGCGCCTGGTCGGCTCCTCCGAAGCGGGTGGCCGAGTCGCGCACCGACTGCTGCAGCCGGGCGGCGGCCTTCCCGGTCGGCGCGGCGAGCGCGATGCGCAGGCCGTCGCCGCGGGCCTCCGCCTGCTCGACGAGTGCGGCGAGCAGCCCGGCGACAGCGGTGGTCTTGCCCGTGCCGGGACCGCCGGTGATCACGGTCGTGGCCTGGGTCGCTGCCCGCCGGCAGGCCTCGCGCTGCTCGTCGGAGTCCGCGTCGGGGAACACCCGCGCCAGCGAGCTGTCGAGCAGGTCGCGGTCGACGACGTGGGCGACCCGGCCCCGGTCGCGCAGGTCCTCGAGGACCTGCGTCTCCTGCTCGTGGTAGCGGTCGAGGTAGACCAGGCCGTGCTCGACGTGCACCACGCCGGAGGCCAGCACGGGACTGGCCTCGACCGCGGCCGCCCAGGCGGTGGGCTCGGGCCAGGGCAGGTCGAGGTCGACGAGGGAGGACGGCACGGCCGTGAGGTCGAGCGCGACGGAACCGTGGCGGACGGCCCGCACCGCGAGCGCGACCGCGAGCAGCACCGACTCGTCGCGCTCGCCGACCACCCGGCCGAGGTTGGTGGCCACGTGGACGTCGGCGGCGGTCAGCACCCCGGCGGCGTTGAAGGTCGTCGAGGAGACCCGTGGCGGCGAGGGCCAGGTCGCGGTCGTAGGCGTCGACGGGCTCGAAGGTGTCGCTCATCGTGTCGCCACCACCCCGTCGAGCAGGTCGGACAGCTCCTCCACGAGCGCCACCGGCGGCTGCCACGAGAAGACGCCGCACGGCTGTCCGTCGACCCGCGGTGTCTCCGGGCCGCACATGCCGCGGAGGTAGAGGTAGAGGACGCCGCCGAGGTGGGTCGCGGGGTCGTAGGCCGGGAGCCGCCACCGCAGGAACCGGTGGAGCACGACGGTGTAGAGCAGCGCCTGGAGCGGGTAGTCGGAGTGCGCCATCGCCTCGTCGAGCAGCTCGGGCCGGTAGTCGTGGGCGGTCAGCGGCTGGTCGATCGGGCCGAGCCAGTTGGTCTTGTAGTCGACGGTGAGGAAGCGCTCACGACCGTCGACGTCGAGCCGCAGCACGACGTCGATCGACCCGGTGAGGTAGCCGCGCAGCGACTGCGCCGCAAGGTCGGGGTCGGCGTCGAGCGCGTCGGCGTAGACCCGGACGGCGTCGCCCTCGGGCAGGTGCCGGCGCAGCAGCGGCGCCAGGTCGCCGAGTCGTACGTCGACGGGTGCGGCCACCGTGTCGCCGCCGGCCAGCGGCACCTCGAAGTCGAGCTCGCGCAGCCGGTCGGGCAGGCCCAGCGAGAGGAGCGTGCGGTCGCCCGCGAGCGGGCCGAGCGGGCTGCTGCACACCGCGACGAGCGCGTCGGCGAGCTCCTCGGGGTCGAGCTCGACCGGCCACCAGACCAGCTGCTCGCCGATGAGCCGCAGCAGCTCGCCGCGGAAGTCGTCGGCCGCGGGGTCGGCGTGCTCGAGGACGGCGTGGACCAGCGAGCCGAAGGTCGCGCCGACCGGGAGCGTCGCCATCGGTGAGGGGATCGACGCGACCGTCGCCGCCGCCTCAGCGGCCTCGCCGAGGTCCTCGGCCGACACCTCGGAGTCCTCGTCGGGCACGACCTCGGGCTCGGACAGGGCGGCGGCGTGGGCGGCGCTCGCAGCGGAGAGCGAGGAGTAGGAGGTGCGCCGCCAGGTCGTGTCGACCGACCGGGTGAACGAGCGCACGTCGAGGCGCTCGGTGGACCGCTCGAGCGGCGTCGGGTCGGGCGGGGTGAGCGTCGCGAGCTCGATGCTCGGCCCGCCGGCCTCCTCCCACGCGGCGAGGATCGCCATCAGCCGGTCCTCCTCGACGAGCGCCTGGGCGTCGGGGACGGGAGCCATGCCCGGTCGGCGGCCGAACAGCATCCGGTGCAGCGCCGAGTCGGGGGTGTTGCGCTCGGCGGCGGCGTACCACGCGACCACCTGCGACTGGGCGCGCGTCATCGCGACGTAGAGCAGGCGCAGCGACTCGCCGGCGTCCTCGCGCCAGTGCCGGCGCAGCGACTCGCGGTGGAACGCGCTCGGTCCGCCGACGTCGCGGCACCGCCGACCCTCGTCGTCGTGGAAGAGGGGGACGGCCGGGTCGCGGCCGGTGTAGCGGTTCCAGAGGGTGGGGAGGTAGACGACGGGGTACTGCAGGCCCTTGCTGCCGTGGATCGTCACCAGCTGCACGGCCTCGGCGTCGGAGTCGAGGCGACGGGTGCGCTCGGAGGCGACCTCGAGCTTCTCGTCGGCGACCTGCTCGCGCAGCCACGCCAGCAGGCCGACCAGCCCGAGGCGCTCCTCGGTCCC
Source organism: uncultured Actinomycetota bacterium (assembly GCA_963795095.1). Lineage (GTDB taxonomy): Bacteria > Actinomycetota > Actinomycetes > Propionibacteriales > Nocardioidaceae > Nocardioides. The sequence continues at coordinate 30,874 of CAWCGM010000045.1, read as the reverse complement.
GACCCGCAGCAGCGACTCCCCGATGTGGCGCAGGTCGGTGAGGGTGCGCTCGCCGCCGACCCGCGCGAGGACGCGGGCGGTCAGGCCCCGGACGGCGGCGACCTCGACCACCGCGGCCACGCCCCGCTGCGTGAAGACGTCGGCGAGGGTGCGCACGGACGCGGTCAGGTCGTCGGTGAGCTCGTCGCCGCCGGCGTCGAGGGTCGCCGCGGTGTGGCCGAAGAACGAGGTGAGGGCCGCTGCTCGTACGCGGTCGGCGCGGTGCGGCTGCTCGAGGGCCTCCAGCAGGGCGACCCACTCCGCGGCGGCCGGGGTGTGGAAGACCGACCCGCCTGCGTTGACCACCGACGGCACACCGACCGCGGCCAGCGCGTGCTGGACGGCCTCGAGCTCGTTGCGCCGGGCGGCGAGGACGGCGATGTCACCCGGCCGCAGGCTGCGCCCGTCGAAGGTCGGCCGTGCCTCGATCAGCCGCTTGATGTCGTGGGCCGTGTCGGTGATGACGTGGTCGCGCCACAGCGCGACCGGCGGCTTGGACCGCGGACCCTTGCCGAGGTCGGTGCGCCGCACGACCCGCAGCCGGAACGGTGCCCCGGCCCCCACGAGCCGGGACTGCTGGAGGTGCGCCTCGACCGGGTGCACGACGATGCGCTCCTCGCCGAGCTGCGCACCCTGCAGCACCGCGTGGAGGGAGTCGAGGAGCGGCCGGTCCGAGCGCCAGTTGACCCCGAGGGTCTGCGTCGTCGTGGCGGTCTCGGCCGCCTGCAGGTAGGTCACGATGTCGCCGCCGCGGAAGGCGTAGATGGCCTGCTTGGGGTCGCCGATGAGCACCATCGTCGTGGTCTCGGAGAAGGCCCGCTGGAAGACCTGCCACTGCACCGGGTCGGTGTCCTGGAACTCGTCGATGAGGACGAACTTCCACCGGTGCTGCATCCGCCGGCGGGCCGCCGCGGTGGTGTCCTCGAGCGCGTCGGCGAGCTGGCTGAGCAGGTCGTCGTAGCTGAGCACGCCGAGCCGACGCTTGCGTCGCTCCACCTCGTCGAGCACCTCGGAGGCGAACCGCACCCGCATCGCGGCCGTCGAGTCCGGCGACTCGGTCATCACGTCGGCCGGCTCGACGCGCGCCCGCGGGTCGCTGACGACGGCCCGGGCGAGGTCGAGCGCGGCAGCCCGGGTCCACGGCGGCGACTGCTCGGAGCCGAAGCGGGCGAGGTAGAGGTCGTCGACGGTCTCGGCGGTCAGCTGCTCCAGGTCCTCGACGAGCGTCGCGTTGGCGTCGGTGTCGCCGGCCACGCCGAGGCTGCGGAGGACCAGCTGGCAGAACTGGTGGATCGTCGCGATCGTCGCGGCGTCGAAGGACACGAGCGCGCCGGTCAGCCGATCCAGGCGCCGGGCGAGCTCGGCGTCATCGGCGTCGAGGAGCCAGTCGTGCAGGCGGTTGGCGGGGTCGCGCCGCGTCGGGTCGCCGAGCAGCTGGACGGCCTCGTCGAGCTGACGGCGTACGCGCTCGCGGAGCTCCTGGCTCGCCGCCCGGGTGAACGTCACGACCAGCATCTCGTCGAGGCGGACGTCGCCCGACGCGATGTGCTTGGTGACGAGCGCGGCGATCGTCCAGGTCTTGCCGGTGCCGGCGCTGGCCTCGAGCAGGGTGGTGCCGGGCCGCAGGTCGGCGGCGATGTCGAAGGTCTCCAGGGGCGTCATCTAGATCCCCCGGATCTGCTCGTGGCCGCCGTCGATCAGCGGGCTCCAGAGCCGCCACGCGAAGTGGCCGAGGCGGTGCGGGCCGTCCTCGCCGGGGCGGCAGGGCGAGGCGAGGAGGGAGTAGTCGGCGTGCTCGCCGAACGCGCGGACGTGCCAGGTGTCGGCGTCCTCCTTGGGGAACCCCGAGTCGTTGAAGCGAGGGGTCTCCCACTCGCTGCGACCCTTGACGTCGGGGTCGCCGTCGCTGCCGGCCCGCACCCGGCGGAGCTCCTCGGCCCACGCCAGCGACGTCTTGACCGGGAGCGGGAGCGGCTCGCGCTGGCCGGCGTCGTAGAGGGCGACGAGGTCGCGCAGCCACTGCTGCGCCTCGTGCTGCGCGAGCGGGCCGACCTGCTGGAGCTGGCCACCCGAGCGGTGCTTGCCGATCCGGTGCACGAGCCAGTTCTCGTCGGGCAGGCCGGCGCCGAGCGCGAGCGCGTCGAGCCAGCCCGCGAGCCGGTGCTTGGCGCCGAGGTTGGAGAAGGACACCGAGACGACGTTGTTGCCCCACACGTCGCCGACGGTGCCGGAGAGCCGTCGCCCGCCACCGAGGTCGATGTCGACGTCGAGCGTGCGCTGCGGCCCGCGCCGCAGCGCCTGGGCGGCCTCCACGAGCGGCTTGGCGTTCTTGACGATGTCGGTGAGCACGCCCACGCCGAGGTTGAGCGGCGGCAGCGTGCCGCTCAGCTGCTCGGCCAGCATCGCCGCCTGCGGGTCGGCGCCGGCCATCACGTTGCTGACGATGCGGTCGCCGACGCCCCACTTCTCCAGCGCGTCGAGGGTGATCGGGATCGCGTCCTTGACCTCGTCGGCGTCGTAGGGCTTCGCGATCCGCAGCCGGCGGAAGAACCCGCGGACCGGGTGGGCGAGGAAGTCGTGGAGGTCGGCGAGCGAGACGTCGCCGAGGGCGTCGGCGGGCGGGAGCGGGCTCGGCACCAGGACGCCGACGGGTTCGCGGTCCTCGCGGGCGGTGCTCGCACCCGCGAGGGCGAAGCGGTCGAACGTGAAGGCGCCCCCCGCGCGCAGCCGGCCGGCCACGAAGTTGTCCTCGTCGAAGGGCTGGAGCGGGTGCTGGGTCAGCACGTGGTCGCGCACCGGCGCGGCTGCGGTGCGGTCGAGCGCGTCGAGCAGCTCGCCGAGCGGCACTGCGGGCGGTCGCTCGGCGCCGGTGTGCTCGCCGCGGCCGGTGTAGGTGATGACGAGCCGGTCGGTCGCGGCCGTGATCGCGTCGAGGAACAGCTGGCGGTCCTCCGAGCGGAGGTCGCGCTCGCCGGTGCGCGGTCGTCGGGCGAGCACGTCGTCGCCGTCGACCGTCGAGACGCGCGGGAAGACGCCGTCGTCGAGGCCGACCAGGCACACGACCCGGTGGGGCACCGACCGCATCGGCACCATCGTGCAGACGGTGAGCGTCCCGGTGCGGAAGTTGGAGCGGGTCGGCCGACCGCGGAGCCGCTGCTGGAGCAGGGCTCGTACGTCGGCCTGCCGCAGCGTGGTGCCCGACTCGCCCGCGCCGGCCGCGATGCGCGACACCTCGCGGTCGAACTGGGCCACCTGCCAGACCTCGGTCACCGGGGTGGACGTGAGGCGGTGGACCGCCTCCGACAGGGCCGTCGTCCAGTCGGTGACGCTCGTGGCGCGCTCGGCGGCGTCGGTGAAGGTGTGCACGCGCTCGACGAACTCGGCGAACCGGCCGACCAGGTCGAGGTCGCCGTCGCTCACGTCGTCGACCGGGACGGCGCCCGCGACGTGGCGGTGGTCGAGCCCGGACATCGCGGCGCCGAGCAGCACCCGGCGCAGGCCGGTCACCCAGGTGTTGGCCTCGAGCCCGTCGAGGCCGAAGACCCCGCGGTGCTGCGCGTCGTAGCCCCAGCGGATGCCGCTGGTGTCGACCCAGCGGGTGATCCGCTCGAGCGCCTCGTCGTCGAAGCCGAACCGGGCCCGCACCGGATCGGCGCCGGCGACGTCGAGCACCTGGCTCGCGGTCATCCGGCCGCGCACCAGCTCGACCAGCTGGGCCGCGAGGGCGAGCAGGGGGTTGGTGGCCGCGAGCGACCGGTCGGCGAGCCGGACGCGGAGCTGGTGACCGGGGTGGCCCGCGCCCTCGCCCGCGACGTCGGCCATGCCGAAGGAGGCGGAGATGAGGGGCGCGTAGGTCTCGATGTCGGGGACCATCACGAGGATGTCGCGCGGCTCGAGCGTCGGGTCGTCCTCGAGGAGCCCGACCAGCACCTCGCGCAGCACGTCGACCTGGCGGGCCGAGCCGTGGCAGGCGTGCACCTGCACGGAGTCGTCGCGCGCCGGTGCGCCCGGACCGCTCGTCCGGCGTCGGCGCGTGGTTGGCGCGGAGGTCACGCTGCAGCCAGCCGAGGAGCGTGTCCGGGGCCGGCTGCGGGGCGGCCGCGCTGCTCGGCAGGTCGCCGAGGGTGCGGCGCAGCTCGCGCGCGTCGCGGCCGAGCGACCCGAGCAGCGGGTGGTCGACGAGGTCGGCGGAGGTGTCGAGGGCGCGGGGCACCTGACCCTCGCGGGCGACCGGTGCGAGCGCGTCCCACAGGACGGTGGACGCCTGCGGCAGCCACAGGTGGACGTCGCGCAGCTCGCCGAGCGCGGTCAGGAGGGACACCTCGGTCTCCGGCAGCCGCGTGTGCCCGAAGAGGGACAGCCGCGACGGCAGGTCGAGGTCGCCCCCGCCGGCGCGCAGCCGCGCCACGGTCTCCGAGTGGCGTACGTCCGGGGGCGGCGCGTCGACGACGTCGAGCAGGCGCCGCCACAGGGCGGCCTGCCAGCGCAGGTCACCGTCGAGCTCGCCGCCCGCGCCGTCCGACCAGCGTCCCTCCCGCCACTCGGCGAGCAGCTGCGGGCGCTGGACGGCGTAGGACGAGAAGAGGCCGGCCAGCCGGCGGGCGACGGCGTAGCGCCGGGCCGACCGCTCGTCGGACGGGTCACCGCCGCCGAGGTGGGTGGTGAGGTCCTCGAAGCCGGCCGTGCCCATCACGTCGTCGATCACCTCGAGCAGCGGCCACGCCAGCCGGTCGGGGCTCCACGGGTCCTCGGCGTCGCGGTCGAGCAGCATCGAGACGAGCGAGTGGGGCGTCACGAAGTCGACGCCCGCGCAGACGCCGTCGCCGCCACGCGCACCCACGCCGAGGCGGTGCGACAGCCGCTGGGTCAGCCAGCGCTCGACGCCGCGGGCGGGCACGACCACGACCTCGCGGGCGAACGGGTCGGGCAGCGGGGTGACCAGCAGGTCCGCGAGGCCGTCGGCGAGCGCGTCGGTGCGCTCGGCGGTGTGGAGGTGCAAGGTCACGGCGCCACCCTATGAGCGGCGACCGACACGGGGGCGGGGCTGTCCCCAGGTGGCGCGGCGGTCAGCGGTACTCGGGGTTGGGGTGGTCGGGGTCGGACAGGTCCCAGTTGCGCGTGCTGTTGCCGTGGGCCGGGATGCCCCCTGCGTCCTTGAGGCTGCGGGCCGCGTGGAGCATGTTCCACGCGGCGAAGACCGTGTTGCGCGTCGTCCAGTGGTTCTGGGCACCACGGTCGTCGTCGAGGTACGACGGCCCCGGTCCGGCCTCGCCGTTCCAGTAGGCGTCGACCTGCGGCGGGATGGTGAAGCCGATGTGGCTCAGGGCGTAGAGCATCTGGGCCGCGCAGTGCTTGCCGCCGTCCTCGTTGCCGGTGACGACGACGCCGCCGACCTTCCCGTAGTAGCTCCACTGGCCCTTGTCGTTGACCTCGCCGGACCAGCCGTAGAGGCGCTCGATCGCCAGCCGCGTCAGCGACGACTGGTCGCCGAGCCAGATCGGCGTCGCCAGGACGACGATGTCGGCCGGCTCGACGAGGTCGCGGTAGAGGTCGGGGAAGTCGTCGACCTCCCAGCCGTGCTCGCGCATGTCGGGCATGACGCCCGGCGGGATCACGTGGTCGACGAGGCGTACGACGTCGACGCGGGCGCCGACGCCCTCCAGCACCCGCCGGCTGATCTCGAGGAGGCCGTCGGTGTGGCTCGGCTCGGGGGAGCGCTTCAAGGTGCCGTTGAGGACGACGACCCGGAGGTCGTCGTAACGGGTCGTGGCGGCGGCGACCTCCGCGTCGATGAACGTGGCAACGCTGTCAGGGATCATCCGGCGAGCCTAGGAGGAAGGAGGGCCGGTGGGTGCTGACGAGTTCTTACGGTCTCCTTGCGCGCGAAGGCCGGCCCCGCGCTCAGCGGAGACCGGCCGTCGGTCGAGCGGAGGTCAGCCCTTGAAGACGTCCTTGACCTTCTCGCCGGCCTGCTTGAGGTTGGCGCCCGCCTGGTCGCCCTTGCCCTCGGCCTCGAGCTGCTCGTTGTCGGTGGCCTTGCCCGTGGACTCCTTGGCCTGGCCCTTGAGCTCCTCGGCCTTGTTGCTGATCTTGTCGTCGAGACCCATCGTGGTTCCTCCTGGTGAGCGGTAGGCGACCGAAGTGGTCACCCTTCGAACGTGCCACGCGGGTGGGCGCCGAAAAGCACCCGAGGGGGTGGGATCCGGGCCTACGGCTCGATCGGGCGCGGCGGCGTGGTCGGCCGGCCCTCGAGCTGCGGGGCCGGTCCGGGGCGGCGGCGACGTGTGCTCGACCTCCTCGGCCCGCGACGCGTCGAGGCGCCAGATGAAGAAGCAGCCGACGATGGCGACGATGATCGCCACGGTGCCGATCAGGATCACGGTGCCCATGGGTTGCTCCCGGTGTCTGTGAGGGTGAGGACGAATACCTCTACAGTCATGTATAAGTTATCTACGCACAATGCACAAGGGGTGGAGAGGGGTGGGGATCGTGGTCGAGCAGGCGACGGACGGCTTCAGCATCGGCGTGCTCGCGGAGCGCACCGGCCTGACGCCCACGCTGCTGCGCACGTGGGAGAACCGGTTCGGCTTCCCGGCCGGCACCCGCTCCGCGGCGGGGCACCGGCGGTTCACCGACGCCGACGTCGACCTCGTCCGGCAGGTGCAGGAGCTGCGCGCCGGCGGCGTCGGCCTCTCCGCCGCCGTCGAGGCCGTGCGACGCCGCCGGCGGCGACCCGTCGAGTCGGTGCACGCCGTGATGGCCCGCGACTTCCCGCACCTCGGCGTGCAACGCCTCGGGCGACGGGCCCTCGTCGCAGCGTCGTACGCCGTCGAGGACGAGGCCCTCGCCCGGGCCGAGCGCCCGATCGTCCTGGGCACGTTCCAGGTGGGTGACCGGTTCGCCGACCAGCGCCGTCGGTGGGACGAGCTCGCCCGCACGGCGGCGTGGTCGGCGGTCGTGGCCGACTTCGACGACTCCCTCCCGGCCGACCCGTCGGCCATCCCGGCCCGGTGCCAGCTCGCCGAGGGCTCGCCGCTGCGGCGGGAGTGGACCGTGGTGACGGTGAGCGACACCCGGGCCGCGCTCGTGTCGGCCTGGGAGGTGCCGGGCGCCACACCGGCTCTACGAGTCGGTCGTCAGCACCCACCGTCCCGCTGCCGTCGCGGCGGCGCGGGTGCTGGTCGACGCGGCGCGTGCCGCCGGGGCCGAGCCGCCCGCGCACGTCGCCGAGCTGCTCGACGAGCCCGGCCGCGAGACCGTGGCGGTCGACGCCGACCGGATGTGGCTGCGAGCCATGGCCCACCTGGACCGCGGCTAGCGGCTCAGTGGTTGCGGAGCGCGTCGATCAGCTCGGACTTCCTCATCGTCGAGCGGCCCTCGATGCCGAGCTCGCCCGCCCGCCTGCGCAGCTCGGCGACGGTGCGGTCCTCGTAGTCCTCGGCGCCCCCGCCGCGCTTGCCGACCTTCGACCGGCCCTGGGCGGCAGCCGCGTTCGCGATGCGCGCCGCCTTCTCCTTGCTCGCACCCTCGTCACGCAGGGCCTCGTAGACCTCGGGGTCCTTGACCGACGGGCCGGGGTCCTTCCTCTTCTTCGCAGGCATGTCCCTGACGGTGCCACCGCGCGCCCCGGCGACTGCTCACCCGTGCGGGGGTGGGCGGCGGTGACCCTCAGACCTGCTTGTCGAGCGAGGCGCGGAGCTGGTCGACGGTCTTCCTCGCCAGGATCGGGAGGTACGCCGCGACGACGGGCGAGGCCAGCCTCGACAGCCCGCTGAAGGACATCTCCGCGGTGTAGCGGACCTGCGAGCCGCGGCCGGACGCGGTGATCTCGAAGATGTCGTGGCCCTCGAACTGCTCGTTGGTGCCGCGCAGGTGCACGCGCGTCGGCGGAGCGAGCTCGGCCGTGGTGTAGGTGATCTCGACCTCGCGGCCGAGGAACGTCGAGACGTTGCGGTAGGTCGTGCCGACGCCGCCGTCGCCCGAGGTGCGCTCGCACGTCTGCGTGCCCGGGTCCCACTCCTCGGCGTGGGTGAAGTCGCTGAGGTAGGCGTAGGCGGCGTCGGGGGTCGCGATCGTCGAGAAAGTGCGGGAGACCGATGGCATCCCGCCACGTTAGTGAACGGGGGCGCCATCCGGGCACCCCGCCGGGCACACTCTCTGGCGTGAGGTCCCGCCGCGTCGTCGCAGCATCGCTGGCCGCCGTGCTCGCAGTGACCGTCGCGGCCTGCGACGAGCAGGCTCCCCGTCCTGACCCGACCCGGAGACCGTCGACGTCACCTGGACCGAGCGCGTCCTGCCGGACCCGGACGGTCCGCCCGGCCGCACGGTCGTCCGCGACGCGGTCGAGTGCGGCGACGGCTGGTGGGTCGTCGGAGCGGTCTTCCTCGACGACCCGACCGAGACCCGCGACACCCGGCCGGCCGTCTGGTTCTCGACCGACCGCGAGACGTGGACCTCGGTGCCGGTGGACGCGCGGACCTACTGGGGCAGGCGGGCGATCATCAACTCGGTCGCCTGCTCGCGCGACCGGGTGGCGATGCTCGGCGCCCGCTCCGGCGGCGCCCACGGCAACCCGCGGGTGACCTCCTTCTACGCCGACGGCGACCGGATCGCCGACGTGCGCGCCGTCTTCATCCAGTTCGGCGGGGTCACCGCGACCAACGTCGGGGCGGTCTCCGGCGGACCGGAGGGGTGGCTGATCACCGGCAACCGGATCTCCGGTCCCGGCGTGTGGGTCACCGACGACCCGCGCGAGTTCACCCGGGTCGAGGCCGAGCCCGGCCTCACCGACGACGGCGACCTCCAGTCGATCACCCAGGGCGGCGGCTGGGCCGGCGACGAGTGGATCGTCGTGGGCGGCGGAGCCCGCACCGGCAACGGCCTGGACCCCGACCCGCTCGCCTGGACCTCGCCCGACGGGCTGACCTGGACACCCGAGCAGATGCCCGCGACCGACGCGATCGAGGACGCCCAGCGCGTCGTCCGGCTCGACGACGGCCGGCTGCTGGTGGTCGGGCGGAGCGGCCGGCAGTACGCCGCGTGGCTGCGGGACGAGGACGGGGGTGACGACGACGGCTGGGGCGAGGCCGTCACCTTCGGCGAGATCGCGGACGAGCTGGCGCGGGGCGCCCTACGTCGCGTCGCTCGCCCGGACGTCGCTCGGCGTGCTGGCCACCGTCAGCACCGGCGACCACTACGAGCTCTGGCAGACCGACGACGGCCGCAGCTGGAACCGGGTCGACGTACCCCTCGAGCCGGAGACGGCCGGCGACCACACCCTGGTCGTGGGCACCGGCGAGGACGACCTGCTGCTCGTCGGCGACGCCGGCGCGGCCGGTCGGGTGTGGACCGGAGAGACCTCCCGCTGACCCACTGGTCCAGACCCCTCCCTGCCACGTCCCCGCGTGGCCGGGGGCGTTTTCTGTAACAAACCGGTCACAGCGGCCGTTCGCTCTGGACGTGACTGTCGTCACTCCATATGTTGTCCGACACAACATATGCACCCGCCTTGACGGTCCCGACGAGCCGAGGTGCGACACAAATCGCTAGGAGGCGGTTCGCGTGAAGCGGAAGCACAGCTTGGTCCTCGTCCCCCTGTTGGGTCTCTCGATGGCACTCACCGCATGCGGCGGTGACGACGGCGGCGACACCGGCAGCGACGGCGGAAGCGGCGACAGCAGCGGCGACGCCGCCGGCAAGATCGGCGTGATCCTCCCCGACACCGAGTCCTCGGTGCGCTGGGAGAGCGCGGACCGTCCGGCCCTCGAGGCTGCCTTCAAGGAGGCCGGCGTCGACTACGAGATCCAGAACGCCGAGGGCGACGCGGAGAAGATGACCACCATCGCCGACAGCATGATCGGCAACGGCGTCACGGTCCTCGCCATCGTCAACCTCGACTCCGAGTCGGGTGCCGCGATCCAGGAGAAGGCCGCGTCGCAGGGCGTCGCCACCATCGACTACGACCGCCTCACCCTCGGTGGCTCGGCGGAGTACTACGTGTCCTTCGACAACACGGTCGTCGGCGAGCTGCAGGGCCAGGGCCTCGCGGACTGCCTCGGCGACAAGGACGCCAACATCGTCTACCTCAACGGTTCGCCCACCGACAACAACGCCACGCTCTTCGCCGAGGGCGCGCACAGCGTGCTCGACGGCATGAGCAACTACACGGTCGTCGGCGAGCAGGCCGTCCCGGACTGGGACAACGAGCAGGCTGCCACGATCTTCCAGCAGCTCTACACCGCCGCTGACGGCAAGGTCGACGGCGTGCTCGCGGCCAACGACGGTCTCGGTGGCGCTGCGATCAGCATCCTCGAGGGCGCCGGCCAGGACGGGCAAGGTCCCGGTCACCGGCCAGGACGCCACCGTCGAGGGCCTGCAGAACGTCCTCGCCGGCACCCAGTGCATGACGGTCTACAAGTCCGCCACGCAGGAGGCCGGCGCGCTGGCCGACGTCGCGATCGCCCTCGTCAACGGCGAGGACGCGGACGTCACCGGCACCACGGTCGACTCCTCGGACGACAGCGAGGTCCCGTCGATCCTGCTCGAGCCCCAGGCCATCACCAAGGACAACGTCGGTGACGTGATCTCCGACGGTGGCCAGTCGGCCGACGACGTGTGCACCGGCAAGTTCGCCGACCTGTGCGCCGAGGCCGGGATCTCCTGATCCCCTGATCCACCCTTCGCGGAACGACGCCCGGGCCGCACCGCGGCCCGGGCGTCCTCCGCGTTACTCGCACAACAAATTCCTGTCGATCGGAGTAGGACCATGGAACCGCTGCTCGAGCTGCGCGGAGTGAACAAGAGCTTCGGCGTGGTGCATGTCCTGCACGACGTCGACTTCGCCGTCTATCCCGGTCAGGTCACCGCCCTGGTCGGCGACAACGGCGCCGGCAAGTCGACGCTGGTCAAGATCGTCGCCGGCATCTACGGCCGCGACAGCGGCGACTACCGGTTCGAGGGCAACGCGGTCGAGGTCCACGGACCCCGCGACGTGGCCGCCCTCGGCGTCGAGGTCGTCTACCAGGACCTCGCCCTCTGCGACAACCTCGACATCGTCGAGAACATGTTCCTCGGCCGCGAGGAGACCACCCGCTTCGGGCTCGACGAGGTCTCCATGGAGACCCGCGCCCGCGAGACCCTCGCGTCCCTCTCCGTGCGCACCGTGAAGTCCGTGCGCCAGAGCGTCGCCAGCCTCTCCGGCGGCCAGCGCCAGACCGTGGCGATCGCCAAGGCGGTCCTGTGGAACTCCAAGGTCGTCCTGCTCGACGAGCCCACCGCCGCCCTCGGTGTCGCGCAGACCCGGCAGGTCCTCGACCTCGTCCGCCGTCTCGCCGACCGTGGCCTCGGCGTCGTGCTCATCTCCCACAACATGGGCGACGTGCTCGAGGTCGCCGACCGGATCACCGCGCTCTACCTCGGGCGAGTCGCCGCGGACGTGTCGTCGAAGGACGTCACGCACGGCCAGATCGTCGAGCTCATCACCGCCGGACGCTCCGGCGACCTCGGCATCGCCGACACCGCCACCGCGACCGTCTGAGAAGGACCGGAGACCACCATGACCGACACCCAGTCCACCCCCGCGGCCCCCGTCGCCAGCGGCTTCGACAACGACAACCGCCAGGCCGGCAGCATCGGCGACTCGGCCCGCGACTACGTCAACCGCCTGCGCGGCGGTGACATGGGCTCCCTGCCCGCCATCCTCGGCCTCGTCGTCCTGGTCGTCATCTTCGCCTCGCTCAACGACCGGTTCCTGACGACGTACAACATGGCCAACCTGGTCGTCCAGGCCAGCGCGATCATGGTGCTGGCGATGGGCATCGTCTTCGTGCTGCTGCTCGGGGAGATCGACCTCTCGGCCGGTGTCGCGGGCGGTGCCTGCGCGACGATCACCGCCCTGATGCTCATCGACTACGACTGGCCGTGGTGGCTGGCGACGCTCGCCGGCGTCGCGTTCGGCATGGTGATCGGCCTGGCCATCGGCGCGCTCGTGTCGTTGCTCGGCATCCCGTCGTTCGTCGTGACCCTCGCCTTCTTCCTCGGGCTGCAGGCGGTCCCCCTCAAGCTCATCGGCTCCGGCGGGTCGCTCCGCTACAACGACTCGGTGCTGCGCGGACTGTCGATCAAGAACGTGCCAGTCACGGCCGGCTGGATCGCCGCGGTGCTGATCGTGGCCGTCTTCGCCGGGCTGTCGATGTGGCGCTACCGCTCGCTCTCGGCGAAGGGCCTGGTCCACCCGCCCATCGGCCTCGTCGCGATCCGCATCGTCGTCCTCGCCGCCATCGTCCTCGGACTCACCGCGCTGCTGAGCGCCAACCGTGCGCCCAACCCCAACCTGTTCGAGATCAGCGGCATCCCGTGGGTGGCGCCGGTCGTCATCGCGCTGCTGCTCTTCTGGACCTTCATCCTCACCAAGACCCGCTTCGGCCGACACCTCTACGCCGTCGGCGGCAACGCCGAGGCCGCGCGCCGCGCGGGCATCAACGTGCGCCGCGTCCGCATCATGGCCTTCGTCATCTGCACCGGGATGGCCGCGCTCGCCGGCCTGCTGTCGGCGTCCTACACCGGCAAGGTCTCGCCGGGCTCGGGTGGCGGCAACACACTGCTGTACGCCGTCGCGGCGGCCGTCATCGGCGGCACCAGCCTCTTCGGTGGTCGTGGCCGGGCGCTCGACGCCGTCATCGGCGGACTGGTCATCGCGACCATCTCCAACGGCCTGGGGCTGCTCAACCAGGCGGCCTACATCAACTTCGTGGTCACCGGTGGCGTCCTGCTGCTCGCCGCGAGCGTCGACGCGATCTCGCGTCGTCGTCGGTCCTCGGCGGGCGTCTAGGTCACGATCGTGAGCCCGCAGCGGCGCTCGGGCCTCGGCACCAACCAGGAGGCCATCCGGCGCCACAACCTCGGCACGGTGCTCCGGCACGTGCACAGCGCCGGCGAGATGTCGCGCGCCGAGCTGACCAGCCTCATGGGGCTCAACCGCAGCACCATCGCGGGACTGGTCGGCGAGCTCGAGTCGCTCGGCATCTCGGAGCGGACCGACCCGGCCGAGGGCGTACGACAGGGTGCCGGCCGCCCGTCTGCGGGCGTGCGCATCGCAGCGGACGGCCCCTACGTCATCGCCGTCGACCTCGGGGTGGACCGCGCGGTCGTCGCCCGGGTCGGCCTGGGCGGACGGGTCCTCCAGCGGTCGCAGGCGCCGGTGCACAGCGATGGTGAGGCCTGGCAGGTCGGTGCGTCCGTCGCGGCGCTGATCCGCACCGTCGTCGCGGACGCCCCGGCGACGTCGCCGCTCGTCGGCATCGGGATCTCCGTGCCCGGCCTGGTGCGGCGCAGCGACGGCCTGATCCGGCTCGCACCCAACCTCGAGTGGCACGACGTGTCGTTCGGCGGGATCGTGCTGGCTGCGCTGGGGCTCGACGTCCCGGTCTGCCTGGCGAACGACGCCGACCTCGGTGCGCTCGCCGAGCACACCCGCGGCGCGGCCGTCGGCACCGACGAGCTCATCTACATCTCCGGCAACGTGGGCGTCGGTGCCGGGATCATCACCGGCGGCCACCGGCTCGAGGGTGTGGGCGGCTATGCCGGCGAGGTCGGCCACCTGCGCTTCAACCCCCAGGGGCAGCCGTGCCACTGCGGCAACCGCGGCTGCTGGGAGACCGAGGTCGGCGCCCATGCCATCGCGGCTGCCATCAAGTGCCCGCCCGACAAGGTCCCCCAGCTGGGCGAGGTGCTCGACGCCTTCGACAAGCCGTCGCCGGCGCTGCGCGCGACGGGCACCGCGCTGGGCCAGGGGCTCGCCAGCCTGGTCAACATGTTCAACCCGCAGACCGTGATCCTCGGCGGCTACTTTCGCTCGCTCTACATGCTCGTCGGTCGCGAGGTCGACGCCGGCCTGGCCGAGCGCGCGCTGCCGGCGCCCCACGAGTCGGTGACCCTCGCCCTGCCGGGCCTGGGCCAGGACTCCTCCCTGCTCGGAGCCGCCGAGATCGCGCTGGAGCCGCTCTTCGTCGACCCGGTGGCCGCGCTCGGCACCGCGATCGACGACGTACGCTCCCGCCTCGCCGGCTGACCCGCGACCGTCAGGCTGGGAGGTCGATCTCGCCAGCCAGCACCGGCCCGAAGGACTGCTCGGCCGCACCGAGTGCGGCGGCCTCGATGCCCAGCGTGCTGGTGCGCAGCTCGGGCCTGACCTGGGCGGTGGAGACGAGCCGCTCGTCGAGCGTGCGCCGCGCCGGCTCGAGCACGAGGTCGCCGAGTGGGGCGAAGTAGCCGCCCATCACCACGACCTGCGGGTCCAGGACCGTGCTCAGCACGGCGATCCCGAGGCCGACGTCGCGGCCGACCCGCTCCAGCCCGGCGCGGACGTCTGCATCCGTGCGGGCGCGCTCGGCGACCGACTCGGCGGTGAGCAGGGGGGTGTCCAGCTCGGGCATCCCGACGGCCGCGAGCATCGCGTGGAGGCCGATCGCCGCCTCCCAGCAGCCGCGCCGGCCGCAACCGCACAGGGCACTGGAGTCGCCGACGGTCATGTGGCCGACCTCGCCCGCGAACCCCGCGCCGCCTCGCACGAGCTCGCCGTCCTGCACGATCCCGGCGCCGATGCCGACGGTGCCCGTGACGTAGAGGGAGTGGCTGGTGCCCCGCGCGGCGCCGTGGTGCGACTCGGCGTACGCCGCACAGTTGGCGTCGTTGCTGACCCCCACCTGCTGGTCCGGGACCAGCGATCCCAGCGCAGCGGCCAGCTCGTCCCACTCGACCCGCAGGTTGGGCGCCCAGGCCACGGTGCGGTTGTCACCGCGGACCAGGCCGGGCACCGCGAGCGTGGTGCCGACCAGCGCGCAGTCGGGTCCGACGTGCTCGTCCAGCGCCGAGCGGGCCAGGTCGCGGAGGTCGTCGCTGGTCCCGCCGGACCTGCTGGTGCTGGAGACGACACCACCCGCGAGGTCGAGCACGACGGCCGACACGTAGTCGACGTTGAGCTCGAGGCCGAGCGAGACGAACCGGTCACCACGTAGGGCGACCGGGCGCCCGGGGCGCCCGCGCACCCCCGGCCGCGACCCCTCCTCGGCGACGGCGCGCGCCGCCTCGAGGTCCGCGACGATCGCACCGACGGTCGCCTTGGCGAGGCCGGTGTGCACGGCCAGCTCGGACCGCGTCGACGGTCCGAGCTCGCGCAGCGCCCGCAGCACGGCGCCCGTGTTGGCGCGCCGCAGCCCCTCGGTGCCGGACGCCGAGCGGCGCAGCCCCTCGGCGTCGGTCACCGCACGCAGGTGTGGCCGCACGGTCAGCGGACGCCGTAGAGGTGCTCGAGCGCGAGCTGGTCGAGGTGCTCGGTGGCGGCGCCGATCGTGGCGAGCTGCTCGGGGTCGGGCAGCTGCCACTCGAGCAGCTGCTCCCAGCCCTCGCCGTCGCCGAGCGTGGTCGGCGCCAGCTCGGGCAGGCGCGCCGCCTCGAGTGCCGCCTGCACCTCGGGGTCGGCGCGGAACGCCTTCACCTTCTCGCGCAGGATCAGGTAGTTGCGCATGTTGGCGGCGGCGCTGACCCACACGCCGTCCTCGTCCTCGATGCGCGACGGCTTGTAGTCGAAGTGCACGGGGCCGTCGTAGCCGCCCGCGAGCAGGACGTCGACGATCCAGAAGGCACCGCGCACGTTGCCGGCGCCGAAGCGCAGGTCCTGGTCGTACTTCGGGCCGTTCTGGCCGTTGAGGTCGATGTGGTAGAGCTTGCCCTGCCACAGGGCCTGGGCGTAGCCGGCCGCGGCGTTCATGCCGGCCATCTCCTCGTGCCCGATCTCCGGGTTCACGCCGACCAGCTCGGGGCGCTCGAGCTGGTTGATGAACGCCAGCGCGTGCCCGATCGTCGGGAGGAGGATGTCGCCGCGCGGCTCGTTGGGCTTGGGCTCGATCGCGAAGCGGAGGTCGTAGCCCTTCTCCGTGACGTAGTCGCCGAGGAGGTCGAAGGCCTCCTTCATCCGGTCGAGGGCGACGGCGGTGTCCTGCGAGGCGCCGTACTCCGCGCCCTCGCGACCGCCCCACGCGACGTAGACCTTGGCGCCGAGCTCGGCGGCGAGGTCGATGTTGCGCATGACCTTGCGCAGTGCGAAGCGGCGGATGTCGCGGTTGTTGTTGGTGAACCCGCCGGCCTTGAAGACCGGGTGGCTGAAGAGGTTGGTGGTCGAGGTGGTGACGACCAGGCCGGTGTCGGCGAGGCCCTTCTTGAAGCGGTCGATGATCTGCTCGCGCGTGGCGTCGTCGCTGCCGAAGGGGATCACGTCGTCGTCGTGGAAGTTGACGCCGTAGGCGCCGAGCTCGGCGAGCTTCTCGAGCGCGTGGACGGTGTCCATCGGGGGGCGGGTCGCACCGCCGAACGGGTCCACGCCCTGCCAGCCGACGGTCCAGAGACCGAAGGAGAACTTGTCCTCGGGGGTGGGCGTGGGGACGTCGATGCTCATGGGTGCCTTCCGTTCTTGCTGTGGGTCCATGATCGGTGCGCTCGCGCAGGTCTGCGTAGACCTCGCGGACGTGGGGGGTGGGCTCGGCCTCGAGGACCGTGGTCTCGGCGGCGCGCCAGGTCGGCGGCTCGGCCGTGCCGGCCAGCGCCCATGCGGCCTGCCGGGCCGCGCCGAGGGCGACGTACTCACCCGGGGGTGGCAGCACGACCGGGCAGCCGAGCACGGCCGGCGCGAGCTCGCGCACGGCCGCGCTCCGGGTCGCGCCGCCGACCATGAGCACGCGCCGGGGCGTCTCGCCGGTGGCGGTGACGAGCCGGTCGACGGCGTCGGCGAGCGAGCAGAGGAGTGCTTCGTACGCCGCTCGCGCGAGGTCCGCGCGCGTCGTGGCGGGCGTGAGTCCGGTCCACGTGCCGACGGCGTCCGGGCGGTTGGGGGTGCGCTCGCCGCCGTAGTAGGGGAGCAGCGTGACGCCGCCGGCGCCGGGCGCCGCCTGCAGGGCGAGGTCGGCGAGGCCGTCGTGGTCGACGCCGAGCCAGCGGGCCTGGAGGTCGAGGATGCCGGCGGCGTTCATCGTGGTGACCATCGGCAGGAAGCCGCCGCTGGCGTCGGCGAATCCGGTGACCACGCCGGTGCCGTCCGCGACCGGGGTGCTGCTGATGGCGGACGCGACGCCGGACGTGCCGATCGAGACGAGGACGTCGCCGGGCTCGAGGGCCATGCCGAGCGCGGCGCCCATGTTGTCGCCGGTGCCGCCCGCGATCGTCGCCCCGGTCCTCGTCGTGCCGGCGCGCCCGGCCGGGTGCGATGAGGCGGGGGAGGTCGGCGCCGTGCCCGAGCGCCTGCTCGAGCAGGTCGGGTCGCCACTCGCCTGCGGCAGTGGCGAAGTAGCCGGTGCCCGAGGCGTCGCCGCGGTCGGTGAACGGCTCGGTGTCGTCGGCGCCCAGGTGGAGCGAGACGTAGTCGTGGGGGAGCAGGACGCGCGCCACCCGTGCGGCGTTCTCCGGCTCGTGGTCGCGCAGCCAGCGCAGCTTGGCGGAGGTGAACGAGGCGACGAGGACGCTGCCGATCGCGTCGGCGCAGGCCTGCGGTCCGCCCATCTCCTCGATGAGGTCGAGCGCCGCACCTGCCGAGCGGGTGTCGTTCCAGAGGAGGGCGTCGCGCACCGGTGCGCCGGACGCGTCCAGCGCCACCATGCCGTGCTGCTGGCCGGCGACCGCGACCGCGTCGGCGCGGTCGAGCAGGCCGTCGGTCGCCTCGTCGACGGCACTCAGCCAGGCCCGCGGGTCGACCTCGGTGCCCGGCGGGTGCGACGCCGTACGCGCCTCGACGACCTCGCCGCTGTCGGCGTCCACCAGGAGGGCCTTGGTCGACTGGGTGGAGGAGTCGATGCCCAGAACGAGAGCCACGTCACTATTAAGTATGAGTCTCGAACTAATGTCAAGGTGGTCTGGATTGGTCGTCTGAACCTATGACCTGTAGGTTGAGGCCTTCTGGATGAAGGAAGTGGACGATGCCGAGATCAGGGCTGACGACCGAGCGGGTCGCGGACGCGGCAGCCGAGCTCGCCGACGAGGTCGGTCTCGACGCCGTCACGCTGACGGCGCTGGCGAGACGCTTCGACGTCGCCGCACCGAGCCTCTACTCCCACGTCCGCAGCACCGCTGACGTCCGAGTCCGCGTCGCGCTGCTCGCGCTCGACGAGACGGCGGACCGGGTGGCCGCGGCACTCGCCGGCGTGACCCGCCGGGAGGCGATCGACGCCGTCGGTCAGGTCTGGCGGACCTACGCGGTCGCCCACCCCGGTCGCTACGCCGCGACCCGGCTGCCGCTCGACGACGAGACGGCCGCCGCGAGCGCCGGACCCCGCCACGCCGAGCTGAGCCGGTCGTCCCTGCGTGGGTACGCGCTGGGCGAGACCGACCTGACCCACGCCGTCCGCCTGCTCGGGGCGACGTTCCACGGCTACGCCGCCCTCGACGCCGCCGGTGCCTTCGGGCACGGCGGACCCGAGGCGCCCACGTCCGACGAGTCGTGGTCGCGCGTGGTCGACGGCCTCGACCACCTGCTGACCTCCTGGGAGACCCGATGATCGACCCTGCCCTGATCCACGGCGCGCTCGAGCTCGAGCGCACCGACCGCGGCCTGCTGCCGCACCGGCTCCCCGCGTGGGCGCGGGCGCAGACCGACGACCCGCAGCTCCACCTCGTCGAGGCGCAGCCCGCCGGCGTACGACTCGCGCTGCGGACCACGGCGACGCGCCTCGAGCTGGACGTGCTGCCCACGAAGCGGCGCTACGCCGGCGCGCCGCCGCGACCCGACGGGTGGTACGACGTGCTCGTCGGCGGCGAGCTGGTCGAGCGGCTCCAGGCGCCGGGCGGCAACGTGCTCGACGTCGAGATGATGACCGGCGCGAGCACCTTCACGGCCGGCGAGCCGACGACGCTGACCATCTCACTGCCGGGTGGTGAGCAGGAGGTCGAGGTCTGGCTGCCGCACGACGAGCAGACCGAGCTCGTCGACCTGCGCGCCGACGGACCCGTCGAGCCGCTGCCGAGCGACCGGCCCCGGTGGCTGCACCACGGCAGCTCGATCAGCCACGGGTCGATGGCCACGCACCCGACCGAGACCTGGCCCGTCGTCGCCGCGCGCCTGGCCGGGCTCGACCTGGTGAACCTCGGCCTCGGCGGCAGCGCGCTGCTCGACCCGTTCGTCGCGCGCACGATCCGCGACACCCCGGCCGACCTGATCTCGGTCAAGCTCGGCATCAACCTGGTCAACCAGGACCTGCTCCGCCGCCGGGCGCTCGGCCCGGCCGTCCACGGCTGGCTCGACACGATCCGCGACGGCCACCCGGAGACGCCGATCCGTCTCATCTCCTCGATCCACTGCGCGATCCACGAGGCGACGCCCGGACCGAGCGCGCCCGACATGGCCGCGCTCGCCGAGGGCCGGCTGGCCTTCGTCGCGGCCGGCGATCCCGCCTCGGTCGCGAGCGGCAGCCTCACCCTCGAGGTGGTCCGGGAGGTCCTCGCCGAGGTGGTCGAGCGACGCGGCGACCCGCACCTGTCGTACGTCGACGGGCTGGGGCTCTACGGCGCGGCCGACGCCGAGCGGCTGCCACTCCCCGACAACCTGCACCCCGACTCCGCGACCCACCGCCTCATCGGCGAGCGGTTCGCGACGCTGGGGGACTGGTAGCCGTCAGCCCTTCGGGGCCTGGGCGAGCTCGACTGCTCGAGCAGGTCGCCGGCCCGCGGCCGGCTTCTTGCGGGTCTCGGCGTTGAACGAGACCAGGTAGCGCCCGCCCATGCCCTGGTGCAGCTCGGACTCCTCGATGGTCAGCGGCGGCGCCCATCCGGATCACGCCGCCGAGGCCGGGCAGCTGCACGATGTTGATGTGCAGGCCGAGCTCGAGGGCGGCCGTCGTCACGGCCCGGCCGAGGGCGTCGGCGGGCGTCTTCGACTCCTTGTCGGTGACGAGCTCGACCCCCTGGAGCAGACCGCGACCGCGGACGTCTCCCACCACATCGTAGGTCTCGCGCAGGTCGAGCAGTCGGTCGCCGAGCACCTTCCCCAGGACACGGGCCCGGTGCGCGAGACCGTCGCGCTCCACGACGTCGAGCACGGTGTTGGCGACCGCGGCGGCCAGCGGGTCGGAGGAGTGGGTGGTGAAGAAGAGGTGGCCGCGCTCGTGGCAGCGTTCCTCGATCTCGGCGCTCGTCACGACGACCGCGACGGGCAGGCCCGCGCCGAGGGTCTTCGACAGCGTGATGATGTCGGGCACGACGCCGTCGCGCTCGATGGCGTACATCGTGCCGGTGCGGCCGAGGCCGGTCTGTGCCTCGTCGACGACGAGCAGCATCCCGCGCTCGCGGCACCTCTCGTGAAGGACGGCGAGGTAGCCCTCGGGCAGCTCGAGGATGCCGCCGGACGAGAGGATCGGCTCGACGAGGCAGGCTGCGAGGCTGCCGGACGACTGCCGGTCGAGGGTCGCGAAGCCGTAGTCGAGCTCGGTCTCCCAGTCGTGGCTGCCGTCGGCGTGCCGGAAGGGTGAGCGGTACGCATCGGGTGCGGGCAGTGTCAGGTTGCCGACCGGCGGCGGCCCGTAGCCGTGGCGACCCGCGCTGAACGTCGCACCCGCGGCACCGGTCGTCATGCCGTGCCACGACCGGTCGAGGGCGACGACCTCGTAGCGGCCAGTCGACAGCTTGGCCATCTTGATCGCGGCCTCGTTGGCCTCGCCGCCGGTGCTCAGCAGCTGCATGCGGCTCAGCGGCGCCGGCAGGCTCGTCGCCAGCCGACGGGCGAGCTCGATGACTGGCCGGCTGAGCATCCCGGAGTAGAGGTGGTCGAGCGTCGCGATCGACTCGGTCACCGTCCGCACCACCTCGGGGTGCGAGTGGCCGAGGACGGCGCTCATCTGGCCGGAGGTGAAGTCGAGGATCGCGCGGCCCTGCTCGTCGTACACGAACGCGCCGGCCGCCCGCTCGATGATCCGCGGCGTGAACCCACCGCCGTACCTGATCAGGTGCTGCTCAGCGTCCTGCCAGAAGGTGTCCTCGGTGGTGTCGCTGCTCATAGGAGTCACGTCTGCCCTGCTCTCGGATGGCGTCCACACCTAGAGTCCCCCCATGGCTCGCTACGGCGCTCAGTTCGGTCCCGACATCACCTTCCTGGGCGTGCCCGCCTGCGACCTCGACGACGAGTCGACGTACGCCGGCGCGGACGTCGTCGTGGTCGGCGCACCCTTCGACGGCGGTACGTCGCACCGGCCGGGCACGCGGTTCGGGCCGCAGGCGATCCGGATGACCGACTACCTCCCGCACGACGGCTCGCGACCCTCGCTCGCGCTGCGCACCGACGGGCTCCGGGACCTGCGCGTCGTCGACGCCGGTGACGTGGAGATGCCGCCGGGCGACATCGAGCGCGCACTCGGCGTGCTCGAGGCAGCAGTCGAGAAGGTCGCCCGGGCCGGTGCGATCCCGGTCGTCCTCGGTGGCGACCACTCCATCGCGTTCCCCGACGCCAAGGGCGTGGCCAACGTGCTCGGCCACGGCCGGATCTCGATGATCCACTTCGACGCCCACGCCGACACCGGTGACATCGAGTTCGGCTCGCTGTGGGGCCACGGCCAGCCGATGCGCCGGCTCATCGAGTCGGGAGCGCTGCGCGGGGACCGCTTCCTGCAGGTCGGGCTGCGCGGCTACTGGCCGGGCCCCGAGACGCTCGACTGGATGGCCGCGGAGAAGATGCGGTCCTACGAGATGACCGAGATCGTCCACCGCGGCCTCGAGGAGTGCCTCACCGAGGCCTTCACGATCGCGACCGACGAGTGCGACGGCGTCTTCCTCTCCGTCGACATCGACGTCTGCGACCCGGGCCACGCACCGGGCACGGGCACCCCGGAGCCGGGTGGTCTGTCGGCGCGCCAGCTCCTCGACGCCGTACGCCGCATCTGCCTCGAGCTGCCCGTCGTCGGGGTCGACGTCGTCGAGGTGAGCCCGCCCTACGACCACGCCGACATCACTGCCGCGCTCGCCAACCGGGTCGTCCTCGAGGCGCTCTCGGCCATCGCCCGCAGGAGACAGGACGAGCGCGACGGGACCACCTGGGACCCGTCGCGCCCGTTGCTGGACCGCTAGCGCGGCTGCTCAGCCGGTGACCGGCGCCGACGTCTTCACCGGGGTCGGCTTCGGCGCCTGCTTGGTCTTGGTGGGCTTGGCCGGCGCCTGCTGGACGGCGGGCTCGGCCTGCGGGCCGCCGCAGGTGGCCGAGGCGAGGACGGCGACGACCTGGCCGCCGACCTCGAGCCGCAGGCCCTCGACGGTGAAGTTCTCACCGTCGGGCACCTGGTGGTTGAGGGTGATCTTCGCGACCGCGGCGAGCTCGGGCGGCAGCAGCTGGGTCTCGGGTGCGATCTCGCCGGCGAGCACCGTCTGCGGCGCACCGAGCACCTTGACGTCGCTCAGGGTGACGGTGCCGGTCTGGTCGGTGCACTGGGTCTTCAGCGTGCCGACGGTGGCGAGGTTGAGGATGTCGGTGTCGACCAGCTGGTTGCAGAAGGCCTGCGCGGCCTCGACGGTCGGCACCTCGACGACCGTGCCGAGGCCGGGGACCTGGTTGATCGCGTCGTTGAGCGGGGTGAGCACCTGGTTGACCTGACCGGCCTGGCCGAGGCCGGTGCAGACCTGGTTGAGGTTGGCGATGCCGTCCCTGACCTCCGGCGGCAGCTGCGCGAGGGCGCTGCCGAGGGTCAGGTTGGTGACCGCGGCCGACGCGGCGTCGTCGCCCGCGCTGACCTCGAGCACGCCACCGGAGGCGAGCGGACCGAGCTGCGCGGGCAGGGCGCCGCCACCGGTCTGCGTGCTGGTGCCGTCGGACGCCACCGCCGGCTGGCCGGGCGTACCGCCGACCGAGGCGCCGTAGGCCGACGAGCTCGACACGGGGTCGCCGCTCGCGTTGGACGCCGTCACGACCAGCAGGGCGGTCGCGGTGATCGCGAGGCCGGAGAGGCCGGCCTGGAATGTCGTACGCATCTGTTCCTCCGTGGTTTCTACTGCTGATCGATGATGACGAGGGTGCCGAGCGGCACGTCGCGGAGCTGTTCGAGGGCGTCGTCGGGCACGCGGACGCAGCCGTGGCTGATGGCCTTGCCGAAGACCGACGGGTCGGTCCAGCCGTGGAGGGCGACGGTGCCCGGACCGCCGCCGTAGGTGTCGAGGGTGTCGCTGTGCGTGCCCAGCGGCAGGATGACCGGCGAGAAGCCCTGGGCCTCGTCGACGATCGATCCGAGCAGGAAGGTGCGGCCGGTCGGGGTCGGCGTGGCCGGTGCGCCGACCGCCACGCTCCACTCGCCGACGGTCTCGCCGTCGCGGACGAGCTCCATCCGGCGCGAGCCGACGTGCACGCGGACGACGTACGGCGTCTTCCGCTCGACCAGCTGTGAGGTCCGGACCCAGCCGATCGACCCGTTGGGCCGGGACGGCAGGAGCACCTGGGTCCAGCCGTCCTGCTGGTCGACGACCGGGAGCCAGGTGTCGTTCATCTGCTTCGGGGTGACCTTGGCGAACGGCTTGCGGCCGGGGGCGGCGTACACCGGGAGCACGCGGCGCGGGTGGACGACGGTGCCGTCGGTGGTGCCGGTCGGGTCGGTGTCGAGCGGTGCGCGCGGCAGCTTGGCCTTGGTGGTCGAGGCGACGAGCTTCGTCAGGTCGACGTCGGCGGCGCTGCGACGCTCCTCGGGCTGGTTGCCCCAGGACGTGAGGACCGCGATGACAGCGACGACGACCACGAGCAGCAGCACGGCGCTGCTGCGCGAGCCGGCGGTGTCGTTGGTCTGTCGGTCGGTCATGAGGTCCCTCTCTCCCGACCTGATCAACGACGATGTGACCGATTGGTAACGGGGGACCTACGCCCGCAATTTCACCCTGCTAGACGCCGAGACCGAGGATCCCGAGCGGCTCGGCCATCTCGATCTCCTCATAGGTGAAGTGCGACTCCAGGTCGGCCCGGAGGTCGGCGACCGCGTCCACCAGCTCGGCGACCCGCGACGGGTCTGCGTACGCGGCGACGGCGAGGCGGTCGACCCGCTCGAGGTGGTCGTGGATGACCAGGTGCTCCTCGGCCAGCCGGGTCGCGACCGGGGCGTACGCCTCCAGGGTCGCGACGGCGGGGAACATCGCCTGGTCCTCGATCGAGTGGTGCATCGTCAGCATGCTGCACACCTGCCGGCACAACCCGGACGCCTGCTGGGCGGTCAGCGCCGGCGTCAGACCGTGCACCCCGGCGCGTACGTCGTCGACGGCCCCGACCCCGTCGCGCACCGCCTCGACCGCCCGGGTCATCGCCTCGAGCTGGTGGCGGAAGTGGTCGTGGATCTGCTTCAGGTGCAGGCCGCCCACGCGCTGGCGCGCCGTCAGCTCGACGGAGCCCGCCACCCGCGGTCGGGTGGAGTCGTCGATGGGCACGGGGTCGAGCCTAGGTGAAGCGCCCTCGGCGTGTGGCGATGTCGTCGAGGACGCCCTGCGCCACCTGGGCGAGAGGGCGTCCAGTCTGCTCGCTGACCTCGACCAGGCGCGCGAACGCCGCGTCCATCCCGAGGTCGTCGGTCTGGGCCAGCACGCCCTTGGCGCGCTCGATCACCACCCGGCCCCGCAGGGCCGTCCGCAGCCTCTGGGTGACGATCTCGGGCTCGTCGGTGACGGGAGGACTGCATCAGGGCCAGGGTGGCGATGTCGGCGAAGGCCTGGGCCAGCTCGACGCTCGTCCTGCGTCAGGCTTCGCGACCACTCCAGAACAGGTTGAGCCCGCCGAGCACGCGGTCGTGCCAGCGCATGGGCGTGGCGAGGACCGTGTCGAATCCCGGCGGCCGACATGGCACGGCGAAGTCCGGCCACCGATCCACCTCGTCGGCCGTGGCGGCGACGCGGTCCGCCGCTCTCGATCACCTCGACGCACGGACCCTCGAGCACGTGGGCCTGGTGGAGCTCGAGCTCGATGGCCCGGTGGGACGTCGCTGCCAACAGCTCGAGACCGTGGTCCACCGCGACCAGGACGCCGGCTGCCTCGGCGCCGAGCAGCCCGACGCAGTCGGCGAGCAGCACGTGCACCGTGCTGGCCCCGTCGACCCCTCGGACCATGGCCGCGTTGGCCGCGGCGAAGGCGGCGCCACTGGTGGTCCGTGTCATGACATCAGTCTCCCTCCACGTCGAAGTTCGAGAAGTTGATCCTCCGGTCGACCACGCGTTCGGCGACGTCGTCGAGGTCCGTCGCCATGGCGTAGGCATGTCCTCGCAGGATCGCCAGGGCGTCCTCGGGGGTGACGCGCACCTGCGCCATCACCATCCCGGTCGCCTGGTGGACCAGGCTCCGCGAGCTCCAGCCCTCACTCGTCTCGAGAGGCTGCGTCGGAGTGCTCGGAGGCATCGGTCACCAGCGCGGCGCCGACCACGTTCGCCAGGAAGGCCACGCGCGGCGGCGGCTCGGCGAGGGAGACCGTGCGGGCGCGTGTAGAGGGTGGCGACCCCGCCCAGGGCCCCGCCGGCATGCACGGGGACGGCGTACACCTTCAGGGGGCCGTACCTCTCCTCGAGGGTCTGCGTCAGCAGCGGCCACCGCTCGTCCGCATCCCCGTCCAGCTCGGCCACGACCATCGCGCCGTTCCTCGCCGCCTCGTAGCCGGGACCTTCACCGGTGACCTCCTGCAGGCTCTCCAACGCGTGCGCGACCTCGTCGCTCGCGCACAGCGTGATCCGGTTGTCGGTCAGGTAGCCCACGGTGATCGCCACGCCGTCGGCACGCAGCATCCGCCGCATCGCCTCGCTCGAGGCGCCAGGTCTGGGCCCGGTCGACGGGCAGGGTCGCCAGCGTCGCCGCGAGCTGGGAGAGCAGACGACCACGGTCCTCGAGGGGAAGGTCGTTCACGATCAACCCCTCCCTCGGGCGATGTCGTCAGGGTGCCGCTCCGGCCACTGCCGAGTCTACGCTTTCGTAGTAGGTTGGCAGTGGCCCGAGACAGAGGGCCAGGTGCACCCGCGCGTGCCCCGCGCACGCGTGGATCCCGGATGTGAGGCCGATCCCCCGTGGACACAGCCAACGACAGCACCCTGACGCTCGCGACGGCGCTCGCCCGGGCGTCGCGAGACGATCAACGAGTCCCGCACCTTCGCCGAGACGCTGGACGCGATCGTCCACGCCACACGTGCGTCCCTGCCCGAGTTCCCCCACGTCAGCATCTCCCTGAAGCGCGGCGACGGGACGTTCGAGACGGCGGCCGGCACCGACCAGCTCGTCTGGGAGCTCGACGGCGTCCAGTACGACCTGGGCGAGGGACCCTGCGTCCAGGCGGTGGAGCACGAGCCCGTCGTGGTGGTCGAGCAAGCTGCGCCACGAGCAGCGATGGCCGGGCTACGTCCCCGCCGCCGTGGAACGGGGGGTGCGCAGCCAGGTGGCCGTGCGCCTGTTCGCCAACAGGAGGCACATGGCCGGACTCAACCTCTACTCGACCGAGCACGACGAGGTCGAGCCGGCCTCAGCGGACACGGCGCAGCTGTTCGCCACCCACGCTGCGATCATCCTCGGTCACGCGCAGCAGGAGGACCAGCTCAACCAGGCGTTGGCCAGCCGCAAGGTGATCGGCCAGGCGATCGGCATCGTCATGGAGCGCTACCGCGTCGATGCGGACCGCGCGTTCCAGTTCCTCCTCCGGGCGTCCTCCTCGAGCAACATCAAGCTGCGCGACGTGGCGCAGGAGATCGTCACCACGAGCACCGAGCGTTACCGCAGCGGCGCCTGAGCGGACCCACGGGCACTGGGAGGGTCAGACGTCGCCGTCGGACGGTGCTCACTGCGGAACAGGGTCTCGGCCAGCCGTGCCTCGGTGGTCCCGGCCCTACGGGCGGCCTCGCGCAACGAGGCGCGGGCCTCCTCGGTCGTCAGGTCGGCAGCTGCCGCGAGCATCCCGACGGCCCGGTCGACCCGGGCCCTGTCCCGAAGCGTCTGCGGCGCTTCCCGAGCCGTCTCGCGCGTGGAGAACGAGAGGTCGGCGTTCGTGATCGCGCCCGGCGCCCACGCCCCAAAGATGGTGGCGAGCTCATCGTGCACACCGGCGAAGGCCTGCGCGGACGCGGCGTAGAGGTTGACCGTCCCCACGACGTCTCCGTCGTCGAGGATGGGAAGGGACAGCGTCGAGGCGATCGTGTGGGCGGCGGTGGCCCGGGCGAAGCGGTGCCAGCCGGCCTCGTCGAGGAGAGCCTCGTCGTCGCCGGTGAGCTCCCACACCTCATCGGTGTGAGCGGCGTCGACGCACGGCCCCGCCGTAGAGGTACTGAACCGCGTCGAGCACGGCGATCTCCTCGCTGGTCGCCACCAACGTGAAGGTCACACCGTGCTGGACCGACGCCAGGCTGATCCCCACGCAGTCCGGCACGAACGAACGGACGAGCCGTGGCGCGGAGCGTCGAGCTCGCTTGCGGATGGTGGGGTCGCCCGTCGCCGCGAGCTCGGCCAACGCCGCCGTCGTCTCCGGGATGGGCTCCATGCCCCGCCCTTACCCCGTGGTCGCGGGACGCATGTGCCGCCTCCTGCGTGAGGTCATGCGAAGCGTGGATCGGGGACCTTGCGTCCGTGGACCAGGCAGAACGGATGACCGGCCGGGTCCTCGAACACCCGGTATCCCGTCTCCGGGGCACCTGGTCGACGTACGGCCCCGAGCGCCAGCACCGCGTCGATGGCCGGGTCGAAGTCGGTGACGGCGATGTCGAGGTGCAGCTGTTGGGGATGTCGACCGTCGGGCCAACGCGGTGGGACGTAGGGATCGACCTTCTGGAACGCCAGCTCGCGCATGTGTGGCTGTCGTCCGATGACCACCCAGTCCGGATCGTCCTCGAGCACCAGCATGCCCAGGACCTCGGCGTAGAACCCGGCGAGGCCACGCGGGTCCGGGCAGTCCAGCACGGTCTTCTCCAGTCGGCCGATCATCGTGCCCTCCTCCAGCTCACTCCAGCTCAGCTCAGCTCGGCGCGGAGCTGCCTCAGGATGCGGGTCAGGACGCGCGACACCTGGGTCTGCGTGATGCCGACCAGGTCGGCGATCTCCACCTGCGTGCGTTGCTCGACGAACCGCAGGGTCAGCACCAGTCGGTCGCGGTCGTCGAGCCGCTGCAGGACCGGGGACAGCACGGCCCGCGCCTCGGCTGCGTCGAGGTCGGGGTCGGTGTGACCGAGCAGGTCACCCAGCACCGCGGAGCGGTCACCGACGGGGGTGTCGAGGGAGGCGGGGGTGAAGCAGCCGTCGGCAGTCAGCGCCTCCACCACGACGTCCGTGTCCTCCCCGAGGTGTGCCGAGAGCTCGCTCGGCCTCGGTGAGCGTCCCAGTCGGCGCTCGAGCTCCTCCTGGGCCCGGGGGATGCGCGCCGGCGGCTCCTGCACCCGGCGCGGGAGGGCGCACCATCCAGCCTGAGTCACGGAAGTGCTTGCGCAGCTCTCCGCGGATGGTCGGGACCGCGTACGACATGAAGTCGTGGCCCGCGTCGGGGTCGAACCGCTGCGCCGCCGTGGTGAGGGCCAGGAGCGCGACCTGCTCCAGGTCGTCGAGGTCGATGCCTCGGTCGCGATAGCGCCAGGCGAGGGACCGGGCGAGAGCCATGTGGCCCTCGATCAGCTGCGCCGCGAGCTCCTCGCGCGCCGACTCACCCAGGTCCACCACGCTGAGGTGGCCGCCGCGGGTGTCACGGCCGGCACTTGTCGCGTCTGTCGTCGCGCCGGCCGCATGCTCGGACTGGCGTTCCAGAAGGGGCCGCGCTCCCACGGGGCACTCCTCTCGGTCTCCCGAAGGGCCGCCGTGGGCTCCAGCAAGCTCGCCGAGAACGATGTCATCGGGTGTGGGCACGCAGTAGCCCCGGAAGGGTGAGGTGATCACCCGCCGACGGGCTGGACCCGCCTGCCCGGCGAGGTCCGCCGCCGCACCCTCAGGCGTGCAGACGCAGCGCTCACCGAATGGCGCGCAGAGGTCCGCTGAGCGCCGCCCACTGCAGCAGCATGATGGTCTTCGCGTCGGCGATGTCGGTGCCGATCATCCGCAGGGCCAGGTCGACGTCGAGCTCCAGGACGTCGATGTCCTCGCCCTCGGCGGCCACCCCGCCGCCGGGTCCGGTGCGATCTGCCGGCGTGTAGGCCGCGGCGTAGAAGTGCACCCGCTCGGTGACCGAGCCCGGGCTCATCCAGACGTCGAAGACGTGCGTCAGGTCGCCGATCGTCACCCCGAGCTCCTCGGCCGTCTCGCGCCGGATCGCGGTGGCGGGGTCGTCGTCGTCCAGCAGTCCGGCGGCGGTCTCGATGAGCATCCCGTCGGGGTGGCCGTTGACGTAGACCGGGAAGCGGAACTGCCGGGTCAGCAGCACCGTGCGCCGGTCGGTGTCGTACAGCAGGATCGTCGCGCCGTTGCCGCGGTCGTACGTCTCGCGCTGCTCGGTCGTGCGCCGTCCGTCGGCGTGCCGATAGCTGAAGGTGGTGCGCCGCAGCACGTGCCATCCCGCAGCCAGCAGCTCGACATCGAGCACCGACACGTCCGGGTTGCCCGTCAGGTCGCGCCCGACCCGGTCGAGTCCCGTGCGGCCTCGCGCGTCCGGCACGTCGAGGCCGGGACCGGTGCGGGTCGGGGCGCGCACTGGCTGCGTCATGACACGAGGTGGACGTCGGCGGCGTCCGTCGCCGAGCAGCCGGGCACGTCCTCGAGCCGGAAGTAGACGGGCAGGCCGCGCTCGCGGGCGATCGCGACGTCCTGGTCGGCGCCGGTGGACGCACCGGGCAGGCGCAGCACGGCGTCGCAGTGCGCGAGCAGGCGCTGCGCGGTCGGGTACATGACCTGCTCGGCGAGCGGGCCGAGCGGGTCGCGGCTGGCCGGCGCTCGCCAGGACCGGCAGAGCCACCCACTCCCCGATCATCGGCAGGTGCCCGGCGCGGAACAGCGGCCAGGCCGCCTCCTCCAGCCGGGCGAGGTTGGCGGCCATCAGGGCGGGGTCGTCCCCGGTGCCGGAACGGTAGGGGCCGGCGATCAGGATGAGCAGAGGTCGAGCGAGTCATGCCGGCGAGGCTAGACTGAAGTGTGCAACAATCGGCAACAACGTGAAGGAGTACGCATGCTGCCCGCCCAACGACGTGACCTGCTGCTCGATCGGCTCGAGCGCGACGGGCGGCTCGTCGCCAAGGACCTGGCCGCCGAGCTCGGCATCGCCGAGGACAGCGTGCGGCGCGACCTGCGCGAGCTGGCCGCCGCCGGGCTGTGCCAGCGGGTGTACGGCGGCGCGCTGCCCGTCAGCCCGGCCATCGCCGACTACGCCACCCGCCTGGCGGTCGCGCCCGACAGCAAGCAGCGGGTCGCGGCCGCCGCCGCGCGACTCGTGCGTCCCGGCAGCACGGTGCTGCTCGACGGCGGCACCACGGCGCTCGCCGTCGCGCGCGGCGCTGCCCCCCGACCTGGCGGCCACCGTCGTCACCCACAGCCCGACCATCGCCGCAGCGCTGGTCGACCACCCGACCGTCGAGGTCTACGTGCTCGGCGGGCGGCTGTTCAAGCACTCCGCGGTCACCTGCGGCGCCGCCGCCGTCGAAGCCGCACGGACGGTGCACGCCGACCTGTTCCTGCTCGGGGTCACCGGCGTGCACCACGCCGCCGGGCTGACGACCGGCGACCCGGACGAGGCCGCGATGAAGCGCGCCGCTCGCCGGCCGGGCGGCCGACACCTACGTCCTGGCCAGCACGGAGAAGATCGGCACCGCGTCGCCCTTCACGGTCCTACCGCTCGCGGACGTCAGCGGGATCATCACCGACGCCCCGGCCGACCATCCGGTGATCGCCGAAGCTGGTGCGCGAGGGCGTTCCGGTCAT
>CAWCGM010000044.1:0-13512 GCA_963795095.1 uncultured Actinomycetota bacterium | reverse complement strand
CGGGCCGTCGACCCGGCGGCGGTGCAGGCGCAGGTCGTCGCGCCGCTCGGCCAGCAGGGCGCGGAGCTGATCGCCGAGTCGGCCCACTGGGCGCAGGCCTTCAGCACGTTGTCGCACGCCTGGCGCCGGTCCCCGACCGCCGTCGGCGGCGCGTTCGCCGAGATCCGGGGCGCGACGATCCAGACCGTCCTGAACTCGATGGTCGCCGACGCCGAGGAGGAGCTGCTCACCGCGCAGCCGCAGGACCGGCGCGGGGTCAAGCAGCTCCCGGAGGTGACCGCGCGTGCGGTCTCGGTGCTGGAGCGCGGCGTCACGATGCGCACGCTCTACCAGCACGCTGCCCGGCGCGGCACCGACACCCGCAAGTACGTCGCCGCGGTGACCGCGGCCGGCGCCGAGGTGCGTACCCTCGACGAGTTCTTCAACCGACTGATCGTCGTGGACCGGCGGGTCGCCCTCATCCCGAGCCACGAGGGGGTCGGCGCCGCGATGGTGATCAGCGACCGGTCGATCGTCGCCTACCTCGTCGACATGTTCGAGCGGCACTGGGAGCGCGCCCGGCCGTTCACGAGCAACGAGAGCTCGCTGATGCGCGACATCGCCGCCGAGCAGCGCGCGATGACGATCCGGATGCTGCTCGAGGGCCGCGCCGACCCGGTCGGCGCCAAGCGCCTGGGCGTCAGCCCGCGGACCTATGCCGCCTACGTCGCGGACCTCAAGAGCGAGTTCGAGGTCGAGACCCGGTTCCAGCTGGGCTACGAGATGGGCAAGCGCGGGATCTCCGGTCGCGAGACCGACGGCCCGGCGAGCTGACGCGTCGTGGGAGGGTAAATGAGGCGAGGGCAGCAGCTCGATGAGCTGCTGCCCTCGTGCCGGGACGGGCCTGTGGGGGAGGCCGGCGGACCAGAACTCGTGGGGGGTTGAGGGGTCCGTGTCCCGGCTTCTTCACTACGTGCAGATCATCGCACGAGCTTCGATCAGGGGGGTCACTTGGTCTTGAAGCCCCAGGTGAAGTCGGCGTTCGCGGGTGCGCTGCTGATGCCGACGAATCCGAATCCGAGCGCGCCCACGAGGACGGCGGCGGCGATGCGGCGAATAGGGGTCATAGTGGTTCCCACCTCATAGTCATGTGTCACAGGGGATGACCGCTCCATCATCCCTCAGGTGTTCGGACCACGTCAGGCCCATGGGTCTGCAGGTCTGTGCATTGCAGGTTCTTGCAATTGCGCGCAGGCTGCACCGGATCGGCCCCCACACCCGGAAGGGGGGCCGATCTCTGGCGGAGGCGGAGGGATTTGAACCCTCGATGGGGTTTTAGCCCCAAACCCGCTTAGCAGGCGGGCGCCATAGACCGGACTAGGCGACGCCTCCATGCCCGGTCATTGCCCGGGCGGACAGAAGGGTACAAGGCGCGGTGCGGGTGCGCCGAATCAGGCAGTCGAAACCGTGTGGCGACACCGCTCAGAGGTCGCGGAGGCCCTGCCCGCGGCGGAGGTGACGCTGCAGGTCGCGGACGAGCTCCTCGCGGTCGGTGGCGATCACCTCGACCGGGATCGTGGTCGTACGTCCGTCGCGCAGGCGCAGCACGACCACGGGCGCGTCGGCGATGGTCGTCGTGACGGCGTCCTCGACGTCCTTCCACCGGCCCGACGCCGTACCGACGCCGCGCACCCACTGGATGCGGTAGCCCTCGTCGGTGAACCGGGCGACCCAGCCCTTCTCTCGCCACGCCCACCAGTTCGCGGCCAGGACGAGGAGGGTGATCCCGACAGGCACCAGGAGGAACACGGTGTGCAGGTCGAGGACGGCGATCGCGACCGTGCTGGCCAGGATGAGGACGGCGACCGCGCACAGCACCAGCCCCAGCAGGCGCGCCGCCACGGCGGGCGCGAGGCGGTGCACGGTCACGTTCTCGGTCGTCACCCGTCGATTTTCCCACGGGCACGGCGGCCGCCCCGCCCGCGGGTCCACCGCGGCCGCGTTCGGTAGAGTCCCGCGGTGTGCGGCGCCCCGGCGCGGCACGAGGAGAGGTGCCGGAGCGGCCGATCGGAACCGCCTTGAAAGCGGTCGTAGGGAGACCTACCGCGGGTTCGAATCCCGCCCTCTCTGCTGAGGCCATCGCGGAGCGATGGCCTCAGCGAGACGTCTTTGACGGAAGAGCGTGAGCGCAGCGAGCGCCCGCTGCGGCACCCGGTGCCACGAGCGGTCCCGACTAGGCTCGCCCGCGTGACGACCTGGTTCGAGTCCGCCGACGACGCGACCGCGCGGCTGGGCGCGGCCGGCTACCTCACCGACGACGCGACCGCGCTGACGGCGTACCTCGCGGGGGCGCTCGAGAAGCCGCTGCTGGTCGAGGGTCCGGCCGGCGTCGGCAAGACCGAGCTGGCCAAGGCGGTCGCGCGAGCGGCGGGCGCCGAGCTGGTGCGGCTGCAGTGCTACGAGGGCCTCGACGAGGCCCGCGCGCTCTACGAGTGGAACTACAAGAAGCAGCTGCTCCGGATCCAGGCCAGCGGCGGTGGGGACAGCTGGAGCGAGACCCACGACGACATCTTCACCGAGGAGTTCCTGCTCACCCGGCCGCTGCTCAGTGCGATCCGGCGCGACGCGCCGACGGTGCTGCTGATCGACGAGGTCGACAAGACCGACGTCGAGGTCGAGGGACTGCTGCTCGAGGTGCTGAGCGACTTCCAGGTCACCATCCCCGAGCTCGGGACGATCAGCGCGACCCGCCGCCCGTTCGTCGTGCTGACGTCCAACGCCAGCCGCGAGCTCTCCGAGGCGGTCAAGCGACGCTGCCTGTTCCTGCACCTCGACTATCCCGACGCCGAGCGCGAGAAGGCGATCGTCACCAGCCAGGTGCCCGGCCTCGACGACAAGGTGGCCGCCCAGCTGGTCGACGTCGTCGTACGGCTCCGCGAGCTCGAGCTCAAGAAGGCGCCGTCGATCGCGGAGTCCGTCGACTGGGCGCGCACGCTGATCGCCCTCCAGATCGGCGACCTCGACGAGGCCACCGTC
Source organism: uncultured Actinomycetota bacterium (assembly GCA_963795095.1). GTDB lineage: Bacteria > Actinomycetota > Actinomycetes > Propionibacteriales > Nocardioidaceae > Nocardioides. The sequence continues at coordinate 10,497 of CAWCGM010000044.1, read as the reverse complement.
GCCCGCACCCTCGGCGTCGTGCTGAAGCACGCCTCCGACCAGAAGCGGGCGATCAAGGAGCTGAAGCTCCCTCGATGAGCCTGCTCGACACCCACATCGGCTTCGTCGAGGCGCTGCGCTCGGCGGGCCTGTCGGTGTCGCTGGCCGAGGGGCTCGACGCGATCAGCGCGCTCGAGAAGGTGCGGTGGCACGACCGCGAGACCGTGCGGGCGGCGTACGCCGCGACGCTGGTGAAGCGGCAGCCGCAGCGGGTGACCTTCGACGCGGTCTTCGACATCTACTACCCGCGCCTCATCGGCGGCGGGGTCGCCGGCGAGCAGGCGGAGCCGGCGCCGGACGGACCGCCCGACACCGGCCCCGAGCTGGCCAGGTTCCGCGAGGCGCTGGCGGAGGCGTTGGCCTCCGGCGACCAGCAGGCGTTGCAGGACCTTGCAGTCGAGGCGGTGGCACGCTTCGGCGCGATGCCCGGTCGGGGGCCCGGGCTGTCGAGCTGGTCGGCGTACACCTCCCTCCAGCGGGTCTCGCCCGCCGAGCTGATGGACCGTCTCGTGCAGGGGCTGCTGTCCTCCGGCCTCGACGACGAGCGGGCGCAGCGGACGGCCGGTCGCCGCATCGGCGACTTCACCCGGCTCGTCGAGGGCGACGCCCGCCGACGCATCGCCGAGGAGAAGGGGCCCGAGCACGTCGTCGACGTGACCGTGCGGCCGACCATCGACCGCCTCGACTTCACCGCCGCGCGGCGCAGCGACCTCGAGGAGATGCGTCGCGAGATCTACCCGCTGGCGCGCCGGCTCGCCGCCCGGCTGACCAAGGAGCAGCACGCGCAGCGGCGTGGCCCCCTCGACGTACGCCGCACGGTGCGCGCGTCCATCGCCACGGGCGGGGTGCCGCTGACCACCCACCACCGTCCGCGTCGCCCGCACCGCACCGACCTCGTCGTGCTCTGCGACGTGAGCGGCTCAGTGGCCAACTTCGCGCAGTTCACCCTGATGCTGGTGTACGCCCTGCGCGAGGCCTTCAGCGGCGTGCGCGCCTTCACCTTCGTCGACGACGTGGTCGAGGTGAGCGACACGTTCCGTCCGGGCGCCGACGTGGTCGAGGTGATGGAGTCGCTGTCGGCGAGCATCTCGCAGGCCGCGCTCTGGGGACGCACCAACTACGGCCGGGCGCTCACCCGCTTCGCCGAGGAGCACGCCGACGCGATCGGCCCGCGGTCGTCGCTGCTGGTGCTCGGGGACGGGCGCTCGAACTACAGCGACCTCGCGCTGCCCGTGCTCGCCGACCTCGCCGGCCGGGCCCGCCACTCGTGGTGGCTCAACCCGGAGCACCCGCGCCACTGGGGGACCGGCGACAGCGCCGCCGACCAGTACGGCCGGGTCGTGCCGATGGTCGAGTGCCGCAACCTCGCCCAGCTCGGGGAGTTCGTGCACGAGATCGTGTGAGTGCTGCTCCACCATGGGATGTCGGCGAACATGCACTTCCCGCGGTCAGTTGACATGGGGAAGTGCCGCTCCACCGACATCCCATGGTGGACGACCAGGGCGAGGGATCAGCCCGCGAGGTAGCCCAGGTCCTGCATGCGGGCGATCTCGGCCCGCAGCTCGGGGTGCTCGGCGGTGTCGGCCGCCTTGGCGCCGGCGACGTAGAGGTCCGAGCCCGCGGAGGTGCCGCCGTCGAACACGACGGTGAGCCGGTTGGGCGTGGAGGCGTTGATCAGCGAGCCGAGCAGCGCGACCGGGTCGGAGCGGTCCTCCAGCGACAGGACGCGGGTGGCCTCCGGGATCCGCGGCACCTGCGAGGACGGCGCGCCGGCCGTGACGACCTGGTCGACGACGAAGCGGGGTGAGCTGGCCGCGGCGGCGATCTCCGCAGCGACCGTGCCGCCGGCCGCGGAGCCCACCAGCATCACGCGGGCGTCGTCCTCGGTCACGACCTTCTCGATCGCACGGATCACCTGGGCGACCGACGTGCTCGGGTCGGCGCCGACGAGGCGCAGGCGCCCGTTGCCGACGCCCAGGGACCCCGGGAGGTAGGCGATGTAGCGGCCGGTCCCGACCCGCTGCACCGAGATCTTGGCGTCCTCGGCGAGCAGGGTGGCCAGCAGCTCCTCGAGCGAGCGCGGGGCCTGGCCCGAGCTCGCCTCGGCCTCGGTCTCGGGCTCCTCGGCCTCGACGAAGGACCCCGCCGAGTCGCGGAACGCGGACACGGCGTCGGTCGGGAACGGCTCGATGCCGATCGCACGGAGGCCGCCGCGCGCGGCGTGGGCGCCCTGGTCGGAGGCCAGCACGCCGGCGGTGAGCAGCGAGCGCATGTGGAGGCCGTCGAGCAGGCCGCCACCACCGGAGAGGTGCTCCATGAGCTCGGGGTTGTTGTCGGCGAGCTCGCTCAGGTAGGCCGCGACGCCGTCGCGGTCCAGCGCGTCGGTCTCGATCAGGCCGGCGCTGACGATGGCACCACCGAGCGCGACCTCGGGGGCGAGGTAGCCGATGGCGCGGCCCGCGATGGAGCCGAGCGTCTTGTAGGCCGCCTGCTGGAGCTCGTCGATCCAGCGGTAGGTCAGCACCGTGGCGCGTACGACGAGCGCGTCGGCGTCGAGCTCGACCGAGCGGGTCAGCAGCCCGTGCTTGCCCGTCAGGGCGGCCCGGATGTCCTCCTCGGCCTGGCCCCAGGTGGCCTTCGACAGCTCACCGGAGTCGACGACCTCGTCGTCGCCGAGGATCTCGGTGCCGAGGCGGGCGCGGGTGCGCATCTCGTTGCCGGAGGAGTCGAACAGGTCGGCCAGCGCCAGCATCTGGTCGTACTTGTCGGCCGCGACGGACGCGGACGAGTCGGTGGCGGGCGTCGCGTCGTCGCCGGACGTGCGGGGGATGTCCATGGCGTTCATCGAGCGACCTCCTCGCGGGTCGAGACCTGGGCGAGCACGGGGGCGAGCTCGGTCGCGAGGTCGTCGGGCTGGACGAGCGCGACGGAGACGCGCGCGCCGTCGTCGTGGCGCGGGGTCAGCGAGTGCCAGCCGTCGTTGAGCAGCACCCACGACACCACCCCGACCGACGAGGTGGCGCCCTCGGCGACCTCGGCGGCGAGGATGCGGAGCCGGCCGCGGCTCTCGGAGTGCACGGCGGACACGGCGGCGGTGGCCTCGGCCTCGGCGAGGACCTCGCCGTCCGCGCGGACCGCGCCCACGGCCTGGGACATGAGGATCGGCACGAGGTCGGAGCGGTTCGACCGGACGGCCTCGCCGACCGAGTCGGCGAGCGCGTAGGGGACGTCCAGCAGGGCCGGGACGCGCGACGTGGTCAGGGTGAGGTCCTCCGGGACGGTCGTGACGCGGGCGAGCTCGACCGTCCACTGGTCGACCGGGAACCACGCGATCTCGAAGACGATGCCGTCGCAGGTCGACAGGCTGGCGACGGCGCCGCCGGACTGGCGGTGCCAGGCCTTGACCTGGGTCGCGCCGGCCGCGACGTCGAGGTCGAGCGCGAGGCGCGGCGTGGCCAGCAGGCCGACGGCGCCCAGCAGGCCGGGGTCGGTGCCCTCGTCGGTGATGAGCCCGCGGCGCCGCAACGTCTCCTCGGGGTCGTGGAGGGTGCCGAGCGCGTCGGTGTAGGCCGAGTCCTCGGTCGAACCCCGGCTCGCTCCCAGGCGACCGGACAGGCCGCCCGCGCCGCCGGCTGCGTCCTCGGTGGGCTGGAGGTCGAAGGGGAGCGGTGCTCCGCCGGCCAGGTCGGCGACGAGGCGCAGCTCGGGCAGGGTCAGCGCGAGGCGCCGGGCCATGCCGTCGAGGAAGCTCGTCGGCGGGGCCGGCGGCGTGGTCAGGTCGATGGTCACCATGTCAGAGTCCCGGGAGCTCGACGGTCAGCCAGTCGCGGTGACCGGCGGGGGGAGGGTCGAAGGAGACGAGGACGGCATCGGCGTCGTCGGCCGCTGCGCCCTCGCTCGTGCGGGTGCGGGCGTCCTCGACCAGTGTCGTGGCCTTGCGGGAGCGCAGGTCGATGGCCTCCTTGAGCCGGTCGACCTCGGACACGTGGGCGGACAGCGACTCGGCGGCGGTGTCGTGCTGGGCGGCGGCGGCACGGAGGTGGCCGGCGCGCTCGCGGATGCGCTCACGCATCGCCTCCGCGGCCTTGCCGTGCCACGGCACGGCCTCGGCCTGCGACACGAGGCGGGCAGCGAGGGCACGGACGTCCCCGGCCTGCTCGCGCAGCTGGGCCACGCGCTTGCGGCCGGCGGCAGAGTCGCCGTACATCGATCACACCCTTTCGTCCGTGGACGCCTACCCGGACGGCCCCGGTCCCAAACGTCCTCGGCAGCGCCGATTGTGCCGCGGACGCGGTCATCGGCACCCCTGCGCCACGGATAGGATCGAGCCCCAGGCCTGCCCCGTCTCAGCCCGATGGCACGAGGTGACCATGACATTCGACGTCCACCAGCTCGACGTGTTCGTGCTGGTCGGCGCGGTCGTGACGCTGGCGGCGATCCTCGCGGTGCGGGTCTCGGCGGGCGCGGGGCTCCCGTCGCTGCTGATCTACCTCCTGATCGGCGTGCTGCTCGGGGAGGGCGGGCCGTTCCAGATCCCCTTCGACGACGCCCAGCTGGCACACGCGCTGGGCTTCGGCGCCCTCGCGATCATCCTCGCCGAGGGTGGTCTCACCACCGAGTGGCGGGAGATGCGCCCGAGCATCCGGCTGGGGTTGTCGCTCGCGACCGTCGGCGTCGCGGTCTCGGTCGCGGTCGTGGCCCTCGGCGCGCACTACCTCCTCGGCCTGCCGTGGGAGCTCGCCATCCTGTTGGGCGCCATCTGCTCGCCCACGGACGCGGCGGCCGTGTTCTCCGTGCTGCGGGCCCTCCCGCTGCCGAAGCGGCTCACCGGTGCCCTCGAGGCCGAGTCGGGGCTCAACGACGCCCCGACCGTCGTCCTGGTCGGCATCATCTCGACCGGTGCCGCGGCCGAGTCCGGGCTCCTCGAGGTCGCCGGCATCATCGTCTTCGAGCTGGTCGCCGGAGCCCTGATCGGGGCCGTCTGCGGCATCGCCGGCGCCTGGGTGATGCGGCGCGCGGCGCTGCCCTCCTCGGGCCTCTACCCGCTGGCGGTCCTGTGCCTGGCGTTCACGGCGTACGGCGCCGCGTCGGCCGTGCACGCCTCCGGGTTCGCTGCGATCTACGTCGCCGCGCTGATCCTCGGCAACAGCGAGCTGCCGCACCGGGTGGCGACCCGCTCGTTCGCCGAGGGGGTCGCGTGGCTCGCGCAGATCGGCCTCTTCGTGATGCTCGGACTGCTCCTGTCGCCGGGGCGGATCGACGGTCACACCGTGGTGCAGGCGCTCGTGACGGGGCTCGTGCTGACGCTGGTCGCGAGACCGCTGTCCGTGCTCGCCAGCAGCATCGCCCAGCCGATGGCGCTGCGCGACCTCGGCTTCATCTCGTGGGCCGGGCTGCGCGGTGCGGTGCCGATCGTGCTGGCCACGATCCCGCTCTCGGAGGGGGTCGACGGCGCCGACGAGCTGTTCGACATCGTCTTCGTGATGGTCGTGGTCTACACGCTCCTCACCGGTCCGACGCTGCCCTGGGTGGCCGAACGGCTGCGGGTCGCGCGCCGCAACGAGCCCCGGGGCCTCGACGTCGAGGCCGCGCCCCTCGACCGGGTCGCTGCCGACCTGCTCCAGGTGACGATCGCGCCGACGTCGAAGATGCACGGAGTCGAGGTGGGCGAGCTGCGCCTGCCGCAGGGCGCCTCGGTGTCGCTGGTGATCCGCAGCGGCAGCTCGCTGGTGCCGGAGCGTCGTACGGTCCTGCGCGCGGGCGACGACCTCCTCGTCGTCACCCCGCGCAAGCTGCGTGAGGCGACCGAGGACCGGCTGCGCCAGGTGTCGCAGAACGGCCGGCTCGCGCAGTGGCTGGGTGACCCCCGCCGCCCCGACAAGGACTAGCGCCAGGACTGGTGCCGGGTCTACTCCGAACCGGTCGCCCGGCAGTAGGTCGCGTCGGCCTCGGCGAGCACCGACTCGACCTGCTTCTTCTTGAGGGTCTTGAACTTCTCGCCGACGACCACGACGATCCCGTCGCCGATCGGGTCGCCGGGGACGATCTTGGCCTTCTTGAACTGCTTCTGCACCAGGAGCACGGCCGGGTTCGTCGGCTCCGCGGACCAGATCTGCGTGGTCGCGGCAGGCAGCGGCGCATCGCCGACGTCACCCTCGACGAACCCGCGCTCGGCGAGCTCGGCCATCGTCGAACCGGCGAGGCCGGAGCGCTTGCTGCCGTTGAAGACGCTGACCACGACCTGGTCGCGGCGCACCTCGCCGCCGGCGGCGACGTCCGTGGGCTCGCAGATCGCGACCGGCTCGTCCTTCGGCAGCGGCTCGGTGAGCGCTCCCCAGCCCCAGACCGCCGCTGCGAGCACGAGGCCGGCCAGGACGGCCAGGGTCAGCGCGGACCTGAGGGCGCCCGCTCATCCGTCGGCCTTGTGGACCCGGGCGTGGAGGACGCTGCGCTGCTGGAGCGCGGCCCGGAGGGCGCGGTGGAGCCCGTCCTCGAGGTAGAGGTCGCCCTTCCACTGCACGACGTGGGCGAAGAGGTCGCCGTAGAAGGTGGAGTCCTCGTCGAGCAGGGTGTCGAGCTGCAGGGTGTCCTTGGTGGTCACCAGCTCGTCGAGCCGCACCTGGCGCGGGGGCAGGTCGGCCCAGGTGCGCGAGGTCAGCCCGTGGTCGGGGTAGGGCCGGCCGAGGCCCACCCGCTTGAAGATCACGCCGGTGATCATAACGACGGCTCCACGCGACCCTCGTCGTCGTCTTCCGCCGTGACTAGGCTCGCGGGCATGAGCGAGACCCCGGGGACGACGCCAGTGCCAGAGCCGACGCCGACGGAGGCCCCCGCCGCGGAGGTCGCACCCGCCGCGCCGGCGCCCGCCGACGCCGCCGCCGGCGAGGCGGTGACCGAGCCGGCCGCACCGCCGGAGCCGCCCGCCCCGACCGACCCGATCTCCGAGGCCGTCGCGCCGGGCTACCGGTTCGAGGGTCCGGCGCTCGAGCTCGGCGGGCTGATGCTGAACGCCGACGAGCTCAGCGACGTGCACATCCGGATCCCGCTCGGGATGCTCAACCGCCACGGCCTCGTCGCGGGCGCCACCGGCACCGGCAAGACCAAGACCCTCCAGCTGCTGGCCGAGCAGCTCAGCGCCAACGGCGTACCGGTGTTCGCGGCCGACATCAAGGGCGACCTGTCCGGGCTCAGCGTCCCGGGCGAGCCCAGCGACAAGCTCACCGCCCGCACGGCGAGCGTCGGCCAGGCGTGGACGGCGACCGGCTTCCCGACGGAGTTCTACGCGATCGGCGGCCAGGGGGTCGGCGTACCGGTGCGGGTCACGATGACCGCGTTCGGGCCGACCCTGCTCGCCAAGGTGCTCGACCTCAACGAGACGCAGGAGTCCTCGCTGGGGCTGGTCTTCTACTACTGCGACAAGAACGGGCTGCCGCTGCTCGACCTCTCCGACCTGCGCGCGGTGCTGCAGTACCTCACCGGCGACGAGGCCGGGAAGGCCGAGCTCAAGACGATCGGTGGGCTCTCGCCGCAGACCGCGGGTGTCATCCTGCGCGAGCTCGTGTCGTTCGAGGCGCAGGGTGCGGACGTGTTCTTCGGCGAGCCGGAGTTCGAGACCAAGGACTTCCTCCGCACGACCGACGACGGCCGCGGCATCATCAGCCTGCTCGAGCTGCCGAACCTGCAGGACCGCCCGGCACTCTTCTCGACCTTCCTCATGTGGCTGCTCGCGGACCTCTTCCACGACCTCCCGGAGGAGGGCGACCTCGACAAGCCCAAGCTGGTGTTCTTCTTCGACGAGGCGCACCTGCTCTTCAACGACGCGAGCGACGCGTTCCTCGACCAGATCGCCCAGACGGTGCGGCTGATCCGCTCCAAGGGGGTCGGCGTCTTCTTCGTGACGCAGTCGCCCACCGACGTGCCCGACGACGTGCTCGCCCAGCTCGGCTCCCGCGTCCAGCACCAGCTCCGCGCGCACACGCCCAACGACGCCAAGGCGCTGAAGGCGACCGTGAACACCTACCCCAACAGCGCGTACGACGACCTCGGCGAGGTCATCACGTCGCTCGGGATCGGCGAGGCCGTGGTCACCGTCATGAACGAGCGCGGCGCCCCGACCCCCGTCGCGTGGACCCGCCTGCGCGCGCCCGAGTCGCTCATGGACGCCGCGCCCACCGACGGCATGGAAGCGGCGGTCAAGGCCTCCCCGCTCACCGCCAAGTACGCCGAGGGCCTCGACCGCGAGTCCGCCCGCGAGCTGCTGGCCAAGAAGCTCGAGGAGGGCGCCCGCAAGGCCGCCGAGGACGCGCGCGTCAAGGAGATGGCCCGCGAGCAGAAGAACGAGCGGGTCACCAAGAAGTCCACCGAGAAGGCGGCCAAGGACGACGACGGCATCGTGATGGACGTCGTGAAGTCGACGGCGTTCAAGGACTTCATGCGCACCGCCGCCCGCGAGATCGCGCGGGGGATGTTCAAGTCCGGTCGCCGCTGACCGCCCCTCGAGCGGTGGTCCACCCACATTCCGAGCCTCGCGAATGTGGCTCCGCCACCGCTCTTGGGCGCGTCGTCGTACGACACTCGCCCGGGCGGTGGTCCACCTACAGTTGGGCAGCTGGAAAGGTGGCTCGACCACCGCTCCAGCGAGACCGGCACCTACATCGTCGGGTCCAGCCAGGCCAGCTGGGCGGTCTGGGTGCCGCCGTCGCGGGTGACGACGCGGGCACGGCCCTCGGGCGCGGGCTGGGGGCGCAGGTTGCCGATGAGGATGCCCTCGTCGCGCGGACCCGACAGCATCACGCCCGGCATCGCGAGGTCGCGCAGCGACTGGATGACCGGCTCGTAGAGGGCACGGGAGGCGCCGCCCGTACGCCGTGCCACGACGACGTGCAGCCCGACGTCGCGGGCCTGCGCCATCAGCGGCTGCAGCGACGAGACCGGCGAGGACTGGGCGGTGGCGACGAGGTCGTAGTCGTCGACCACGACGTAGACCTCCGCGCCCGTCCACCACGACCGGTTGCGCAGCTGGTCGGGCGTCACGTCGGGGCCGGGGATCCGGCCCTCGAGGTAGGTGGCGATGTCCTTGAGCGTCGGCGTCGCCTGGGTGGCGGAGGTGAGGTAGTTGAGGAGGTACTCGTCGGGCACCTCGCCGAGCAGCGAGCGGCGGTAGTCGACCAGCACGATCTGGGCCTCCTTGGCCGTGCGCGTGCGCATGATCTCGTGGACGTAGGCCCGCAGCAGCGCGCTCTTGCCCGACTGCCCGTCGCCGAAGACCAGCATGTGCGGCTCGGCGTCGACGTCGAGCCCGATCGGCGCGAGCTCCTTCTCGTTGATGCCGAGGAGGATGTGGCGCTCGGGGACCGTGCGGCGCACGGCGTCCTCGCGGACCGCCTCGAGGGTGACCTTGCTCGGGAGCAGTCGGAGCTTGGGGCCCTCGGGTCCGTGCCAGGCGGCGACCATCGTGTCGATCAGGTGGTCGACCCCGTCGCCGAGGGTGTCGGCGCTCCCGTCACCGTCGATGCGCGGCAGGGCACCGAGGAAGTGCAGCTTCGACGGCACCAGGCCGCGGCCGGGGCGGCCGACCGGCACGAGTGCGGCGACCTTGCGGTCGACCTCGGAGTCGAGCGGGTCACCGAGGCGCAGCTCGAGCTTGGAGCCGAAGACGTCGCGCATCGCCGCGCGGTAGTCGGCCCACCGCGTCGACGCGGTGACGATGTGGAGGCCGAACGTCAGGCCGCGGGCCGCGAGCTGCTGGATCTCCATCTCGAGGTCGTCGAACTCGGCGCGCAGCGTGCTCCAGCCGTCGATGACGAGGAAGACGTCGCCCCAGCCGTCGTCCGCGCGGCCCTGCGCGCGGCGCGAGCGGTAGGTCTCGATCGAGTCGATGCCGTTGTTGCGGAAGTAGGCCTCGCGCCGGTCGACGATGCCCTCGACCTCCGCCATCACCCGGCGTACGACGTCGGGCTCGGAGCGCGTCGCGACGCCCGAGACGTGCGGCAGTCGCGTCATCGGCGCGAACGCGCCACCACCGAAGTCGAGGACGAAGAACTGCGACTCCAGCGGCGTCGTCACCAGCGCCATGCTGGTCACGATGCTGCGCAGGAGCGTGCTCTTGCCGGACCGCGGACCACCGACGACGGCGACGTGGCCGGCCGCGCCGGTCAGGTTCAGCGTCATCGTGTCGCGGCGCTGCTCGCGCGGTCGGTCGACGGTGCCGAGCGGGATCACCAGGCCGGGGACGTTGCGCCACTGCAGGGACGTCAGGCCGTGCTCGGGGTGCGGTGCGAGGTCGGGCATCAGGTCGTCGAGGGTGTCGGGGACGTCGAGCGGCGGCAGCCAGACCTGGTGCGCCTCGGGTCCCTTGCCGATCATCCGGGTGACGGCGACGTCGAGCAGCGACGGCTGTTCTCCCTGCTGCTGCTGCTGCGGCTGCGGCGCGACGACCTCGGCGTTGTCGTCGGGGGT
>CAWCGM010000043.1:0-27607 GCA_963795095.1 uncultured Actinomycetota bacterium | reverse complement strand
CGGAGATGAAGCCCAAGCTCCACGACCTGATGCGCGGCGCCAGCGCGGGCAAGACGATGTACGTCGTCCCCTACCTGATGGCGCCCGCCGGCAACGCGCTCGCGCCCTGGGCCGCCGGCGTCGAGATCACCGACACCCGCACCGTCGTGCTCCACATGATCCGGATGGCGCGCGTCGGCGTGCAGTTCGTCAACGACCTCGAGGACCCGGGCCACTTCGTCCGCGCGGTCCACGTCTCCGGCGACCTGGAGAACCTCGGCCAGGGCACCGACGGCGACAAGCGCTACTTCGTCACCGTCGCCGACGAGCGCACGATCCTGCACTTCGGCTCGTCCTACGGCGGCAACGCGCTGCTCGGCAAGATCGCGCACGGCCTGCGGCAGGGGGCGTACGACGGCTGGGCGAGCAGGAAGTTCCTCGCCGAGCAGTACATGCTCATCGGCATCCACGACAAGGAGACCGGGAAGGACTACCACGTCTGCGGTGGCTTCCCGAGCGCCTCCGGCAAGACCAACCTGGCGATGATGGCCGCCCCCGACGCGCTCGGCGATCGCTACCACGTGTCGTTCTACGGCGACGACATCGCGTGGCTGTGGGTCGAGGAGGAGTCCGGCCAGCTCTACGGGATGAACCCGGAGTACGGCGTCTTCGGCGTCGCCAAGGACACCAACGAGACCACCAACCCCAACGCCCTCGCCTCCGTCGGCCACGGCACCGACTGCATCTTCACCAACGTCGCCTACAACCCGACCACCGGCGAGGTGTGGTGGGAGGGCCGCACCAAGGAGAAGCCGGCCCGCCAGGGATGGCTCGACTGGATGGGCTCGCCCATCGCGGACCGCAAGGACGACGACACCGCTCCGTGGGCCCACCCCAACAGCCGCTTCACCACGACGCTCGCCAACGTCCCCAACATCGCGCAGGACTACGACGCCCCGCTGGGCGTGCCGATCGACGCGATCATCTTCGGTGGCCGCACCCGCGACCGCGAGCCGCTGATCCGCGCGATCACCGACCTCGCCGAGGGCGTGTACGACGGCCTCACCCTGGGCGCGGAGGCGACGTCGGCCGCCGAGGGCAAGGAGGGCATCCTCCGCTACGACCCGATGTCCAACCGGCCGTTCATGGCCTACGGCGAGGGCGACTACGCACGCCACTACCTCGACATCGTCGGGGCGGCGAAGGACCAGCCGATCTTCGCGCACGTCAACTGGTTCCAGCGCGACGCCGAGGACGGCCACTTCCTGTGGCCGGGCTACCGCGACAACCTGCGCCCCCTGCTGTGGCTGCTCCAGCTCAAGAACGGCGAGGTCGAGGGACGGCGTACGGCCGTCGGCATCATCCCGACCAAGGAGGAGCTCGACCTCGAGGGTGTCGACATCACACCCGAGGACCTCGACCGGATCCTGACGATCGACAAGGAGCGCTGGCAGCAGGAGATGGGCTTCCGCGAGGAGCACCTCTCCCAGTTCGACCGGATGCCCGAGGAGATCTGGGAGGCCCACCGCCGGGTCGCCGCCGACCTCGATTCGGAGGAATGACCCCGAAAACCCACACGCGGTGGGAAAGATCTACATAACATCAACTTTGTGTCAACAAAACGTCAACTCGGGCGCGCTGTCCTGTGGTCTGGCGACGGCAAGCCGGGTCTCGGACTGGCGGCGCCGTTCGCCGCGGTGGCCGCGACGTGCCTCGCGGTCATCCTCGTGCCGCCCTACGTCAGCGCGTGGTGGGTCTACGCGCTGACTGCGGCCGTGCTGGCGTGCGTCGGCTGCTCCTTCGCGCTCTCGCTGCGGGGGTCCGAGAGGACGTGGCTCGACGCAGTGCCGGCGTACCTCATGTTCGTGTTCGTCGCCCTCGTCCACCACGCGGCGGGCGGGGCGGTCGGAGGGTCGTCGTCGGGTCTGAGCGCGGCCGTGCTGCTGCCGATCCTCTGGCTCGCGATCACCGGCACCCGGCGCGAGCTCCGGATCGCCAGTGGCCTCACCGTCCTGGTCTTCGTCGCGCCGATCGTCCTGATCGGTCCCCCCGCCTACGGCTGGGGTGACTGGCGACGCGTCGTGGTGTGGAGCGTGGTCGCGCTCGTGCTCGGTCCCCTCGTCCAGCGCATCGTGCACGACCTCGACCGCCAGACCCGCCGGGCGCGACTGGCCAACGAGCGGGTCGAGAGGTTGTTCGACGACGCGCCACACGGGGTCGCGCTCCTCGACCCGGCCGGGGTGGTCCTGCGGGTCAACACCTCGCTCGCGGTCATCGTGGGCCTCGAACCCTCGGAGATGGTCGGTCACCACCTCGGCTCCTTCGAGACACCGGGCGAGCACGCCATCGCCGACCACCTCGAGCGGCTGATGTCCGACCGCGTCGACATGGACGCCGAGTGCCGGCTCCGCGACTCCGGCGGCAACGACGTCGCGATCGCGCTGAGCAGCACCGTCGTCCCGGACCCGCAGGTCGGCGACATCGTCATGGTCAACGTGGTCGACATCTCCGACCGCCGTCGCTACCTGGACCGGTTGTCCCACCTCGCCGACCACGACGTGTTGACGGGTCTGGCGAACCGTCGCCGGTTCGAGGTCGAGCTCGAGCGTCACCTCGACCGGAGCCGCAGGCACGGTCCCGTCGGTGCGCTCCTGCTCCTCGACCTCGACAACTTCAAGCAGGTCAACGACTCGCTCGGCCACAACGCGGGTGACGAGCTGCTCGTCACGATCGCCGGCCTGCTCCGTCGATCGATCCGCAGCACCGACGTCGTGGCCCGCGTCGGCGGGGACGAGTTCGCCATCATGCTCACCGACGGCGACCAGGCCGCGACCCAGCGGGTGGCCGACCAGGTGGTCGAGCGGATCCGTGACCACGCGGCCACCCTGGACGGCGTACGCCGCCGGGTCTCCGCCAGCGTCGGTGCCGTCACCTTCGCCGCGGCCACCGAGCACTCCGCGGACATCCTCGCCCTCGCGGACATGACGATGTACGACGCCAAGGAGTCCGGGCGCAACCGCGTGGCGCTCCTCGCCGAGGGCGACTCGCGCAGCCCGCGCAGCTCGATGCGCTTGCAGTGGCAGGCCCGGATCGAGGACGCGTTGGACAACGACCGCTTCGTCCTGCACTTCCAGCCGATCATGGACATCTCCACCGGGCGGATCGACTCCGCGGAGGTGCTGCTCCGGTTGCGTGGCGAGGACGGGGAGATCGTCCCGCCCGGCCGCTTCGTCTACATCGCCGAGCGCGCCGGCCTGATGCCGCGGGTCGACAGCTGGGTGCTGGACCGCAGCATCGAGATGCTCGCCCAGCTGCGCGAGCTGGTCCCGGACTTCTGCCTGGAGGTCAACATCTCCGGTGCGTCCATGGGCGACGCGTCGGTCGAGGCCACGATCCTGTCGGCGCTCCGACGCTTCGACGTGGACCCCAGGGCGCTCATCCTCGAGATCACCGAGACGTCGGCTGTGGCAGACGTCGCCCTGGCCCGTGAGTTCGCGGAGCGGATGGCCGCCATGGGGTGCCGGTTCGCGCTCGACGACTTCGGCGCGGGCTTCGGCTCCTTCTACTACCTCAAGCACCTGATCTTCGACTACGTGAAGATCGACGGCGAGTTCGTCGCCCACGTGCACCGCTCCTCCGTCGACCGCACGATCGTGCGCTCGATCGTCGGCATCGCCAAGGACCTGGGCAAGCAGACGGTCGCCGAGTTCGTGTCCGACCCCGAGATCTTCGACGTGGTGCGGGCCGAGGGCGTCGACTACGCGCAGGGATTCATGATCGGCAAGCCGGTGCCGATGGACGTCTTCGTCGACGAGTTCATGCACGACGTCGTCGGCGCGGAGCCGCGGGGCTGACCGCGTCGGTCGACCCCCCACCACGAAGGAGACTCGGGACAGTGCAGTGGCTACAGCGATCGGTCGGGATCGCCATCATCGGCGCGGCCGGCCTCGGCGCGGGCGCCCTCTGGGTGGCGGTCGCCTCCAGCGGTCCGCAGGCGGACGACGCTCCTTCTGAAGGCGTGCTGTTCGGGGTCTGGCAGGTCTTCTACGACACCGCGATGCCCGACCCACGCGTGATGCTCGCCGCCGTGGGTGTGGCGCTCCTCCTCGCCGCCGGCGTGGCCGGCCTCGAACGTCGCCTGCTCACGCGGGCGCGCCGGAGCGAGGACGGCAACCGGATGCCGCTGGCTCCGAAGCTCGTGATGGCCGAGACCCGCGGCCAGTACGCCGGACCCGTCACGATCACGGTGCTCATCCCGGCCCACAACGAGGAGGGCTGCATCGCCGAGACCCTTGCGTCGCTGCGCTCCCAGTCGGTGCCCCCTGCGCGGATCGTCGTCGTCGCCGACAACTGCACCGACGCCACCACGCGCATCGCGCGCGACGCCGGCGTCGAGGTCTTCGAGACCGTGGAGAACGCCCACAAGAAGGCCGGCGGGCTCAACCAGGCCCTGCGGGTGGTGCTGCCGGGCCAGGGGGACAACGACTGCGTGATGATCATGGACGCCGACACCACCCTCGACGCCGGATTCCTCGAGGGGGCCATCCGGCGCCTCACCGACGACCGGGCCCTCATGGCCGTCGGCGGACTCTTCTACGGCGAGGGGGGCTTCGGACTGATCGGGCAGTTCCAGCGCAACGAGTACACCCGTTACCAGCGCGACCTGCGGCGGCGTCGCGGCCGGGTCTTCGTGCTCACCGGCACGGCCTCGGTGTTCCGACCCCGCGCCCTGCGAGCGGTGGCCGAGGAACGCGGCAAGATCCTCCCCGGCGTCCCGGGCGACGTCTACGACACCGTGGCCCTGACCGAGGACAACGAGCTGACCATCGCGCTCAAGACGCTGGGCGCCCTGATGATCTCCCCGCGCGAGTGCACCGTGGTCACGGAGGTCATGCCTTCGTGGAGCGCGCTGTGGGCCCAACGCCTGCGGTGGCAGCGCGGCGCCCTGGAGAACCTCGGCGCGTACGGCATGCGGACCCAGACCTTCCGCTACTGGATGCAGCAGCTGGGGATCGGCTACGGCGTGATCGCGCTCGGGGCCTACCTGCTGCTCATCGTCCTGATGGCGCTGGCGACGACGAACTGGGTCTGGTTCCCGTTCTGGATCGGCATCGGCACCGTGTTCACCGTGGAGAGGATCGTGACCGTGTGGCGTGGAGGAGCCAGGGCCCGCCTCCTGGGGCTCTCGCTGTTCCCCGAGCTCTTCTACGCGATGTTCCTCAACGTCGTCTTCCTCAAGGGCATCCTCGACCTGTCACTGGCCCGTCAGGCCACCTGGAAGCACATCGTCCAGCCCGACTCCGGCGTTCGGATCGAGGGCTGACGTGTCGACCCTGATCGCCGCCGTCCTCCCCATGGGCGTCCTGCTGCCCGACAGCATCCTGCGCAACGAGGTGATCGCGGTGCTTGCTGCATTCGTCGCCATCAACACGATCGGCTACGTCACCCTGGCGGTCGCCAAGATCCTGCCCAAGGTCTACGTCCGGGACTGGATCGGCCCACGCAACCGACGTGCGGAGACCCGGAGCATCGACCCGCAGGCCCCGGTCTGAGCCGACCCCGGCGGAGCAGCGCCGGGTCGCGGCTTTCGCCGGAAATACGCCGAAGTGCGGGGCGAGATCCAGGTCACAACCCTTGGCACGATCCAATTCGTGCACGGATTCACAAGCGTTAGCGTCCCCGGAAAGTCGCCGACAACGAGGCCGCGCGAACCGACGCGAAACGCTGAAGGAATCCGGGATGACCGCAACGACCGAGACCACGACCTCCACCCCGACGACGCACCCGGGCATCCTCGCCTGGGTCACCGAGGTCGCCGAGCTGACCCAGCCCGACCGCATCCAGTGGTGCACCGGCTCCGACGAGGAGTGGGCCGAGCTCACCGCCTCCCTCGAGGCCACCGGCACCTTCACGCGCCTCAACCCCGACGTCATGCCGAACTCGTTCCACGCGGCCTCCGACCCCACCGACGTGGCGCGCGTCGAGGACCGCACCTACATCTGCTCCGTCGCCGAGCGCGACGCCGGGCCCACCAACAACTGGATGGACCCCGAGCAGATGAAGGAGCTCATGCGCGGGCTCTACGCCGGCTGCATGCGCGGTCGCACGATGTACGTCGTCCCGTTCGTGATGGGCCACCTCGAGGCCGAGAAGCCGATGTTCGGCATCGAGGTCACCGACTCGGCCTACGTCACCGTCTCCATGCGCGTGATGGCCCGGATGGGCACCGACGTGCTGCGCCGCATCGAGGAGCTCGAGGCCGCCGGCGAGTCGCCCGCCTGGGTGCCTGCCCTCCACTCGGTCGGCATGCCGCTCGAGCCCGGCCAGGCCGACGTCGCGTGGCCGTGCAACGACACCAAGTACATCGTCCAGTTCCCCGAGGAGCGGATGATCTGGAGCTTCGGCTCGGGCTACGGCGGCAACGCCCTGCTCGGCAAGAAGTGCTACGCGCTGCGCATCGCCTCGGTCATGGCGCGCGACGAGGGCTGGCTCGCCGAGCACATGCTCATCCTCAAGCTCACCTCGCCGCAGGGCGTCACCAAGTACGTCGCCGCGGCCTTCCCGAGCGCGTGCGGCAAGACCAACCTGGCGATGCTCAAGCCGACCATCCCCGGCTGGACCGTCGAGGCGATCGGCGACGACATCGCGTGGATGCGCATCGGCGAGGACGGCCGCCTGTGGGCGGTCAACCCGGAGTTCGGCTTCTTCGGCGTCGCGCCCGGCACCAACGAGCACACCAACCCGCACGCGATGGAGACCATCCGCAAGGGCAACTCGGTCTTCACCAACGTCGCGCTGACCCCCGACGGCAACGTGTGGTGGGAGGGCCTGGAGAACACCCCGGCCCACGCGACCAGCTGGAAGGGCGAGCCCTGGACCCCGGAGTCCACCGAGCTCTCGGCCCACGCCAACAGCCGCTACTGCACCCCGATCAAGCAGTGCTCGATCCTCGCCGACGAGTACGACGACCCGCGCGGCGTGCCGATCGACGCGATCCTCTTCGGCGGTCGCCGCAAGACGACGATCCCGCTCGTGACCGAGGCCCGCGACTGGAACCACGGCACCTTCATGGGCGCCACGCTCTCCTCGGAGACCACCGCGGCCGCGGTCGGCGCCGTGGGCGTCGTACGCCGTGACCCGATGGCGATGCTGCCGTTCATCGGCTACAACGCCGGCGACTACTTCAGCCACTGGGTCGGCATCGGCAAGGACAACGACGCGGCCAAGCTGCCGAAGATGTTCTACGTCAACTGGTTCCGTCGTGGCGACGACGGTGACTTCCTCTGGCCGGGCTTCGGCGAGAACAGCCGCGTCCTCAAGTGGGTCATCGAGCGCCTCGACGGCCAGGCCGCCGCGGTCGAGACCCCCATCGGCCACGTGCCGGCGCCGGGCGCGCTCGACGTCGACGGTCTCGACCTCACCGACGAGCAGCTCGCCCAGGCCCTCGCCGTCGACGCCGAGGAGTGGAAGGCCGAGCTGCCGCAGATCGAGGAGTGGTTCGAGAAGTTCGGCGACGACCTCCCGGCCGTCCTGTGGAGCGAGCTCGACACCCTGAAGGCCCGCCTCGAGGCCTGATCCAGCACCCGATCCTCGGCGCTGAGCGTCCGTCGACCCGTCTTCCGCGGCCAGGGAGGCGGGTCGACGCGCTTTCCTGACAGGCGCCGGGACCCGTGTGGCACCATCCTCACACTGGGTCTCGGGGGAAGGTGGGAGGTGAGTCATGCCCTTCGGGCAGCACGAACGCGCCGTCTTCGAGGAGCAGTCCACCCCGCTCTACGAGGAGATCGTCGCCTCGGGCGGCCCCCGACGGGTCGCCGCGGACCTCGAGAAGGAGGTCTGACTCCTCGAGGCAGTTCGGTCGAAAATGCGCGTAAGTGGGCCGAGAGATCCAGGTCACAACCCTTGGCACGATCCAATTCGTGCACCGATTCACAAGCGTTAGCGTCCCCGGAAAGTCGCCGACAACGAAGCCGCGCGAACCGCGACGAACGCTGAAGGAATTCCGGGATGACTGCAACGACCGAGACCACGACCTCCGCACCCACGACGCACCAGGGGATCCTCGACTGGGTCACCGAGGTCGCCGAGCTGACCCAGCCCGACCGCATCCACTGGTGCACCGGCTCCGACGAGGAGTGGAACGCGCTGACCGCCTCCCTCGAGGCCACCGGCACCTTCACCCGCCTCAACCCGGACGTGATGCCGAACTCGTTCCACGCGGCGTCCGACCCGACCGACGTGGCGCGCGTCGAGGACCGCACCTACATCTGCTCCGTCGCCGAGCGCGACGCCGGGCCCACCAACAACTGGATGGACCCCGAGGCGATGAAGGAGCTCATGCGCGGGCTCTACGCCGGCTGCATGCGCGGCCGCACGATGTACGTCGTCCCGTTCGTGATGGGCCACCTCGAGGCCGACGCCCCGATGTTCGGCATCGAGGTCACCGACTCGGCCTACGTCACCGTCTCCATGCGCGTGATGGCCCGGATGGGCACCGACGTGCTGCGTCGCATCGAGGAGCTCGAGAGCGCCGGCGAGTCGCCGGCGTGGGTGCCCGCGCTCCACTCGGTCGGCATGCCGCTCGAGCCCGGCCAGGCCGACGTGGCGTGGCCGTGCAACGACACCAAGTACATCGTCCAGTTCCCCGAGGAGCGGATGATCTGGAGCTTCGGCTCGGGCTACGGCGGCAACGCGCTGCTCGGCAAGAAGTGCTACGCGCTGCGCATCGCCTCCGTCATGGCGCGCGACGAGGGCTGGCTCGCCGAGCACATGCTCATCCTCAAGCTCACCTCGCCGCAGGGCGTCACGAAGTACGTCGCCGCGGCCTTCCCGAGCGCGTGCGGCAAGACCAACCTGGCGATGCTCAAGCCGACCATCCCCGGCTGGACCGTCGAGGCGATCGGTGACGACATCGCCTGGATGCGCATCGGCGAGGACGGCCGCCTGTGGGCGGTCAACCCGGAGTTCGGCTTCTTCGGCGTCGCGCCCGGCACCAACGAGCACACCAACCCGCACGCGATGGAGACCATCCGCAAGGGCAACTCGGTCTTCACCAACGTCGCGCTCACCCCCGACGGCAACGTGTGGTGGGAGGGCCTGGAGGACATGCCCGCCGAGGCCACCAGCTGGAAGGGCGAGCCCTGGACCCCCGAGTCCGACGAGCTGTCCAGCCACGCCAACAGCCGCTACTGCACCCCGATCAAGCAGTGCTCGATCCTCGCCGACGAGTACGACGACCCGCGGGGCGTGCCGATCGACGCGATCCTCTTCGGCGGTCGTCGCAAGACGACGATCCCGCTCGTGACCGAGGCCCGCGACTGGAACCACGGCACCTTCATGGGCGCCACGCTCTCCTCGGAGACCACGGCTGCCGCCGTCGGCGCCGTGGGCGTCGTACGCCGTGACCCGATGGCGATGCTGCCCTTCATCGGCTACAACGCCGGCGACTACTTCAGCCACTGGGTCGGCATCGGCAAGGACAACGACGCGGCCAAGCTGCCGAAGATGTTCTACGTCAACTGGTTCCGCCGGGGCGACGACGGCGACTTCCTGTGGCCGGGCTTCGGCGAGAACAGCCGCGTCCTCAAGTGGGTCATCGAGCGCCTCGACGGCCAGGCCGCCGCGGTCGAGACCCCGATCGGCCACGTGCCGGCGCCGGGCTCGCTCGACGTCGAGGGCCTCGACCTCACCGACGACCAGCTCGCCCAGGCCCTCGCGGTCGACGCCGAGGAGTGGCGGGCCGAGCTGCCGCAGATCGAGGAGTGGTTCGAGAAGTTCGGCGACGACCTCCCCGCGGTCCTGTGGAGCGAGCTCGACACCCTGAAGGCCCGCCTCGAGGCCTGATCGTCCTTCCGCTCGGCCCGCCTTCCTCCGGGAAGGCGGGCCGATGCCGTACGGGGCGTCGGGTCGAGGTGGGGTGTGGCACCATCCTCCCCACGGGTAGTCGTGGGAACTGCGTCGAACGTGGGAGGTCGGTCATGCCCTTCGGGCAGCACGAGCGCTCCGTGTTCGAGGAGCAGTCCACGCCGCTCTACGAGGAGATCGTCACGGCCGGCGGGATCAGCGCCGCCGACGCCCGCATCGCTGAGCGCGGTGAGCTCCACGAGGCCTTCCGGATGCTCGTCGAGGTCGGCCTGGTCAGCAAGAGCGACGACGGCGCGCACTGGCGCGCGGTCGACCCGGCCGCGGTGCAGGCGCAGGTCGTCGCGCCGCTCGGTCAGCAGGGCGCGGAGCTGATCGCCGAGTCGGCCCACTGGGCGCAGGCCTTCAGCACGCTGTCGCACGCCTGGCGCCGTTCGCCCGAGCGCCGTCGGTGGCCCGTTCGCCGAGATCCGCGGTCTCGCCACGATCGGCAACTTCCTCGCACTCGCTCGTCAGCGACGCCGAGGACGGAGCTGCTCACCGCCCAGCCGCAGGACCGGCGCGGCGTCAAGCAGCTCGGCGCGCGAGGTCGGCGCCCGCGACATCGCCGCCCTCAAGCGCGGCGTCACGATGCGCACGCTCTACCAGCACGCTGCGCGGCGCGGCGCCGACACCCGCAAGTACGTCGCCGCGGTGACCGCGGCCGGCGCCGAGGTGCGCACCCTCGACGAGTTCTTCAACCGCCTGATCGTCGTCGACCGGCGGATCGCCCTCATCCCGAGCCACGAGGGTGTCGAGCGCCGCCATGGTGATCAGCGACCGGTCGATCGTCGCCTACCTCGTCGACATGTTCGAGCGGCACTGGGAGCGCGCCCGTCCGTTCACCAGCAGCGAGACCTCGCTGATGCGCGACATCGCCGCCGAGCAGCGCGCGATGACCATCCGGATGCTGCTCGAGGGCCGCGCCGACCCGGCCGGCGCCAAGCGCCTGGGCGTCAGCCCGCGGACCTACGCCGGCTACGTCGCGGACCTCAAGAGCGAGTTCGAGGTCGAGACCCGCTTCCAGCTCGGCTACGAGATGGGCAAGCGCGGGATCTCCGGTCGCGAGACCGACGGCTCGGCGAGCTGACGCGTCTCGGCCCGCAACATGAGGCGAGGGCAGCAGCTCGATGAGCTGCTGCCCTCGTGCCGGGACGGGCCTGTGGGGGAGGCCTTCGGACCAGAACTCGTGGGGGGTTGAGGGGTCCGTGTCCCGACTTCTTCACTACGTGCACATCATGGCACGACGAGATTCAGGGGGCCGATCTTGATGCTGGCCGCCCCACGTGGTGTCGGTTCCAGCGCTGGCCGGTCCGGCTGCTGACTCCGACGAATCCGAACCCGAGCGCGGCCACGAGGGCGGCGGCGGCGATGCGGCGTACAGGGGTCATGTTGATCTCACCTCTAGTTGTCACGACGTCACAGGGGATGACCTGCTCCATCCTCTCGCACGCGCTCGCGGCAGCGTCAGTGCGATGCGTGCTGCAGGTCTGTGCATTGCAGGTTCTTGCAATTGTGCGCGCGCTGCAAGCAGACCGGCCCCTCACCCGAATGGGGGGCCGGTCTGTGGCGGAGGCGGAGGGATTTGAACCCTCGATGGGGTTTTAGCCCCAAACCCGCTTAGCAGGCGGGCGCCATAGACCGGACTAGGCGACGCCTCCATGCCCGGTGCAAGCCCGGGCGGACAGAAGGTTACAAGGCGCGGTGCGGGTGCGCCGAATCAGGCGGGCGAAACCGGGTGGCGAGTCCTCAGAGCTCGCGGAGGCCCTGCCCGCGACGCAGGTGCCGCTGCAGGTCGCGGACGAGCTCCTCGCGGTCGGTGGCGAGCACCTCGACGGGGATCGTGGTCGTACGCCCGTCGCGCAGGCGCAGCACGACGACCGGGGAGTCGGCGACGGTCGTCGTCACCGCGTCCTCGACGTCCTTCCACCGGCCGGACGGCGTCCCGACGCCGCGCACCCACTGGATGCGGTAGCCCTCGTCGGTGAACCGGGCGATCCAGCCCTTCTCACGCCACACCCACCAGCTCGCGACCAGGACCGCGACGGTGATCGCGACCGGGACGAGGAGGTAGACCGTGTGCAGGTCGACGACGGCGATCGCGACCGTGCTCGCCAGGATCAGCACGGCGACCGCGCACAGCACCAGCCCCAGCAGCCGCGCCGCCACGGCGGGCGCGAGGCGGTGCACGGTCACGGTCTCGGTGCTCACCCGCTGATTTTCCCACGGTAGAGTCCCGCGGTGTGCGGCGCCTCTGCGCGGCACGAGGAGAGGTGCCGGAGCGGCCGATCGGAACCGCCTTGAAAGCGGTCGTAGGGAGACCTACCGCGGGTTCGAATCCCGCCCTCTCTGCGCTCAGGTCAAGGCTCGGCGACCGAGGACGGAGCGGCCCGGAGAACCACTTCTAGATCCTCCGGGCCTGGTCGTCAGGACCGTCCGGACAGCACTGATGACCTGCCAGTGGCGTACCCGACGTGCCCGCGTCCGATTCGGGGCGGTGACGGACGTCATCCTTTCGATGAGGCGCCGCTGCTGTCCGCCGGCGAAGCGGCTCCGCCGGAACCGGGGGGATGTCCGACGGAGCCGCGTCAGTGGAGCTGCAGCGGGACGACGCTAGCCGCGGGTGGCGGACACGGCATCATCAAATGTCGCCATCCGCGCCGGCCGCCCTGAGGTGGGCCCCGGCCGGGGGCGGGGTCACGCGCCGGCCGGGACCCTGCGCGGCCGTAGCAACGTGGGGACGAAGCCGGCTCGCGCACTCGAGGTGTAGCGGGTGCGGTCGAGCCTACGCGCGCGAGGGGCTGGCCGGGAAGGCCGGACAGCCACACCTGTTCAGGCAGTCGAACAGGTGTCCCGACAATCGGAGGACCGGCGCCAGTCCTAGACGGGTGTGGGCGGAGTCTCTGAGGTGGCCCGTCGGGCAGCATCGTTGTTCGCTTCGTCGACCATCTCCTGGGCGACGGCTCGGAGCTTGATGTTGCGGTGGGATGACGCCCGCACCAGGAAGCCGAACGCGTGGTCCTCGTCCATGTCGTAGCGCTGCATGAGCAGTCCGATGGCCTGCCCGATGACGCGTCGGCTCTCCAGCCCCTGGGTGAGGGTGTCCCGTTCCTGCGCGTGCCCGAGAGCGATCGCAGCATGTGTGGCGAACAGGCCGGCGAGGACTCGGGCGTCGTCGCTCACGTGGTCAGAGGTCGTGGAGTAGAAGTTGATGCCTCCGAGCGTGGCGTCCCCGAGGTAGAGCTTGACCGCCAGCTGGGACCGCACGCCCATGGCGCGGGCCTTCTGCGTGTAGCTCGGCCAGCGCTGCTCGTCCCGCAGGCTGGACACGCACACCACGAGGTCGCCCTGCAGGACCTCCGAGCAGGGACCTTCCCGCAGGCTGTACTGCGCCAGGTCCAGCGGCAGCACCGCGTCGCCGGTGAAGGCTCGCGTGACGACTGCTCTCTTCCGCTCCGCCGTGGCGATGCCGGCGTTGTCGAACCCCGGGACCGAGTTGCAGGCGACCTCGACGATCGTCTGGAGGGCCTCGTCGAGGCTGCGAGGGGTGGTGAGGCTGCGGGCGGCCTGGGCGATCGACAGGGCGTAGTCGGTGGGTGCGAGCATCGTGGGCTCTTCCAGTGCGTGGGAGTGAGGCACACAGAGAGCGCTCTTCGCGAGCCGCTGCAGACCCGTCGCGGTTCGAGGTGAACCATCCGACTGTCATCGACACTACGCCCGACCCGCTGACCCCGTCCACGGCGAGCCGGCGGCCGTCGCGGGTGCGCGGCGCGCGCACGTCTGACCGGGGCTACGCTGACGTCTCCATCAACCGGGGGGTTCCAGTGAGAGCACGGACATGGGTGGCCACGGCTGCCCTCATCGCGACCAGCACGCTGCTGTCCGGCTGTGGCGGGTCCACCTCCGGGTCGGGGGACGCCACGGGCGAGGACTCCGTCGGCGCGACCGCGCTGCCGGGCGCCGAGGAATCCTCCGACGACACCACCGAGACCGAGCCGGCGGAGCCCGAGGACACCGAGTCCGAGGACACGGAGCCTGCGAGCCGGAGACCGACCCGGCCGAGACCGAGGACACCGAGGCGGATGCCCCGTCCCGGGAGGACCTCGACGCCTACGTCGCCGCGGGTGAGCGCTCGCTGGACTCGATCCTCGGTCCGTCGCTCAAGAAGCTCTACAGCTCGGTGGACATCGAGCCGGTCTACCCCAACGGCATCGAGTACGTCTACGTCTTCCGCGACGCGGTGGACGTGGCGCGTGCGAGCAAGGCCCTCAAGGACCAGGCGTCGGTGCTGCGCTCCAGCTACCGCTCGCAGATCATGCCGGAGATGGAGGGCCTCGGGTTCGAGGACCCGACGGTGACCTGGACCTACCGCAACCCCGACGGCACGACGATCTGGACGCTCACCGTCCCCTGAGCCGGGGACGTGCGGGCCGCCGCTAGTGTCGCGATCGTGACGACCTGGTTCGAGTCCGCCGACGACGCGACCGCGCGGCTGCGCGCGGTCGGCTACCTCACCGACGACGCGACGGCGCTGACGGCGTACCTCGCCGGAGCGCTCGAGAAGCCGCTGCTGGTCGAGGGTCCGGCCGGCGTCGGCAAGACCGAGCTGGCCAAGGCGGTGGCGCGTGCCGCGGGCGCCGAGCTGGTGCGGCTCCAGTGCTACGAGGGGCTCGACGAGGCGCGCGCGCTCTACGAGTGGAACTACAAGAAGCAGCTGCTGCGGATCCAGGCGAGCGGTGGGGACAGCACGTGGAACGAGACCCACGACGACATCTTCACCGAGGAGTTCCTGCTCACCCGGCCGCTGCTGAGCGCGATCCGGCGCGACGAGCCGACCGTGCTGCTCATCGACGAGGTCGACAAGACCGACGTCGAGGTCGAGGGCCTCCTGCTCGAGGTGCTGAGCGACTTCCAGGTGACCATCCCCGAGCTCGGCACGGTGACCGCCACCCGGCGACCGTTCGTGGTGCTGACCTCCAACGCCAGCCGCGAGCTGTCCGAGGCGGTCAAGCGCCGCTGCCTGTTCCTGCACCTCGACTACCCCGACGCCGAGCGCGAGCGGGCGATCGTCACGAGCCAGGTGCCCGGACCTCGACGAGAAGGTCGCCGCGCAGCTCGTCGACGTCGTCGTACGCCTGCGCGAGCTCGAGCTCAAGAAGGCGCCGTCGATCGCGGAGTCGGTCGACTGGGCGCGCACGCTGATCGCCCTGCAGATCGACGACCTCGACGAGGCCACCGTCGCCCGCACCCTCGGCGTCGTGCTCAAGCACGCCTCGGACCAGGAGCGCGCGATGAAGGAGCTGAAGCTCCCTCGATGAGCCTTCTCGACACCCACATCGGCTTCGTCGAGGCGCTGCGCTCGGCGGGCCTGTCGGTGTCGCTGGCCGAGGGCCTCGACGCGATCAGCGCGCTGGAGAAGGTGCGCTGGCACGACCGCGAGACCGTGCGCGCGGCGTACGCCGCGACGCTGGTGAAGCGGCAGCCGCAGCGGGTCACCTTCGACGCGGTCTTCGACATCTACTACCCGCGCCTCATCGGCGGCGGGGTCGCCGGCGAGGCCGCGGAGCAGTCGACGGAGGGTCCGCAGGACACCGGTCCGGAGCTGGCGCGGTTCCGCGAGGCGCTGGCCGAGGCGCTGGCGTCCGGCGACCAGCAGGCGTTGCAGGACCTTGCAGTCGAGGCGGTCGCCCGCTTCGGCGCGATGCCCGGCCGGGGGCCGGGGCTGTCGAGCTGGTCGGCGTACACCTCGCTCCAGCGGGTCTCGCCCGCCGAGCTGATGGACCGGCTCGTGCAGGGACTGCTCGCCGGCGGCCTCGACGACGAGCGGGCGCAGCGGACCGCCGGTCGTCGCATCGGTGACTTCACCCGGCTGGTCGAGGGCGACGCCCGCCGCCGGATCGCCGAGGAGAAGGGGCCCGAGCACGTCGTCGACGTGACCGTCCGCCCGACGATCGACCGGCTCGACTTCACCGCCGCGCGGCGCAGCGACCTCGAGGAGATGCGGCGCGAGATCTACCCGCTCGCCCGCCGGCTCGCGGCCCGGCTCACCAAGGAGCAGCACGCGCTGCGGCGCGGCCCGCTCGACGTACGCCGCACGGTGCGCGCGTCGATCGCCACGGGCGGGGTGCCGCTGACCACCCACCACCGGCCGCGTCGTCCGCACCGCACCGACCTCGTCGTGCTGTGCGACGTCAGCGGGTCGGTGGCCAACTTCGCGCAGTTCACCCTGATGCTCGTGTACGCCCTGCGCGAGGCGTTCAGCGGCGTGCGGGCCTTCACGTTCGTCGACGACGTCGTCGAGGTGAGCGACACGTTCCGGCCCGGCGCCGACGTGGTCGAGGTGATGGAGTCGCTGTCGGCGAGCATCTCGCAGGCCGCGCTGTGGGGACGCACCAACTACGGCCGGGCGCTCACCCGCTTCGCCGAGGAGCACGCCGACGCGATCGGTCCGCGGTCGTCGCTGCTCGTGCTCGGCGACGCGCGCTCGAACTACAGCGACCTCGCGCTGCCCGTCCTCGCCGACCTCGCCGGGCGGGCCCGCCACTCGTGGTGGCTCAACCCCGAGCACCCGCGCCACTGGGGCACCGGCGACAGCGCGGCCGAGCAGTACGGCCAGGTCGTCCCGATGGTCGAGTGCCGCAACCTCGCCCAGCTCGGCGAGTTCGTGCACGAGATCGTCTGAGCTCGCTCCGCTCGCTCGTGCTCGGCGCCCGAGCCGATCCCCTGAGGCGCTGCCCTCCCGCGGGTAGTAGCACCGGCGCGAGCGATCTCCTGAGGCGTTGCCCTAGCCCGCGAGGTAGCCGAGGTCCTGCATCCGGGCGATCTCGGCCCGCAGCTCGGGGTGCTCGGCGTTGTCGGCGGCCTTGGCGCCGGCGACGTAGAGGTCCGAGCCGGCCGAGGTGCCGGCGTCGAAGACGACCGTGAGCCGGTTGGGGATCGAGGCGTTGATCAGCGAGCCGAGCAGGGCGACCGGGTCGGAGCGGTCCTCCAGCGACAGGACGCGGGTGCCCTCCGGGATCCGCGGCACCTGCGAGGACGGCGCGCCCGCGGTGACGACCTGGTCGACGACGAAGCGGGGCGAGCTCGCCGCGGCGGCGATCTCGGCCGCGACCGTGCCGCCGGCCGCGGAGCCCACCAGCATCACGCGGGCGTCGTCCTCGGTCACGACGCTCTCGATCGCGCGGATCACCTGGCCGACCGAGGTGGTCGGGTCGGCGCCGACGAGGCGCAGCCGCCCGGTCCCGGCGCCGAGCGAGCCCGGGAGGTAGGCGATGTAGCGGCCGGTGCCGACGCGCTGCACCGAGATCTTGCTGTCCTCGGCGACGAGGGTGGCCATCAGCTCCTCGAGCGAGCGGGGCGCCTGGCCGGAGCTCGCCTCGGCCTCGGTCTCGGGCGCCTCCGCCTCGACGAAGGACCCCGCCGAGTCGCGGAACGCCGACACCGCGTCGGTCGGGAACGGCTCGATGCCGATCGCCCGCAGGCCGCCGCGCGCAGCCTGGGCGCCCTGGTCGGAGGCGAGCACGCCGGCGGTGAGCAGCGAGCGCATGTGCAGGCCGTCGAGCAGGCCGCCACCACCGGAGAGGTGCTCCATGAGGTCGGGGTTGTTGTCGGCGAGCTCGCTCAGGTAGGCGGCGACGCCGTCGCGGTCCAGCGCGTCGGTCTCGATGAGGCCGGCGCTGACGATGGCACCGCCGAGCGCGACCTCGGGGGCGAGGTAGCCGATGGCGCGGCCGGCGATCGAGCCGAGCGTCTTGTAGGCCGCCTGCTGCAGCTCGTCGATCCAGCGGTAGGTCAGGACCGTGGCGCGTACGACGAGCGCGTCGGCGTCGAGCTCGACCGAGCGGGTCAGCAGCCCGTGCTTGCCCGTCAGGGCGGCGCGGATGTCCTCCTCGGCCTGGCCCCAGGTGGCCTTCGACAGCTCACCGGAGTCGACGACCTCGTCGTCGCCGAGGATCTCGGTGCCGAGCCGGGCGCGGGTGCGCATCTCGTTGCCGGAGGCGTCGAACAGGTCGGCCAGCGCCAGCATCTGGTCGTACTTGTCGGCCGCGACGGCCGCCGACGACTCGGGGGAGCGACGCGTCGTCCGACGACGAGCGGGGGATGTCCATGGCGTTCACCGGGTGCCGTCCTCTCGGGTCGAGACCTGGGCGAGCACGGGAGCGAGCTCGGTGGCGAGGTCGTCGGGCTCGACGAGCGCGACGGAGACCCGGGCGCCGTCGTCGTGGCGCGGGGTGAGCGAGTGCCAGCCGTCGTTGAGCAGCACCCACGACACCACGCCGACCGAGGAGGTGGCGCCCTCGGCGACCTCGGCGGCGAGGATGCGGAGCCGGCCGCGGCTCTCGGAGTGGACGGCGGACACGGCGGCGGTGGCCTCGGCCTCGCCGAGGGCCTCGCCGTCCGCGCGGACCTCGCCCTCGGCCTGGGACATCAGGATCGGCACGAGGTCGGAGCGGGACGAGCGGACGGCCTCGCCGACCGCGTCGGCGAGCGCGTAGGGCACGTCGAGGAGGGCGGGGACGCGCGACGTGGTGAGCGGGAGGTCCTCGGGGACCGTGGTCACCCGGGCGAGCTCGAGGGTCCACTGGTCGACCGGGAACCACGCGATCTCGAAGACGATGCCGTCGCACGTGGACAGGCTGGCGACGGCGCCGCCCGGACTGGCGGTGCCAGGCCTTGACCTGGGTGGCGCCGGCCGCGACGTCGAGGTCGAGCGCGAGCCGGGGCGTGGCGAGCAGCCCGACCGCGCCCAGCAGCCCGGGGTCGGCGCCCTCGTCGGTGACCAGCCCGCGGCGGCGCAGCGTCTCGTCGGGGTCGTGGAGGGTGCCGAGCGCGTCGGTGTAGGCCGAGTCCTCGGTCGTCCCGCGGCTCGCGCCGAGGCGACCGGACAGCGCGCCCGCGCCGCCGGCCCGCGCCCTCGGTGGGCTGGAGGTCGAAGGGGAGGGGTGCACCGCCGGCCAGGTCGGCGACGAGGCGCAGCTCGGGCAGGGTCAGCGCGAGGCGCCGGGCCATCCCGTCGAGGAAGGTCGCCGGCGGGGCCGGCGGCGTGGTCAGGTCGATGGTCACCATGTCAGAGTCCCGGGAGCTCGACGGTCAGCCAGTCGCGGTGACCGGCCGGGGGAGGGTCGAAGGCGACGAGGACGGCGTCGGCGTCGTCCGCCGTGCCCTCGCTCGCGCGGGTGCGGGCGTCCTCGACCAGCGTCGTGGCCTTGCGGGAGCGGACGTCGATCGCCTCCTTGAGCCGGTCGACCTCGACGAGGTGCGCGGCCAGCGACTCGGCGGCGGTGTCGTGCTGGGCGGCGGCGGCGCGCAGGTGGCTGGCCCGCTCGCGGATGCGCTCGCGCATCGCCTCGGCGGCCTTGCCGTGCCACGGCACGGCCTCGGCCTGCGAGACGAGGCGGGCGGCCAGGGCACGGACGTCCCCGCCCTGCTCGCGCAGCTGGGCCACGCGCTTGCGGCCGGCGGCTGTGTCGCCGTACATCGATCACGCCCTTTCGTCGGCTGCTCGCCTACCCACGAGCACCACGGTCCCAAACGTCGTCCGGGCGATCCGGTCGGGCGTGGGACGTGGTCCGGCGGGCCCGGCCCTCGCGGATAGGATCGAGCCTCCTGGCCGGTCCGTCCACCCCGGTCCCAGCCCGGACCTCAGCCCGATCCCCGCCCGATCTCCATCCGATCGCACGAGGTGTCATGACATTCGACGTCCACCAGCTCGACGTGTTCGTGCTGGTCGGCGCGGTCGTGACGCTGGCGGCGATCCTCGCGGTGCGGGTCTCGGCGGGCGCGGGGCTCCCGTCGCTGCTGATCTACCTCCTGATCGGCGTGCTGCTCGGCGAGGGCGGCCCGTTCGCGATCCCCTTCGACGACGCCCAGCTGGCGCACGCGCTGGGCTTCGGTGCCCTCGCGATCATCCTCGCCGAGGGTGGTCTGACCACCGAGTGGCGGCAGATGCGCCCGAGCATCCGGCTGGGGTTGTCGCTGGCGACCCTCGGCGTCGCCGTGTCCGTCGCGGTCGTCGCCGTCGGCACGCACTACCTCCTCGGGCTGCCGTGGGAGCTCGCCATCCTGCTCGGTGCGATCTGCTCGCCGACCGACGCGGCAGCGGTGTTCTCGGTGCTGCGCGCGCTGCCGCTGCCCAAGCGCCTGACCGGAGCCCTCGAGGCCGAGTCCGGGCTCAACGACGCCCCGACCGTCGTCCTGGTCGGCATCATCTCGACGGGCGCGGTCGGCGAGTCCGGCCTCGTCGAGGTCGCCGGCATCATCGTCTTCGAGCTGCTCGTCGGCGCGCTGATCGGCGCGGCCACGGGTGTCGCCGGCGCCTGGGTGATGCGCCGGGTGGCGCTGCCCTCCTCCGGCCTCTACCCGCTCGCCGTGCTGTGCCTGGCGTTCACGGCGTACGGCGCCGCGTCGGCCGTGCACGCCTCCGGGTTCGCCGCGATCTACGTCGCCGCGCTGATCCTCGGCAACAGCGAGCTGCCGCACCGCGTGGCGACGCGGTCCTTCGCCGAGGGCATCGCGTGGCTCGCCCAGATCGGCCTCTTCGTGATGCTCGGCCTCCTGCTCTCGCCGGGGCGCATCGACGGTGGCACCGTGGTGCAGGCACTCGTGACCGGCCTGGTGCTGACGGTCGTCGCCAGACCGCTGTCCGTGCTCGCCAGCAGCATCGCCCAGCCGATGGCGCTGCGCGACCTCGGCTTCATCTCGTGGGCCGGGCTGCGCGGCGCGGTGCCGATCGTGCTGGCCACGATCCCGCTCTCGGAGGGGGTCGACGGCGCCGACGACCTGTTCGACATCGTCTTCGTGATGGTCGTGGTCTACACCCTGCTCACCGGCCCGACGCTGCCGTGGGTGGCCGAACGGCTGCGGGTCGCGCGCCGCAACGAGCCCCGGGGCCTCGACGTCGAGGCCGCGCCCCTCGACCGGGTGGCGGCCGACCTCCTCCAGGTGACGATCGCGCCGACGTCGAAGATGCACGGCGTCGAGGTGGGCGAGCTGCGGCTGCCGCTCGGTGCCTCGGTCTCGCTGGTGATCCGCAGCGGCAGCGCGCTGGTGCCGGAGCGACGTACGGTCCTGCGCGCGGGCGACGACCTCCTCGTCGTCACGCCCCGCAAGCTGCGGGAGGCGACCGAGGACCGGCTGCGCCAGGTGTCCCAGAACGGCCGGCTCGCGCAGTGGCTCGGCGACCCGCGCCGCACCGACCGCGACTGATCGGGCTACTCGGACCCGGTCGCCCGGCAGAAGGTCGCGTCGGCCTCGGCGAGCACGGACTCGACCTGCTTCTTGCGCAGCCCCTGGAACTTCTCGCCGACCACCACGACGATGCCGTCGCCGAGCGCGTCACCGGGGACGACCTTCGCCTTCTTGAACTGCCGCTGCACCAGCAGCACGGCCGGGTTGGTCGGCTCCGAGGACCAGATCTGCACGGTCGACGAGGGGAGCGGGGAGTCGCCGACGTCGCCCTCGACGAAGCCGCGCTCCGCGAGCTCGGCCATCGTCGAGCCGGCGAGGCCGGAGCGCTTGCTGCCGTTGAAGACGCTCACGACGACCTGGTCGCGGCGCACCTCGCCGCCGGCGGGGACCGTGGTCGGCTCGCAGATGGCGACCGGCTCGTCCTTCGGGAAGGGCTCGGTCAGCGCTGCCCACCCCCACACGGCGGCGGCGAGCACCAGCCCAGCCAGCACGACCAGGGTGAGGGCCGACCTGAGTGCGCCCGTCATGCGGAATCGGCCCTGTGGACGCGCGCGTGGAGCACGCTGCGCTGCTGGAGCGCGGCCCGGAGGGCGCGGTGCAGGCCGTCCTCGAGGTAGAGGTCGCCCCTCCACTGCACGACGTGGGCGAAGAGGTCGCCGTAGAAGGTGGAGTCCTCGTCGAGCAGCGTGTCGAGCTGCAGGGTGTCCTTGGTGGTCACCAGCTCGTCGAGCCGGACCTGGCGCGGGGGCAGGTCCGCCCAGGCGCGCGAGGTCAGCCCGTGGTCGGGGTAGGGCCGGCCGACGCCCACCCGCTTGAAGATCACGCCGGTGATCATAACGACGGCGCCCGCGCACCCTCGTCCTCGTCTGTCGCCGTGACTAGGCTCGCTGCCATGAGCGAGACCCCCGGGACGACGCCAGTGCCAGAGCCGACGCCGACGGAGCCCGCTCCCGCGCCCGCGGACGCCGCAGCCGGTGAGGCGGTGACCGAGCCGCCCGCCCCGGTGGAGCCGCCGGCGCCGACCGACCCGATCTCCGAGGCCGTCGCGCCGGGCTACCGCTTCGAGGGTCCGGCGCTCGAGCTCGGCGGGCTGATGCTCAACGCCGACGACCTGAGCGACGTGCACATCAAGATCCCGCTGGCGATGCTCAACCGCCACGGCCTCGTCGCCGGCGCGACCGGCACGGGCAAGACGAAGACCCTCCAGCTGCTGGCCGAGCAGCTCAGCGCGAACGGCGTACCCGTCTTCGCGGCCGACATCAAGGGCGACCTGTCCGGCCTCAGCGTGCCGGGCGAGCCCAGCGACAAGCTCACCGCCCGCACGGCCAGCGTCGGCCAGGCGTGGACGGCGACGGGCTTCCCGACGGAGTTCTACGCGATCGGCGGCCAGGGGATCGGCGTACCGGTCCGGGTGACGATGAGCGCGTTCGGCCCGACGCTGCTGGCGAAGGTGCTCGGCCTCAACGAGACGCAGGAGTCCTCGCTCGGGCTGGTCTTCTACTACTGCGACAAGCAGGGCCTGCCGCTGCTCGACCTCTCCGACCTGCGCGCGGTGCTGCAGTACCTCACCGGCGACGAGGCCGGGAAGGCCGAGCTCAAGGGCATCGGCGGGCTGTCGCCGCAGACCGCCGGGGTGATCCTGCGCGAGCTGGTGTCGTTCGAGGCGCAGGGGGCGGACGTCTTCTTCGGCGAGCCGGAGTTCGAGACCAAGGACTTCCTCCGCACGACCGACGACGGCCGCGGCGTGATCAGCCTGCTCGAGCTGCCGAACCTCCAGGACCGGCCCGCGCTCTTCTCGACCTTCCTGATGTGGCTGCTCGCCGACCTCTTCCACGACCTGCCGGAGGAGGGCGACCTCGACAAGCCCAAGCTGGTCTTCTTCTTCGACGAGGCGCACCTGCTCTTCAACGACGCCTCGGACGCCTTCCTCGACCAGATCGCCCAGACCGTGCGGCTGATCCGGTCCAAGGGCGTCGGCGTCTTCTTCGTCACCCAGTCGCCGACCGACGTGCCCGACGACGTGCTCGCCCAGCTCGGCTCGCGCGTCCAGCACCAGCTCCGTGCGCACACGCCCAACGACGCCAAGGCGCTCCGGGCGACCGTGAACACCTACCCCAACAGCGCGTACGACGACCTCGGCGAGGTGATCACGTCGCTCGGGATCGGCGAGGCGATCGTCACCGTGATGAACGAGCGCGGCGCCCCGACCCCCGTCGCCTGGACCCGCCTGCGCGCGCCCGAGTCCCTGATGGACGCGGCGGAGACGTCGTCGATGGAGGCCACCGTCAAGGCCTCGCCCCTCACCGCGAAGTACGCCGAGGGCCTCGACCGCGAGTCCGCCCGCGAGCTGCTCGCCAAGAAGCTCGAGGAGGGTGCCCGCAAGGCCGCCGAGGACGCGCGCGTCAAGGAGATGGCCCGCGAGCAGAAGAACGAGCGCGTCACCGACAAGGCGAAGAAGGCCGAGAAGCCGAAGGACTCGATGGTGGAGAGCGTCGTGAAGTCGACGGCCTTCAAGGACTTCATGCGCACCGCGGCCCGCGAGATCGCGCGGGGGATGTTCAAGTCCGGTCGCCGCTGACGCCCCTCGAGCGGTGGTCCACCCACATTCCCCCAGCCGAAAAAGTGGCTCCGCCACCGCTCGAGCGCGTGTCGACGTACGACGCGCCCGCGAGCGGTGATCCACCCACGTTCAATCGCTCGAGATTGTGGCTCCACCACCGCTCGGGACGGGTCACATCGTCGGGTCGAGCCAGGCCAGCTGCGCGGTCTGCGTCCCCCCGTCGCGGGTGACGACGCGGGCGCGGCCCTCGGGCGCGGGCTGGGGGCGCAGGTTGCCGATCAGGATGCCCTCGTCGCGCGGGCCCGAGAGCATGACGCCCGGCATCGCGAGGTCGCGCAGCGACTGGATGACCGGCTCGTAGAGCGCGCGGGACGCACCGCCCGTACGGCGGGCCACCACGACGTGGAGGCCGACGTCGCGGGCCTGCGCCATCAGGGGCTGGAGCGACGAGACCGGTGAGGACTGGGCGGTCGCGACCAGGTCGTAGTCGTCGACGACGACGTAGACCTCGGCGCCGGTCCACCACGACCGGCTGCGCAGCTGGTCGGGCGTGACGTCGGGACCGGGGATCCGGCCCTCGAGGTAGGTCGCGATGTCCTTCAGCGTCGGCGTCGCCTGCGTGGCGGAGGTGAGGTAGTTGAGGAGGTACTCGTCCGGCACCTCGCCGAGCAGGGAGCGGCGGTAGTCGACCAGGACGATCTGGGCCTCCTTGGCCGTGCGGGTCCGCATGATCTCGTGGACGTACGCCCGCAGCAGGGCGCTCTTGCCCGACTGCCCGTCGCCGAAGATCAGCATGTGCGGCTCGGAGTCGACGTCGAGGCCGATCGGGGCGAGCTCCTTCTCGTTGATGCCGAGGAGGATGTGGCGCTCGGGGACGTTGCGTCGTACGGCGTCCTCCCGGATCGCCGCGAGCGTGACCTTCTCGGGCAGCAGCCGGAGCTTGGGCCCCTCGGGTCCGTGCCACGCGGCGACCATCGCGTCGATCATTCCGTCGACGCCGTCGCCGAGGGTCTCGGCGCTGCCGTCGCCGTCGATGCGCGGCAGGGCGCCGAGGAAGTGCAGCTTGGACGGGACGAGACCGCGACCGGGCCGGCCGACCGGCACGAGCGCGGCCACCTTGCGGTCGACCTCGGAGTCGAGCGGGTCGCCGAGGCGCAGCTCGAGCTTGGAGCCGAAGACGTCGCGCATCGCGGCCCGGAAGTCGGCCCAGCGGGTCGACGCGGTGACGATGTGGAGGCCGAACGTGAGGCCCCGGGCGGCCAGCTGCTGGATCTCCATCTCGAGGTCGTCGAACTCGGCGCGCAGGGTGCTCCACCCGTCGATGACGAGGAAGACGTCGCCCCACCCGTCGTCGGCGCGGCCCTGTGCGCGGCGGGAGCGGTAGGTCTCGATCGAGTCGATGCCGTTGGCGCGGAAGTAGGCCTCGCGCCGGTCGACGATGCCCTCGACCTCCGCCATCACCCGGCGTACGACGTCGGGCTCGGAGCGGGTCGCCACACCGGAGACGTGCGGCAGCCGGGTCATCGGGGCGAACGCGCCACCACCGAAGTCGAGCACGAAGAACTGCGACTCCAGCGGCGTCGTCACCAGCGCCATGCTCGTCACGATGCTGCGCAGGAGCGTGCTCTTGCCCGAGCGCGGACCGCCGACGACGGCGACGTGGCCGGCCGCTCCGGTGAGGTTGAGCGTCATCGTGTCGCGGCGCTGCTCGCGCGGTCGGTCGACGGTGCCGAGCGGGATCACGAGCCCGGGGAGGTTGCGCCACTGCTGCGACGTCAGGCCGTGCTCGGGGTGCACGGCGAGGTCGGGCATGAGGTCGTCGAGGGTGTCGGGCACGTCGAGCGGCGGCAGCCAGACCTGGTGCGCCTCGGGGCCCTTGCCGATCATCCGGGTCACGGCGACGTCGAGGAGCGACGGCTGCTCGCCCTGCTGCTGCGGTGGCGGCGCGACGACCTCGGCGCTCTCGTCGGGGGTCGGCTCGAGCGCCTGCACCTCGGAGATCGTGAAGGGCAGGATGCCGCGGATGCCGCCGCCCTCGTCGCGGGTGACCCGCGTGCGGCTCGACGGCGGACCGGAGACGTACGCCGCCTTGAACCGCAGCAGCGTGGACTGGTCGGGCTTGAGGTAGCCGAGGCCCGGGACGGCGGGGAGCTCGTAGGCGTCCGGGACACCGAGGACCGCGCGGGACTCGCCGGCGGAGAAGGTGCGCAGGCCGACGCGGTAGGACAGGTGCGACTCCAGGCCTCGGAGCCGGCCCTCCTCGAGCCGCTGCGAGGCGAGCAGCAGGTGGAGGCCGAGCGAACGGCCGAGGCGGCCGATGGCGACGAAGAGGTCGATGAACTCCGGCTTGGCCGAGAGCATCTCGGAGAACTCGTCGACGACGATGAAGAGCGACGGCATCGGCTCGAGCGGCTCGCCGTTGGCGCGGGCCTTCTCGTAGTCGCGGACCGAGGCGTAGTTGCCGGCGTCGCGCAGCAGCTCCTGGCGCCGCGTCATCTCGCCGGACAGGGCGTCCTGCATGCGGTCGACGAGGGTGAGCTCGTTGGCGAGGTTGGTGATGACGGCCGAGACGTGCGGCATCTCGGCCATCCCGGCGAAGGTCGCGCCACCCTTGAAGTCGACGAGCACGAGGTTGAGCTGCTCGGACGAGTGCGTCATCACCAGGCCGAGCACGAGGGTGCGGAGGAACTCCGACTTGCCGGACCCCGTCGCGCCGATCACCAGGCCGTGCGGGCCCATGCCCTGCTGGGCGGACTCCTTGATGTCGAGGTGGATCAGGCCGCCGGAGTCGCCGATGCCGATCGGCACGCGCAGCCGGTCGCGGACCGGACGCGGACGCCAGGCCGTGGCCGGGTCGTAGGTGAAGATGTCGCCGAGGCCGAGCAGGTCCATGTGGTCGGGCGTCGATGACGTGATGTCGACCGCGCCGCCGGCCGAGGACGACTCGGCGCTGGCGGTCTTGAGCGGCGCGATCCGGCGGGCGAAGGCCTCCGCCGTGGCGATGTCGCACTGGTCGGCGAGGGCCTTGACCGGCTCGCCGCGCAGCCGCAGCGCACGCACCGGTCGCTTGCCGAGCTCGTCGGGACCGCCGGCGAACTCCAGCCGCAGCCGGGTCGAGTCCTCGAGCTCGTCCCACCGTGCCGGCAGGTCGAGGAGGGTGACGCCGTGCAGGCCGTCGGGCGGCACGATGTGGTTGCCCGGCGGCAGGTGGCCGCCGTCGATGACGAGCAGGATGTGCGGGGTCGCGGCGCGCTCGTCGGCGCCGAAGCGCGGCCGGTCGCTGAGGTCGGGCGGGAGCAGGTTGCCGAGGTCGTCGAGCGACGTCGAGACCAGGCGCATCGGGCCGACCGCGTCGGCCTCGCGGGTGCTCTGCGCGTGCGGGAGCCACTTCACCCAGTCCCAGTGGGTGAGGTTGGCCTCCGAGCTCAGCACGGCGACGATCAGCTGGTCGGGGTTCTGGAAGGCCGTGGCCGAGCAGATCATCGCCCGCGCGGTCGAGCGGGCCTCGTCGGCCTCGCCGCACAGCTCGATGCGGTCGAAGGCGCGCAGGTCGATCGAGGCCGGCAGGTGGGGCTGGATCCGGTGCACGACGAGCAGGCGGTGGAGGGCGGAGGCGGCTGCCGGGTCGACCTGGTCGACGGGCGCGCTCTCCGGCGGCACCAGCTCGAGCGACAGCGGCTGCGAGCACAGGCCGTAGCGCACGTGCAGGAAGTTGTCGTCGGTGCCGGTGTGCTCCCACAGCCGGGTGCGGTCCTCGGCGAGCGACGGCAGCGCCGACGGCTCGGGGTGGTGCCAGTTGAGCGCGCGGCGCTGCTGGTCGGCCGCCTCGCGCGCGACCTTGCGGATGTTGCCGAGGTAGCGCAGGTACTCGGTGCGCGAGCCCGTGACCTGCTGCGCGCGCTGCTTCCGCTGCCGGTCGATCTGCACGACGATGAAGCCGAGGGTGGCGAAGAGGAACATGCCGGCCGCGAGGAAGCTGCG
>CAWCGM010000042.1:0-60979 GCA_963795095.1 uncultured Actinomycetota bacterium | reverse complement strand
GTCCTGAGGCCAGCCCCTCCAGCGGTGGTCCACCCACATTCCCGTGCGACGGACTGTGGGTCAGCCACCGCCCGCAGGCGAGTCGGCGTACGACACGCGGCAGGGCGGTGGTCCACCTACAGTCGCCCGCCTTGGAATGTGGCTGGACCACCGCTCAGGTGGTCGCGAGGGCGCGGCGTCCGGCCACCCGGTGCCACTGCCAGCAGCCCCAGCCGAGGACGACGCTCGCGGCGGCCGCGAGGGCGAAGCCGAGCACGGAGCGACCGGCGTACGGCGCGACGACGGCCGCGCTGACCGCGTTGAAGACGAGCGTCACGAAGGTCGACGCCGACATCACCGCGCCGCGGCGCGCGGGGACGAGGTCGAGCATCAGCATCTGGATGTTGGGGAAGGCCAGCCCGTTGCCGAACGCCACGAAGGAGATGCCCGACCACGGCCCACGGCAGCACCTCGCCGGCGGGCGTGAGGGCGACGACGACGCCGATCGCCGCACCGGCCGTGCTGACGGCGTACCCCAGGGTGATCAGCTGCGAGCTGGTGACCGTCCGGCCGAAGCGTCCGCTCATCACCGAGCCGACGACCATGGCACCGATCATCGGGACGAACAGCTTCCAGAAGTCGAGCTCGCCCTCACCGAGGAGGTCGACCACGAAGATCGAGGCGCCGCCGATGTAGAGGAACTGCGCACCGAAGACGAGCGTGGCCGCCCAGGTCATCCGGTGGAAGGCGGGCACCCGCATGACCTCGGCGAGCCCGCGGAAGATCTCGCCGACGCGCAGCGGCACGCGGTTCTCGGGCGGGTGGCTCTCCGGCAGCAGGACCACCGAGACGAGGGCCAGCAGCAGGGCCAGGGCGGCCATGAACCAGAAGACGGTCTGCCACGGGCCGACCTGGATCAGCAGCCCGCCCACGATCGGCGCGATCGCGGGCGCCACCCCGAAGATCACCGCGACCTGGCTCATCATCCGCTGGGCCTTCGGACCGTCGAAGAGGTCGCGGATGACGGTGCGGCTGACGATCGTCGAGCCGCCGGCCGCCAGGCCCTGGGCGACGCGGCCCACGAGCAGCCACTCCAGCGACGGCGCGAACGCGCACGCCACCGACGCGACGGCGTACACGAGCCAGCGAGCCCATGATCACCGGGCGGCGCCCGACGGCGTCGGAGAGCGGACCGTGGAAGAGGCTCATCGACGCGAACGCGAGCATGTACGCCGTCACGACGAGCTGGAGCTCGGCGGTCGACACCTGCAGCGCGTCGCCCATCTCCGCGAACGCCGGGAAGGGCGTGTCGATGCTGAACGGCCCGATCATCGCCAGCATCGCCAGCACGAGCGGGATCAGGGCGACCGCTCGGGGCGTGAGCACCGACGGCTCCACCCGCTCCCCCGTCGTCACCCGGACATCACACCACCCAGGAGGGAGCCGGGCGGCATCGCGACTGCGATCTCAGCTGTTGCTGAAGACCGCCGGCCCGCCGTCGTCGCCGGACGCGTCGGGACCCCGCCCTGCCCAGGTCCAGGCGTACGCCGGGTCCTCCGCGGCGATGCCGCCCTCGCCGAGCTCGAGCGGCGCGAACGTGTCGACCATGACGGCGGACTCGTCGAAGTACTCCGCACCGAGCGATGCCTCGATGGCGCTGGGCTGCGGACCGTGGGCGTGGCCGCCGGGGTGCAGGCTGATCGAGCCGACGTTGATCCCCGAGCCCTTGCGCGCCTCGTAGTCGCCGCCGACGTAGAACATGACCTCGTCGGAGTCGACGTTGGAGTGGTAGTAGGGCACCGGGATCGCGAGCTCGTGGTAGTCGACCTTGCGGGGCAGGAAGTTGCAGACCACGAAGTTCCAGCCCTCGAAGACCTGGTGCACCGGCGGCGGCTGGTGGACCTTGCCGGTGATCGGCATGTAGTCCTCGATGTTGAACGTGTAGGGGTAGAGGCAGCCGTCCCAGCCGACCACGTCGAAGGGGTGGGTGGCGTACGTCATCCGGGTGCCGACGATGCCTGCACTGGTGCGGTGCTTCACGAGCACCTCGACGTCGGTGAGGTCGCGGCAGCCCGCGACGAGCTCGTCGAGGCCCTCGGGGCCGTGGAGGTCGCGCTCGCAGTAGGGCGCGTGCTCCAGCAGCTGGCCGAAGCGCGAGAGGTAGCGCTTGGGCGGGTGGATGTGGCTGTTGGCCTCGATCGCGTAGAGCCGCGACTGCTCGGCCGGCACCCAGCGGTGGTCGGTGGCGCGCGGGATGATCACGTAGTCGCCGGCGCGGTAGGCGACCGTGCCGAAGACGGTCTCGACGGTGCCGCTGCCGGACTCGACGTAGACGCACTCGTCACCGATCGCGTTGCGGTAGACCGGGGACGGGTCGGTGCCGGTGACGACGTAGGCGATGCGCACGTCGTTGTTGCCGAGGACGAGGCGGCGCCCCTCGACCGGGCACGAGTCCCGTCTCGAGGTCGTGCAGCTTGAGGTGGCGCGGCTTGAGCGGGTGGTTGGGCGTGCGCGACTGGTCGGCGAGCTCCCACACGGTGCTGTCGGTGATCGCGCTCGGCACGCCGCGGCGGTAGAGCAGCGACGAGTCCGAGGAGAAGCCCTCCTCGCCCATCAGCTCCTCGCGGAACAGGTGGCCGTCGTCGTCGCGCAGCTGCGTGTGGCGCTGGCGGGGCAGCCGCCCGACTGCTCGGTAGTGGGCCATCGTCCGCTCCATTCGTCCGATCATCGGACACTGGTGTCCGCTATCCGATGGCTAGAGTAGCGGCGTGGCACCTCCTCCGACACCAGTCCTCCCGTCGCACTGGAGCGCGCTGATCGACGACGCGGCGATCTTCCCGCCGGGCGACGCACCGCTCCACGAGGCCACCGCGACCTACGGCTCGCGACGCGAGGAGTGGTACGCCGACCTCGTCGGCAGCTTCGTCCTCCGCGACACCGACCTCCCGCTCGTCCGCGGCTTCGGCGCACCCCTGTCGGTCGTCGTCACCGGCGGCGCCGGCCAGCTCGCCGGTCCCTGGGCGCCGCGGCGCGGATCGGCCTCGAGGTGCGCCGCGCGTCGAGATCGCCGTGCGCGACACCGACGACCCCGTCGGCAACGTCCGCCGGATCGACGCGGCCGCCCGCGCCGCCGAGGTCGACGTACCCCTCTTCATCGAGATCCCCGGACCGCCGACCGCCCAGTGGCTCGCCGCCGCCGACGAGGTCGCCGCGTCCGAGCACCGGCTCAAGCTCCGGCTGGGCAACCTCGACCACGACCTGGTCCCCGACTCCGCCACCGTCGCCGCGTGGATCGACGCGGCCCTCGACCGCGAGACCCGGTTCAAGGCGACCGCCGGCCTGCACCGCGCCGTCCGCCACGACCCCGAGGGCGGTGGCGCGCACGGCTTCCTCAACGTGCTCGTCGCGACCCAGGTGCTGTGGGACGGCGGGTCCGTCGCCGACGCGACCGACGCGCTCGAGCAGCGCGACGGCGCCGCCCTGGTCGCGACCGACATCTCCTCGGCCCGCCGCTGGTTCACCTCCTTCGGCTCCTGCTCGGTGACCGAGCCCCTCGACGACCTCATCTCCCTCGGACTGCTCCCCGACCGAAAGAGGCACCATGACCACCGCCACCCCACCTGGGTCGACGGCGCGGCCGGCTCCGGCTTCGACGTCGACCACCTCCCCTACGGCGTCTTCGCCCGCTCCGGCGAGCACCCGCGCGTCGCCGTGCGCATCGGCGACTTCGTGCTGGACCTGAGCATCGTCGCGGCGGCCGACATGGTCGACACGCACGCGCTGTTCGACCAGCCGACGCTCAACCCGTTCATGGCTGCTGGGCCGGCCGTGTGGGACTCGACCCGCGCGTGGATCACCGGCCTGCTGACCGACGAGACCGAGCGCGACCTGGTCGAGCCCGCGCTCTCGCCCGTCGACTCGGTGCGGATGCTGATGCCGTTCACCGTCGGCGACTACGTCGACTTCTACGCCTCCGAGCACCACGCCTCCAACGTGGGCCGGATGTTCCGGCCCGACCAGGAGCCGCTGCTGCCGAACTGGAAGCACCTCCCCGTCGGCTACCACGGCCGCTCGGGCACGGTCGTGGTCTCGGGCACCGACGTCGTACGACCCAGCGGGCAGCGCAAGGCGCCGACGGACGACCGGCCCACCCACGGTCCGTCGCAGCGGCTCGACATCGAGGCCGAGCTCGGCTTCGTCGTCGGCGTGCCCACCGCGATGGGCGACAGCGTCAGCACGGCCGACTTCGCGCGCCACACCTTCGGCGTCGTCGGGCTCAACGACTGGTCGGCGCGCGACATCCAGGCCTGGGAGTACGTCCCGCTCGGCCCGTTCCTCGGCAAGTCCTTCGCCACCTCGATCAGCGCCTGGGTGACGCCGCTCGCCGCGCTCGGCGCGGCCTGGACCGACCTCCCCGGCCAGGACCCCGAGGTCCTCGACTACCTGCAGGTCGACGGACCGGCCGGCCTCGACATCGAGGTCGAGGTGGTGCTCGACGGCGAGGTCGTCGCGCGCCCGCCCTACCGCACCATGTACTGGTCGCCGGCCCAGATGCTGGCCCACACCACCGTCAACGGCGCGAGCGTCCGCACCGGCGACCTCTGGGGCTCGGGCACGATCTCCGGCACGGAGAAGGACCAGCGTGGCTCGCTGCTGGAGCTGTGCTGGGGCGGCAAGGAGCCCTTCACCGCGGCCGGTCGCGAACGGACCTTCCTCGAGGACGGCGACGAGGTCGTGCTGCGCTACTCCGCGCCCGGCACCGGCGGTGGCCGGATCACGCTCGGCGAGGTGTCCGGTCGCATCCTGCCGGCGCGCTAGTCCACTGTGGACCGGGTCCTAGGCTGGCGCCCGTGAAACAGCTCGGCCAGTACGCCGCTCCACGGCACGCCATCGCACACCTGTCCGACCCGCACCTGATCACCGAGGGCGGCCTGCACTACGGCGTCGTCGACAACGTCGCCCACCTGCGCCGCGCGATCGAGCGGCTCGCTGCCGTACGCCCCGCTCCCCGGGCGCTCGTCTTCACCGGCGACCTCGCCGACCAGGCCGCACCCGACGCGTACGCGACGCTGCGCTCGATCGTCGAGCCGGCCGCCGCCGAGATGGGCGCGATCGTGGTCTGGACGATGGGCAACCACGACGAGCGCGCGCCCTTCGCCCGCGGCCTCTACGACTCCGACGACGCCGGCTTCCAGGACCGGGTGCACGAGGTCGACGGGCTGCGGATCGTCGCCCTCGACACCAGCGTCCCCGGCTACCACCACGGCGAGCTGCGGCCCGAGCAGCTGGCCTGGCTGGCCGACGTCCTGGCCACGCCCGCCGAGCACGGCACGCTCCTCGCGATGCACCACCCGCCGCTGCCCCTGCCGATGCTGCGGGCGGCCGAGCTGATCGAGCTGCACGACCAGCAGTCGCTGGCCGACGTCATCGCGGGCACGGACGTGCGCGGGATCCTGGCCGGCCACCTCCACATGTCGACGTGGTCCACCTTCGCCGGCGTACCCGTGTCCGTGGCCTCGGCGAGCTGCTACACCAGCGACCCGGCCCCGGTCGACCGCTTCGTCTCGGGCGTCGACGCCGCCCAGTCCTTCACGATGGTCCAC
This sequence comes from uncultured Actinomycetota bacterium, assembly GCA_963795095.1. GTDB lineage: Bacteria > Actinomycetota > Actinomycetes > Propionibacteriales > Nocardioidaceae > Nocardioides. Next base: position 55,397 of record CAWCGM010000042.1, on the reverse strand, counting down.
ACCTACGACGACCGGCTGGTCCACACCCTCGTCCCGCTCGAGCGCGGCACCGAGGTCAGCCACGTCGGCACGGACATCGAGGAGGCGCTCGAGGGCGTCTCGCTCGAGGAGGCCTTCGAGCTGGCCTCGTCCAAGACCTCCCCCTTCAACAACTGAGGACCCCTGTGCGACTCCTGCTGATGCGGCACGGCCAGACGCACGCCAACGTCTCCGGCGAGCTCGACACCGCGCACCCCGGCCTCGACCTCACCGACCTCGGCCGTGCCCAGGCGGTCGCGGCAGCGAAGGCGATCGCCGACGAGACGATCGAGGCGGTCTACGTCTCCAGCCGGGTGCGTACGCACCAGACCGCCGCCCCCACGGCCGAGGCCCGCGGGCTCGGGCTGACGCAGCTCGACGGGCTCGAGGAGATCCAGGCGGGCGACTTCGAGATGGCCGCCGACCACGACTCCGTCGCCGGCTACATCGGCTCCGTCGCGGCGTGGCTCGAGGGCGACCTCACGCGCCGGATGCCCGGCAGCGAGACGGGCGAGGAGTTCCTCGCGCGCTTCGACGCGGCGGTCCGCACGATCGTCGAGGCCGGCCACGAGGCGGCACTCATCGTCAGCCACGGCGCCGCCCTCCGCACGTGGGTCTCGACGCGGATGGAACCTCACCCCGACGCTCCCCCGCCGACCGAGCCGCTCCACAACACCGCCCTCATCGTGCTCGAGGGCGACTTCGACGCGGGCTGGCGGATGGTCTCCTGGCAGGGCCACCCGGTCGGCGGCGACTACCTCGAGGACCCGTCCGCGGAGGACCCGACCGGCGACCTCGACCCCGACGACGACGGCGAGCCCGGCTGACCCAGGTTTGCGTCATGAGATTCCGCGGTTCGCACCGGAGATTCCCATGACGCACGCTCAGACGCCCTCGGTCCCGATCCCCGGGTGCACGAAGGGCTGACCCGCGCGCATCTGCTCGACCGAGCCCGGGTGGACGCGGGCGAGGTGGGCGAGCCCGCGCCGGCGGTAGCGGAGGACCTGGACGACGCCGAGCGCCCAGAAGGCGTACTGCACCGCCATCGCGAGCTTGAAGTCGTCGAGCGTGTACGAGTCCATCCCGCCGCTCGACGACAGGTCGAGCACGACGCCGATCAGGCCCATCACCAGCAGCGAGGCGGTGAAGCCGCCGACGTTGACCAGGCCGTTGGCCCGGCCGATCGCGTGCGCGGGCGTGAAGGAGCGCGCGAGGTCGAAGCCGACCATCGCAGCCGGTCCGCCGCTGGCGGTGGCGAAGGCCATCAGCACGACGAGCCACGCCGGCGCCGCGCCGGGCCAGAGCAGGACCGCCGTCCACGGCACGACCATCCCCGCCACCACGCCGGTCACGATGAACGAGCGGTAGTAGGGCAGCCGCGCCACGAGCCGTGCGAGCACCAGCCCGCTCACCACCGCCCAGGCCGTCATCGCCATGAGCAGCGTGCTCGCGCCGCTGGCCGACCAGCCGAGACCCTGCACGAGGAACGGGTAGCCCCACAGCAGCGCGAAGACGGTCGCGGAGAACTGCGAGACGAAGTGGGACCACATGCCCAGCCGCGTGCCCGGGTTGCCCCAGACCGTGCGCACCGACTGCGCGAGCGCGCGGAGCTTGATGGCGACGACGTCGCTGCGGCGGTAGGGCGAGTCCTTGACCAGCGCGAGCACCGCGACGAGCAGCACGACGCCGACGCTCGAGGTGAGCGCGAAGGCGCGCGTCCAGCCGAGGGCGTGGAGGAGGTACGACAGGGGGCCGGCCGCCGCGATCGCGCCCAGCTGGCCGGTGAGCCCGGTGACCTGCGTGACCATCGGCGCCTGGCGGACCAGGAACCACACCGTCACGATCCGGATCACGCTGACGAAGATCATCGCGTCGCCGGCGCCCACGACCGCACGGGCCGCGACGGCCGCGGCGAAGGACTCGGAGAAGGCGAAGCCGAGCTGGCCGACGGTCATCAGCGACAGCCCCCAGATCAGCATCGCCCGCGAGCCGAACCGGTCGAGCAGCACGCCGACCGGCACCTGCATGCCGGCGTACACGACCAGCTGCAGCACGGTGAACGTCGCCAGGCTGGTCGCGCTGATGTCGAAGCGGTCGGCCGCGATGAGTCCGGCGACGCCGAGCGAGCTGCGGTGGAACACCGCCAGGACGTAGACCGAGATCGCGACGCCCCAGATGACCCAGGCCCGCCTCTTCCCGATGTCGTGGACCTGCCATTGCCGCGTCGGTCTCGGCTGGGTCACTCCCCGGTCCCGAGGGCGGCGTCGAGCTCCGCCCGCGACGGCGGGTTCGCCCCGGGCCGGGAGACGTTGATCGCCGCGCCGATCGCGGCCGTCGTCACGGCACCGAGCACGTCCCGGTCCGAGAGCGCACGCAGGTCGTCGCCGCCGCGGACCCCGAGCCCGAGCAGCGCGTCGACGAGGACGCCGCTGAAGGTGTCGCCGGCGCCCACCGTGTCGGCCACGGCGACGGGCACGCCCGGGACCTCGAGCGTCGTGCCGTCGGGACGTACGGCGACCGCGCCGTCGCCGCCGCGGGTGACGACGACCAGCCCGGGACCGACGCCCGCCCAGCGAGTGGCGGTCGCGACCGGGTCGGTCGTCGGGGTGGAGCCAGTGGAGGTCCTCGTCGCTGACCTTGACCACGTCGGAGAGGGTGACCAGCTCCTCGACCCGCGCGACGGGGCCGGCGCGGTCGGGGGTGATGGCGGGTCGGGCGTTGGGGTCGAGCGAGACGAGCGCGCGGCCGCGGTGGGCGCGGACCGCGTCGAGGACGGCGTCGGCGCCGGGATCGAGCACGGTCGCGATCGACCCGACGTGGAGCACGTCACCGGTCTCGGTGACCTCGTCGAGGTGCCAGTCGAGGTCGAAGACGTAGGACGCCGCGCCGGTCTCGTCGAGGGTGACCGCTGCGCTCGACGTACGCCCGCTGGCGGTGGGCCGCGACAGCACGGTGACGTCGCTCGCCTCCAGCCACGCGCGCACCGCCGCGCCGCGGTCGTCGTCGCCGAGCAGGGTCACCAACCGGACCTCGCGGCCGAGCCGCGCAGAGAGCGATCGCGACGTTGGCCGGGCTCCCGCCCGGGAAGTCCTGCGGCTGGCCGTCGCTGTCGGGCACGACGTCGACGAGCGCCTCGCCGATGACGAGGATCCGTGGCTGTGCGTCCGTCATGCCCCCATCATGCCGGTGGCCGGACCTCGCGGGACAGTGCTCGCGCCACGGCGAGACCGGAGCCGGCCCACAACGCACGAGACCCCCGCACGCGGTGCGGGGGTCTGGCGACTGGAGCGAGGATCCGTCCAGTGGCAGGTAGAGGATTCGAACCTCTGTAGGCGTTGCCGGCTGATTTACAGTCAGCTCCCTTTGGCCGCTCGGGCAACCTGCCGGGGCGTGCGGAACAATAGCAACCCACGGACACCGCTACGAATCGCCGGGCACCCCCGGCGGCCCCACGAATCCCCCGCAAGGAGGCACCACCATGGCCGACTCGAGCTTCGACATCGTGAGCAAGCTGGACCGCCAGGAGGTCGACAACGCCCTGAGCCAGGCCGCTCGCGAGATCGCCACCCGCTTCGACTTCAAGGGCACCGGCGCGAGCATCGAGTGGAAGGGCGAGCAGGCGATCGAGATCACCGCCTCGGCCGACGACCGCGCGAGCGCGGTCCTCAGCGTCTTCCAGGACAAGCTCATCAAGCGCAACCAGAGCCTGAAGATCCTCGACACCTCCGAGCCGCGCCAGTCCGGCCAGGTCTCCAAGATCGACATCGCGCTCAAGGAGGGCATCACCTCCGAGGACGCCAAGAAGATCTCCAAGCTGATCCGCGACGAGGGCCCCAAGGGCGTCAAGGCGCAGGTGCAGGGCGACGAGCTCCGCGTCTCGTCGAAGAAGCGCGACGACCTCCAGGCCGTGCAGCAGCTCGTGAAGTCGCAGGACTACGACTTCGCGGTGCAGTTCACCAACTACCGCTGAGCGAGCACGTCGCGCCGTCGACCTGGTCGCGGCCAGCACGACCGCGTCGGCGTTGGCCGCGCGGGCGGCCGTCACCACGGCCGGGATCGGGGTGTCGGCACCGAGGAAGCGGGGTCGTACGCCGCGCTCGCGGAGCATCAGCGCCACGCAGAGCAGCACCAGGTCGTGGCGCTCCCCCGGCGGGCAGGCGAGCAGCACGACCGGCGAGGGCGCGGACGCGTCCGCGAGGACCTGGTGGGGCGGCACCGACGACAGCGCCGAGAGCTTGCGGCGGAGCATGTCGCTGACGAAGTGCTCGTGCGCGACCGACAGGGTGCCCGCCTCCCAGCGGTCACCGACCTCCCGCAGGAAGGGCAGCACGACGCCGGTGACGGCACCCGACAGCGGCACGTCCCAGAAGAGCCGGGCGAGGGCGATCTCGGCCGTCTCGGCGTCGAAGGTCTCGACCGCGGCCCACAGCTCGTCGGTGGTCGTGGTGATGGTCACGAGCCGACGCTAGCCGCTGCGAACCGCCGCGAACACGCTTCGCGGGGTGAGACGCGCTCAGCTCGCCGCCACCATCCGCGGGATGACCGTGGCGCCATCCGCAGGGGTGAGCCACACGGTGCTGCCCTCCTCCAGACCGTACGAGCGCGCGTGGGTGCGGGTGATCACGACGGACACCTCGTCGCCGTCGACGGTGAGGACGGTCAGGCGCACCTCGAAGCCGATCCGGACCATCCGCGAGATCGTGCCCTCGACGCCGCCGGCCGTGCGCGGGCGGACGTCCAGCTCGATGTCGTGCGGGCGCAGCGAGACGCCGCCGAGGTGGGTGACCTCGCCGAGGAAGGACATCACGAAGTCGTTGGCGGGCTCGTCGTAGAGCTGGTCGGGCGTGCCGACCTGCTCGACCCGGCCCTCGTTGATGACCACGATCTCGTCGGCGACCTCGAGGGCCTCCTCCTGGTCGTGGGTCACGAAGACGGTGGTCACGTGCACGTCGTCGTGCAGGCGGCGCAGCCAGTCGCGCAGCTCCTTGCGGACCTTCGCGTCGAGCGCACCGAACGGCTCGTCGAGCAGCAGCACGGTCGGCTCGACCGCGAGCGCCCGGGCGAGCGCCATGCGCTGGCGCTGGCCGCCGGAGAGCTGCGAGGGCAGCCGGTGGGAGAACTGCGAGAGGTGCACGAGCTTGAGCAGCTCGTCGACCCGGTGCGCGATCTCGTCCTTGGGGCGCTTGCGGATCTCGAGGCCGAAGGCGACGTTCTTGGCGACCGTCATGTGCTTGAAGACGGCGTAGTGCTGGAACACGAAGCCGACGTTGCGCTTCTGCGCCGGCAGGTGCGTCGCGTCGACGCCCTCGATGTTCGACCGTGCCGCTGTCGCCCTTCTCCAGGCCGGCGATGATCCGCAGCAGGGTGGACTTGCCGCCACCGCTCGGGCCGAGGAGCGCGGTGAGCTGGCCGGTCGGGATCGAGACGTTGACGTCGTCCAGCGCGACGAAGTCGCCGAACTTCTTGTTCAGCCCGCGTACTTCGATGCTCATGGGGGTGACCTTTCGGGGTTCTCGGGATGCCTGAGCCGGGGCTCAGGCGTGGTTCTTGGGACGGATGATGGCGACGACGACGATGCAGGCCACCGAGACCATCGCCAGGAGGAACGCGGTCGCGTAGGCGCCCTGCTGGTCGAAGTTGCAGGTACTTCTCCTCGACCGACGAGGGTGGCGGTGCGGGTCTGGCCGAGGACGTTGCCCGAGACGACCTTGACCGCGCCGAACTCGCCGAGCGAGCGGGCCAGCGTCAGCACGACGCCGTACACGATCCCCCACTTGATGGACGGCAGGGTGATCCGCCAGAAGCGCTGCAGCGCGTTGGCGCCGAGGCTCTGGGCGGCCTGCTCCTGCTCGATGCCGATCTCCTCGAGCACCGGCACGACCTCGCGGATCATCAGCGGCAGGGCGACGAAGGTCGTCGCCATGATGATGCCCGGGGTGGAGAAGATGACCTGGAAGCCGATGCTCGACAGGGCCGGCCCGAACCAGCCGTTGCGGCCGCCGTAGACCAGCACGAGCGCCAGGCCGACCACGATCGGCGAGACCGACAGCGGGATGTCGAGCAGCGCGTTGAGCACCCGCTTGCCGGGGAACTCGCTGGCGCACCAGCAGCAGCGAGATCCCCACGCCGAAGACGCGTGTTGATCACGACGGAGAACACGGCGACGTACGCACTCAGCTGCGAGCGCGACGACCGTGTCGGGGTCGTCGAGGAGCGACTGGATCGAGGCGAAGCCCGTCCGTCGAAGGTGTGCGTGACGACCAGCGACACCGGCCAGGCGACCAGGAAGAAGAGGTAGGCCGTGGCGATGAAGCGGAGGACGTAGGTCATCGGGGTCCTGCGGACCCGCGGCGGTCGGCGACGCTCCTCGACGGGCGGCGCCTCGACGATCGCGGGCATCAGGGTGTCAGCCACGTGCAGCCACCCGCCTCTGGAGGACGTCGAGCAGCACGATCACGGCGAGCGAGATGGCCAGCAGGATCGTCGCGACGGCGGCGGCCGCCGGCACGTTGTCGTTCTCGATGCTGCTCAGGATGCGCACGGAGGTGACCTCGGTCTTGAAGGGGAGGTTGCCCGACAGCAGCACCAGCGAGCCGTACTCGCTGACGCCGCGGGCGAAGGACAGGGCCGCGCCGGCCGCGATCGCGGGCGTCAGGCTCGGCAGGATGATGCGCCGGAAGGTGGTGAACCGGCTCGCGCCCAGGGAGGCCGCGGCCTCCTCGACGTCGCGCGTCGAGCTCCTCCAGCACCGGCTGGACCATGCGGACGACGAACGGGAGCGTGACGAACAGGAAGGCGAGGAAGACGGCCGGACGCGCGTTGGCGATGTCGATGCCCAGCGGGCTGTCGGTGCCGTAGAGCGAGAGCAGCACCAGGCCGGCGACGATCGTCGGCAGGGCGAACGGGATGTCGATCATCACCTCGAGGACCGCTTGCCCCAGAAGCGGTCGCGCACCAGGACCCACGCGATGAGCGGGCCCATGACGACGTTGACGACCGTGACGCCCAGCGGCGGTGAAGACCGTGAGCCGGATGGCGGCCAGGGTCTGGCCGTTGGTGATGGTGTTCCAGAAGACGGTCCAGCCGCCGTCGATGCGCGGTGACGACCACGGCGATCAGGGGGATCAGGACCAGCGCGCTGAACCAGATCATGGCGATGCCGAGCCCGAGCCCGACGACCGCGTCAGCGTGGAGCGCGGGCCCGACCGGCGAGGAGTCCTCGCCGGTCGGACCGCGTGCGATCTCAGTCGAGGTCATGTGGAGGTCGGTCAGCTCACTCGAGCGAGAGGCCGGCGCCGCAGGATGGCGGTGAAGATCAGGCCGTTCTCCTCGTCGAAGAACTTCGTCGACACCTCGTCCCAGCCACCGAAGTCGTCGTCGACGGTGAGCAGGTGTCGGGACCTCGGGGAACGGGTTGGACGGGTCGGTCGCGCCCTCGACGGTGCCGCCGTAGTCGACGTCGTCGCGGATCGGGCGGAAGCCGGTGAGGGCGAACTGCTTCTGGCCCTCGTCGGAGAGGACGAAGTCGAGCCAGGCCTGCGAGGGCGCGGAGGCGTCCTTGAGGATGGCGCCGGCGTTCTCGATGAGCAGCGTGGTGTCCGGGAGGACGTACTCGAAGCCCTCGTCGTTCTGCGCGGCGAGGATGGCCTCGTTCTCGTAGGCCATGAGCACGTCGCCGGTGCCGCCGAGGAACGCGGTGGTGGCGTCACGGCCGCTGCTGGGCAGCGAGACGACGTTCTTGAAGAACTTGTTGACGTAGTCGGTCGGCCTCCTCCTCGGTGCCACCGTCGCTGATGACCTGGCCGTAGGCGGCGAGGGCGTTCCAGCGGGCGGCGCCCGAGGACGCGGGGTTCGGGGTGACGATCTCGACGCCGGGCTTGACCAGGTCGTCCCAGGTCTTGATGTTCTTGGGGTTGCCGTCGCGGACGCCGAAGACGACGACCGAGCGGGACACGACGCCCTTGTTCTCGCCCGCGTCCCAGTCGTCGGCCACGAGGCCCTCGTCGACCAGGCGGGTCACGTCGGTCGGGACGGAGAAGTGGACGTAGTCGGCCTTGAGGCCGGCGACGACCGCGCGGCTCTGGTCGCCGGAGGCGCCGTAGGACGTCTGGAACTGCACGCCCTCGCCCTCGTCGGTCTTGTTGAACTCGGTCGGCGATGGTCTTGTTGGCCGCCTCGGGGACCGCGAAGCCGACGATGGAGATGGTGTTGTCCGCGTCGTCCTCACTGCTGGCGCCGCCGGGCGAGCAGGCGGAGAGGGCCAGTGCCCCGACGAGTGCGGCCGCGAGAGCGGCACGTGAACGGATCTGCATGGGGGGATCTCGACTTTCTTGATCGGTGAGCAATGTCGAGAAAGATACATGACTTTATGGATGTCAATGACATTGGCCGTCGTTCGGACGCGTGTCGTGGATCACGCCCGGCCGTGCCACGCGTGGAGGAGGCGTCCATCACGTGGGGAGGGCCGTCCAGACCACCCGCGCGCGACTACTGTGGAGGGCGGGGGAACGTCCCCGGAACACACGGATTGCGCGCAGGGAAGCAGGGCACAGGTGAGTGGATCGGCCAAGCAGGTCAAGCAGCTGGATCGCGTCATCATCCGGTTCGCCGGGGACTCCGGCGACGGCATGCAGCTCACCGGCGACCGCTTCACCCAGGAGACCGCGGCCTTCGGCAACGACCTGGTGACGCTGCCCAACTTCCCCGCCGAGATCCGGGCGCCCCAGGGCACCCTGCCCGGCGTCTCGTCGTTCCAGGTCCACTTCGCCGACCACGACATCCTCACCGCGGGCGACGCCCCCGACGTGCTCGTCGCGATGAACCCCGCGGCGCTGCGCGCCAACCTCGGCGACCTGCACAAGGGCGCGACGATCATCGTCGACACCCACGACTTCACCGCGCGCAACCTGACCAAGGCCGGCTACCAGGACAACCCGCTCGACGGCGACAGCCTCGACGCCTACGCCCTCCACACCGTCGACCTCACCGGCATGACGATCGAGGCGGTCAAGGAGTTCGGCCTCTCCCGCAAGGACGCCTCGCGCGCGAAGAACATGTTCGCCCTCGGCCTCCTGTCGTGGATGTACGGCCGCCCGACCGACCCGACGACCTCGTTCCTCGCCAAGCGGTTCGCCAAGGTGCCCGACATCCGCGACGCCAACGTGGCCGCGTTCAAGGCCGGCTGGAACTTCGGCGAGACGACCGAGGCCTTCGCGGTCCAGTACGAGATCAAGCCGGCCGTGATGCCGCCCGGCACCTACCGCAACATCACCGGCAACCTCGCGCTCGCCTACGGCCTGGTCGCCGGCAGCGTGCAGTCCGGCCTGCCGCTGTTCCTCGGCACCTACCCGATCACCCCGGCCTCCGACATCCTCCACGAGCTGTCGAAGCACAAGTCCTTCGGCGTCACGACGTTCCAGGCCGAGGACGAGATCGCCGGCGTCGGTGCCGCCATCGGGGCGTCGTACGCCGGCCACCTCGGCGTCACCTCCACCTCGGGCCCCGGCGTGGCGCTCAAGTCCGAGGCCATCGGCCTCGCCGTGATGACCGAGCTCCCGCTCGTCGTCGTCGACGTCCAGCGCGGCGGCCCCTCCACCGGCCTGCCCACCAAGACCGAGCAGGCCGACCTGCTGCAGGCGATGTTCGGCCGCAACGGCGAGGCGCCGGTGCCGATCGTGGCCCCGCAGTCGCCCGGCGACTGCTTCGCCGCCGCGGTCGAGGCGGCCCGGATCGCCGTCACCTACCGCACGCCCGTGCTGCTCCTCTCCGACGGCTACCTCGCCAACGGCTCCGAGCCGTGGCGGGTCCCGACGGTCGACGAGCTGCCCGTCATCGACCCCGACTTCGCGACCGAGAAGAACCACGGCTCGGGCGACGAGGCGGAGTTCTGGCCCTACCTCCGCGACGAGGCGACCCTGGCCCGCCCGTGGGCGATCCCCGGCACCCCGGGCCTCGAGCACCGCATCGGCGGGCTCGAGAAGGGCGACGGGCACGGCAACATCTCCTACGACCCGGCCAACCACGACTTCATGGTCCGCACCCGCCAGGCCAAGGTCGACCGCATCGCCGACACCATCCCCCTGCTCGAGGTCGACGACCCGTCGGGCGAGGCCAAGGTGCTCGTCATCGGCTGGGGCTCGACCTACGGCCCGATCGGCGCCGGCGTACGCCGCGTGCGCAAGGCCGGCTACCACGTCGCCCAGGCCCACCTGCGCCACCTCAACCCCTTCCCGAGCAACCTCGGCGAGGTCCTCAAGCGCTACGACAAGGTGCTCGTGCCCGAGATGAACCTCGGCCAGCTGTCGCTGCTGCTGCGCGGGAAGTACCTCGTCGACGCCGTCGGCTACAACCACGTCCGCGGACTGCCCCTCAAGGCCACCGAGCTCGCCCACGCCATCGGCGAGCTGGTCGGCCAGGCCGAGGGCATCGACATCGAGCTGGGCGTCTGGGGCGAGCCCACCCAGAAGGAGCACATCTGATGAGCCACCGAGCTCGGACTCCCCGCCCTGCGCTCCGGCACGGAGCTGGTGCCGACGCACCGCCGAGGACGCCGCGCAGACCGGCAAGGAGTTCACCTCCGACCAGGAGGTGCGCTGGTGCCCCGGCTGCGGCGACTACGCCGTGCTCAAGGCCGTCCAGTCGTTCCTGCCCGACCTCGGCCTGCGCCGCGAGAACATCGTCTTCGTCTCCGGCATCGGCTGCTCGTCGCGCTTCCCCTACTACCTCGACACCTACGGCATGCACTCGATCCACGGTCGCGCGCCGTCGATCGCCACGGGCATCGCCACCGCGCGCGAGGACCTCTCGGTGTGGGTCGTCACCGGCGACGGCGACGCGCTGTCGATCGGCGGCAACCACCTGATCCACACGCTGCGCCGCAACGTGAACATGACGATCCTGCTGTTCAACAACCGGATCTACGGCCTGACCAAGGGGCAGTACTCCCCCACCTCGGAGACCGGCAAGGTCACCAAGTCGACCCCGATGGGCTCGCTCGACCACCCGTTCAACCCGGTGTCGCTCGCGCTCGGCGCGGAGGCGACCTTCGTGGCGCGCACCATCGACTCCGACCGCAAGCACCTCACGGCGGTCCTCGCCGCGGCCGCCGCCCACCGCGGCACGTCGCTGGTCGAGATCTACCAGAACTGCCCGATCTTCAACGACGGCGCCTTCGACGCGATCAAGAAGCCCGAGACCAAGGCCGACGCCCTCATCCCGCTCGTGCACGGCGAGCCCGTCACGTTCGGGGCCCGCTCGACGGACGGGCGCAAGGCGCTGGTGCGCGACGAGGAGACCGGCGGCGTGAAGATCGTGGCGACCGCCGACGTGGCCGCGACGGACATCGTCGTCCACGACGCCCACAGCCCCGACCCGACGATGGCCTTCGCGATCTCGCGGCTGACCGACTCGGGCTACCTCAACACCTCGCCGATCGGCATCTTCCGCCAGGTCGAGCGACCGACGTACGACGACCAGGCACGCGAGCAGGTCGCGATCTCGCGCAGCGGGGTGTCCGACGACGACACCGCCGACCAGTCCGCCCGGTTGGCGGCGCTGATCGGCGGCGGCGACACCTGGACGATCCTCTGATCGTCCGGCAGTCGCGGGGTCAGTCGAAGTAGAGCGTCCAGACCTTGCCCTTGGTGTTGCCGAAGCCGTTGGAGTGGTCGACCTTCGAGCGCCACTTCCAGCGACCCTTCTCGGGCGCGTAGATCTTGGTCTTGTAGGCACCGGTGGCGTCGGTCTTGATCTTCTTGACCGTCTTCCACTTGCAGGTGCCGCACTTCTTCTTGTGGATCTTCACCTTCTGGTTGGCGTAGGGCAGCAGGGTGCCGTCGACCTGCGGCTCCATCACGGTGCCCTTGAGCTTGAAGGCGTTGTAGGAGACCTGCTTGGTGCCCGGCGGCACCTCGTCGATGATGCGCTTCGGCAGCGAGCCGGCGGTGGCGCTCGTCGCGAGCACACCTCCGACGAGCAGCGCAGCGATGAGTGCTGCCAGGACGGCGCGGAACTTCCGCATGTTGAACTCCCCCTCGAGAGACGATGACGTTCGGGTGACGCGGGGTCCCAACCCCGGACCGCCCCATCGTAGGCGACATCGCCGCCCTAGACTCCCGGAGTGCCAGATAGCCGCCGCGGACTGCTGCTCGGCGCGCTGGCCTACGTCATGTGGGGCACCTTCCCGCTCTACTGGACCCTGCTCGAGCCGGGCGGCGCCATCGAGATCCTGGCGCACCGCATCGCGTGGTCGAGCCTGGTCATGGTCGTGCTGGTCGTCCTGCTGCGCCGGTTGCCGCAGCTCAAGGCCCTGCTGCGCGACCGGCACCGGCTGCTGCTCATCTGCTGCGCCGCCGTGGTCATCACGCTCAACTGGGGCGGCTACATCTGGGGCGTCAACAACGGCCGGGTCGTGGAGACCGCCCTCGGCTACTTCATCAACCCGCTCGTGACGGTGCTGATGGGCGTGTTCGTCCTCGGCGAGCGGCTCCGGCGGCTGCAGTGGATGGCGATGGCGATCGCCTTCGTGGCGGTGGTCGTGCTGGCGGTCGACTACGGCCGCCCGCCGTGGATCGCGCTCCTCCTCGCCTTCTCGTTCGGCACCTACGGACTGCTCAAGAAGCAGGCCGGGGTGGGCGCGGTCGAGAGCATCACGGTCGAGACCGTGGTGCTGACGCCGTTCGCGGTGGCGTACATCGTGTGGCTGATCTCGACCGGGGCGTCCAACTTCGGCTCGCACGGGACCGGCCACGCGCTCCTCTTCACCACCACCGGCATCATCACGGCCGTGCCGCTCATGCTGTTCGGCGCGGCCGCGATCCGGGTCTCGATGGTGTCCCTCGGCCTGCTGCAGTACCTCGCACCGACGATCCAGTTCGCCCTCGGCCTCACCGTCTTCGACGAGGCGATGCCCGCCAGCCGCTGGATCGGCTTCGGCCTGGTCTGGCTCGCGCTGGTGGTCTTCACCATCGAGGCGCTCAACCACCGGCGCCAGCAGCTGCGGCTCGTCGCCCACGCCTCCGCCGCCTGAGGCGGCGCCCGGCCGGAGCGGTGGTCCACCCACACTCCGTGGCCGCCGAATGTGGCTCCACCACCGCCCACGGGCGAGTCGGCGTACGACACGCGGGCGAGCGGTGGTCCACCCACAGTCCGAGCGCGTGGAATGTGGCTCGACCACCGCTCGGCGGGGTCAGGAGGAGCGGGTGGCGACCACGTCGGCGAAGGACTCGAGGGCCGTACGCGCGGGGCCGGGCTCGAGGGCCTCGAGCCGCTTCTTCGCCTCGGTCGTCTGGCCGAGGACGTAGGCCTTGGCCTGGTCCATCGCCGGGTGCTCGCGGAGCAGGTCGAGGGCCTCGGCGTGCTCGGACGTCGTCGGTGAGCGGGCGGCCGAGCAGCTCGAGGAGCCGGGCGTCCGCGGGGTCCGTCGACGCCTGGGCCATCAGGACCGGGAGCGTCGGCACGCCCTCGCGGAGGTCGGTGCCGGGGGTCTTGCCGGAGGTGACCGACTCGGAGGCGATGTCGAGGATGTCGTCGGAGAGCTGGAAGGCCGAGCCGACGATCTCGCCGTAGGCCCGCAGCGCCTCGACGACCTCGGGGGTCGCGCCGGAGAACATCGCGCCGTAGCGGGCCGAGGTCGCGATCAGCGAGCCGGTCTTGCCGGCGACGACCTCGAGGTAGTGGGCCAGCGGGTCCTCGCCGGGCCCGGGCTTCACGGTCTCGAGGATCTGGCCCTCGACGAGGCTGGTGAACGTCTGCGCCTGGATGCGTACGGCGTCGGGGCCGAGGTCGGCGGTCAGCTCGGACGACTTCCCGAAGAGGAAGTCACCGGTGAGGATCGCGACGTGGTTGTCCCAGCGGGCGTTGGCGGTGTCGGCGCCGCGGCGCAGCGCGGCCTCGTCCATCACGTCGTCGTGGTAGAGCGAGGCGACGTGGGTGAGCTCCACGACGCAGGCCGCGGTGTGCACCTCCTCGGCGTCGGGGTTCGGGCCGGCCTCGGCGGCGAGCAGCACCAGCAGCGGTCGGAAGCGCTTGCCGCCGGCCGTCATCAGGTGGGTCGCGGCCTGCGTGACGTAGGGGGTGCGTCCCCGGCAGTGCTCGGCGAGCAGCTCCTCGATGCGTGCCAGCCGACCGACGAGCCGCTGCTCGAGCTCGGCGTCGACGACGGGCAGGGCGAGGGGCGAGTCGCTCACCTGATGAATTCTCCTGCAACGGCCGCGAGGTCGAGCACCGGGCCCGGCAGCACGCCGAGCACCAGCGTCACCGCCGCGCCGACCGCGATGGTGGTCGCGGTCAGCACCGAGGGGTACGCGACGCTCGGGCCGTCGCCGACCGGCTCGTCGAAGTACATGACCTTGATGACCTTGATGTAGAGGTACGCGGCCACGATGCTCGCGATCACGGCGGCGACCACGACCGGCCACGCGCCGGCGGCGAGCGCCACCGAGAAGACGGCCAGCTTGCCGACGAACCCGGAGGTGAGCGGGATGCCCGCCATCGCGAGGAGGAAGAAGGCGAAGACCGCCGCCACGACGGGCGACTCCTTGCCGAGCCCGGCCCAGCGCTCGATCGCGGTCGTCTCGCCACCGGCGTCGCGGACCAGGCTGACGACCGCGAAGGCGCCGAGCGTCGCGAAGCCGTAGGTCGTCAGGTAGAACAGCACCGCCTGGACCGACGTGATCTCGCCGACGGCGAGCTGGTCGGAGGCCTGCAGGCCGAGGACGCCGGTGAGGATGAAGCCGGTGTGCGCGACGGACGAGTAGGCCAGCAGCCGCTTGATGTCGCTCTGCGTGATGGCCAGCGCGGCGCCGACGAACATCGACAGGATCGCGATGATCCACAGCATCGGCTGCCACGACCAGCGGTCCGCGCCGAGCGCGACGTAGAACAGGCGCATGATCGCGCCGAACGCGGCGACCTTGGTGCCGGCCGCCATGAACGCGGTGACCGGGGTCGGGGCGCCCTGGTAGACGTCGGGGGTCCACGCCTGGAACGGGACCGCGCCGACCTTGAAGAGCAGGCCGACCGACAGCAGGCCGGTGCCGATGAGCAGCAGGCTGCTGCTGCCGACGTCGTTGCGGACCGCCTCGTTGATCGCGGCGAAGTCCATCGAGCCGGCGTAGCCGTAGAGCAGCGCGGCGCCGTAGAGGAAGAAGCCGGACGAGAAGGCGCCGAGGAGGAAGTACTTGAGGGCCGCCTCCTGGCTCAGCAGGCGGCGACGGCGCGCCAGTCCGGACAGCAGGTAGAGCGGCAGCGAGAGCACCTCGAGGCCGACGAACATCGTCAGCAGGTCGTTGGCCGCCGGGAAGAGCATCATCCCGAAGACCGCGAACATCATCAGCGGGTAGACCTCGGTGTGCTCGCGGCGGGCCGCGACCGCGGCGCTCTCCGCGTCCGTGCCGGGCACCGCGGACGCCTGGCCGGCGAACGCCGACGAGCCGCCGTCGAGGTGGCGCTCGGCGAAGAGCAGGACGCCGCCGATCGCGAGGGCCAGCACGAGGCCCCAGATGAAGAGGCTCGGGCCGTCGACGGCGACCGTGCCGCCGACCGCGAGGATGCCGCGCGCGGCACCGTCGTCGTACGTCTTCACGTCCCGCGCCACGAGGACGACGCCCACCAGCGCGGCGGCGAGGCCGGCGAGGGCCAGACCCACCTGGCTGGCGTAGCGCAGGGCGCGCGGCACGAAGGCCTCCACGACGACGCCGAGGCAGGCGACGCCGAAGACGACGAGGAGGGGCCAGAGCTCGAAGTACTCGACGCTGGGCTTGGTGAACTCGATCACTGCTGACCACCCTCCTGGGCGATGCCCACCTGGGCGAGAGTGTCGTCGACGACGGGATTGATGACGTCGAGCAGCGGCATCGGGAAGAAGCCGAAGACCACGAGCGCGAGCGCGAGCGGGGCGAGGATCCCGACCTCACGCCTGTCGAGGTCGGCCACCGGGGTGGTCCCGGGACCGGTCATCGTGCGCTGGTACATCCAGAGCGCGTAGAAGGCCGCGAGGACGATCGCGAGGACCGCGACCGAGCCGACCAGCCAGTGGTGGTCGAAGGCGGCGATGATCACCATCATCTCGGAGACGAACGGCGACAGGCCGGGCAGGCCGCAGGCGGCGAGGCCGCCGACGAGGAAGAACCCGGCGAGGACCGGCGCCGACTTCTCGACACCGCCCATCTCCCGGATCGACGCGGTGCCGGTGCGCTGGATCAGGAAGCCGGCGACGAGGAACATCAGCGCGGTCGCGATGCCGTGGTTGACCATGTAGAGGATCGCGCCGGTGCCGCCGGTCGGGCTGAACACGAAGATGCCGAGCACGATGAAGCCGAAGTGCGACAGCGACGTGAGACCGATCAGGCGCAGGACGTCGTCCTGGCCGATGGCGACCAGTGCGCCGTAGATGATCGAGATCAGCGCGAGCACGACGACCGCGGGCGTCGCCCACTGCGAGGCGTCCGGCAGCAGGCCGAGGCAGAACCGCAGCATGCCGAAGGTGCCGATCTTGTCGAGGATGCAGACGAGCAGCACCGAGGTGCCGGGCGTCGCCTTCTCGGTGGTGTCCGCGAGCCACGTGTGGACCGGGAACATCGGCGCCTTGATCGCGAAGGCGATGAAGAAGCCCGCGAAGAGCCAGCGCTGCGTGATCGGGTCGATGTCGATCGCGGCGAGGTCGCTGAGCAGGAAGCTCGGCGTGCCGGAGTTCGCCGAGACGACGTAGAGGCCGATCACCGAGGCGAGCATCACGAGCCCGCCGGCGAGCTGGTAGATCAGGAACTTCGTCGCCGCGCGGCCTCGGCCGCTGCGCCCGAAGCCGCCGATGAGGAAGTACGCCGGGATCAGCGTGGCCTCGAAGACGACGTAGAACAGCAGCACGTCGGTCGCCGTGAAGACGGCCAGCGACATCGCCTCGAGGGCGAGGGTCCAGGCGAAGAACGCCTTCGCGCCGCTGTTGCCCGCGGCGTCGGACTCGCGCCACCCGGCGAGGAGCACGATCGGGACGAGGACGACGGTCAGCAGCACCATGAGGATGCCGAGCCCGTCGACACCGAGCGCGTAGTGCACGCCGAGCGACTCGATCCAGACGTGGGTCTCGGTGAGCTGCATGCCCGCGTCGGCTTCGTACTGCACAGCGGCGACGGCGCCCGCGAGCAGCGTGGCACCGGCGAAGCCGATGCCGACCAGTCGGGCGACCGCGGCCGGCGAGAACGCCGTCACGAGCGCGCCGACCAGCGGCAGGAGGATCAGGATGGTCAGGATCATGCGAGGTTCACCGCCAGGAGGGCCAGGACCAGGAGCAGCGCACCGGCGAGGACGGACAGGGCATACGAGCGGACGAAGCCGTTCTGGAGGCGACGCATCGTGGTGGACAGGCCGCCGACCGCGGCGGAACCGCCCTCGACCGCACCGTCGACACCGACCCGGTCGAACGTGGCCAGGCCGCCGACGAGCGACGTCCCGGGTCGTACGACGACCGCGTCGTTGATCGCGTCACCGTAGAGGTCGGCGCGTGCCGCGCGGGTCGCGAACGACACGTCCTGCGGGGCCTCGCGCGGGACGTCGCGCTTGCCGACGAGGAACCAGGCGGTGGCGACGCCGATCGCGACGACCGCGGTGATGAGCAGCGTGATCACCAGCGCCGGCAGCGGCGGCTCGTGGTGCTCGGCGTGGCCGGTGACCGGCTCGAGCCAGGTGACGATCCAGTCGCCGAGCAGCAGCACGCCGCCGAGGACGGACAGCGCAGCCAGCACCATCAGCGGGACGGTCATCACCTTGGGCGACTCGTGCGGGTGCACGTCCTTGGCCCAGCGCTTCTCGGTGAAGAAGGTCATCAGCATCAGGCGGGTCATGTAGAACGCGGTGATGCCGGCGCCGAGCATCGCGAGGAGGCCGACGACGAGGTTGTCGGCGAGCGCCGACTCGATGATCCGGTCCTTGGACCAGAAGCCGGAGAAGCCCGGGAAGCCGATGATCGCGAGGTAGCCCATCGCGAAGGTCAGGAAGGTGACGGGCATCGCCCTGCTGAGCCCGCCGTAGTGGCGCATGTCGACGTCGTCGTCCATCCCGTGCATGACCGAGCCGGCGCCGAGGAACATGTTGGCCTTGAAGAAGCCGTGCGTCAGCAGGTGGAAGATCGCGAACGGGTAGCCCACCGGGCCGAGGCCGGCGGCGAGCATCATGTAGCCGATCTGGCTCATCGTCGAGCCGGCGAGCGCCTTCTTGATGTCGTCCTTGGCGCAGCCGAGGACCGCACCCCACAGGAGCGTGACCGTCGCGACGACCACGACCGCGGTCTGCGCGATCGGGGCGAGCTCGAAGATGAAGTTGGAGCGGACCACGAGGTAGACGCCGGCGGTGACCATGGTCGCCGCGTGGATGAGGGCCGACACCGGGGTCGGGCCCTCCATCGCGTCGAGCAGCCAGGCCTGCAGCGGCACCTGCGCCGACTTGCCGCACGCGCCGAGCAGGAGCAGCAGGCCGAGCGCGGTGAGCGTGTCCTGCGACGCCTCGCCGGCGACCTCGCTGACGCGGGCGAAGTCGGTGGTGCCGAACGTCGCGAACATCAGGGCGATGGCGAGCGAGAGGCCGATGTCACCGACGCGGTTGATGACGAACGCCTTCTTGGCGGCCGCGGCGGCCGACGGCTTGTGCTGCCAGAAGCCGATGAGGAGGTACGACGCCAGGCCGACGCCCTCCCAGCCCAGGAACAGGCCCACGAAGTTCGCCGAGAGGATCAGCGTGAGCATCGCCGCGACGAAGAGGTTGAGGTAGCCGAAGAAGCGGCGACGGCGGGCGTCGTGCTCCATGTAGCCGATGGCGTAGACGTGGATCAGCGAGCCCACACCGGTGATCAGCAGCAGGAACAGCGCGGCCAGCTGGTCGTAGAGCAGGTCCATGCCGACGCTGAGCGAGCCGGTCTCGAACCAGGTCCAGAGGTGCTGGCCGACCTGCCGCTCCTCGGCACCACGGCCGAGCAGCGCGAAGAACAGCACGAGGCTGAGCACGAACGACAGCGCGGACATGGCCGTGCCGACCAGGTGGCCGTGCTTGTCGGCGGCCGCCTTGAGCGAGCCCTGGAGGAACGGGGCGACGGCGAGCAGCAGGAAGGCACCGAGCAGCGGCAGCGCGATGACCAGCCAGAGCAGGTCGAACACGCCGCCGGCGCCGGTGTCGGGAGCGACCACGGGAACGTGTGCCGCACCGCCCTCCTCGGCGAGGCGGACCGTCTGGGACAAGAGGTTCACAGGTGCTCCCTCAGTACTTCAGCAGGCTGGCGTCGTCGACCGAGGCCGAGCGTCGCGTGCGGAAGATGGTCATGATGATCGCGAGCCCGATGACGACCTCGGCTGCAGCCACCACCATCACGAAGAAGGCGGTGATCTGGCCGTCGAGGTTGCCGTGCTGCTTGGCGAAGGCGACGAACGCGAGGTTGCAGGCGTTGAGCATCAGCTCGACGCACATGAACACCACGAGCGCGTTGCGGCGGGTGAGCACGCCCACGCAGCCGATCGTGAAGAGGATCGCGGACAGGACAACGTATTCAGTCAAGGCACGACCTCTTCAAGGGTCGGGGTCCCCGGCGAGTTGTTCGCGGAGGAGCGCAGCGGAGGAGCGAAGAAGTCGCTGGGTGACGTGGACGTACTGGGTCACTTCACGTCCTCCGTGGTGTTCGCGGGGGCGCCGGCCTTGCCGGAGGTCTCGGGCGCGTGGGCCGGGTCGCCGATCTGGCGGGTCACGTCGTCGATGTCGTCGGCGAGCGCCGGGGCGGAGCGGACCGTGCCGCGTGCGGCGAGGACCCGCGAGACCGAGGACTCGGCAGCGGTGCCGTCGGGCAGCAGCGCCGGGGTGTCGACCGCGTTGTGGCGGGCGTACACACCGGGCGACGGCAGCGGTCCGGGGTGCTTGCCGTGCTCGCCGAAGTCGCGGATGCGCTGCGCGGCGAGGCTCGCCTGCGTGGCCTTGGGCGTCAGGCGCTCGCGGTGGGCGAGCACCATCGCGCCGAGGACGGCGGTGATCAGCAGCGCGCTGGTGGCCTCGAAGGCGAAGACGTAGCGCGAGAACAGGATGTTGGCGATCGCCGGGACGTTGCCGCCGCTGTTGGCCTCGTCGAGGCCGACGACGGTGCCGAAGGTGACCTGGCTGATGCCGACCACGAGGACCGTGCCGAAGAGCAGGCCGAGCACGACGGCCATCACCCGCTGGCCGCGGATCGTCTCCACGGTCGAGTCGGAGGCGTCGACACCGATCAGCATCATCACGAAGAGGAAGAGCATGAGGATGGCGCCGGTGTAGACGATGATCTGCACCGCGAAGAGGAACGGCGCGTCCATGACGGCGTAGAGGAACGCGATGCTGATCATGACCACGGCGAGCAGCAGCGCGGCGTGGACGGCCTTGCGGACGAACAGGATGCCGAGCGCGGCCGCCACCATGATCGGGGCGAGGATCCAGAAGGTCATCGGGTGGACCCCCGGTAGTAGTCGCCCTCGTCGTCGCCGAGCCGCATCGGGTGCGGGGCCTCCTCCATGCCGGGCAGGAGCGGAGCCAGCAGGTCGGACTTCTCGTAGATCAGGTCCGCACGGTTGTTGTCGGCCAGCTCGTACTCGTTGGTCATCGTCAGCGCGCGCGTCGGGCACGCCTCGATGCAGAGCCCGCACAGGATGCAGCGCAGGTAGTTGATCTGGTAGACGCGGCCGTAGCGCTCGCCGGGGCTGAAGCGCTGGCTGTTGCCGTCGGCGTCGAGCTCGTCGCTGTTGGACGCGCCCTCGACGTAGATCGCGTCGGCCGGGCAGGCCCAGGCGCACAGCTCGCAGCCGATGCACTTCTCGAGGCCGTCGGGCCAGCGGTTGAGCTGGTGGCGGCCGTGGAAGCGCGGCGCGGTGGGCAGCTTCTCGAAGGGGTACTGCTCGGTGACCACCTTCTTGAACATCGTGCGGAAGGTGACCCCGAACCCGGCGATCGGGTCCCAGAGGCTCTCCTTGATGCCCTTCGACTCCGAGCGGGAGCTGGACTCACTCATGGTTCTCCTCCGCTGAAGCGGTGACGGTGGTGCGGCCTCCCGGCGCATGGGTGAACGACAGCGGCTCGGCAGCACCGCGGACGGCGCCTCCTGCCGGCATCGGCGGGACGGGGAACCCGCCGGCGAACGCGTCGTGCGTGTCGTCGTCCGCCTCGGCCACGTCGCCGTCGTCGTGCGTGCGCTCGGGGACGAGCATCAGCCCGACGGTCAGGACGAGCAGCACGGCGATCGCGGCGACGAGGTAGGTGCGGTTGATGCCGTTCTCCGCCTCGAGGGAGATGACGCGGATCGTCGCGACGGCGACGGTCCAGGCCAGCGCGACGGGGATCAGGATCTTCCAGCCCAGCGCCATGAACTGGTCGTAGCGCATGCGGGGCAGCGAGCCGCGCAGCCAGACGAACAGGAAGATGAAGA
The DNA here is from genome assembly GCA_963795095.1 of uncultured Actinomycetota bacterium. GTDB lineage: Bacteria > Actinomycetota > Actinomycetes > Propionibacteriales > Nocardioidaceae > Nocardioides. The sequence continues at coordinate 33,958 of CAWCGM010000042.1, read as the reverse complement.
TGAAGACCTTGCCGAAGAACCAGAGCAGGGGCCAGTAGCCGCTGTTGGCGCCCTCCCACACGTTCTCGACGCCCCACGGTGCGGCCCAGCCGCCGAGGAACAGCGTGGTGGCGATCGCCGACACGGTCGCGAGGTTGATGTACTCGGCCAGGAAGAACAGCGCGAACTTGAGGCTGGAGTACTCGGTGTGGAACCCGCCGACCAGCTCGCCCTCGGCCTCGGGGAGGTCGAAGGGTGCGCGGTTGGTCTCGCCGACCATCGAGATCACGTAGATCACGAACGACGGGGCGAGGATCAGGCCGAACCACAGCCGGTCCTGGGCGGCGACGATCTCCGAGGTCGACATCGAGCCGGCGTAGAGGAAGACCGCGACGAGCGCGAGGCCCATCGCGACCTCGTAGGAGATCATCTGCGCGCTCGAGCGCAGGCCGCCGAGCAGGGAGTACGTCGACCCGGACGACCAGCCGCCGAGGACGATGCCGTAGATGCCGATCGACGCGATCGCGAGCATGAAGAGCACGGCGACCGGCATGTCGGTGAGCTGCAGCGGCGTCTGGTGGCCGAAGAAGTTGACCGTCGGGCCGAGCGGGATCACCGCCCACGTGACGAACGCCGGGACCACGGCGATGACCGGGGCCAGGATGAAGACGACCTTGTCGGCCGCCTTGGGGATGATGTCCTCCTTGAGCGCCAGCTTCACACCGTCGGCGAGCGACTGCAGGAGTCCGAAGGGTCCGTGCACGTTGGGGCCGACGCGGTGCTGCATGCGGGCCACGACGCGGCGCTCGAACCAGATGTTGAAGAGGGTCAGCACCACCAGGACCACGAAGATCAGGACGGCCTTGAGCAGGACCACCCACCACGGGTCCTGGCCGAAGTCCTCGATGCTCGGGGCCGGCAGGTCCTCGACGAGGATGCGCATCACTTCGCTCCCTTCACGGTGACCGAGCTGCCCGGCGAGGCGAGCTCGGCGAGGACGCCACGGCCGAAGGACCGGGCCGGGACCCAGACCACGCCGTCGGGCAGGTCGGCGACCACCACGGGCAGCGTGATGCTCCCACGGTCACCGGTGACGGTCGCGAGCGGGCCGCTGCCGGGCTCGGTGTCGTCGGGCTGGAGCAGGCCGAACACGGACTCGTACGACGCGCGGTTGAGGCGCACGACCGGCGGCCGGGCGGTGGCGCGCAGGTGCGCCTCCCCGTCCTGCATCGAGCCGAGGTCGATCAGCTGCTTCCAGGTCGCGAGGGCGAACGATCCGGCCTTGCCGGCCTTGGGCGGCTTCGGGGCCTTGCCGGCGTCGAGGGTCGGACGGCTGCCGTCCCACGGGCCGAGGGACTGCATCTCGGATCGCACCTCGGCGACCGTGCGGAAGCCCAGCGGGGCGCCCTGGCCGAGTGCGGCGAGCTCGTCGGCGATGCCGGCGAGGACGCGGAGGTCCGGGCAGCGACGCGGGATTGGTGAAGACCGCGCCGAACTCGCGGGCGCGGCCGTCCCAGGTGACGAACGTGCCGGCCTTGTCGGTCATCGGCGCGACCGGCAGCACGACGTCGGCCACGGCGGTCACGTCCGTCGCCCGCAGCTCGAGGCTGACCACGAAGCCGGCCGCGTCGAGCGCCGCGCGGAACGCCGCCGGGTCGGCGGTGTCGTCGGGGTCGACGCCACCGATGACGAGCCCGCCGAGGTCGCCCTTGGCGAGCGCGGCGACGATGGCGTTGCCGTCGCGACCGGCCTTGGCGGGCAGCGACCCGGTGCCCCAGGCGGCGGCCACGTCGACGCGGGCCGAGGCCTCGGCGAGCGGGCGGCCACCGGGCAGCAGGTTGGGCAGGGCACCGGCCTCGACCGCACCGCGGTCGCCGGCGCGGCGGGGCACCCACGCGAGGCGGGCACCGGTGCGGGCGGCGAGGTCGGCGGCGGCCGAGAGGGCACCGTGGGTGGAGGCGAGGCGCTCGCCGACGAGGATGACCGCGTCCTTGGAGACGCCGTGCTCGGCGTCCGCGAGCGAGGCGATGGCCTCGACCTCGGCGCCGGGGGCGGCGGGCACCAGGCGGCCCTTCATCTTGGTGAGGCCGCGCGAGCTCCAGGGCGCGACGGACACGACCTGCGTACGTCCCTGGCGGGCCGCCTTGCGCAGCCGCAGGAAGATCGTCGCCGCCTCGTCCTCGGGCTCGAGGCCGAGCAGCACGACGACCGGCGCGGCCTCGAGGTCGGAGTAGGTCACGTCACCGGACAGCGCGACGTGCGAGGCCAGGAACGAGGCCTCCTCGGCGCTGTGCGGGCGGGCGCGGAAGTCGACGTCGTTGGTGCCGAGCGAGACGCGGGCGAACTTGGCGTAGGCGTAGGCGTCCTCGGCGGTCAGCCGGCCACCCGTCAGGACGGCGGCGGCACCGGCGTCGCGGAGCCCGCGGGCGGCGACGGCGAAGGCCTCGGTCCAGGACGCCGGACGGAGCTCACCGTCCTCGCGGACCTGCGGGTAGGTGATCCGGTCCTCGACCTGCGCGTAGCGGAACGCGAAGCGGTCCTTGTCGCTGATCCACTCCTCGTTGATCTCGGGCTCGTTGCCGGCGAGGCGGCGCATCACCTTGCCGCGGCGGTGGTCGACGCGGATCGCGGCACCGCAGGCGTCGTGCTCGGCCACGCCCGGCGTCGAGACGAGGTCGAAGGGGCGCGAGCGGAAGCGGTAGTCGGCCGAGGTCAGCGCGCCGACGGGGCAGATCTGGATCGTGTTGCCGGAGAAGTAGCTCTCGAAGGGCTCGCGCTCGTAGATCGCGACCTGCTGGAGCGCGCCGCGCTCGGCGAGGGCGATGAACGGGTCGCCGGCGACCTGCTCGGAGAAGCGGGTGCAGCGGGCACAGAGCACGCACCGCTCGCGGTCGAGCAGGACCTGCGCGGAGATGTTGATCGGCTTGGGGAAGGTGCGCTTGACGCCGCCGGACTCGGCGAAGCGGCTCTCGCCGCGGCCGTTGCTCATCGCCTGGTTCTGCAGGGGGCACTCGCCGCCCTTGTCGCAGACGGGGCAGTCGAGCGGGTGGTTGATCAGCAGGAACTCCATGACGCCCTGCTGGGCCTTGTCGGCCACCTCGCTGGTCGCCTGGGTGTTGACGACCATGCCCTCGGCGACCGGCAGCGTGCAGGAGGCCTGCGGCTTCGGGAAGCCGCGGCCGTTGCCGGCGTCGGGGATGTCGACCAGGCACTGGCGGCACGCGCCGACCGGGTCGAGCAGCGGGTGGTCGCAGAACCGCGGGATCTGTACGCCGACCTGCTCGGCGGCGCGGATCACCAGGGTGTCCTTGGGGACGCTCACCTGCACGCCGTCGATGGTCAGCGTGACGAGGTCGGTGTCCACCTTGTCCGGTGCCTTGTCCGTGGTTGTCATGCAGTGGCTCCAGCAGGGGTGAAGACGGTCGAGGCGGCGGGGTCGAACGGGCAGCCGCCGTGGGACAGGTGCGCGAGGTACTCGTCGCGGAAGTGCTGGATCGAGCTCGAGATCGGGCTGGTGGCACCGTCGCCGAGCGCGCAGAACGAGCGGCCCAGGATGTTGTCGCACTGGTCGAGGAGGAGGTCGAGGTCGGACTCGCTGCCCTCGCCCTTCTCCAGCTTGGCCAGCGTCTGCGTCAGCCACCACGTGCCCTCGCGGCACGGCGTGCACTTGCCGCAGGACTCGTGCTTGTAGAACTCGGTCCACCGCAGCACCGCGCGGACGACGCAGGTCGTCTCGTCGAAGAGCTGCAGCGCACGGGTGCCGAGCATCGAGCCCGCGGCACCGACCGACTCGAAGTCGAGCGGCACGTCGAGGTGCTCGGGCGTGAGGAGCGGGGTGCTCGACCCGCCGGGCGTCCAGAACTTCAGCTCGTGGCCCTCGCGCATGCCTCCGGCCAGGTCGATGAGCTCGCGCAGGGTGATGCCCAGCGGGGCTTCGTACTGACCCGGGTTGGTGACGTGGCCCGAGAGGCTGAAGATGCCGTAGCCGTTGGACTTCTCGGTGCCCAGGCCGGCGAACCAGGCGGCGCCGTGGTTGATGATGCTCGGCACCGAGGCGATCGACTCGACGTTGTTGATGACCGTCGGGCTGGCGTAGAGGCCGGCGACCGCGGGGAACGGCGGACGCAGGCGCGGCTGGCCGCGGCGGCCCTCGAGCCCCTCGAGCAGCGCCGTCTCCTCGCCGCAGATGTAGGCGCCGGCACCGGCGTGGACGATCAGGTCCAGGTCGTAGCCCGAGCCGTGGATGTTCGCGCCGAGGTGGCCGGCGAGGTAGGCCTCCTGCACCGCGCGCTGGAGGCGGCGGATGACGTGGATGATCTCGCCGCGGACGTAGATGAAGGCGGTGTTGGCGCGGATGGCGTAGGAGCTGAGGATGACGCCCTCGACCAGCGTGTGCGGGCTGGCGAGCATCAGCGGGGTGTCCTTGCAGGTGCCCGGCTCGGACTCGTCGGCGTTGACCACGAGGTACTTCGGCTTCGGGTTGTCCTGCGGGATGAAGCCCCACTTCATGCCGGTGGGGAAGCCGGCGCCGCCGCGGCCGCGGAGGCCGGACTCCTTGACGGCGTTGATCACGTCGTCGGGGGCCATCGCGAAGGCCTTGTCGAGGGCGGCGTAGCCGCCGTGCTCCTCGTAGGACGCGAGGGTCCAGGCGCGCTCGGCGTCCCAGTTGTCGGTGAGGACGGGGGTGAGCATGTCCGTCACTGGTCGTCTCCCTTGGTCGACGCCGCCGTGGCGTCGTGGTCGGTCCGGTCCGTGCCCGCCGTCCAGCCGTTCTCGCGGGCGATCCTGAGACCGACCAGGGACGGTGCTCCGGCGGCGGGGCCCTCGTCGGCACGGTCGTCCGGGAACCCGGCGAGCACCCGCTCGGCCTCGCGCCAGGTGCCGAGGCGCGGACCGCGGGTGGAGTGGACCTCGGTGCCGGCGCGGAGGTCGTCGACGACCTGGACCGCGGACTCGGGGGTCTGGTTGTCCATGAACTCCCAGTTGACCATCATCACCGGGGCGTAGTCGCAGGCCGCGTTGCACTCGATGTGCTCCAGCGTCACCTTGCCGTCCTCGGTGGTCTCGTCGTTGCCGACGTCGAGGTGGTCCTTGAGCCGCTCGAAGATCAGGTCGCCGCCCATGACCGCGCACAGCGTGTTGGTGCACACCCCGACGTGGTAGTCACCGACGGGCTTGCGCTTGTACATCGTGTAGAAGGTCGCCACACCGTTGACCTCGGCGGCACTGATGCCGAGCACCTCGGCGCACGCCTCGATGCCCTCGGGCGTGATCCGGCCCTCGACCGACTGCACGAGGTGGAGCATCGGCAGCAGGCCGGAGCGGGCCTCGGGGTAGCGGGCCGCGATCTCGCGCAGCTCGTCCCACGTCTTCTGCTCGAATGTCATCGGTCGACGCCTCCCATGACCGGGTCGATGGAGGCGACGGCGACGATGACGTCGGCGACCATGCCGCCCTCGCTCATCACGCTCGTCGCCTGCAGGTTGGTGAACGACGGGTCGCGGAAGTGCGCGCGGAAGGGACGCGTACCGCCGTCGGAGACGACGTGGGCGCCCAGCTCGCCGCGCGGCGACTCGATCGGCACGTAGGCCTGCCCGGCCGGGACCCGGAAGCCCTCGGTGACCAGCTTGAAGTGGTGGATCAGCGCCTCCATGGACTCACCCATGATGTGGCGGATGTGGTCGAGGCTGTTGCCCATGCCGTCGCTGCCGATGGCGAGCTGGCTGGGCCACGCGATCTTCTTGTCGCCCACCATGACGGGGGCGCCCTCGAGGCCGGCGAGGCGGTCGACAGCCTGCTCGACGATCTTGAGCGACTCCCACATCTCGTTGAGCCGGATCCGGAAGCGACCGTAGGCGTCGCAGGTGTCCCAGGTCTGGACCTCGAAGTCGTAGTCCTCGTAGCCGCTGTAGGGCTGGGTCTTGCGGAGGTCCCACGCGTAGCCGGTCGAGCGCAGCACCGGTCCGGTGAGGCCGAGGGCCATGCAGCCGGCGAGGTCGAGGTGGCCGACGTCGACGAGGCGGCCCTTGAAGATCGGGTTCGCGTTGCAGAGGGCGGCGTACTCCGGCAGGCGCTTCTTCATCAGCACGATGAAGTCGCGGATCTCGTCGAGCGCACCCGGGGGCAGGTCCTGCGCGACACCGCCGGGGCGGATGAAGGCGTGGTTCATCCGCAGGCCGGTGATCAGCTCGAACAGGTCGAGCACCAGCTCACGCTCACGGAAGCCGATCGTCATCACGGTCAGCGCGCCGATCTCCATGCCGCCGGTGGCGATGCAGACCAGGTGGGAGGAGATGCGGTTGAGCTCCATCAGCAGGACGCGCATCACCTCCGCCTTCTCCGGGATGTCGTCCTCGATGTCGAGCAGCCGCTCGACGCCGAGCACGTAGGCCATCTCGTTGTAGAACGGGGAGAGGTAGTCCATGCGGGTGCAGAAGGTCACGCCCTGCACCCAGGAGCGGTACTCCATGTTCTTCTCGATGCCGGTGTGGAGGTAGCCGATGCCGCAGCGGGCCTCGGTGACCGTCTCGCCCTCGAGCTCGAGGATCAGTCGGAGCACACCGTGCGTGGACGGGTGCTGCGGACCCATGTTGACGACCACGCGCTCCTCGGCGGACTCGCCGATGCTCTGCGTGATGGAGTCCCAGTCCTGGCCGGAGACGGTGAAGACCTTGCCCTGGCTGGTGTCGCCGGGCGCGGCGTAGAAGTCCTGTTCGGTGGTCATCAGTTGTAGCTCCTGCGCTGGTCCGGCGGAGGGATGCTCCCGCCCTTGTACTCCACGGGGATGCCGCCGAGCGGGTAGTCCTTGCGCTGCGGGTGGCCCGGCCAGTCGTCCGGCATGAGCACCCGGGTCAGAGCGGGGTGGCCGTCGAAGACCAGCCCGAACATGTCGTACGTCTCGCGCTCGTGCCAGTCGAGGGTGGGGTAGATGCTCACCAGGCTGGGGATGTGCGGGTCGCTGTCCGGCGCCGACACCTCGACGCGGATCCGGCGGTTGTGGGTCATCGAGGTCAGCTGGTAGACCGCGTGCAGCTCACGCCCGGTGTCCTCGGGGTAGTGCACGCCGCTGACGCCGGCGCAGAACTCGAAGCGCAGCCGCTCGTCGTCGCGGAGCATCTGCGCGACGAACGCCAGGTCCTCGCGACGGACGTGGAAGGTGATCTCGCCGCGATGGATGACCACGCTCTCGATCGCCGTGGTGAGCTCGGTGGTCTCGAGCCGCTCCTCGAGCGCGCCCGCGACCTCGTCGAACCAGCCGCCGTAGGGCTTCTGGGTCGCGGCCGGGAAGACCTTCGCGCTGACGAGGCCGCCGTAGCCGGAGGTGTCGCCGGTGCCGGACGTGCCGAACATGCCGTGGCGTACGCCGACCGCGCGGACCTCGTTGGTGGGTGCGGGGACGTTCTCCGGGGACTGGTCGGGGGCCGTCTGGTCGACGCCGCTCCCCGTGCCGGTCTCCGACTTGGCCGCCTCGAGGTTGCGCTCCTCCGCGGGCCGGGCCGACTCGTTCTTGTCGCTCTTGTCGTCGCTCAACGCAGCAGGCCCTTCATCTCCGAGGTGGGCAGCGCGCGCAGCGCGGCGGTCTCGAGCTCGGCGATCTGGTTGGTGCGGTTCACGCCGAGCTTGGTGGCCTGGACCTGGTCGTGGAGCTTGAGGATCGCGTCGATCAGCATCTCCGGGCGCGGCGGGCAGCCGGGGAGGTACATGTCGACGGGGACGATGTGGTCGACGCCCTGCACGACGGCGTAGTTGTTGAACATCCCGCCCGACGACGCGCACACACCCATCGCGAGGACCCACTTGGGCTCGGCCATCTGGTCGTAGATCTGGCGCAGGACCGGGGCCATCTTCTGGCTGACCCGGCCGGCGACGATCATCAGGTCGGCCTGGCGCGGGCTGGCCCGGAAGACCTCCATGCCGTAGCGCGCGAGGTCGTACTTGGGCCCGCCGGTCGTCATCATCTCGATGGCGCAGCAGGCCAGGCCGAACGTGGCGGGCCAGAACGACGCCTTGCGCATGTAGCCGGCGACACCCTCGACCGTGGTCAGGAGTACGCCGGACGGCAGCTTCTCTTCAAGTCCCATGGCTTTTCCTCAGTCCCAATCGAGCCCGCCGCGACGCCACACGTAGGCGTAGGCGACGAAGACAGTGGCGATGAACAGGACCATCTCGATGAGCCCGAAGATGCGCATCGCCTCGAAGTGCACGGCCCACGGGTAGAGGAAGATGATCTCGATGTCGAAGACGATGAAGAGCATCGCGGTGATGAAGTACTTCACCGGGAAGCGACCGCCGCCCACCGGCTGCGGGGTCGGCTCGATGCCGCACTCGTAGGAGTCGAGCTTGGCGCGGTTGTAGCGCTTGGGACCCGTGAACGCGCTGATCGCCACGGAGAAGACCGCGAAGCCCGTCGCGAGGGCTGCCAGCACCAGGATCGGCGTGTAGATCTCCATCGATTCCCTTCCGCATCGTGCGCGCCCGGTCGGTGGAGGCAGGCATTGTGACTTTGTGAATGCCTTCACGAGTGGCGCGGGCCACAGTCTAGGACTCGCGAGCGACCTACGTCACGTCGGGGTCCGGGCCGCCCGGACCGGCGCTGACCTGCAGATTTAGGCCACGAACGCGTGCCCTAATTCACCCGCGAAGACGAGCGCGGACGTCGTCGGTGACCACCACGTCAGGGATGGCGAGCGACGGCCTTCCCTCACGTCGTACGACGAACAGCTCGCCAGCCGTGGCCCCGGCGGTCGCCTGCCCGACGTCGACCACCGACAGCCCGCGGGAGCTGCGCAGCTCGAGGTCCCAGCCGTGCCACTGCACGTCGAGCGGGACACCGGGCGGGAAGGCCCGGTCGAACGCCCGCCGCTCCATCTGGGCGCGCGCGACCAGGGCACCGATCTGGGAGACGGCGACGGTCGTGGCGAGCGCCCACTGGCCGAGCACCAGGCAGAACGCGGTGAGCCCCCACATCAGGAGGACGTCGGGGCTGCGCACGGCGTCCCGCACGAAGCCCCGTCCTGCCGCGCGTCCCCCGAGCCCGGGAGGGACCTCGACGACCCGGGACCCGGGCAGGCGCACCGGCTCCGGAGCCGGCCGGCCGGCCCTCGCAGCCAGGGCGTCGATGTCGACGGCCCCGAGCACGAGGTGCGTGTGGTCGAGGTCGAGGTCGACCCGGACCACGCCACCCTCACGGCGTACGCCCGTGACGAGCGGCAGGGACATGTCACCGGTCGCGACCGCGAGGTGGTGGTCGGTGAGGACCGTCGTGACCGTCGTGCCCACGGGGTAGAGGGCGCGCATCCCCCTGCGGACCGCGAGGACCTGCAGGCCGGCGAGGACCACGGTCATCACGAGTGCGGGAACGATGTCGGCTCCGGTCAGGACGCCGACCACGACCCCGGCGCCGGCGCCGGCGAGGAGCCAGCCCGCGCTGTCGCGCAGCGTGCACCGCGTGCACTGGCCGACCAGCGCGCCCTGGTCGGACAGGGTGATCTCGTGCGACCTGTGGATCGCGTCGTCCTGGTCGCCCACGGTGTCAGGCGGTGGCGCGGTGCAGTGCGACGATCCCGCCGGTGAGGTTGCGCCACTCGGGGTGCTTCCAGCCGGCCTCGGCGATGAGCTCCGCGAGCCCCGCCTGGTCGGGCCAGGCCCGGATCGACTCGGCGAGGTAGACGTAGGCGTCGGAGGCGCTGGCCGTGAGCGAGGCGATCCTCGGCAGCGCCTGCATGAAGCCGTCCATGTAGAGGCTGCGGAAGGCGCCGTTGGTCGGGGTGCTGAACTCGCACACCACGAGGCGGCCACCGGGCCGGGTGACGCGCAGCATCTCCTTGAGCCCGGCGACCGGGTCGACGAAGTTGCGCAGGCCGTAGGAGATCGTCACCGCGTCGAAGGTGTCGTCGAGGAACGGCAGCCGGGTGCCGTCGCCGGCCACGAAGGGCAGGCTCGGGCGGTCCTTCTTGCCCTGCTGCAGCATCCCGACGGAGAAGTCGCACGCGACCGCGGTGGCGCCGTGCGCGCCGAACGGCTCGCTCGAGCACCCGGTGCCGGCGGCGAGGTCGAGGACGAGGTCGCCCTTGCGCGGGTCGACCGCGGCGACCATCGAGCGCCGCCAGCTGCGCTGGATGCCGGCCGTCATCAGGTCGTTGGTGAGGTCGTAGCGCTTGGCGACGGTGTCGAACATGCGACGTACGTCGGTCGGTTGCTTGTCCAGGTCAGCGCGGGCCACGCGCCGAGCGTAGGCCGCTCCCGCAGATCGGATGCAACCTGGGGTGCGTGGATTGCGTCCCTACACTCGTCAGACCACGTCGTTCCCGGGGGATCTCCATGTCACGCCGCATCACCGCACTCCTGCTCGCCCTGCTCTGCTCGTTCACCGCCCTGTCCGTCGTGGACAGCGCGGTCGCGACCGGAGCCTCGAACCGGGCGGAGTTCTCACCCATCCGCCCCGGCGACGCGGGCTGGCGGGTGCGCGAGCTGCAGAGCCGCCTGCACCAGCTCGGACTGCACTCCGAGGTCGTCACCAACCGCTACGACGCCGAGACGCGCGCCGGCGTCACGACGTTCCAGAAGCGGCGCGGCTGGGACACCGGCGGGGTCGTCGACGAGCGCACCTGGCTCAAGCTGGTCAGCCTCACGACCGAGCCCACGTCGGAGGCGCTGCACAACGTCTACACGCCGGGTCGCCCGCTGCTGGAGAAGGGCGACAGCGGCATGTGGGTGCGCCAGGTGCAGGCCCGTCTCAAGCAGGTGCGCTGGTACGACGCCCGGGTGACCGGCCGCTACACGGGCAGGACCGTCGAGGCGGTGAAGGGCTTCCAGGCGAAGCGGAAGATCCCCGTCACCGGGCAGGTCGACCGGCGGACCCTCGACCGGCTCAAGGCGATGACCAGCGAGCCGACGAAGGCCCAGCTCTTCAACATCGTCCCGCAGGGTCCCGCGCTCGACCCGCGCTGCACGACCGGTCGGGCGATGTGCGTCGACAAGACCTCGCGGTCGCTGCGCTGGGTGGTCGACGGGGTGGTGCTCAAGACCGTCGAGGTCCGGTTCGGCTCCGACGAGCTGCCGACCCGCGAGGGTGCGTTCGCGGTCTTCAAGAAGTCGCGCGACCACGTGTCGAGCCTCTACGACACGTCGATGCCGTTCGCCATGTTCTTCTCCGGCGGGCAGGCCGTGCACTACTCCCCCGACTTCGCGGCCAACGGCTACAACGGGGCGTCCCACGGCTGCGTCAACGTCCGCGACCGCGCGGCCGTCGAGTGGCTCTTCGACCAGGTGCGGCTCGGCGACAAGGTGATCGTCTACCACTCCTAGGCCAGGAGGGTCGACGCAGCGACTCAGGCCAGCGAGAACGCCGCGTCGAGGTCGGCGCCGGCCCGGCCGCGACGCGGCAGGTCGACACCGGAGACCTCGATCTTCGCCGCGGCAGGTACGACGACGACCTCGTGCTCGCGGGCCAGGTCGAGCCTGACCGCCGGGTGGTGCGCGATGCGTCCGATCCGCACCCCCAGCGCCGTGGCCATCCCGCTGACGGTGTGGTTGACGCGCAGGTCGAGGACGAGCATCCGCAGGCGGCCACCCCACCAGGGGGCGAGCGCGTCGATCTCGGCAGCGAGCTTCTTGTTCTTCCCCCTGAGCTTCGCCTCGGCCACCTGCGCCGAGGCCGCCTCGAGGACCTCGACCGGGGTCTCGTGCCAGGCGGCACCGTCGACCTGACCGGCCTCGAGCAGGTCCTCGAGCACCTTGGCGGTCGTGTGGTCGAGCAGGACGTGGGTCGGTCGGACGTGCGCCAGCGCCGCCTCGAGCTGGCCGGGCGTCTCGACCCAGGCCATCGTGCAACCGGCGGTCAGGTGGGCGTCGCGGGCGACGGTGGTGAACCGGTCGGTGGCCTCACCGGTGAGCAGGACGACGTCGTCGGGCGTGAGGTCGGCGAGCATGCCGGAGCACTCGGGACGGAAGAGCCAGGCCTCCGACTTCTCGCGCGGCAGGCCGAGCACGGCGCTCGACCGGGAGTCGGTCCGCACCGAGTCGACGTACGACAGCAGGTCGGGCTGGCGCTTGCGGCGCTCGAGGCCCATCCCGCGCAGCCGCTCCCACGAGCGGTCGTCGCACTCGAAGAGCTGCGCCTCGGCGAGGGCGGCCCGGCGCAGCAGCGGCAGCCGGCTCTCGTGGTCGACGATGACGAGGCGGACCTCGATCTCGTCGAGGAGGCGACCCACCTCGGCGGGGTCCATGTGGTCGGGCAGGAGCAGCGGGACCGCACCGGCGACGCGGGTGGCGAGCTCGAGCTCGACCTGGCGGATGCCGGTGGGGACACGGATGACGACGACCTGGCCCGGGTTCACGCCGGCCTCGATCATGCCCGCGGCGCCGTCGATGACCCGGCGGTAGAGCTCGTTCCAGGTGAAGGAGGCCCACTCCGGGTGGCCGTTCCGCTCGCGCTGCTCGATCACGGCGATCTCGAGGGCACGCGAACGGGCGTGGCGCTCGAGCCGTGCGAGCGGCGATTCGTGGACAGGCACGTGCATCCTCCTGCGGGCGTGATGTATCCGCGAAACGTAGGACACGGCACCCCCTCCTGTTCGCCGTTTGGCCGATCTCGCGTCCGGTCGCTGCAGGCCCCGGCGTACGCTTTCCCCTCGTGACGACCCCCGCGTCCGGCGCCCAGCCTGGACTTGCCGCACCTCTCGTCGTGCGCACCGTTCCCGTGGACCTGGCGGACGTGCAGCTGCTCGACCTGCTGCCCGAGCAGGACCACGTGAGCTGGCTGCGCCGCGGCGAGGGCCTCGTCGGCTGGGGCGTCGCCGCCCGGCTGGAGACGTCGGGACCCGCCCGGTTCAGCGACGCGGTGAAGTGGTGGTCGGAGACGATCGCGCGCGCCGACGTCGACGACGCCGTGGGCGAGCCGGGCAGCGGCCCGGTCTGCTTCGGTGCCTTCGCGTTCGCCGACGAGCCCGGCGACTCGGTGCTCGTCATCCCCGAGGTCGTCGTGGGACGTCGCGGCGACCGCGCCTGGCTGACGACCGTCTCGGTCGACGCCCCCGACCTCGCGCCCGGACCCGCTCCCCGCCCGCCGGTCGGGCTGACCTTCTCCGACGGCGCCCGCAACGGCGAGGAGTGGATGACGGTCGTCGCCGACGCCGTCAGCCGCATCGCGTCCGGCGAGCTGGAGAAGGTCGTGCTGGCCCGCGACCTGATCGCCACGACCGACGAACCCCTCGACGTGCGCTGGCCGCTCCACCGCCTCGCCGAGAGCTACGAGATGTGCTGGACCTTCCACGTCGACGGCCTCTTCGGTGCCACGCCCGAGATGCTCGTGCGACGCGAGCGCGGCCTGGTGACCTCGCGGGTGCTCGCCGGCACCATCCGGCGTACGGGCGACGACGAGCGCGACCTGGCGCTGGCCGCGACCCTGGCCCGGTCGTCGAAGGACCTCGAGGAGCACGAGTACGCCGTCCGCTCGGTCGCCGACGCGCTCGAGCCGCACTGCTCGTCGATGAACGTCCCCGAGGCGCCCTTCGTGCTGCACCTGCCCAACGTCATGCACCTCGCGACCGACGTGAACGGCGTCGTCCACGACCTCGCGTCGTCGCTGCAGCTCGCCGAGTCGCTCCACCCGTCGGCCGCGGTGGGTGGCACGCCGACGACCGCGGCGACCGCGCTGATCCACGACATCGAGGGCATGCCGCGGGACCGCTACGCCGGCCCGGTCGGCTGGATGGACGCCTCCGGCGACGGCGAGTGGGGCATCGCACTCCGCTCGGCGCAGGTCACCGACAGCGGGGCGCGCCTGTTCGCCGGCTGCGGCATCGTCGCCAGCTCCGACCCCGAGGCCGAGCTGGCCGAGTCGCAGGCCAAGTTCGTGCCGGTGCGCGACGCGCTCGAGGGTGCCTGACCCCTACACCTCGAGGTCGGTGCCGTCCGCGATGCGGGAGTACGACTGCCCGGCGGGGTCGAGGAAGCGGGCCATGTGTCCGTCGACGATCCCGAGCCCGGCCTCGCTGTAGACCCGGTCGTGGATGGCGAGGTTGCGGGGGGCCCCGACCGCTCGGGCGAAGTCGATGGCCTCCGATGCCTTCAGCCAGGGTGCGCTCACGGGCGCGCAGAGCAGGTCGACCTCGCTGCCGGGCAGGGTGAGCGCGTCGCCGGGGTGGTAGACGCGCCGACCTCCGACGTCGAGGAGGTAGCCGCTGTTGTGGATGCGCGGGATCTCCTCGTGGATGACGGCATGGAGCTCGCCGACGGCGGTGACCGGGACCCCCGCGTCGAACGTCTCCCCCGGCGTGATCCGGCGCACGCGCTCGGCGAGGTCCGGCGCCTCGGCGGCGAGCACGTCGGCCACGGCGTGGGTCGTCCAGATGTCCGCTTCGGTGCTGCGCAGGTGATCGGCGGTCCAGTGGTCGGGGTGCTCGTGGGTGACCAGCACGGCGGTCGCACCGTCGGCGGCGCCGGGGTCGGTGAAGACGCCCGGGTCGATGACGACGACCGCACCGTCGTGCTCGATCCTCACGCACGCGTGTCCGAACTTCGTGATCCGCATGCAGTCCAGCCTAGGCCCGCCGAAAGTTCGACGAATCGTGTGACGCGTGGGGTTCGCGGTTAGGGTGGTGGCGCCTCACACGGGTGGAGTGCCCTGGGGGAAATGCCAATCGCACCCGAGACGAAGAGAGTTCACATGTCTGCACGCCGCGTGCTCGCAGGCAGCGCACTCGCGCTGATCCTGCCCGCGTCCCTGCTCCTGAACACCGAGACGGGTTCGGCCACTGACTCCGACTCCGCGGCGCGCGTCGCGTCGACGTCGACTGTGGCCACCTCGAAGAAGGCCGGACAGAAGATCTCGCTGGAGGTGCTCCCGCAGATCGTCCAGCCGGGCAAGCGCACCGCCAGCGCCAACTCCGCCAAGGGGTCCGCGATCGCGACCATCAAGCCGGTCAAGGTCGGCCGCAAGGTCGTCCTCGAGCAGCAGCGTGGCTCGTCGTGGAAGAAGGTCGGCACCGCCAAGCAGGAGAAGTCCGGCAAGGCCTACTTCAAGGCTGCCGTCTCCAAGAGCGGCCAGGCCCTGACCTACCGCGTCACCGCCCAGAAGCTGGGCTCGCTCAAGGCCGTCGAGAGCGACAGCGTCGACACCACCCGCTGGCTCACCCCGACCTTCACCGACGAGTTCAGTGGCTCGACGCTCAACGCGGTGTGGGGCATGCGCGGCCAGGACTACGAGCCGCTCAGCAAGCGCGTCTGCTCGCAGGGCGACCCGTCCGCCGTCAAGGTGACCGGCGGCGCCCTGCGCCTCAGCGTCATCAAGGACAACACGCGCAGCGGCAAGTGCAAGGCGGTCTCGCGCAAGCAGACCAAGAAGATCTCCTACCGCCTCAACGGCCACGTCGGCACCGACAAGGCCTTCACCTTCCGCTACGGCGTCGCCTCGGCCCGCATCAAGATGCAGAAGCTCCAGGGCCAGCACGCCAGCTTCTGGATGCAGCCCGTCGGCGAGAACAAGCCGGGCAGCGACGGCCACGAGATCGACGTCATCGAGTACTTCGGTGACAAGCACCCGCAGGGTGGCCTCACCAGCTTCATCCACTGGTACAAGGGTCAGCGCCTGATCAAGACCGGCTCGTGGATCAAGAACTCGACGTCGTTCCTGCAGAACAAGCGCGACGGCTGGTCGAAGAACTACCACGTCTTCTCGGTCCAGTGGACCCCGAAGTCCATCTCGATGTACATCGACGGCAAGGAGACCTGGCGCACGTCGGCCCGCGTCTCCAAGGCCCAGCAGTACCTCATCCTGAGCCTGCTGGCCTCGGACTACGAGGCGCTGGAGATGCCCGACAAGAAGCTCCCGCAGCACATGTACGTCGACTGGGTCCGCGTGTGGGAGACCCCGCAGCCCTGATCGACCGCAGCTGAACCACGCATCCGCGCGTTGGCCCCCGTTCGTCAGGGGGCCAGCGCGCGGATTCGTTGGTCGAGGTCCGCGCGGTTGTCGCGCCGGACACGTGCCTCGACGACCTCGATGCCACCGTTGGGCATCGCGAGCGCCTGCTCGAGCTCGGGCAGGCCGGTGACCCGCAGGTGGGGCACGGGCCGCGGCGCAGAGGCTGGCGAGGTCCACGCCGTGCGGAGTGCCGAAGAGGGTGTCGAAGCGATCGGCGTACGCCGGCGCCCCCTGCTCCAGGGTGGCGAAGATCGACCCGCCGTCGTCGTTCACCACGACGATCGTCAGGTCCGGGCGCTCCTCGCGCGGGCCGAGGAACAAGCCGGTCGTGTCGTGCAGGAACGTCACGTCGCCCATCAGCGCGATCGCCCGCGACGACTGGGGTCGCCCGAGGGCCGCACCGATCGCCGAAGAGATCGTCCCGTCGATGCCGGCGAGGCCGCGGTTGGCGATGACCTTGCGGCGTCCGCCGACCTCGTAGGGGGCCACCATCAGGTCGAGGTCGCGGATCGGGTTGGAGGCACCGACGACCAGCAGCCCGCGCCGCGGCAGCGCGCGGCTGACCGTGCCGGCGACCTCGTGCGGGGTCAGGTCGGGCTCGGCGGCGAGGAGCCGGTCGAGGGCGCGTGAGGTCTCGCGGTCCGCGTCGTGCCATTCCTCGAGCCACGACGGGTCGTCGACGACGTCACCGGCAAGGCGTACGCCGTCGGCCTCCGCGACCACCGGGAACGGACGCTCGGCCCAGATGCCTGCGTGGTGCACCGCGACGACCTCCACGTCCGCGCGCGCAAGGAGACGAGAGACGGGGCGGGACAGGGTCGGGTGGCCGAAGACCACGACGCGCTCGATGCGGCGGCCGAGGTCACCGTCGAGCAGGAGGCGGTAGGTGCGGATCACGGCGCCGCCCGTGCGGCAGCCGCTGGACGGCTCGGCGAACAGCGGCCAGCCGGCCTTCTCGGCGAGGACCCGGGCGGGCGGGCCGGCGTCGTCGCCCGCCACCACGACGGTGCGCAGACCTGGTGCGAGCTCCAGCTGTCGCGGCGCGTCCCGGATCACCGACGGCACGGTCACGTGGGCCGGCGCAGGACTCCACTCCCCTTCGGGCATGAGCGGATCGTCGAGCTGGACGTTGAGGTGGACCGGCCCCTCGGCCGGGCCGAGCGCGTCGCAGACCTGCTGGGCAGTCGCGGACCTGTCCAGGTCGAGCGACGCGGCGGCGTCGCCGTAGACATCGACCTGGTCCGTCGTCTGGTTGGCGCCGGTGCCCCGCAGACGGGCGGGCCTGTCTGCGGTGACCACGACCAGGCGCACGCCGGCGTGGGCCGCCTCCAGGACCGCCGGGTGGAGGTTGGCGACCGCCGTGCCGCTGGTGCAGATGACTGCGGCGCGCGACCCGACCTTCGTGAGGCCGAGCGCGAGGAACGCGGCAGTGCGCTCGTCGGTGCGGGTGTGGAGCCTGAGGAGTCCGGCCTGTGCAGCGTCGTGGACGGCGAAGGAGAGCGGAGCGTTGCGGGAGCCGGGCGCCAGGACGACCTCGCGCACGTCGGCGGCCAGCAGGGCGGCGACCACCTCGCGGGCCAGCCGGGTGGAGTCGTTCACGAGGAGCGATCCTGCCCTACCGACTCGAGCCTGCGTCGCCAGTGGTCGACGCGGTCGTCCGCGGCTGTGAGCCGGCGGACCGCGTCGTCGTCGACCTCGACCGGTCCGACCGGGAGCATCCCGTCGACCGGGAGCAGCGGCGTGACCGTGATGTCGTCGGTGAGCAGCTGGACCGTCGCCAGCCCGCAGGCGTGGTGCAGCTCGGGCAGGGCGGCCGCGAGGGCGATGCCGGCGGCGATGCCGACGCTTGACTCGACGGCACTGCTGACAACCACCGGCAGGCCGATGTCCTCGGCGATCCGCAGGCACGCGCGCACCCCGCCGAGCGGCTGCACCTTGAGCACGGCGATGTCGGCGGCCTCGAGGTCCCGCACGCGGTAGGGATCCTCGGCGCGCCGGATCGACTCGTCGGCTGCGATCGCCACGTCGACCCGACGGCGTACGACGGCGAGGTCCTCGACCGCCATGACGGGCTGCTCGACGTACTCCAGCCCACCCGCGGCCCGGTCGAGCGCGGCGATCGCGCGGACGGCCTCGTCGATGTCCCAGGCGCCGTTGGCGTCGACCCGGATCAGTCCGCCGGGACCGAGCGCGTCGCGGACGGCCTCGACGCGGGCGAGGTCGTCGGCCAATGACTGGCCACGCTCGGCGACCTTGACCTTGGCAGTGCGGCATCCCCCGTCGGCGACGATCGCGTGCGCGCGAGCGGGATCCGTGGCCGGGACAGTGACGTTGACCGGTACGGAGTCACGCAGCGGCTCCGGCCAGCCGACGTCGGCGGCCTCGCGTGCGCAGGCGAGCCACGGCCGCGAGGTGTCGTCGTCGTACTCCAGGAAGGGCGACCACTCACCCCAGCCGGCGTCGCCGCGCAGCAGCACGCCCTCGCGCACGGTGATGCCGCGGAAGCGGATGCGGAGGGGGATCGAGAAGACGAGGGGTGAGCCGGCCTCCGGCATCAGAGCCCGGCCTGGAGGGCCTGGCGGTCGACCTTGCCGTTGGCCAGCAACGGGAGGCTGGTGGCGCGGACGAACTCGCGCGGCGCCCAGGACCGCGGGTGGACGGTGCTCACCCAGTCGCGCAGCTCGGCGTCGGGGGCGGTGCCGACGATGACCGCGACGAGCTTCTGCCCCCACTCGGCGTCGGGAACGCCGAAGACCTCGGCCTGCTCGACCTGGATGTTCTCGCGAAGCCGATCGGCGACGAGCGCGAGCGGGATCTTGACGCCACCACTGATCACGACGTCGTCGATCCTGCCCACGATCCGGAGCCGGCCGTCGTCGTCGAAGCGGCCCTCGTCGGAGGTGAGGAACCAGCCGTCGTCGACCGAGGCAGCCGTCAGCTCGGGGTCGGACTCGTAGTGGCTGAAGAGCGTGGGGCCGGCGATCCGGACGCGTCCGCCGTCGCCGAGGCCGACGCCGACGCCGTCGAGGGGCACGCCGTCATACACGCAGCCGCCGGCCGTCTCGGAGGAGCCGTAGGTCGCGACGAGGTTGACGCCCGCCTCCTCCGCGAGCCGGCGGTGCTCGGCGTCGAGGCCAGCGCCGCCGAGGAGCACGGTGTGGCAGTGGGCGAGCGAGGCCAGCTGCTCGGGGTTGGCGAGGATCCGGTGCAGCTGGGTCGGCACGAGCGAGACGAAGGTCGGCGTGGGGCTGTGGTCGGACGCAGCGGCCCGTCCGACGTCCAGGCCGTCGACGACGATCGGCTCGTGTCCGGCGACCAGGGAGCGGACGATCACCTGCACGCCGGCGACGTACGACGACGGCAGCGCGAGCAGCCAGCGGCCGGACTCCCCCAGCCGTCGGGCCGACGCCTCCACGCTCGCGAGCACGGCCCGGCGGGGAAGCACGACGCGCTTCGGCACCCCACTGGAGCCGGAGGTCTCGATCAGCAGCGGGTCTGGGTTGTCGGCCTCGAGCCATCGCGACAGCTGCCTGATCGCGACCGAGGGCTCGTCCGAGGGCCGGAGGAAACTCACCTGACCAACGCTAGTGGCTCTGCCACCATGGGCGCGATGGAACAGACGGACCCGCAGCAGGCCCCGCCCCGGGACTCGTGGTGGCGGCGACAGCCGCCACCTGAGTCCCCTCGCCCGGTCCCTGTCGGTGCAGTCGATCCTCTTCGCGGTCGGCGAGGGCACCTTCATCACCGGCTCGGCGGTGTTCTTCACGCAGATCGTCGGGTTGTCCGCGGCCCAGGTCGGCATCGGCCTGACCGTGGCCGGCATCGTGTCGTTCTTCTTCGCCGTGCCCGCCGGCAAGCTCGCCGACCGGGTCGGCACCAAGCGGATCTGGGCGATCAGCGCGCTCGGCACGTCGCTGCTCTTTTTCGTCTGGCCGCTGCTCCACGGCTTCGCGGCCTACCTCGTGATGATGGTCGCGCTCGAGGTCGTCAGCCAGGCCGGCTGGAGCGGGCGTGGGGCCTACACGATCGACATCTTCACGAAGGAGGAGCGCGTCCAGTCGCAGGCCTTCATGCGCGCGGCCCTCAACATCGGCTTCACCTTCGGCGCGCTGATCGGCGGCCTCGCGCTCGCCACGAACAGCGACGCCGTGGTCCGGGCGGTGCCGATCCTCACCGGCGCGATCCTGCTGGCCAACACCTACTGGATCACGCGGCTGCCCGACCCGCCCGCCCGCGAGCCGATCGCCACCGAGGAGGCCGTCGTCAAGCCGGCCGCCCTCAAGAACCGCGCCTTCCTCGCGCTGATGGCCGGTGACGGCGTGCTCGGCACCAACCAGGTGCTGCTCAACATCGTGATCCCGCTCTGGCTGGTCGAGGAGACGGACGCGCCCCGAGTCCTGCTTGCGTTCCTCTTCGGGACCAACACGGTCATGGCAGTACTGCTTCAGGTCGCCGCCGCCCGAGGCGTGAACTCCGTCGCGCGCTCGCTGCGTGCGTCGTACATCTCGGCCTCCTTCTTCGTCCTCTCCTGCGCCATCGTGCTCGTCACCCACGACACCATCGGCTGGATGACGATCGCGCTGGTATGGCTCGGCCACGTCACCGTCACCGGCGCCGAGCTCTTCCAGTCAGCGGGGTCCTGGGGCTTCCAGTCCGAGCTGACCGATCGCGAGCAGCGGGCGGAGTACCAGGGCGCGGCCCACATCGGCCACACCGCGGGATCGGTCTGGGCGCCGGCGCTCTACACCTGGCTCGCGATGGAGCACGGCTCGCTGGGCTGGATGACGATCGCCGCGATCTGCATCGCGGCAACCCTCACCATGGGTCCGTCATCGGGTGCAGCCGAGCGCTATCTCGCGCGCCACGGGTCCGCGGTCTGACGAACGACCCGCGGCATAGGGTCGAGGCATGAGTGCGTACTGGATCTGCGTCTACAAGGCCGTGCACGACCAGGACAAGGTGGCGGCGTATGCCGAGCTCGCCGGGCCGGCGATCCGCGACGGCGGCGGTCGCTTCCTCGTCCGCGGCAACCCCGAGGCAGTCTTCGAGCTGGCCGAGGCGACCCGCACCGTGGTCATCGAGTTCCCGTCGGTCGAGGCCGCCGTCGCGACCCACGACAGCGAGGCCTACCAGGAGGCGCTGCGTGCACTCGGCGACGGCGCCGACCGCGACCTCCGGGTCGTGCCGGGCTACGAGGCCTGACATGGGCGACTGGCGCGCGCAGACCGTCGACCACATCCGTACGCTGATCGTGGAGGCCGAGCCCGACGCCACCGAGGACGTGAAGTGGCGCAAGGCGTCGAACCCCGACGGCGTCCCGACCTTCTCCGCCGACGGCCTCATCTGCACGATCGAGACCTACAAGGACAAGGTGAAGGCCACCTTCGCCAAGGGCGCCTCGCTCGACGACCCGACCGGGATCTTCAACGCCAGCCTCGACGCCGGGACCCGGCGCGCGGTCGACCTCTTCGAGGGCGACGAGCTGGATCGTGATGCCTTCGTGGCGCTCGTCCGCGAGGCGGTCGCGGCCAACCGGGCGTAGTCGCTCAGCTCGGCTCGTCGAGCACCAGCCGCTGTCCCCCGTCCACCAGCTCCCGGCAGATGTCGAGGTGGCCGGCGTGGGTCGATGTCTCGACGATGACGTGGAGCAAAACCTCTCGCAGCGTGGAGTAGGGCGGCATGTCGTCCGCGATCCAGGCGGGTGGCTGGTCGATCGGCAACGCATCGATCGCCGCCGTCGCTGCCCGGCACTCCTCGACGTAGGCCGCGATGATCTCGTCGTCGCCCAGGTCCGCGGGGGCGACCCAGCCGTCGTACCCCGATGACATCTCGACCTGCTCCCCCGCCATCACTGCGCGGAACCACAGTCGCTCCACGTCGTGGGTGAGGTGGTGCACCAACCCGAGTGGTGTCCAGCCTGACGGCACGTGGGACGTACGCCGGGCCTCCGCCGGCATGGCCTCGACCTGCTGGACGACGTGGCGGCGGGTGCTCTCGAGCCAGCCGATCAGCTCGTCGCGGGTGGTGTCCTCGTCGGTCATCACACGAGCACACCACGAGACGCATCACCTGCGGACGCTGGGCTCGCGAGAAGTCAGATGGCGCGCGACCGGGCCGCAATCCGCATTCTGCGGTCACGGCGCCAACGGCGATCTACGGTGGTCTGCATACCGCTGATCGGGGGATCAATGTCCGGCTACACCGTCATCGACCTTGAGACGACCGGGCTCTTCCCGAGTCGACACGATCGCATCATCGAGATCGGCATCCTTCACCTGTCCGATGATGGTGAGGTCGAGGACGAGTGGGCGACGCTCGTCAACCCTCAACGGGACGTCGGCCCTACCCACATCCACGGCATCACCGCACGTGACGTGCACACTGCACCGACCTTCTCGCCAGATCGCCCCACGAGTGGTCACGTCCCTAGCCGGACGGACCCTGGTGGCCCACAACGCACGATTCGACACGTCGTTCCTCGACTACGAGTTCGAACGATGCGGATTCGGAACACGCCCTCCGACTCCATCGCTCTGCACGATGGAGCTCTCGTCCTCCTACCTGCGCGGAGCATCGCGGAAGCTGCGCGACTGCTGTGCAGCAGCTTCGATCGAGCACACCAACCAGCACACCGCCGTCGGAGACGCTCGCGCAGTGGCCGAACTGCTCACGTACTACCTCCGCGCTGCCGGTCGGCCGTTGCCGTGGTCACAGGTCCTGACACACACCCGCAGTCACTGGTGGCCGCCCTCGGCCGGTCACCACCCCCTTCAGCCTGTGCACAGGTCGACCACTCCCAGACGTCCAGACGCGTGGTTGGACCGCATCACTTCGACACTCCCCCGCAACCCCGCACCCGCCGTCGAGTCCTACTTCGGCGTTCTCGAGGAGGCGCTGCTCGACGGCTACCTCTCGGCGCATGAAGAGGACGCCCTCGTCGAGCTCGCGGTCACCCTCGGCCTCGAGCGCGACCAGTTGGCGGCGGTCCACATGACCTACCTGGACTCGATGGCGATCGCCGCGTGGTCGGACGCTGTCGTCACCGAGCAGGAGCGCGGAAACCTGCTCGAGGTCGCGCGCATGCTGGGACTCCCGACCACCCTCGTTGACGTAGCGCTCGTCCGCGCCGAGAGGTTCGCCCTCGCTCGGCGCGGCTCTTCGCAGTTCCGGCTGAATGCCGGCGACCAGGTGGTATTCACGGGCCAACTCTCGGTGCCGCGCGACCAGCTCGTCGACCTGGTCGAACAGAGCGGGCTGGTCGTGGGGAGCGTTACCCGACAGACGAAGCTGGTCGTCGCGGCCGATCCTGACTCCACGAGCGGCAAGGCGGCGAAAGCACGGCACTCGGATTCCGGTCGTCACCGAGGCAGCTTCGCGCGCTTGGTTGCTGACCTGTACTAGCCGAGACTTGCTGGCAGCCCGCTCACCGGTGCATGTCCGACTGCCCGGCGGGCAGCGATCGCCCGGTGCAGAGTCGGATCGCGATCCCAGCGGATGATTGTGTGGCACGCTCGCGCCATGCCCTCTGGGTCACGCGTGGTGGGGTTCCGCCGTCTCCAGGATCGGCGCGGGCTCGCGCGCCTGCTGAGTGGGCGGCGCTCCTACGAGGTCCTCATGGACGACGGCACGACGCAGCGAGCGTCCTTCGGTGAGCTCGATCGCTTGCTCGATGGCCGCCGATACCCCGCCGACTTCTGGGAGCGCGTCGCCTCCGCCGATCTTGCGCGCGACCGGCTCGGTCTCGACGAGAAGCCCGAGATGACGGGATGGCCGAACGAGAGCCCCGAGACGGGGTGAGATCTCGCGATCATCGCCGGCTCGGGCACGCCTGTAGCCCGCTCACCGGGTGGGTGTCGGGCTGGGGGCGGTCAGGTTCGTCGGTGGGGCCGCCGCGAGGACGGTGGTGGCGTCGGTCGCGGGGTGCGTGGGTCGGTGGTGACCCGGATGCCGCTGGGGAGGGTCCACTCGTAGGACCCGTCGTCGAGACGTCGGTAGGTGAAGTCGCCGAATGTCTTGGCGCGGTGGTGCTTCCGGCAGAGCGGGGCGAGGTTCGCGAGACTGGTCTGCCCGGGCGGGCCGCCGTCGTCGAGCGGGACGTAGGCGTCGACGTGGTCGAGGTCGCAGGCCTCGGACGGACGTCCGCAGCGCGGGTAGACGCAGGTGGGGTCGCGGAACCGGACCGCTGCGGCCATCTGCGCGGGTGGGTCGTGCCGGTCGACGGGCGGGTGGGCGGCGGGGTCGAGGTCGACGACGGGCTTGATCGTCACGGTGCCGGCAGTCAGGAGCCACGACCGGAGCCGTCCGACCAGGACCGGGCCGAGCTTCGGTGAGTGCGCGACGCCAGCATGGTCGCCGGAGTGGTCGAGGAGGTCGCGGTCGGTGACGTGGAAGACCAGCACCACCTCACCACCAGACCCCTCCGCGGGCCGGCGGAACGGATTGGCTCGCTCGTGGGCGAGGTCTTCTGCGACGCACACCGCGGGGTCGTCGTCCGGGTCGACTGGTCGGTCGGCGTCCGCGATGTCTGCGGCTGCCAGTAGGTCGAGCGCCGCCTGCGGGTCGGCGAGGAGCCCGACCGCGTGGGCGCGACGGACATCGAGACTGCCCGGATGCCCCAGCAGGCCAGTGGCGGCAGCCATCGTCGACACCGTGTGGTCGAACGCCACGGTGTCAGCCTCGTCGAGGACCATGAACACCTCACCGGTGCCCGGTGCACCCCGGTCGTAGCGCACCTCGACCTTCCTCGTCTCCAGCGCGGCGTCGTGGTCGGCGATCGCGCGGTCGGGGTCGGCGTACAACCTCGCCTCGTGGACCAGCACGCCGATGCGGTGCGGGTTGAGCCGACGCGGCTGCCACACCAGCAGCCGGTCCGCGTGCGCGGCCGCGTCCACCGAGAGGTCGCGCGCGACCCGTGCCGCCTCCCGACCCAGGTGGACCGGCACTCGCTGGGAGCGGACGAGCGCCCACAGCTGCGGCAGACGGTGGGCCAGGTCGAGGACATCACCCAGCAACGCGAGCGTCGCGTCGTGGGACAGGTCCAACGCGGCAGCGAGCTCGTAGACACAGAACTCCGCCACCAACGGCGCACCCGGGCCGGCGATCGGGACCGCCTTCTCCCCGAACAGCGCCGCCGCGTAGGTCCCCGGCGTCGGGATCGTCTCCGAGCGCCAGCCCGCCGCCTCGTCCTGGGTGGTCACGACGTGTGCGTGCGCCCACGCCAGCACCGAGTCCAGCACCTCGATCTCCGCGCGCCGCCGCGCGGCCAACGCCGCGGTCGCGCGCTCCAGCACCCGGCGGGTGCTGGGAGCTTCGAGGGTGGTGGTGGACATGCGTCCATTCTCCCAGAGACCACCGACACCCTGACCTGCGCAGACACATCTGTGGAGAACTATTTTCGAACAGGTCGACGACATCGAGGGAAGGGTCTCGATCGACCAGCACACGTGCGCACGCGAGGGCGGGATCACACCGCCACGTCCGAAAATGGCAGGACGGCTGTCGTACCCCCGACGGAGAATGATCGGCGATGCTCACCGCCCTCAAGAACTACGCCACTCCCCCGTCCTCCCTGGCCGGACGCCTCTCGCTGCAGTCGCTGATCTTCGCGTCCGCCGACGGCACCTTCCTCGCCGGCTCGGCGGTGTTCTTCACCCTCGTCGTGGGCCTGTCGCTCGGCCAGATCGGCATCGGCCTCACCATCGCCGCGATCGCGAGCTTCGTGGTGGCGGTCCCCATGGGCAAGCTGGTCGACCACTTCGGCCCCAAACGGATGTGGGCACTGAGCGCGGTCATCCAGGGCTCGCTGTTCGTCGCCTGGCCGTTCATCGAGAGCTTTCCGCAGTACGTCGCTCTGGCCGTGGCCATGGAGGTCGTGGGCACCCTGGGCGGGACGGCGCACGGGGCGTACGTCATCGATGTCCTGCCTGCGTCGGAGCGCGTCGAGTCGCGGGCGTACATGTACTCCGCGCTCAACGTCGGCTTCAGCCTCGGCGCCCTGATCGGCGGAGGGGCGATCGCCTTCGGTGCCGATGTCGTGCGGTGGGCGCCCCTGCTGAGCGCAGCGCTGTTCGTGGCCAACAGCGTCGCGATCCTCCGGTTGCCCGACGCCAGCCACGACGTCCGCAGCAGCGAGCCGCGCGCCAAGCCCGAGGGCATCCCTGCGATCCGCAACCGGGCCTGGATCGCGGTCACCGCGTTCACCGGCGTGATGTGGACCAACCAGGTGCTGCTGCACACCGTGATCCCGGTGTGGCTGGTGACCGAGACCGACGCGCCCGAGGTGCTGGTCGCGATCCTCTTCGGCACCAACACGGTCATGTGCATCGTGCTGCCGCGGCTGGCCTCGCGCGGCATCCACGACGTCGGAACGGCCCTGCGCGCGGTGCGGTTCTCCACGGTCTTCTTCGTGCTGACCTGTCTCATCACGCTGGCGACCCACGAGACCGTGGGCTGGCTGACCATCGCCATGTTCTTCCTGGGCCACGTCGTCCTCACCTGGGCCGAGCTCTTCCTCTCCGCCTCTGGCTGGACCCTCGAGGCCGAGCTGATGGACCCGCGGCGGCGCGGCGACTACCAGGGCGTCGCGGAGCTCGGCGGCACCCTCGGCAGGTTCTGGGCGCCGGCGGTCTACGGCTTCCTCGCCATGCAGTGGGGCGCCTTCGGCTGGCTCACGATCGCGGCCATCGTCATCGCGGCCGCGGCAGGGCTGCACGTCTCCGCCCACGCCAGCCGGCGCTACCTCGAGGAGCACGTGCCCGCCGACGTCCTGGCAGATGCCCGGGCCGGTGCGCCCGACCCCGAGGACGAGGCGGCGGGCGGGCCGCCCTCGATGCTCGAACCGGACGCGCCACTGCCAGAATCCACCGGTGACCACATCCGCTGACTGGATCGCCGGTGCTCGGCCGCGCACCCTCCCCGCCGCCGTCGCACCCGTGCTCGCCGGCACCGGGGTGGCGGCGTACGTCGACAGCGCCGTGTGGTGGAAGGCCCTGCTCGCCCTCGTCGTGAGCCTCGCCCTGCAGGTGGGGGTCAACTACGCGAACGACTACTCCGACGGCATCCGCGGCACCGACGCCGACCGGGTGGGACCGATGCGCCTCGTCGGGTCGGGTACGGCGACGCCGGGCGCCGTGAAGGCCGCCGCCTTCGCCGCCTTCGGGGTCGCCGCGATCGCGGGGCTGGTCCTCGCTGCCACCACCGCGTGGTGGCTGGTCGCGGTCGGCGCGGTCTGCGTGGTCGCGGCCTGGTTCTACACCGGCGGCGACAAGCCCTACGGCTACCTCGGCCTCGGCGAGGTCATGGTCTTCGTCTTCTTCGGGCTCGTCGCCGTCATCGGCACGACCTTCGTCCAGACGGAGTCGTGGGAGTGGCCCGCGTTGTACGCCGGCATCGGCATCGGCGCGCTGGCCTGCGCGATCCTGGTCGCCAACAACCTGCGCGACATCCCCACCGACACCGTCGCCGGCAAGCGCACGCTGGCCGTCCGCCTCGGCGACGAGCGCACCCGCTACCTCTACGCCTTCCTCATCCTCGTCGCAGCGGCCGCGGTGGTCGCGGTCGCGGCCGCCACCACGTGGTGGGCGCTGCTCGGACTCGTCTTCCTCGGCCGCGCCGCCGCGCCGACCAGGGCGGTGCTCGGCGGTGCCGTCGGGCCGGCGCTGATCCCCGTGCTCGCGGCCACCGGAGCCTCCGAGCTGGCCTGGTCGGTGCTCGTGGCGCTGCCCCTGCTGGTGGCCTGACACTTCACCGAATCACCGCACCGCGCCGCCGGACACATGGGATCCTCGTGCCATGTCCCAGCAGCAGCCGGAGGAGACGGCCCCGCTCGACGCGTTCGTGCAGCGACACGTCGCCGAGGCCGAGCGTCGCCGCCGCGAGCGCGAGGATGCGGAGGCGGCTCTGCGAGCCAGCACTCTGGCGTCGGACATCGACCGCGACGTGACGGCCAACGTCCTCAACGATGCCTACGCGCAGGGTCGCCTGAGGCCAGAGGAGCACGCCGAGCGCACGACCAGGGCGTTCACCGCGCGCACCCTCGGCGACCTCGACCTCGTGCTCACCGGGCTCCAGCACCCGTCCTCGTCCGCACCGGCTCCCCTCCACGGTGCCCGCAAGGCCCTCTTCTGGGTCGTCACCGTCATCACCTCGCCGTTCCTGATGATGGGCCTCGGCCTCTTCCTCGCCGGCGACAGCATCGGGACGCACGTCTTCGGACTCGTCCTCCTGATCGCTCTTCGCGCCCGGCCTGTTCGCGCTGCAGCGATGGGCCTGGCCCCGGGCCGACGGGACTCGTTGGCCGCGGGTGCGCTGACCGACCGATAACCCGTGGCCCTGCCCGGGCCGCCTCACTACCGTTCCCCGGGTGGACTACGACTTCGCACACCTCGACTTCCGCGACGACTCCGACGACGCGGTCGCGCGTCGGAAGGGCTGGGTCGAGGCCGTCCTGCGCGGCTTCCGCGACGGTCGTCCCGACGACGAGATGGTCGAGCGCTGGGTCCGGCACTACCGCACCGACGACGTCAGCGTCAGCGGCGCGTGGCTGCCGGAGGGCGAGTTCGGCGCCGGACCGATGCCGGTGGCGACGTACGCCAGCCTCGACAAGACGCTCAACGCCGGCCGCGAGCTGCTGCCCCTGCGGATGATCACCGACGTCACCACCAGCGCCAGCCACCGTCGGCAGGGCCTGTTGCGTCGCCTGATCGAGGACGACCTCGCCGACGCCGTCGCCCAGGGCGTCCCGATGGCCGCGCTCACCGCGTCGGAGGCGACGATCTACGGCCGCTGGGGGTTCGGTCCGGCCACCTTCCGCACGGGCGTCGAGGTCGACACGACGCCGGGCTTCGCGATGCGGTCCTTCACCGACCCCGGTCGCGTCGAGCTCATCGAGCCCGCCGACGCCTGGCCGCACGTGAAGGCGGTCTTCGACACGTTCCACGCCCGCCAGCGCGGGTCAGTCGAGTGGCCGGCGCCCTACGAGGACATCCACACCGGTGCGTACGACTTCAACGAGGGCGGGCCTGACAAGAAGCTCCGCGCGGCCGTCCACCTCGACGAGGCGCGGCACGTCGACGGGTTCGTCATCTTCAAGCACGGGGAGGACAACTCCACCAAGATCGCGGAGATGATCGCGCTCACCCCCGACGCCCAGCTCGGCCTCTGGTCGTTCCTCGCCCACATGGACCGCATCAAGAAGGTGACCTTCAACCTCGCCCACCCCGAGGACCCGCTGGCGTGGGCGCTCACGGACCTCAACCGCGTGAAGACCACCGAGGTCGAGGAGTTCCTCTGGCTCCGCCTGCTCGACGTCCCGCGCTGCCTCGCCGCCCGCCCGTGGGCCAGCGACGGCACCGTGGTCCTCGAGGTCGACGACCCCCAGGGCCATGCCGCCGGCCGCTTCGAGGTGACCACGACCGACGGCGTCGCGACGGTCGCCGCGACCGAACGGTCGTCCGACGTGCAGGTGACCGCGGAGACGCTCGGCTCGCTCTACCTCTCGGCCGTCCCCGTCCAGCACCTGCGCCGCGCCGGCCGGATCGCCGGCGACGACGACGAGGGCGTACGCCGCTTCGCCGCGATGGCCGACCTCAGCGAGCCGGCCTACAGCCTCACGGGGTTCTGAGCAGGCCCCCCAGCCGCTCGACCTCGGCGGCGGTCTCGTCTGCCGGAGCGTCGGGAGCGTCCACCTCGACGGCGCCCTGCACGAGCTTCCAGGTGCCGCTGACCACCCCGTCGACCACCACGGGGTTGGCGCCCCGCGTCATCGACGTCCGGTGCTGCACGGGCACCACCCACTCGTCCTTGGTGCCCGGGCCCATCACCCAGTCGTCCTTGCCGGGCAGCAGCACCACCGACGTCGCGGGTCGTACGTCGACCAGCTCGGGCAGGCGCTCGGCGAGGACCCACCTCGCCTCGCCGTCGACGTCGACCTCGGCCAGCCGGTCCTGCACCTCGGCCCACCACCCGGTGAGCCGCGACCGCCCGGCGCTGAGGCCGCCGCCGAGCCAGTAGTGGACGTGCTCGGGCGTGCACGGCCCGTAGGCGTCGACGTACTCCAGCAGCGCCTGCGGCCCGGCCTCGTCGAGTGGCGGGATGCCGCCCCACGTCGGGGAGGCCGCCGGGCTCTGCAGCACCAACGGTCTCGAGAGGTCGGGGCCGAGCGCGACGTCGCCCTGCCAGCAGAGCGGCTTGATGAGGGTGATGTTGGGCTCGGCGAACTCCGCCGCCAGGTGGTCGAAGCGAGTGCCGGCGACCGCGTCGGCGATCGCCTGCGGCGGCACCGGCCCGTCGGCCACGACCTCGCGGACGAGGGCGCGGAGCTCGGGCCAGTCGTCGGGCTCGAGCCGGTAGTGCTCGACCCAGCTCTTCAGTGCCCACTGCCGACCGGCGGACCGGAGGGCGAGGTAGGCGCCCGCGGTCTCGGGGGCCATCACCTGGACCGACCCGCGGAACGAGAAGGTCCGCATCAGCCGACCGTCGGAGAACGCCCGCTGCAGCTCGCCCGGCTCGCCGGGATCAGCCAGCCGGCGGCGGACGGCGAGGTCGGGGTCGCTGGCGAAGACCGACACCGCACCCAGCGTGCGGACGACCTCGACGGCCGAGTCCGCTCCGTCGACGAGGTGCTGGCGTCGCAGGCGCCACGCGAGCGCCCGGTGCCGCGAGACCGACGGCATGACTCAGTCCGCGTCCTCGCGGGCCTTGCGCTCCTCGAAGGCGGCGGCCGCCTTGGCTGCGCGCGTCTCCACGCGCCGCGCGAACGCCTCGCGCTGCCGGTCGAGGATGAAGAACGACCCGATGCCGGAGATGAGGAACGCCAGCACGACGGCCCAGAAGAGGTTGTAGGACCCGTCGAAGGCCAGCGCCATGATCCCGACGACGACGCCGAACGACGCGAGGAACAGCACGATCCGCAGGACGGTGTAGACCACGAACTCCTTCACGGACACCAGCCTAGGACGGCGCGTCTACATTGGAGGAATGCTGAAGGTGGTGCTGGTGGTCGCACTGATCGCGCTCGTCGTCTGGGCGCTGGTCAAGCTGATGCTGCGTCGCCTCGACGGAGGCGGCAGCGGCGGCTCACGCCCGCGGACCCTCGGCCCCGACGACGACCCCGACTTCCTGCGCGGTCTCGACCGGAAGCCGAAGCCGGCCCCCAAGCCCGACGACGACTGAGGCCGCCTCCGCGGGCCTCTCGACGGACTGCTCCACGGCGGCCCCGTCGGCGTACGAGTGCTGGCTCGTCGTGCTGAAGTAGTTGATGCCGATGAAGTTGAACCAGAGGGTCGCCATGCCCACGAGTGCGAGGATCGCGGCGTTGCGGCCGCGCCAGCCCGCGGTCGCGCGGGCGTGGAGGTAGGCGGCGTACACCACCCAGGTGATGAAGGCCCACACCTCCTTGGGGTCCCAGTTCCAGTACGACGACCACGCCTGGTGCGCCCAGATCGGGCCGGTGATGAGCACGCCGAAGGTCCACACCGGGAAGCCGAAGGCGTGCATCCGGTAGGAGATCCTGTCGAGCGCCGCGAGCTCGGGCAGCCGGGCGAGGTAGCCCGACTCCTTCGTGGAGCGGGCCTTGAGCAGGTAGAGCAGCGAGGTGATCCCGCCGAGGGTGAACGCGCCGGTGGCGATGCAGGCCGCCACGACGTGGATCACGAGCCAGTAGGACTCGAGCGCCTCGGTGAGCGGGGCGACCGGCTCGTAGAGCCACAGCACGTCGGCGAGCAGGATGCAGAGCACGAAGCCCACGACGATCGGGCCGAGCCAGTCGAGCCGCCAGCGCCGCGTGGTCGCGAGGAAGATCGCGACGACGACGAACGTGCCGGTGAGGGTGAACTCGTACATGTTGCCCCACGGCACCCGGTTGGGGTCCGCGGCCAGGCCACGGCCGAGCAGCGCGACGAAGTGGGCGAGCGCGCCGATGCCGGTCAGCAGGACGCCGAGCCGACCCGCCATCTCGGTGCGCTGGGCCAGGTGCTCGTCGGGGGCGTCGGCCACGATCGTGTCGCCACCGCCACCGCCACTGCCGACGGAGACCGCCTGCCGGACGGGGAGGTCGCGCAGCGCGGCCCACTGGACGGCGTAGGCCAGGAGCGCGAGGAAGTAGACCACCCCGGCCGCTGCCACGCCCTGGTTGCTCAGGGTCTCCCACTGGGCGTCGGTCACGACCCCTCCTTGTCAGGTGCAGTCTCTCTCAGTGCAGCCACGATCTGGTCCAGCTCGGCGCGTCCGGTCTCCGGGTCGCCGCCCGAGGAGCGGTCGAGCCGGGCCACCTCCACCAGTGTGCTCCCGTCGTCCTGACGGCGCGCACGCACCCACAGCCGGCGGGGTCGCACGAACAGCGAACCGAGCAGGCCGAGCAGGGCGGCCACGACGCCGCCGAGGGCGATGAACTTGCCGGGGGTGCGGCTGATCTGGATCTTGTTCCAGCGCTCGAGGCCCTCGAAGGTCACGCTGCCGAGACCGTCGGGGAGGGTCACCGTCTCGCCGGGTCGCAGGTCCATCCGGAACGGCTGGCCGTCGGCCTTGCGCAGCTGCGTGGCCTTCGACTTGTCGAGGACGTAGACCGACGCGCCGCTGCCGTCGTCGAGACCGACGTCGCCGGAGTAGACGAAGAGCGACACGAGCGGGTCGATGGCGTTGCCGAAGGCCGACGCGGGCATCGTCAGGTTGCCGTCGGTGTCGCGGCCGAGCTGGAAGGTCGGGGTAGAAGGTGCCCTCGAGACCGAGCTGGGTCGGCTGGGCATCGGGCGCCTTGACCACGCCGAAGGACTCGAAGGTCTGCGGGTTGATCGGCAGGAAGGCGGTCGGCCCGCTCTGCGCGACGTTGCCGTCACCGTCGCGGATCGTGATGACCGGCGCGTAGCCGTGCCCGATGAGGAAGACGTCGGTGCCGCCGATCGACAGCGGGTGGTTGACCTTGAGGTCGTACTGCTGCGTCTCGCCGTCCGGCTGGGTCTGGTAGTCGAGGTGCGAGACGAACTTGCGCGCCTGCCCGGCGCGGCGGCCCTCGGTCATCCAGTCGACGTCGAAGTCGGTGATGCTGAAGGAGAAGGGCTCCATGACGCCCGGGTCGAAGAGGCTGCCGGGGGCGAAGTCGTCGTACTGCGTGAGGAGGTTGGAGAAGCCCTGGTCCTTGCCCACGAACATGATCACACCGCCCTTGTAGCCGAACAGGCTGCCGATCGCGACGCCGACGAGCACGACGATGACGGCCAGGTGGAAGAGCAGGTTGCCGGCCTCGCGCAGGTGGCCGCGCTCGGCGGCGACCGAGTCACCGCCCTCCAGCCGGTCGACGCGGAACCGGCGTCGGCGGACCACGGACGCGGCGCGGTCGAGGACGACGTCCGGGTCCTCGTCGCAGGTGTACGACGTGCTCTCCGGCAGGCGCGAGAGGTGGCGGGGTGCCCGCGGCGGCCGGGCCCGCAGTGCGCGGGCGTAGACGAAGAGGCGCGGGATGATGCAGCCGACCAGCGAGATCATCAGCAGGATGTAGATCGCGGAGAACCACACCGAGCCGTAGACGGCGAAGAGGTCGAGCCGGTCCCAGATCGGCGCGAGCCGGGGATGGTTGTCGCGCCACTGCGACACCGCGAGTGAGTCGATGTCCTCCTGCGGGATCACCGAGCCCGGGATCGCCGCGAGGGCGAGCAGCAGCAGGAGCACGAGCGCCGTACGCATCGAGGTGAGCTGGCGCCAGCTCCACCGGGCCAGGCCGCGGGCGTCGAGGTCGGCGGGGAGCGGCGTGGCCTGGCGGTCGTCGGAGGGCCGTCGGTCGAGCTGCGTCACACCGGCACCCAGCCGACCGCCTGCAGCTGCAGGTACTGCACGATGCGCTCCCACCAGCCGGTGACGAGCAGGAGCCCGACGACGATCATCATCGCGCCGCCGAGGCGCACGATGAGCTGCTGGTGACGGCGTACGACGGTGAAGGCCCGGCATCATCCGGCGGTAGGCCAGCGCGGCGGCGATGAACGGCAGCCCCAGCCCGAGGGCGAAGACGCCCGAGAGCACGGCACCGCGGGTGGCGGTCGCCTCGTTGACCGAGAGCACGTTGAT
>CAWCGM010000041.1:0-125602 GCA_963795095.1 uncultured Actinomycetota bacterium | reverse complement strand
TTGTCGCGGGCGGTGACCATCGCGCGCCACTGGTCGACGAACAGCGCCAGGTGCGTGCCGTCGCTGCGCTGGAGGACCTCGACGCCGCGCATGCCCGCCAGGGCCGCGGCGCCGGCGGCGTCGGTGCGCCGGGCGACCTGGTAGTCGAGGCGGGAGAACCGGATCGGCGAGTTGAACTCGTTGGTCATCCGGTCCTCGACGACCTCGAACTGCATCGGGCCGACCGCCGCGAGCACCGGGTTCTGGTCGCCGCGCAGGTCGGAGCGCAGCACCTGCACCACGCCCTCCTGGTCGAGCTGCTCGATGCCGCGGCGGAACTGCTTGTAGCGGCCGATGTCGCCGGCGCTGGCGGTGACGAAGTGCTCGGGTGCGAAGCTCGGGACCGGCGGGTACTCGATCGCGTCGCCGACGTAGACCGTGTCGCCGACGCGCAGCGCCTGGGCGTTGACGAAGCCGACGATGTCGCCGGGCTCGGCCGTCTCGACCGACGAGTCGTGTCGCGACCGAAGACGGACTGGGCGAACTTCGTGGCGAACGGCTTGCCGGTCCCGGCGTGGGTGACGACCATGCCGCGCTCGAACGTGCCCGGACACGACGCGGGCGTAGGCGAGCCGGTCGCGGTGCAGGTTGTTCATGCCCGACTGCACCTTGAAGACGAAGGCGCTGAAGTCGTCGTCGACGTCGCGCACCGACCCGTCGACGCCCTCGGTCGGGCTCGGGTCGGGGGCGATGTCGAGCAGCAGGTCGAGCAGCTGCGCGACGCCGAAGTTCTGCAGCGCCGAGGCGAACATGACGGGTGTGGTCTCGCCGGCCAGGAAGCGCGCCTGGTCGTGGTCGGCCTCGTCGAGGGTGAGCAGCTCGTGCTCCTCGACCGCGTCCTGCCACAGGCGTACGTCGTCGTCCTCCACCTCGTCGCCGGCCATCCGTCGCTCGGGGGCGCGGGTGGCACCACCGGCGGTGCGGGTGTACTTCACGAACTCGCCGGTGCGCCGGTCCAGCACGCCGCGGAAGTCGCCGGCCTCGCCGACCGGCCAGGTCAGGGGAGTGGGCCGGAGCCCGATCTTGGCCTGGATCAGGTCCATCAGCTCGAGTGCCGAGAGGCCGGGGCGGTCCCACTTGTTGATGACCGTCATGACCGGGATGCCGCGCAGCGCGCAGACCTTGAAGAGCTTGAGCGTCTGCGGCTCGAGGCCCTTTCCGGCGTCGACCAGCATCACGGCCGAGTCGACCGCGGACAGCACGCGGTAGGTGTCCTCGGAGAAGTCGCTGTGGCCCGGGGTGTCGACGAGGTTGATCACGTGGTCGCGGTAGACGAACTGCAGCGCGGCGGACGTGATCGAGATGCCGCGCGCCTTCTCCATCGCCATCCAGTCCGACACCGTCGCGCGGCGGTCGCCCTTGCCGTGGACCGCGCCGGCCTCGGTGATCACCCGGGCGTGCAGGGCGAGGGCCTCGGTCAGCGTCGACTTGCCGGCGTCGGGGTGGCTGATGACGGCGAACGTACGGCGGGGGCGGGCGTCGGGCACCGCGCGAATCTACCGGCCGGGTGCCCGCGCGCTCTCATCGCCGGGAGTCGGCCGACGCCAGCAGCTCCAGCCCGTCGGTGACGAGGGACGGCACCGGCTCCGCGCAGTCCAGCAGCGCGGCGACCTGCAGGTGGTCGAGGCCGTCGAAGTAGGCGAGCTCGACCGCGTGCGCCTGGCACGGCGACAACCCGGCTGCGAGGAGCGGCGAGTCGTCGGCACGCAGGGCAGTCGCCGCTTCCCTGGAGCCGCGTGCGGTCCGCACGGCGAGGCGGTGGGCCAGGGCCAGGACCCAGGCGGCGGCGCTCGACGTCGTCGGGTCGTACGACGGCGCCCGGCGCCACGCCTCGAGGAAGGCCTCCACGGTGACGGCCTCCGCTGCAGCGGCGTCGCCGACCAGGCGGGTGGCGAGGCCGTAGACCCGCGGAGCCAGCTCGTCGTAGACCCCGGCGAAGGCCTCGGCGTCACCACGCCCGGACAGGAGCAGCAGCTCCTCGAGCCCTCGGCGCGCGTCGTCGCGAGCGCTCGATCGTGTGGCCACAGGCGCCCTCCCAGACTCCCGCTGGAGCTTCATGCCTTGCGCACAAACCAATTGCTCACAACATACTCGTTCGTGAGGCAGAATGTGGGACATGGGGAACATCCAGGCGCCGCCGCTGGCCGACCAGCTCTGCTTCGACCTCTACGCCGCCTCACGCGCGGTGACCGCGGCCTACCGGCCCGCCCTCACCGAGCTGGGGATCACCTACCCCCAGTACCTCGTGCTGATCGTCCTGTGGGAGCACGACAGCGTGACCGTCCGTGAGCTGGGCGAGCAGCTGCGCCTCGACCACGGGACGCTGACGCCGCTGCTGAAGCGGATGGAGTCCTCCGGGCTGGTCGAGCGTCGTCGCGAC
The DNA here is from genome assembly GCA_963795095.1 of uncultured Actinomycetota bacterium. Lineage (GTDB taxonomy): Bacteria > Actinomycetota > Actinomycetes > Propionibacteriales > Nocardioidaceae > Nocardioides. Next base: position 123,183 of record CAWCGM010000041.1, on the reverse strand, counting down.
AACGTCGACGAGCGCTTCGTCGTGGTCTCCCTGGCCGGCAAGGGGCGAGTCGCTGCGCCAGCACGCCGAGCGGATCCAGTGCGACATGAAGGACCAGCTCGGCCTCGACCCGCAGGAGTTCGAGGACCTCCAGACGACGCTCCGTCTGCTCACCTCGCGGGTCTCCTCCTGACCGGTGGTCCCGGTCCTGCACGGCCGGCTTCCTCCCTGCTCGCGCGGGAGGACGGTTCGGCTCTGGCGCGAGCGGCTCGCCGACCACCGGGTTACGGTGATGCGATGACTGGTCGTCCCGCCCACCTGCACATCGCCCCGGTCGTCGCCGTCTCCGACCTCGACCGCGCCCGCAGGTTCTACGAGGATCACCTCGGATGGATGCGCGACCCCGACGGCAACGTGCTGACGATCTTCTCGTCGTGACCGACGGCGCGCGGTTCGTGCTGCACGACCACCGCAGGCCGAGCCCGCACTTCGACCTCAGGCTCGAGGAGGGCGGCGTGCTGCGGAGCTGGGCGGTGCCGAAGGGCCTGCCGGACGACACCGGGCACGACCGGCTGGCGATCGCCGTCGACGACCACGAGCTCGACCACGTCGACTTCGAGGACGAGCACAAGTCCATCGCCGACGACGGCACGTGGGAGGAGCACGACCGCAACGAGCGGCGGCTGGTGTTCTCGCTGCACGGGCGTGCCGGCGTACGCCGCTATGCGTTGATCCACACGGGTGGGACGCAGTGGCTGCTGCACCTCACCCGGGAGCAGCCGCGCGCCTGATCAGGCCTGCTCGTTCTCCAGCACGACGGCCAGCCCCTGGCCGACGCCGATGCAGATCGCGGCGACGCCCCAGCGGTGCCCGTCGGCGCGCATCGCGGCGGCGAGGGTGCCGAGGACGCGACCGCCCGAGGCCCCGAGCGGGTGGCCGAGGGCGATCGCGCCGCCGCGGGTGTTGACGACCTCCGGGTCGCGGAGGCCCCGCGCGAGCCAGGCGTCGACGCAGACCAGCGACTGGACGGCGAAGGCCTCGTTGAGCTCGACGACGCCGACGTCGGCCCAGCCGATGCCGGCGCGGGCGAGCGCCTTGTCGGCCGCCTCGACCGGGGCGTAGCCGAAGCGGTGCGGCTCGACCGCGTGGGTGCCGCGGCCGGCGATCCGCGCGACCGGGTCGCGGCCGATGCGGTCGGCGGCCGCGCGTGAGCCGAGCAGCACCGCGGAGGCGCCGTCGCTCAGGGGTGAGGCGTTGCCGGCCGTGATCGTGCCGTCCGGCCGGAACGACGGCTTGAGCGCGCCCAGCGACTCCGGCGTCGCGTCGGGCCGGATGCCCTCGTCACGGGTGAGGTCGACGCCGTCGACCGGGACGACGAGGTCGTCGTAGAACCCGGCCTCCCACGCGGCGTGGGCGAGCCGGTGGGAGCGGGCGGCGAAGGCGTCCTGCCGGTCGCGCGGGACGTCGTGGAGCTCCTGCAGCTGCTCGTTGGACTCGCCGAGCGAGACCGTCCACTCCGTCGGCATCCGCGGGTTGACCAGGCGCCAGCCGAGCGTCGTCGAGACCAGCTCGGCGTTGCCGGCGGGGAAGGCGCGCTCGGGCTTGGGGAGCACCCACGGGGCGCGGGTCATCGACTCGACCCCGCCGGTCAGCACGATGTCGGCGTCGCCGGTCTCGATCGCGCGGGAGCCGATCATCGCGGCGTCGAGGGACGAGCCGCAGAGCCGGTTCACGCTCGAGCCCGGCACCGAGACCGGCAGGCCGGCCAGCAGGGCGGCCATCCGGGCGACGTTGCGGTTGTCCTCGCCGGCGCCGTTGGCGTTGCCGAGCACGACCTCGTCGACCTCGGCGGGATCCAGGTCCGTGCGCCCGAGAGCGGCCGCCAGGACGCCGGCGGCCAGGTCGTCCGGGCGGGTCGTCGCCAGGGCACCGCCGAAGCGTCCGAACGGCGTACGCACCGCGGTGTAGACGTGGGCCTGCGGGGGAGTGCTCATGCCGAGGAGTGTGCTGCATCGAGGTCCCGCCGCGGCTGCGTCAGGTCGCCTCGCCGGAGCGCAGCGCGGCGACGTAGTCGCGTCCGGCCCGCCCCCAGGAGCGGATCGTCCGGCCCACCTCCCGCGGCGCCACGGCGGGGTCGTCGAGCCGGTCGAGGTCGGGGAGGTCGGGTCCGTCGCCGTCCTCGAGCCACGCCAGGAACGGCCCCCAGCCCACCTCGTCGTAGTCGTTCGCGCCGATCGCGGTGAAGAAGGTGACGACCTTGCCGTCCTCCACGGTGACGAGGAACAGGTTGTCCGCGAAGGGGCCGCGGCCCAGCTCGCCGAGCCCGAGGAGGTCGATCGTGTAGAGGCAGCCGATCCGCGACGCGTCCGGTGACGGCGCGCCGATCTCGTAGCACCCGTCCACGCGGAGCTCGCTGCCCAGCGCCTCGTCGAGCCGGTTGCGTCGCCACAGGACGTCCGGTCCCGTCGCCGGTCGCGGCGTCGACGTGGCACCGAGGGCGGCGTACGCCGTGGCGTCGGGCGCGACGTAGGACGAGGCGCGCGGCCGGTCGTGGGCGAACCAGGCCGACACGAAGTCGTGGGCGAGCCGCTCGTCGGCGTTCATCGGTCCCGACGACCTCGGTGGGGCGATGCGCGGGAGGGGCCGGCCGGTCCGACTGTCGTCGGCTCGGAGGGCGACGGCGGACGCCAGCACGACGGCCGCAGCCAGGACGCCCGCCGCAGCGATGTGGATGCGGCGGTTGCGCTCGGCCGCGCGCTGCACGAGGTCGTCCTGAGCTCGGACCACGTGTCGGTCCGGTGCGTCTCGTCGACCACGCCCATCCACCTCGTTCCGCCGGGTCCATCCTCCGCCCGTCGCTCCCCGTGGACAACCAACCGGGCCGCAGCGGCGTCACAGGCGTATGCCAGCCCGCCGTGCCGCCGCACTCGCCCTGCTCCTTCCCCTCTCGCTGTCCCTTCCCCTGCTCGGCTGGTCCGTGCCCACATCCGCCGAGGAGCCCTCGGCGCCCGACGCAGTCGCCGAGCAGACGAACGTCTCGGTCCGGGTCACCTCGCGCCAGCGCGTCCGGCTCGAGGCCCTGCCGCAGGTCGTGCAGTACGGCGCCGGTGTCGCGAGCCCCGACGCCGCGAAGGCGGCGATCACCGCGACGATGAAGCCGGTGCGCGTCGGTCGTCCCGTGCAGCTGCAGGTGCAGGACGGCACGTCGTGGCTCGCGGCGGGCACGGCGCGGCAGGACGGCCGCGGACGCGTCCAGGTCGCGGCCGTCGCGACGTCGCCGGGCGGCGAGCCGCTGACGTACCGGGTCAAGGCCCGGAGGTGGGGAGGCCTGCCGGCGATCTCCAGCCTCCCGGTGAGCACCGAGCGCTGGCTCGACGCGACGTGGACCGACGAGTTCTCCGGCACCCACCTGCGCGACGTGTGGAACCACCGCGGTCGCGACTACGTGCACTCCAACCGGCGCTCGTGCTCGAAGGGCGACCCACGGGCGGTCCAGGTCGCCGACGGCGCACTGCGGCTCAGCGTGATCCGCGACCCGGACGCGACGACGACGTGCCGGATCGGCGGCCGTGACAGGACGTCCGGCCGGTTCGCCTACCGCCTCAACGGGCACGTCGGCACCGAGGGCGCGTTCGGCTTCCGCTACGGCTTCGCCGCGGCGCGGGTGAAGTTCCACCGGCTGCGCGGGCAGCACGGCGCCTTCTGGCTGCAGCCGACCGGCGGGATGTACCCGGGCGCCCTCGGCAGCGAGATCGACGTCGTCGAGTACTTCGGCGACCGGCACCCGCAGGGCGGCCTCGCGTCCTTCACGCACCGCTACGACGGTCGCCGCCGGGTCTCGACGGGCGGCTGGGTGCCGCGCTCGTCGTCGTACCTCCGCAGCCGGCGCGACGGCTGGTCGCGCAACTACCACGTCTTCTCGGTCGAGTGGACGCCGAAGACGCTGGTCTTCCGGATCGACGGCAAGGAGACCGTGCGGATGCGCGGCAGCATCTCCGCGGTGCGGCAGTTCCCGATCCTGAGCCTCATCGCGGCCGACTACGAGATCCCGAAGATCAAGGCGAGGCGACTGCCCCAGCACATGTACGTCGACTGGGTGCGGGTGTGGGAGACCGGCGGCTGATCAGATCGCCGGTGCGTGGGTACAGCCCGGGTGCCGACCATTTCGGTGCGTCGGCAAGGCTGGACAGACAGCACCCGACCTACACCCCAGGAGACATCGTGTCCCTCACCCAGATCCCGCTTCGCCTGACGACCGGCGCCTTCATCCTCAACTCCGGCATCGGCAAGCTGGGCGCCGACGAGGGGACTGCCCAGTTCCTCCACGGCGCCGCGGCGTCGACGTACCCCTCCCTCTTCAAGGACATGGAGCCGAAGAAGTTCGCGCGGATGCTCGCGCTGAGCGAGATCGGTCTGGGCGCCGCCCTGCTGGCGCCCATGGTCCCGGCGACCGTGGCCGGAGCCGCGTTGACCGGTTTCGGCGGCAGCCTGATCGGGATGTACCTGAAGACGCCGTCCATGACGCTGGACGACGGTGTCCGCCCGAGCCAGGAGGGCACCGCGGTGGCCAAGGACGTCTGGCTGGTCGGTGCCGGACTGACGCTGCTGAGCCAGGGCATCACCGCCGCGGCGAAGTCCGGCGCGAAGTCCTCGCGACGAGCGCTGCGCAAGGCCTCCCCGCTGAGCAGCTGACGGCGTCGCCGCTCACGCGGCCGCCGGACGGCAGCCAGCCGACATCCACCCGAAGCGCCTCGGTCCGGCGGATCGCCGGCGCCGACGACACGTGCCGGTGGCCGGTCGGAGTCGTGGTCTCGACGCTGTGCCGGGGACCGGGTCGGGGTCGTGCGCTCCAGCCGAGAGCCTGCTTGGCGTGGTTGCACGCCTCGCACAGCCCTTGTCCGTTGTGCGCGGACGTCGGGCCGCCCGCCGCGCTGTCCTTGGCGTGGTCGAGGTGGCGGATCGGTGCGTCGCACCACGGCGTCCGGCACGACTGGTCGCGCAGCCGGAGGAACTCGGCGAGCCGACCGGTGAAGCGGCGCGCCTGGGAGTCCATGGCGACCAGCTCACCGGTGCTCGGGCGGGCATACAGGCGCCTGAGCCACGCGTCAGTGCCGTCATCGAGATGGTCCGCGAGCCATTCGCGCAACAGGTCGCCCGGGACGTCGCCGTAGCCCTCGACGTGTCCGCCTGCGGTGCCGTCCCCGAGCAGCACGGAGTCGGGCACGACGAGGTTGATGACGATCGGGAGGTCGGCGCCTCCTGCGACGGCGGCGAGATGTGGCGCGACGACCCGCTGGACGAGGGTGTCGGCCATGATCTGCCCGCGCGTGCGCTCGTCACCGGCGGCTCTGAGCCGATCGGCCTCGCGCTGCAGCACCGCGTGGACGGAGACGCCGTCCTTGACGGAGAGCAGGGCACCGAACCACGTCATCGTGTCGGGCGCGGGTCGGAGAGTCGTGTGGCGTTCGGACTCAGCCTTGCGCCGACGCTCCGCGACCGAGGCCGGATCGATCGCGGCCGCTCGGGCGCGGACCCGTTGGGTCAGGTCCCGTTCGCCCATGGCCTCCAACTCGTCGCAGTCTCCGGCGATCTCTGCGTCGACCAGCCGCCGGTCGTCGCGGTCGAGGCACGCGGTCTCACGGGCGACGAGCGTCGCTCGCCACTCGGTGATCCGGCCGCTCCGGAGCGCGGCGAGGGTGAACGGCAGCTCGCGGCGCAGCACCTTGGCCAGTCCGAGGTGCCGCTCACCGCGGTGCGGCGACTCTCGCCGCGCCAGCGCCACCTGCGCGGCGATGCCTCGGCCTTGGCGGTCCGCGGGTACGCCGGCCGCAGCGGCCTTCGCACGCATGGACGCGTCGAAGTCGTCCGCCAGCACCGCCTGGGCGCCGGCGGCAGCGCAGGTCAGCCGCTCGAGGGAGCTGATGAGATCGATGCGGCCGGTGTCGGTGAGGTCGCGGACGTCGGCCTGTAGTGCCGCGATCCACGTCTCCACGATCGCTGGCGTGGGCAGTGAGACCGCTGTCGCGGTCTCACCGGTCTGCCCCACTTCGATCATGTGTTCGATGTTAGAGGAGGCCACCGACAGCGGAGCCGACCGTCGGTTTCAGCGCCGGGACGAAGGTTGGATCGGCCAGACGGTACTCGCCACGAAGACCTGGCTCGACGACACGGCCGCGCCGCTCGAGCAGCCCGCCCTCCTCGCCGCCGCAGCGATCGCGGTCGCCGTGCTGGTCATCGTCGGGCTGTCCGCGGCCGCGGCGCTCCGCGAGCCGCTCTCCGTACCGATACAACTTTCGCGGACGATGGCTGATGCGGGACGCCAGTCACGAAGAGGACGGTCTGGCGTGCGAGGGAACTGCTCTCCACGTCGTCCTGCCTTCGCTGGCGATCCGCGCGGTGGCCGACGCCCCGGCGCCCGGGGTCAGTCCACTTCGACCACGGCCCGCTTCTTGGACTGGTCGTAAAGCCTGTTCGCCACAGGACTGCCGGCGGCCGCGGAGACAGCGATGGTCCGTGACACCTCCAGGCACGAGCGCGGTACGACCATCTCCACGTGCCCGCCCTTGCCGGAGACCCATCGCACCTTGAGGTTGGCACAGCGGACTCTGGTGTATCCGGATGCGTCGTTGTAGACGACCGTCGTCTTCGTCTTTCCGTTGGCGCCGCGGTAGGCAGATACGAAGTAATGGCGCCAGTCGGCGACGTCGTAAGTCTCGATGACGGCTGTCGCGTAGAAGTCGAGTTCGCCGAGGCGTGAGTCCTGCAGGCCATGCGTTGGCAGGTTCACGAACTTGATGCGCACCTCAACCATGGTCGAGGTGTTCTCGGCGGTGACTCGAGTCCAGTCCATCGGTGCGGGCCTGTCTCCGCGCGGGTCCGTGAGCGCGCCTTCGGCCGCTGAAGCTGGCATGGCTGCTGCGATCGTCAAGAACGCCGTCAGCACCATGGTCCCCCACGTCTTCATGTGTGGGGACATTAGAGGACGCTGCGGCGGGACGCGAGGGTTCGCCGTGCCACGAATTCCGACAGCCGCGACGCGACGAGCGTCGTCGACCAGCACATGCATTGTGGGATCTCCGTGACCACGCGCACGATCATCCGGCTCCGTGGGACGACGACGCAGCGAAGAGAGGTCTTCCGACAACTTCCCGCGTTGGTAGAGGTGGTCGAATCGAGCGGCGATCCGGCCGATGGCGCGCTGTGGCCTCGCGAATGTTCGCCTGGCGATCTGGTCGGACTGCCAAATAGCCAGGGATCTAGCGTCCGGACTTGCCGCGATCGGGTCTCGCCTACGACCGACCCAGCTTCCGCCAGCCACCCCGCCGATTGTGGTCGACGATCTCGGACAGGATCCAGATGACCGCGTCGCGGTCGATCTCGTCGTCGGCGTAGACCTGGATCGAGCGCCCCGTGGCGTTGCCGTGCCCCTGGTTGATGACGCCGTGGGGGTCGCCGACGGTGGGGTCGTAGAGGAACAGGTTGACGTGGTCCTTCGTCGCCAGAAGGGCGCATACGTTGCCGTCGAGCACGAAGTAGGGCTGCACCGTCCTCTTGATCGTCTCCTCGATCTCGGGATCGGTCGCCCAGACCAGCTCACGCAGCTCGGTGCAGATCGCCTGCTGCCAGTCGGGCAGCCGTGCGATGTAGTCGTCGACCCCGGGGTGTGCGCGCTCCTTCATGAGCTCACTGTCCCAGCCGGCGACACTCAGCTGCCCGTCGCTCCAGCAGCGTCCGCTCACCCTCGTTGCGCGTCAACGATGCCGCCAGCGCGAAGGCATCGGCGGCGTCGGCGTACGACCCCGCGCGCTCGAGCAGGTCGCCGCGCACGCTCGGCACGAGGGGCGAGTCGGCGAGGTCGGCCGGGTCGACGTCTGCCAGCACGTGCGAGCCCGGCGGCAGGGCCGTACGCCCTCCCGTGCGCGACGGCGCGGTTCACCTCGACGACCGGGCCGGGCGCGGCGCCCGCCAGCACGTCGTACAACGAGGCGATGCGCGCCCAGTCGGTGTCGGCCGCGCGAGCGGCGCGGGCGTGCTCGGCGGCGATCGAGGCCTGGAGGAAGTACCTGCCGACGGGGATCCCGCCGGCCGCCAGCGAAGAGGCGCGCGCGAGCGCGGCGAGCCCGCGGCGGATCATCAGGTCGTCCCACTGCGAGCGGTCCTGGTCCTCCAGCAGCACCGGCTCGCCGGTGGGGGACAGCCGGGCGCGGACGCGCGAGCCCTGGAGCTCGAGGAGCGCCTGGAGGCCGAGCACCTCCGGCTCGTCGGGCGCCAACGAGGCGAGCATCCGGGCCAGCCTGGTCGCCTCGAGGGCGAGGTCGGGGCGCATCCAGTCGTCGCCGGCGGTGGCGGTGTAGCCCTCGTTGAAGATCAGGTAGACGACGGCCATCACGTCGTCGAGCCGGTCGGTGCGCTCCTGGCCCGTCGGCAGCTCGAACGTCGCGCCGGCCGTCGCCAGGGTCTTCTTGGCGCGGGAGATCCGCTGGCCGACCGTCGACTCCGAGGTCAGCAGCGCCCGCGCGATCTCCGCCGTCGTGAGGCCGCCGACGAGTCGCAGCGTCAGGCGACGCGTGACTCTGCCGTGAGCGAGGGGTGGCAGGACAGGAAGACGAGGCGCAGCACGTCGTCCTCGATGTGGTCGACCTGGCTCTCGAGATCGGGCACCTCCGCCTCCTCTCTGCCTCTGCTCGCGGCCTCGAGCTCCGTGACCTTGCGACGGAGGGTGTCGGCGCGCCGGAAGTGGTCGATGCCCCGCCGCTTGGCGGTCGTCATCAGCCACGCGGTCGGGTTCTCGGGGATGCCCGTCTGCGGCCACTGCTCGAGCGCGGCGACCAGCGCGTCCTGCGCGAGGTCGGCGGCGAGCTCGACGTCCCGGGTCATCCGGGTGAGGGCGCCGACGAGGCGGGCCGAGTCGGCCCGCCACGCGGCGTGGACAGCCTCAGTGGTGGTGTCCGCTGGCACGCGGCCAGCGTAGTGATGGAGGCTCAGGCCTCGGGGAGCGTCCGGCCCGCCGGAGACCTGGCGGAGGGTGGCGACGACGGTGACCTCGGGCCAGTGGTCGGCGTGGAGCTGGGCGAACGCCTGCTGGTCGGCCACGGCCTCCTCGAGGCTGGGGTACTCCAGCAGCGACCAGCCGCCGACGACCTCCTTGGCCTCGGCGTAGGGCCCGTCGACGCGGGTGACCTCGCCCTGGCGGACGACGAAGTTCACCGCGTCCTCGGTGCCGTAGAGCCCACCACCGTCGAGGAAGACGCCGTTGGCGGCCCGCTCGCCGATGTAGGTGTCCATCGCCTCGAACAGCGACTGCGGGGGCATCCCGATGTTCTCTTCCATCCTGACGAATCCCATGAAACGCGGCATTGTGATCGCTCCTGTTGCTGGTGGGTGTGGGTTGCTCTCTCGCACGTACGTCGAACGGCTCGGGGCTGCTTCGACATCGACCCTAGAAGTTCTTCCCGGCGATCGAGACGACCAGTCCGCCCAGCATGAAGGCGGTGATCGCTGCGGCGAGCGTGGTGCTCGACGGGCTGGGGATCCAGCGACGTGCGCCGGAGGCAGGTCCGGCTGAGTGGTGCTCGTGGGTCAGTGCGTGGCCCTTGCCGCGCGCCATCAGATAGCGGTTGACCGGGTACGCCGCAGCGAACGCCACCGTCAGGGCGATCATCATGCCGACCCAGAACACCGGGTTCACCAGGCCGGCGTCCATCGCCCCCGGGATGACGGCCATCACGGCGTTGTCGGCGACCTCCATGGATGGCGATCGAGAGGGTGTCGGCCGCGAGCACGAGGGACAGTGCGGTCCCGACGGCGAGGCCGCCCTTGACCAACGGCAGGGTCGACAGCGTGAAGCCGAACAGGAAGGCCAACGCGATGGACACCACGATCGTCCATCCGTTGCCGAGGCCAAGGCCGGTGCCGATCATCAGGCCGGCGATCTCGCCGATGGCGCAGCCGGTGAGGCAGTGGAGGGTGGCACTGAGTGCCATCGCGCGGCTGGCATGTCCGTGGGTGTGATGGTCGGGGAGTGGTCGTCGGGTGGTCATCGAGCGCCTCCGATGTCTCGGGAGTGGGTTCGCACGGTCCAACTTATACCCCCTAGGGGTATATTCCGCGAGTCGTTCACCTCCTCGTCGCTCGTGGTCCGTAGGGTGACGTCGTGCCCGAGGTGATCCGTCGCGACCCCCTCGTGCCGCTCGTCGGGATCGTCTCCGTCATCGTCTACACGCTGCACGGCTTCCACGGCGCCCTCACGCGCGACCTCGGCATCTACAGCTACGCCGGCCAGCAGGTCGCGGACGGGGTGCCGCCCTACCTCGGCGTCCTCAACCGCGCCGGTCCGCTCGCCCACGTGCTGCCGGGCGTCGGCGCGCTCGTCGCGCGCGTGGCCGGGCTCGACGAGCTGGTCACGATGCGGGTCGTCTTCATGCTGATGGCGGCCGCGGCGGTCTGCATGGTCTACCTCCTCGGCCGCGACCTGTTCGGCTCCCGCGCTGCCGGGCTCGTCGCCGCGAGCGCGCTGCTGTCGTTCCACGGCTTCATCCAGTACGCCTCGGACGGTCCGCGCGAGAAGACCCCGATGACCCTCTTCGTCATCGTCGCGCTCTGGGCGATCACCCGGCGCAGGTGGTTCACCGCCGGCGTCTTCACCAGCCTCGCGACGCTGTGCCTGCAGACCGCGTTCTTCAGCACCTTCGCCGCCGTCGCCGTGGCGGTGCTGCTGGTCGCGTCACCCGGCCTGCTCGGCCGGGTCAGGGCCGCACTGCGGGTGGCCCTGGGCGGACTGGCACCCGTGGCCGTCCTCGCGACGTGGTTCGCGCTGGCCGGCTCGCTGCGCGAGGCGTGGGACGCGTTCTACGTGATCAACCGCGACTACACCGTGCCCGACCCGGTCGCCGACGACCTCGACCGGGTGTGGCTCGACCTGCAGGAGGCCTACGGCGTCACCGTCTGGCTGCTGATCGGCGGCGCCGCCGCCCTCGCGCTGGTGACCCTCGCCGCCGTCGTGCCGCGCGCACGCCGCGCGTTCCCCGCGCTCGCCGTGCTCCCCGCGATGACGGCCGGGCTCCTCGCCGGGCTGTGGTGGATCACGAAGGAGTACGACTCCTGGGCCGACCTCTTCCCGCTCCTGCCGTTCGCCGCCCTCGGGCTGGGCGCGGCCACCGCCGTCGTCGTACGCCGTCTCCCTCCGCGTCCGCGGTGGGCGGTCGCGGCCGTGGCAGCAGCCGCCTGCCTGGCGCTGGCCCTGAACTACTCGCTCACCACCCGTGACGACACCCTCGACCTCCAGCGCGAGGCGACCGACGCGGTGCTGGCGCAGCTCCCGGAGGACGCCACGATCACCTCGGTCGAGGGTCCGCAGCCGCTCGTGCTGAGCGGCCGCACGAACCCGACGCGCTACCAGATGTTCCGCAGCGGCCTGCAGGACTACATGGAGGACACCTGGCCGGGCGGCTACGACGGCTTCAAGCGCGACCTCGTCGCCGACGGGCCGGACCTGGTCTCCACCGGCGAGACCGTCTCGCTCACGTGGCGGCGCGCGCTGATGCCCGACTACGTCTTCGTCGGACGGGCGCCGCAGTGGGAGTGGTACGCCCGCGCCGACCTCGGCGCGGAGACGATCGCGCGGCTGCGCGAGGCCGCCGGCTACGACCCCGCCGACCCGTTCGCGCTGCTGGAAGACGACCCGGAGTGACCCGCCGCGCCCCGGCCGCGCTCGCCGCCGGATCCGTGGTCAGCGGACTGCTGGCCTACGTGCTCTTCGCGCTGCTGACGCGCGGGCTCGGTGCCGAGGCTGCGGCCCCGGTCTCGGTGCTCTGGACGCATGTGGGCCTTCGCCTCCGCGGCCCTCTCCTTCCCGCTGCAGCACTGGATCACGCGCGAGCGTGGTGGCCGGCCGCGAGGGCGACGTCCGCGGCTCGCGCGGCGAAGGTCGGCAGTCTCGTGGTCGCCGTCTCCCTCGTGGTCGGCCTGGTCGCCTGGCTGCTGCGCGACGACCTCTTCCACCGCGACGACGCGTGGTTCCCGGTGCTCGTCGTGCTCGTCATGCTGGCCTGCGCAGCGGTCGGGCGTGACTGCGCGGGCGGCCTCGCCGGCCGCGGCAGGTTCGCTGCCGTCGCGTGGAGCCTGGTCGCCGAGAACGGCCTGCGCTGCGTCCTCGTCGGCGGCCTGCTGCTGGCCGACGTCGCGCGACCCGGAGGTCCACGGGCTGGCCCTGGTCGCCGGCGGACTCGTCGCCGTGTGGCCGTCGGCCTGGCGGTTCACCCGGGGCGTGGCCCGCTCCGGTGCGTTCGCGTTCCTCGGCGGCGCCGCCACCGGGCAGACCGTCGCGCAGGTCGTCCTCACCGGCGGGCCGGTGCTGCTGGCGCTGCTCGGCGGCTCGCCGATGGAGGTGACCGCGCTGTTCGCCGCGCTCGCGCTCTTCCGCGCGCCCTACCAGGTCGCGCTGGGGATGCTGCCGCAGCTGACCGAGCGCGTGACGACGTACGTCGTGTCGGACGCCGTGGAGCGGCTGCGGGCGCTGGCGAGGGGGCTGGCCGTCGTCACGGTCGTCGCGGTCCCGCTGGCCGGGCTGTTCGGCGCGGTGCTCGGCCCGTGGCTGCTGCGGCTGGTCTTCGGCAGCACCGTGGACGTGGGCGCGGAGGTCGCCGCCGTGGTCGCCGCCGGGCAGCACGCTGGCCGTCGCCAACGTGGTCCTGATGGTCGCCGCCCTCGCCGGCGAGCGTCCGCTCCGGGTCGTGGGTGCGTGGGCGCTGGCGGTCCTCGCCGGGGCCGTCGCCGCGGTGGCCCTGGCCGGTCTCGTCGCCGGTGCCGCGCACGGCGGCCGTCTTCCTCGCCGCCGAGGTCGTCGCCGCGGTCGCGCTCGCGGTCGTGGCGCCCACCGCTCGCTCAGGCTCGGTCGGACCGTCGCGGGCTTGACCGCGACCAGCAGCACCGACGAGCCGTAGGGCAGGTCGCGGCGGCGCAGCACCCGCGCGTCCGCCCGGCACAGCCCCATCAGCACGCGGTCGGCGCGCTCGGAGACCTGGGGGAGCCGGGTGTCGCCCGGCGGCGGGGGAGAGAGGCGTCGGCGGAGGCGCTCGGCGACGAAGAGCGGGAAGACCCCGCTGAAGGCGTACGTCGCCCGCACGACCTCCATCCCGCTGCCCTCGACCAGCCGGACCAGCTCGGGTCGCGTGTAGCGCCGGTGGTGTCCGGCCTGGACGTCGTGGTCGCTCCACGCCCACTGGTAGGCCGGCACGGACAGCAGCATCCGGCCGCCCGGCGTGAGCACCCGGGCCAGCTCGGCGACGGCGAGACCGTCGTCGGCGCAGTGCTCGACGACGTCGAAGGCCGACACCACGTCGAAGGTCTCGTCGCCGAACGGCAGCTCGGTCGCCGACCCGCAGACACCCTGACCGGGCACGAGCCCCTCGGGCAGGAGGTCGAGGCTGACGTGCTGCTGCTCACCGCGCATCCAGCCCACGCTCGGTGCGTCCGCGCTGCCGACGTCGAGGGTGCGTCGCGGGGCGCCGAGGTGCGGCCGCATCACGACGCCGAGCAGGTCGGCGCGCGCCCGGTGCCACCAGTAGCCCTGGGTGCGCAGCGAGGACGAGCCCGGCTGCAGCGGAGCTGCGGTGCTCACCGGCTCTCGAGCGTCTCCGTGGTCGCCTCGACGAAGGTGGACACCACCCGGTCGAGGTCGCTGCCCGTCAGGTTGTTCCAGAACGGCAGCCGCAGCAGGCGGTCGGAGATGTCGCGCGAGACCGGGCACTCCGTCTCGCGCACCGCGAAGCTCCGGCCGGCGTCGGAGGCGTCGAGCGGCTGGTAGTGGAACGTCGCCTGCACGCCGGACTTCCGCATCAGCTCGAGCACGTCGTTGCGACGGTCGCGGTCGGGGAGCAGCACGTAGAACATGTGGTGCGCCGAGGTGCGCTCCGGCGGCACCTGCATCAGCTCGAAGCCGAGCTGGTCGGCGTACGGCGCCAGCGAGGTCGTGTAGTGCTCGACGACCGCGCGACGCTTGGCCTGGATCACCTCGCGCATCTCGAGCTGGGCGTAGAGGTAGGCGGCGAGCATGTCGGAGAGGCCGAACGACGAGCCCGTGTCCTTCCACGTGTACTTGTCGACCTGGCCGAGCATGAACGCGTGGCGGTTGGTGCCCTTGTCGTAGAGCACCCGGGCGCGCTCGACGTCGTCCGGGTCGTTGAGCACGAGCGCGCCGCCCTCGCCGCACACGAAGTTCTTGGTCTCGTGGAAGCTCAGCGTGGCGTAGCGGCCGAGGCTGCCGAGCGGCTGGTCGCGCCAGGTGCCGAAGAGCCCGTGCGCGTTGTCCTCGACGAGGCGGACCTCGGGCCACTTCGCCAGGACGGCGCGGATGCCGTCGACGTCGCAGGCGACGCCGGCGTAGTGGACGATCACGACGGCTCGCACGTGCTCGTCCATCAGGGTCTCGAGGTGCGCCGGGTCGAGGCCGAGCGTGACCGGCTCGATGTCGCAGAAGACGAGGCCGGCGCCCTGGCGCGCGTAGGCGAGGCCGGTGCTGGTGAAGGTGAAGGACGGCACGACCACCGTGTCGCCCTCCTGCAGGTCGAGCAGCATCGCCGACAGCTCGAGGGCCGCCGTGCACGAGGTCGTCATCAGCACCTCGGCGGCACCGGTCTCGGCCTGCAGCAGCTCGGCGGCGCGCCGGGTGAACTCCCCGCCGGAGGCGAGGTGCCCGCCGCGCGCGGCCTCCTGGACGTAGTCGAGCTCGCGTCCCTCGAGGGCGGGGACGTTGAACAGGACGTCGGGGAGCTCGCTCACCACGGCACCTTCCTTCCGAGCATGTCGGACAGCGCGGCGTTGCTCGCTGCGTAGTACTCCTCCAGAGTGCCCCGCAGGTCCTCGCCCAATACAGGGGTCCCGGCTGAACTCTGGTTGACGGGTCGGCTCGGCGGCGTGGGTGTCAGCGCGGGCGCGGCGCCGAGCTCGCCCACGAGGTCGGTGAGCACGTCCGCGTCGGCGAGCAGCTCCTCGAGGAACACCACGTGGGTGGAGTGGGGGAACTGCGAGATCCACGGCGGGAGGTGGTCGACGTAGCGGCCGCGGCGCACGTAGGCGAACGGCGACACCGACGACGCGGCGCGAGTCCCACGGCTGCTCGCCGTCCAGGTCGGCGCGCAGTGCCTCCTCGACGTCGCGCGTCTCGAGGCCGTGGTCCGTGCTGAACCGCCAGTTGCTGACCGCCCGCTGCACCGGGTCGCGGAGCACGACGAGGACGGCGGGCACGCCCAGCACCGCGGCCGCCCGCTCGGGCGCTCTCGGGGTCCTCGAGATAGCTGGTGCTCTTGTCGAGCAGGAGCCGCTCGTCGGTGGCGTGCGCGAAGAACGTCGCGTCGTACCACTCGTGTCCGCGCGCGGCGAGGTCCGCGTCGCAGAACACCTTGGGCTCCGGGCGCGACGGCCGGGCCAGGGTGATCTGCGGGTGCGCGTCGAGCGCGGCACCGACGTACGTCGTCCCGCACCTCTGGGCGCCCACCAGCAGCACGTGCCGGGCCGGGTGCTCGCTCGCTCGCGTCACGAGGAGACCCGCTCGGAGACGTGGTAGGTCGTGACCGCGCTGACCGCGTTGAGGGTGCGGACGACGTACTCGCCCAGCATCGACAGCAGCATGATCACGACCCCGTTGAGGACGGCCAGCAGCACCGCGATCGTCGTCCAGCCCGGGACGGCGGAGTCCACGAAGAACGACCGCACGAGGTAGAAGAGGCCGAGCAGGAAGCTGATCCCGGCGACGGCGAAGCCCAGCGCCGCGGCCGCGCGCAGCGGGAAGACCGAGTAGCTGAACAGGATGGTCAGCACGAGCGAGGTGATCCGGCGGAAGCCGTAGTTGCTGGTGCCGCTGGCCCGGGCGTCGTGGCGGACCAGGACGTCGGCCGGGCTGTGGGAGAACATCAGCGCCTGGCCGGTGATGTAGGGGTGGGCGGTGCGCGAGCCGCAGATCCGCTCGACCACGTCGCGGCGCAGGATCCGGAAGTTGGACACCGCGAGGCCGCGCGGCTGCTCGAACACGCGGCGGTTGATGAGGCTGATCAGCCTTGCTGCCGAGCCGGCGGTAGCCGCGCGCCTGCTTGCGCTCGAAGCGGCCGAAGACGACGTCGTGGCCCTCCAGCGCCTTGTCGATGAGCAGGAGCAGCTGGTCGGGCGGGTTCTGCAGGTCGTCGTCCATGGTGATCACGTAGTCGCCCGTGGACTCGCGGAGGCCGGCGAGGTTGGCGTGGTGCTGGCCGTAGTTGCGGAGCAGGTCGAGGGCGACGACGTGCGGTGAGCGGCGCGCGAGGTCGGCGATGACGTCCCAGCTGCCGTCGCGGCTGCCGTCGTTGACCAGGACCACCTGGTAGCGCAGGCCGGCGGACTCGAAGACCTCGACGACGCGGCTCGACCGTCGAGCCGACGACGTCCTGGCTGTTGTAGACCGGGATCACGACGGAGTAGGTGCAGGCTGATCGGTCGGGGGCGGATCGGTCGGGCACCCGAGCGAGCATATGGCCCTCCGGCCTGTCGGGGGGAAGGCCGGTCCTGTCGTCCCACCCGCACGGGCGAACGACCGATATCCTCCCGGCACCGCACGGTGACGAGAGGGGTGGCCATGACGGGCTCGCGTTCCTCGCGATCGCACGAGTGGTCGCCCGTGCGCCACGCGTGGCGTTCGGCGTGGGGCCACCGCCGCGGCCAGGCGCGTCGCGCTGGTCGCGATCTCCGCCCTCATCACCGCCTGCACGGCCTTCGCCCCCGTCTACGACCGGGCGATGCAGCAGGCGCTCGTCGACACGCTGCTGCGCGCACGCGACGCCCGCCGAGGCCAGCGTCACCCTCGTGTCGGAGAGCAGCGACTTCGCCGGCGGTGCGACCGACTCGCGCGACCCGCGCGAGGTCGCGGCCCTGTTCCCCGACGACGTGGCGGCACGGCTCGGGCCGGTCGTGCTCGGCCGCACGGCCATCGTCACGCCGACGACCGGCGAGGTCCCGCCGTCGGGGCTGCTGCTGTGGCGCGACGGGGCGTGCGAGCACGTGACGCCTGCTCGAGCGGCGCCTGCCCCGACGCGGCCGGGCGAGATCCTGGTCAGCGAGGCCGACGTCGACAACTTCGGTCTCCGCGTGGGCGCCGACCCGCGAGGTCAGCACCGCCGTCGACGACAGCGCTGCGTGCGCGCTCGAGGTCGTCGGCACCTACGCCCCGCCGGCCGACGACGCGTGGTGGCAGGGCCAGCGGACCGTCGGCATCTCGGGCATCGTGCGGGGGCTCGATCCCTCCGCCAACCACGACGCCTGGCTGACGGTCGAGCAGACCTTCGTCGACGCTCCGATCCTCACGGGGGAGACCTCGCAGGCGGCCGCACCCGTGCGCACCGACGGAGGCGGACGTCGACTCGCTGGTCGCGCTGGGGCAGGGGGTCCGCGAGATCGCCGGCACCATGGACCTGCGCGGGGCCGACCTCGAGCTCCGCACCGGGCTCGACGAGCTGACCGACGACCTGGCGCGCACAGGTCGCGCAGGCGCACCGCACCGTGCCGCTGCTGCTGGCGCCGATGGCCGTGCTCTCCGTCTTCGTGCTCTGGCTGGTGCTCACCGCCGCGACGTCGGCCCGACGCGGCGAGGTCGCCGTGGCGCGGCTGCGCGGCCGCGGCCCGGCCGGAGCGGCCGGACTGCTGCTGCTCGAGCTGCTGCCCGCCCTCCTCGTGGGCGTCGTGCCGGGCGCGCTGGTGGCGCTCGCCGGCGGCGCGGTGGTCGGTCGCCTGCTGCCGGGCGACGCGCCGCTCGAGGTCGGCCCGGGCTTCGCGGCCGCGGTGCTGCTCGCCGTCGGTGGCCGTCGTGCTGACCACGGTCGCCGCCGCCGTACGCACCGCGCGCGAGCCGCTGCACGACGTGGTCCGCAGCGGCCCGGTCGCGACGAGCCGCTGGGCGCTCGGGCGCGGTCGACGCCTTCGTGGTCGCGTGCGTGGGCACCGGCGTCGTGGCCTTCGTCACCGGCAGCCTCCAGGGCCCGCTCGCCCTCGCCGGACCTGCGCTCCTGGCGCTGCTCACCGGTCTCCTGCTGGCCCACCTGGTCGGCCCGGCCGGCCGGGCGCTCGGGCCGTCGGCTGCTGGGCCGCGGGCGCCTCGTCGCCGGCACCAGCCTGCTCGAGACCGGGCGCCGCCCGGAGACCCGGACGGTCATCGTGGTCCTCACCGTCGCGTGCGCCCTGGCCGTCTTCGCGATGGACGCCCTCGCGATCGGCGAGCGCAACCGCTCCAACGCCAGCCAGCACGAGGCCGGCGCCCCCGCTCGTGCTCCAGGTGGCGCGGCGGCGACCTCGACGGGGTCCGGTCGGCGCTGGCCGCCGCCGACCGCACCGGTCGCCGGACGACGCCGGTGCTGGTGGGCCGCGACACCCTGGCCGTCGAGCCCGACGGCGTTCCGCCGGATCGCGTTCTTCCCGCGGGGTGCGCCGACAGCCGAGGAGTGGCGGGCGCATCGCACCTCCCGACGCAGCCAGCCCGTCGAGCTCACCGGGATCGCGCGTCTGCGCTCGACGTGCGGACCGGCGACGAGCTCTCCGCGGACGACATCTTCGGCAGCGAGGTCGACGTGCGGCTGAGCCTCGTCGTCACCTCCGCCACGGGCGTACGCCGTTCGGCCACGCTCGGCTACCTGCCGCCGACCGGCACGCGCCGGCGGCTGTCGGGCACGCGTCGAGGCCTGTGCGCGACGGGCTGCCGGCTGGCCGCGCTGCAGCTCGCCACGGCCCAGGGCGCGACGATCGACGGCGAGCTCGAGCTCGCCGACCTGCGCGTCGACGGTCGCCCGGTCGACTGGGTGTCGTCGGCCTCGGACTGGAACACGACCCAGGACGAGGACACCCTCATCGAGCCCGTCGACGGCGGCGGACGGGGTCCGTCCGGCTTCGCGATCGACGCCAGCGGGTTCTACCCGGTCGAGGTGTCCCCGGCCTGGGTCCCGGCGCGGTGCCGGCCCTGCTGACCGACGACCGCCCCGACCCGACCGGGGAGCCGCTGGTCGTGACCGGGTGCCGACGGCGTCGACCGCCCGGCCGAGGAGGTCGGCAGGCTCGTCCTCCTGCCCGCGATGCCGGACGACTGCGCGCTCGTCGACCTCGACGCCGCTCACCCGGGGTGCCGCGATCACCCGCGACACCCGCGTCGAGGTCTGGATGGACGACGACCCCGACCTCGAGGCGGCCGTGCGGCTCGGCGCTGGGGGAGCGCGACCTCGCCCTGACCGACGTACGCCGCTACGCCGACGATCCGCGCAGACCTACGACGACACCGTCGCGAGCTGGAGCCTGGCGCTGGGCGCCGCGGTCGCGCCGGCCGTGATGCTGCTCGCGCTGCTCGTCCTGCTGGTGCTCGCCGCTCATCGGCTGGCGCGACCCGCGCCCGCGACCTGGCCGTGCTGCGGCTCAACGGCGTCGAGCGGGCGCACGACCCGACGGCTCGGCGTCTGGGCCCAGCTGCCCGGCCGTGCTCGTCGCCGTCGTCGGCGGCGTCGCTCGCCGGGCTGGCCGGCGCCGCGCTGGCGATGCCGGACGTGGCGTTCCTCCCGGCCCCACCGGAGGTCCCGGTCCTCGACACCGCCACCGCGTGGCCGGCCGTCCTCGCCGTCACCGCGGTCTGCCTCGTCGTGCTGCCGGCGGTCGCCGCTGTCTGCCGGCCTGGTGGTCGCCCGCCGCGCCCACGTCGAGCGCGTGAGGGAGGGCGGCTGATGCCCGGACTCGCGATCCGCACCCGCGGCCTGGTGCACATCTACCACGCCGAGGGCCACGACGTCGCCGCTCTCTCGGGCGTCGACCTCGACGTCGCGGCGGGGGAGATGGTCGGCCTGCTGGGGCCGTCGGGCTCGGGCAAGTCGACCCTGATGAGCCTGCTGGCCGGCATCTTCCGACCGAGCGCCGGCAAGGTCTTCGTCGGCGAGAGCGAGCTCTCGACCGCGCCGCCGCGCGACCTCGACCGGCTGCGCGCCACCGACGTCGGCCTGATGCTGCAGGGCGCCGGTCGCAACCTCCTGCCCTACGCCACCCCGGCCGACAACGTCCGCTTCGCCCAGCACCGCGCCCGCCGCGCCGGCCGCGACGCTCGCCGACCCCGCCGACGTGCTCGCCGACCTCGGGCTCGCCGAGCACGCCGACGAGCCCGCTGGGCCGGCTGACCCCCGGCGGCCTCCAGCTCGCCGCCGTCGCCGTCGCCGTCTCGACCCGCCCGGGCCTGCTGCTGTGCGACGAGCCCACCAGCCAGCTCGACCACGCCGCCCGCGACCAGGTGCTCGAGGCGCTGGCGCCGCGTCAACCGCACCTACGGCACGACCGTCGTGCTGGTCACCCACGACCCCGACGTCGCGCGGGTGCTGCCGCGCACGGTCACGATCCGCGACGGCCGGATCGGCGGCGAGGGGCGCAGCGGCGAGGAGTACGCCGTCGTCACCGCCGACGGCTTCCTGCCGCTGCTCGGCCACGTGCGCGACCGGCTGCCGCCGGGCACGCTCGTGCGGATCCACGAGGTCGACGACCACTTCGAGCTGCGGGCGAGCTGGACGGACGGACCGGATGAGCGACCTCGTCGGCACCGGCCTCGGCGTGGCGTACGGCGACCTGGTCGCCGTACGTCCGCTCGACCTGCACGTGCCGGGCGGGCGGATGGTGGCGGTGACCGGACCCTCGGGGGCCGGGAAGTCGTCGCTGCTCTGGGCGCTGGCCTGCGCGCTGCGGCCGGCGGTCGCGGACGTGACCGGCACGGTCGAGGTCGACGGCCAGCGGCTGCGGGACCGCGAGGACGCCGCCCGGGCCGGTGTCGTGCTGGTGCCGCAGCGCAACGGCCTGAGCGCCACCCTGTCGGCCGAGGAGAGCATCCTCGTCCCGCTGCTCGCCCTCGGCGTCGGCGCCGGGAGGCGTCCGGCCGGGTCGCGGCCGAGCTGGACCGGGTCGGGCTGTCGGAGTTCGGCCGCCACCTCGTCGACCAGCTCTCCGGCGGCCAGCAGCAGCGGGTGGCGCTGGCCCGGGCCTTCGCCCTGCGACCGCGGGTGCTGCTCGCCGACGAGTCGACCAGCGACCTCGACGCCGGCAACCGCGAGCTGATGATCGCGGCGCTGCGCGAGGAGGCCGCCCGCGGTGCCGCGGTCGTGCTGGCCACCCACGACCCGGAGGCCGCCGCCCAGACCGACGCCGTGCTCGCGCTCGACGAGGGCGCGGCGACCTGGGTGCGCGAGGCCTGACCCTCCGGTCCGGGTCAGCAGACGTGCGGGTCGAAGCCGAACGGCAGCTCGAGGCGGTGCGACTTCATCAGCGCGTCGTCGGTGAGGATGTCGAAGGTGCTGCCCTGCGCGGCGACGATCCCGTCGGACAGCACGATCGCCCGCGGGCACAGCTGCAGGGCGTAGGGCAGGTCGTGGGTCACCATCATCAGCGTGACCTCCAGCCCGGTCAGGATGTCGGCGAGCTCGCGACGCGACGCCGGGTCGAGGTTCGAGCTCGGCTCGTCGAGCACGATGATCTCGGGCTCCATCACCAGCACGGTGGCGACCGCGACGCGGCGCCGCTGCCCGAACGACAGGTGGTGCGGCGGCCGGTCGGCGAAGTCGGCCATCCCGACCATGTCGAGGGCGTCCATCACCTGCCGGTCGAGCTCGGCGCCGCGGACCCCGAGGTTGCGGGGGCCGAACGCGACGTCGTCGCGCACGCTGCCCATGAAGAGCTGGTCGTCGGGGTCCTGGAAGACGATGCCGACGCGTCGGCGGATCTCCGCCAGGTTGTCGCGCACGACCGGCATCCCGGACACGCTGACCGTGCCCGCGCCGGGCTGCAGGATGCCGTTGAGGTGCAGCACGAGGGTGGTCTTGCCGGCGCCGTTGGGGCCCAGCACGGCGACGCGCTCGCCGCGCTGCACCTGGAGGTCGACGCCGAAGAGCGCCTGGTGGCCGTCGGGGTAGGCGAACGCCACCGACTGCAGGTCGAGCACCGGGGTGTCGGTGCCGGTGGGTGTGGTCATCGGCGTGGCCCCGTGCGTGCACTGCCGTCGTAGCCGCGCGAGATCATCGCGAGGTGCACCCGCTCGCCGCGCTCGAAGGAGCGGATGAAGAGGGCGCCGGCCGACTTCGCCACGACGGGCCAGTGCCGCGGGTCGCGGGCGGTGAAGCCCCTCGACTCGCGCGCCGTCCTCATCCTGCGGAGCTCGTCGGTCACGACGTCGAGGTAGCGGACCATGAAGCCCATGATCTGCACGAGCTGCGTGGGCACCCGCAGGCGCTCGAGCCCGGCGAGCAGGTCACGCGGCTCGGTCGTCGCGGCCAGCAGCAGGCTCCCCAGCACGCCGAGGGTGGCCTTGGTGACGAGCGCGCCGGCGGCCATCAGGCCGGGCTCGCTCAGGCCGACGCCGAGCACCTCGACCTCGGGTCCGGTGGCGACGAAGGGCAGCAGCGCCGCGAACATCAGGACCGGCGTCTCGACGACCATCCGTCGGGCGAGGTAGCCCACCGGGACGCCGGAGACCGCGACCAGCACGGCCAGCACGACGGCGTACGCCACGAAGGCGGGCACCCACGCCGTCGGAGTCGCGACGACGACGAGCATGAAGGTGACGAGCGCGGCGACCTTGAGGTGCGCGGGCGCCCGGTGGAGCGGGGAGTGGCCGTGGAAGTGCAGGCGGTGGCCGTGCGGTGCGCCCATCGTCACTCGCCCCCGTCGGTGCGCGGCGTCGACCGCTTGCGCAGCAGCATCAGCGCCGAGGTGCAGGCGAGGACGACCAGGCACCCGATGACTCCGGCGACGCCGCCGGACCAGCGCGAGTCGACCCCGGCGACCTCGTAGCCGGCCAGCGGTCCGTCCTGGGTGCCGGAGGCCTGCTCGGCGCCGGCGAAGCCGAGGTCGCCCGCGACCCGGTTGAGCCCGTCGGGGCTGGCCGAGGCCCAGAGGCTGACCACGCCGGCGAGCAGCAGTGCGACGAGCAGGCCGACGACGAGGAGGGTGCGGGTCGAGACCCTGCGGGTGGCGTGCGGGTCGAGGCGTTCATGCTGCGACCCGGGTCTCGAGGGTGCGCGTGGCGACCACGCGGCGGGCGCCGTGGACCAGGTCCGGGCGGACCGCGACGATGCTGGCGACCACGAGGAACGTGATGACCGCCTCGCCGATGCCGATGAGCACGTGCACCCCGACCATCGCGGTGAGGAGCGTGTCGAGCGGGATCGGGACGGCGCCGCCGACGGCGTAGAGCCCCACGAACGTCGCGGCGCTGAGCACGACGGACACGAGGGCCCCGAGCGCGGCGGCCGGCGCGACCATCGACAGCCGTCTCGGCAGCAGCAGCTGGATCGCGCGGAAGGCGAGGTAGCCCGCGACCACGGTGACGACCCCCATCAGCACCACGTTGGTGCCGAGTGCGGTGATCCCGCCGTCGGCGAACAGCAGCGACTGCACGGCGAGGACCACGGTCAGGCAGAGCAGCCCGGTGTAGGGCCCGACGAGGACGGCAGCCAGGGCACCCCCCATGAGGTGCCCGCTGGTCCCTCCCGCCACCGGGAAGTTCAGCATCTGGGTCGCGAACACGAAGGTCGCGACGAGTCCGGCCAGCGGCGCGATCCGGTCGTCGACCTCACGGCGCGCGCCACGCAGGGCGACCGCGACGGCGACGGCCGCGACCCCTGCCGTCGCGAGCGAGGTGGGTGCGTCCAGGAATCCGTCGGGAACGTGCATCAGCGACCCTTCCGTTCCTTGTTGCACACCATGTGCAACAACCTGTGTTCGGCACCAGCGGTCCAGCGGATGGGGCTGCGCGCAAAGAAATGTGACGCGGCTCTCGTGGAGCGAGTCGGGCTCAGAGCTGGAGCAGCGTCCTGACGACCACCCCGGTGCCGACGGCGCAGATGCCGAGCGCCGCGCCGTAGCGGAGGAACGTGCGGACGTTGCCCGCGAGGAAGCCCTTGGCCTGCGCCAGCCGCTCGACACGTACGACGACGTCGCGCGCGAGCAGACCGACGGCCGCCAGCGAGGTCGCCATCCCGACGCCGAAGGCGACGACGAGGGCGAATCCGAACCAGGCCCGTCCCAGCGCGGTGGCTGCGAGGAGCAGCAGGAGCGCGGACGGGCTCGGCACGAGTCCACCCACGAGTCCCATGACCCAGATGCCCCAGCGTCCGGGGGCGATCTGGGGCTCCGCAGGAGCGGGCGCCTCGACCGTGGCCGTCGCCACCTTCACCGAGCCCGGCTCGGTGTGCCCGTGGGCGTGACCGTGGTCGTGGTCGTGCCCGTGCCCGTGGTCATGACCGTGCCCGTCGTCATGACCGTGCTCGTGACCGTGGTCGTCGTCGTTCCCGTCCTCCGCGCCGTGGCCGTGGCCGTGGCCGTGGCCGTGCCCATGCCCGTGCCCATGCCCGTGCCCGTGCCCGTCCTTGTCCCCGGCCAGCCGCGCGAGCAGGAAGAGGCCCAGCCCCACGATGAGCAGGCCGGTGGCCAGCGTCAGCCAGGGGTAGATCGTGGCCGGCACGAAGGCGCTGCTCAACGACACGAGCACGCCGAGGATGAGCACCGAACCGGTGTGGGCGATCGTCACGGCACTTCCGACCGCGAAGGCCGAGCGGACCGACGAGCTGCCGCGTTGCGAGAGGTAGAACGCCATCACCGTCTTGCCGTGGCCCGGCGACAGCGCGTGGGTGGCGCCGAGGGCGAGCGCGACGAGCACCGCGAGCCCCGCTGCCAGCCAGCCGTTCTCGCCGAGCAGGGCGGTGGCCTTGGCCGAGAGCCAGGTCCCGTCGGTCGCGGTCGGTCCGTCGTCGGTGCTGCCGGGCAGCACTCCCGCCGGCCCTCCGGTCGCCACGACGAGCGTGGCCTGCGTGACGTCGAGCGGGGACTGGAGCAGGTCCTTGGGGTAGGACGTGAGCCGGTCGCTCGTGCTCTCGGATGCGACGTCCGAGCTGGTCAGGGTCATCCGGTCGCCGACGGCCGTGACCTCGCGCCACCCGACCGCACCGGGGGCGGTGGAGTCCTCGAAGGTGATCTCGCCGGGCGCCACCTCCATGTCGGCGGCGTACTCGCAGGTGATGCGGGTGATCGGGAGGCCACCCTCGCCGTCGGCGAGCGAGGCCTTGGAGTCCTGGAGGGTGAGGTCGACGCGGCTGCCGCCGGCGGTGAGCTCGAGCCCGCGAGCGGTGGAGGCGCACTCACTGTCCGCCAGCGTCGGCAGGTCGTCGATCCGGTTGCCCAGCTGCGCCGTCGGGATCTCCGCGAGGTCGACGACGTGGTCGACGACGAGGCCGTCCGGGGAGACCAGGATCCCGGTGTAGCGGTTGACCGTGAAGTTGCCGAGGGGGTGGGCCGAGGCGGGGGCCGCGCCCACGAGGACGGTGACGGCGATCGCGCCGAGGGCGACCAGCAGGCGCGTGAGGAGCCTCATCGGGAGCCTTCGATCTTCGAGAGCGTGGTGCGCGCCGCGTCGCGCTGCCACGGCGAGAGACCGGGGTCGGTGGCGAGCCCGCGGCGCAGGTGCGTACGGGCGTCGTCGGTCAGGCCGAGCGCGGCCTCGATCGTGCCGCGGTGGATCCAGAACCTGGCCTCCGGAGAGCCCAGGCTGGTGGCGCGGCGGGCGATCGTCAGCGCCTCGCGGTCGCGACCGTTGCGGTGCAGGGCCCAGGCCAGGGCGTCGGCGACGTGGACGCTCTGACGCTGCTTCCACTCGGCCCGGGCCTGCTCGAGCGCTCGCGCGGCCGACCCGTGGTCGGCCTCGAAGAGCGCGGTCTCGAGGTCGGTGCGTACGCCGCTCGCGTCGAGGAGCTCGATGGTCGTGCGGACGACCGCGAACTGGGCGTCTGCCTCGTCCGGGCGTCCGAGGTGGAGGTAGAGCTCGCCGAGCTCGGTGAGGTACTCGGGGAGCGGCTGGCGCGCGACGACGTCCTGCCACGTCCGGACCGCCTCCTCGAGGTCACCCTCCGCGACCTGCAGGCGGGCGGTGGACACGAGCGCAGGGAGGTAGTCGGGAGAGGCCTGCTGGGCCACGGCGAGCTGGCGCGCGGCCGGCTGCAAGTCGGTCCTGCTTGCGCAGGATGTCGCTGAGCAGCGTGAGCGTGTAGGCCTTGTCGGTCCGCGAACCCGCGGCTGCCGCCCGGCGGAGGATGTCGGCGGCGCGGTCGAGGTCGCCGCGCAGCTCGTAGGCGTAGGAGTAGCGGGCCGCGATCGCGGTGCTGGGCTGGAGGCGGTCGGCGACGCGCAGCGCCTTCATCTGGTCGGAGTACCGACCGAGCTCGTTGAGGGCGTCGACGCGGATCGCGAGCGCGCCGAGGTCGCGCGGGTTGATGGCGAGGGCCTGGTCGGCGTTCGACAGTGCGTCGGAGAAGTCGTGGCGGGCGGCGGCGATCGCCGCGGCCGCGGCCAGGGCGGTGAAGTTCTCGTCGGGGGAGACCTCGAACGACCGGGCTGCGGCGTCGTCGGCCTTCTCGTAGTACGTCGCGTTGCCCGTGAGACGGGCCTGCTCGACGTAGGCCACCGCGAGGTTGGCCCAGGAGACGTGGTCCTGCGGCAGCCGGCGGAGGGTGTTCTGCAGCGCGAGGATGCTCGCGTCGAGGTCCTGGCCGGAGTTGGGCACGACGCGGGGCACGGCCGCGGCCGGGGTGGAGGACGTCGGGGTGGACGAGGTGGCGAAGCCGATGCCACCCGACACTGCGAGCACGAGGCCGACACCGATGACCATGAGGCTCTTGCGCATGAGTGGGGGTCCTTCCCGGAACGGGCACAACTGGGTGGGGCTGGGGTGGGGCTGGGGACGGGGGGGGTGTGGCCCGACCGCGCGGCGTGCGCCGCGCGGCCGGGCCGGGTCGAGACGGTCAGGCCTTGCGGCGACGCACTGCGCCACCGATGCCGCCGACGAGGGCCAGGAGGCCCACACCGACGAAGGCTGCCGAGCTCTGGCGACCGGGGACGACGCGCTGGAGCGCGCTCTCCTTGCTCGCCGACTGCTTGGCCGAAGCGCCCGCGGACGGGTGCGGGTCGGCGTCGCTGCCACTGGCCGGGAGGGCCAGGTAGGGGAAGGTGCCGCTGAAGGCGACGTCGTTGTTGTCGACGCCGTCCCCGAGGTCGTTCGCGGAACCGACGAGCTCACCCTCGACCACCTGGAGCGCGATGTCGATGACATCGTCACCAAGACGGCGACCGTTGGGGAAGCCCTGCGTGTCTCCACCGATCACACCGAGCCGGTTGGGCGTGGCGGTCACGGGGGTGGACATGTTGAGGCGGAGCTGCTCGCTCGGGGTGATCTTGCCCTTGGGCATGTTGAGGCCCTTGACGCCCGTGAGGAACACCGACACGAGGTCGTTGCGCGGGGTCTTGGGAGCCTCGATGCCGTAGACGGCCTCGATCAGCTTCGGCAGCTCGGGGTTGGTCACGTACTTGAGCGCCGCTGCGTCACCCGTGGGCTTGAGGCCGTTGAACGCGTCCTTGAGCTTGAGCGGGATGACGACCTCGTTGACCAGCGGGTTGCCCAGGCGCGAGACCTGGACGTACTTGCCGTTGGTCGACTTCTTCTGCGTCGTCGTCCAGGTGCCGATGACCGGGTTCTTCTTCGGCGTTGCCCTTCTTGGCGACCCACCGCTGCGGGACCTGCAGCGCCACCGACTGGACGTTGAAGCCCGCCAGGGTGTCGTCGCCGGCCTCGGAGAGGTCACCGCCGTAGAGCAGGTCGAAGACGCGCAGGTCGAGGAAGAACGGGTCCTCGGCCTGACCGGCGAAGGACTTGACGCCCTTCTTCGGGGTCGGTCGTCGCCTGGGCACGCAGCGCGGCGTAGTTGGGCATCGACGCCTTGCCGATGTTGGACGGCGCGACGCGGGCCTTCTTGACGATCGTCTTGGTCTTGCCCTGTGCTTGATCCGGACCAGCTTGTAGGTCTGGTAGTAGTTCAGGTTCTTGTCCGTCAGGGACGTGACCGGGCCGTTGGCGGCCAGGAACGTGTTCCCCGGAGACGTAGTGGTCCTTGAACGTCCACCGGAACGTCACGTCGGGCTTGGCATCCGCGTTGTTGTCGATGTGGATGTCGTACTGCGCGTCCGTCGCGAAGCTGTAGAAGTTCGGACCGCCGGCCGGCTCCTCGAAGGGAAGCCAGTTGGCGACCAGCGTGACGGTCTTCTGCGCCTCGGGACTGCGGAACGCGTAGAGGTCCGTCCCGTCGTACTGCGGCGTCCCCGAGATGAGTGGTGCCTCCCGGTGACTTGATGCGGTCGCGGCGAGCGGACCGAGACCGGCGAAGCCGACTGCTGTCAGCAGGCCGCCGGTGCAGGCCAGGGCGATTGCCCCGTGCCGCTTGGTGGGTCGTGAGCGCTTCATCAGCAACTACTCCTTGTGTTGGCCCGGGGGTCGCCATCGTGCGTACGCCTGTTCCGGGCGCCCGCGCTCCTTGGGTGAGCACGGGTGTCCAGTGTTCGGACTCACAGTGTGTCCCGGATTGGGCAGTTGGCCCCCCCATAGGGGTGGGATCACCGGAAGTCGCGCGAGGACGCCCGCGCCTGCAGCACGGCGCCCGCCCCCGGGACGACGACGTCGATGGCCTCCACCCGGTCGGCGATCAGGTTCGTGACGCCCTCGTTGCGCTCCAGCTTGCCGCGGATGACGACGGCGACCCGGTTGCGCGCGGCCTGCCGGTGGGCCTTCATCACCCCGATCGAGCAGACGACGTTGAGCATGCCGGTCTCGTCCTCGAGGTTGAGGAAGGTGACGCCCATGGCCGTGCCGGGTCGCTGCCGGTGCGTGATCAGCCCCCCGACGTGCACCCGTCGGTTGGGCTCGGTGGTCTCGAGGTCCTGGACCGAGCGGATGCCGGCGCGGCGCAGCTCGTCGCGCAGGTGCTCGATCGGGTGCCGCTCGGGCGAGACGCCGGTGGCCCAGAGGTCGGCGAGGGTGATCTCGGGCTCGCTCATGCCGGGGAGGGTGGGGGCCGCGGGGGCGGGGGTGGTGCCGGCCAGGTGCTCCGCCCCCTCGGCGAACCCCGCGGCCCAGAGGGCCTCGCGCCGGTCCAGGCCCCACGCGTCGAAGGCTCCCGCCGTGGCGAGCGCCTCCAGCTGGGTCGGCGTCAGGCCCGCGCGACGCGACAGGTCGGTGACGCCGGTGAACGGCGCCTCGTCGCGCGCCGCCACGATCCGGCGCGCCACCTCGAGCCCGATCCCGCGGACGGAGTCCAGCCCGAGGCGTACGGCGACGTGGCTGTCGCGGCGGTGGGCCGGCACCGGGTCGGGCGTGCCCGGCACCCACTCGACCCGGTCGAACCTCGGCCGGCAGCACTCGGCAGGACCGGTGGCCGCGACCGGGCCGATGCACCCGCCGGGCTCCAGGTCGGCCTGCGCGGACGACCGCGTCACGTCGGGACGGCGTACGTCGACACCGTGGCGGCGCGCGTCGCCGACCAGCGACTGCGGCGAGTAGAAGCCCATCGGCTGGTTGCGCAGCAGCCCGGCGAGGAACGCCGCGGGGTAGTGGAGCTTGAACCACGACGAGGCGTAGACGAGCAGCGCGAAGGACAGCGCGTGCGACTCGGCGAAGCCGAAGTTGGCGAAGGACAGGATCTTCACGTAGATCGAGTCGGCGAGGTCGCCGGTGATCCCGCGCTTCTCCATCCCGGCGTAGAGCTTGTGCTTGACCGACTCGATCCGCTCGATCCCGCGCTTGGACCCCATCGCGCGGCGCAGCAGGTCGGCGTCGTCGCGGCTGCAGTCGCCGAGGGTGACGGCCATCGCCATCAGCTGCTCCTGGAAGAGCGGCACGCCCTTGGTGCGCTCGAGCACCGGCACCAGCTCGGGGTGGTCGTAGGTCACCTCCTCCTTGCCGGTGGCGCGGCGGACGTAGGGGTGGACGGCGCCGCCCTGGATCGGGCCCGGCCGGATCAGCGCGATCTCGATGGCGAGGTCGTAGAACTCGCGCGGCCGCAGCCGGGGCAGCGTGCCGATCTGGGCGCGGCTCTCGACCTGGAAGACGCCGATCGAGTCGGCGCGGCAGAGCATGTCGTAGACCGCGGGCTCCTCCTTGGGCATCGTCGCGAGGTCCCACTGCTCGCCGAGGTGGTCGGCGACCAGCCGCATCATGTGGTCGAGCGCGCCGAGCATCCCGAGCCCGAGCAGGTCGAACTTCACCAGCCCCATCGACTCGCAGCCGTCCTTGTCCCACTGCAGCACGGTCCGCTTGTCCATCCGGCCACGCTCGATCGGGCACACCTCGCCGATCGGCCGCTCGGTGAGCACCATCCCGCCGGAGTGGATGCCGAGGTGGCGGGGCGCACCCATCAGCTCCTCGGCGAGGGCGACGACCTGAGCGGGTACGTCGTGGGCGTCGGGGTCGCCCTGGTCGCCCGCGACGACCGACTTCCAGCCGTCGATCTGCTTCGACCACGCGTCCTGCTGGCCCTGGGAGAAGCCGAGGGCCTTGGCGGCGTCGCGCACGGCCATCCGCGGGCGGTAGCTGATGATGTTGGCGACCTGCGCGGCGTTGCGGCGGCCGTAGGTGTCGTAGACCCACTGGATCACCTCCTCGCGCCGGTCGGAGTCGAAGTCGACGTCGATGTCGGGCTCCTCGTCGCGGTGCGCGGAGATGAAGCGCTCGAACGGCAGCTTGTAGAAGACGGCGTCGACGGCGGTGATGCCGAGGGCGAAGCAGACCGCCGAGCTCGCCGCCGAGCCCCGTCCCTGGCACAGGATCCGCTGCCCGCGGGCAAAGGCCACGATGTCGTGGACGATGACGAAGTAGCCCGCGAAGTCCTTCTCGGCGATGACCCGCAGCTCGTGCTCGAGCCGCTCGCGGGCCTCGGCCTCGTGCGGCACGCCGGCGTACCTCTCGGCGAACCCGCGCTCCGCCAGCACGCGCAGCCACGAGTCGGCGGTGTGGCCCTCGGGGATCTGCCGCTTGGGCAGCGCGGGCGACGCCTTGTGCAGGTCGAAGGCCAGCTCGTCGGCGAGGCTGACGCTGCGCTCGACGGCACCCGGGTGGGCTGCCAGCGCGGTCGTCATCTCCTCGCCGCTGCGCAGGTGGGCCGAGCCCGACAGGTCGAGCCAGCCGTCGAGGTCGGCGAGGCTGCGACGGGCACGGACGGCCGCCATCGCCGAGGCCAGCCGGTGCCGCTCGGGAGTCGCGTGGTGGACGTTGCCGGCGGCGACCACGTCGAGGCCGTGCACGCCGGCGAGCCGGGCGAGGGCGGCGTTGGTGACATCGTCACCGGGGCGCGGGGAGAGCTCGACCAGGACGTGCTCGAGCCCGAAGAGCGAGGTCAGCCGGTCGAGGGCGTCTGCCGCGGCCTCCTCGCCGACGGCCAGTCCCTGCCGGACCGCACCCTTCCGGCAGCCGGTGAGGATCGTCCAGTGGCCGCGGCCGCGCTCGCCCAGCTCGTCGAGGTCGTAGACCGGGCGGCCCTTCTCGTCGCCGCGCAGGTGCGCGTCGGTGATGGCCGCAGCCAGCCGGTGGTAGCCCTCGACGCCGCGGGCGAGCACGAGCAGGTGGCTCCCCTCGGGGTCGGGTACGCCGTTCTGCGGGCCGCCGAGGCCCAGGGAGAGCTCGGCGCCGAAGACCGTCGGCAGGTCGTAGGCCGCCGCGGCCTCGGCCAGCATCGGCGCGGCGTAGAAGCCGTCGTGGTCGGTGACCGCGAGCGCGTGCAGCCCGAGCCGGACGGCCTCCTCGACGAGCTCCTGCGGCGAGCTCGCGCCGTCGAGGAAGCTGAAGTGGCTGTGGCAGTGCAGCTCGGCGTAGGGGGTGACCGTGACGGGACGCTGGATCGGGCGCGCCTCGGTCGCGGCGTGCTTGCGCCGCGAGACGGGCGCGTCGTCGGCACCCGGGAGCCCGCTGAGCCTGCGCTCGAGCTCCTTCCAGTGCATCTGGGGGTTGTTCCAGCCCATCAGCGACGACCCCTCAGTCATAGCCGGCCTCCAGCACCCACCCCTCCGGCGCGCGCAGCAGCAGCCAGGCGCGGCCGTCGGCGCCGACGAGCTGGAAGCGGGCGCTCGGTCCCGAGCCCGCCGACCACCAGCTCTCGTCGGTCGGCCACGGACCTGCCCAGGCGGTGACCGGCTGCCACGGGAGGGCCTCCCCGCCCTCCCGGACCCGGAAGCGGCGCAGCTCGCCGGTGACGACGCCGCGGTCGGTCACCCGGACGTCGCGGCCCGCGTCGTCGACCACCTCCGCCGCCGGTGGCGTGGCGAACACCCGCACCGGCGCCGGTCCCGGCACCCGCCCGGGCCACGGCCGGTCGACGGGGCGCAGGTCGACGGCCCGCTCGCCCCACGGCACCAGCGCCTGCCGGGCCGCCGGGCTGCGGCCGCCCTGCAGCACCGGACGGCGTACGGCCTCGAAGCCGACCATGCCCTGCACCCGCGCGACGCCGCGCTCGACGAGGTCGTCCGAGGCCGTGCCCCAGAGCGCCTCGCCGTGCGCGGCAGCGGGCTCGACCGTCTCGGGGACGAACCTGACCCGGTCGATCGGTGCGCGGACCTCGCCCGAGTGCTTGTGGCCGCGCAGCGCCGCGCCCGCCCTGCTCGTCGACCCGGCACCCTGCAGCTGCCAGTGCACCCGGTCGACGAGGTCGCGGGCGTTGAAGTGGCGCGGGTGCAGCCACGCGCGCGATGAGCAGACGACTCCCTCGGACTCGGCCTCGACGCGCACCGCGGTGGCGACGAGCTGGTGGTGGGCGAGCTGGGTGATGAAGCGTTCGGCGGTCGTGCGGACGCTGAAGGTGATCGCCTCGACGTTGTCGAGCGGCGTCTCGAAGGCGACGTCGGCCTCGAGCTCGGGCGGGGGAGTGCGCGCGGCGAACAGCGCGCGGTCCTCGCCCCGCGCCCGACGGCGCACGGCCGCGCCGTAGGTGCCCAGCCGGTGCTCGACCGCGTCGCCGGGCAGGTCGGCGAGGTCGCCGAGCGTGCGCAGCCCGAGCCGCTGCAGGAGGCTGACGAGCTCGCGGCCGCGCGCTCCCTCGTCCTGGAGCACGTGGACGGGGAGGCCGCGCAGGAAGGCAGCCGAGCCACCCTCGTCCACCACGACCCACGACTGGACGTCGGCGGTGCGGGCAGCCTGCTCGGCGGTGAAGAGGTCGTCGGCGATGCCGACGCGGACGTCCCAGACCCCGCTCTCGACGAGCGCCTGCGAGGCGACCGCGGCGGCCTTGGTCTCGGTGCCGTACCAGCTGCCCGGAGCTCGCACGGCGAGCAGGCCGGGGCGCAGCGCCGCGACACCGGGCCGCAGCTCCTCGATGATGCCCAGCACCGGCTCGAAGGCGCGGGCGTCGCGGTCGGGGTTGGCCGCCAGCAGCAGGAGCTCGGGGCACCTGGCCTGGGCGTCGCGGCGGCGTTGCCCGCGGCGTACGCCCTCGTCGCGGGCGGGACCGTTGCAGACCTCGACGAGGTTGGCGTGCATCACGGCGGCGGGGGAGCGGAGCGAGCGATCGGCCTCCTCGAGCGCGGCCACCACCGACCAGTCGGGGCACCACACGACCATCACCCTCATCAGGCGCTCATCCGGAGACCCGGATCTCGCGGACTGCCTCCCGGGTCCGGTGCACCCCCGGCCACGTCAGGTCGGCGCGTGCCGGCGGCCGCGCTCCTCGGTGGACGGCGATGCTCGCCCGGCGCTCGACCAGCCGGCCCGCTCCGGCCGTCGGCCCGAACCACGACGACGACTCGACGCTCAGCCGCGCGGCCGCCCGCGGCCACTCGCCGTGGACCACCAGCACCGCGGAGCGAGTGCGCAGGCGCGAGTCGAGGACGCCCGCGGCCCGTTCGGTGACGGACGCCGGCGGGCGGAGCACCACGACCCGGAGGACGTCGACCAGTGCTGCCGTCACCTCCAGCCAGTGCTCGCCGGGGTCGGGCACCAGCACCGTGCGGGAGAGCTCGATGCCCAGCTCCGCGGCGGCCTCCGCCCCGAAGTCGCCGCACCCGGCGAAGCCGACCCACTCGCCGGCGCGGGACGCCCCCGCGGCCAGGGCGAGGGCGAGCGAGGCGCTGTCGACGGCGTAGGTCGACCCGGCGTGCAGGGGCACGATGTCGGTCAGCCCGGGCAGGGTGGGCACCGGCTCCCCGGCTACCTTGTGCTCCATCGCCGCGACCCTGGCCCGCAGCTGCTCAACGGTGCTCTGCCGCTGACCGGGCTGCTCCTCCAGCGGTGCGACGGAGCGGGCTGAGGACATCTGCCCATCATCGAACAGGTGTTCGAACGAGTCAAGCGGCAGCGTCCGTTCCGGTCACCCGTCGCTGGGCGCTGGCTCGCGGATCCAGAACCGTGACTTGTCGGTGGTCGCCAGGACGGCGAGCTGCTCCTGGATCCGGTCGAGGTGCGGGTCGCTCGGCCCGGGCCCGGTCAGGCGCTGCGGCAGGACGGGAGTCACCAGCAGGCCGAGCCGTTCGAGTCCCTCGCGGTCGTCGAGCGCCGTCGCGGCGAACAGCTCTCCGCGGACCTGGTCCGCCAGCTCGGCCGGCCACTCCTTCCAGCCCTCCGCCTGCATGGCGGAGGCCAGCCGGCGTCGACCGGACCGGGCGGCCAGGGGGTGACCGGAGGTGAGGTGGTTGGACCACTTGCGGACGAACTCCTCCAGCGTGTGGGACTCGTAGTGCAGGACCTGCAACCAGGGGGCGCGGTGCGCGGCGACCGGAGTCCTGCTGGTCGACGACGCGATGGATGTCCAGCCACGCGTCGGTCGAGACGCGCATGCCTGCCTTGCCGACGGTGTGGCCACGGAAGTAGGCGTGGTTGTCCGGGCGCTCGAGCCTGCCCAGGAGGTGGAGCAGGTTCAGCTCCTCGACGGTCGAGGAGGCGCTTGAAGACCGTCACGTCGTCGTTCGGCCACTCCCGCGCAGCCTTCGCCACCGGCGACAGCCGCCCTACCGTCGCGGCTCCTCCTCCTGCCCCGCGCAGGCGCTGCTGGACGGTCGTTTCGACTCCGCTGCAGCACCTCGTCCGCCCGCTCGATCGTGGACCGGGGAGCCACGCGTTCTACCTGGACCCGGTGTTCGCCTCCGCCCGCGCGCGGCTCACAGGGCATGACCAGGAGCAGATGGTCTCCCCGTCCGGGTCGCTCGTCGCGGAGCGCCGGCCGCTGCGCGGCGCTGGCTCGCGCTCACCCTCATGGCGGTCGACCGGCGCACTGAGGTCCTTCGGCTGGGGAAGTCGTCGCGCCCCACGCCGACGAGGTCCCGCCGGAGGCGCCCGAGTTCCTCATCGCGACGACCGGGTCCGCCGAGATCTGCGCCTGGGTCGGCGATCGGCGCGACGGCCGACCGACTCCGCGCACGGCTTGAGCCCTCCGCCGGTCGGCGTGTCGTCGCCGTCGCGACGAGCCAGCGAGCGTCCGGTCGACTGCCGGAGGCGCAGGTTGCGATCGATCCAGCGCTCGAGGCGTCGGCCGAGGTCGTCCCGCGGTCGTGCTCGCGGCCAGCGCACCGCGGCCGGTCACGATCCGGTCGGCGAGGTCTCGGCAGGGGAGACGAGAAGGCGCGCCCGCGCGATCGCGGTGGGCGTGTCGGGAAGGATGTGGCCGGCGGCTCGCAGGGAGCGGGCGGACCCGAGTGAGCGGAGCACCTCCTCGTGCTGCGCCGCCACCCCCGAGAGCAGCACGACGATGCCGCGGCGCTCGAGACGGTTGATCGCGTCGTCGAGGACGCTCGCGCCGGTCGCGTCGAGTGTCGTGACGCGTGACATCCGCAGGATCACGACGTCGACGTCGACGATGTCGGGCAGCTCCAGCAGCAGTCGATGGGCGGCACCGAAGAAGAGGGGACCGTCGATGCGGTAGACGACGATGTGCTCGTCGAGCAGCGCGTGCTCCTCGGCGGTGTGGTCCTCGCTCGCGATGGGCACCTGGTCGATGCGGGCGGTGCGTGCCACGGTCCTCAGGGCCAGCACGACCGCCACGCCGACGCCCACACCGACGGCCGTGACGAGGTCGACGGCGACGGTCACGGTGAAGGTCAGGACCACGATGAGCGCGTCCGAGCGGGTGGAGCGGAGCAGGGCCCGGAGGGCACCCGCCTCCACCATGCGTACGCAGGTGGCGAACAGGACTCCGGCGAGTGCGGCCAGGGGGATGGTGGACACGAGCGGCGCGGCCAGGAACACCAGCGCGAGCAGCACCAGCGAGTGGGTGATGGCGGCCAGTCGGGTCGTGGCGCCGGCCCGGACGCTGACCGCGGTCCGCGCGATGGCCGCAGTCGCCGGAACACCCCCGAACAGCGGGACCACGATGTTCGCCAGCCCCTGCCCGAACAGCTCTCGGTCGGGGTCGTGGTGCTCGTCGACCGTCATCGCGTCGGCGACCGTCGCGCAGAGCAGGCTCTCGAGCGCGGCGAGCGCCGCGATGGCCAGCGCAGCCGTGCCGAGGGTGCCCACGGCAGCGACGTCGATGAAGCCCAGCGAGGGGGCGGGCAGGTGCGAGGGGAGGTGGCCGAGGGTCGCCGCGTCCAGGTCGAGTGCGCGGACCGCGCCGGTCGCGAGGACCACTCCGAGGAGCGAGAACGGCACGCGGGGCCGCCACCTGGCCCCGACCAGCATCGTTCCCGCGACTCCCAGGGCGATGCCGAGGGGAGCCAGGTGCGGGTGGAGCACGAAGCGCTGGACCGCGTCCGCGGCGGCGGCCCAGACCTTCTCGCCGGCGGGGTCGGCGATGCCCAGCGCCACCGGCACCTGCTGGAGCGCGATGACGACGGCGATGCCCGCGGTGAATCCCTCGATCACGGAGACCGGGAGGTAGCGCACGTAGCGCCCCAGGTGCATGAGGGCCATGACCACCAGCGCCAGACCGGCCAGGACCCCCACCATGAGGACACCGGTCACGCCGTGCTGGTGGACG
Source organism: uncultured Actinomycetota bacterium (assembly GCA_963795095.1). Taxonomy (GTDB): domain Bacteria; phylum Actinomycetota; class Actinomycetes; order Propionibacteriales; family Nocardioidaceae; genus Nocardioides. Next base: position 86,416 of record CAWCGM010000041.1, on the reverse strand, counting down.
ATCGGCACCAGGACCACCGTCATGGCACCGGTCGGACCGGAGACCTGGATGTTGGATCCACCGAAGACGGCGGCGACGATCCCGGCCACGACCGCGGTGGTCAACCCCGCCTGCGCCCCCAGCCCGGACGCGGCGCCGAAGGCCAGCGCCAGGGGGAGCGCGACGATCGCGACCGTGGTCCCGGCGACCAGGTTCTGCCGCGCCTGGTGTCCGAGCCCGGTGAGCTCGGAGACCTGGGGCAGCAGGGGGCGCACGCGGCCGCCCATCCGGGCCAGGGGTGCCGAGGAGACCTTCACGCAGGCCCGGAGTCGGAGGCCGCGCGGAGGCTGTCGAGCAGGCCCTCCTGCTCGGTCCACAACGACGCCAGGATGCCGCGCGCGTGCAGCAGGAGCCCGGCCACGTCGGGTGTGGCCAGGGTGTAGAGGACCGTGGCGCCGTCCCGCGAGGAGCGGACGAGTCCGGACCGGCGCAGCACGCCGAGCTGCTGCGAGAGGTTGGACGCCTCGATGTCGATCTGATCGAGCAGCTCGTGCACCGGTAGTGCGCCGTCCTGCAACAGCTCCAGCACCCGGATCCGGGCCGGGTGGCCGAGCGTCTTGAACAGCTCCGACTTCGCGACGGACAGGTCTGCTGCGGGCACGTGATCCTCCGATCGACGACGGGACCACTTGAAGAATAGATCACATGAAGAATTGTGCAACTCGTCGCGCGAGTCGCCGATCCAGCGTCAGCTCCGCAGGAGCTCCGCCAGGGCCTGGATCCGCACGCGCGCCACTCGATCACGGCCACGACCACCGCGCCGGCGACCAGCACCGCGACCCGGAGCGCGCTCCACCAGGGGACGACGAGCGACGGCGCACCAGGTTGCCCCGTGACCAGCTCCAGGGACAGTGAGCCGAGGACGGCGTGCGCAGCACCGCGCCGAGGCCGAGCCGGCGATCGCTGCGACGGCGACCGGGAGCGTCAGCTCGACGACGAGGAGCCGCCACACGTCACGTGTGGGCAGGCCGAGCGCCCGCAGCCGTCCGAGCGCAGCACCGCGAGCCGGTGCTCCGGCGACCGCCGCCAGCACCGTCCCCAGGACCGCCAGGGCCAGCAGGACGGCCGACGACACCAGGGCGAGGGTGGCGAGGGCCGACGGCAGCGGTGCGTCGCGCCGCGCGGCGAGCTCGTCGGCGTACGTCACCACGGAGTCGACCGACTCCACGTCGGCTGCTGCTGCCTCGACTGCGGCAGGTGCTCCGGGACCGACGGCCCAGACCGTGTTGGGCGGGGCGGCTCCGCCGGCGGCGGCGAACGCCTCGACGTCCACCACCACGACGGGAGTGCGGGCACCGTCGACGTCCGGGGCGGAGCCCACGACGGTGAGGCGGACGGTCGCGTCGTCCCAGACCACGGTGAGGTCGCCCACGAGGTCCGCGCCGCCGCCGCGGACGAGTGCCGGCGCCGGCGTGGTCGTCCCGCTCCCGAGCCGGTCGAGCCGGGCGCCGTCGGCGAGCCCGCCCGCCTCCAGCAGCCGCTCGTAGGCGGCGTGGTCGACCACGACCAGTCGTACGACGGCGGCTGCCCGGCTCGACGAGACCCGCACCGCGTCCTCGACCCGGCCCGCGGCCGCGGCCTGCACGCCGGGCTCCGTCCTCGAGGTCGTCCGCGACGTCCGCCAGGCCGGCGTCGGGCTCGGCCACGAGTCGGGCGTCCCCGCCGACCGCCGCCCGGGCGCCCTCGGCCTGTCCCTCCCGCACCGTGGCCGTCAGTGCCAGCCCGAGCGTGATCCCGGCCGTCGCGACGACCGTGACCAGGACGGGGAGGAGTCGCGTGCCCGTCTGCACGAGCCGGGCCGCGGCCACGAGGCCCACGCTGCCCGTCGTACGCCGGGCGAGACGCAGCGTCCGGTCGAGGACCGGTGGCAGCAGGCGGAGGAGGACCAGGGCGCCGACGACGGACCACCACGGGGTGCGGTGGAGGCCGTGAGGTCCCCGCCCCCGCCGTCCGGGTCGGCCACTCCCCGCTGCTGCAGGGCCGAGAAGGACAGCACCGCCGCTGTCAGGACCGCTGCCTCCGCCCCCAGCCGCCGCAGCTGCCGGACCTGGGCGGCCGTACGCCGGGCGCTGCGGTTGGCGGGCGCCTTCCGGGCGTCCGCCGAGCCTGCGGCCGATGCGGCCCCGAGGAGGGCAGGCGCGGACGCGGCCACGAGGAGCACGGGGACCGACCACCCCCATCCGTCGCCCCCGACGAGCACCCTCACCGCGCCCAGCCCGATGCAGGTGGCCGCCGCGGCCACGAGCAGCGCCCTCGACGAGGAGCTCGGCCGCGATGCCGGCCAGGGAGGCGCCGCGCTGGCGCACCATCGCGAGGGCATCGCTCCGCCTGGCCACCAGCAGCTGGGCGGCCAGGGCGAGGACGAGGAGCGCACACGACACGAGACCGACGATGAGCACCTGCGCCTGCCCGCGCGCCGAGGCCACCTGCGCGCGTCCCTGCTGGAGGACGGAGCCGAGCTGGCTGTCCCAGGCGAGGTCGGCGCGCGCGAGACCCTGCGAGGACTGGATGGACACGATCGCGCGCTCGATCCCCGGTGCGGCGCGCCAGCCCACGCGTCGTGGCTCGGGGGTGAAGACGACGCGCCGGGTGATGTCGTCACCCGCGAGCGCGAAGCGCAGGTCCGGCAGCGACTCCGGCGAGACCAGGGCTGCGGCGGAGGTGAAGGGCTGTCCGTCGGCGGTGCCCTGCACGGGGTGCAGCAGCCGGGTCGAGACCTGCCACGCAGCGGCGCGGGGATCGGTCGGCACGAACGTCCCGCTGACCTCGATCGTGGCCGTGCGGCCGGCGTCGTCCTTGACGGGGACCCGGTCGCCCGGCCTGGAGACCGAGCGCGTCGGCCACCTCCTGTGCCAGCCCGACCTGCACCGCCCCGGGTGCGTCAGCTCCCTTCCCGGGTGCTCGCCCCGGGCGGACCGCCGTCGGTCCAGGTGACGTCCGGAACAGTGCCGTCGGTGTCGACGTAGACCAGCTGGAGGGTGCGGCCGGGCCCGGCGTCGAGCAGCTGCTGGGGAGAGGTGGTGACCGAGGTGGTCCCGGGGCGCAGCACCCCGGCGAGGGCTGACGGCAGGACGCTGAACGCGAGCTCCGCGTCCTGGCGGACCTGCACGGTCGTGGTCGGGTCGAGCGTCTTGCCCCGCGGGTCGTCGTACCACTCCGGCAGCGTCGCGACGACGTCGCCTCGCGAGCCGGCGTCCTGCACGGCCGCGGCGATCGCCCGGTCCGCCGCCTGCTCGGTGGCCGGGGTGACGGCGGACGTCAGTGCGACCGTCAGCATCGCGACCAGGCCCATGAGCACCAGGAGGGACCAGTCGCTGCGGATCCGACCCCGGACGGTCGGCAGGTGGATGCCCGGACGTCGACGCATCACCGGACCCCCGACCGCAGGCGTTCGGGCTCGGAGCGACGCACGTGGCGGGCGGTGAGGACCATGGTGAGGGCGACGGTGCCCAGCAGCAGGCCTCCGACGAGGAGCGCCTCGGCCGCCCACGGCCAGGCGACGACGGCGGGCGGGACGGGGGCGGCGCCGAGGTCGGACCGGACCAGGTGCGGCCCGAGCAGGACCGCAGCCGCCACCCCCACGAGGACACCGACCAGCAGGATCGGGACGAAGAACATCAGGTGCTCGATCACGAGCAGTCGTCGCGAGTCCCGGCGCGAGAGGCCCAGCGCACGCAGCCGCACGACCTCGGCCGAGCGACGCTCCCGCTCGCCGCCCAGCACGAGCGCGACGGCCGCCAGCAGGAGCGCCACGGCGAGGGCGACGAGCGTGAGGAGCGTGGTCGGCACTGCCACCCGCAGGGGGCCGCGCGACAGCTGCTCGGCGACGTCCGCGCGGACCGTCACGTCACCCAGCTCGAGCGCCCGCAGGGCCGCTGTCGTGCCCGCTGCCGGGTGACCCACCCACCAGGCGTCGACGACCGGTTCGAGCCGCCCGGCGTCGATGAGGGCACGCGACAGCGCGTCCACGTCGGCGAGCACGGCCGCCTGTCCGGGCGCGGACGGCACGGTCGGCACCACCTGCCTGACCTCGAGGACGAGGGCGGTGTCGCCGACGAACGCCGACAGCCGGTCGCCCACCTGCGGCCCCGACGGCGTCGACCAGGTCCTGCGAGGCGGCGACCGGCACCTCCGCGGGCACCGGGAACGCCGTCGCCAGCAGGTCGGCCCCGGTGTAGGAGAAGAAGTCGAGGTTGAGACCGAGGTCCGCGCGCAGCCGCGTGCCGGCGCTCGTGCTGCGCAGGTCCGCGGAGGCGCCGGCGACCGGTCCGTTCTCCTGGAGGGGGATCAGCTGCCACGCGGGGCCGTCGGCCGGGCCGTCGCCGCTCGACGGGACGTCCAGGTCGATCCGGACGGGCGCGCGGGGGCTCGGCGTGCCGTCGATGGATCCGTCCAGCTCGAGCCGGACGGCGACGAGCCGCAGGTCGCTGCCGATCGGTGCCGACCACTGCACGTCGTGGCGTACGCCGTCGAGGGGCAGGCTCGCGGCCGGCACCGAGCTGCGGAACCCGGACCTGTCCTCGACGACGGCCGTCGGGGTCACGATGATCGTCGCTCCCTGCGGACTGCGTCCCCGGAGGCTGATGCCCTCGCCACCCGCGGGGAGCGGGACGCCGGCCACGCCGTCCTCCGGCGCCAGGTGCGCGGCGGCGTCCGACCAGGTCGCGCCGGGTGCCGTCCGGCCGCGCAGCAGTGAGCCGGCCTGCGTGGTGTCGACGGCGACCAGCACGGGACGCGAGCCGGCCTCACCGACGTAGCGTGCCGAGCACGAGGGGGCGGTGGATGACGGCCGAGACGGCGGGTGCGGGGGTGCCGCCGCCGACCGCCGCGTCCACCTGGCCGGACTCGGTCAGCCCCGCCGGTGCGGGCAGGGTCAGCGCGAGGTCGGTGCCGACGCGCAGCGCGGCCTGGTCGACCTGCGAGCGCTCCCAGGTCGTGCGCAGGGCCAGCCCGAGGACCGCTGCCGCGACCGACGCCGCGACCAGCACCATCGCGGTGCCGGCGTGCGGACGACGCGCAGCCTGCTGGGTGGCGAGCGGCCAGAAGAGGGAGCGCGAGCGCGACCCGGCTCGCGCCGCCCCGGCGAGGAGCACGGGCACGACGCGTACGCCGAGCACGGTGAGTGCGGCGACGCAGAGCACCGGCGCCAGGGTCAGGGTCACGTCAGCGGTGTCGGCCGCCGTGGCGGGCTGCGCGCGGAGCTGCCACCACGTGGCGACGGCCGCGACCAGGAGCACCGGCCCGACCCCGAGCCGCGCCAGCACGCCTCGCCGCGACGCCGGACCGGGCGCGGCGGCTCCGGCCACGGTCGTCGCGACGAGGGCCGTGGTGAGGGCCAGGGCGCAGGCGAGCACGGCGAGCGCCAGTGCCCACGGGACCGACGGGTCGCGCCGGAGCCCGGCCGCCGCGAGGTCGGGCAGGTGGGTGAGGCGCGAGTGGATGAGGGCGCTGGCCGGCACCGCCAGGGCTGCGGCCAGGAGGGCGAGCAGCAGCGCCTCGACGCCGGCCACGAGCACCTGCTGGCGGCGTCCCAGTCCCAGGGAGCGCAGGAGGTCCCGCTCGTCGTGGCGCACGGACGCCACCAGCCGGCCGGCGAGCAGCGCCGCCGCGAGGGCCAGGGCCGTGCCGAGGAGCAGCACGACCAGCACCGTGGCGCGGGTGCTCGCCTGCTGGGCGTGGAGGCGGGTGAGGGTGCGCGGGAGCTCGGAGGCCAGCCGGGTGATCCGTGCCCGGCTCCCGACCTCGGACCTCAGCAGTCCCGACGCGTCGTCGAGCGAGTCCGCCGCCGTCCCGGAGCGTCGAGTCCGTGGCCGAGGCCACTGTCGGGCTCGCGGTCACCCGCAGGCCGCGGACGGACGAGCCCGAGGCCACGAACGAGCCCTCGGCCACGACGAAGGGTCCGTAGGTCGGCGCGGCCTCCTGGCCGTCGCTGTAGGCCGCGGAGAACCCGGCCCCCGTCAGCGGGTCCAGCTCCCACTCCACCCCGGCGCGTGGCCGGAAGGTGCCGACCACGACGACCGTGACCGGCGTGTCCATCCCGCCGAGCCCGGTCTCCCTGCCGAGCGTCACCTCGTCGCCGAGCCGGAGGTCGAGCAGGCGTGCGGTGGTCGCCGGGACGACCGCCTCGGCCGGCGCGGTGCCGTCGGACGGCCACCGCCCCGAGGTCAGGTCCGAGCGGCCGTCCATGCCGTCGGTCGTCATCAGGTACGCCTGCTGCTCGCCGTCGTCGAGCAACCGCAGGCGTGACGTGGTGGTGGTCTCGAGGTGGGACTGCATCGGGGCCAGCACGTCCTCGACCACGCCCCCGGCCGCGCCGGCGGCCGCGGCGACATCACCGCTGTCGAGCTCGACGAGGAACGCCGTCACGCTCAGGTCGGACGTCGGCGACCGCTCGACCGCCACCGTGAAGGCGCGGTCGGCGGTGGCGCCGAGCAGCAGGGTGCAGACGCCGACGAGCGTGGACGCGGTCGCCACCAACGTGATGACGGCGGTCAGCAGCCGTCGCTGCTCGCGCGCCCGCCGCAGGACCAGGCCCAGCACGGTCCGCCCCTCAGCCGTCGACCCGGCCGTCCGAGATCGCGAGGACCCGGTCGGCGAGCGCCATCAGGACCGCGTCATGGGTCGCCACCACGGCGGTGACGCCCTCGGACTCGACCACCGCGCGCAGCAGCGACATCACGGCCAGCCCGGTCTCGGTGTCGAGCTGACCGGTGGGCTCGTCCGCCAGCAGCAGCCGCGGGGACCCCGCGAGGGCGCGCGCGATGGCCACCCGCTGCTGCTGGCCGCCGGACAGCTCGCCCGGTCGCTGGTCCGCGTGGTCGCGCAGCCCGACGAGGTCGAGCAGCAGGGCGACGCGTGCCTCCCGCTCCGCGACGGGCGTACGACGCAGGCGCAGGGGCACGCCGACGTTCTCGGCCGCGGTCAGGGCGGGGATCAGGCCGAAGGTCTGGAAGATGTAGGCGACCGAGTCGCGGCGCAGGCTGCTCAGTCCCTCGTCGTCCAGCGAGGTGACCTCGGTGCCCGCGATCCGGACGGTGCCGGCGTCGGGCCGGTCGAGCCCGCCCAGCAGGTTCAGCAGGGTCGTCTTGCCGGACCCGGACCGGCCGACGATCGCGACCATCTCCCCGGGCGCGACGTCGAACGACACGTCGTGCAGCGCCGTCACCCTCGATGCGTCGGATCCGTAGGTGCGGGTCAGGTCCCGCACCTCGACCATCGGCGAGACCACCCTCTCGGCCGGGTCGCTCACGCCCCCTCGCTGCGGTCGGAGCGGATCTCGACGTGGTCCGCGGCGAGCGCGAGCCGCACCCGGTGCGTCAGGTCCAGCGCCTCGCGGTAGTCGCGGGGGAGCTGCACGCGGCCCGCACGGTCCATGACGGCGTACTCCTCGGCCGTCGCCGGCGCCCCGGCCGTCTCCTCGCTGCGGAGCACCTCGCTGCTCGTGCGACCGTCCCGGATCGCGACGGTGCGGGCGACCTGACCGCTCACCGCCGCGTCGTGGGTGACGACCACGACGGTGGCGCCGAGCTCGCGGTTGACGGTGCGGAGCGCGGCGAACACCTCGGCGGCGGTCTCGCTGTCCAGCTCGCCCGTCGGCTCGTCGGCCAGCAGCAGCTGTGGACGGTTGGCGAGCGCCACGGCGATGGAGACGCGCTGCTGCTCGCCGCCCGACATCGCGGCGGGCCGCCGGTCCGCGCAGTGCGCCACCCCGAGCAGCTCGAGCAGCTCGCCCGTGCGCGTTCGTCGTACGTCGCGGGGCTCGCCGGCGATCGTCATCGGCAGGTCCACCACCTGGCTCGCCGTGAGGTAGGGGACCAGGTTGAGCGACGCCTGCTGGCGCACGAACCCGACGACGTGGCGCCGGTAGTGCACCTGCTCGGCGCGGGACAGGTCGGTCAGGTCGTGGCCCGCCACGCGGGCGCGTCCGGCGGTGGGTGCGTCGGTCCCGGCCAGCACGTTGAGGAGCGTGGACTTGCCCGATCCGGAGGCGCCGACCAGGGCGATCAGCTCGCCCTCGTGCACGAGCAGGTCGAGCCCCTGCAGGGCCTGCACCTCGACCGTCTCGGTCTGGTAGATCCGCACGACGTTGTCGCAGACGACGAGCGCGTCGTGGCCGAACTCGAGCTCGCGACGGGGAGCGGCGGGCAGCGTCATGGCCGGTCCACCACCACGGGTCCCCCTCGGCTCACGACGCTGCGCGATGCTAACAGTCGGCCGGCAGGTCGAAGGCGAACGTCGTGCCGACCCCGTCCGGTCCGCTGCAGCAGCTGATCGTGCCCCCGTGCCGCTCGACCACGAGCCGGCAGACGGCGAGCCCGATCCCGGTGCCCGCGACCGACGCCGCGGGCGCCGACCGGCTGAAGCGGTCGAAGACCGACTCCCGGTCCTCCTCGGCGATGCCCCGGCCGTTGTCGGAGACCTCGACCCAGATCCGGCTGCGGCGCCGGCTGATGCGGACGTCCACGGCGAGCGGTCGGTGCGGGTCGGCGTACTTCACCGCGTTGCTCAGGAGGTTCGCGAACACCTGCCGGATGGCGCGCTCATCGCCCAGGACCGTGTGGTCGGAGTCGGCGCGCACCGTCAGGTTCGGGACCGCCAGGAGGTCGCCCAGGTCCTCGACGAGGCCGTCGGGTCCGGCGAGCTCGAGTGGTTCGGGCCGCAGCTCGGCCCCCTCGGCGAGAGCGTGGTCCAGCATCTCGTCGATCAGGTCGCCCAGTCGGGTCACGCCCGTCAGTGCCTTGGCGACGAGGTCGTGCGCACGGGGGACCGAGGGGTCGTCGCTGCCGAGCTCGCTGGAGGCCATCGAGGCCCAGCCCCGCACGGTCGTGAGCGGACTCCGCAGGTCGTGGGCAGTCACCTCGGCGAACTCGGCCAGGCGGCGTGACTCCGCCCGCTCGGTCGTCACGTCGCGATAGACCAGCAGCGCGACGGGCCCGGACCCGGACTCGAAGCCTCGGGGGAGCCGGGTCGCCCTGACCGAGAGGACGCGGCGGGTGCCGTCCTCGAGGGGTACGACGATGTCGCTGGGGGCCGCCTCGCCCTCGGCCAGCGCCCGACGCGACGGGTGCTCCTCGCTGGGCAGGGGCGAGCCGTCCGGCCGCAGCAGCTCGTAGGCCGACGTGCTGGTCGCTCCCCGCGCCGACGTGCTCGCCAGCAGCCGCCGGGCTGCGTCGTTGGCCTGGACGACGTTCGCGGACGCATCGACGAGCACCAGGCCCTCCTCCAGCGCCTGGTTCATGGCGGTCAGGAGGTCGGCGCGTGCGGCCGCCGTCGCCTCCGACCGCACCAGCTGCTCGACGACGTCCTCGCGCTGGTCCCGCACGGACCCGACGACGAGCGCGGTCATCAGCAGCACGAGCGTGAACGCCTGCGTGAGGATCGCGGCGACCGGCGGGTCGTCGACGAGTGAGAAGGGTCCGTGCCCGAGCAGGGTGACGACGATGGAGATCGCTCCGAAGGTCGCCGCGTGCACGGCTGCCGCGTAGGTCGAGAACCGCACGGCGCACCACACGGTCAGCGGGATGGCGAGGAAGGCCAGGGGCAGCGGGCGCGCGAAGACCATCCCGTAGGCGACGCGCCGACGCGACCCACAGCAGGGCGAGCTCGGCTGCCCCTGCGGCCGGGCGTCGGTGTGACTGCGTGAGGCGCTCCCAGGTCAGGTGCCCGACGCTCGAGACGATCATCACGCCGCACAGCTGCCGCCCGAACCACTGGGCCAGGTCGACCCACGTGACCGCCCCGAGTGTCCAGCAGGAGGCCGGCGCAGCCCACCAGGGCGCCGACGGCGCAGCCGAGCACGACCGACGCGGTGCCCCGCGCCAGGACGGGCAGCGAGTGGATGCTCGCGTCGCCGCCCGTCCCGAGGGCACCCGGCACCCAGCGGCGGAGCACGGCCACGACCAGCCAGGTCTGCAGGAGGGCTGCCAGCGTGGCCGCGGTCGCGAGCACGGGCGACGCACCGGTCGCCAGCATGAGGACCGCCTGCTCGATCGCCAGGGTGACGAGCACCGCCACCGGACGCTGGGTCCACATCAGCCACAGCACCGCGACCCCGGCAGCCGGCCAGACCAGGCTGACCGTGCTGGTCCGGCAGCGCGGTGGCGCGGCCGAGGAGCACGGCGACGGCGTGCAGGACCGCGAACATCGCGAACGTGTGCGCGCCCGACCACCTGCTCCGGATCATGCGCGCGTCCTCACGCGATCAGCGTTCGCTCGGCGGGACGTCCCGGAGGGAGGCCAGCTCGTCGGCCGCCTCGTCCAGCAGTGCCATCAGGCGACCGGTCCCGTCCTCGCCCGCCCAGCGGCGTACGTCGTCGCGCACCGCGTCCAGCCGACGTCCGAGGTCGTCCCCGACCGGCCGGCGACGACGGCGTCGGAGCGCTCACCCAGCGGTAGCCGAGCCCGGTCTCGGTGCGGATGTGGCGCGGGTCCTTGGCGTCGTCGCCGAGCTTGGCCCGCAGCGACTTCACGTGCACGCGCAGGGACTGGTGCGTCTCGACGCCGGCATGCGGACCCCAGACCCTCGTCGACAGCCAGCGGTGCGTGACGATGCGCCCCGCGTCGCGGCTCAGGCCCTCGAGGATGAGCCACTCCGTCTCGGTGAGCCGGACCTCCTCGCCGTCGCGATGGACCCGGCGGCCGGTGTAGTCGACGCTCACCCCGTCGAAGTCGCGCGACGTCGAGCGCTCCTGCGTGGCATCGAGCCGACGCTGCACCACGTCGAGCCGCGCCCGGAGCTCGCTGATGTCGAACGGCTTGTCGATGAAGTCGTCGGCCCCGGCATCGAGGGCGTCGGCCTTGCGGCGGACCTGCTTGCTGCCCGACACGACCACGATGGGGGTCTCGGTCCACTCGCGCAGGCGCGCGATGACCGTGGCCCCGGGCAGGTCCGGCAGGCCGAGGTCGAGGAGGATCACGTCCGGGTCGCGGGACGCGGCCAGCTCCAGGCACTCGCGCCCGGTCGAGGCGAGCAGCACCGTGTGGCCGAGGGACGGCAGCAGCTCGGCGAACATGGCCAGCGTCGAGGCGTCGTCCTCGACCACGAGCGCCAGCGCCATGTCGTGAACATACGTCGCGCGGGATGCTCCGCCCGTTCTTCACGGCACCTTTACGACTAAGGATGGAGGGAGGTCGCCGGAGGTCCGGGCGGCCGGGCAGGCTCGGACCATGGTGCTCACCCTGGTCGTGGACGACGACCCTGCCGTCCTCGAGCTCCTGACGTCGCTGCTCAGCGGCGTCGGTCACGAGGTGACGACCGCGAGCGACGGGCGCGAGGCGCACGACCTCCTGCTCGGCGGCTCCTTCGACCTGTGCGTGCTCGACCACGAGCTCCCGGGCATGACGGGCCTGGAGATCGCCGGCGCTGCGCGCACCGCCGGGCTCGACACCCGGCTCGTGCTCGTCTCCGGGCACCGGTGGCTGGGTCGCCAGCGCCTCGACCCGGTCGACGAGCTGGTCGAGAAGCCCTTCGACCCCGAGGACTTCCTCCGACTCGTCGACGAGCTGATGGCGCCGTGAACAACTCCCCATGACCACCCCCGTGACCCGAGGCCGCCCCCCAGGCCTCGTCACCCCGCCTGCGACGTCCCTGTGCTCGCAGCGGCCTCTCCGCTCCCCCTGACGGAGAGGCAAGGTGAAAGGGCGGGGCCGGAGGCTGACCCCCCGATACGACCTCCGGTTCCGCCCGACCGCTCACACGTGTCGTACGACGACGCGCCCGGCGTCGACCTCCCAGCGCTGGTCGAGCCGGACGTTCTCCAGCAGTCGACGGTCGTGCGACACGAGCAGGAGCGCGCCGTCGTACGACGCCAGCGCCTCCTCGAGCTGCTGGATGGCCGGCAGGTCGAGGTGGTTGGTCGGCTCGTCGAGGACGAGCAGGTTCACGCCGCGCGCCTGCAGCAGCGCCATCGCCGCGCGGGTGCGCTCGCCGGGGGAGAGGCGGCCGACCTCGCTCGTCACCTGATCGGCCTTCAACCCGAACTTGGCCAGCAGGGTGCGCACCTCGGCCTGCGTCAGCTCCGGGACGGCGGCCTCGAAGGCGTCGCCCAGCCTCTGGTCGTCGTCGAGCGTGGTGCGGGCCTGGTCGATCACGCCGACCGCGACCGACGCCCCGAGCGACGCCGTCCCGGTGTCGGGTGACGACTCGCCCAGCAGGAGGCGGAGGAGGGTCGTCTTGCCGGCACCGTTGGGCCCGGTGATGCCGATCCGGTCGCCCGCGTCCACCTGCGCCGAGACCGGACCGAGCACGAAGTCGCCGAGCCGGAGGGTGGCCTCGTTGAGGGTGGCGACCACCCCGCTCGACGCGGGGCGCGGCAGCGATGTCGAACTGCAGGACCCACTCCTTGCGCGGCTCCTCGACCTCGTCGAGCCGGGCGATCCGCGACTCCATCTGGCGCACCTTCTGGGCCTGCTTCTCCGACGACTCGGTCGCTGCCTTGCGTCGGATCTTGTCGTTGTCGGGGCTCTTCTTCATCGCGTTGCGCACGCCCTGCGAGCTCCACTCGCGCTGGGTGCGGGCCCGCTTCACCAGGTCGGCGCGGGTGTCGGCGTAGTCCTCGTAGGCCTCGCGCGCGTGTCGCCGGGCGATCGCGCGCTCCTCGAGGAACGCGTCGTAGCCGCCGTCGTAGACGGTGACCTGGCCCTGCGCGAGGTCGAGCTCGACGATGCGGGTCACGCAGCGGGCCAGGAACTCGCGGTCGTGCGACACCAGCACGACGCCGCCCCGCAGGCCCTGCACGAAGGACTCGAGCCGCGCGAGGCCGTCGAGGTCGAGGTCGTTGGTGGGCTCGTCGAGCATGACGACGTCGAACCGGCTGAGCAGCAGCGCGGCCAGCGCGACCCGCGCGGCCTGACCGCCCGAGAGCGACGTCATCAGGGCGTCGGCGCCGATGTCGAGACCGAGGTCGGCGAGCACCGGCGCGACGCGGTCCTCGAGGTCCGCGGCACCGCTCGCCATCCAGCGGTCGAAGGCGACGGTGTAGACGTCGTCGGCACCGGGTCGGTCCGTTCCGAGGGCGGCCGCGGCCTCCTCCATCGCCGCCGTCGCCTCGGTCGCCCCGGTGCGGCGGGCGACGTACGCCCCGACGGTCTCGCCCGGCACCCGCTCGTGCTCCTGGGGCAGCAGGCCGACGAAGGCGTCGCGCGGCGCGCAGCTCACGGACCCCGCCATCGGCTGGGTCGCGCCACCCAGCAGCGAGAGCAGCGTCGACTTGCCGGCACCGTTGGCACCGACGACGCCGATCACGTCACCCGGCGCGACGGTCAGGTCGAGGTTCTCGAAGAGCACCCGGTGGCCGTGGCCGCCGGACAGGTCCTTCGCAACGAGCGTGGCGGTCACGGGCGGGAGCCTATCTGCGCGCTGCCGCGCCGGCAGCCGCGCCGGCGGTTCGCACCCGGTCAGTGGCTTCAGCAAACCCACTCCACAGCAGCCGCACGCATCGAGCACTCGACCAGCTCGTCGTTGCCCCAGTATCACTGACACTGACCTCGTAGCGAGAAGAACACACCGCAGCGTGCCGCCACCGAGCCGACCAGGTGAGTCCCGAGCTGCGCACCATCGCCCGCCGAGAAGCGTCTCGTCCGATCCACAAGTCCAGCACCACGTCGCACCGATGCCTCCGTGCCTCGACGCGCGCGAGCGTGTCGCCGGCAGACAGTCGCGCCGCTGCGCTTCCAGTCCGAGCCGACTCACGCATCCACCGCGATGATCCGCCGCGTCGTGCGTGCAGCACCTGATCCCAGGTCCGAGACCGCCGACCGACCACACCGTAGCCGCCGAGCTTGCCCACGAGCACGTACCGTGTACCGTGAGCCCGCGTCGTGAGCCCCGCGTACCTCAGCCGTCCGAGCGACGAGTGACGCATTACGGGTCTCCAGGTCGGAACACACGCACGTTCTCTCCAACCCTCGTGCACCACCAACTGCGTCACCGATTCAATCCTTCAGACCCTTCCATCCAGCAGATTCATACCACGTGCACGCCTACACCGTGACCAGAACTCCTCACGCCCGCACAAGACGCCCGCCGGCACGCTCCCGCCGTCAACATCGTCCGACCACCACCGCGCAGCGAACAGTAGGTCCTTCATCCGACGTCTCACAGTGCGCTGCGCGTGCCGTGTCACTCGCTCGTCGACCTGCGTGCTGCTCGATCGCACGTGACCGCGCCGAGGTCAACGCCGCCTTCGCCGCAGCGCCGCGTCGCCACTGCCGTCTGCTCCGCTACAGACGCCCGTTCTCTCCCGACGTGATCACGCGTCGTGCGTCTTCACTCTCCAGCCTGGCCCGGTTGCAGTTCGGCATCACACCGTCTACCACTTCCTCTTCGTCCCGATCACGATCGGCCTCTCGGCGATCGTCGCCGGCTACGAGACCGCCTGGGTGCGCACCGGCAACGAGCAGCTGGCTGCGGCTGACCAAGTTCTTCGGCAAGCTGTTCCTGATCAACTTCGCGCATCGGCGTCGTCACCGGCATCGTGCAGGAGTTCCAGTTCGGGATGAACTGGAGCGACTACTCGCGCTTCGTCGGCGACGTCTTCGGCGCGCCGCTGGCCATCGAGGGGCTGCTCGCGTTCTTCCTCGAGTCCACGTTCCTCGGGCCTGTGGATCTTCGGCTGGGACCGGCTGCCGGCCAAGCTGCACCTGGCCTGCATCTGGCTGGTCGCACCTCGGCACGCTGTTCTCGGCCTACTTCATCCTCGCCGCCAACTCCTGGATGCAGCACCCGGTCGGCTACCGCGTACAACCCCGACACCGGCCGCGCCGAGCTGACCGACTTCGGCGCCGTGCTGATCAACAAGGTGCAGCTGGTGACCTTCCCGCACGTCGTCGCTCGCGGCGTTCGTGACCGGCGGCGCCTTCGTGGTCGGCGTCGCGCTGTGGCAGCTGCGCCGCGGCCACCGCCGACGAGGACCGCGACGATGTACCGCACGGCGGTCCGCACGCGGCGCCGCGATCGCTGCTGGTCGCCGGGCATCGGCGTCGCGGTCACCGGCGACCTCCAGGGCAAGGTCATGACCGAGGTGCAGCCGATGAAGATGGCCGCCGCCGAGGCGCTCTACGAGACCGAGGCAGCCGGCGCGGCTTCTCGATCCTCACCATCGGCACGCCTGGACGGCACCGAGGAGACGTTCGCCGATCAAGGTCCCCGGCCTGCTGTCGTTCCTGGCGCACCGGCGACCTCGACGGCGAGGTCCAGGGCATCAACGACCTGCGCGAGCGAGTACGAGGAGACGTACGGGCAGGACCCCGGCGCGGCCTACTACTCGCCCGGCGACTACACCCCGGTCATCCCGCTCACCTACTGGACGTTCCGGCTGATGATCGGCCTCGGCGTCGCTCGCGGCCGCTGTCGCCGGCTGGATCCTGTGGGCGACCCGGCGCGGGCGGACGCCCGCGCGGCAGGCGGCTGCTGTGGGCGGCGCTGGCGCTGCCGCTTCCTGCCGCTGCTCGGCCAACTCCTTCGGCTGGATCTTCACCGAGATGGGCCGCCAGCCGTGGGCCGTCTTCGGGCTGATGACCACCGACCAGGCCGTCTCGCCCGGCGTCAGCGCCGGTCGAGGTGCTGACCTCGCTGATCGTGCTCACGCTGCTCTACGGCGTGCTCGCGGTCGTCGAGGTCCGGCTGCTGCTGACCTACATCCGCGCGCGGCGCCGACCCGGTCGCCGCCGCCCGCCCGACGCCGACGACGCGGCGACCCGACCGGCCGCTCGCCTTCGCCTACTGACCGACGAGCGAGAGCCGCCATGGAGCTCACCACCGTCTGGTTCGTCCTCATCGCCGTCCTCTGGATCGGCTACTTCGTCCTCGAGGGCTTCGACTTCGGCGTCGGCATGCTGCTGCCGGTCGCTGGCCAAGGACGACACCGAGCGCCGCGTCCTGATCAACACGATCGGCCCGGTCTGGGACGGCAACGAGGTCTGGCTGCTCGTCGCCGGCGGCGCGACGTTCGCCGCGTTCCCCGAGTGGTACGCCACGCTGTTCTGCGGCTTCTACCTGCCGCTGCTGCTGATCCTGGTCGCGCTGATCGTCCGCGGCGTCGCCTTCGAGTACCGCGGCAAGCGCGACGACGACCGCTGGCGGCGCCGCTGGGACCTCGCGATCATCGTCGGCTCGCTTCGTGCCGGCCGCTGCTGTGGGGCGTGGCGTTCGCCAACATCGTGCGCGGCGTCCCGATCGACGCCGACAAGGAGTACGTCGGCGGCGTTCTTCAACCTGCTCAACCCCTACGCGCTGCTCGGCGGCGTGATGACGCTGCTGCTGTTCCTGACCCACGGCGCGATGTTCCTCGCGCTCAAGACCGACGGCGCGATCCGGCACCGCGGCCCGCGCCCTGGCGCTGCCGGTCGGGGCTCGGCGCCGCGGTCGTCGCGGTCGCGTTCCTCGTGCTGGACCAGGCTCGACGACCGGCAAGCGTCGCCTCGGCCGTCGCGTTCGTCGCTGGCCGCCGCCGCCCTCGCTCGCCGGCGCTGGCCGCGATCCGGGCCGGCCGCGAGGGCTGGGCGTTCCTCGGCACCTTCGTCGCCATCGCGCTCGGCGTCGCCGGGCTGTTCCTGGCGCCTGTTCCCCGACGTGATGCCGACCTCGCTGGCCGACGGCGCGTCAGCCTCACGACGACCAACGCCGCCGCGACGCCGTACACGCTGAGGATCATGACGGTCGTCGCGGTCGATCTTCACCCCGATCGTCCTCGCTCTACCAGGGCTGGACCTACTGGGTGTTCCGCCAGCGGATCGCGGTCCACCACATCCCCGAGCCCGCGCCGCCGAGCGCCGGCCGCCGGCCGGATGAGGCCGTCCGACCCGCGGCTGCGCCGGCAGCCTGGCGCCCGCCCGCGCGCCAGCTGCTGGCCGTCGTGGCCGCGCGGCCTGGTCGCGCGCGCTGCTCGTCATCGCGCAGGCCTGGGTCGTCACCGGCCTCGTGCTCGCCGTGCTCCGCGACGGCGCGACCGTCGCCGCGCCGGCGGCCGCTGTCGTCTGCGTCCTTGCTGGCGCGCGGCCTGGTCGGGCTGGTGGGCGACGTGGCTGGCCGCCCGGCCGCCGCGGCCGGTCGGTACGTCGCTGCGCCGCCAGCTGCGTCGTGGCCGCGGTCCTCGACCGCGCGCCCGCGGCGCCACCGGCGAGGTCGCCGTCCTGGTCACCCGCGGGGTCGGCGCCGCCGAGCCCTACCTCACCCGCTACCTGCCGGCCCTCGTGCTGGCCGCGGTGCTGCCGCCGCTCACGGTGGTCGTCGATCGCGACCCAGGACCTGCTCAGCGCGCGTCATCGTGCTGGCCACGCTGCCGCTCGTCCCGGTCTTCGGCGCCCTCGTCGGCCTCGCGACCCGTGACCGGGCCCGGCGAGCAGTGGCGCGCGATGGCGTCGCTGTCCGGCCACTTCGTCGACGTCGTGCGCGGCCTGCCCACCCTCGTGGCGCACCGCCGGGCCCGCGCCCAGTCCGGCCGGATCGCCGCGATCACCGACCGCTACCGCGTCGCCTCGCTGCGGACCCTCCGGATCGCCTTCGCCTCGTCGGCCGGTCCTCGAGCTGGTCGCCACGCTGTCGGTCGCGCTGGTCGCGGTCACCGTCGGCGTCCGGCTCGCCGCAGGGCTCGCTCGACCTGCACACCGCGCTCGTCGTCCTGCTCCTCGCGCCCGAGGCCTACTGGCCGCTGCGCCGGGTCGGCGCGGAGTTCCACGCCGCCGCCGAGGGCGTCGCCACGTTCGAGGCGGTCGCACGACGCTGCTCGGACGCAGGCCGGCTGCGGCGGACCTCGGCGCCGCCGCCGACGCCGGGCGCGCCCCTGGTGCTCGACGGCCTGACGGTCACCTACCCCGGTCGCACGCGTGCCGGCGCTGCGCGCCGCTCGACGCCCGGGTCCCGGCCGCGCGGAGTGACGGTCGTCACCGGCCCGTCGCGGGTGCGGCAAGTCCACCCTGCTCGCGGCCCTGGCCGGCCTGCTCGAGCCCGCTCACGGCCGGCACCGTGCACGTCCGACGGGTCACGCCGTCGGCGGCGCCGCGTGGCAGGCGCAGGTGGCCTGGCTGCCCCAGCAGCCCGCAGTTCGTGGCCGGCACCATCGCCGACAACCTGCGGCTCGGCCGTCCCGACGCCACCGACGCCGACCTGTGGGCGGCGCTGCGCCAGGTGGCGCTCGAGGAGCGGGTCCGCGACCCTCCCCGCGGGCTCGACGCACCGCTGGGCGAGGACGGCGCCACGCTGTCGGCCGGCGAGCGCGCCCGGCTGGCCCTCGCCCGGGTCGTCCTCGCCGACCGGCCCGTGGGTCCTGCTCGACGAGCCCACCGCCCACCTCGACGAGCTCACCGAGCGGGTCATCGCCGACGCGTCGCTCGAGCTCGGCCGCCGCAGCGCCGTCGTCGTCGTCGCGCACCGACCGGCGCTGGTCGCGCTCGCCGACCGCCGGCTCGCAGCCTCCCGGCGCTGCCGGCGCGCGGCGCGACCGCGTCGCCCGGCCGCGCGTCACCGCGGCCGCCCCGCCGCCGCCGGCGCCGCACCACGTCCGCCGGGTCGGTCGACGGAGCCGCGCCGCCGCGGGATTCGGGCTCAGCACCGTGCATCGGTGCGCTCGCCTCGGCGTCCGGCGTGGCCCTCACGGCCACCGCCGGCTGGCTGATCGTCCAGGCCTCGACCCAGCCGCCGCGGTGCTGACCCTGCTGGTCGCCGATCGTCGGCGTCCGCGCCTTCGGCCTGGCCCGCCCCGTCCTGCGCTACGTCGAGCGGCTGCGCTCGCACGACGCCGCGCTGCGCCTGCTCGGCCCGGCGCCGGGTCGCAGGTGTACGACGCCGTCGTCCCGCTGACGCCCGGCCCGGCTGGGACGACGTCGCGGCGACGTGCTCAGCGCCGTGGTCGACGACGTCGACAGCGTCGTCGACCGGCGAGCTGCGGGTGCGGATGCCCGTCACGCCAGTTCGTCGCTGGTCGGCCGCGGTCGCCGCGCTCGTCGCCGCCCTGCGTGCTGCCGGTCGGCGGCGCCGGTCGTGCTGGCCTCGCTGCGCGATCGCCGGGCTCGGTGGGCTTCCTGGCATCGCCCGGCTGGGGCGCCGGCGCGGCCGAACGGATGCTCGGTCGCAGCTCCGCGCCGCAGCTGTCGACCGCGGTCGTCGAGGTCCGTCCAGGTCGCCGAGGAGCTGCGGATGTGGCAGGCCCACCGGACGCGCCGACGGACCGCGTCGCCGCGCACCAGCGACCGGCCTCGGTCGGGCAGCGTCAGCGGCGCCGCCGGCTGGTCGGGCGCTGCCCGGGCCGTGGTGCTCGCTCATCGACCGGTGTCGCGATGGTCGCTCGCTCGCAGCCGCTCGCCGTCGTCGGCGGTCGCGGACGGATCGCTGTCCGGGCCCGACTGATGGCCCTGCTCGTCCTGCTGCCGCTCGCCCTCGCCGATGTCGCCCTGCCGCTGGCCGACGCGGGCGCGCTGTCCGTGCGCACCGGCCGCCGCCGAGAGCCCGGCTCGCAGCGCCTCGCAGCGGACCGCGCCCGCCGTCCGGGACACCGTGCGCCGCGCGGCCGCCGTCCGGGCACGACGTCGCCGTCGAGCGGGTGCGCGGCCGGTGGGCACCGGGCGGCGCCGCTCACCGCGGAGCTGTCTCGCTGCACCTCGCACCGGGCGAGCGCGTCGCGCGTCGTCGGACCGTCCGGCGTCGGGCAAGACCACCCTGGCCGCCCTGCTGCTCCGCTTCCTCGACCCGGCCAGCGGGACGGGTCGTGCTCGGCGGCCGCGACACCCGGTCCATGCTCCTGGACGACGTACGCCGGATGACCGGCCTGGTCGACGACCACCCGCACGTCTTCGCCACCACGCTCGTGGAGAACGTCCGGCTCGCCCGGCCCGGAGCCACCGACGCCGAGGTCGAGGCCGCCCTGCGCCGGGCGCGCCTCGGCGACTGGCTCGACGACCTGCCCGACGGCGCTGCGACACCTGGCTCGGCGACGGTCACGCCGCCGTCTCGGGCGGCGAGCGCGCCCGGATCGGCGTCGCCCGCTCGCTGCTCGCCGACCAGCCGGTGCTGGTGCTCGACGAGCCGGCGGCCCACCTCGACCGCGCGACCGCGACCGAGCTGGCGCACGAGGTGCTCACCGGTGCTCGCGACCGGTCGGTCCTGTGGATCACCCACGCCGACCGTCGGGCTGGACCTGGTCGACCGGGTCGTCGACCTCGCTGCGCCGGTGCGTGGGCCGATCCACCGCTGAGGTCCGGCCGCTACCGCGAGTTGGCCTCAGCGACGAGCTCCTCGGCGACCGCGCGGAGCTTGAGGTTGTTGTGCGAGGAGGCCCGGACCAGGAAGGCGAAGGCACGGTCCTCGTCCATCTGGTAGCGCTCCATGAGGATCCCGATCGCCTGTCCGATGACCCGCCGGCTCTGCAGGCCCTCGTTGAGCTCCTCGCGCTCCTGGGCATGACCGAGCGCGATGGCGGCATGGGTGGCGAAGAGTCGGGCCATCGCCTGGGCATCGGCGCTGACCTCGTCGGAGGTGGTGGAGTAGAAGCTGATCCCGCCGAGGGTGCCGCGGTCGAGGTAGAGCTTCACGGCCAGCTGGGAGCGGACCCCGGCCGCCCGTGCCCGGGGGACGTAGTGCGGCCAGCGGTGCTCGAGCCGGAGGCTCGACACCGCGATCGTCTCCGCGTCGCGGAGGACCGCCGAGCTCGGGCCCTCGTGGAGCTCGTGCTGCAGCTCGTCCAGGCCGCACGACGAGGTCACCGTCGTACGCTCGCGTCTCGATGTCGCCCCCCTTCGCGAGCGTCGCGATGCCGACGTGGTCGAAGCCGGGGACCGAGTTGCACGCCACCTCGACGATCGTCTGGAGGGTGTCGTCGAGGCTGCGGGGCTTGTTCAGGGTCCGCGCCGCCTCGGCGATCGACAGGGCGAAGTCGGATGGTGCGAGCATGACGGCTCTCTCGCGAGCACGGGGGGTGGGAGCCGCAACCTTGCGCACCGGCGGCGCCGGCCGACAGGGCCAAAGGTCCCGTCTGCCACCGTTACGCGGGTGGGGCCACCGTGGCCTCGACGCCGCTGCGCGCGAGCTCGTCGCGGACGAAGCCGGAGGCCTTGAGCTCCTCGACCCTGGCGGCGACTGCCGCGACCGTTGCCGGGTCGAGCGACCGGGGCAGGCCGACCGACTGCTGGATCTCCATGAAGGCCGGCTCGAGGATCCGGCGCCCGGTCGCGGCGACGTAGTCCTCCATCGGCTGCCGCACGCCGGCCGCGACGTCGAGGTGCTGCTCCTCGAAGACGTCGGTCGCCTCGTCGGCACGGACCACCTCGGCGTGCTGGAGGCTGCGGGTGAGGAACAGGTCGTACGCCGACCCCTCCCGCACGCCGATGCGCACGCCGTCGCGGTCGACCTCGTCCGACGACGTCAGGGGCGAGTCGGCGTCGACGACGTGGACGCCCTCGATCAGGACGTAGGGCGCGGTGAAGACCACTCCCTCCTCGCGGGACGGCTCGTTGGCGAGGAAGCAGAGGTCGACCCGGCCCTCGGTGATGGCGGCGTAGGAGTCGCGCGCGGCGTCCACGCAGAGGAGCTCGAGAGGAACCCCGAGCCACTGGGCGATGTCGTGGGCGATGGCCACGCTCACTCCGCGCGGGTCGTCGTGCGTGCCCTGCGCGAGGACGGGGTTGCCGAGGTTGACGACGGCTCGGAGCGTGCCGGTCGGGGCGACGGTGCGGGCGAGCGGTGAGGTGTCCATGACCGAGAGTGTTCCTCCCGTGCTCCGCGGACGGAGCACCTAGGGTGATCGGCGTGCTCCGCCAGCTGACGCCGTTGCCGTACCACTCCGCGGTGACGACGATCCTCGAGAGCGAGCACCCGAAGGCGTTCGCGGCCCTGCGCTCCGGCCCCATCGGTGGTGACGACCTCGACCAGGCGCTGCTGCGCTCGACCTACCGGCTGGACCCGACGAGCCATCCCGAGGCGCACGCCCAGCTGGCGCGCGCGGCCGAGGCGCTGGGTGTCACGGTGCCGGTGGAGCTCTACGCGGGGGAGTCGGGGGACAAGCCCAACGCCGAGCTCGTCTTCGTCCCCGACCGCGCGATCGTCGTCCTGACGGGTGGGCTGTCCGACCTGCTCGCGGACGACGAGCTGTGCGCGGTCATGGGCCACGAGCTGTCCCACCACGTGCTCTGGACGTCGGAGGGCGGGCGTCACCTGGTCGCCTCCCGCCTGCTCGAGGCGAGCGAGACCGACGCCCGCACGAGCGGGGAGTACCTCGAGACGGCACGCCGCTTCCGACTCGCCACCGAGCTGTACGCCGACCGCGGGGCGCTGCTCGCGACCGGCCTGGTCGAGCCGGCGGTCGGCGGCCTGCTCAAGCTGGCGACGGGGATGAAGCAGGTCGACCCCGGGGCCTACCTGCGCCAGGCGGCCGAGGTCGACCTGACCTCCGGGAGCGCGGGCCAGACCCACCCCGAGAACGTGCTGCGCTCGTGGGCGCTGCAGCAGTGGCACGCCCACGGCGACGACGCCGAGGAGGCGGTCGCCGCCGCGATCGGTCCGCCGCTCGACCTCGCCGCGCTCGACCTGCTCGGCCAGGACGCGCTGCGCGACCTGACCCGCGAGCTGGCGCGCCAGGCGATGCAGGTCGAGGAGCTGCGCTCGCCCGAGTCGATGGAGCTCGCGGAGCGCTACGGCGCGGAGGTGCCGTCGAGCCCGACCCCGCTCGCCGAGCTCCCCCGGGAGGACCTCGGTGCGTTGCCGCCCGACACCCGCCGCTACCTCTGCGCCGTGCTCGCCGACCTCGCGACCAGCGACCCCGACGCACCACGGTCGGCGCTGGCCGCCGCCGTGGCGGTGGCGATGGTCAAGAAGATCGACACGGACCTGGTGAAGTTCCTCGTGGCCGAGCTCGGGCTGGGCGACCGCGAGCGCACCGCCGTGGTCGCCGACGCCCGCGGGCTCGTGGCGGGAGCGGCGTGATGCGCGACCTCGTGGCGAGGGCCGTCGAGCTGGGCGGACTGCCGGTGGACGACGTGCTCGCGTCGACCCTTCCCCTCCTGGAGCAGGTCGCGGCCGCCCACCAGCTCGGCAGGGTCGCGCCGCTGCGCGGGCTCGGGCAGCTGTCGGTGACCGAGGACAACCGGATCGTCTTCGACGACGCGGCGGCCTCGGCACCGCACCACAACCGGTCGGCGATCAAGGAGGTCGAGCGCGAGCTCGCGTCCAGGGGCCTCGACGTCCGGCGCGGGGGAGACCAGCTGCTCGACCTGGCCAGCGGACGGCGTACGAGCGCGGCGCAGGCCGGCTCCGAGGCGCCGCGGGCGCGCCTGGTCCCGGGCTGGCAGCGGTGGGAGCACCAGGTCGGCCACCACGACCAGCTCACCGACATCGCGAGCGTCGGCGAGCTGCTCGCGGCCCTGCTCTGCGGGCTCGACCTGGCCGACGAGGACCACGTCCTGCGCCTCGAGCAGCACTACCGCAACCTGTTCGTCCTCGCGCCCGGCCTCCACCCGGTCGTGGCCGGACTGGTGACCTCGATGGTCGAGCCGGACCGGCGCCGTCGCGCGCAGGACCTCCGCGACCTCATCGAGCGGCTGCGCACCTACCGGGACCAGCCCGAGGACTTCGACCTCGAGCGCGTCCTCGGCGCCACCGGTGACCGCGACCGGCGCACCGTCGTGCTGGAGCACCTGCGCGACCGGCTCTTCGACCTCAGCCGCCGCAACCCGCTGCTCCACTTCCGCAGCACCGGCCGCACGCTCAACCTGACCCAGGCGTCGGTCCCGCTGGTGCTCGACGTCCGCTCCATCCGCGCCGAGCAGCTGTTCACGTGGGGCGGTCCTGCGTCCCGTCGGCTGGTGGACGGCAAGGCGGTGGAGCTCGGCTCGGTCGTCCGCTGGGACGACGCGCCCTACGCCGAGCAGGCCCTCGACGCCGTCCGGTCGCAGGCGCAGCGGGACCGCGCGGAGTACGGCCAGGACCAGATGCGGGTCGTGGTCGCCTTCCTGCGGTGGCACGACGTGCACGTCGACCCCGACGTGCCGATCCTGTCGCCGCTGGTGCTCGCCGCCGCCACCCTCACCAAGGCCCGCGGCGTGCGGCAGTCCTACAAGCTCCAGCTCGTCGACGCCGGCGAGGCCGAGGTCAACCCGGTCCTGCGCCACCAGCTGCGCAGCAGCTACGGCTTCGACCTCCCGACGACGATCGACCTCACCGACCCGGCAGCGGTCGACGACCTGCGCGCCGAGATCGAGCGCCAGGCACGGCGCACCGAGCGCGGGGTGTCGATCGTGCTGGTCGACCGCCCGCGCATCGACCTGATCCGCTCGCGGGCCCAGGTCGCGCTGCAGGCGTACCGCAGGCGCCGCAGCGGCAGCCGGCCCAGCATCGGGCGGCGCCACTACGCGTACTCCTACACGCGGCCGTCGTGGCAGCCGCTCGGCGTGCAGATCTTCGAGGACCGGCTCGTGCGCTCCCCGCTGCCGCTGGGGGTGGAGCTCGGGGACGCGCCGGCGCCGCGCACCCAGGCTGTCGGGGAGGCGGTCGGCGAGGTCGAGCAGGAGCTCTACTCGCTCTCCGAGGGCGAGACCAACCCCTATCGCTGGGAGGTCGACCTGTGCGCGGTGACCCTCGCGAACTTCAACTACCGCACGCTCAGCCTGGTCCGTGACTACGACGCCCTCCTCGAGGAGCCGCGGCCCCAGCCGGTGTTCGACGAGCTGTTCTCGACCGAGCCCCGCGAGGCGCCCGCGGCGACAGCGCCGGTGCCGCCGCAGGACCGCTACCTCGTCGTCACCGCCGACGACTCGCAGATGGCGGCGGTCGCCCAGGCGCGCGCCGACGACACGTTCGTCATCCAGGGCCCGCCCGGCACCGGCAAGTCGCAGACGATCACCAACCTCGTCGCCGACTACCTCGCCCGCGGCAAGCGGGTGCTCTTCATCTGCCAGAAGCGAGCCGCGCTCGACGTCGTGCACGCGCGCCTGCGCTCGCGCGGCCTCGACGAGATCTGCACCCTCGTCCACGACAGCCAGGCGGACAAGAAGGCGTTCGTCCACGGCCTGCGCGACACCTACGAGGCGTGGACGACGTCCGAGGAGGACATCGACGCCCTCGAGGGGGAGCGGGACCGCCTCGTCGGCGAGCTCGTCGGCATCCGGGCGGAGGTCGAGGCGTACGACGCCGCGCTGGTCGGCGCCGGCCAGCGCGGGGCTCGGGTGGTCGACCACCTGGACCGGCTGGTCGCCCTGCGCGACTCGCGGTGGGGCGACGACCTGTCGGCGAGCGACCTCCGGGTCGTCCCGGCACCCGATGCCTGGCGCGCGGTCCGACCCGCGGTGGACCGCCTCGGCGACGCGCTCGCGCGTGCCGGTCACGACCGCGTGCTGGCCCGGACGCCCCTGGCGGCGATCCGTCCCGGCGCGCTCGCCGATGCGCGCGCCGAGATGACGGTGGCAGCCGCGGCCGAGTCGCTCGGCACCTCAGTGGGCACGCGTGCTCGCGCTGCTCGCCGCGGCGGGCGGACCCGAGCCCGGATCGCTCACCGTCGCGCAGGTCCGTGAGGTCGCCGACCTGCACGCGCTGCTCGACCCGCTCGCCCGCCACGGTGCGCTGGGCGTGCTCTCCGGGCGGTCGGCCGCGGCGACCGAGCTGACTGCTGCCGCGCGACGCCAGCGCGAGGCCCACGAGGCGGCGGCCGCGGCGGCTGGTGCGGCCGCCGGCTGGACCGAGCCGATGCGTCCCGAGGACGCCGTCGCGGCCCTCGAGGTCGCCCGCACCAAGGAGGGCTCGGCGCTCCGCTTCCTCAGCGGTGAGTGGCGGCGGGTCAAGGCGCTGGTCGCACGCGGGTGGACCGGCACGGCCATGCCCGCCAGCCAGGCCCTCGGGCTGCTGGTCGACCACCACGCGGCGGCCGCCGCTGCGGCGACGCACCGACGCGGAGGCCGACCGCGCCTTCGGCCACGGCGACCTGGCCGGCCTGGCGGACCGGCTCGGTGCTGCCCGTCGGCTGGACCAGCCGCTCGCTGCCTGGCGCGACCTGCTCGCCGGCGCCGACGACCGCCCGCGTGAGGCGCTCGACGACCTGGCCCACGACCTCGCCCTGCTGGACGCGGACCTCGCGGACGTGCTCGACGTCGATCGGCTGCCGCTCGACGAGGCGCTGGAGGTCGCGGCCGCGCTCGCGACGCCGGCGGGACGCGACGCCACCCGCGCCACGGCACCGTCGCTCACCGACATCGCCGCAGAGCCGTCCGTCCACCGGGCGCTCCAGGTCCTCGACGCCACGCCCGACCAGGTCGAGTACGTCGTGCTCACGGCGTCGCTGCGCGCCGCCCGGGCGCACCTCCCCGAGCTCGACCGGCTGGACGGGCGCCGGCTCGGCGACCTCGTCGAGCGGGTCGCGCAGCTGGAGCCGGCCCTCCACAGGGCCAACGCCGCGGTCATCGTCGGCCGGCTGCGTCACCGGTTCCGCGAGCTCGTCGAGCACAGCGGGCGCAGCGTCACCGGCATGGACGAGGCGCAGCGGGCGACCAAGAAGACGTGGAGCACCGGTCGGCGCGAGCTGGAGCACGAGTTCGGCAAGGTGCGCGCCTACCGGTCGATCCGGCAGCTGGCGAGCGCCGAGTCCGGCGAGGTGGTGGCCGCGTTGCGGCCCGTGTGGCTGATGAGCCCGTCGTCCCTGAGCGACACGCTCGAGCTGGCGGGGTCCTTCGACGTGGTGGTCTTCGACGAGGCCAGCCAGGTCCCCGTCGAGGAGGCGGTGCCGGCGCTGCACCGGGCCGGCCAGGCGATCGTGGTGGGCGACCGCATGCAGCTCCCGCCGACCCGTTACTTCCGCAGCAGCGGCCCGGGCGTCGACACCGAGGTGGACGAGGGCGTCGAGGACGACGAGGCGGCCGCCCAGGTCGGCGTCGTGCTCGACGCCGACAGCTTCCTCACCGTCGCCTCGACCCGGCTGCCGTCGACGATGCTGCTCTGGCACTACCGCAGCCGCTACGAGGCGCTCATCCAGTTCAGCAACGCCGCCTTCTACGAAGGCCGGCTCGCCACGGTGCCCGACCGCGTGCCGATGCCCGAGGGCCGCCCGCGCCTCAGCGTCACGACGGGCGAGGCGCCCGACCCCGACGACGTACGCGCCACGACCGACGCGGTCCTCGACCGCAGCATCAGCGTGGTCCGGGTCAGCGACGGCGTCTACACGCGACGCACCAACCCGGCCGAGGCCCAGTGGGTCGCCGAGCTGACCCGCGACCTGCTGCTGCGCGGCACCGGGCTCACGATCGGCATCGTGGCCTTCTCCGAGGCCCAGCAGACCGAGATCGAGAACGCCCTCGCGTCGCTGGCCGCCGCCGACCCCGAGTTCGCCGTGGCCTACGAGACCGAGGTCGACCGCGAGGAGGACGGCCAGACCGTCGGCCTCTTCGTGAAGAACCTGGAGAACGTCCAGGGCGACGAGCGCGACGTGATCATCATGAGCGTCTGCTACGCCCGCGGCCCCGACGGCCGGATGCGGATGAACTTCGGCCCGATCAACAACAGCGGCGGCGAGAAGCGGCTCAACGTCATCTTCAGCCGCGCCCGCCAGCACATGGTGCTGGTGAGCAGCATCGAGCCCGCGATGATCAGCAACACCTACAACGACGGAGCGGCGTCGCTGCGCGGCTTCCTGCAGTACGCCGACGCGGTGTCCGAGGGCGACCCCGCGGCCATGCGGTCGGCGCTGGGCTCGTGGCGGCAGGGCGGGTCCGACCGGGACGGGACGCCCGACATCGTCGACCAGCTGGCGGACGCACTGCGCGAGCGCGGGCTCGACGTCGCCCTCTCCGTGGGCCAGTCCGGCTTCCGCTGCGACCTCGCGCTGCGCAAGGTCGGCGAGCCGACGTGGCGCACGGCGGTCCTGGTCGACCACGCCGCGCGCGTCGACCGGGCATCGGGGGAGCAGCGCCGCACCATCCAGCCCGCCGTCCTGCGCTCCGCCGGGTGGAAGGTCGAGCAGGTCCTCGCGACCGACTGGCTCGACGACCCCGACGCCGTGGTCGAGCGGCTGGTGCGCAGCCTCGACGCCTGAGCGTCCTGTCCCGCTCGAGCACCGCCTGTTGGGGTGGGCCAGCAAGACATGCGCCCGACGAAGCGATAGGCAGTGACGATGACCGACATGACGGACCCCTTCGTGCGCGTCCGCGGGGCCAGTGAGCACAACCTGCGCGACGTCGACGTCGACCTCCCGCGCAACGCGTTCGTCGCCTTCACCGGGGTGTCGGGGTCAGGCAAGTCGTCGCTGGCCTTCGGCACGTTGTACGCCGAGGCGCAGCGTCGCTACTTCGAGTCGGTGGCGCCCTACGCCCGTCGGCTGCTGCAGCAGGTCGGGGCGCCGCACGTGCAGGAGATCACCGGCCTCCCGCCGGCCGTCGCGCTGCAGCAGCGGCGCGGGGCGCCGAGCTCGCGCTCGACGGTCGGCACGATCACGACGCTCTCCAACCTGCTGCGGATGCTCTACTCACGAGCCGGTGACTACCCCGAGGGCGCCGCGCACCTGGCGGCCGAGGCCTTCTCGCCCAACACCGCCGCCGGCGCCTGCCCGCGCTGCGGTGGCCTCGGTGTCGAGCACGACGTCGCGGAGGACCTGCTCGTCCCGGACACGTCGTTGAGCATCCGCGAGGGCGCGATCGCCGCCTGGCCGGGTGCCTGGCAGGGCGCCAACCTCCGCAGCATCGTCATGGGTCTGGGCATCGACGTGGACCGGCCGTGGAAGCGGCTGGCGAAGAAGGACCGCGACTGGCTGCTCTTCACCGACGAGCAGCCGTCGGTGCTGATCAAGCCCGAGCGCGACCGGGTCGACCACAGCTACTACGGGAAGTTCTGGAGCGCCCGCAAGCACGTGATGCACGTGCTGGCCGACTCGCAGAGCGAGCGGATGCGCGAGCGTGCGCTGCGGTTCGTCCGCGACTCGAGGTGCACCGTGTGCCACGGGAGCGGGCTCAGGCCGGAGTCCCTGGCGGTGACCTTCGCGGGTCGTTCGATCGCCGAGGTCAACACGCTGCCCCTCGGCGACGTCGTCGAGCTGCTGCGTCCGGTCGCCGGCGCAGCGGGCGACGACGGGACCACCGAGGCGGCGGTGCGGATCTGCACCGACCTCGTCGCGCGCCTGGAGGTGCTGCTCGACCTCGGGCTCGGCTACCTCAGCCTGGGGCGTGGGTCCACGACGCTGTCGCCCGGTGAGGCGCAGCGGCTGCGGATCGCCACCCAGCTGCGCTCCGGGCTGTTCGGGGTCGTCTACGTGCTCGACGAGCCGTCGGCCGGGCTGCACCCCGCCGACGCAGAGCCGTTGCTCGACGTGCTCGACCGGCTCAAGGCGGCCGGCAACACCCTGTTCGTCGTCGAGCACGACCTCGACGTCGTACGCCGTGCCGACTGGGTCGTCGACATCGGGCCGGGAGCGGGCGAGGGCGGGGGACGGGTGCTCTACAGCGGTCCCGTCGCCGGGCTCGAGGACGTGGCCGGGTCGGTCACCGGCGACCACCTCTTCGGCCGCGTCGAGCCGCTCGAGCACGAGCCCCGCGAGCCCCACGGCTGGCTGCACCTGCGAGGAGTCACCCGGCACAACCTCGCGGACGTGTCGGTCGACGTCCCGCTCTGCGTGCTCACGGCCGTCACCGGGGTGTCCGGCTCGGGCAAGTCGACGCTCGTGACCCAGGTGCTCGCCGAGCTGGTGCGCGACCGTCTCGGGCTGGCGCCCGAGGACCCCGACGACGCCGCGCTCGAGATCGACGTCGACGACGCGACCGGGCTCGAGGCGTTCGACCGCCTGGTGCGCGTCGACCAGCGCCCGATCGGGCGCACCCCGCGGTCCAACCTGGCGACGTACACCGGCCTGTTCGACGCCGTGCGCAAGGTCTTCGCCGCGACCGACGAGGCACGCGCCCGGGGCTACGGCGCCGGGCGCTTCTCGTTCAACGTCGCCGAGGGCCGGTGCGACACCTGCCAGGGCGAGGGGTTCGTGTCGGTCGAGCTGATGTTCCTCCCCGGCACCTACGCGCCGTGCCCGACGTGCCACGGAGCGAGGTACGACGCCTCGACGCTCGAGGTGACCTACCGCGACCGCAACGTCGCCGAGGTGCTGGCGATGTCGGTGGACGAGGCCGCCGTCTTCCTGGCCGACGTCCCGGCGGCCGCGAGGAGCCTGGACACGCTGCGCGAGGTCGGGCTCGGCTACCTGCGGCTCGGCCAGCCCGCCACCGAGCTGAGCGGCGGCGAGGCCCAGCGCATCAAGCTCGCCACGGAGCTGCAGCGCGCCCGGCGCGGCCACGCGCTCTACCTGCTCGACGAGCCCACGGCCGGGCTGCACCCGGCGGACATCGCGCTCCTCGTGCGGCAGCTGCACCGGCTCGTCGAGGCGGGCAACACCGTCGTCCTGGTCGAGCACGACCTCGACACGATCGCCACGGCCGACTGGGTCATCGACCTCGGCCCGGGCGGCGGGAGACGCCGGCGGGACCGTGGTCGCGACCGGCACCCCTGCGCAGGTCGCGGAGTCCTCGGTCGGTGCCACGGCGCCCTACCTCGCCGGCCGTCTCGCGGGTCGTCGAACGGAGAACGCCCCGGCCTGACGCCTCGGTCCGGCTGCGAGGATGGGCCGTGTGCCCCACATCTCGTCAGCCCTGACCCTCGCCGACTGGCGCGCCCGCGTCTCCTCGCTCTACGAGGCTGTCCGCGCCCAGGCCGACCCGGCCGAGGGGCATCGCCTCTGGCGGGAGGGGCGGGCCGACCTCTTCGCGACGCATCCGCAGAGCCCGATCGCCGGTGTGCCCGACCTCCGACGTGACGGGGTGGCCTACTGGCCCTACGACCCGGCGCTGCGCTTCACGCTCGAGATCGAGGCGGCCGACGCCGACGAGCGTGACGTCGACGGCGGCGACGACGGCTCGGTCACGCTGCACCGGATCGGCCTGGTCCGACTGCCCGAACCGCTCGGCGGCACCCTCGACGTGTGGTGGCTGCACCAGTACGGCGGCGGGATCTTCGTGCCGATGCGCGACGGCACGGCCGGCGACGGCAGCTACGGCGCCGGGCGCTACCTGCTCGACTCGGCGAAGGGTGCCTGGCTCGGCGGCGACGACCGGCACCTGGTCCTGGACCTCAACTTCGCCTACCACCCGTCGTGCCGCTACGACGACCGCTGGCGCTGCCCGCTCGCCCCGGCCGGCAACACCATCCCGGCACGGGTGGAGGCGGGGGAGCGGCTCTGAGGCACGCCCTGGTGATCAGCTGCTCGTGTCCTGCTCGCCCCACCGCCCGAGCGCGGTGATCGCCTCGCGCAGGTCGGTGCCGCGCTCGGTGAGTGCGTACGCCCGGGTGTTGTGGTGCAGGGGGAGACGGGACAGCACGCCGGCTGCTTCGAGCTCGCGCAGCCGGGTGGCGAGGATGTTCGTCGGGACGCCGAGGTCGCGCTGGAGGTCGCCGTAGCGCTGCGGTCCCTCGAGCAGGCGCTCCACGATGAGGAGGGCCCACCGCGCTCCGACGACGTCCAGGGCAGCGGCGAGGTCGCTCACGTGGCCGGGGCGTCGTCCGGCTTCATCCAGAACGGCGAGTAGTGGTAGCCGTCGGGGTCGTCGAACTGGCGCTGGTACATGAACGGGTAGTCGTCGGTGTCGCCGATGCGTCCACCGGCTGCGCCGGCGCGCTCGACGAGCTCGTCGACCGCCTCGCGGCTGGCCAGGTCGAACGAGACCGTGACCTTCGAGGGGGTGTCGGGTCCGCCGATGAGGTCCTCGACCCCGCCGACGCTGGCGTACATCTCGCGGCTGCCGAGCATGACGTACTGCTCGGGCGCGAGCGCGAAGCACGACACGTTGTCGTCGGACATGTCGGTGTTCAGGGTGAAGCCGAGGGCGGTGTAGAAGGCGGTCGCGCGCTCGACGCTCGCGACGGGGCAGGTGATGAAGAGGCTCATGTGCTGACACTTGCAAAATGCAAGCAAGCCGTCAAGGGGTGGGGCCGGGTCTCCGGATGACCCGCCAAGCCCCGCCCGGACGCGCGACCCGGACCCGAGTCTCGCGTTGAACCCGAGGACGGCTTCCGGAGTCAGCTGCTCGAACCCGGTCATGCGCTCGTCAGCGTCGAGGAGGCGCTGCGCCGCTAACTGCACCCGGGTGCACGGCACGGTCCGACCGCACGGCGTACAAACGCCGCGCGGTCGGACGCGCCCTACGGTCAGGCCTTGCGGCGGCGCACTGCGCCACCGATGCCGCCGACGAGGGCAAGGAGTCCCACACCGACGAAGGCTGCCGAGCTCTGGCGACCGGGGACGACGCGCTGGAGCGCGCTCTCCTTGTTCGCCGACTGCTTGGCCGAGGCGCCCGTGGACGGGTGCGGGTCGGCGTCGCTGCCACTGGCCGGGAGGGCCAGGTACGGGAACGTGTTGTCGAAGGCGACGTCGTTGTTGTCGACGCCGTCCCCGAGGTCGTTCGCGGAACCGACGAGCTCACCCTCGACCACCTGGAGCGCGATGTCGATGACATCGTCACCAAGACGGCGACCGTTGGGGAAGCCCTGCGTGTCTCCACCGATCACACCGAGCCGGTTGGGCGTGGCGGTCACGGGGGTGGACATGTTGAGGCGGAGCTGCTCGCTCGGGGTGATCTTGCCCTTGGGCATGTTGAGGCCCTTGACGCCCGTGAGGAACACCGACACGAGGTCCTTGCGGGGGGTGGCGGGTGCCTTGATGCCGTAGACGGCCTCGATCAGCTTCGGCAGCTCGGGGTTGGTCACGTACTTGAGCGCCGCAGCGTCACCCGTGGGCTTGAGGCCGTTGAACGCGTCCTTGAGCTTGAGCGGGATGACGACCTCGTTGACCAGCGGGTTGCCCAGACGCGAGACCTGGGTGTAGCGCTTGCCGTTGGCGTTCATCTTCGACGTCGTGGTCCACACGCCGATCACCGGGTTCTTCCCCGGGTTGTGGCGCTTGGCGACCCACTTCTGCGGGACCTGCAGCGCCACCGACTGGACGTTGAAGCCCGCCAGGGTGTCGTCGCCGGCCTCGGAGAGGTCACCGCCGTAGAGCAGGTCGAAGACGCGCAGGTCGAGGAAGAACGGGTCCTCCGCCTGGCCGGCGAACGACTTCATGTTCTTGCCCACGCGGGTGACAGCCTGGCTGCGCAGCTTGTTGTAGGCCGGCATCGAGGCCGCACCGATGTCCGAGGGCGCCACACGGCGGCTCTTGATCAGCGTCTTCTTCTTGCTCTTG
This sequence comes from uncultured Actinomycetota bacterium, assembly GCA_963795095.1. Taxonomy (GTDB): domain Bacteria; phylum Actinomycetota; class Actinomycetes; order Propionibacteriales; family Nocardioidaceae; genus Nocardioides. The sequence continues at coordinate 53,204 of CAWCGM010000041.1, read as the reverse complement.
TAGAAGCGCTGCAGCTTGTAGGTCTGGTAGTAGTTCAGGTTCTTGTCGGTCAGGGAGGTGACTGGGCCGGTGGCGGCCAGGAACGTGTCCCCGGTGACGTAGTGGTCCTTGAACGTCCACCGGAAGATGACGTCGGGCTTGGCGTCCGCGTTGTTGTCGATCTTGATGTCGTAGCGCGCGTCGGTGGCGAAGCTGTAGAAGTTCGGACCGCCGGCCGGCTCCTCGAAGGGAAGCCAGTTGGCGATCAGCGTGACGGTGTCCTTCTTCTCGGGGCTGCGGAAGGCGTAGAGGTCCGTCCCGTCGTACTGCGGCGTTCCCGAGATGAGTGGTGCCTCCCGGTGGCTGGACGCGGTCGCGGCGAGCGGACCGAGACCGGCGAAGCCGACTGCTGTCAGCAGGCCGCCGGTGCAGGCCAGGGCGATCGCCCCGTGTCGCTTGGTGGGTCGTGTGCGATTCATCAGCAACTACTCCTAGATGTCTGGTGCATGCGTCGAGCAGGGCACTGCGTAGACGTGACGACCATCGCCTCTTGGAGTCACGGCATCATGTGTTCGGAGTCACATGAGCAACGGATTGCAGTGTGCACAAGATGTGCGACCGAGCGCGTCATCCCTGAGGGGGTGCTGTCCGAGCAAATAGGTAGTCATCAGGCGAAGCTGAGTGTTGAATACGCCCCACCATTGGGTGAGGAATCAGTCCGAGGAGGCGAACGGATCCGACCTCCAGCAGGATCGCACCTCGGCCCGGCATCGCGAGACGCCGGGCCGAGGTGGTGATGGTCGAGCAGGTGGTGCTGGTGGGTCAGTTGCGGACCCGGATCCACGTACGAGCCTCGTCGTCGGAGGTCTTCACGAGACCCACACGACGCTGGTTGCCGGTCGGCAGGAGGAGCTTGCGCACGATCTTGGTGCCCTTCGTCTTGCCCTTGACGCGGCGGAAGTCACCCTTGACCTGCATGCACGCACTCTCGCCGGGAGCCAGCCCGTAGACCCGGAACTGGACGCGCTCACCGGCGCGAGCCTGGTCGCGCACCGACTCGATGCGGAACCTGTCCTTGCTCGCCGGGGCGAACTGCAGGCCGAGGATCGCCTGGGCGGTGGCGCGGCGCCACTCGTCGCGACCGTCGGCGGGGATGCCGCCGGCCTTGGCCGCCTTGGACCGGTCCTTGCGGAAGGCGACGGCACCGGTGTCCTTGGTCAGGGCAGTGCGGCACTTGTACTTGTCGACCGGCTGGTTCTTGCGCACCCACAGGCCCGCCTTGAGGGCCTCGTCGTCCTGCTTCAGCAGGCCCATGGCGTAGCCGCCGAGCGCTGTCGTGTTGGTGTTGATCTGCGCATCCGATCCGGAGCTGCGGATCGCACCGCTGTTGCGCTGGCGGTCGGCGAGCCACGCTCCGGCCCTGGCGAGCGCGTCCTTGACGGCCTGGCTGGTGTCACGCGACTCGATGAGGTTGATCACCGCGAGCGCGGTCGCGTCCGGGTCCAGCTCGCTGCCGGCCTCACCCTCGGTGCACGACTGGTTGGGCACGTTGGCCTTCGCGAAGTTGAGCCGGAAGTAGCCCGAGGCGCACTGCTGCTTGAGCAGGAAGTCGCGGGCGGCGACCGCCTCCGTGGAGCCAGCACGCGCCAGGGCACGCACGGCGTAGGACTGCCCGACGACATTCGCATGGTTGCCGAACTCCGACTTGTCGAAGATCCGTCCGGCGAATGCCGCGGCCTGCGGCTCCGCTGCCGGGTCGGCCGGCACGTTGGCCGTGCGCTCCTCGAGGCGCGTGATCAGGTTCGTCCCGTTGTAGTCGATCGGGTTCTCACCGGCCGCACGGGCGAACGCGGCCGCCTTGCCGAGCGGTCCGGCGTAGGACTCCTTCGTCCCGTCTCCGACGTACTGCGTCGACGCGCGGCTCGAAGGCGGCGTTGATCGCGGCGACGCCGGCCTCGTGGCCCGGCACGCTCGCCAGGCCGAGACCGGTGTCGAGGGTGAGGCCGAAGTCGGGGCCGGCGGAGCCGACCATGAGCCCGTTGGTGAGCTCGTCGGTGATCCAGTCGGCCGCGATGTTCGAGGGGGTGCTGTCGGTGTTGACGCCTGCCTTGGCACTACGGAGAGCCGACGAGATGTCGGCTGTGGCCGGCGGAGCAGCGAGCACTCCGGCGCCGAGAGCGACGGTCGACAGGACGACCGCGGCCGATCGGATGGGTCGAATGCGATGGTGCATGACTTTCCTTCCCGCTCGCGCGGGGGCCCATGACGGCCTGAGCCGTCAGTCCCCCGACTGGTGCGAACGTCTGATTGATGATCGTGGTGCGTGTGGGTGGTCACGTGCGGCGCTCGAGCACGAAGTGCACCCGCCTTGTTCTTCTCCGTCACCCATCTAGGCACGCCGGACGTGCGGCGACAATGGCGGCGACCGTAGTGGTCGAGGTTCGTCGGGCGACTGTCATGAACCTGCAATCTCGCCGCTCGGTCGGCTGTCCTCGGAGTGGTTGTCGGGCCGGATCGCGGTCCGAGGATTTGGGTGGGGACGACGCGCGAGACACCCTCGACACGATGACTTTCGAGACGAACACTTCGCGCCCACGACCGAGAGAGATCACCAGGTCAGCACGCCGCGTGCTTGCTGGCAGCGCCCTCGCGCTGCTGATGCCCGCGTCCCTGCTCCTCGCCATCGACGCCGGATCGGCCGCCGGTCCTGCGGCCGGCTCAGCTGCCGCCTCCACCTCGGAACGCCAGGCCACGCGCTCGCGCGCGAGCCTGCAGGTCCTGCCGCAGATCGTCCAGCAGGGTCGCCGGACGGCGAGCCCCGATGCTGCCCGGGTGGCGATCGCCGCCACGATCAAGCCCCGCCGGGCCGGACGCCCCGTCCGGTTGCAGGTCGAGAGGGGCGCGGGATGGAAGAACGTCGGAAGGGCCCGGACCGACCGCCGCGGGCGTGCCGAGTTCTCCGCCCGCGCCATGCATCGCGGGGAGGCGGTGACCTACCGGGTGAAGTCCGGCGGCTACCGGGGCCTGCGCCGCGTCGTGAGCCGGCCGCAGAGCACCGCCCGCTGGCAGACTCCGCTCTTCACCGAGACGTTCTCCGGCCGGTCGTTGGGTCCCGAGTGGAGCCACCGCGGACAGTCCTACGAGAAGGAGAGCCTGCGCAGGTGCTCCAAGGGCAGCCCGAAGGCGGTCAAGGTCAAGGGCGGCAAGGTCCGCCTGAGCGTGGTGGAGGACAGGAGCCGCACCGGCACGTGCAAGGCGATCAAGCGGGGCAAGGTCTCGGGTCGCTACGCCTACCGGCTCAACGGCCACATCTCGACCCAGAACCAGGTGTCGTTCAGGTACGGCTTCGCGGCCGCACGCGTGAAGATGCACAAGCGCCGCGGCCAGCACAGCAGCTTCTGGCTCCAGCCGCAGACCTCACGCGCGGGCACGCCGCGGACCGCAGGCGCCGAGGTCGACGTCATCGAGTACTTCGGTGACAAGCACCCGCGGGGCGGCCTGACGAGCTTCATCCACTGGAAGAAGAACGACAGGCTCATCAAGACCGGCTCCTGGCTCAAGCAGCCGAGGAGCTTCCTCAAGAACCGGCGCGACGGGTGGTCGAAGAACTACCACGTGTTCTCGGTGGAGTGGACGCCGAAGATGTACATCTTCCGCATCGACGGGCAGGAGACGTGGCGCACCCGCAAGGGCGTGTCCGGCCAGCCGCAGTACCCCATCCTGAGCCTGCTCGCCTCCGACTACGAGCTGTCCCTCATGAAGGACAAGCAGCTCCCGCAGCACATGCAGGTCGACTGGTTGCGGATCTGGCAGGCCTGAGCGACGTGCGGCTCGACTTCGTGGCACGGCACGCGCTGCGCCGGCAGTGGGGCCGGTGGAGGAGCACAGCGGCGTGCACCGGGGTGTGCCTGCTCTGCGCGGTGGCTCTCGCCTGGCTCGGCGACCGCAGCCAGCAGACGCAGTTGGGCCAGTCCCTGGACCAGGCGGGCATGGATGTGGTCGTCGGCGACGAGGCGACCACGCGAACGCTGGTGGGCGTCCTGGGCAACGTCTCGCTGGGTTCGATCGCCGTCGCCGTGCTGGTGCTCGTCGGCGTTGCGGTGATACGCCAGCGGTACGCCGCGGCTGGTGCGGCCGCGACACTGGTCCTGGGCGCCAACCTCACGACCCAGGTGATGAAGGCGGTGACCGAGAGGGCCGACCACGGCTACCTGACAGTCGAGAGCTTCCCCAGCGGTCACGCGACCGTGGTCGTCTCGCTGGTGTTCGCAGCCCTCCTCGTCGCTCCGGACGCCTCTCGCACAACGGTGTCCCTCGTCGGTTCCGGAGCGATCACGGTCACCGCTGCCGCAATGCTCGTGGCGAGCTGGCACCGACCCTCCGACATCATTGGGGCTCTCTTGGTGTCGTTGGTGTGGGGCACTGCCGTGCTTGCTGTCTGGAGCCTGCTCCGTGGCGGGATGCCCGGCGTCGCACCCGCCCGCCCGCACCGGGTCTTCGCCACGGCCGGGGTCGCGCTGGCTGTCGCCGGACTGCTTGCCGCCGGGGTCCGTCCTGACGGGGGTTGGGGCGGCTTCCTGGACGCGGGTGTCGTCCTGGCCGGGATCGGGCTCGCGGCCGCCCTCGCGGTCACCACCTATGCGCAGCTCGCCGGCCCCATGGCGGTCGGTACGAACGCCCGGTCTGTCACCGAGCGTCCGGCATCGGGGCCCTGACGCGACGGGATCAGGTCGTTGCCCGCTCCTCGACCGGGACCTCCGTGATGGTGCCGTTGCGGCGGCCCTCACGGAAGGACCGCAGCTCGTCGCGCACCTTGGGCAGCAGGAGGTAGCAGGCCAGCAGGTTGACGATCGCGCACACGAACAGCATGGAGTCGGCGAACGTGAGCACCGAGGTGAAGGTGATGACGCTACCGATCACGGTGAACGTGCAGAACACGACCTTGAAGGTCGCCTCGCTCCGCTTCGAGCGACCGAAGATCTCGGTCCACGCCTTCATCGTGTAGTAGGACCACGTGATCAACGTCGAGAAGGCGAAGAGCGCCACCGCGATCGCGAGGATCACCGGGAACTGGGGCAGGAAGGTCTCGAACGCGCGTGAGGTGACGACCACCCCGTCCGGCGTGGGCCCGCCACCGGCCACGATCTCGCGCTGTTCGGCGTAGTACGGCGCGTCGGCGATCACGATCGTCAGGGCGGTGAGCGTGCAGATGATGACGGTGTCGATGAACGGCTCGAGGAGGGCCACGAAGCCCTCGCTCACCGGGTGCTTGGTCTTGACCGCGGCGTGGGCGATCGGGGCCGACCCGACGCCGGCCTCGTTGGAGAAGGCGGCTCGCTGGAAGCCGATGATCAGGACGCCGATCGCACCCCCGGCGACGCCCTCCGGGGCGAAGGCGCCGGAGATGATCTCCCCGAACGCGGCGGGGACGTTGACGATGTTGCCGGCGATGACCAGGACGCAGGTGCCGAGGTACAGCAGGCCCATCGCCGGGACGAGTCGCGAGGTCACCTGGGCGATCGAGGAGATCCCCCCGATGATGACGGCGCCGACGAGGAACGCCAGGACGAGCCCGAAGATGAGGGCCGAGCCCGACGATCCGAGGTAGCCGTCGTCGCCACCCGTCACCTCGCGTGCCTGGGCGTAGGTCTGGTTGGCCTGGAACATGTTGCCGCCGACGGCGCCGAACAAGAACAGCGCCACGGCGAAGATGATCGTCAGCGTGCGGGACGCGGCGCTGCCGAAGCGCTCGAACGCGACGGGCAGGTAGCGGAACGGCCCACCGGTGACCGTGCCGTCCTCGTGGACCTCGCGGTACTTCACGCCGAGGGTGCACTCGACGAACTTCGTGCACATGCCGAAGAGTCCGGCGACGATCATCCAGAACGTCGCCCCGGGCCCGCCGAGCGTGACCGCGGCACCGACGCCGGCGATGTTGCCGAGGCCGACCGTCCCCGAGACCGCCGAGGACAGTGCCTGGAAGTGCGTCACCTCACCGGGGTCGCTCGCCCGGGAGAACTTGCCGCGCACCAGGTCGAGGCTGGTCCTCCACGAGACGAACTGGATGCCCTTGAAGTAGATCGTGAAGACCACGGCCGCCACCACGAGCCACAGCACGATCAGAGGGAAGGTGACCCCGCCGATGGTCGGCGCGTAGAAGATCACGGAGGCAACTGCGCTGGCGATCGGGTCGAAGGCCGAGTTGATCGCTTCTTCGATGGTCGAGAGCCACTGCCACTGGTCACTGGTCGCCATGAGGGTTCACCACATTCGCATCGGGGGCCGTCGGCCGATGCAATCAGTCCGCGTTTCCGGGATTCAACGGTTGTCACAGCCTTGACGTCGAACTGTCGCGCGATCGTCGTACGCTTCTCCGGCACAGACGGCAGGCTGTGCACGAGCTTGCGCGCGCAGCTCCGTCGTGCCTGACCCCGACGGGACCCGATCCTCCTTGCCGAGGTGCCAGCACCAGGAGAGCAACGATGATTCGGACCTTGAGACGTCTGCGGGACAAGTTCTGGGTGGTGCCCCTCCTGTGTGCCGCCGTGGCCGCCCTCCTTGGGCTCTCCCTCACGGCCCTCGACGACTGGCTCGACACCTCGCTCAAGGTGCCCTTCCTCTTCGCCGGAGGGCCTGAAGGGGCTCGCGCGCTGCTCTCCGCGATCATCACGTCGATGATCTCGTTCACCGGCCTGGTGTTCTCGATCACCATCGTCGTGCTCCAGCTGACGAGCAGCCAGTTCTCCCCGCGCGTCCTGCGCACGTTCCTGCGCGACTGGATCATCCAGATCGCGCTCGGCGTCTTCGTCGCGACGTTCGTCTACGCCCTGGTCGTGCTTCGCTCCGTGCGCGGCACCGCCCAGACCGAGACATCGGTGCCACAGATCTCGGTCACGGTGGCGTTCGGGTTCGTGCTGGCGAGCGTGGTGGTCTTCCTCTTCTACATCGACCACGTCGCCCAGTCCATCCGCGCGGCCTCCATCGTGGATCGCATCGGCGAGGAGACCCGAGCGGTGCTCGAGCGCCGGCACCCGGGGGACGCGGAGCCGCGCGCGGCCCTGCCGTTGCCACGCACCCACGGTCACCGCATCGACGCGGACGGACCCGGTGTCGTGCAGCAGGTCGACGACGACGCCTTGCTCGCCCTGGCCGAGGAGCACGGGGTGACCATCTGTCTCCTGCGCGCGCCTGGCGAGTTCGTCCCTGGAGGTGCGCCGCTCCTCGATGTCCATGGCGCGGGTCGGCCCGACGAAGGCGCGCTCCGGGCGGCCGTCCACGTCGGCAAGGAGCGTGCGCTCGACGAGGACGTCGGGTTCGGGCTCCGTCAGCTCGTCGACATCGCCGAGCGCGCCCTCTCGCCCGGCATCAACGACCCGACCACGGCGGTCCAGGTCATCGACCAGCTGCACGACCTGCTCCGCCGACTCGTGACTCGACCGCTCCTCCCACGGCAATGCCTCGACAGCTCGGGCGGACTGGCGGTGCACGTGCCACAGCCCGGGCTCGCGGACCTGATCGGTCTGGCCGTCGACGAGATCGCGCACTGGGGCGCCGACGTCGACCGGGTGCAGCGGCGGCTCGGAGTCATGCTGCGTGACCTGCACGCCGCCGCGCTACCCGTCCACCACGAGACCGTCGAGCAGGCTCTCGAGTCGTTCTCCGGAGGCGGGGCCGTCCTGCACCCCGGGCGCGTTCCCGAGCCGACCGACGACGGACTGCGCTGAGCCGCGGCTGCACCCCGCGCGCCAGGTGGACGGCGCGGTCCCGGTACTGCCGCTGGCGTCAGCTCACGCGCTTCAGCCGGCGGCTCTCCTCACGCGTGATCCCCAGCACGCTTGAGGACGAACTGCACGCGACCGGTCTCCTCCGTCACGGCGTCGAGCGTGCGGCCCCGCAGGCGCTTCACCGCTCCCGGCCCGAGGAACACCCGGGCACCGTCGTGCTCGAGCACCTCGTCGTGCTCACGTGGGGCCGCGGTGGCGGCGACCTGCATCGGCCCGTCTGCGGACGAACCCTGCGCGATCCGCAGACCCGACCGGGCGGACAGGGCCTGGTGACCGGTCACCCGTCGGACGACGGAGCGGGCGCGGTGGGTCATGGCGAACATGGCGTGGCCTCCTGAGGCATGGTCGTGATGGTTGGTTCGCATCCATCAAGACACGGCAGGTCAGCGCGGACAACGACTCTGACAGAGGTGGCGGTGAGCTGTCAGACGGCTGTCACAGACCTGCAACATCACGGTCCGGTCAGGCGTCACATGAGGGGGAGAGCCTGTCGAGATGACCTACGACGAGGATGGGAAGTCGGCGCCGCACTGGGTGGGGAGCACCCGCGACGACGTGGTCGTGGTGGTGAGCACCCGGGACCGCGATTGCGTGCTCAGCGCAGTGAAGCAGCGCGTACCGGTGCTTCTCGATCCGCCGCCGGCGGCCGTCGTGATCGATCTGTCGGGCATGACGCGCCTGACCTCGGAGGCCGTCGCCGCACTGTTGTGGACGGGTGCCGCGTGCCGCAAGCGTGGCGTTCCCGTACACCTGCGCCACGTGCCACAGGGATGCGCCACCACCCTGAGCAGAACCGGGTTGCGACGCTCACTGGCGCTCGGAGAGGCAGGACCGTGACCGACCCCGGCCTTCCCCCACCCCTGGTGGGCGGCGGACCCGGCGTGTCGACCTTCGATGTCGCCTGCGACCCCCACTGCACGGACGACAGCGCCACACTCGTCCGCCGCTGGGGGCGTGACCGCGCCCTCCCCTCAGCTGTCGTGGAGGATCTGTGCCTGGTGACGTGCACCGCGCTTGATCACGCCGTACGACTCAGGCCCAGCTCGATGTGCGTCCGCCTCCGATGGACAGATCCCGATCACGTCCGGGTCGACGTGGAGTGGGAGGGAGTCGATCACCTGGCGACTCGCGCGGTGCAGGAGGGCGCGACGCGAGCCACGGCTGAGGTCATGGACGCCGTTGCGGTGGCGTGGGGCCTCAAGGTCGGCTCACCGCCGGGGCAGTGGATGATCGTCGACACACGGTCGTTGGCGCCACAGTCGGCGACGTCGTCCCGCTAGCTGCGTCCGACGTTCGAGGTCGGGCAGCCGATGTCCGTCGAGAGACCTCGTCCACCAGTGCCCAGGAAGCGTTGCGGCAGGAAGGTCGCGTAGTCGTTCGCGGTCACCGGCCTGTCCGTGAGGGCGCCACCGGGGAGCGGCACCTCGACCGTGTCGCCCGCAGCGCTGACCTGAACCGCCTCGATGCCGGGCGCCGACGTGACGGTCAGGACGACCTGACCCACCGCGAGGGGGAGTCGGTCGGCGGCGAGGGAGGTGGCAGGGTCGAACTCGACCATCGCGACGCCGTCCGCCACATCGATCAGCTCGAGCCCCGAGGACGACGGAATGGTCGACGACCGTCCAGCCGGCCGTGCGACGGCGTCCGGAGCAGCGGCCAGCAGTGCGAGCTGCTGAGCGACGACGTCGGCCACGGGGGCCGTGCACGAGACGGCCACTGCTGTGGGTGCCAGCCGGTCGTCGCCGACGAGCCAGAACACGACAGGAGTTCCTGCCGTCACCGGCCCGATCTGCCCCGGACGCGCCTGCGCCTCCGGATCGAGGAGGTTGTAGGGCACCGCGGTGGCGTCGACGGCACGCACCTCGGTGTTCCCCGGCAGGCCGCATCCTGCGACGAGGAGCACCAGCCCCGTCGCAGCGGCGCGACGTACGCTCATCTCACCACCGTCCCTGCAGCTCGCGGCAGGCGCAGCACGAACTCCGTGCCCCGGTCGCCGGTCGAGGAGCACCAGACGGATCCGCCGTGATTGGTCGCCGTGCGCGCCACGATGCTCAGGCCCAGACCGCTGCCCGTCCCGGCCCGGGCGCCGCCCGCACGTGCGAAGCGCTCGAAGATGCGTTCGCGATCCTGCTCCGGAACGCCGGGGCCCCGGTCGCGGACCCGGAACTCGACGTGACCGTCGACGGTGTCCACGACGACCCCCGTGAGCCCGTTGCCGTGCAGGTCCGCGTTCTGGAACAGGTTGACCAACGCTCGCAGCACCTGGCGCCGGTCCACATCGACGGGTGGGTCGTCAGTCCCGCTGCCGACCGACAGGAGGTCCGTCGACCGACCGCTCGCCTTCAGCGCCTGACGGACGAGCTCGTGTGCGCCGACGCGCGCCATGTCGCCCTCGACGGCGCCGGCATCGAGGCGCCCGAGGGCAAGGAGGTCCTCCAAGGCCCTCCTGAAGCGGGTGAGCTCCGTGGCCATCAGCTGCACCGCGCGGCTGGCACCCGGTGTGAGGTCGGTGCCGTCCTGCAGGACTCCGAGGCTGGTCGTCAGGGTGGTCAGCGGCGTACGCAGCTCATGGCTGACGTCTGCGGCGAACCGCGCGTCCCTCTCGATCCGCTCGTGCAGGGCATCGACCATGTGGTTGAAAGCCCCGACCAGCACGGCCAGGTCGGGATCGCTCGTGTCGCGCAGGTGTGTCTCGAGGTCGCCCGCGGACACCTGCACCGCAGCGCTTGCCACCTCGCCCAGCGGCTGCAGGACCCGACGGCTGGCGGCCCGGCCGATGAGGACCCCGCCGGCCGTGGTGAGTGCAGCGCAGACGGCGAGGGCCAGCGCGAGGGTGCGCAGCGTCGCGCCCAGCTCCTCAGCCACGGAGACCTCGTAGTAGGCGGCATCGACGGCCGGCAGCGGCACCCCCACGACGACGGCGTGCGGCTCGGTGAGGTCAGTCCAGGCGAGTGCCACAGACCCGGCTTCCACCATCGGTGCCACGGCATCCGTGACGCCCTGTCCGGGCTGGTCGAGCGAGGAGGAGTACCAGGTGTCGTTGCGGTGGAGGTAGATCACCGCGCCCGTCGGCGGCGAGATCGAGCCCAGGACATCGCTGACCTCGCTGCCGGAGGTGAGCAGGCTGTCGCGGACGAGTGCTGCGTCGGTGTACGCCTGGCGAAGCGCCGTACGCTCTCGCTGCTCGACCAGCAGGTGGCGGGCGGAGAAGTAGGTGCCGAGCGACAGGGTTGCGGACAGCACGAGAGCTCCCAGCGCGAACGCCAGGGTCACCGACGCGCGGAGTCCGCGCCGTGCCGCCCACACGGTCATCGCGTGTCGAGCCGGTACCCGAGCCCGCGCACGGTCACCACGGTGCGAGGGGCGCTCGGGTCGCGTTCCAGCTTCTTGCGGAGACGGCGCACGTGCACGTCGACGATGCGCTCGTCACCGAAGAAACCCTCCTCCCACACGTGCTCGAGCAGCGAGGACCGCGACAGCACCCGGCCGGAGTTCTCCGCCATCACCGACAGCAGGCGGTACTCGGTCATCGTCAGGTGGATCTCGCGCGGCCCGCGGGTCAGCTGGGCCGCTCCCCGGTCGAAGACCAGTGGACCGTCGTGCTGGTCGAGCACGAAGACGTCACTGCCGCGAACGGCGCCATCGGTCGCTTGCCCGCCATCGGGTCCGTCCGACGAGAGCACGGGTCTGCGCAGCATCGCGCGGAGCCGAGCCCGCACCTCCTGCACGTCGAAGGGCTTGGTGATGTAGTCGTCTGCCCCGGCCTCGAGCGCAGAGACGATGTCCTCGACTCCGTCCCGCGCACTGATCACGACGATCGGCGCCTCGGTCATCGGGCGGGCGCGCCGGATGAAGCTGAACCCGTCCATGCCGCCCAGCATCAGGTCGACCAGCATCAGGTCGAACCCGGCTCCAGGCACGAGGCCCAGCGCACTCTCGGCGTCTGCGGCCTCCACGACGTCGTAGCCGTCACTTTCCAGCATCAGCCGGAGTGACGCACGTAGTCCGTCCTCGTCCTCCAGGACCAGCAGTCGGGTAGCCATCAGGGCCATGCTCCCATCGCCGGTCAACTCCTCACGGGGACTGCCCCCAGGTCCTCTGCATTGTCATGCAACTGCAAAGCCGCCGGACGTGGGCGGTCACACGCTCCCGGGACGATGGGACATCCGCGACCCGAGGAGGCACCATGACCACGCTCCCCTTCCAGCTTCGTCCGCTCGACGAGGGTCAGGTCAGCCTGGCTGATCACAGCGATGACGTCCGCGGGCTCGTCGTGCTCGACGCCAATGGTCACCGTGTCGGCGAGGTGGAGGACCTCATGGTCGACCAGGCCGAACGGCGCGCCAGGTTGCTCGTGGTGGTGTCGGGTGGCGTCCTCGGGCTCGGGGCGCAGCGCCGTCTGGTCCCGGTCGAGGCCGTCGCCCGCGTCAGTGACCACGTGCGGCTTCACCTTCCCAAGGAAGCGGTGCCGACGAGCGAGGACGCCGACTCGGCCCTGGAGCGCGGCGACTACGCAGCGATCTACAGCCGCTACGGCTGGCACCCCGTTCTGGGACGTGACCTGCACGAGTCCCTACTTCCATGATCGGCTTCCTCATCGCAGGTTTCGTCGTCGGGGCGCTCGCTCGAGTTGTCGGTCCCCACAGGGAGGAGTACGTCGACCCGCTGGCGACAATCGGGCTGGGCATCGCCGGCTCGATGGTCGGTGGCCTCGTCGCGTGGTCCTTCGGCGCGGGCAGGGTGTTCGAGATGGATCGCATCAGCTCCGTGCTGGCCGTCATCGGCGCCGTCCTCTTCATCGGCGTTGCCGAGGGCGTCGCGGTGAAGAACAAGCGCGTCGGCTGAGCTGAGGGCCCAGGCACGAGAGCCTGCAGCGGCGAGGGGAGAGCGTCACGTACAACGCGAAACGCCGCCGAAGGACCAGAAGGTCACTCGGCGGCGTTTCTGCAGGTCAGAGGCGGTTTTCTTCGGTCACTGCGTGACTTTCAGAACCGCCCTGATGGGGTAGAAATTAGATGTCGTAGTAGAGCTCGAACTCGTGCGGGTGCGGCCGCAGCTGGACCGGCGCGATCTCCTGGGTCCGCTTGAAGTGGCACCACGTCTCGATCAGGTCGTCGGTGAAGACACCGCCGGCCGTCAGGTACTCGTGGTCGTCCTCGAGCGCGTCGAGGACGGCACCGAGCGACGTGGGCACCTGGGCGATGTCGGCCATCTCGTCCGGCGGCAGCTCGTAGATGTCCTTGTCGATCGGGGCCGCGGGCTCCGTCTTGTTCTGGACGCCGTCGAGGCCGGCGAGCATCAGGGCCGCGAAGGCGAGGTAGGGGTTCGCCGACGGGTCGGGGAAGCGGGTCTCGACGCGCTTGGCCTTCGGGTTCGCACCCGTGATCGGGATGCGGACCGACGCCGAGCGGTTGCGCGAGGAGTAGACCAGCGAGATCGGCGCCTCGAAGCCGGGCACCAGGCGGTGGTAGGAGTTCACCGTCGGGTTGGTGAACGCCAGCAGCGACGGGGCGTGCTTCAGGATGCCGCCGATGTACCAGCGGGCCATGTCGGACAGGCCGGCGTAGCCGGTCTCGTCGAAGAACAGCGGCTCGCCGTCCTTCCACAGCGACTGGTGCACGTGCATGCCCGAGCCGTTGTCGCCGAAGATCGGCTTCGGCATGAAGGTGACCGACTTGCCCTGCTGCCAGGCGGTGTTCTTGATGAGGTACTTGAACTTCATCACGTCGTCCGCGGCCTTGAGCAGCGTGTCGAAGCGGTAGTTGATCTCCGCCTGGCCGGCGGTGCCGACCTCGTGGTGCGCACGCTCGACGAGGAGGCCGCTGGCCTCGAGGTTCTTGACCATGTCGGCACGCAGGTCGCTGTAGTGGTCGTAGGGCTCGACGGGGAAGTAGCCGCCCTTGAGGCGGGTCTTGTAGCCGAGGTTGTCCTCGCCCTCCTTGCCCGAGTTCCACCAGCCCTCGACCGAGTCGATGTGGTAGTAGCCCTCGTTGACGCCGGTGCTGTAGCGCACGTTGTCGAAGATGTAGAACTCCGCCTCGGGGGCGAAGTAGGCGGTGTCCGCGATGCCGGTGGAGTCGAGGTAGGCCAGCGCCTTGCGGGCGATGTTGCGCGGGTCGCGGCTGTAGGCCTCGCCGGTGATCGGGTCGTGGATGAAGAAGTTCACGTTGAGCGTCTTCGACTTCCGGAACGGGTCGAGGTACGCCGTGGTGGGGTCCGGGAAGAGCGACATGTCCGACTCGTTGATCGCCTGGAACCCGCGGATCGAGGAGCCGTCGAAGCCGAGGCCGTCGTCGAACACGCTCTGGTCGAAGGACGACACCGGCACCGTGAAGTGCTGCATGATGCCCGGCAGGTCACAGAAGCGGACGTCGACCATCTCGACGCCCTCGTCCTTGATGAACTTCAGCAGCTCATCGGAGTTGTTGAACATTCGGTTCCTCCTTGACGGCGACCAGCGCACGTCGAGATTGCAGCGTCACGGAACGGGGCCTCGTTGCACCGTGCGCGTCACGCTAGCCAGTGGCAGTTTCTAGACCGTATCCCGTTTGTTTCGGCCGTGTTACGCCTCGTCCGAGCAGTGGCCGGCATGTTTCGGCCGCCTAGGCTGGGCGCGTGCCCCAGCCCGACCCGACGTACGCACCGACTCCCGCCCCGCCGTCCGCGAGCTGGGGCCGGCGGATCCTCGCGCTCCTCGTCGACTGGGTGACCTGCCTCGCCGTGGTCGAGGGGCTCGTCGCCGTCGGCGTCCTCGCCGGCAACCCCAACGGCCTCGGCACGCTGGGACTCTTCGTGGTCGAGTCGGCGCTGTTCACCGCGGTCGCCGGCGGTTCGTTCGGCAAGCTCGCGACCCGGCTCCGGGTCGTACGCCAGGACGGGTCGGGTCAGCCGCCGTCGCTGCTGCGGGCGCTGCTGCGCTCGGCGCTGGTGGGACTGCTGGTCCCGCCGCTGCTCACCATGGGCGGCCGGGGGCTGCACGACGTGGCCGCGGGGACGCGGACGGTCACGCTGTAGGGGTCAGCGACCTCGCTGCTGCGAGCGCATGCCCTTCATCGAGGTCGGCACGGGGCCCTTGGGCACGGGCAGCTTGCCGCGCTGCGCGTCGAGCGCCTTGAGCCGCTGCAGGATGTCGGTGATGTCGCCGGGCTTCACCTGACGTCCGAGCTTCTGCACGTGGCGCACCAGCTTGGGGAGCGGGATCTCGCCCTCGCCCCGGCCGGCGACGATCTCGTGGATCGGCACGCCGTAGGCGACGCGCTCGTGCTTCTTGCGCTCGGTGATCAGCAGCTGGCGCACGCGGGTGGGGCTGGTGCCCTCGCCGACGAGGACGATGCCGGGCGGACCGACGACGCGGTGCACGACGTCCTGCTGCTTGGTGAAGCCGACGACCGGGTCGAGCTTCCAGCCGCGGCGCAGCATCTGCAGCGCACCGGCGGCGGCTGCGGGCTGCCCCTCCATCTGCTTGTACGCCGCTGCCTGGGCGCGCCGGCCGAAGACCAGCAGCGCGAGCAGCAGGCCGATCATGAGGGCGCCGACGATCGAGATGATCAGCGAGATGACGCCGTCGCCCGGCAGGACCCACATCAGGGCGAAGCCGAGCGCCGCTCCGACCAGGAACGTGCCGAGGATGATCCAGCCCAGGCGCGGGTCGCTGCGCTTGGCCATCCGGTAGGTCTGGGCGATCTGCCCTCGGCGCGAGGTGGGCGTGGGCTCGGGGGTCGACATGAGGTGGCCTTGTCCGGTCTGTGGCGGTGTGGAGGTGGTGCGGTCGTGCGACTCAGACGGCGGCGGAGGCGCGCGCGTCCATGGCCTGACGGTACAGCCGACCGGCGCGGTAGGACGAGCGGACGAGCGGGCCGGAAAGTGCGCCGGTGAAGCCGATCTCGTCGGCCTCGTCCTTGAGCTCGACGAACTCCTCGGGCTTGACCCAGCGCTCGACGGGGTGGTGCCGCGGCGACGGGCGGAGGTACTGCGTGATGGTGATCAGCTCGCAGCCGGCCTCGTGGAGGTCGCGCAGCGCCTGGCTGACCTCCTCGCGGGTCTCACCCATCCCGAGGATCAGGTTGGACTTGGTGACCAGGCCGAAGTCGCGGGCCTGGGTGATCACGTCGAGCGAGCGGTCGTAGCGGAAGGCCGGGCGGATCCGCTTGAAGATCCGCGGCACGGTCTCGACGTTGTGCGCGAGCACCTCGGGCCGCGACTCGAAGACCTCGGTGAGGAGGTCGGGCTTGCCGTTGAAGTCGGGGATCAGGTTCTCGACGCCGGTGTCCGGGTTGAGCTCGTGGATCGCGCGGACCGTCTCGGCGTAGAGCCAGGCGCCACCGTCGGGGAGGTCGTCACGCGCGACACCGGTGATCGTGGCGTACTTCAGGCCCATCGTCTGCACGGACTCGGCCACGCGGCGCGGCTCGTCGCGGTCGAGCGGCTGCGGCTTGCCGGTGTCGATCTGGCAGAAGTCGCAGCGGCGGGTGCACTGGTCGCCACCGATGAGGAAGGTGGCCTCCTTGTCCTCCCAGCACTCGAAGATGTTGGGGCACCCGGCCGACTGGCACACGGTGTGGAGTCCCTCGGACTTCACCAGGCTCTGGAGGGCGGTGTACTCCGGGCCCATCTTCGCCTTGGTCTTGATCCACTCCGGCTTGCGCTCGATCGGGGTCTCCGCGTTGCGGATCTCCAGTCGGAGAAGCTTGCGTCCTTCGGGGGTGGGAGCCGTCGTCACACCCGCCACTCTACGGCGCGCCGGATGGGCTCCCAACTCACGGGTCAGGGCAGGTCGCGGCGCCGGAAGGACATCACCGAGGCGACCACGACGACCGCCAGCACGACCGCGAGGTACGTCGCCCCCGCACCCAGCGAGATGGTGTGGGTGCACGGGTTCGCGCCGCCCTGGACCATCACGTCGCAGGCGGGCGACCAGACGTAGTACTCGTAGCCGTTGTCGAGCACGGCGTAGGCGTTGGTGGGCAGCAGCCAGCGCTGGGCGCCCTCGCCGAAGGTCGCCAGCACCGCGATCGAGCCGGCGGCCGCGACGCCGAGGCCGATGGCGAGGGTCGCCACCGTGCTGCGCAGCAGCATGGTCAGCGCGTAGCCGAGGAACCCCGAGAGCGCGACCAGCAGCACCCGCGCGCCGACGTGTTGCGGACGACTGCCCACTGGCCCGGACCGACCGCGATGTCCCGCTGTGCGACGAGCACGCCGACGGCACTCCAGAAGACCAGCAGGGCGACGGCTCCCGCGACCAGCCCCACGAGGAGGACCGCGAGGCCCTTCGCCGCCCACACCCGCTGCCGCCTCGGCTCGAAGAGAAGCTGGTTGCTGATGGAGCCGGTGTTCCAGTCGTGCCCGACGAACGTCGTGCCGAGCACCAGGAGCACGACCGCGAGCAGGGAGACGACGGCGGTGGCCTCGTTGTCGAGCACCGAACCGACGTCGAGCGTCTGGCGGTAGAGGTAGTTGTCCACGCTCGGCGTGATCATCTCGACGCAGTCGACGTCGGGACCACCGCCGTACATCTCCGGGTTCTCCTTGCAGCGCTCGATCTCCTCCCGGACGTAGGGCTGGTCCGCCTCGGTCTGCGCGAGCCGCTCGGCCGCGGCGATGTCGGCGTCCGAGAACGGCCGCGTGTTCCAGGCCGTGCCGAGCCAGATCGCCACCGGCACCAGCAGGCAGGCGACGAGCAGCACGACGACCGCCCGACGCCAGCGCAGCCGGGTGAGCTCGACGAGCAGCAGGTTCTTCATCGGTAGTCCTCCCCGCTCGGCATGGCGCCCATCCGGTCGCCCTCGGTCAGGTCGAGGAACACCGACTCCAGGTCGGCGCGCAGCGGGGTCAGCTCGTCGAGCCAGACGCCGGTCTCGCCCAGGACCCGGGTGATCTCCGATCCCGGCCGATCGGTCTGGACGACCAGCGCGTCGCCCTCAGCGGTGGCCGTGAGGCCGGCCTCCTCCAGCGCCCGGATGGCGTCGTCCGGACGGTCGACGACGATGCGGTAGGCACCGGTGGAGGCCATCAGGTCCTGCACCCGCCCGGAGGCGAGCAGCCGGCCGTTGCCGATGATGGTGACGCTGTCGCAGACCTGCTGCACCTCGGCGAGGATGTGCGAGCTCAGCAGCACGGTCACGCCACTGGCGCCGAGGTCCTTCACGAGGTCACGGATCTCGCGGATGCCCGCCGGGTCGAGCCCGTTGGTGGGCTCGTCGAGGATCAGCAGTCGGGGCTTCTTGAGCAGGGTGGCGGCGATCGCGAGGCGCTGCTTCATGCCGAGCGAGTACGCCCGGTAGCGGTCGTCGGACCGCTGGCCCAGGCCGACCTTGTCGAGGGCCTCGTCCACGTCGGACGACGACCTGCCGACACTCGCGGCGAGCAGGCGGAGGTTCTGGCGACCGGTGAAGTTGGGAGCGAACTTCGGTGACTCGACGACGGCTCCCACGCGGTCCATCACCTCGGGCAGGCGCTGCGGCACCGGCTCGCCGAAGAGCGCCATCGAGCCGGACGTCGGCGCGGCCAGGCCGAGCAGCATCCGGATCGTCGTGGTCTTGCCCGACCCGTTGGGGCCGAGGAACCCGTGCACGCCCCCGGCCGGGACCGCGAGGTCCAGGTCGTCGACCGCCACGTGCGTGCCCTTGCGTCCGCTGAACTCCTTGCGGAGCCTGCGCGTCAAGATCACCGTCTCGCTCATCCGTCCCCCCGGACGCGGGCGCACGCCCGCACAGGGAGGAGAGTCCCAGTGGCGGGTCGCATTTGTCGCGCCACCGCGCCGACGGCGTACGAAACCGGGCGTCAGGACCCGGGTCGGGCATCGTGCCCCGCCGGCCTCAGAGCAGGAGGTCCGGCGTGATCGGCAGCCGGCGGATCCGGCGTCCCGTCGCGTGGAAGACGGCGTTGCCGATGGCCGCGGCGACGCCGCAGAGGCCGACCTCTCCGACCCCCTTCACGCCGACCGGGTTGAGCCGGTCGGGACCGCCGACGAACTCGACCTCGAGGTCGGGCACGTCGGCGTTGACGGCGACCAGGTAGTCGGCGAGGTGGGCGTTGGTGATGCGGCCCGTCTGTGGACCGGCGTGCAGGTCGGTGACGGTGTGCTCGAGCAGTGCGTGGCCGATGCCGCCGACCGCGCCGCCCACCACCTGGCTGCGGGCGGTGCGCTCGTTGAGCACCTCGCCGCAGTCGATCACCGAGACCAGCCGCTCCACGCGCACCAGCCCGAGGTCGGCGTCGACGCGGACCTTCGCGAACTTGGCACCGAACGCCCCGGACGGCGACATGCCGAGCTCGTCCGGGTCGGGCTGCTCGGCGGTGGCCTCCGCGGTGACCTCGTCGCGGTCGCCCACGGCACGGGCGAGGGCGTCGCGGCCGGGCACCGAGGACAGGTCGAGGTCGTCGAGCACCGCGGCCACCGCGAGGGCGGTGGCGTTGGTGATGGCGGTGGCCAGTCCCGAGCCACCGGCCGGGGGAGAGGGCGGCAGCGAGCTGTCGCCCAGCACGACCTCGACGTCCGCCAGGTCGAGACCCAGCCGGTCCGCCGCCACCTGGGTGACGACGGTGTAGGTGCCGGTGCCGATGTCCATCGCCGCGCAGTGGACGGCCGCGGTGCCGTCGCGGCGGACGACGACGCGCACGGTGCACGGCTGCTGGAAGTAGAAGAACGACACGGCCGCGACCCCGTAGCCGATGAGCTGGTCGCCCTCGCGCATCGAACGCGGGGCGGGGTCGCGGTCGTCCCAGCCGATGATCTCCGCGCCGCGGCGCAGGCACTCGCCGAGCGCCTTGCTCGACCACGGCAGGTCGCCCTGGTCGGGATTGGTCACCGCGTCGTTGAGCAGGCGCAGCTCGACCGGGTCCATCCCGAGCTCGACCGCGAGCTCGTCCAGCGCGGTCTCCAGCGCGAAGTTGCCCTGCGCCTCACCGGGCGCGCGCATCGAGCCGGGCGGCGAGACGTGCAGCCGCACCTGGTCGACGTCGGCGCGCAGGTGCTCGACGGCGTACCCCTGACGGGTGCCGGAGACCACGTTCTCCGGGTTGTCGTCGTCGACGGCGACCGGGATGACGGCGGTGTGCTCGACGGCGGTCAGCGTGCCGTCGCGGCGGGCGCCGAGGCGGACGTGCTGGACGGTCTCGGGACGGTGGCCGACGCCGGTGAACATCTGCGGGCGGCTCAGCACCACGCGCACCGGCCGGCCGACGACCTTGGCGGCCATCGCGGCCGCGTGGATGTAGGGCCAGGGACGCAGTCCGGAGCCGAAGCCACCGCCCAGGTAGGGGCACTCCACCTGCACGTCCTCGCGCGCGATGCCCCACGCCTCGGCCAGGCAGTCGGCGGTGTTGGAGGGCCACTGGGTCGTCGCCCACATGTGCAGGGCGTCGCCGTCCCACTCGGCGCAGGCGGCGAAGAGGCCGAGCGGGTTGTTCGTGTTGTCGCCGGTGACGAAGTCGGCCTCGATGACGACGTCCGCCTCGGCGAGCCCGCGCTCGAGGTCGCCGCGCGTGCTGTCCGCACCGGCCGGGTCGTCGTCCTCGCGCGGAGCGCGCGGGTCGTTGATGTCGACGACCGGCTCGGAGGTGTCGTAGGCCACGTGCAGCAGCGACGCCGCGTGCACGGCCTCCTCCCGGCTCTGGGCCACGACCATCGCGACGTAGTCGCCGTGGAAGCGCACCGTGGCGTCCTGGAACGGCGGGCGCGGTGCGCGCTCGTCGGCGGAGGCCTCGTTGGGACGCACCACGCGCGGGGCGTCCCGGTGCGAGATCACCGCCACGACTCCGGGGGCGGCGAGTGCATCGCTGGCGTCGACGAGCGACACCTCTCCGGACGCGATGGTGGCACCGACGAGCACACCGACGAGGGCGTCGCGCGGGGCGAGGTCGTCGGCGTAGGGAACGGCGCCGGTGACCTTGAGCGGACCGTCGACGCGGGTCACCCCCGCGCCGATGACGGGGGTGGTCGGCGTGGCGGTGCCGGGAGCGGTGGGCGTGGTGGTCATGCGGTCACCTCCGTGACGTCGCGGAGCTGGCGCACGAGCGTACGGCGGGCCAGCTCGGGCTTGAAGGCCGTGCCGGGCACGGTGAAGGCGTCGGCCAGCTCGGCGGCCGCCGCCTCCTCGAAGAGCGCCAGCGTGGGGGCCTGACCGCGCAGCACGGCCTCCGCCCGGGTGGCTCGCCAGGGCACGGAGCCGACGCCGCCGAGACCGATGGCCACGTGGGCGAGCACGCCGTCCTCGACGCGGGCGACGACTGCCGCGGACGTCAGGGCGAACTCGTAGGACGCGCGGTCGCGCACCTTGAGGTATCCCGAACGCGCATCGGGGACCGGGATCTCCAGGTGGGTGATCAGCTCGCCGGGTGCCAGCACGTTGTCGCGGGCGGGGTCGTCGTCGGCGCGCACGTGCAGCTCGGCGACCGGGAGGACGCGCTGGCCGTCGGGGCCGTGGAGGCGCACGCGTGCGTCGAGGGTGACCAGGGCGACCGCGAGGTCGGAGGCGTGCACCGCGATGCAGCCCGCGTCGACGCCGAGGACCGCATGGGTGCGAGCGGTGCCCTCGATCGCGGCGCACCCGCTGCCGGGCACGCGCTTGTTGCACTGGGTCACCGTCGGGTCGCGGAAGTAGCGGCAGCGGGTCCGCTGCAGCACGTTGCCGCCCACCGTCGCCATGTTGCGCAGCTGGGGCGAGGCGGCCAGCAGCAGCGAGTCACGGAGCACGTCGACGTCCGCGGCCACCTCGTGGCGGGCCAGCTCGGCCATCGTGACGGCCGCACCGACCACGAGGACGTCGTCGACCACCTCGATGTCGGTGAGGGGGAGCCGGCTGATGTCGACGAGGGTGCCGGGGGACCAGACGCCGTCGCGCATCAGGTCGAGCTGGGTGGTGCCACCGGCGACGTACGCCGTGTCGCCCGGACCCTGCACGGCGCGGGCGATCGCGTCGGTGGTGACGGCGGCGCTGGCCGACTCGACGTCGTCGACGCGGGTGTAGGTGAAGGGATGCACGTCAGGCCTTCCCGGAGTCGCGGACCGAGAGGACCGCGTCGACGATGCGTGGGTAGGCGCCGCAGCGGCACAGGTTGCCGCTCATCAGCTCGCGGACGTCGTCGGCGGTCTCCCAGCCGCCTTCGTCGAGCAGCGCGACCGCGGACATCACCTGACCGGCGGTGCACGCGCCGCACTGGAAGGCGTCGCAGTCGATGAAGGCCCGCTGGACCGGGTGGAGGTCGTCGGCGGTGCCGATGCCCTCGACGGTCGTGACCTCGCGTCCCTCGACCTGCGCGGCCAGGGTCAGGCAGGACAGCACCCGGCGGCCGTCCACGTGCACGGTGCAGGCCCCGCAGGCGCCCTGGTCGCAGCCCTTCTGGGTGCCGGTGAGCCCGAGGGAGTCGCGCAGCAGGTCGAGCAGCGAGCGGCGAGGGTCGACCTCGACGGACCTCGACTCCCCGTTGACGGTGAAGGACAGGGGCAGCTGGCTCATGGGACGAGCCAAGCAGGCGCCGACGTCCGGGACACCAGCCCTCGGGGCGGGTTCGTCAGGCGCCGGGTCGGACGAGCTCGATGCGAGGCGCACGCCCGGGCTCGGGGCGGGCGTCGTAGTCGGGCGTCGCGGTGTAGGGCTGCCAGGAGAGGTACGCCGACAGGTGCCGGCGCACGCTCGGCAGCACGTCGGTGACGGTGACGTCGCGGCCGAGCTCGGTGGACAGCGAGGTGACGCCGGCGTCGGCGATCCCGCACGGCACGAACCGGTCGTACCACCCGAGGTCGACGTCGCAGTTGAGGGCGAAGCCGTGCATCGTCACGCCGCGGCTGACCCGGATCCCGATGGCGGCGACCTTGCGCTCGGGCCCGCGGTGGTCGGCCTGGAGCCAGACGCCGCTGCGGCCCGGCACCCGTGCGGTGGTGACGCCGAAGTCGGCGCACACGGCGATGAGGGCCTCCTCGACGCGGCGCACGTAGTCGACGACCTTGACGTGGTCGGGCAGCGTGACGATCGGGTAGCCGACGAGCTGGCCGGGGCCGTGGAAGGTGATCTTGCCGCCGCGGTCGACGTCGATCACGTCGGCGCCGCCGGGGTCGGCGGGGCGCTCGTGCGGGTCGGTGCGCTTGCCGGCGGTGAAGACGGGCGGGTGCTCGAGCAGGAGGACGGAGTCGGGGCGCGTGCCCGCGACGACGCCCTCGTGGACGCGACGCTGGAGGTCCCAGGCGGCGAGGTAGTCGACGGCGTCGTCACCGAGTCCGGCGACCTCGTAGTCCAGCTCCTGCGGCATGCGACGAGCCTACGCCGTGGGCGGGCCGGACCGTGCCTGTGGATGAGCCGACGCAGGCGCGGGCCGGATCGGCGAGGGTGGCGGGGTGGACCCGCGCCGACTCCTGCCCGCCCTCGCCGCCGTCGCCTGCGCCTGCGTCGTCGCGACGCTGGCGGTCACGCTGCTGCCGCCGAGGGATGCCCGCCCGACCGGTCCGGCGCGTCCGGTGGCCTCGGCGCCGAGCATCGCCGCGTCGGGACCGGCGGCCGTCCTCGCCGAGTGGGACCGGCGCCGCGCGGCGGCGTGGGCCGAGGGTGACGTCGAGGCACTCCGGGAGCTGTACGTCGACGGCTCCCGCACCGGCGCCGCCGACGCACGACTCCTGCGTCACTACCGGACGCGCGGCCTGGCGGTGACCGACCTGACGACGCAGGTGCTGGCGCTCGACGTGGTCGAGCGGACGCCGTCGAGGCTGGTGCTGGTGGTCACCGACCGGGTGGTCGGCGGCCGGGCGGTGGGCGGCAGCACCCCGGTCGCGCTGCCGGCGGACCGGGCGTCGACGCGGCGGGTGGTGCTGAGGCGCGAGGGCGGTCGCTGGCGGGTGGTCGAGGCGCGCGATCAGGCGAGCGCAGCGGCCAGCACGCTGCGCACGTCCTCGTCCTCGAAGTCGTAGCCCGCTCGCTCGAGAGCGGCCGGACGCGCGTTGACCGAGCCCAGCAGCTCGGGCGCGAGGTCCCCGGCCGCGAGCTTCATGAGCGGTGCCGGGACGGCGAGGAAGGCCTTGCGGTGCACGGCCTTCGCGAGCGTCTCGGTGAACTCGGCGTTGGTCGGCGTGACCGGGCAGCACAGGTTGAAGGCGCCCGAGACGTCGCGCGACTCGATGAGGTAGCTGACCGCGCCGATCCAGTCGCGCAGCGAGATCATCGGCATGTGCTGCCGGCCGGAGCCGAGCTTCGCCCCGCCGCCGGCCTGGAAGAGCAGCCGCAGCTGCTTGAGCGGGGGAGAGGTCCGGTCCATCACCGGCGACGTCCGCAGCACGCAGACGCGCGCGCCGGCGTCCCGGGCCGGGGCGGCGGCCGCTTCCCACTCGCGGGACACCCGGGTGAGGAAGGCGTCGCCGCGGCTCTCGGCGTCCTCCGTGACGGATGCGTCGCCGTGGTCGCCGTAGAAGGCGATGCCGTTGCCGGCGAGGAAGGCGGGAGGGCGCTCGCTCGCCGCGATGGCGGTGGCGAGGGTGCGGGTGGTCGACACCCGGGACTCGAGGACCTCGGTCGACCACTTCTTCGAGTGCGGGTTGCCGGCGATGCTCGCCCCGGCGAGGTTGACCACGGCGTCGGCCCGCGCGATCACGGCACCGTCGACCTCGCCCGAGGCCGGGTCCCAGCGCGACTCACGCGCCGAGGACGGCTCGCGGCGGACGAGTGCGGTCACCTCGTGCCCGTGGACGCGCAGGTGGTCGCTCAGGTGGGTGCCGAGGAAGCCCGATGCTCCGGCGATGACGACGCGCATGCCTCCACCCAACCAGAGGCGCCAAGCGCGCCCGTCCGAGCGACGGGTCCGGCTCAGCCGGCCAGGTGCGCCCACCGGGCGGACAGCTCGCGCCACGGACCCTGGTCGACCACGCGACCGGAGTCGAGCACGACGACCCGGTCGGCCTGGGCCAGCGCGGCGGCCTTGCTGGTCGCGCCGATCACGGCGGCGCCACGCTCGCGCAGCGCCTTCCACAGCTCGATCTCGGTGGCCGCGTCGAGCGCGGACGACACGTCGTCGGCCAGCAGGACGTCGGCCTCGGCGGCCAGCGCCCGGGCCAGCGCGAGTCGCTGCACCTGCCCGCCGGAGAGGCGTACGCCGCGGTGCCCGACGAGCGAGTCGGGGCCTCCGGCCTCGGCGACGTCGCGACCCATCCGCGAGGTCTCCAGCGCCGGCATCACCGGGCGGTGGGCGTGGCCGAGCGCGACGTTGTCGGTGAAGGTGCCCGACAGCACGCGCGGGACCTGCGCCACGTGGGCGACGCGAGCCGGTCGCAGGACTCGCCTGCGGATCGGTGACGACCTGGTCGTTCCAGCGGATCTCGCCCGTGCTGCTGACCAGCCCGGCCAGCGCGCCGAGCAGGCTGGACTTGCCCGAGCCGACCTGGCCGAGCAGGAGCACCAGCTCGCCGGCGTCGACGGACAGGTCGACGTCCTGGACGCCGAGGGTGCCGTCGTCGTGGACCGCGCTGACGCGGTCGAGGGTGAGCGTGCGCAGCGGGTCGCGCTGCGGGTCGGGCCGGCTCGTCGGCCGTGCCGGCCGACAGGTCCATCCCGGCCGGCAGCACCATCAGGTCGCCGCCACCGGCGAGCGCGCTGGTGGCGTTCATCCAGGCCCGGGTGCCGGGCGCCTCGGTGACGACCGCGCCGGCGACGCGGCCGAACCAGTCGAACCCGCTGACCGCGTTGGCGACCAGCAGTGCCGTGGCGAGTCCCCAGTGGCCGGACAGCAGCCCGGCCCAGGCCGCGACGACGCCGCACTGGACCATCACGACCGGCACGCCGTCGAGCAGCGACTGGACGCGGTGCTCCTGGACGGCGGCATCGACCCGGCCGCCGTCGACCTCGCGGAGGTGGCGGTGGAGGTGGGGCGTGGCGGCGGCGAGCTTGACCGTGCGGATCGACTCGAGCGTCGACACCAGGGCCTGGCCGAAGCCCGCGCGCGCCTTCGAGGCGGCCGCCGCGGACCGACCGGCGACCGGCCTGCCGAGGGTGGACGCGAGCGCGGAGGCACCCATCACGGCGAGCAGGATCGCGCCGGCGAGCCAGCTGCCGGCGATGACCGCGGTGAGGGTCGCGACCAGGAGTCCGTTGACGAAGTCGACCCAGCGGTCGGTGTAGCGGGCGATGCGATCGGCGTCCATGGTGCGCGCGACGACCTCTCCCGGCGGGGTGCGCGCCAGCCGGTGCTGGTCGGTCTGGCCGGCCAGCACGGCGGCACGGACGCGCATCCGGACCTCGACCCACCAGTGGGGGTAGGTCCAGAACGCCTGCGAGAGCAGGAACGGGCCGATCATCAGCGAGAGGACGAGGGCGGCCAGGAGGAGGCCGGGAGTCTCGCCGCGCTGGAGCGCGGTGACGACGTGACCCCAGACGAACCCGGTGATGGCGCCGTAGGCCCCGGTGATCGAGGCGACGAGGAAGAGGCTCGCGCCGAGCAGGCCCCACTCGGGCTTGACCGAGATGACGTTCCACACCTGGCGCGCCAGGCTGAGCGGCGGGTCGACGTGGGGCGGCGCCGGCGGCGTCGTGCTGCGGCGGATCGACCCGATCGAGGCTTCCTCCGTGTGGTGGTCCTCGACGACGACCTCGTGGGCCGCCGCCGCGAGGAGCTCGCGGAACGGTCCGGGCTCGGTCGCGAGGCGGGCGCGCGGACCCTGCTGCACCACCCGTCCGGACTCGAGCACGGCGACCTGCTCGGCCCGCTCGGTGGTGGAGAGCCGGTGGGCGACGAGGATGCCGGTGCGTCCGGCGATCAGGCGGTCCGCGGCGCGGACCACGCGGGCCTCGGTGACCGGGTCCATCCGGGCGGTGGCCTCGTCGAGCACGACGACGCTGACGTCACGGACCAGCAGGCGCGCGAAGGCGACGAGCTGCTCCTCGCCGGCCGAGAGGCTCGTGCCGCCCGGGCCGAGCAGGGTGTCGAGTCCTTCGGGGAGGCCGGCCACCCAGTCGGTGAGTCCCAGCTCGTCGACCGCGGCCGAGACCTGCTCGCGCGGAGCGTCGCCGAAGAGCCGGATGTTGTCGGCCAGCGTGCCGGCCAGGATCTCGGTGCGCTGCGTGACCACGCCGACCGCGGCGCGCAGCTGCTGGAGGTCGAGGTCGCGCACGTCGATGCCGCCGATGAAGACCGATCCGCGCGGCGGCTCGACCGCCCGGGACAGCAGGGACGCCAGCGTCGACTTGCCGGAGCCGGTGCGCCCGACGAGCGCGCAGGTGTGACCCGCCGGGACGGTGAGGTCGACGTCGCGCAGCGCGAACGAGCCGGTGCCGTAGGAGAACGCCAGCCCGCGCAGCTCGACGTCGAGCGGACCGTCGGGGACGGCCTCACCACCGACCGGCTCGGCCGGCACCGAGATCATCCCGCGCAGGCGCAGCACGGCGCCCATGCCCTCCTGGAGGTCCGGGAGGTGGCGGGCCAGCATGTCGACCTGACCGACGAACATCGTGGTGACGAGGAAGAGCGTGACGAGCCGCGCGGTGGAGAGGTCTCCCGACAGGACGAGGGCCACACCGATCAGTCCGGTGGCGGCGAGCACGCCGTGCAGGAGTCCGCCGCTGCGCCGCGTGACGCTGACCTCGATCTCGAGCACCGCGCGGAGGCGGCGGTGGATCTCGGCGGCGAGCTGGGCGTTGCGGCGCAGGACGTGGGCCTGGCCGAGCGAGGTCCGGATGTCGTCGCGCGCGGCGACGCCCTCCTCGGTCGACGCGGCGTGGTCGGTCCAGGCGGCCTCCTCGAGCACCTTGCGCTCGGCGATCTGCGGCAGCAGCCGGCGGATGGCGAGCCAGACGAGCACGCCGCACAGCGGGAACAGGAAGGCCGCGGGCCACCACGTGATGCCGGCGACGATCCACAGCGGTCCGGCCGACAGGGTCGTGCGGATCGCCATCCACACGCCCCAGCGCATCAGCTGGCCGACCTCCCAGGTGTCGTCGTCGATGCGGTCGAGGACCTCGCCGACGGCCTGCTCCGACAGCTCGGAGAGCGGCTGCGCCATCGCCGCGTCGATCAGGTCGGCGCGCAGCTGGCCCTCGGCGCGGTCGACGACGACGCCCCAGATGGTGCGCGCGGCGGTGTCGACGAACGCGCCACCCACCACGGACAGGGCGAGCAGGGTGACGAGCGTCTGGGTGGGGGAGTCGGCCAGGCGGCCGGCCGCCACGCTGCCGAGCGAGGAGGCGATCGCGCCGACCAGGGCCATCACCAGGCTGACGACGGTCAGGGGACGGCGTACGCGCCGCCAGTCGACGGGCTGGCGGTCTGCGGGGAGCTCCGACACGGGGGTGGTCGCGTCAGTGGAGCGGAAGGCTTCGATGGTCGTCACGGTGACTTCAGGCTAGGTGGTGGGACCGACAGAGCGCGCCCGGTTTTCGCCGGGTGGGCCGAACGTCACAGGACCCCGACCGCCAGCGGCGGCCGGGGTCCTGCGTGGATCAGCGCTCAGACCTCGAACGTTCCTGCCTCGAGGCGCTTCTTGACCTCCTGGAGGAAGCGGCCGGCGTCGGCGCCGTCCACCAGGCGGTGGTCGTAGGTCAGCGACAGGTGGACCATGTGGCGCACCGCGATCGTCTCGCCCAGGTTGGGGTCGTCGATCACGACGGGCCGCTTGACCACGGCACCCGGACCGAGGATCGCGACCTGCGGCGTGTTGATGATCGGGGTGTCGAAGAGCGCCCCGAAGCTGCCGAGGTTGGTGATCGTGAAGGTGCCGCCCGACAGCTCGTCGGGGGTGATCTTGTTGGTGCGGGTGCGCTCGGCGACGTCGGCGATCTTCTTCGCCAGCCCGGCGATCGAGAGGTCACCGGCCTCCTTGACGACCGGCGTCAGCAGGCCCTTCTCGGTGTCCACCGCGAACGCGATGTTCTCGCGGTCGAAGTAGGTCACCTCGCCCTTGTCGGTGTCGATCGCCGCGTTGAGCTTGGGGTGCAGCTTGAGCGCGTCGATCGCCGCCTTGGCGAAGAACGGCAGGTAGGTCAGCTTCACGCCCTCGCGCGCCAGGAAGTCGTTCTTCGACGCCTCCCGCAGGCGCGCGATCGCCGTGACGTCGACCTCCATGACCTGCGTCAGCTGGGCGGACTGCTGCAGCGACTCGACCATGCGCTTGGCGATGACCTTGCGCAGGCGCGAGAGCGGCTCGGTGGTGCCACGCAGCGGCGACGGCGAGGCCGACGTCGGAGCGGCGGCGGCCGGCGGAGCACCGGCGGCGGCCGGAGCGGCAGCCGCGGGGGCCGGAGCAGCGGCCTCCTTCGCCGCCGCAGCGGCGTCGAGGACGTCCTGCTTGCGGATCCGGCCACCGACACCCGTGCCCTGCACCGTGCTGAGGTCGACACCGTGCTGGTCGGCCATCTTGCGCACCAGCGGAGTGACGTACGCCGTCTGGTCGCGGCCGCCGCCCTCCCCACCGGCGGGCGCGGCCGGAGCCGACTGCGTCTGGTCGGGCTGGGTCGCCTGGGTGGCCTGGGTGGCGGGCTCGGCCTGGGGCTTCGCCTCCTCCTTCGCCTCGGGCTCGGGCTCCGGCTCGGGCTCGCTCTGCTTCTCGGCCTCGGGGGTCTCGTCGCCGGGGGGCAGCTCGCCGGTCTCCTCGGCGATCTCCTCCTCCTGCTCGGCCTTCTTCTCCGCCTGCTCCTCGTCCTTGGGCTGGGCCTCGGGCTCGGCCTGGGCGGGAGCGTCGTCGCCGGAGCCGATGATCGCGAGCTCGGCACCGACCTCGACGGTCTCGTCCTCCTCGGCCTTGATCTCGAGCAGCGTGCCCGCGACGGGCGAGGGGATCTCGGTGTCGACCTTGTCGGTGGAGACCTCCAGCAGGGGCTCGTCGACCGCCACCTCGTCGCCGACCTGCTTCAGCCAGCGGGTGACGGTGCCCTCGGTGACGGACTCACCGAGCGCCGGGAGCGTCACCGACGTGCCGGAGCCGCCGCCGAGCCGCCGGAGCCGCCGCCCGAGGATCCGGAGTCGGCGGCCTTCTCGGCAGCGGGCTCCTCCTGCGCGGGGGCGTCGTCCTTCTCGGACTCGGGGGTCTCGTCGCCGGCCGGCAGGTCACCGGTCTCCTCGGCGACCTGCTCCTCCTGCTCGGCCTTCTTCTCCGACTCCTCGTCGTCCTTCGGCTCGGCCTCGGGCTCGGCGGACTCGGTGGCGTCGCCCGCGGACTCGCCCTCCTCGCCGATGACGCCCAGGACCGCGCCCACCTCGACGGTGTCGTCCTCGTTGGCCGTGATCTCCAGCAGCGTGCCGGCGACGGGGGAGGGGATCTCGGTGTCGACCTTGTCGGTGGAGACCTCCAGCAGCGGCTCGTCGACGGCAACCGTGTCACCGACCTGCTTGAGCCAGCGGGTGACGGTGCCCTCGGTGACGGACTCGCCGAGTGCGGGGAGGGTGACTTCGGAGGCCATGTGGTTCCTTCGCTCGCGGGTGTGGTTTCAGAAGTTCTGGTGGTCAGGAGTGGGCGTGCAGCGGCTTGCCGGCCAGGGCCAGGTGGGCCTCGCCGAGCGCCTCGTTCTGGGTCGGGTGCGCGTGCACCAGGGGAGCGACGTCCTCGGCGTGCGCCTCCCAGTTGTAGATCAGCTGCGCCTCGCCGATGAGCTCGCCGACCCGGTCTCCCACCATGTGGACGCCGAGCACCGGGCCCTCCTTCAGGCCGACGAGCTTGACGAAGCCCTGGGTCTGGAGGATCTGGCTCTTGCCGTTGCCGCCGAGGTCGTAGGTGATCGTGGTGACGTCGTCGCCGTGCAGCTCGCGGGCGCGCGCCTCGTCGAGGCCGACCGAGGCGACCTCGGGGTGGGAGTACGTCACCCGCGGGATGCCGGCGTCGTCCACCGGGCGCGGGTCGAGGCCGGCGATGTCCTCGGCGACGAAGATGCCCTGCTGGAAGCCGCGGTGCGCCAGCTGCAGGCCGGGGACGATGTCGCCGACGGCGTACACGCCCTCGACGTTGGTGCGGCAGCGCTCGTCGGCGAGCACGAAGCCGCGCTCCATCGCGATGCCCTGCTCGGCGTAGCCGAGGCCGTCGGTGGAGGGGCCGCGCCCGACCGCGACGAGCAGCAGCTCGGCCTCGATCACGTCGCCGCCCTCGACGGTGACGGCGACGCCGGTGTCGGTGGTCTTCACGCTCTGGAAGGGCGTGCCGGTGAGGAAGCTGATCTTGCGCTTGCGGAAGGCCCGCTCGAGCGCCTTGGACGACGCCTCGTCCTCGCCCGCGACGAGCCGCGGGAGGGCCTCGATGATCGTGACGTCGGCGCCGAAGGACTTCCAGACGCTGGCGAACTCGCAGCCGATGACGCCGCCGCCCAGGACGATCGCCGAGGCGGGGACGTGGTCGAGGCGCAGGGCGTGCTCGGAGGTGATGACGCGCGTGCCGTCGACCTCGAGGCCCGGGGAGCGTACGGCTGTAGGAGCCGGAGGCGAGCACCACGTGGGTGCCGGTGTGCTCGGTGCCGTCGACGGTGACGGTGCGCGGGCCGGTCAGCGTGCCGGTGCCCTCGATGACGGTGATCCCGCGGGACTTGATCAGGCCGGTGAGGCCCTTGAAGAGCCGCTCGACGACCTTGTCCTTGTAGGCGTTGACGCCGGGCATGTCGATGCCCTCGAGGCTGGCGTTGACGCCGAACTGCGCGGCCTCGCGGGCCGAGTCGGCGACCTCCGCGGCGTGGAGCAGGGCCTTCGTCGGGATGCATCCCACGTGGAGGCAGGTGCCCCCGAGGTTGCCCTTCTCGACCAGCCCGACCTTCAGCCCCAGCTGGGCCGCACGCAGCGCACAGGCGTAGCCGCCCGAGCCTGCCCCGAGGACGAGGACGTCGAACTCAGCGTCCGCCACAGACTTTCCCTCCACACGATCTCATCGGTCGTGCCGGCCCCGAAGACAGACCGGCTCGCCCATCTTTGCACTTGTTCGCTGGGCGGCGTGAGGGGCGTCCCGGCAGAATGTCCGCCATGGGCATGTTCGACCGATTCCGTCGACGGCGACGCGTGAGCCGTCCTGCGCGCGACGCCGCGCGCACCGGCTCCACCACCGTCCGGGCTTCCGACTCCGAGGACGTCCGGCACCTCGAGAGGTTCGTCTCGACCAAGCAGGGCGTCGAGGGCTTCGTCGAGCCGCGGACGGCCGTCAGCGACGTGACCCTGCTCCTGGTCGCGCACGACGGCGAGTGGACGCGGCGGCGTGTGCCCAGCGTGAAGTGGGCCCACGACTTCGCCAACCGCCACCGCGTGCCGTCGTACGACGCCGCCGTGGTCGGCGTGCCGCAGCGGATGCGCGACTACAACGCGCGCAAGAAGGCGCGGGGCATCTAGCCCGCGGCGAGCTCCCGGGCGAACGCCACCAGGGTGGTGACACCGAAGCCGGTCGCGCCGCTCGGCACGTGGCCGTAGGGGCCACCGAGGTTCATCTCCTTGCCGGCGATGTCGAGGTGCGCCCACGGCAGTCCGCCGGTGAACTCGCGCAGGAACGCCGAGGCGTAGAGCCCGCCGCCCCACCGCACCCAGTCGTGCTGGAGCAGGTCGGCGACCTTGGAGCTGGTGATCCGCTCCTTCATCTCCTCCGGGATGGGCATCCGCCAGTGCTGCTCGCCGGCGGCGACGCCGGCCGCGAGGACCGCGGCCACCTCGTCGTCGGTGCCCATCACGGCGCCGACCTTGTCGCCGAGCGCGAGCTGCATGTGGCCGGTGAGGGTCGCGATGTCGATGACGACGTCGGGCGCGTCCTCGACGGCCATCGAGAGCGCGTCGCCGAGCAGCATCCGGCCCTCGGCGTCGGTGTTGGCGATCTCGACGGTCGTGCCGTTGTGCATCGTGATCACGTCGCCGGGGCGCGTCGAGGTGGCCGAGACCATGTTCTCCGCCATCGGGGCGTACGCCGTCACCTTGACGGGCAGGCCGAGGCGGGCGATGGCCAGCGTGGCGGCGACGACGCTGGCGGCGCCGGCCATGTCGCCCTTCATGTTGACCATGCTCGACGAGGGCTTGATCGTCAGGCCGCCGGAGTCGAAGGTGACGCCCTTGCCGACGAGCGCGAGGTGGACCTTGGCGCCCTTCGGCGCCCAGGTGAGCCGGACGAGCCGCGAGGGCGACTCGCTGGAGTTGCCGACGCTGAGGATGCCGCCGCAGCCCATCTCGGCGAGCTGCTCGTGGTCGAAGACCTCGAGCTTCACCTTGGGTGCGCCGCGGCCCTTGGTGACGTCCTTGTGCGCGGCCGTCACGAGGTCGGCCAGCAGCGGGGGAGTGCAGTCCTTCGGCGGCATGTTGACCCAGTCGCGGGTCATCGCGACGGCGTCGGCCAGGACCTCCGCGCGCTCGAGGGCCTCGGTCGCCTCGCTGCGCCGGGCGATGGCCGTCAGCACGACGACGTCGGCGGGCTCGGTGGTCTCGGTCTTCGCGCTCTTGTACGCCGTGAAGGCGTAGCCGCCGAGGCGGTGGCCCTCGACCACGGCTGCGACCAGCTCGGGGGTGTCGCTCGGCAGGGCGAGGGCGACCGACGCGGCGTTGGGCACGCTGCGCGCGGCGACGCCCGCGGCACGGCGTACGGCGACCGGGTCGGTCGGGTCGGGACCGAGGCCCACGAAGACCAGCAGGGGTGCGTTGACCTCGTCGCGGCTCGGCGCCTTGACCGCCTCGCCGGCCTTGCCGGTGACGCCCATCGTGGAGAGGAAGGGCTGCAGCCGCCTGCCGTAGGCCTTGCTCACGTCCTCCGCCGCGTCACAGAGCCGAGGCCCCTTGTCACCCGCGACGACCCCCACGACGACGGCGTCGGCACGGGTCTTGGCGGGGCTGGCACTGCGCAGGGAGTACGAGGTCACCCGGGGCATGTTAGGGGAGACGGGAAGGGTCGGAGCGCTGCGGTAGGTTGCGCGACATGGCAGAAGTCTCGTCGGCACCGCTCAAGCAGTCGCCCCTCCACGACCGTCACGAGGCCCTCGGAGCGAAGTTCGCCGAGTTCGGCGGATGGTCGATGCCGCTGGAGTACGCGACCGGCGTCGTCAAGGAGCACACGGCGGTCCGCGAGGCCGTCGGGATCTTCGACGTCAGCCACCTCGGCAAGGCGATGGTGTCGGGTCCGGGTGCCGCCGACTTCGTCAACGCGACCCTGTCCAACGACCTCGCCAAGATCGCGCCGGGCAAGGCGCAGTACACCCTCTGCCTCGACGAGTCCGGCGGCATCGTCGACGACCTCATCGCCTACTGGCACGACGACGAGCACGTGCTGCTCATCCCCAACGCCGCCAACACCGCCGAGGTCGTCCGCCGGCTCCGCGACCAGGCGCCCGAGGGCGTCAAGGTCGTCGACCACCACGACGACTACGCCGTGCTGGCCGTCCAGGGCACCCGCTCCGACGAGGTGCTCGAGAAGGTCGGCCTGCCGACCGGCCACGACTACATGTCCTTCGTCGAGGCCGAGCTCGGCGACTCCGGCGTCGGGGTGGTGGTGTGCCGCACCGGCTACACCGGCGAGCGTGGCTACGAGCTGGTCCTCGTCAACGACGCGGCCGGCGACCTGTGGGACCAGCTGATGGCGGCCGGCGAGGAGTGGGGCATCACGCCCGCCGGTCTCGGCGCCCGCGACACGCTGCGCACCGAGATGGGCTACCCGCTCCACGGCCAGGACATCAGCCTCGCCACCAACCCGGTCGAGGCCGGGCTCTCGTGGGCGGTCGGCTGGAAGAAGGACGCCTTCTGGGGACGCGACGCCGTCGCCCGGGTCAAGGAGGAGGGGCCGAAGCGCCGCCTGCGCGGCCTCGTCGCGGTGGGCCGCGGCATCCCGCGCCCCGGGATGGGCGTGACGCTCACCCACGACGTACCCCTCGCCGACATCACCTCCGGCACGTTCTCCCCGACGCTCAAGAAGGGCATCGGCATGGCGCTGATCCCGACGATGGTCGCCGAGGACGCCCAGGTCGGCGTCGACATCCGCGGCCGGCGCGAGATCTTCCAGCTGGTCAAGCCGCCCTTCGTCGACACCTCGGTCCGGGAGTCCTGATGATGCCCGGCCAGCCCCCGACCTTCCGGCAGCCGTCGGCCTCCGAGCGACCGTGGTGGTGGCGCCTCGAGGACGCCGCCGGCGAGCCGGTCGAGGTGGCGCACTACGCCGACCAGCGCTTCGGCAACCAGGGCGACGCGGAGTCGTGGGTGGGTGAGATCTGGGCCGACCTCGCCGAGCACGGCGTGGCCGCCGTGACGCTGTTCGAGCACGAGCGGCAGGTCTACGGACCGATGTCGCTCAGCGCCTGAATCCATCCGCGGTCGGCCACCGCTCCGAAGCATCGAGGTGAGCAGCCAGGTGGAGCAGGCGGGCACGGGCGAGCGGACCGACTTCGCGACGTACGTCTACGCGCGCTGGCCCGACCTGGTCGGCGGCCTCGAGGACGAGGGCGTCGCCGCCGACGACGCGCGCCTCGCGGTCGCCGAGACGCTCCTGGGCAGCCGATCGTCGTGGACGCGACGCTCCCGCGACGAGGACGTCGACGTGACGCTCTGGGCGGAGATGCGCGAGCGCGCCGCCCTGCCGCCGACGGGCCGGCCCGCACCCCATGGCGTACGTCCCTACGATCCGCACGACGGCCCGGAGGACTGGTTCGCCCGGGCCGGGGCGCGGCGTGGTGCCCGTCGTCGACGGGGCGCGGTGCGCGTCGCGGTCGGCGTGCTGGTGCTGGCGGTGCTCGCCGCCGGCTGGCAGTGGTGGGCCTCGATCCCGCCCGCGCCGGAGGTGCGCGAGGAGGCCAACTCGCTGCCGGTCGTCTGGTACGCCGACAGCGAGCTGCACCTCGAGGACGTCGTGGTCGAGCTCCCGGGCATCGACACCTTCGTGGCCGACGGCTCCGGTGCGGCCGCCACTCTCCGCAACGGCCAGACCGTGCGGATCGACGCCGACGGCGACGTCTCGACCATCGACGACCCGCCCGACGCGCTCGACGAGGCGCCCGACCCGCCGCGCTTCGTCGCGATCACGCAGTACGACGTCGTGCTGCAGGCGGCGCCCGTGGCCGGCGGAGGCTGGGCGTACCTCCTGGACTCCTCGCGCCGCGACGGCGCGACCGACGCCGTGCGGCGGTCCGAGACGGGGCGGCGTGCGCTGGTGGTCTGCCGGGCCGAGCTCGACTGCGCGCCTGCGGTGACGATCGTCGGGGAGGACGGGGCGATCCGCCTGCGGTGAGGGTCGAGGGCGTGTCCTAGGGTCGCGCCACCGTGGCTGAGGCGTTGTGGACAGGTGTGGCTCGGGCGTACGCGCGGAGCTTCGCGGGGTTGTGCGCGGGAGGCATCCCGACACTGGTCGCAGGACTGCCGCCGGGTGGGCGGCTGCTGGACGTCGGATGTGGCACCGGCGCACTCGTGCGGCCGCGCGCGACGGCGGCACCGAGGCGATCGCGGTCGAGCTCGACCCCGACATGGCCGCGCTCGCCGCGTCGCGGCTCGGGCGAGGACGTCACGGTCGGCCGGGCTGCCCGACCTGCCGTTCGCAGACGACGGCTTCGAGTCCGTCGTCGCCAGCTTCGTGCTCAACCACGTCGAGGACCCTCGCGCCGGTGCACGCGAGCTCGCGCGGGTCGCCGCGCCGGGCGGTTCGGTGCGGGCGACGATCTGGACGTCGGCCGCCGACCGAGCACGGTGCGCTCTTCCGGCAGGTCTGCGAGACGAGCGGTGCCGTCGGCCGGTCTTCCCGCGCCTGCCCGAGGACCTCGACTTCGAGCGTCAGCCTCGACGGGCTCGGTCGGCTCCTCGCGGGGCCGGGCTCGCGGTGCTCGAGGCCCGGCATCGGTCGCTGGACCTGGCGGGTGAGCCCCGACGACTGTGGGCCGGCGTCACCGGCGGTCGGGAACAGCGGAGTCATGTGGGCGGCGCAGATCCCCGACGTGCAGGTGCGCATGCGGACGGCGCTCGACCGGCTGGGCGCGCCGTTGCTGCAGGACGGCGACGATGGTCTTCCTTCGGCGTCGAGTGGCGTACGTCGAGGCGCGCGTGCCCCGGACCTAGGACGTCGTAGAGTCGTCCCGTGCGCGCCTACCTCGACCTGCTCCAGCGGATCCTCGACGAGGGCGTCGAGAAGACGGACCGCACCGGCACCGGCACGCTGAGCGTCTTCGGCCACCAGATGCGCTTCGACCTCGCCGAGGGCTTCCCGCTGGTGACGACGAAGAAGGTGCACACGCGCTCGGTGTTCGGTGAGCTGCTGTGGTTCCTGCGCGGCGACACCAACGTGAAGTGGCTCCAGGACCGCGGCATCTCGATCTGGGACGAGTGGGCCGACGACAACGGCGACCTCGGCCCGGTCTACGGCTACCAGTGGCGCTCGTGGCCCACGCCGGACGGTCACCACGTCGACCAGATCAGCCGCCTCGTCGAGGGCATCCGCACCAAGCCCGACTCGCGCCGCCACATCGTCTCGGCGTGGAACGTCGCCGACGTCGACGACATGGCGCTGCCGCCGTGCCACACGCTCTTCCAGTTCTACGTGGCCGACGGTCGCCTCTCCTGCCAGCTCTACCAGCGCTCGGCCGACACCTTCCTCGGCGTGCCGTTCAACATCGCGTCCTACGCCCTGCTCACGCACATGGTCGCGCAGGTGACCGGGCTCGAGGTGGGGGACTTCGTCCACACGATGGGTGACGCCCACCTCTACCTCAACCACGTCGACCAGGCCCGCCTCCAGCTCTCGCGCGAGCCGCGGGCGCTGCCCCGGCTGGTGCTCAACCCCGGCATCACCGAGATCGACGGGTTCGACCTCGAGGACATCGCGGTCGAGGGCTACGACCCGCACCCGGGCATCAAGGCACCCATTGCCGTCTGAGGTGGGATCTCCTCGCCCCGACCAGCGGGTCGTCCTGGTCGCCGCGCACGCGCGCAACCGGGTGATCGGCGACGGCGGCGCGATCCCGTGGCACCTGCCGCACGACTTCGCGCACTTCAAGCGCGAGACGCTGGGGCACACGCTCGTGATGGGGCGGCGCACGTGGGACTCGATCGGCCGTCCGCTGCCCGGTCGCGCGACGATCGTGGTGACCCGTGACGAGTCGTTCGACCCAGGCTTCGAGGGCGTGCAGGTGGCGCACTCGCTGGAGGAGGCGTTCGCCCGCGCGGCCGAGCTCCCGGGCGACGTGATGATCGCCGGCGGGGGCGAGATCTACGCCCTCGCGCTTCCCTTCGCCACCCACCAGGTGCTCACCGAGGTCGACCTCTCGCCACCCGGGGACGCCTTCTACCCGGACTACGCCGTCGACGAGTGGGTCGAGGTGCGCCGCGAGGTCGGCGAGGGCTGCCAGTGGACGTGGCTC
This sequence comes from uncultured Actinomycetota bacterium, assembly GCA_963795095.1. Lineage (GTDB taxonomy): Bacteria > Actinomycetota > Actinomycetes > Propionibacteriales > Nocardioidaceae > Nocardioides. The sequence continues at coordinate 15,211 of CAWCGM010000041.1, read as the reverse complement.
GAGCGGATGGACCCGGCGGCATGACCACTGTTCCGGGACTGTCCGTCGACCCCGCGTCGGGCGTGCCGCCCTTCGAGCAGGTCCGCGAGGGCATCCGGTCGCAGGTCGACTCCGGGACCCTGGAGGCCGGCTTCCGGCTGCCTCCGGTGCGGTCGCTCGCCGAGTCCCTCGGCCTCGCCGCCAACACGGTGGCCCGCGCCTACAAGGAGCTCGAGGCGCTCGGCGTCGTCGAGACGCGCGGCCGCGCCGGGACGTTCGTCGCCGGCACCGGGGTGTCCTCGGCGGTCCGCGCCGCCGCGTCGGCGTACGTCTCCACGACCCGGACCCTCGGGCTGAGCGACGACGAGACCGTCGCGGCCGTACGCCGCGCGCTGGGGCAGTGACCGCTCGCAACTCGCTGGCGACCGGGTCCGTCGTCCCAGGGTCACCCGAGTGGACGACGACCAGCCCGAGGACCGCTACGCCGCCGTCGACCGAGCGGCGGAGGCCAACGAGCTGCACCGGCCGGTGGTCATCGAGGACGGCGTGGTCAGCAGGCCGGCGGGCGAGCACACGGCGACGGTCCACAGCTACCTCCGCCACCTGCGCGCGCAGGGACTGGAGTGCGTGCCCGAGCCGTTGGGCGTCGCCGACGGCACCGAGACCCTGCGGTTCATCGAGGGTGCGGACGGCGGTGACGGCTGGTGGCACCAGCACACCGACCAGGGCCTCGCATCGGCCGCCCGCCTGCTCCGGCGCATCCACGACGCCGGAGCCGGCTGGACGCCGCCCGAGGACGCGGTGTGGGGCGCACAGCCGGTGGCCGGCGACGACGTCGTCCCGTGCCACGGCGACCCGGGGCCGTGGAACTTCATCTGGCGCGACCACGAGGCCGTCGCACTGATCGACTGGGACTACCTCCACCCGGCACCACGGGTCACGGACGTGGCGTACGCCCTGCGCTGGTTCGCGCCGCTGAGGGCCGACGAGCACGCGCTGGAGTGGCACCACTTCCCGGAGGTGCCGGACCGGGCCGCGCGGGTGCGCACCTTCGTCGAGGCCTACGGCGACCTCCCGGACTTCGACGTCGTGGACGCCGTGGTCGAGCGGATGCTGGCGGTGATCGAGCTGATGCGCGACCTGGCGGCGCGCGGGGTCGAGCCCCAGCGCACCTGGGTGGCCGACGGCGCCGCTGAGGCGGACCTCGAGGAGATCGCGTGGATCGAGGAGCACCGCGAGATGCTGGGGCGATGACCGACAACCACATCGTCGTCGCAGCGGTCGCCCTCGTCCGGGACGGCCACGTGCTGACCGTGCGCAAGCGCGGCACGCAGCGGTTCATGCTGGTGGGCGGCAAGCTCGAGCCGGGGGAGTCGGCCCGCGACGCCGCGCTGCGGGAGACCCACGAGGAGGTCGGGCTGCGCATCGAGGACGCGACGCTGCTCGGCGAGTTCCACTCCGAGGCGGCCAACGAGCCGGGGCACACGCTCCACTCGACGGTCTTCCTGGTCGAGTCCGACGCCGAGCCCGTGGCGTCGGCGGAGATCGAGGAGGTGCGCTGGACGCCCCTGCACGACCACCCGGACGACCTCGCCCCGATGCTCGAGCACCACGTGCTCCCCAGACTTGTTGAAACCTTGACCATCGAGTGAAAGTCGGGTGGCTCGACTGTCACCGTGCCGTGCATCCGTGCTCCGTATCAATAGGTCTCGATACCTCGGGACCACTGATACCACTGCAAAGGCTGTCCGGTCGTGCTTGTTCCTTCGTCGCTTTACTCCCTCTTCGCGCGCCTGCTTGCAGTCGCCGCCATGTGCGTCGCCGCCCTGGCGATGCCGACCCCGGCCCAGGCCGGGACGACGACCGGGTTGCTGGACGCCCTCACCTGCTCGCCGCTCCTGAAGCAGCCGACGCGGCTGTCGACGGCCCTCGGGTCCGGCGTCAGCGAGTCCGTCGTACGCCTCCTCAACAACCTCACCGGCGTTCAGGTCGAGCACCTCGCCGCGGACAGCACGTCGTGGCTCGACGAGTGCGGCCGGGTCTTCGTCGCCGACGAGGGGATCGAGCCGTCGCAGCAGGTGACGGCCGACCCCGCGCCACCGCGACGCAGTCCCGACGAACGTGTTCGCGCTCTCCTCGCGCCCGGCCTCGACGCGCACCATCTACCTCGACTTCGACGGCGCCACCTACTCCGGCACCCGGTGGAAGAACGGCGCCGAGATCGTGGCGCCTGCCTACAGCATCGACGCGGACCCCACGACGTTCAGCGAGGTCGAGCGAGCCCAGATCTACCTCGCCTGGCAGACCGTCGCCGAGGACTACGCACCCTTCGACGTCAACGTCACCACCCTGCGCCCGGACCCGTCGGCCCTCACCCGCACGTCGAGCGCCGACCTGGCCTACGGCATCCCGGTCGTGGTCAGCCCGACCAACTCCGTCGGCACCGGCTGCGGCTGCGGCGGCCTCTCCTACGTCGGGATCTTCGGCACCGTCGGCGCCACCGACTACCAGCCGGCATGGATCTTCACCAACGGCTCCGGCACCGGCGGCTACAACGTGGGCCAGATCATCAGCCACGAGGTCGGCCACACCTTCGGCCTGAGCCACGACGGCACCAGCCAGGCGTCCTACTACGCCGGCGCCAAGGGCTGGGCCCCGATCATGGGTGCGTCCTACGGCCGCCGCGCGTCGCACTGGTCGATGGGGGAGTACGCCGATGCCAACAACCTCGAGGACGACACGGCGATCATCGCCCGGACGGCCCCCGTCGTCGCCGACGACCACTCCAGCAGCCTGACGGCGGCGACCCCCCTGGCCGCGGGGAGCCCGGTGGCCGGGACGATCACCACGCGCACGGACACCGACGCCTTCGCCTTCAGCGGCTACGGCCGGACCGCACTGACCGTCGCCGGTCCCGCCGGCTACTCCGACCTCGACGCGCGGCTGACCATCCTGAGCCCCCAGGGCGCCACGATCGCCACCGTCGACCCGACCGCCGACGTCGCCGACGACGCGTCGATGGCCGCCACCTGGCTGGTCGACCTGCCCGCCACCGCCGCGAGCTACGTCGCCGTGGTGGACGGCACGGGGATGGGCGCACCCTCGGAGGCCGGCCGCTACAGCGACTACGGCTCGCTCGGTGCCTACACCGTGTCGCTCTCGACGGGCGGCAGCACGGCCACGCCGCTGACCACCACCACCTCGACGCCCCAGTCGTCCACGCAGGCGATCGCCTTCGTCACCACCCGGCTGCCGCGGGCCCACGCCGGTGCCTCCTACCGCGCCGTCATCCGCTTCCGCGGCCCGGTCTCGGAGGCGCGCGTCGACTGGCGGCTCCCGCGTGGCCTGAGGTGGAAGGCCGTCGACGACCGCATCGTGATCCGTGGCCGCGTCCGGGCGAGGTCGGCCGGCAAGTTCGCGACGGTGCTGTCCGGCCAGGACCGGTCGGTGCGCCGGGTGTTCCGCCTCGTCGTGCGCTAGCCGGGCTGCCTCACTTCGGCGGGAGGGTGCGGACGTAGGTCGCGCCGCGGTCGACCCACAGCTCGAGCTGGTCGTCGGCCGCGAGGGCGTCCTGCGACACCAGCAGCCAGCCGGTCATCTCACGCCCGCGCATCTCCATCGGTCGCACGGCGTCGCCGTCGAGCCACTGCTCGCCCTGCGCGGGGTCGGCACGCACCATCAGCGAGCCGGAGCTGGCGGCGGCGACGGCCATGTGGCCGTGGAGCATGAAGCCGAGGCCGCCGAACATCTTCTTCGACGTCCACCCCTCCTCGCCGTCGACCACGTCGTGGATCCGCTGCGCCAGCACCTCGTCGTACGCCATGTCACGAGTATGCGGCTCGGCGACGACAGCGCGACGGAGCCGGGACGATAACCTTGACGCCATGAGCTCGCATGCCCCCTTCGGTCGTCTCCTGACGGCGATGGCGACCGCGTTCCACGAGGACGGCAGCGTCGACCTCGACGGCACCGCGGCGATCGCGGCCCACCTCGTCGCGCACGGCAACGACGGCGTCGTCGTCAGCGGCACGACGGGGGAGAGCCCCACCACGTCGGTCGCCGAGGACGGCGACATCCTGCGCGCGGTCCAGGACGCGATCGGCGACCGCGCGAGCGTCGTCGCCGGCGTGGGCACCAACTCCACGGCCCACTCGGTCGAGCTGGCCCGGCAGGCGGAGAAGGTCGGCGTCGACGGCGTGCTGCTCGTCACGCCCTACTACAACCGCCCCGGCCAGGTCGGCCTGCGTCACCACTTCTCCACCGTCGTCGAGGCGACGGACCTGCCGGTCATGCTCTACGACGTCCCCGGCCGGGCCGCGAGCCTGATCGAGCTCGACACCTACGAGGCGATGCGTCGCTACGACCACGTCACGTCGGTCAAGGAGGCCTCCGGCCTGCTGGCACGCACCGCGCAGCTGGTCGAGATGGGCTACTCCGTCTACTCCGGCGACGACGTCAACACCCTCGGCTACCTCGCCTACGGCGGGGTCGGCCTGGTGTCCGTCGTCGCGCACGCCGCCGGCGACCAGCTGAAGGCGATGCTCGACGCCTGGGACGCCGGAGACCACGCCGAGGCGTTGCGGATCCACACGTCGCTGGTCCCGGCATTCGACGCCATCATGGGCGTCCCCAACTACGGAGCCACCACGGCCAAGGCAGCCCTCGAGCTGCTCGGGGTGCTCGACAACCGCCGCGTCCGCGGCCCGCTGGTCGCCCTGGACGACGACGACGTCACGGCGCTGCGCGCCGGTCTCGCCGCCGCCGGCCTCCTGTGACATCCACGTCCTGACACCGAAGGAATCCCTTGAGCCACCCGCACCCCGACCTGAGCACGCCCGGCCCCCTCCCCGCCGGAGGCCTCCGGGTCATCCCGCTCGGAGGACTGGGCGAGGTCGGTCGCAACATGACCGCGTTCGAGTACGACGGCCGCCTGCTGCTCGTCGACTGCGGCGTGCTCTTCCCCGAGGACCACCACCCCGGCGTCGACCTGATCCTCCCCGACTTCGAGCCCATCCGGGACCGCCTCGACGCCGTCGAGGCGCTGGTGCTGACCCACGGTCACGAGGACCACATCGGCGCCACGCCGTACCTCCTGCGCGAGCGCGGCGACATCCCGCTCGTCGGCTCCAAGCTCACCCTCGCCCTGCTGGGCTCCAAGCTGCGCGAGCACCGGCTCAAGGAGACCGCGCAGTACGAGGTCGCGGAGGGGCAGACGATCACGTTCGGCCCGTTCGTGCTCGAGTTCGTCGCCGTCAACCACTCGATCCCCGACGCGCTCGCCGTCGTGATCCGCACCGGGGCCGGCGTCGTGCTCCACACGGGCGACTTCAAGATGGACCAGCTCCCGCTCGACGGCCGGATCACCGACCTCAACGAGTTCGCCCGGCTCGGCGACGAGGGTGTCGACCTCTTCCTCACCGACTCCACCAACGCCGAGGTCCCCGGCTTCACCACCTCGGAGAAGGAGATCGGCCCGGTGCTCGACCGGGTCTTCGCCAAGAGCGAGCAGCGGATCATCGTGGCCTGCTTCGCCTCGCACATGCACCGCGTGCAGCAGGTGCTCGACGCGGCCGTCGCGCACGGCCGCAAGGTCGCCTACGTCGGGCGTTCGATGGTGCGCAACATGGCGATCGCGCAGGAGCTCGGCTACCTCACGGTGCCGCCCGGCGTGATGGTGGAGGCCAAGGAGCTCGCCGACCTGCCGCCGCACAAGCAGGTCCTGATCTCGACCGGCTCGCAGGGCGAGCCGCTCGCCGCGCTGAGCCGGATGTCGCAGAGCAACCACCACTTCGTGCACCTCGAGCCCGGCGACACGGTCGTCCTCGCCAGCTCGCTGATCCCGGGCAACGAGAACGCCGTCTACCGCGTGATCAACGGCCTCTCCCGCCTGGGCGCCAACGTCGTGCACAAGGGCAACTCGCTCGTGCACGTCTCCGGCCACGCCAGCGCCGGCGAGCTCCTCTACTGCTACAACATCGTCAAGCCGCGCAACGTGATGCCGGTGCACGGCGAGGTCCGCCACATGCGGGCGAACGCCGACCTCGCCCGCGCCACCGGGGTCGAGAACGTCGTGCTGGCCGAGGACGGTGTCGTGGTCGACCTGATCGACGGCGTCGCCAAGGTGGTCGGCAAGGTCGACGTCGGCTACGTCTTCGTCGACGGCACCACGATCGGCGACATCTCCGAGGCCTCGATGAAGGACCGTCGCGTCCTCGGCGAGGAGGGGTTCCTGTCGGTCATCGTGGTCGTGGACTCCGTCACCGGCAAGGTCGTGTCCGGTCCCGAGATCCACGCCCGCGGCTTCGCCGAGGACGAGACGACGTTCGACGAGATCCGCCAGCCGATCATCGACGCGATCCACGCCGCCGTGCAGGAGGGGGTCACCGACTCCCACCAGCTCCAGCAGACCATCCGCCGCGTCGTCGGCCGCTGGGTCAACCGCGCACACCGCCGGCGCCCCATGATCATTCCTGTCGTGATCGAGGCGTGACCGCTGGGTGCAAGCCCTAGGATTCCCGCGGGGCAACCGGGGACGAGCGGTGCCGACGGCGATCTGGGTGGGGAGGTGCACGTGCCGCACAACATGGGTGCGCTGAGCCGTCTCGCCGAGCTCATGCGCCGCGTCAACTCCTCGACCGACACCGAGGTGATCCTCGAGGAGATCGCCCACGGTGTCGTCGACGTCCTCGGCTACGGCGTCTCGGCCATCGCCCGCCTCGAGGGCGACACCCTCGTGATGACCAACGTCGCCGGACCGCCCGAGGTGGTCGCGCAGATCCTGCACCGCAGGACGCCGGCCGAGCAGATCCTCGACGAGTTCCGCGAGGCCGACCGGTGGGGCATCCTCCGCTTCGTCCCCGCGGGCCGGATGTCGGAGGAGCGCCTGCGCGCGGCCTGGATCCCCGAGGTGCCGATCAGCGACGACCCCGAGGCCTGGCACCCCGAGCACGCCCTCTACGCGCCGCTCTACTCGGCCGGTGGCGAGCTCCTCGGCAACATGGCCGTCGACCTGCCGCCCGGTGACCGCGTGCCCAGCTCCACCGACCGCGAGCTCCTCGAGATGTTCGCCGTCCAGGCGGGCGTCGCCCTGTCCAACGCCCGCGAGCGCGAGCGGCTCACCGACCGGCTGCGGCTGGACCGGATGCTGACCTCGGTCGCGGGAGCCGGCACCCAGCACAGCCTGCCGCAGGCGCTGACCTCGGCGGTCGCAGCCGTCGCGGAGTGCTTCGGCACCGTGCAGACGGTGGTGCGGACCTTCCCCGCCGACGCCCAGGGCAGCCAGATCGGCATCGCCACGCCGTTGGCGTTCACCCCGGAGGACGACGTCCCCGAGATCCGCACCGACCTCGCGGAGCTCGACGACCTGAAGGTGCTCATCGACCTCGGGGTCACCGACCAGACGTCCGCGCAGCTGCCGCACAGCGCGCCCCGCATGCAGCGGCTGATGCGCGGCATGCGGGTCGAGCGGGCGCTCGTGTGCCCCCTCGTCTCGCGGGACGAGCTGGTCGGCTACCTCGTCCTCGGGTTCGCCCGCCACGCGCGCCCGCTGACCTCCGCCGAGGCCGACGCCGTGCTCGAGGTCGGTCGGCTGCTGGCGCAGACGGTGCGCGCCTCGCGCGTGCTCGAGACCGAGCAGCGGCTGGTGCAGGAGCTCCGCGAGCTCGCGCGCTACCGCAGCGAGCTGATCGCCACGATCTCCCACGAGCTCAAGACGCCGCTGACCGCGATCCTCGGCCACGCCGAGCTCATCGCCGACCGGCACCCCGACCTCACCTCGATCGACGCGATCATCCGCAACGCGCAACGGCTCAACAACCTCGTGGCCAACCTGCTGCACTACTCACGGATCCAGGGCCGGCGCGAGACCGTGCGGCGCGCCGTCGACCTCGCCGAGCTGTGCGAGGCCAGCGTGGACCTCCTCGGGATCCGCGCCAAGCAGGCCGGCGTACGCCTCTCGTTCACCTCGTCCGGCTCCGGGCCCGTCGTCGTCTTCGGCGACCCGGAGGAGCTGGCGCGGGTCATCGACAACATGGTCGACAACGCGGTGAAGTACACCCCCGAGGACGGCTCGGTCGAGGTGGCGATGACGGTCTCCGACGACGAGGTCAGCGTCGAGGTCACCGACACCGGGCTCGGCATCTCGGTGACGGACCAGGCGCACGTCTTCTCGGCGTTCCACCGCTCGACGAACCCCAACGCGCTGTCGGTGCCGGGCACCGGTCTCGGCCTGCCGATCGCGCAGCGCATCGCGGAGTCCCACGGCGGCACCCTCTCGGTCGCCTCCCAGCTGGGCCGGGGGAGCACCTTCACGTTCACCCTGCCGCTGCGCTCGACGCGCGACGCCTGAGCCAAGCCCCAGGACAGGGCGAGGGCCCCGGTGGACATCTCCACCGGGGCCCTCGTCATGCTGGCGTGCTCTGGATCAGCGGGTGATCCGGAACGTCACCTTGTCCTTGCTCCTCGCCACCGTGGACGTGCCGCGGTAGATGACCGTGAGCTTGTGGTTGCCCACGCCGTAGTTGCGGCGGACCGTCATCACGGCGCGACCTTCGCGGATCTTCCGCGACCCGATGCGCTTGCCGTCGATCTTGAAGACGACCCTGCTGCGCGTGGCCAGACCCTCGGCCTTGACCTTGCCGATGACCGTGAAGTCGTTGCCGAAGCTGGGTCGCTTCGGTGAGACCTTGGCCCTGGTGACCGAGTCGCCCTTGCCCGTCGGCGCCACCGTCTTCTTGACGGTCACCGTGACGGAACCGGTGGAGGGCTTGAAGCCGCCCTTGCCGGAGTACGTCACCGACAGCACGTGCGTGCCGACCGGAAGGTCCGCCGGAAGCGCGACGGATGCCTTGCCACCAGCGAGCGTCCCGCTGCCGATCTTCGACCCATCGGCCTTCAGGACGTCCACGGTGCCCGTGGGGACACCGCCGTTGGCCGCGGAGACCGACACGTCGACGCGCGACGCAGTGCCGAACTCCGAGGGCTCCGGGACGTGCGTGGCCGCCACCGCGGTGTTCGTGTCCTCGCAGACCGTCACCGACACGTTGTCGACGTACCAACCGTCGACGCCGCCACAGCCGTCACGACCCATGTCGAAGCGGATCTGGACGTTGTCCCCCGCCTTGACCCCAGCAGCCTCGAGGTTGACCTGCGAGGTGCCCCACGAACCGGACGCGCGACCGGGGTTGGTCCCGCTGAAGCCCGGCTGGCCCGCGAGCGGGCTCGTGTTGTTGGGCTGACCCGCGAGAACGGCCGGGTCGAGGGTGATGTTGGGCGCGTTGAACACGTAGGCCGCGTTCGGGATGACCGCGAAGGCGCCGCCGTTGATGCTCAGCTTGACGTTGCCACCGTCGAACTTGGACTCGGTCGCCACGTAGTGGTCGAACGAGAGGCGCATCGCCTTGCCCGCGGGCACCAGGACCGGCGGGCTCGTGATCGAGTCGCTGCTGGACAGGTTGTCCGGGGCGTCGGTGGCACAGTCGCCGGCGTCCGGAGCAGGACCGTAGGCCACGCGGCCGACGTTCTCGCGACCCGGGTAGACGGCCGACGAACGCCACGGCAGGCTCACCGAACCGGTCGCGTCGATGACCTCGCCCTTCGACCACGCGCCGAGGCCGCTGTCGAAGTTCTCCGAGAACACGACGCTGCTGGTGGAGCCCTCGCCGCACAGCGCGGGGGCGTCCTTCTTGAGCAGCGGCGTCCACTTGCACTTCGCGGTCGGGTCCAGTCGGAGCTCGATCGCGTTGGTCATCGCGGTGACCTGGGCGCAGTCCGTCGCGGTGATCGGTGCTGCGTTGCCCGGGGTGGCACCGCTGGTCACGCTGAGCTTCTTGATGGGCAGACCGGTGAGGTCTGCGCACGCCTGCTCGAGCGAGTCGGCGTGGTCCACGAAGTCAGACGTCGGGCCCATGTAGTTCTGGGCGTAGAAGTAGATGTTCGCGGCCTTGTCGATGCCGAGCCCGGTGACGGTCTGACCGTTGAAGGTGCCGCCGTCGACGAGCAGGGCGTAGCCGTGGTTGGGCACACCGGAGTTGCCGTGCACGCCGCCGTTGTCGTCGGACGAGCACTTGTACTCGGCGTCCGAGACCTTGCCGGGGTCGCCGTGGCAGGTGGGGTTCCACATGTCACGGATCGCACCGCCGAAGGCAGGGGACTTCTCCCCGATCAGCCAGCGGTAGGACTCGGCCTTGTCGGCAGTGGTGGCGTCCTTGATGGTCACCGTCACGGCCTGGCCGCCCTTGATGGTCGACTTGATCGTCTCGCGGTCGCCGAGACCGATCGAGACCGTCGTCACCAGGGTGGTGTTGCTGCCGGACATGCCGATCGGGGCGTCGTCACGGTTGCCGATGATGAGCGCCAGCGGCGCCCATCGCGGTGGCCTGTGCCGCCTTCTCCTCGAAGGTGCACAGCCCGCGGTCGACCATGACGATCTTGCCGGCGGCCGCGGCCTGGTTGGTGTACGGCGAGCAGCCGTCGGAGGCGGTGCCGCCACCGGCCTCGACTGCGTCGGCGGCGAGGACGACCTCACCGGTGAGACCACCGGCGGTCGGCGGGGCGCCGAAGGACGCGCCACCGGTGAGGCAGATCTTCGCGATGCTCTCCGGGCTGTTGATGCTCAGCGTCGGGAGCGCGGGGGAGTGCGTGGAGCAGAGCCCGTCGGGGCGCTTGGTGACGAGGTCACCCTCGCCCGCGTCCTCGCGACCGTTGATCAGGTCGACCGTCTCGCCCCACACGTCGGAGTACGACTCGTTGAGGGCACCGGACTGCCACTGGTAGATCAGACCGGTCTGGTACTCGGTGTAGGCGTGACCCCACTCGTGGGCGACCACGTCGTCCGCGTAGACGCCGGTGCAGTAGCTCGTGTACGAGCCGTTCCACGAGGCGTTGGGGCAGGCGTCGGGACGGTTGTGCAGCGTGACCCGCTCGCCGCCCGCGTCGTCGTAGGAGTCGATGCCGAACGTGTTCATGTGCATCCAGTAGGACTCGGCGGACGAGTCCATCAGGTTGCGGTAGTCCTGGTTCGTGTCCAGGACGGCGGGGTTCTGGCCCTCGGCCCACACGAGGCTCGGGGTGCCACCGGTGGGCGGCGGTCCCGGGTTGTAGTTCGTCGTGTAGAGGGTCCGGTCGAGGTCGTCGGCCATCATCGAGTAGCGGTTGAGCGGCTTCATCGAGTTGGCGTCCAGGATCACCCGGTCGCGGATCGTGCCGCCCGTGGGGGTGATGTTGGAGACCTGGACGTCGTAGGCGAGCACGGCCTTGCCGGGCTCACCCTTGACGAGACCCTCGCGGTAGATGACGAGGTCGTTGGAGGCGGCCTTGAGGCCGGAGGTGTCCGCCTGGCCGTTGTCGCTCTCCGGCGGCTCGGCCGTCACGAAGGCGATCGCACGGGCGGCGGCGGTGGTGGCGTCGTAGCCCGGCGTCACGTCGAGGTCGAGGTCGGGGGCGGCGAAGCCGGTCACCGCGGTGAGGTCACCGTCCTCGGCGACGTGCGCCTTCAGCTCGCCGGCCCACACGGGCACGCCGCGGTAGGACTGCTGGTACTTGACCGTCCAGCCGAACGGCGTGGCCGAGACGTCGGTCTGCTCGAGCTCGCCCGCCCGCGCGCCGAAGAGCGGGGCGTACGTGCCGAGGTAGGCGTCGACCTTGGCGCCCGCCGACGGAGCGTCGGTCGCGGTGCGTCCCGGCAGCAGGTCGCCCTTGGTGCGGACGAACCCGATCTCGCCGGTGGCGGCCTGGTCGGTGACGGTGACGGCCTTGTCGGCCTGGTTGCGCAGCTGCGCGAGCAGAGAGGGCTCGGCCTTCTCTGCTGCTGTTGCCTGGGTGGCGATGAGGGGAGAGGCAGCGAGGCCTGCTCCGACAACCGCCAACGCAAGCCCCCTGTGGAGGACCTTCACGTGGTTGTTCCCTTCGAGATGTCGTCACCCGGAACGTGTGGGTGATCCCGGTCACCTTAAGGATTTCCTCAGGTTCTCGGAAGGCCCACGCCGCGAGTTAGTTGGAATTCCTACTGATCGCGACCGAGATGCTCCTCAGGGGTGGAGTCACCCCTCCCTCGGACTGCTCGCGCACGACACGCACGCGTGTGATCCCTGTGGCTGGTGTGACTTGGCCGTAGGGTCACAGCATGGCGACCCGTACGTCTTCCCCGCCGGGGTCGCGGAGCACGAGCACGTCCGGTTCCAAGAGCCGGTCCAAGGCCTCGAGCACCCGATCCCGGAGTACCAGCAAGCCCGCCCCTCGCTCGAGCGCGACGAGGGGCCGGAGCGGCTCCAGCGCGGCCAAGCGTCGTCCCGCGTCGCGTCCGGCACCTCGTGCCGTGCGCAACGGGCCGGGGCCGGTCTCGCGGGCCTTCGGTGCGGTCGGACGCGGGATCGCAGCCGTCTGGCTCGGCATCGCCCACGCCCTCGGTGCCGTCGCCCGGTCGATCGGGCAGTCGGCCCGCGACCTCGACCCCGAGCACCGTCGCGACGGTGCCGGGCTCTTCCTCTTCGGCCTGGCGACGATCGCCGCCGCTGCTGTCTGGTGGCAGCTGCCGGGCGGCGTGATGGACTTCGCGCGCTCGGTCACCTCCGGCGCCGTCGGCAAGGTCGGCTGGTTCGTCCCGCTCTTCCTCGTGTACGCCGGCTGGCGCACGCTCCGCGACCCCGAGCGCAACGGCCCCGCGGGTCGCCAGGTGATCGGCTGGACCGCGTTCGGCCTCGGGCTGCTCGGCATCGTGCACATCGCCAACGGCAACCCGCAGCCCGTCCTGGGCGACGCCACCAACCTGCAGGAGGCCGGGGGAGCGGTCGGCTACGTCACCTCGAGCCTGCTCCTCGACCTGATGCAGACGCCGTACGTCGTGGTGCCCCTGCTCGGGCTGCTCGCGATCTTCGGGATCCTGATCATCACCGCGACGCCCGTCTACCAGATCCCGGTCAAGCTCGCCGCGCTGCGCGACAAGGCGCTCGGCCGCACCGCGCCCGAGGTCGAGCCGGCCGGCGACGAGGCCACCAAGCCCGTCCGCACCCGCCGCCGCTCGATGCTCGAGGACGACATCGACCCCGAGATGGGCGACCCCGCCTACGACAGCCCGGTCCTGAGCGACCGCGAGCTGAGGAAGCGCCGCCGCAAGAAGGACGTGGCCACCGACGACGAGGCCGTCGAGGACTACGGCATCGACCTGTTCGCCGACCCCACCGCCGACGCCCCGACCGAGGTCACCCCGGCCGTCCCGGCCGCCCGCAGCGGCGCCGAGGCCGACACCGGCACCCTCGAGCCGCCGCCGCACACCCCGCTCCCGGGGCGCGTGGAGCAGCTCGCGCTGTCCGGCGACATCACCTACTCACTGCCCGACAACTCCGCGCTCAAGCCCGGCTCGCCCCACAAGGCCCGCTCCAAGGCCAGCGACGCGGTCGTCGAGCGGCTGATGCAGGTGATGGAGGAGTTCGGCATCGACGCCGCCGTCACCGGCTACACGCGCGGCCCGACCGTCACCCGCTACGAGGTCGAGCTCGGCCCCGCGGTGAAGGTCGAGAAGGTCACCGCGCTGTCGAAGAACATCGCCTACGCCGTCGCCTCCGCCGACGTGCGGATCCTCAGCCCGATCCCCGGCAAGTCGGCGATCGGCATCGAGATCCCCAACCTCGACAAGGAGATCGTCTCCCTCGGCGACGTGCTCCGGTCGAACACCGCCCGCTCCGACCACCACCCGATGGTGGCCGGGCTCGGCAAGGACGTCGAGGGCGGCTTCGTGGTCGCCAACATGGCGAAGATGCCGCACCTGCTGGTGGCCGGCGCGACGGGCTCCGGAAAGTCGTCGTTCATCAACTCGCTGATCACCTCGATCCTCATGCGCTCGACGCCCGACGAGGTCCGGATGATCATGATCGACCCCAAGCGGGTCGAGCTCAACGCCTACGAGGGCGTGCCGCACCTGATCACCCCGATCATCACCAACCCCAAGAAGGCCGCCGAGGCGCTGGCCTGGGTCGTGCGCGAGATGGACATGCGCTACGACGACCTGGCCAACTTCGGCTTCCGCCACATCGACGACTTCAACAAGGCCGTGCGGGCGGGCAAGGTCGAGGTCCCGGCGGGCAGCGAGCGCGTCCTCACGCCCTACCCCTACCTCCTGGTCATCGTCGACGAGCTCGCCGACCTGATGATGGTCTCGCCGCGCGACGTGGAGGACTCGGTCGTCCGCATCACGCAGCTCGCGCGTGCAGCCGGCATCCACCTGGTGCTCGCGACGCAGCGCCCCTCGGTCGACGTCGTCACCGGCCTGATCAAGGCCAACGTGCCGTCGCGGCTCGCCTTCGCCACCAGCTCGCTGGGCGACAGCCGGGTCATCCTCGACCAGCCGGGCGCGGAGAAGCTCGTCGGCCAGGGTGACGGGCTCTTCCTGCCGATGGGTGCCAGCAAGCCGGTGCGTGTGCAGGGTGCGTGGGTCACCGAGGCCGAGATCCACCAGGTGGTCAAGCACTGCAAGGACCAGCTGGAGCCGACCTACGTCGAGGAGGTCACCGCGCCCGCGGCGGCCAAGCGCGACATCGACGACGACATCGGCGACGACATGGAGCTCGTGGTGCAGGCCATCGAGCTCGTCGTCTCCACCCAGTTCGGCTCGACGTCGATGCTGCAGCGCAAGCTGCGCGTCGGCTTCGCCAAGGCCGGACGCCTGATGGACATCATGGAGAGCCGCGGGGTCGTCGGGCCCAGCGAGGGCTCGAAGGCCCGTGACGTCCTGGTGAAGCCCGACGAGCTTGATTCCGTGATCGCGACGTTGGAGGGGGGAGCCTGATGGGCGCCATGCTGAACGAGGACGAGACCGATCTGTCGTCGGAGGGGACGCACGAGAGCGAGCTCTCCGCCACCCCCGACGGCATCGAGGTACGCCGCCACGCCGGCGTCGCTGCCGGTGTCGGGCTGACCGCCTCGGCGGTCGCCATCGCCTACCTCGGCCGCGCGGCCCAGGGCGGGTCGGCCCTCGACTGGGCCTTCGTGGTCGTCATGGGGCTGCTCGGCGCCTACTGGCTCGCCAGCCTCGTCGACGCGCGTACGCCCCTGCTGGTCGCCGATGCGCAGGGCATCCGGATCCGGCTCGGTCGCACCTGGCGCGGCCTGCCGTGGACCGCGGTCCACCACGTCGAGCACACGCCGCGCCGCGGGCTGCTCCACGACGGGCGCCTGGTCGTCGTGCCGCACAACCTCGAGCTGATCGAGTCCGAGATCACCGGCGCCGGCAAGCGCCACA
>CAWCGM010000040.1:0-207764 GCA_963795095.1 uncultured Actinomycetota bacterium | reverse complement strand
GCGAGATGCGCCTGGGCCTCAGCCTGCACCGAGATGTCCTTTCTGCGTGATGCCTTCCAGCTCTGGGCTGCGCTGAGCTTCCAGCCAGAGATGAAGTCGCCTGCCTTCGTCCTGGCGACGCACATCCTCGTTGTCGGATCGTAGTGAAAGACGACGAATCTGCGGTTGCCCCCGCATGGTTCCTCCACGAGTCACGGTGCCCGGCGATAGAGGAAGCGACGCAGAGCCTCCTCAAACCGCCGGCAGTTGGCGGCGTTGTAGGGCCCCTCGATACCGAACGCGGCGGCGTGCTTGAACTTCTTCATCAGCTGTCGTTCGGAGAACTGCGCGGCGTGCGTCGGAGAACCGAGCCGGCGCACTGCCCCCACCTCGTCGCGCGCGGGCACGCGCATGAACTTCGCGGCCCTCGCGCGGACGATGGCGAGGTCGTCGCGCACCGCTCGAGGCGGGCGGCGCTGGTGGCGACGCCGGCACGGAGGGCTGTGAGGAGTGCGTAGAAGCAGGGGCGCCTGCGACCGCACCCTGGCGGCTGCCGCAGTGACCGACGCCGCCCCGGACCCGCCGGTCAGGCCGGTGACGATGACCGAGATGGCCGCACCCTCCACGATCATCTGGCCGATCTCGGACAGCAGTGCGCGGGTGCGTTCGCGGGTCGCCTCGACCGCGGCGGCGTACTCCTCGCACGCGTCAGCCAGGCGTGACAGCTGCCAGGCGGTGTCGCCGACGAGGGTCGCGAGGTCGCCCAGCGCATCGACCGCGAGCGGGACCTCGGGGGAGTGCTGCGCCTGCACCATCGTGATCGCGACGTCGACGTGGTCGGCCAGCCCCGCCGTCGAGGCCGCTGCTCGCCGCCATGCGGTCGATGCGGCGCTCAGTCGATCGACGTCCGCGCCGGGCCAGACGAAGCCCTCGACCTGGCCGAGGATCCAGGCGTCGACGCCGGTGAGCGCGAGATCTCGACCACCGAGGCTCGGTGGTGGCGCCGCGGGCCGCACCCGGACGTAGGCCGACTCGTGGAGGTCGCCGCCGGAGTAGCCGAGGACCTGGAGGCTGCCCGCCGAGGACTCCGCCGTCTCGTGATTGGCGCCGGTCGTCGTCAGCAGGCGGCCGGCGCCGATGAAGGCGTGCGTCAGGTCGGCCAGCGCCGCGACGGCCTCGCGCGCTCCAGCGTCGTACGCCGTGGCGAAGGCGGTGCTCGTCGCGTCGTCACCCGCCATCCCCGCCGTCGCCGCGAGGCGGGACGTCAGCGACGAGGTGAGCACCGCGCTGGTCTGGTTCGCCGTCAGGCAGGCGTCCGCCGCCCGGGTGAACCCGCCGCACTCCACACTGATCCGCACACCGACCACCCTTGCCGCGACGCGAGGTCGGTCGCGACCCCGTCGGACCAATCTGTGGAGAGACGGGACTTGTCCACAGATTGCGCGGGGCGCGTTTCCGGGACGTCCTCCCGCGGGCACGAGACCGGCATGACCGACTTCATCGGCTGCATCCAGGTCCGGCCACCTCTCAACGAGGTCGAGCGCGGCTACTTCCTCGACCTGCTCGACTCCGACCGCACCCTGCGAGGTACGCCGACGGGGCGGGGCGACCACGCCGTGCCGTTCGCGCGGATGGGCTGGGAGGTCTGTCACGACGGCTGCTGCCTCGAGTGGGACACCACTGCCGAGGACGCGAAGTGGATGGCGGACACGCTCCGGTTCGTCGTCGACCACCTGCTGCGTGCGGGCGCCAAGGCGCAGGGACGCGCGAGGTTCGACGGGTTCGGCTTCGACCACGTGCTCAGCGGAGCGGTGGTGGGCCGCGGCCCGGGCGACCGCACCACCCACTTCGTCACCGTCGCCGACAACGTCGTGCATGGACAGGTGGTGCCGGAGCACTGCGCGCTGGTGCCGCGCCCGCGCGCCGCAACGAGCGGGAAGCGGCCGGCGAACGTCATCGAGTTCCGCCCACGCCGGGCGTGACAGCATGCGACCCATGGAGGGCGTGGTGCGCAGCGTCGGGTTCGCACCCGTCAAGGGCATGCGCCACCTCGACCTCGACCACGTCGAACTCGACGAGCAGGGGGCCGTGGGGGATCGCGCGTACTGCCTCGTCGACGTGGAGCGGCGCCGCGTGCTCCGGACGGTGCAGCACCCGTCGCTGATGGGCATCGTCGCGCAGGCGTACGACGACGAGCTGGCGCTGACACTGCCGACCGGGGAGCAGGCCGACGGTCCGGCGTCGGCCAGCGGCAAGACGATCACCTGCGACTACTGGGGCCGCCCCGTCGAGCTCGCGCTCACCGACGGTCCGCACGCTGAGCTGATCTCACGCCATCTCGGACAGGACGTGAGCTTGGCGCGGGCACCGAGGACGGCGGTCGTGTTCGGTGACCCCATCACGGTCGTGACCACCGCGTCCCTGCGTGAGATGGACGTGGAGGCCGCACGCTTCCGGGCCACCCTCGTCCTCGACACCGACGAGCCCTGGCTCGAGGACACCTGGCTCGGCAGGGAGATCGACCTCGGCGGGGCCACCGTGAGGATCGGCGGACCGGTCCCGCGCTGCGCCGTCATCGACCACCACCCCGAGACGGGCGAGAAGGACGCGAGGATCCTCCGGGCCCTCGTGCGGCAGCGACCCACGAACAGGGCTGGCGAGCCGATGTTCGGCGTCTACGCCACCGTGACGAGACCCGGACGCGTGCGCGTCACGCGCTGACCTGCTCCCAGAGCCGGACGTTGGTGGAGGCCGCCTGCGAGTAGGACTCGTCCGCGGCGGTCACGATCGCCCGCAGCCCCGCGAGCGCGGTGACCATGTCGGCGCAGCCGTCGCGCCACGCGTCGTACGACAGCACCTCGGCATCGGCGGCGCGGCCGGACCACCCGCCCTGCAGCCGTGCCTGCGCCTGGTCGATCTCGGCGGCGATGCCGACCAGCTCGCGCTGGCAGGCGGCGAGGTCGGCGAGGGTGGCGCGGAGCTCGTCGAGGTCGACGTCGTAGGCAGTCATGCGAGCCGCCGCGCCAGCTGCTCGGACGACGAGTCGGCGGCCACCGCGTCCGCCCGCGCCAGGTCCAGCGCCTGCGCCGCCGCCGCCAGCTCCGCGACGACCCCGGCGGTCGCGGAGCTCCACTCCTCCCACCGCGAGCGGAAGGCGTCGGAGGCGCCGCCGCGCCAGGTGCCGAGCACGGCCTCGATGGAGCGGTCCGCGCGCCGGCGTCGCGCGTCGAGGTCCTCGAGCCGCGCCCGCAGCTCGGCGGTCGTGGCGACGTGGTCGGACGGGGAGAGGGTGATCGTGCCCGAGAGGATCATGGGTCGATGGTGCTGGACGAGCAGCGCGAGCAACACCCGCGCCGGAGGATCTGTGGAGAACGCCGTCGTCCGAGGTCCCGTCTAGGGTGGTAGCGACCACCCATCTGCCACCTCGGAGGCCCGCTCGTGGACACCATGGACCCCGTCTACGGCTCCGGCACCCTGCTGCTCATCGCAGCGATCGCCGTCGCCGTCCTGCTCGTCCTCATCATCGCCCTGCGCATGCACGCCTTCGTGGCGCTCGTGCTGGTCAGCTTCGGCACCGCCATCGCCGCCGGCGTGCCCGCTCGCGCGACGTGCCGACGATCTCGATAGCCGCCTTCGGCTCGCACCCTCGGCACCGTCGCGCTGCTCGTCGGGCTCGGCGTGATGATCGGCCGGTTGCTCGAGGTGACCGGGGGAGCCCAGGTCCTCGCGGACACCCTCGTCAGCCGCTTCGGCGAGAAGCGCGCGCCGCTGGCGCTGGGTGTCGCGGCGCTGCTCTTCGGTCTGCCGATCTTCTTCGACGCCGGCCTCGTGGTCTTCCTGCCGATCATCTTCGCCGTCGCCAAGCGCTTCGGCGGGTCCGTGCTGATGTACGCGCTGCCCGCCGCCGGTGCGTTCGCCGCGATGCACGCGATCGTCCCGCCGCACCCCGGCCCGGTCACCGCCGCCACCGAGCTCGGCGCGAGCATCGGGCTCACGCTGCTCGTCGGCGTCGTCGTGGCGGTCGTCGCCTGGTTCGTCGGCGTGTACGTCGTCACGACGGCCTGGCTCGGCAAGGTGCACGTGCCCATCGACGACTCGGTCCTCACCGGTGGCCGTGACTCCGAGGCCGAGAACCCGCCCAGCTTCGGCCACGTGCTCGGCATCCTCCTGCTGCCGCTCGTGCTCATCGGCGCCAACACCGTGCTCACCACGCTGCGGACCAACGAGTCGATCGACGCCGAGGGCGGCCTCGTCGACGCCGTGATCTTCGTCGGCCAGACGCCGGTCGCGCTGCTCATCGCGCTGCTGGTGGCGACGTACACCCTCGCGATCCGTCGCTACCCGCGCGGTGAGATCGAGTCGCTGCTCAACGACTCGCTCGGCCCGATCTGCGCGATCATCCTGATCACCGGCGCCGGCGGGATGTTCGGCGGCGTGCTGCGCTACAGCGGCATCGGCGCGGCACTGTCGGACTCGCTCGCCGACCTCGGCCTGCCGCTGATCGTGTCGGCCTTCGTCATCGCGACCATCCTCCGGGTGGCGCAGGGATCCGCGACCGTCGCGCTGACGACGACCGCCGGGCTCATCTCGGCCGGTGTCGCCGACGCCGACCCGTCGTCCCTGCAGCTGGTCGCGCTGGTGCTGGCGATCGCCGCGGGCGCCACCGTGCTGTCGCACGTCAACGACTCCGGGTTCTGGCTGGTCGGCCGGTTCTTCGGGATGGACGTGAAGACCACGCTGCGCACCTGGACGGTGCTCGAGACGACGCTCGGCCTCTCGATCTTCGTGCTCGCGCTCGGCGTCTGGGCGATCGGATGACGCTGCACCTCGTCTTCATGGGCGTGTCCGGCTCGGGCAAGTCCACCGTCGCGCGTGCCGTGCAGGAGAAGCTCGGCTGGGAGATGGCGGAGGGCGACGACTTCCACCCGCCGGACAACGTCGCCAAGATGCGCGAGGGCACGCCGCTCACCGACGCCGACCGGTGGGGCTGGCTGGAGTCCCTCGCGACCTGGACGGCCGAGCGGGAGACCCGCGACGAGCCGACGATCATCACCTGCAGCGCCCTGCGCCGCACCTACCGCGACGTGCTGCGCCGTGGCGGCGGCGCCACGTTCTTCGTGCACTGCACCGGCGACAAGCACCTGATCCTCGACCGGATGAACGCCCGCGAGCACTTCATGCCGCCCAGCCTGCTGGAGTCGCAGCTCGACACCCTCGAGGCGCTCCAACCCGATGAGGAGGGGATGGACGTCGACCCCGCCGAGCCGGTGGACCGGATCGTCGCTGAGGTGCTCGAGCGGCTCGACCTCAGTTGAGGACGACGATCCCCGCGTTGAGCGCCGTCGCGAAGCAGACCCACGCCAGGTAGGGCACGAGCAGCCACGCCGCGACCCGCGAACGGTGCCACGACCACGCGACCAGCAGCGCGATCGACGCCGCCAGCACGACGATCTCGACCAGCGCGACCGTGTAGAGGTCGGCTGCGAAGAAGAGCGGCGTCCACAGCAGGTTGAGCACGAGCTGCACCACCCACAGCCACATCACGCGGTCCCACCCGCCGGCCCGCCACAGCAGCCACCCGGCGACGCCGATCATCACGTAGAGCACGGTCCAGGCCGGGCCGAACAGCCACGACGGGGGCGCATAGGGCGGGAGCTCGAGTGCGCGGTACGTCGCCTGCGACCCCGCCGCGGCCAGGCCGCCGACGCCGGCCGCGACCGCGACGGCGACGAGGAACGGCACCAGCGTCAGCCAGGTGCGGGTGGGCGGCACGACGGACGCATCCCGGGAGCTCATACGTCCATCATGCCGACCCGCTCCACGGCGTCAGCCAGTGCGGCGCACCATCAGGACGGCGTCCGCGATCGCGATCTCCTCACCCGTGTGCGGGTGCAGCTGCGTGCGCGGGCGGGCCTCGCACGCCTCGACCACGAAGCCCTCCGGCACCGCGGGGAGCAATTCCTCGGCGGTGAACATGAAGCTGGTGTGTCCGTGCCGCAGCCCGGTCGCCAGGTCGTCCGGGTGGTGCCCCACCACGAGCAGCGTGCCACCCGGCGCGACCGCGGACGCGAGACGGCGTACGACGTCCGGCATGCCGCCGTCGGGCAGGTGGAAGAAGTGCGACGTGACCAGGTCCCACGTCTCGCCATCGGGCTCGAAGGTGCGTACGTCGACCCGGCGGGTCTCGATGCGGTCACCGACCCCGGCCTCCGCGGCGTGCGTCGTCGTCCGCGCGAGGGCGGCGTCGGCGAAGTCGACCGCCGTCACCTGCCACCCCTGCTGGGCCAGCCAGATCGCGTCGCCGCCCTCGCCGCAGCCGATGTCGAGCGCGCGCCCGGGCGTGAGGGCGGGCGCCTCGGCGGCGAGCTGGACGTTGACGCGACCGCTCCACACCTTGTCGCCGGAGTAGCGCTCCTCCCAGGCCGGTCGCTCGAAGAACCCGTCGCGGCGCTCACGCACCGCCGTCGCGGCGTCGGCGTTGGCGATGTCGGCGTTGATCCACGCGCCCACGCGGGTGCCGTGCGCAGCCGACGCGATGAGGATCATCGAGATGTCGGTGGCGTTGCCCGCGGCGAAGACGCCGGGGACCGTGGTGGCGCCGCTCGGCTCGACGTGGATGACCGATCCGTAGACCGCACCGTTCATCTCGAAGGGCGTCGGCTCGATGCCGAGCGGGCCGAGGAAGTCGGCGCGCACGTGCGGCTGCGTGGCCACCACGATCGCGTCCCGCTCGAGGACCGAGCCGTCGGCGAGGCGCAGCCCGACGAGAGCGTCGCCATCGGTCACGACCTCCTGCGGCGTGCCGTGGGCGAAGCGGACGCCGATGGCGCCGAGCTTCTCCATCTCCTCCTCGGGGATCTCGACCCCGTCGTGCACGACCAGCACCACGTCGTCGGACAGCTGGCGGAAGAGCAGCCCGTGGTGGGCCGACATCGGCATCGTCGCCAGGACCGCGATCGGCCGGTCGCGCACCTCCCAGCCGTGGCAGTAGGGGCAGTGCAGCACGTCGATGCCCCAGCGCTCGGCGAGGCCGGGCACGTCGGGCAGCTCGTCGACGACACCACCGGTGACGAGGATGCGCCGCGCCCGGACGCGACGTCCGCCGACGGTCGTGACGAGGAAGTCGTCGACCGCCCCGGACAGCCCGACGACGCGGTCGTCGAGCACCTCGACGCCGTACGCCGCCACCTCGGCGCGGCCGATCTCGAGCAGCTCGAGCGGGTTGACGCCCTCGCGGCCCAGGTAGTTGTGGGCGTGGTCGGCGGGCGCGTTGCGCGGCTCGCCGGCGTCGATGACCAGCACCGACCGCTTCGACCGGCCGAGGGCCATCGCTCCGCTCAGGCCGGCTGCGCCGCCGCCGACCACCACCACGTCGTATGTCTTCTCAGTGCTCATGATGACGATGATGTGGCATCTTTCGCAGTCTTGACAAACATTGTTGCCGAAATGACAAACTGGGCGCATGGACGACGAAGGAGTGCTCCGCGGGGTCGGCCCCCGGCTGCGCCAGCTCAGGCTCGAGCGCGAGGCCACGCTGACCGATCTCGCCGAGGAGACCGGCATCTCGGTCAGCACGCTGTCGCGGCTGGAGTCGGGTCAGCGCAAGCCGACCCTCGAGCTCCTGCTGCCCCTGGCCCGCGCCCACCGGGTGGCGCTCGACGAGCTGGTCGACGCCCCCGAGACCGGCGACCCGCGGGTGCGTTCGAAGCCGGTGGTCCGCCACGGCCGCACCTTCATCTCGCTGACGCGCCGACCCGGGGGACTGCAGTCCTACAAGATGGTCATCCCCGTCGACGACGTGCCGTCACCGTCGCTGCGCACCCACGAGGGCTACGAGTGGCTCTACGTCCTCAGCGGCCGGCTGCGACTCGTGCTCGGCACCAAGGACCTCACCCTCGGACCCGGCGAGGTGGTCGAGTTCGACACCCGGACGCCCCACTGGGTCGGCAACCCCGGCCCCACTCCCGCCGAGGTGCTGGCGATCTTCGGCCCGCAGGGCGAGCGGATGCACGTCCGGTCCTGAGGGGTGATCTCCGGTGCCGCACGCCGTGGCAGCGTGGAGGCATGGCGATCCGCACCGGCACCAACGTGAAGTGGAAGTGGGGCTCGTCGTGGGCCGAGGGGAAGGTCACCGAGGTGCACCACGACGACGTCACCCGCACGACCAAGGGCGAGAAGGTCACCCGGCACGGCAGCGACGACGATCCGGCGTACGTCATCGAGCAGGAGGACGGCACCACCGTCCTCAAGCTGCAGAGCGAGGTCGAGAAGGCCTGAGGCCTCAGGCCCGGCGCGCGGCCTTCTTCGCCTCCGCCTCGGCGCGGCGCTCGACGAAGCGGGTCGCCTCGCCGTCGAGGGCCGCGACCGCCGCGGCCAGCTCGTCGCGCGCCTTCTCGCCGTCCTCGTCGAGGCCCTCGAGCTCCCACACGCCCCACTGCCGCAGCAGCGGGGTGACGATGTCGTCGTGGTGGATGCGGAGGTCGTAGATCCCGGCCTTGGCCATCTGCACGGCCTTGCGGGAGAAGCCGGGGATGACGCTGCCGGGCATCTGGAAGTCGACGACCTCCTCCGTGATCGCCCGCATCGTCTGGCTCGGCGAGAGCTGCAGCGCCGCGGTGACGATGTTGCGGTAGAAGATCATGTGGAGGTTCTCGTCCTTGGCGACCCGGCTGAGCAGCTTCTCGGCGATCGGCTCCTCGGTGTAGCGCCCGGTGTTGCGGTGCGAGATGCGGGTCGCGAGCTCCTGGAACGAGACGTAGGCGCAGACGTTGAGCAGTGACTTGTCGAGCGCCTCGTAGCCCGTCTCCATCGTCTCCATCCGGGCCCGCTCCAGCTCGACGGGATCGACGCCGCGGGTGACGAGGAGGTAGTCGCGGATGCAGAACGCGTGCCTGCCCTCCTCGGCGGTCCACCGGTTCACCCAGGTGCCCCACGCGCTGTCGCGCCCGAACGCCCGGTCGATCTCACGGTGATAGCTCGGCAGGTTGTCCTCGGTCAGCAGGTTGACCTCGAGCGCCGTCCGCGCGATCGGCGACAGCTGCGACTGCGCGACCTCCCACGGGTCCCCGCCGAGGTCGGCGAAGTCGCGCCCGAGGCTCCACGGGACGTACTCGTGCGGCATCCACTCGTCGGCCGTCGCGAGGTGCCGGTTGAGGTTCTCCTCGACCACCGGCTCGAGCTCGGTCAGCAGCTGTTCGGTCTCGAGTGCGGTCATGTGCCCTGCCTACACCCAGCGGGACCTCACTGAACAGAGGTAGCGCTGCATCAGGAAGGCAGTTCGCCCCGCCCGGGTGCCTCGTCACGCGTGGACGCGACGCCCGCCGGGGCGAACTGCCTTCCCTGTGCGTCAGTTCCAGATCGCGGCCGCCCACTCGGGGTGGTCGATGAACGGGTTCCGGTTGCCCTGCCACTGCGCGTAGATGCGGTCGTTGCGGCGCATCTCGAAGGCGTCGACCGGGTCGGCGGCGTTCCAGGCGAGCAGGATGTCGAGGTCGCCGATCCGCGGGACCGCGCTGCCCGAGACGGTGCTCAGCTCGAGGTCGCCGAAGCCGTCGTCACCGGAGTAGCGCACCGCCATGTAGAAGAGCATCCGCGCCACGTCGCCCTTGACCGCGTCGCGCGGCTCGAAGGAGTCGGAGTCGGTCCAGCAGTCGGTGCAGCCCGACACCGCGGTGCCGCCGTTGTCGAAGTCCTTGTTGCCACGGGTGCCGTTGACGGTGACGTCCTCGGCCCGCAGGTGGTGCAGGTCGGTGCCCGGCCCGGCGCTGGTGGTGAAGCCGCCGCGCGACTGGGCGAAGACGTGCTCACGGTTCCACTGTCCGGTGCCGCCGCCGTTGTTGCTCTTCGCGATCGAGCGGCCCGTGTAGAGCTCGATGACGTTGCTGGTGTTGCTGGGGTCCTGGTCGGTGTCCTTCAGGGCGGTCCACACGGCGTCGTACGACAGCTTCGTGTTGTTGTCGATGATGTCGTGCAGCGACGTCTTGAGCGCCGAGCCGGTCTTGCCGATCGCGGGTGCGTAGTAGGTGCCGTCGTAGGGGCCGGTGCTGGTGGGCGGCGGGTCGGTCGGCGTGCCGCCGCCGGCGAGCGCGAAGGCCGACGTGCTCGTCATGCCCGGGTGGGAGAAGTACGCCGACAGCGCGCCGGTCACGTCGATCTGCTTGCCCATCAGCGACGGGTTGGTCTTCAGGCCCCACTGTGCGCGGAAGGCCGAGGGGATCTGGACGTAGAGCATCGACGACGTGCTGGTCTGCGACGCGGAGTCGGCGATCGCCAGCGCGTAGTCACTGGGGAAGCCGGAGCGTACGACCGTGCTGGTGGCGGTCGGCTGGCCGACGACGTAGCCGCGGACGGTCTGCGTGGCGCCGGTCTGCTGGCCGATGGCCTGGCTGACGGTCAGCGGCGTGGCCGCGCGCGCCGGCGCCGTGCCCGACGGGGACACGAGCACCGCCAGCGCGAGCACGAGGGACAGGACGAGGGAGGTGACAAGGGCGGGCGCGAGCGGCCGGACCTTCCCGAGATGAAGGGTCATGGCGGGTGAGCCTGCCCGAAGTTCCCGCTGCGCGGAAGAGGCAGGACGGGGCTCGACAGGGCTGGACCAGTGGGCCGACCGAGGACAGGTCCCACCCGTCACTCCACGCCCTCGTGACCCGGCCCGGCTGTGGCGTGTGGTGATCGTGGGGCCGATATCACGCTCAATCGGGCCGCCGTACATCCCTTTACACCGCGTCACACCAAGTTCTGCGAAAACGCCACGGAATGTCGCCGGAGTCTTTAGGTTGAGTCTGCTCCGGCCGCCCGGGGCACGTTTCATCGTCGAAGTCGCTCAGACAACGTGAGGCACACATGACTCAGGATGCAGCCCCGCCCCGGAAGGGCACGGGTAGTTCGGTCGCCGGCTGGCCGCTGGGCCGCAAGATGGCCATGGCGCTCACGATCCCGCTGCTGCTCGCCGCCATCCTCGGCGGCCTGCGCGTCTCCGGCGACCTCGGCGACTCCCGCCAGGCCGCCGCGAGCGCCAAGCAGGTCACGATCATCCAGCCCGCGATCGACTACCTGACCTCCTCCGAGGCCGCGATGGTGGCCGCGCAGACCGACAGCGCCGCCAGCCAGGGCGACCTGATCGACGCGATCGACGACATCGCCACCAACGGTGAGGCGCTGTCGCAGGCCAAGGACGCCGCCGACCTCAACGACCTCCAGTCCGCCCACGTCGACGCGCTGCTCGACCTCAGCCAGGCGATGCGCGGCACGGGTGCCGAGACGCTCGGCCCCGCCACCTGGGTCGCCCTCGTCCGCCAGCTCGAGTCCAGCGTCTCCCAGCTCATCACCAGCGTGAACGCCGCGCAGGAGACGCCCGAGCCGCGGCTCGAGCAGCTCTCCCAGCTGATGAGCGGTCGCCTGTCCCTCGCCCTGCAGCAGGGCCTGCTCGCCGTGACCCTCAAGCAGTCGACGTCGCAGGAGCTGTTCTCGGAGATCGGCGTCGAGGCTGCGGCCATCGACCGTCTCGCGGGCTCCGTCGCCGGTGCCGACGACCAGACCGCCCTCCTGCGCCTGCAGAACACCAAGCACGCCGGCCAGGTCCGTGACGACTCCGCGACCAACCTCGACGGCCGGGACGCCTACGCGCCCTACGACGAGATCACCCAGACCCTCACCAAGGGCGTGACCGCGTCGCTCGACGAGGCCGCCTCGGACGCCCAGCGCAACGCCATCATCGGTGCCGCGCTGACGCTCCTGGCCCTCGGACTGGCCATCGCGATCGCGTTCTACATCGCCCGCAGCCTCCTCGACCCGATCAACCGGGTGCGCGAGGGTGCGCTCGCGGTGGCCCGCCACCGCCTGCCCGACGCCGTCGCCCGGATCCGCGCCGGCCAGGAGCCGGAGCCGATCACCACGATCGACGTCACCACCAACGAGGAGATCGGCCAGGTCGCCCGCGCGGTCGACGACCTCCACCGCCAGGCGATCCACCTCGCGTCCGGTGAGGCCCAGCTCCGCCAGACGGTCAACGCGATGTTCGTGACGCTCTCGCGCCGGTCCACCTCGCTGGTCAACCAGCAGCTGGCCCAGATCGAGCGCCTCGAGCACGACGAGGAAGACCCCAAGCGCCTCGAGTCGCTGTTCCGCCTCGACCACCTGGCCTCGCGCATGCGTCGTACGGCCGACTCCCTGCTGATCCTGGCCGACGCCCCGAACCGCGCCGCCGGCCAGTTCAGCCTCACCGTCGGCGAGGCCCTCCAGGCCGCGACCTCCGCTGTGCAGGACTACCAGCGCGTGCAGATCCTGTCGCACCTCAACACCCGCGTGGGTGACGAGGCGGCGGCCGACGTGGTCCACCTCCTCACCGAGCTGGTCGACAACGCGCTCACCTACTCGCCTCCCACCGAGCCCGTACGCCTGGCTGCCAAGCAGACCGACGACGGCGTGGTCATCACCATCACCGACTCCGGCCTGGGTGTCCCGCCGGCCGAGCTCGAGGTGCTCAACCGCGACCTCGCCCACGGCGCCGAGGCGACGCCCGAGACGGCCCGCCGGATGGGTCTGTTCGTGGTCTCGCGCCTCGCCGACCGCCACGGCATCGACGCCTCGCTGTCCCGCAACCCGGGTGGTGGCATGACGGCCTCCGTCGTGCTCCCCGCCGCGGTCCTGCCCGACCTGCCGCAGGCGACCGCCCCGGTCGCCGGTGCGCGCCGCGCGCACCGCCCAGACCGACGCGACCACCACGGTCGAGACGGTCGAGGCCGGCTGCCCCGCAGGAGTCCCGCCGCGAGGCCCGCAACCGGGCACGTGTCGAGAAGGCCGAGGCCAAGAAGGCCGCGAAGGCCAGAAGTCCACCGACGTCCCCGTCGAGACGGTGGCTGTCACCGCACCTGTCGACGAGCCCGCAGCCGTCCGGGAGGACGCCCCGACGGTCACGCTCGAGAAGCCGGACGACCGTGGCGCCCGCCGCCGAGGAGCGCCCGTCGCTCGACAGCCTGCTGCCGCGCCGCGAGCCCGGGGCCAACATGCCCCGCACGGGTGCCGAGGCCTTCCTGCCGCCCGAGACGTCCGGTGCCACCGGCCCGCTCTTCGGCAAGCGCGAGGAGCCGACCGGTGCAGCCGCGACCGGCTCGGACGAGTCCGCCGCGAGCCGGGTCCAGAAGGTCGCCTCCGTCGTCCCGATCACCGCCCTGGCCTCCCGCCAGCGCGCCCAGGCCGAGCAGGCCCGCGCCGAGGAGCAGGTCGAGGAGCCGGTCGAGGAGCCCGCCGCCGAGGAGTCGGTGGCAGACGACACCTTCGTCGACGACACGGTCGTCGACGGCACGATCGCCCACGAGGCAGCTGCCGAGGAGTCCACCGAGGAGCCTGCCGAGGAGCCTGCCGCCGCCGAGGTCGTCGAGGACGAGCCGGTCGTCGAGCCCGCCCGGGCGCACGACCCGCTCTCGGACCCGCTGCCCGCCGGCACCTTCGACGAGGCCGACTCCGAGGAGCAGGTCGAGGAGCCGAGGTCGAGGACGTCGCCGAGCCCGTCGAGGAGCCGGTCGCCGAGCACGACGCGCACCACGACGACGTACGTGTCGACGCGGACGACCCGCTGGGCCTCGGTGCTCACCGACCCGAGCAGGACGACCACGTCGCCCACGTCGAGGAGTCCGTGGAGGAGCCCGTCGAGGTGCCGTCCGTCGAGGCAGTGCCTGTCGCGGCAGTGCCCGTCGAAGCAGTGCCCGAGGAGCCCGTCGAGGAGCCCGTCGAGGAGCCCGCCGCGGAGGAGCAGCTCGTCGAGCCGGTCGCCCTGGCGGACCACTCGCTCAACGGTCACTCGTCCAACGGCCGCACGCCGGCCCGGTCGGGCGGTGACTCGCCGATCTTCAAGTCGATGCGCTCGGGATTCCTCACGGGGGACGCCGACCAGATCCACGAGACCGAGGTCGACCGGGGCTGGGAGATCGCCGCGCAGAACGTGGTCGAGGCCCCGCCGATCGCCGAGCCCGCCGCCGCTGCGGCGTCCGTCACCGGACTGCCGCGTCGTGCCCCGGGAGAGCGTCTCGTGCCCGGTAGCGTGACGGCGCCGAAGGCGGCCAAGACCCGTGATCCAGAAGCAATCCGCCGCCGTCTCCAGGCACACACCGCGGGAGTCTCCCGTGGTCGACAGGTAGCCCAAAGTTCCACTCAGCACACGGAAGCAGGCCCCGCATGACTCACGAATCCGCCGCCCCCGCCGCCAGCCCTGCTGGTGACGACCGCGACCTCGACTGGGTGATGTCGCGCTTCGTCGAAGAGGTTCCCGACGCCGCGCACGCCATCCTCGTCTCCGCCGACGGTCTCCTCATGGCCTCGAGCACCAGCATCCCTGGTGAGCGGGCCGAGCAGGTCGCCGCCGTCTCCTCCGGACTGGCCAGCCTCGCCGTCGGAGCCGCACGCCTCTTCGAGGGCGGCTCGGTGATGCAGACCATCGTCGAGATGGAGATGGGTTTCCTCATGCTGATGAGCGTCGGTGACGGGTCGAACCTCACCGTGCTCACCACCGAGGAGGCCGACATCGGCCAGGTGGGCTACGAGATGGCCCTGCTGGTGGACCGCGTGGGAAGTACCGTCGAGGCCCAGGCCCGCGTCGGTACTGGCGGCTGACCGGACCCGTGACATGACGCCGCCACACGAGCCCGAGGACGAGGTCTACCGACCCCGCCTCATCCGCTCCTACACCATCACCGCAGGTCGCACGGCCACCAAGGTCGAGCTGGCCATGGAGGCGACCCTTCGTCTCCAGCCTGGTGTCGAGGCGCCCGTCCTCAGCTATCCCGCCGCGCAGGTTCTCGAGGTCTGCGACCGGCGTTCCGTCGCCGAGGTGTCGGCACTGACCAAGATGCCGATCGGCGTCACCCGGGTGCTGCTGGGTGACCTGATCGAGCAAGGCCTCATCCGCATCCAGGCCACCATCACCGACAACACGTCGACAGATGAGCGTCTCGAGCTCATCGAAAGGACCCTCCGTGGACTTCGAAACTACTAAGGCACAGCGCGCTGCTGCGTCGACGAAGATCGTCATTGCCGGCGGCTTCGGCGTCGGCAAGTCGACGCTCGTCGGCGCCGTGTCGGAGATCGACCCGCTGCGCACCGAGGCACTCGTCACCAACGAGTCCGAGGGCGTCGACGATCTCGCTGCCGTGCCCACCAAGGCCACCACCACGGTCGCCATGGACTTCGGTCGCCTCACCCTGGCCGAGGACCTGGTCCTCTACCTCTTCGGCACGCCCGGGCAGCGCCGCTTCTGGTTCATGTGGGACGACCTGTGCCGCGGCGCCATCGGCGCCATCGTGCTGGTCGACGTGGCCCGCCTCGACGAGTCCTTCTCGCCGCTGGACTACTTCGAGTCCAAGGGCATCCCGTTCATCGTCGCCGTCAACGAGTTCGACGGCGTACCGCGCTACCCCGCCGAGGAGATCGCCGCGGCGCTGGCCCTGCCGGCCGAGGTCCCGATCATCAGCCTCGACGCCCGCGACCGCGAGCAGGCCAAGGGTGCGCTCGTGAAGATCACCGAATACGCCCTCACGCGACTGCGCGAGTCGCTCACCGCGAATGCGAACTGACACCATGAACCGACGTCCCAGCACCCTGCGCGCTGCCGCGGCAGCGCTGTCCTCCGTGGCCCTGATGGCCACCCTGAGCGCCTGCGGTGGCGCTGCCAGCGGAAGCTCCGCCGACAGCCTCACCGAGGTCTCGCTGGTCTTCAAGGGCGCGCTCACCGTGTGCACGGACAGCCCCTACGCCCCCTTCGTCTACGAGGAGAAGGGCAAGCTGGTCGGCTTCGACGTCGACCTGGCCAAGCAGGTCGCCGACAGGCTGAAGGTCGACCTCGACGTCATCGACGTCCCGTTCGACGACATCACCTCCGGTACGTCGCTCAACACCGACGTCTGCGACGTGGCGGTCTCGGCGATGACGATCACCGGCGAGCGTGCTCGCGTGCTCGACTTCTCCAGCCCCTACTTCGACGCCAAGCAGGCGCTCATCACGCCGCGTGGCTCGGGCCTCGACCAGCTGACCGAGCTCGCAGGTGCGCGGGTCGGCGTCCAGAAGGACACCACCGGCGAGACGTTCATGAGCGACTTCGCCCCGGCCACCACCCAGGTGACGGCGTACGCCGACGCAGCCGGCCTGCAGGCCGCGCTCGACGCCGGCGAGATCGACGCGGCGATGCTCGACAACACCGTCTCGGGCGAGTTCGTGGCGTCCAACGGCAAGCTCAAGCTCGCCCGCGAGTTCGACACCGGTGAGCAGTACGGCATGGCGGTGAAGAAGGACGGCAACATCCCGCTGCTGCGCAGGATCAACAGCACCCTCGCGGACCTCCGCGAGGACGGCACCTACGACAAGATCTTCGACAAGTACTTCGGCTGACCCTCGGTCCGCCGCGCGAGCGGTGGTCCAGCCACCTTCCCCGAAGCGGGAACGTGGCTGGGCCACCGCTCACGTGCGTCCGGGGTCGGGTCGGGCTCAGGGCGCGATCGTCAGGAAGAGGAACGCCGCCAGCAGCACCAGGTGCACCCCGCCCTGGAGCGTCTTGGCCCGGCCCGGGACCACGGTCAGGATCGCCACCGCGGCGGTCAGGAGCAGCAGCACGGTCTGCAGCTGGTTGAGGCCCAGCGCGAGCGGACCGTCGAGCCAGATGCTCGCGATCGCGATCGCCGGGATGGTGAGACCGATGGAGGCCATCGCCGAGCCCATCGCCAGGTTGAGGCTGACCTGCACCCGGTTGCGGGAGGCGGCCCGGACGGCCGCGATCGTCTCGGGCGCCAGGACGAGCAGGGCGATGATGACGCCGACGACCGCCTGCGGGAAGCCCAGCGCCGCCACCCCCGACTCGATGGCGGGCGACTCGATCTTGGCCAGGCCGACCACGGCCACCAGCGACACGACCAGCAGGCCGAGGCTGGCGTAGGCCGCGCGGTTGGTGGGCGGGTCCGCGTGGCCGTCCTCGTCGAGGTCGACCGGCTCGTGCTGGAACGAGTCCCCTCCGCCGACCGAGGTCACCACCGGCGAGTGCTGCCCGTGGGTCACCGGCAGGAAGAAGTCGCGGTGCCGGATGGTCTGGGTGAAGACGAACATGCCGTAGAGCGCCAGTGACGCGATCGCGGCGAACGCCAGCTGGGCGCCGGTGAACTCCGGGCCCGGCTGCGAGGTCGTCACGGACGGGATCACCAGGCAGAGCACGGCCAGGGAGATCACCGTCGCCAGCGCGGCGCCCGTGCCCTCGGGGTTGAAGACGGCGAGGTGGTGCTTGAGCGCCCCGACCAGCAGCGAGATGCCGACGATGCCGTTGAGGGTGATCATCACCGCGGCGAACACCGTGTCGCGGGCCAGCCCGGAGGCGTCCTTGTCGGCGGTGATCATCAGGGTCACGATCAGGCCGACCTCGATGATCGTGACCGCGACGGCGAGCAGCAGCGAGCCGTAGGGCTCCCCGACGCGGTGGGCGACGACCTCGGCGTGGTGGACGGCCGCCAGGACGGCACCGACCAGCAGGAGCGCCAGCAGGCCGAGCACGACGGCGCTCTCGGGGTGCGCGAACCAGGCGGGCACCAGTGCCACGAGGGCCAGGAGGGGGGCGACGGTCGTCCACGATGGCCTGTTCACGCGGCCAACCCTAGGGGCCCTTCCTGAAGCCGACTTCTCAGTTCTCAGGCGTGGTCAGCTTCTCCAGCCGCGCGCGCAGGAGGGTGGCGCGGTGGCTGTTGCCGTCGAGCGTGACGTACTGCTCGCCGAAGATCGCGAGCAGCGCGTCGTCGAGGCGGCGTACGGCCCCGGCGGGGTAGCGGTAGCCCATCCGGCGGATCACCGCGTCGGCGTCGACGGACGTGAGCAGGTCGGCGAGGTCGTCGATCGTGTCGATGCCGAGCTCGGTCAGCAGGCCGGCGATCCAGTCGTAGTGGTCGGTGTGCGACCAGCCGGCGTCGCTGTAGTGGCCGGCGAGGAACGTCGCGAGGTCCTGACCGGCGATCTGCCCGTCCTCGGCGTCGGTCGCGCTGCCGGGCGCCGCCGCCTGGATCCGCTCGCGGATGGTCGCGAACTCGCGGTCGGCGAGCTCGATCAGGCCGGCGGCGAGGGTGAAGCGACGGTCCAGGTCGGCGGCCGCGTCCTCGGGGACGTTGCCCTTGTAGCGGATGTCGTGCTCGAACTCCGCCCACGCGTGCTGCAGCACCGTGCGCACCTGGACGCTGGCGCGGTGGCCCTCCAGCGTCGGCAGCTCGGCGTCGGGGAGCGTCTGGACGAGCAGGTGCCGGCTGGCGTAGCCGAAGCGGCCCGAGCGCGCCATCTCCTCGCCGAGGTCGCGGTCGTCGAGGATGGCGAGCTCGTCGTCGAGGACCTCCGCGACGGCGGCGACGTCGCTGTGGACGTACGTGATCACGCGGACGCCGATCTGGTCGGTGATCTGCGTCAGGGGCTCGGGGTAGAGCGGGCCGTCGCCATCGGTGCGGTTGGCCTTGGCCGCGAACGACGCGACGCTCTTCGTGCGGCCGGTGACGCTGAGGTAGTCGATGCCCGCGTCGTCGAGCAGCACCTGGATGAGGGCGACGTAGGCCTGGGTGGCGGCGGCCAGCTGCGGCTGGCGTGCGGCGTAGGCGCGTACGGCCTCGCGCACCGGTTCCGTCCCGGCCCTGCCCTCGGCCTCGGCCTCGCCCTCACTCATGCGCGCAGCCTGCCAGACGCGGCGGGCCTGCCCACTACGTGCCCGAGCGACGTGCCTGACGGCGGAGCGGAACCGGCGTGGCTATCGTCGGACCACCATGACTACTCGGATGACCACCCGGACCACCGCCGCGAGGACCACCGCACTCGCCGCGCTCGCCATCTCCGTGTCCTTCGGCCTCGTCGCCTGCACGGGCGACGACGGCGGCGACACCGCGACCGACCCGGACGCCTCGAGCAGCACGCCCTCCCCGACGGAGGACACCTCGACCCCCTCCCCGAGCGAGCCGACGCCCGACCCGGGGACGGCCGAGACGATCAAGGTCGTCGGCTCCGCCGGCGTCACCCAGGCGACGATGGTCCACGCGACCGAGGTCGGCGGGTCCGCCTCGACGCTCGCCTTCGTGCTCGACACCGACCAGGCCGTCGACGACTTCGCCGGCCAGTTCGACCCGTCCTTCGCCGGACCGCTCGGTGCCGCGATCGGCGCCGAGTCCGGCCTGGCGCCCGAGGCGACGCCCTACGCCGCCACGGTGGTCGTGGGCTGCGAGGCCCCGCGCGCCGTCGCGATCGACGCCGGGGAGGCCGGCTTCGAGGTCGTGCCCAACCTGCCCAAGAGCACCGTCCAGTGCCTGGCGCCGATGACCTACGTGGTCGTCTTCACCGTCCCGGACGCCTGAGGCGCCCCGGTCCCTCGAGGAGCGGCGCCGGTCAGGCCGGCGGCGGCGTCGTCGGCGGAACCGTGGTGGGCGGCACCGTCGGGGTCGGCGTGGGGGTGGGCGTCGGCGTGGGGACCGGGATCAGGTTCACGACCGGCGGCAGCTCACCGGCGTACATCAGTCCGAAGCCGTTGGCGACCTTGCGCTCGCCGCCGTCGGACGGCTCGTTGACCACGCCCATCGCGCCGGTGCCGTTGCGGGTGTACATCGCCGACGACCCGCCGCCGTCGAGGTTGATGGCGTTCTCGACGCCGAGCGCGGTCATGAAGTCGGCGAGCTCGACCATCGTGTAGCCGCGGCTGGTCGCCGAACGGCCGTCGACCACGAGGATGTAGAGGCGCCGGTTGTCGATGTCGATGCCGACCGCGGTGCGGGGGTGGGCGATCGTGTTGTTGATGACGGTCTTGACGCCGTTGACGATCAGCGGCCGGTCGCCGCTGATCGCGGCCGTGGGGCGGCCGCCCTCGATCCGCTTGGCGAGGGTGACCTTCTGGCCCTTCTTCAGCGACTTGAGGTCGGCGGCGGCGCTGCCGGCGCCGATGATCACGCGGTCCTTCGAGCGGATCTTGAGGCCGTTGGACAGCGTGGGCTTGTTGGACACGACGCGGTTCTTGCGGAGCACGACCTCGCGGGCGCGCTTCTTGCCGTCGGTCACCAGGTAGCCCTTGGTGCGGTTGAACTCGTGCGTGAAGATGCCGACCCGGCCCTTCGGGACGCGCGGGTGGTTGAAGCCGTTGACGATCAGGCCGGGCTTCTGGCGGATCCGGTACTGGATGCTGAGCGGGCTGACGTGCGGGCCCGACGAGTCGAACCACAGGCTCGAGTTCACGCCCGGGATCCAGCCGTCGCGCGACCCGGTGAGGATGCCCTCGGCCGGGTCGACGGTGACGCCCATCGGCGCGTCGGTGCGGCCGATGTCGAAGAAGTCGCCGTTGACGGCGGTCAGCGCGCTGCCCCACCGGCCGAGCTGGCTGACGGTCCGACGGGTGGTGACGAAGCTGGGCGTCAGCGGCCCGA
Organism: uncultured Actinomycetota bacterium; assembly: GCA_963795095.1. Classification (GTDB taxonomy): domain Bacteria; phylum Actinomycetota; class Actinomycetes; order Propionibacteriales; family Nocardioidaceae; genus Nocardioides. Next base: position 187,383 of record CAWCGM010000040.1, on the reverse strand, counting down.
AGCTGAGGTTGGGAGCGTCGAGGTTGACGGTCACCAGGTTGATCTTCACCTGGCCGATCGGCTGGCGGCCGTCGACCTGGTCCCACTCGCGCAGCGTGACGCCGGGCGCGATCTCGTACGCCGTCTCGTTGGCGACGACCGCGGCTTTCCCGCGCAGGTTGACCGGGGGACCGACGACCACGCCGGGCTTGCCGTCCGAGGTCTGGTTGCGCCCGCGGTAGCCGTTCGCGCTCGTCGAGCCGAAGCCTTCGCTGGCCTTGGCGCCGTCGCGGTCGCTCGCGACGGAGGGCCCGACACCCGACCCCAGGGCGAGGCCTGCGACGAGCACACCGGCAGTCGCGAACGTCAGGGCAGGGCGGCGAGGAAGGAGGGGCACGCGTTCCAGAGTAAAGGACGGTGTGGGACTGGTGTGAAAATTGGGGTCAGCGCGTCCACGCCCGGTCCGCCCGGGCCTAGGCTGACGGCGTGCCCGCCGAGCCCTGGAACACCTTCCACGCCGGCGACAACCTCGACGTCCTGCCACGGCTCGCCCCCGGCTCGGTCGACCTCGTCTACACCGATCCGCCCTACAACACCGGCAACGACTTCGCGTACGCCGACCGCTTCCGCGACCACGCCGCGTGGACGGCGATGATGCGGCCGCGACTGGTGGCCGTGCGCGAGGTGCTCGCGCCGCACGGCGCGATCTTCGTCAGCATCGACGACAACGAGGCGGCCCACCTGCGGCTGCTGATGGACGAGGTCTTCGGCGAGGCGAACTTCCTCGCGCAGATCGTCGTCAACCTCAACCCGAAGGGGCGCCAGCTCGGCCGCGGGTTCGCGACGAGCCACGAGTACGTGCTGGCGTACGCACGACACCTCCCGTCGTGCGTCGTCGAGGGCAGCTCGACCGAGGCCGTCGACGAGGCCGACTTCCCGCTGACCTCGCCGGACGGGCGGCGCTTCCGCTACCTGCCGCTGCGCAACACCAACAAGAAGTTCAACCCGCTCACCGCGCCGACGCTGCACTTCGAGCTGTACGGCGACCCGGCGTCCGGCCGCGTCGCGACCACGCCGTTCGACGGCAGTCGCCCGCTGACGCCCGTCTTCGGCGACGGTCGCCCGGCGGTCTGGCGGTGGTCGCGACCCAAGGTCGACAAGCACCCCGACGACCTCGAGTGCCGGGTGATCCGCGGGCGCACCGGCGAGCGGGCCGACATCTTCCAGCGCGACTGGCTCGAGCGTGAGGGCGGACGTCGCAAGAAGCTGCGGACCATCTGGCTGGCCGAGGAGATCGGTTCGACCGACACCGCCGTCGCCGAGCTCAAGGCCCTCGTGGGGCACGTCTTCGAGTCACCCAAGCCGACCGGGCTCGTCCGCCGGATCCTCTCGACCGTGCCCAGCGACGCGGTCGTCCTCGACCCGTTCGCCGGCAGCGGCACCACCGGCCACGCGGTCGCCCTCGCCAACACCGCCGACGGCGGCACCCGCCGCTGCATCAGCATCAACTCCACCGAGCCGACCCGGGTGGGCTCCAACGCCCACCTCGCCGGCCTCGCCACGGTCGCCGACATCACCCGCGCGCGCCTCACCGCCGTCGCCGAGACCGTCGGCGGGGGGCTCTCGGAATCCTCCCAGGTGGTCGAGTAGCCGAGCGAGGAACGAGCGAGGCGTATCGAGACCGTCGATCGGATCTGGTCTCGGTACGCCCGCTCGCTGGCGCTCGCGGGCTACTCGACCACCTAGGAGATGCCGGCGGCCCGCTCCAGCGCCTTCAGCTCGTCGTCGAGGTACTGCAGCAGCACCTGGAGGTGCGGGACGGTGCGGCGGCAGCCCGTCAGGCCGAAGCACATCTTGCCGTCGTAGGACGTGCAGGTGATGTTGAGCGCCATCCCGTTGATCGGGATCGACAGGGGATAGGTGCCGGTGAGCTTCGCGCCGTTCCAGTAGTGCGTGGTGCGCGGGCCGGGGACGTTGCTGACGATGAGGTTGTACGGCGGCCGCACGACGCCCGACATCCGCAGGGCCGGGCCGAGGATGGCCGGCGCCTGGCCGAGGGCGCTCATCGCCAGGATCTGCGCGGGGGTCATCGTCGAGAGGACGTCCTTGCCGTCCCTCATGGACTGGTGGATCGCGGTGAGACGGGCGGCCGGGTCGGGCAGGTGGGTGCCGAGCTGCACCATGACCGCCCCGACGGCGTTGCCGCCCTCGGCCGACGCCAGGCCTGACTGCTTGGCGTTGAGCCCGACCGGGACCATCGAGACGAGCGTGGTGTCGGGCAGCGCGTCGAGCTCGGCGAGGTAGGTGCGCATCGCACCGCTGACCATCGCCAGCACGACGTCGTTGATCGTCGTGCCGGTGGCCTTGCCGACCGCCCGGAGCCGCTCGACCGGCCAGTCCTGCGCGGCGAAGCGGCGCGAGCCGGTGATGTTCTGGTTGAGGATCGTGCGCGGTGCGTAGAGCGAGAGCGCGGACGTCTCGTTGCGCACCGACTTGTTGAGGGTGCGGAGCAGCGCGCCGGGCATCCCGGCGGCCTCGGACGCCAGCGCGAGCGCCGTACGCACCGTGGCGGCCGAGACGTCGGCCAGCGAGGCACCGCCGTCGTCCCTCGGCTGCTCCTCGCGCGGCGCACGCGGTCGCATCGCCCACGGGGCGGGCATGTTGCGCTCGTCGGGGTCGGTCGACAGCACGCTGGCGAGCAGCCGCATCGCCGAGACGCCGTCGACGAGGGCGTGGTGGGTCTTGGTGTACATCGCGACGCGGCCGTCGCGCAGGCCCTCGATCACGTGGGCCTCCCACAGCGGTCGCTCCCAGGCGAGGCGGGTGCTGTGCAGGCGCGAGCAGAGCTCGAGGAGCTCGCGGATCCGGCCGGGCTTGGGCAGCGCGCTGTGGCGGACGTGGTGCTCGATGTCGAACTGCTCGTCGGGCTGCCACACCAGCTGGCCGGCCGTGCGCGCGGAGCGGTGCGGGTGCTTGAGGAAGAGCGGGGCGATCTGCTCGACGTCGCGCATCTGCTCGTACATCTCGCGGACGTAGTTGCGACCCGCGCCCTCGGGCTTCTCGAAGAGCTGGAGCCCGCCGACGTGCATCGGCATGTTGCGGTTCTCGGCGAGCAGGAAGCCCGTCGCAGTCGGGTCGATCGGGTTGACCACTGGTTCTCCTCCGCCGCTTCCCCCCGGGTGAGGGCGTCCGGGCATCCTCTCGTCCCGGTGACGACCGCCACAAGGGCGGTGAGATCGCGTCTCAGCGTGAGCAGCGAGTGGTCGAGCTCCGCGACCAGCGCGTCGACGACCGCGACCAGGTCGCCTCCCGACTCCTGGGCGACCGCGCGCTGGCGCTGGTAGGACGCACCGCGGGTCGGGATGTCGGACACGGTGCGCAGCTCGGCCTCGCAGCCGAGCCTCCGGGCCACCGGCGTGAGCCGCTCGAGCAGGTCGTCGAGGTCGTCGGTCACCAGCCGCTCGCGGTTGCGGTCGTCGAGGATGACGATGGCGTCGAGGCCGTAGCGCGCGGCGCGCCACTTGTTCTCCTGCACCTGCCACGGCGGCATCGTCGGGAGCGCCTCACCGTCGGCGAGCCGGGTGTCGAGGTCGACCACGAGGCAGTGGACGAGCGCGGTGAGCGCGGCGATCTCGCCGAGGTCGGACATGCCGTCGCAGACCCGGTGCTCGAGGGTGCCGAGGTGCGGCGCGGGCCGCAGGTCCCAGCGCACGTCGGACATCGAGTCGATGATCCCGGTCGTGGTCTGGTCGTCGATGCACTTCTCGAACTCGGCCCAGGTGTCGAAGGTGAACGGCAGCCCGGCGGTCGGGAGCTGCTGGAACATCAGCGCCCGGTTGGAGGCGTAGCCGGTGTCCTGGCCGGCCCAGATCGGCGAGCTGGCCGAGAGGGCGAGGAGATGGGGGTACGTCGTCAGCATCGACGCCAGGACCGGCATCACCCGGTCACGCTCGGGCATGCCGACGTGCACGTGGACGCCCCAGATCAGCATCTGGCGGCCCCACCACTGGGTGCGGTTGATCAGCTCGGCGTAGCGGTGGCCGTCGGTCAGCTGCTGGTGGGACCAGTCGGCGAACGGGTGCGAGCCGGCGCCCATCAGGTCGACGCCGAGCTCGCGGGCCGCGGGCGCGACGACCGCGAGGGTGTCGCGCAGGTCGGTCACCGCCTCGCCGACGGTGTCGCAGATCCCGGTCACGATCTCGACCGTGTTGCGCAGCAGCTCCTTGTGCAGCCGGCTCGGGTCGTCGAGGCGTCCGCCGGCCAGCTCGTGCAGCTCGGAGCCGCTGCTGACGAGGTCACGGCTCACCCGGTCGACGAGCATCAGCTCCCACTCCACGCCGAGCGTGGGCTCGGGTGACGCGTGGAAGTCGATGCGCATGGCCCAACTCTAGGGAGCCCACGGCGAGGCCGGATCACCCCTCTGACGGGCGGACGGCCGGCGGTGCGACCATGGCCTGCGTGGACCAGCAGGACGGCCTCTCCAGCCACGAAGAACCGGACGACGCAGCGGCGGCCGAGCAGGCTGCCGAGGACGCCGCGGAGCGCGCCCGTGAGGTCCACCTGACCATGGACCTCTGCCTGCGGATCGGCGAGATGCTGCTGTCCTCGGGTGCCGGTGCCGCCGACGTGACGGCGACGATGCGCTCGGTCGCCGACCACCTCGACCTGCGCCAGGCCGAGATCGACGTGACCTTCACGGCCCTGTCGATGAGCTACCAGCGGTCGGTGGACGACGTACCGACGCTGATGATGCGCCACGTGCAGCAGCGCGACATCGACTACGAGGACCTGACCGCGGTCGACCACCTGGTCCGCGACATCCTCACCGACCAGTGCGACCTCTACCTCGCGCGGTCGCGGATGGCGACGATCGTCTCGCTCGGCCACGCGTTCCCGCGCTGGGCGGTGACCGTCGCGTGGTCCGTGATGGCCGCTGCCGTCGGCGTCTTCCTCGGCGGTGGCGTGGTCGTCTCCGTCGTCGCCGCGGTCTCCGCCGCGCTGATCGACCGCGTGCAGCTGGTGATGGCCCGGCGGCGGCTGCCGTTCTTCTACCTCCAGGTGGCCGGCGGCACGATCGCGACCCTGCTGGCCGCCGCGGTCGCGGCGTCACCCGTCGACGTCGACCCCTCGCTCGCCGTCACCGCCAACATCATCATGCTGCTCGCCGGCATCGGCCTGATGGGCGCCGTCCAGGACGCGCTCACCGGCTTCTACCTCACCGCCAGCGCGCGCCTCATCGAGGCGATGATGGCCACGGCGGGCATCATCGCCGGCGTCGCGCTCGGCATCTCGATCGCCGGCGGCCTCGGCTTCCGGCTCGACCAGCTCATTCCCGGCAAGCTCGGCAGCATCTCGGAGCTGCCGACGCTCCTCGTCGGTGCGGCGGTGTCCGCGGCCGCGTTCAGCGTGGCGTCGTACGCCCCGCGCCGGGCGGTGCTGCCCGTCGCCCTCATCACCGCGGTCGCGGCGGCGATCTCGCAGGGCGTGGAGTACGCCGGCTTCGGCCGGGCGGCCGCCGCGGGGGCGGCGGCGTTCTTCATCGGACTCGTGGCCTACGCCGTCGCCGGTCGCGTGCGGGTGCCGCCGCTGGTCGTGGCGGTGCCGGCGATCGTGCCGTTCCTGCCGGGCCTCTCGATCTACCGCGGCCTGACCTTCCTCGCCGACGGCGGCTTCTTCGTCTCGCAGGGCATCCTCGCGCTGATGACCGCGATCTCGGTCGCGATCGCGCTGGCGTCCGGCGTGATCCTGGGGGAGTACGTCGCCCAGCCGCTGAAGCGCGAGGCGCGCAGGCTGGAGGGCCGGCTCGCCGGGCCACGCCTCGTCGGCCCGTTCCGGGCGATGACGCGCGCCGAGCGGAAGGCCTTCAGGAAGTCGTCGGCCGACTGAGCTCGGCCAGCAGGTCGAGCCAGCGCTGGGCCGTGCCGTCGTACGGCGCCCGCCCGGCGCGGACCTCCGCGAGGACCGCGTCGCAGCTGGCCTGCGCCTGCTCGACGACGTCGGCGGGGTAGCCGTAGGCCACCTGGTGCTCGGCGAACTCGTCCTCGTCGTCGACGAACACCTCGCCCGCCACCCGGCCCGCCTTCTCCGCCTCGGCGTAGACCGACGCCGGGAGCGGGTCCGTCATCCGGATCACGTCGAGGTCGAGGTCCACCGCCCGCAGCACGGTGCCGTCCCAGCGGCCGGGCGTCGCGATGTCGACGTAGAGGTCGCACCAGATGCCGGGCCCGTGGAACGTGGCGGCGTACCACCCGTCGGGGGTCACCAGCGTGACGCAGGCGGCCTGGGAGACGAGCTCGAGGCCGGGGCGCGTGTTGACCGTGCCCTCGGGGAACCCGAGCCACTCGCCGTGCTCGTCGGACCCGAGGTGGACGCCGTCGAACTCCCAGTGCGGCCGGTCGCCCCACTTCGTCATCTCGACGCGGATCGGGGTCCCGGGCTCCATGCCCCGGACCCTATGCCGAGTGGGCGCGTCTGTACGCGAGGGAGGTGCTGAGTGGGCGCACATGTACGCCGCAGAGGCGCCGAGTCGGCTCGTGAGTACGCCGTAGGGAGGTGCCGAGTCGGCGCGTGTGTACGCGCGTAGGGAGCGCCGAGTCGGCGGCAGCGTTCGCACAGATGCGCCGACTCGACGAGTTCTTGGTGACAGATGCGCCGACTCGGCGGGTTGTGGGCGGACAGATGCGCCGACTCGGCGGGTTGTGGGCGGACAGATGCGCCGACTCGGCGGGTTTGGGGGGACAGATGCGCCCGTCAGCGGGGGAGGTGGACGGTGACGGTGGTGTCGCCCGGGCGGGTGGCGAGGGAGACCGAGCCGCCGTGGGCGGCGACGATGGCCTCGACGAGGGAGAGGCCGAGGCCGGCGCCGCCGGCGCGGGTGCGGGCGGCGTCGCCGCGGACGAAGCGCTCGAAGGCGCGGGGGGCCAGGTCGGGCGGGAAGCCCGGTCCGTCGTCGTGGACGGTGAAGCCGGACGCGGCGCCGGTCACGGTGACGGTGCTGCCGGCGGGGGTGTACTTGCGGGCGTTGGTCAGCAGGTTCGTGACGACCTGGTGCAGCCGCGCCTCGTCGCCGGGGACGGTGAGCGGCGCGTCGGGCAGGGACAGCCGCCACTGGTGGTCGGGGTCGACCACGCGGGCGTCGTTCACGGCCTCGAGCAGCAGCCGGGAGAGGTCGACGGGGGTGCGCTCGAGCGGCCGGCCGGAGTCGAGCCGCGCGAGCAGGAGCAGGTCCTCGACGAGCCCGGTCATCCGCGCCGACTCGGTCTCCACCTTGTCGAGGGCGGTGGGGGTGGTCTCGGGGCGGTTGCGTGCGAGCTCGGTGTAGCCGGCGATCGTGGCCAGGGGCGTACGCAGCTCGTGCGAGGCGTCGGCGACGAACTGGCGCACCTGCTGCTCGCTGCGGTGCCGCTGGTCGAGGGACGCCTCGACGTGGTCGAGCATCGCGTTGAGCGCCGCGCCGACCTGGCCGACCTCGGTGCGCTCGTCGGTGAGGCGCGCGGGCACCCGCTCGGACAGGTCGATCTCGCCGGAGGCGAGGGGGAGCTCGGCGACCCGGTGGGCGGTGTCGGCGACCTCGCGCAGCGGCGCCAGCTGACGGCGTACGACGAACATGCCGGCTGCTGCCGCACCGGCCACGCCGAGGAGGGTGGCGAGCAGCTCCCGCCGCACCAGGGACTCGATCGTCCGGTCCACCTCGCCGACGGGCAGCCCGGCGACCGAGCGCGGACTGCCGTCGCCCGAGGCCATCACCCGGTAGCTCCCGAGGTCGGGGAGGGTGATCGTGTGCACCCGGCCGTCGGTGGGCACGTCCTTCAGGACCGCCAGGGCGTCGGCGGACAACGGCTGGAAGTCGGCCGGCCCCCGGCCTGCGTCGGCGATCAGGTCACCGTTGGCGTAGTCGTCGTAGAACATCGCCATGACCGTGCCGACCCGCTGGCCCCTGCCCTCCGGCTCGTCGGGCTCGTCGCGCTCGACGTGGAAGTTGATCGGCGGGTCTGCGTAGGAACGTCCCAGCGCACCGCGCACGTCGTCGTCGAGCTGGCCGTAGAGGTAGCCGCGCATGGCCAGCGTGGTCGTCAGGGCGATCAGCAGCGCCGCGACCGCGACCAGCAGCACCGCGACCGCGACCAGGCGGGCGGTCAGCGTGCGCGGCAGGGCGAACCTCACGGCGCCGGCTTCAGGACGTAGCCCGCGCCGCGCATCGTGTGGATCATCGGCTCGCGACCGGCGTCGATCTTCTTGCGGAGGTAGGAGATGTAGAGCTCCACGACGTTGGCCTGCCCGCCGAAGTCGTACTGCCACACGCGGTCGAGGATCTGCGCCTTGCTCAGCACCCGGCGCGGGTTGCGCATCAGGAAGCGCAGCAGCTCGAACTCGGTCGCCGTCAGGCCGATCTCGGCGCCGGCGCGGTGGACCTCGTGGCTGTCCTCGTCGAGCGTCAGGTCGCCGACGACGAGCACGTTGCCGGCGTCGGCCTGGGCGGCGCTGCCGCCGCGCCGGATCAGCCCGCGCAGCCGGGCGACGACCTCCTCGAGCGAGAAGGGCTTGGTGACGTAGTCGTCGCCGCCTGCGGTCAGGCCGGCGATCCGGTCCTCGACGGCGTCCTTGGCGGTGAGGAAGAGGACGGGTACGTCGCTGCCGTCGGCGCGCATCCGGCGCAGCACCTCGAGGCCGTCGAAGTCGGGCAGCATGATGTCGAGCACGACGGCGTCGGGCCGGAAGTCGCGCGCGGTGGAGACCGCGTCGGTGCCGGTGTGGGCCATCGCGAGGTCCCAGCCCTCGTAGCGCAGCGCCATCGCCAGCAGCTCGGCGATGTTGACCTCGTCGTCGACGACGAGCACGCGCACGGGGGAGCCGTCGGGGCGGGTGAGCTGCATGGGCAGCATCCTGCCGCCGATTCCTGTGGAGTTCCTGTGCGACACCTGTCGGGTCTCGATACGTCTCGCTCGTGCCTCGCTCGACTACTCGACCACCGACGGATGCCGGTTGAGCCGCGCTGCCTGCTTGGTCAGGTGGGTCTTCTCGGCCCCGCTCGTCGCGAGGGCGGCCGCCTCGGCGTAGAGCCGCGCGGCTGCGGCGAGGTCGCCCTCCTTCTCGTGGAGGTACGCCGACACGGCCCGGTGGCGCGGCAGCGCGGGGTCGACCTCGGCGAGGGCGGCGAGCCCGGCCCGGGCGCCGTCGGCCTCACCCACCGCCACCGCCCGGTTGAGCCGCACGACCGGGCTGCCGGTCAGCGCCAGCAGCTCGTCGTACCACTGCACGACCTGCACCCAGTCGGTCTCCGCTGCGGTCGGGGCGTCGGCGTGGAGGGCGGCGATCGCGGCCTGGAGCTGGAACTCGCCGCGCCGCTCCGCGAGCCAGCGCGGCCTGGAGGACGTCGACGCCCTCCTCGACCAGGGCGGTGTCCCACAGGTCGCGGTCCTGCTCGGCGAGCGGCACGAGCGTGCCGTCCGCGCGCAGTCGGGCGGATCGCCGCGCATGGTGGAGCAGCATCAGGGCGAGCAGGCCGTCCGTCTCCGGGTCGGTCGCGAGGGACGCCAGCTCGCGGGTCAGCCGGATCGCCTCGGCGGCGAGGTCGACGTCGCCGGAGTAGCCCTCGTTGAAGACGAGGTAGAGCACCCGCCGCACGGTGGCGAGGTCGCCCGGCCGGTCGAACGACTCGCCCGACACCGTCCGCTTCGCGCGGCTGATCCGCTGCGCCATCGTCGCCTCGGGCACGAGGTAGGCCTCGGCCACCTGCCGCGTCGTCAGGCCGGCGACGGCCCGCAACGTCAGCGCCACGGCGGACGCCGGCGTGAGCGCGGGGTGCGCGCAGAGGAAGAAGATGCGCAGCGTGTCGTCGGCCGACGCGGCCGGGCCGGCGTCGGGCTCGGAGTCGACCGCGACCTCGCGCCGCTGCCGCGCCGCCCCGGACCGTACGCCGTCGAGGAACCGCCGCCACGCCACGGTGACCAGCCAGCCCTTCGGGTCGCGCGGCGGGTCGTCGGGCCACGTCCTGACCGCCTCGACCAGCGCGTCCTGCACGGCGTCCTCGGCCGCCGCGAAGTCTGCTCCGCGGCGGACGAGGACACCGATGACCGACGGCACCAGCGACCGCAGGGTCGCCTCGTCGAACGGGTCGGCCACGACCCGGGTCAGTCCCCGGTCGCGGTGGGAGCGCCGTAGAAGGGGCGCACCTCGAGCCACTCGTGGATCGGCTTGCCGCCCGCGCCCGGCGCGAGCGACAGCTCCCCGGCCAGCGCGACCGCGCGGTCCCAGCCGTCGACGTCGACGACGTACCACCCGGCGATGAGGTCCTTGGTCTCGGCGAACGGTCCGTCCGTCACGGGGCCGGTGCCCTCGTCGTTGGCGCGCACGAAGGCTCCCTCGGGGGAGAGGGCCTGCGCGTCGACGAACTCGCCGTCGGCCTCGAGGCGCTTGCCGAAGTCGTCCATGAACGTCATGTGCGCGTCGACCTCCTCGGGCGTCCACTGGTCCATCGGGACGTCGTTGACGGTGTCCGGGGCGCTGCCGCGGTAGTGCTTGAGGATGAGGTACTTCGGCATCTCGGTTCTCCTTGTCCGTTGCAGCCATTGTGGCCGCGTCCACACCGGGGACGGAGCGGGGCGCGGGTTCTCGACATCGATCGGCAGAAGAATCTGGGACTTCTCAGAGGTGGCTCACAGGTCCGCCACAGGGAGCGGGAGCACGCTCCCTGCATGAGCGACGACCAGCAGGGCACCCCGCGGCCCCACGACGAGACGCAGCCCGTACGCCCCGAGGGGGCGGCGTCCCTCCCCACGCCTCCCGACACGGCTGCGCCCGCACCCGCGCCGGCCGCCAGCGAGGCGCCCACCCACGACCCGGTGGCCCGCCGCGGCTTCCGCGAGCGGCTGGGCACCCTGCGTCGGACCGAGGGCGGCGACCGCTCCTACGGGCTGGCCGCGCTCATCGCGTCGGCGCTGGCGGGCATCATCGTCGGCGGCCTCGGCTTCGCGGCCGTCCACGCCATCGGCGACGACGGCGGCCGGGACCGTGGCGGCTGGATGCAGCAGCGCGACGCGGACGACCGCGGTCCCGGTCGCGACGGCATGCACGGCGGCCCGCGCGGCGTACCGGGTCAGCTCCCGCCGACCACGCCGCCCGACGAGGACGAGGGCTCCAGCTCCTGAGCGCTGGTTGTCAGGCATTCGCTGAACTTGTCGGCCCGTGCACGGCCTGACAAGTTCAGTGATCCCCGGCTGACCGGGGATCGCTGCAAACCCGGTTGCCGCCGTGGGCGAGAATGGCCCCCGTTGTGAAGATCACCTATCCCGCCGAGCTCCCGGTCTCCGCACGCCGCGACGACATCGCTGCGGCCATCCGCGACCACCAGGTCGTGATCGTGGCCGGCGAGACCGGGTCGGGGAAGACCACCCAGCTGCCGAAGATCTGCCTCGAGCTCGGTCGCGGGGCCGGCCCGGCCGAGGGCGGCAAGCTCATCGGCCACACCCAGCCGCGCCGGATCGCCGCCCGCTCGGTGGCCGAGCGGATCGCCGAGGAGCTCGGCACCGAGCTCGGCGACGTCATCGGCTACCAGGTGCGGTTCACCGACCGCACCTCGAAGGCCAGCCGGGTCAAGCTGATGACCGACGGCATCCTGCTCGCCGAGCTCCAGCGCGACCGCGACCTCCGCAAGTACGACACGATCATCATCGACGAGGCCCACGAGCGCAGCCTCAACATCGACTTCCTCCTCGGCTACCTCAAGCGCCTGCTGCCGCGCCGGCCCGACCTCAAGCTGGTGATCACCAGCGCGACGATCGACGTCGACCGCTTCGCCGCGCACTTCGACGCGCCCGTCGTCGAGGTCTCGGGTCGTACGTACCCGGTCGAGGTCCGCTACCGCCCGCTGCTGGAGCTGCCGGAGGACGACGAGGACGGCGAGCCGGTCCAGCGCGACCAGACCGAGGCGATCGTCGACGCGGTGCGCGAGCTGTCGGCCGAGGGGCCGGGCGACGTGCTGGTCTTCCTGCCCGGCGAGCGCGAGATCCGCGACACCGCCGACGCGTTCGACGCCCTGCAAGAGCGACCGGCTCGAGATCGTGCCGCTCTACTCCCGGCTCAGCGCCGCCGACCAGCACAAGGTCTTCTCCAGCCATCCGTCCACCGTGCGTCGCGTCGTGCTGGCCACCAACGTCGCCGAGACGTCGCTGACCGTGCCCGGCATCGCGTACGTCGTCGACACGGGCGTCGCGCGGATCAGCCGCTACTCCGTGCGCACCAAGGTGCAGCGGCTGCCGATCGAGCCGATCAGCCAGGCCTCCGCCAACCAGCGCTCCGGTCGCTGCGGGCGCGTGTCCGACGGCATCGCGATCCGGCTCTACTCCGAGGAGGACTTCGAGGGGCGCCCGGAGTTCACCGACCCCGAGATCCTGCGCACCAACCTGGCCAGCGTCATCCTCCAGATGGCCTCGCTGAGGCTCGGCGACATCGCCCGCTTCCCCTTCGTCGAGCCGCCCGACCGCCGCAACGTCAAGGCCGGCACCGACCTCCTCGAGGAGCTCGGCGCAGTGACCACCGAGCCGCGACCCCGACAAGCGTCATCGGACCAGGTCACGAGCGGTCGCCCGCGACCTCATGACATCCCGGCCGGGCGTCCGGCTCACCGACGTCGGCCGCCGCCTCGCCCGCCTCCCGATCGACCCGCGCCTGGGCCGGATGATCCTCGAGGCCGAGCGCCTCGGGTGCGTCCGCGACGTGCTGGTCATCGCCGCCGCGCTCTCCATCCAGGACCCGCGCGAGCGGCCGGAGGAGCAGCGCCCGCAGGCCGACCAGCTCCACGCGCGCTTCAAGCACGAGTCCAGCGACTTCCTCACCTGGCTCAACCTCTGGCGCCACATCAAGCAGCAGCAGAAGGAGCTGTCGTCGAGCGCCTTCCGCCGGATGTGCAAGCGCGAGTTCCTCAACTACATGCGGATCCGCGAGTGGCAGGACTACGAGTCCCAGCTGCGCCAGGTCGCCAAGGAGATGAAGCTCGAGGTCGGCCACCCCTCCGACCTCCCGGACGAGGACGGCATCCACCAGGCCCTGCTGTCCGGCCTGCTCAGCCACATCGGCGCGCTCGAGGAGCGCGAGCAGGGCAAGCCGGGGGAGCGGCGGCCGATGCGGGAGTACCTCGGCGCCCGCAACGCCCGCTTCGCGGTCTTCCCCGGCAGCGTGCTGAAGGGCCGCAACCCCGGCTTCCTGATGAGCGCCGAGCTCGTCGAGACCTCCCGCCTCTGGGCCCGCCAGAACGCGGCGATCAACCCCGAGTGGGCCGAGCGGCTCGGCTCCCACCTGGTCAAGCGGACGTACTCCGAGCCCCACTGGTCGCGCAAGCGCGCGGCCGTGATGGCGCGCGAGCGGGTCACGTTGTACGGCGTACCGCTGGTCGCCGACCGCCTCGTGCAGTACGGCCGGATCGACGCGCCGCTCGCCCGCGAGCTCTTCATCCGCCACGCGCTCGTGCAGCGCGAGTGGGACTCGCGCCACCGGTTCCTCGCCGAGAACGCGCGCCTGCTGGAGGAGGCCGAGGAGCTCGAGCACCGCGCCCGGCGCCGCGACATCGTGGTCGACGAGGAGACGCTGTTCGAGTTCTACGACGGGCGCGTCGGCGCCGACGTGGTGAGCGGGCAGCACTTCGACCAGTGGTGGAAGCGGGCCCGGCAGAAGCGCCCCGACCTGCTGACCTTCGACCCGGAGATGCTGACCCACGACACCGCCGGCGAGGTGCGCGCCCACGACTTCCCGACGCAGTGGCACGACAGCGACGAGGCCGGGCTGACCTTCCCGATCAGCTACCACTTCGAGCCGGGCTCGGAGGACGACGGCCTCACCATCGACGTACCGGTCGCGACCCTCAACCGCATCGAGGCCGACGACTTCTCCTGGCTCGTGCCCGGCCTGCGCGAGGAGCTGGTCACCGAGCTGATCCGCTCGCTGCCCAAGAACCTCCGCGTCGCGATGGTGCCCGCCCCCAACACCGCCCGCGAGTTCCTCGCCGCCACGCCGCCCGGCGCCGAGCCGCTGCTCGACGCCCTCGAGCGCTTCGCCCGCAGCACGCGCAGCCTGGTCATCGCCCGCGAGGACTGGGACTGGTCGAAGGTGCCGACGCACCTGCAGCCGACCTACCGCGTGGTGACCGAGGAGGGCGGCGTGGCCGGCCGCGGCAAGGACCTCGACGCGCTCAAGGAGCCGCTGCGCCCGACCTTCGAGCAGGCGATGGCCGACGTCGCGTCCGACTCCGGCGTCACCGCGACCGGGCAGACCACCTGGACCTTCGGCACGATCGACGAGTCCTTCGTCCAGCGCCGGGCCGGTCACGAGGTGCGCGGCTTCCCGGCGCTGGTCGACGAGGGCGCGACCGTCGGGCTGCAGGTGCTCGCCACCGCGGAGGTCGCCGCCGCGCACCACCGGCTCGGCGTACGGCGTCTCGTCCTGCTCGCGCTCGGCCCGCCCGACCCGGTCGACGACGTGCTCGCCGCCGCCGGCCTCGACCAACGCGCCAAGCTGGCGCTCGTCGGGTCGCCCTACCCCAGCGTCGGCGACCTGCTCGCCGACGTGCGCGCCGCGATCGTCGGCGAGGTGGTCGACGCACGGCCCACGGTGCGGGACGAGACGGCGTACGACGTCGTGGTGGCGGCCGCGCGCACCGCGGTCGCGGAGGGCACGAGCATCGCCGTGCACGACGTGATGCGGGTGCTCGAGGCGTGGCGCACGACCGACCGCGCCATCTCCGGGCGCGCCGACCTGATGACGCTGCCGGCGATGACCGACATGCGCGCCCAGGTCGCCCGGCTGATGGAGCCGGGCTTCGTCGGCGCCGCCGGTGTCTCGCGGCTGCGGGACTACCCGCGCTACCTCGCGGCCGTCACCCAGCGCCGCGAGCGCCTCGACAGCGACGTCCCGCGCGACCGCCAGCTCCAGGACCAGCTCTCCGGCCTGCAGGACGCGTGGCTGCACGCCGTCGCCGCGCTCCCCGACGGCCAACCGGTGCCGCAGCACCTGCGCGAGTCCCGCTGGCTGCTCGAGGAGTACCGCGTCTCGCTCTTCGCCCAGCAGCTCGGCACGCGGGAGAAGGTCAGCGACCAGCGGATCCGCAAGGTGATGGGCACCTCCGCCTGACGTCGTGTCTAGGCTGGCTCGGTGACCGGCCGCATCCACCACCGCCCGATGACGCCGGGCGACGGCTTCTTCGACGAGATCATCGGCGGCGCCGACCCCGCCCAGGTGCGTGAGGCCGGAGACCTGGCCGCGACGATCCTGGTGCGCGGCGCCCGCGACTCCGACGACCCCGAGCTCGCCGAGCGGATCGTCCACCTCGCCGAGACCGAGGGCCTCGAGACCCTCGCCGAGGTCTGGTCGGGTGCGCCCTCCGACACGCTGGCCGGCAGCCTGTGGCGGCTCTTCCTGCTGCGCTCGTGGGTGTACGCCGACCCGGAGCGGGTGGCGGGCGAGTACGACGCCGGCCACCGCCGCGTCGACGTCGCGCGGGTCGTGGCCGGGGTGGCCGACCCGCCCGGGCCCGACGAGCTGCGGCGCATGGTCGACGACGTGCTGCGCGGGATCGCCCGCGGCGACTTCGCGGTGACGTTGTTCCGGGCTGCTGCGTTCGCCCGCATCGTCGCGGCGGGCCGCGCGAGCCTCGGCGAGGCGACCCACGAGGAGATCACCCGGATGCTCGTGCTGTCCGAGCAGCTGGAGGCTGCCGGCCAGCTGGAAATCGCGCACTCACTGGGGTGACGTCCTACAATGAGTAGTGAGTGCGTCGGGCCGTGGCAGCCCCGGGTCCCAAAATTAGCCGCTACGAGCGGCCACGCGCCGTGAGGCGCTCCCGGTCCGGCGCACTCGCTCACGTCCGGGGTCGTTCTAGGGTCGTCGGATGACGATCGCCAAGCGGGTCCGCGCCTTCTTCTCCTCCTCGCGCCCGACGCACGGAGCCCGGCCGCTACGCGCCCGAGGCCGACGGCGAGCCCGACCCCGGCGAGGTCGTCTGGGCCTGGGTGCCCTACGAGGACGACCCGTCGCAGGGCAAGGACCGGCCGGTCCTGCTGCTCGACACCGCCGGGCCGGCCGAGGGCGACGGCTGGGTCGGGCTGATGCTCAGCAGCCAGGACCACGACCGCGACGCCGAGGACGAGGCCCGCTACGGCCGCCACTGGATGGACGTCGGCACCGGCGGGTGGGACAGCCAGGGCCGCCCCAGCGAGGTGCGGCTCGACCGGCTGATCCACCTCCGGCTCGACGACGTACGCCGCGAGGGTGCCGCGCTCGACGAGACGGTCTTCCGCGACGTGGTCGAGGCGTGGCGCGGGCTGTCCCGTTAGGGTTCCCCCGTGCTCGCCCGCCCTTCCTCCCTGCGCCGCAGCGGCCTTGCTCGCCTGTGCGATGACGCTCGCGCTGTCGCTGGCCGCGTGCACCGACGACGCCGATCCGGCCCCGGGCCCCGACACCTCCCCGACGAAGACCGCGAAGCCGACGGAGAAGCCGCGCAAGATCACCTTCGGCGCCTACGGCAGCGACGAGGAGGTCGCCGCCTTCCAGAGCGTCGTCGACTCCTTCAACGCCAGCTCGACCACCCGGCAGGTCACCCTGAAGTCGTGGCCCGACCACGAGTCCGCCCTCGAGGACGTCCTCGCCGGCGACGCGCCCGACGCCTTCCTCACCTCGCGCATCGACCTCGGCCAGCTCGTCAACGCCGAGGCGCTCCAGCCGGTGAGCCTGCTGCTCGACGAGCGCGGGGTCGACTTCGGCGACCGCTTCTCGCGCGACGCGGTCGACGCCTTCGCGATGGACGACGAGCTCCAGTGCATGGCGTACTCCGTGTCCCCGATGGTCGTCTACTACAACACCGACCTCGTCGACTTCGACAAGATGGAGCGCCGCGAGCTCGACGTGCCGACCGCGGACGACGAGGGCGTACGCGATCGCTGGACGCTCGCCGAGTTCGAGGCGGCCGCGCGCTTCGCCTCGCGCCGCGGCGACACCCGCGGTGTCTGGATCGACCCGACGCTCCAGGGTCTCGCGCCCTTCATCTACTCCGGCGACGGCCAGGTCTTCGACGACGACCGCGAGCCCACCTCGCTCGCCTTCTCCGACGACAACACCCGCGAGGCGCTCGACCAGACGCTCGCCATCCTGCGCGACTCGACCATCACGCCGACCAACGCCCAGCTCGCCCGGGCCACCCCCGTGCAGCTCTTCAAGCGCGGTGAGCTCGCGATGATCGCCGGCTTCCGCAACCTCGTGCCGCAGCTGCGTGACGCCGAGGACCTCGACTTCGACGTGCTCCCGATGCCGATCATCGACTCGCGCGCGACCGTCGGTGACATCAGCGGGTTGTGCATCTCCGCCGACTCCGAGCTCGAGAACGACGCGGCCGACTTCATCGCGTACGCCGTCTCGGACGCCGCGATCGCCACGGTCGTCCGCGACCGGCTACATCGTGCCCGCCAACACCCAGGTCGCCGCGTCCGACGAGTTCCTCGCGCCGGACGACGAGCCGGCCAACTCGGCGGTCTTCAACGCGAGCATCCGCTACATGGTGGTCCCGCCCTTCATCGACCAGCGGCTGGAGCTCACCGAGGCGGTGACCCCGCTGCTCGAGCGCCTCGTCACCGCGCCCGGGATCCTCGACCTCGACCTGACCACCGAGCAGATCGACCAGGCGTCGCAGGCGATCCTGTCGCCCGAGGAGACCGAGTCGCCGACCGAGGACCCCTCCGAGTCGCCGACCGAGTGGCCGCAGGCCCCCACTCGAGCGGTGGTCCAGCCAACGTAGTCGTGGCGCGGAACCGGCTGGCGTCCACCGCCGCCGCGAGGCCGACACGCCGACTGGCGCGCACCGAGCGGTGGTCGCACCCACATGTCGCCGCGCGACGACGTTGGCGCCGCCAACTGGTCGACGTGGCTAGTCCGCGGACCCCTCAGGCTCCTCCGGCTCGACGTCGCCACCGAGGATCGCGCCGACCAGCGCGCCGGTGACCAGCTCGGCCTGCCACGGCCGGGCGCCGAAGCGCCGCCAGCTGCTCGCGTACGGCGGTGGCGAGGTCGGCGGGGTCGCGGGTCGCCGGGGGCGCCCACATCAGCCGGCGGAGGTAGTCGGGCGTCAGCAGGTTCTCGACCGGCAGGTGGTGCACCTCGGCGAGGTTGAGCATCGACTCGCGCGCCGCCCGGAAGCGGCGGTCGGCCGCGGGCTCGCGCTCGGCCCACGTGCGGGGGTGCGGCGGGCCGTCGCCGCGCGGTGCACGCGCGGGCAGCTCGTCCTCGGTCATCTCGCGCACCCGCTGGAGCGCCTCGACCCAGGTGGCGGAGTAGCGGCCGGCGCCGCGGCCGTGGAAGCCCTGCGTCGCGAGCAGCGCCCGTCGGTCGGTCGGCATCGCGGTCGCGGCGACGACGATCGCGGAGTCGGGGAGGATCCGGCCGGGCGTCACGTCGCGCTCGGCGGCGATGGCGTCGCGGGCCTCCCAGAGGGCGCGGGCCGCGCCGAGCGCCCGGCGCCCGCGCAGCCGGTGCACCCCGGACGTACGCCGCCACGCGTCGACGCGCACGGCCGGCTCGAAGTCGAGCAGGTGGTCGAACTCCTGGCGGGCCCACTCGGCCTTGCCGGTCTCCTCGAGCTCGGCGGCGATGTGGTCGCGCAGCTCGACGAGGACCTCGACGTCGAGCGCGGCGTACTCCAGCCACGGCTTCGGCAGCGGGCGCGTCGACCAGTCGGCGGCGGAGTGCTCCTTGCGCATCCGCTGGCCGAGGACGGTCTCGACGAGGGTCGCGAGCCCGACGCGGGGGTAGCCGAGCAGCCGCCCGGCGAGCTCGGTGTCGAAGAGGCTGGTCGGCGTCAGGCCGACCTCGCGCAGGCAGGGGAGGTCCTGGGTCGCGGCGTGGAGGATCCACTCCGACCCGGCCAGCGCCTCCTGCAGCGGGGCGAGCGTGGTCATCTCGATCGGGTCGACCAGCCAGGTGCCGGCGCCCTCGCGGCGCAGCTGGATCAGGTAGGCCCGGTTGGAGTAGCGGTAGCCCGAGGCGCGCTCGGCGTCGATCGCGACCGGCCCGGTGCCGGCAGCCAGCGCGGCGCTCGCCTCGGCCAGCCCCTCGTCGGTGTCGACCACCTCGGGCAGGCCGTCGCGCAGCACCAGCAGGGGAGCGGGCGGCGCCTCCGGCTCTTCCGGGGCCTCCGGCTCGGTCGGCGTCTCGGGAGTCCCCGGCTCTGGGGTGTCGGTCATGCTCAGGTGCCGCGCTGACCGCGCCGGCTCGGGATCGCCGTGACGCCCTCGGGCACCGGCGGCAGCCCGACGGCGGTGCACATCAGCTCGCCCCACGCCTCGACGTGCGAGGTCATGTCGAGGCCGTCGTCGCCGACGGTCGGCGTCCACGACGCCCGGATCTCGACCTGGGCGGTGCCGGGCTCGTCGGCCATCCCGCCGAAGCTCTCGGTGGTGACGCAGGTGACGGTCCCGGAGGCGGCGTGGAACGCGGCGCCGTGCGCCTCGAGCGCCTCGGTGAGCCACGACCAGCCGACCGCGGCCAGCATCGGGTCGGCGCCGAGCTCGGGGTCGATGTCGGCGCGGGCGTAGGCCACGCAGCGGTAGGTGCCGTCCCACGCGTCGTTGCCCGCGGGGTCGTGCAGCAGGATCAGCCGGCCGGTGCCGAGGTCCTCGTCGTCGACGGTGACGTCGCCGCTGAGGGCCGACGACCACGGCGCGATGCGCTGCGGCGCGGGCATCTCCTCGCAGAAGACCTCCGGGCGCAGCGCGGCCTGCCGCATCGACTCCACAGCCGCACGGAACTCCGCAGGCCCAGCCCCGGCAGCACTGCCCGGGTGGGTCTCGTGACGGGCCACCATTCGGCCAGAGTAGGCCAGCCGTGCGCTCCGCCGATGTGCCGCCACGCCGCCTGACCTGCGAAGATTCGGCAGTGACAGCTTCAGGGACCGACGCCTCCGCCACCCGCCACCCCGGCCTGTCCGAGAGCCCGTTCCTGGTGGCCGCGCGCGGTGGCACTCCGTCGCACACCCCGGTCTGGTTCATGCGCCAGGCCGGTCGCTCGCTGCCGGAGTACCTCAAGGTCCGCGAGGGCATCGGGATGCTGGAGTCCTGCATGGACGCCGACCTCGTCACCGAGATCACCCTGCAGCCCGTACGCCGCTACGGCGTCGACGCCGCGATCTTCTTCTCCGACATCGTGCTGCCGCTGAAGGCGGTCGGGGTCGACCTCGACATCAAGCCGGGGGTCGGCCCGGTCGTCGCCTCACCGGTGCGCACGCTCGCCGACGTCGAGGCCATCCCCGACCTCACCGACGAGCACGTCCCCTTCATCACGCAGGCCGTGCGCCAGCTCGTCGCCGAGCTCGGCGCGACGCCGCTGATCGGTTTCGCCGGCGCGCCCTTCACCGTGGCGTCCTACCTCGTCGAGGGCGGGCCGTCGAAGGAGCACGCGAAGACCAAGGCGATGATGTTCGGCGCCCCCGACGTCTGGGACGCGCTGATGCGCAAGATCGCCGGCATCGCGGCGGCGTACCTCCGCATCCAGGTCGAGGCCGGCGCCTCCGCCGTGCAGCTCTTCGACTCGTGGGCGGGCGCCCTGACCCCGGCCGACTACCGCGCCTCCGTCATGCCGCACTCGGAGCGGGTCCTCGCCTCGGCCGGCGAGCTCGGTGTGCCGCGCATCCACTTCGGCGTCGGCACGACCAACCTCCTGGGCCTGATGGGCGAGGCCGGTGCCGACGTGGTCGGTGTCGACTGGCGTACGCCGCTGGAGCAGGCCATCCCCCTCGTCGGCGACCGCGTCGTGCAGGGCAACCTCGACCCGACGCTGGTCTTCGCGCCCACCGAGGTGATGACCGCGCGAGCGGCCGAGATCATCGACGCGGGACGCGCGGCCAAGGGGCACATCTTCAACCTCGGCCACGGCGTCATCCCGTCGACGAACCCCGATCAGCTCACGGCGCTGACCGAGTTCGTGCACGGCTACCGCGCTGATCGGCGTCACGACCGCCGGGTCCGCCTCGGGCTCGGTCAGAGCCGAGGTAGGCCCGCGCCTGGCGCACGAGCGCGGTCTGCAGGTCGCGCACCGGCTCGGGCACGCGCTCGGCGCGGCGGCGCAGCATCAGCAGGGTGACCGTCGTGGCGCCCTGACCGGCCAGGATCGGCCGCGTCGTGAGGACCCCGGCGCGCACCAGCGGGTCCCCGGTGATGGAGAAGTCCGGCAGGATCGAGATGCCGAGCCCGGCAGCGACCATCGCCTTGCCCATCTCGGCGCCGTCGGTGGCGTACGTCGTCTCCGGCAGCGAGCCGGCGAAGAGCCGGTGGGCGAAGCGGTGCATCACGAAGCCCGGGCGCATCAGGACGTGCGGCTCGGCGCGGAGGTCGTCGACGCTCACCTGGGCCTGCGCCGCGAGGGGGTGGTCGGCGCGCATGCACGCGACCGGGGTGCCCTCGATCAGCTTGTCGGCGACGATCGAGGTCGGGATCTCGTCCCCGGGGAGCACGTTGACCAGGCCGAGGTCGAGCGAGCCCTCGGCGAGGCCCTGCTGGATGTCGGCCTGCCGGGCGTTGACCACCTCGACGCCGCCCGACCCGTGCTGGGCGTGCAGGTCGCGCAGGGCGGGCGCCAGCAGGGTGGAGGAGGCGGCGTTGACGGTGCCGATGCGCAGGTCGCGACGGCGTACGGACTGCTGGCCCGCGGCCTGGCGCAGCCGGTCGACGGCCTCGAGCACCTCGGTCATGTTCTGCAGGAGGTCGAGCCCCTGGCGGCTGATCCGCGAGCCGGTCCGGCGGCGGTCGAGGAGGGTGGCGCCGAGCTCCTTCTCGAGCTTGGTCACCGCCTCGCTCAGCGCGGGCTGGGAGATGTGCATGGCCTCGCTCGCCCGGCGCAGCGACCCGTGCTCGGTCACCGCCGCGAGGTACTCCAGTTGTTCGATCCGCACCCGGTGCTCCTGTCTGACGTGGTGGTCGGGAAAACCTGCCGCGCCGGAATCGTGCTTCCCGGAGCTCGGCTCGCTAAAGTCTACTAAATAACTATACAAATCGGGAGGAACCCACCCATGACCACCCTGCGTGTCCGGCCCACCTTCAGTCGGAACAGCCCGTCCACCACCGCCGCCGCGTCCCGCCGCCGACTGGGCCGCTGTCTTCGCGACCGTCGGCGAGGGTGCGCTCCAGCGCGAGGTCGACGGCGAGCTGCCCGTCGAGGCGGTCCGCCTCCTCAAGTCCGAGGGCTTCGGCGCCCTCCGCGTGCCGGCCGCGTCCGGCGGGGGCGGGCTCGGCCTCGTCGAGCTGGCCCGGCTGTGGATCGAGCTCGCCGCCGTCGACGCCAACCTCCCGCAGGCGTTCCGCGGTCACTTCGCGCTCGTCGAGGACCGGCTCTGGCACCACGCGCGCTCGAGCGACCAGCGCGTGTGGTTCGACCGCTTCGTCGCCGGCGAGATGGCGGGCAACGCCTGGTCCGAGGTCGGCTCCGACATCGACCTGCCGCGCACCGTGCTGCGCCCGCGCGCCGACGGGTCCTACCGGCTCGACGGCACGAAGTACTACACGACCGGCACGATCTTCGCCGAGTGGGCCGATGTCCACGTGCGCGTCGCGCGCCCCGGCCACCCCGACGAGGTCGAGGACCCCACGGCGATCGCGCTGGTCGACACCCGCGACCCCGGTGTGAGCGTCACCGACGACTGGAACGGCTTCGGCCAGAAGGGCACCGGCAGCGGCACCACGACCTTCGACAACGTCGGCGTGCCCGCCGACCACGTGCTGCCGTTCGAGGAGCGCTTCCCCTACCAGACCGCGTTCTACCAGCTGAACCTCCTGGCCACCCTCGCCGGCATCGCCCGGGCGGCGCTCGCCGACCTGGTCGACGCCGTGCAGAAGCGCACCCGCAACTTCTCCCACGCCAACGCGCCGCGCGTGCGCGACGACGCCCAGGTGCTCGCCCGGGTCGGCGAGATCGCCGCCGCGGTCTACGCCGCCGAGGCCGCCACGCTCCGCGTGGCGGCCAGCGTCCAGGCGGTCGCCGACGCGGCCCTGGCCGGCGACGACGAGGTCGCCGCGCTGGTCGAGGCCAGCGAGATCGAGTCCTCCACCGCCCAGGTCGTGGTCTCCGAGCTCGTCCTCGCGCGACGTCCGACCTCTTCGACGCGCTCGGCGCCTCGGCGACCGCGCGGCCGCTCGCGCTCGACCGGCACTGGCGCAACGCCCGCACCGTCGCCTCGCACAACCCGCGCATCCTCAAGGCCCGGGTCGTCGGCGCCCACGTCGTCAACGGCACCCCGCCGCCGTACGCCTGGTCGATCGGCGGCACCCGCCGGCGCCAGGAGTGGGCGGAGAAGCCGCCCGCCAGCTGACCGGTCACGCACCGGCTCCGGAGGGGGTGGCAGGCAGTGCATGGCCGACCTGCAAGGCGCCGCCTGTCACCCCCTCGTCATCCCCGTGGCTCGGGATGCGGGAGTCGGCGCCGACCACTGCTACCTTTGTCTACAAGATCGATAGAGATTAAGTAGGACCGCGCCCTCGCTCCGCCCCGAGGAGAACACCATGAGCACGTCCCACGCCCGCACGACCGAGCCCCTGCAGTTCGCCTACTGGGTGCCCAACGTCTCCGGCGGCCTGGTGATCTCCGACATCGAGCAGCGCACCGGCTGGGACTACGACTACAACAAGCGCCTGGCGCAGACCGCCGAGAACAACGGCTTCGACTACGCCCTCACCCAGGTGCGCTACACCGCGTCCTACGGCGCGGCCTACCAGCACGAGGCGACCAGCTTCAGCCTCGCGCTGCTGCTGGCCACCGAGCGGCTCAAGGTCATCTCGGCCGTTCACCCGTACATGTGGCACCCGGGCGTCCTCGCCAAGTTCATCGCCACCGCCGACCACCTCAGCGACGGCCGCGCCGCGATCAACGTCGTCTCGCGGCTGGTTCAAGGACGAGGCGACCAACATGGGCGTGCGGTGGCTCGAGCACGGCGAGCGCTACCGGATGGCCGAGGAGTTCATCGCCTACGTCCGCGAGATCTGGACCGAGCGAGCGACGCCGAGTTCCGCGGCGACTTCTTCCAGCTGCACGACTTCGACCTGAAGCCCAAGCCGCTCGACCTGCCCGGGCCGCCCGCACCCCGGAGATCTTCCAGGGCGGCAACTCCGGCCGTGCGCGCAGGCGATGGCCGGCCGCGTCAGCGACTGGTACTTCGCCAACGGCAACACCCCCGACGGCATCGCCGAGCAGATCGCCGGCGTCAGCGCGTCGGCGCGGCGCCGGCCGGGCCGGCACGGTGCGGTTCGGCGTCAACGGCTTCATGGTCGCCCGCGACACCGAGGCCGAGGCCCACGCCACGCTCGAGGAGATCATCGCCAAGGCCAACCCCGAGGCCGTCCAGGGCTTCGGCGACGCGGTCAAGCAGGCCGGGCAGTCCACCGGCGACAAGAAGGGGATGTGGCAGGACTCCGACTTCCGCGACCTCGTGCAGTACAACGACGGCTTCCGCACCGGCCTGGTCGGCACGCCCGAGCAGGTCGCGCACCGGATGATGGAGTTCAAGCGCCGCGGCGTCGACCTGTTCCTCCTCGGCTTCCTGCACTTCCAGGAGGAGGTCGAGTACTTCGGCCAGCAGCGTGCTCCCGATCGTGCGCGAGCTCGAGGCCGCCGAGCCGGAGAGGCGTCGCATGACGCTCGCCCCGGACCGCGCCCGGCGCGATCCCCGTGCACCGCCGACGAGGCGGTCGCGGTCGCCCGCGACGCTCGCCGCCGACCTCGCCGACGGCGCCGTCCGAGCGCGACGCGCGACCGCATCCTGCCCGACGCACGAGGTCGAGCGGCTCGTCGGCGTCCGGCCTGCTCGCGGTCACCGTCCCGGCGGCGTACGGCGGCGCCGAGCCTGCCCGTCGACGACGCTGGCCGAGGTCTTCCGGATCCTCGCCAGCCGGTGACCCGAGCGTCGCGCCAGGTCCCGCACAGCCACTTCGTCTACGTCAACGCGATGCGCCGACCAGGGCACGCCCGCCCAGCAGCAGCTTCTTCTTCGGCGAGGTGCTGCGCCGGCAAGCGGTTCGGCAACGCCCAGTCCGAGATCGGCACCAAGCACGTCCGCGACATCCGCACCACGCTGACGCCCGCTCGGGCGACGGTCGGTGGACTGCTCAACGGCGACCAAGGGCTACAGCACCGGCGCGCTCTTCGCCGACTGGATCCCGGTGCTCGCGCCGGACACCTGCGACGTCGGACCGGCCCGCTGCACGTCGCCTGGGTCGAGCGCGACGCGCCCGGCGTCACGGTCATCGACGACTGGGACGGCATGGGCCAGCGCACCACCGCCAGCGGCACGGTGCGAGCTCGTCGACGTCGACGTCGCCGACGACCGGATCACGCCGTTACCACCTGACCTTCGAGGGCCCGCAGACCTACGGCGCGTTCGCCCAGCTCCTGCACGCCGCGCATCGACGTCGGGCATCGCCCGCGCGGCCCTGCGCGACGCCGCCGACGTTCGTGCGCACCTCGTCGCCGGCCCTACCCCGACGCCGGGGTCGACCGGCGCCGCCGACGACCCGCTCGTCGTCCAGGCGCTCGGCCAGA
This sequence comes from uncultured Actinomycetota bacterium, assembly GCA_963795095.1. GTDB lineage: Bacteria > Actinomycetota > Actinomycetes > Propionibacteriales > Nocardioidaceae > Nocardioides. The sequence continues at coordinate 161,850 of CAWCGM010000040.1, read as the reverse complement.
TGGAGGTCGCCGTACGCGCCGCCGAGGCGCTGCTGCGCCGAGGCCGGCCGGGCCGTCGACGCCGCCGACGCCGACCTGACCGCGGAGACGGCCGCGGCGCGCCAGCCTCGCCGTCGCCGCGCGTCCGGGCGTCAGTCGACCACGGTCTCGGTCGACGTCGCCAGCCGGCTCTTCGAGGTCTGCCGGCACCCGCTCGGCCCTCGACTCGCTCAACCTCGACCGGCACTGGCGCAACGCGCGCACCCACACCCTGCACGACCCGGCGGCGTGGAAGGTCCAGCACCTCGGCCGCTACGTCGTCGACGGCACCCCGCCGCCCAACCACGGACAGCTCTGACAGCTCGACACCGCACTCGCGACCATGACTGAGCCACTGAAGTTCCACTGGTTCCTGCCCACCAACGGCGGCGACGGCCGCCAGGTCGTCAGCGGCGGCCACGGCGTCGAGCACGGCAACGCCGGCCGGCCCGCGAGCGTGCCCTACCTCGGGCAGATCGCCCGCAGCGCCGAGCAGCTCGGCTTCGAGGCCGCGCTGACCCCGACCGGCGCGTGGTGCGAGGACGCGTGGCTCACCACGGCGATGCTCGCCCCGCTCTCGGAGCGGCTCAAGTTCCTCGTCGCGTTCCGGCCCGGCCTCACCTCGCCGACGCTGGCCGCCCAGATGGCCGCGACCTTCCAGAACCTCACCGGCGGCCGCCTCCTGCTCAACGTCGTCACCGGCGGCGAGTCCCACGAGCAGCGCGCCTACGGCGACTTCCTCGACAAGGACGGCCGCTACGAGCGCTGCGGCGAGTTCCTCGCGATCGTGCGCCGGCTCTGGACGGGCGAGGAGGTGACCTTCGCCGGCAAGCACCTGCGCGTCGAGGGCGCGAAGCTCCAGCAGCTGCCCGACCCGGTCCCCGAGATCTACTTCGGCGGCTCCTCGCCCGCCGCCGGCGAGGTCGCGGCCGAGCACGCCGACGTCTACCTGACGTGGGGCGAGCCGCCGGCCGCCGTCGCGGAGAAGATCCGGCTGGATCCGGGAGCTCGCGGAGAAGAAGGGCCGCGAGATCGACCTACGGACTCCGCGTGCACACCATCTCCGCGACACCTCCGAGGAGGCGTGGGCCGAGGCCGACCGCCTGCTCGAGGGCATCTCCGACGACGACATCCGCCGCGTGCAGGAGGGCCTCAAGCGCTCCGAGTCGGTCGGCCAGCAGAACATGCTGGCCCTCAACGAGGGCAGCAAGGACGGCCTCGAGATCCACCCCAACCTCTGGGCCGGCGTCGGCCTGGTCCGCGGCGGTGCCGGCACCGCGCTCGTCGGCAGCCACGAGGAGGTCGCCGACCTCATCGAGCAGTACGCCGCTGTCGGCATCGACGAGTTCGTGCTCTCGGCCTACCCGCACCTCGAGGGTGCCTACCACTTCGGCGAGGGCGTCCTGCCGGTGCTCGAGAAGCGCGGCCTGTGGACCAACCCGGCTCCGGTGCGCAACCGGTCGTCGGTGCCCTTCGGCGCCCAGAGAGGCCGCGTCATGACGCACCCGCGTCGCCGTCGTCGTCGGCAACCCCAAGCCCGTCTCGCGCACCTACGAGGCCGCGCTGACCCTGGCCGAGCGCCTCGGTGGCGCCGACCTCGTCGTCGACCTCGCCGACCACACCGGTGAGCTCTTCGACTGGTCGTCCTCGACGATCGACGAGCTCGTCGAGGAGGTCGCGTCCAGCGACGTCGTCATCGTCGCGAGCCCGACCTACAAGGCGACCTACACCGGTCTCCTCAAGGTCTTCCTCGACCGCTTCCCCCACCAGGGGCTCGGCGGGGTCACCGCGATCCCGCTGATGCTCGGCGCGGCCGACACCCACGCGCTGTCGGTCGAGCACGGCCTGCGCCCGCTGCTCGTCGAGCTCGGGGCGTCGGTGCCGACCCGGGGGCTGTTCGTCCTCGACTCCGAGCACGCCGACTCCGCGCCGTACGACCGCTGGTTCGCCAGTGCCGAGCACCTGCTCCCGTCCACCCCCGCACACCCTTCGACCAGTCAGGCGGTGTCCGCATGACCCAGTCCTCCCTGTCCACCACGCCCGCACCGGGCCTCGACCCGCGCACGCTCCGCGACGCCTTCGGCGCCTTCCCGTCGGGCGTCGTCGCCGTGGCCGCCTCCGTCAAGGGCCAGCTCACCGGCATCGCCGCGTCGTCGTTCACCTCGGTGAGCATCGACCCGCCGCTGGTCTCGTTCTCGATCTCCACCACCAGCTCGACGTGGCCGCTGCTGCGCGAGGCCGACCACCTCGGCATCAGCGTGCTGGCCGACCACCACGACGCGGTGTGCCGCCAGCTCGCCGGGCCGCGCGAGGACCGCTTCGCCGGGCTGCCGTTCCGGGTCACCGAGAACGGGTCGGTCCTCCTCGACGAGGCCGTCGCGACCTACGACTGCTCGGTGCACCAGGAGGTCGTCGCCGGCGACCACCTGATCGTGCTGCTCGAGGTGCACGAGGTCGGCGGCGGCGACGGCGAGCACCCGCTCGTCTTCCACCGCTCGGGCTTCGCGAAGCTCCACCGCGACGACCTCGACCCGGCCCGCCTCGACGGCCGGATCAACGGCGGCGAGGTCGACCGTGGTCGCGAGTCCGCGAACTCCGACGAGCCGCACGCCGACAAGACGGAGGACGCGGCGTGAGCGCCCACAAGAGCACCGAGCTCCCGCCCAGCCCCCGCCGGGTCGCCCTCGCGTCCGCGGTCGGCGCCACCATCGAGTGGTACGACTTCTTCCTCTACGGCACGGCCGCCGCCGTCGTCTTCGACAAGCTCTACTTCAACGGCCTCGACGGCCCGGCCGCGCAGTTCGCCGCGTTCGCGACCTTCGCCGTCGGCTTCTTCGCCCGCCCGATCGGCGGGTTGGTCTTCGGCCACTTCGGTGACCGGATCGGCCGCAAGCAGATGCTGCTGCTGACGCTCGTGATCATGGGCATCGGCACGGCCCTCATCGGGCTGCTGCCGACGTACGACTCCATCGGCGTCTGGGCACCCATCGCCCTCGTCGTGCTCCGCGTGCTGCAGGGCATCGGCGTCGGCGGTGAGTACGGCGGTGCCGTGCTGCTCGCGGTCGAGTACGCCCCGGCCGAGCGCCGCGGCTTCTACGGCAGCTTCGCCCACATCGGCGTCCCCGGTGGTCTCGTCCTCGCGGCCGGGGCCTTCTCGCTCGCCGGCCTGCTGCCGAGGAGGACTTCCTCGCCTGGGGCTGGCGCGCCTGCTTCCTGGTCAGCATCGTGCTGCTCGGCATCGGCGCCTACATCCGGCTGTCGGTGATGGAGACGCCCGAGTTCGCCAAGGTGCAGGAGCGCAAGGAGATCTCGCGGCTCCCGCTGAAGGACCTCGTCGCCGAGCAGCCGCGGCCGCTGCTGCTGGGCATGGGCACGCGCTTCATCGAGGGCTTCACCTTCAACCTGTTCTCGGTCTACCTGCTGGCCTACGTCGCCACGAACCTCGAGCTGCCGCGCAGCTGGGCGCTCGACGCGATCATCGTCGGCGCCGCCATGGGTGTGGTGCTGGTGCCGATCGCCGGCGCCCTGTCCGACAAGGTCGGCCGCAAGCCGGTCTACCGCGTCGGTGCCTGGCTCGGCCTGCTGTTCGCCTTCCCGGCGGCCTGGCTGATCCAGACCGAGAACCGCTGGGCGATCTCGCTGGTCTTCGTCGTCGGCCTCGGTGCGATCTACGGCATCGTCTACGGCCCGCTCGCCGCCTTCTGGTCCGAGCTGTTCGACACCCGCTACCGCTACACCGCGCTCAGCACGCTCTACCAGGTCTCCGGCATCCTCGCCTCCGGCCTCACCCCGCTCATCGCGGCGTGGCTGGTGACCACGGGCGACGGCACGCTCTGGTGGGTCGCGGGCTACAACGTGCTCGTCGCGGCCATCTCGCTCACCTGCGCGCACTTCCTGCCCGAGACCCGCGGCCGCGGGCTCGACCGCGAGGACGTCGCGCCCGAGCTCGAGGCCCGCGAGCCCGCCACCGTCTGAGTCGTAGACGCGCGGACCGAACCCGGCCACACGAGTCCCGCCCACGCTCGGCGCGGGCGGGCTCCGGGCGGTTCGGTCCGCGCGTCTACGCGGTCTCGGCCGGGACGACCGGTGCGGCGGTCGCTCCGGCGACGACGTACGACCATCCAGACCGGCAGGCCGATCACGAGGGCCACGACGGCGAAGGGCAGCAGCGCGCCGAGGATCGTGGCGAACGCGGCGAACGCCCCGCCGAGGGCGTCCATGCCGCCGCGGAGACCGGCCAGGAAGCCGGCGGGCTCGTCGTCGTCCTTCTTCTCGGCGACCTTCGCCTCCTTCTTCGAGATGTCGACCGTGATCGTCGACAGCGAGGTCTGGTCGGTGAGCCACGACTGCTGCGACTTCAGCGAGTCGAGCTCGGCCTGGCGGGTGGTGAGCTGCGACTCGATCCAGATGAGGTTCTTGAGCGACGTCGCCTCCGCGAGCAGCAGCTCGACGCGCTTGAGGCTGGCCTCCTGCGCCCGGACGCGGACGTCGTTGTCGATGACCTGGGTGGTGACGTCCTCGGAGCCGCGGTTCGACGCGACCACGCCGGCCACGTCCTCGAGCGCGGACATCGCCTCGCTGAACTTCGGGCTCGGCACCCGGATCACGAAGCGGGAGTACGACGTGTCGCCGTCGTCGTCGGTCTCGCTGCTCTCCTCGGTGACGTCGCCGCCCTGCGCGTCGACGATCCGTTGCACCTGCTGCCGGGTCTCCGCGACGTCCGTGCTGGACAGCGAGACCGTGCCGCTGGAGATGACCGCCCGCTCCATCTGCGGCGTGCCGGCCGATCCGGACGACGAGCTGGTGTCGTCGTTCCCCGCGGCGTCGCGGCTCGCCGCGCTCGGTGCCTCGGCGAGCATCGAGCCGGTGTCACCCGCGGACCCGCCGCCCGACCCGCTGTCGAAGGAGGAGGTGGCCGAGTCGGCGCCCGAGTCCCCGGCGCTGTCGGAGGACGAGCAGGCGGCCAGGAGGACCGTCATGGTGAGGGCGGTGAGGACGCCGGCGGCGCGGGTGCGAGTGGTCATGCCCGTCCGACGCCGGTCGTGCCGAGGCCGGTTCCGGCCGTGACGGAACTGTGACCCTCAGGCCTTCTTGGCCGCGGCCTTCGTGCTCTTCCTCGCGGCGCGGGTCGTGGTGGTGACCTTCGGGCCCTCGGCCTGCGCGGGGGTCTCGGTCGGCTGCGGCGGTCTCGGTCGGCTGCGTCGCCTCGGCCTTCTTCGGTGCCCGGGTGGCCTTCTTCGCCCGGGGTGCCCGTGGCTCCTGGGTCACGTCCTTGGCCTCCTTCGGGGCCGCCTTGGCCGCGCCCTTCGCCGCTTCCTTGGCCGCGCCCTTGCGGCGTACGCGCATCGCGTTGCCGGAGCCGGAGGTCTCGAGGTAGGGCTGGTCGGTGACGAGCGTGCTCAGCCGGGTGCCGCTGTTGCCGAACGAGCGGGCGTCGAAGGACGGGTAGGTCCGCGTCAGCTGGTTGCCGAGCGACGCCAGCGTGGCCCAGCCCTCGTCGTCCGCCACCGCGTTGAGGGCTCGCGTCAGCGCGCTCTGGAGGTTGATCGTCGGGGCGGGGGTCTCGTCGTCCTCGTCGGGCAGCTCGTCGCCGTCGGTCTTCTTCTCGTCCTGCACGACCTCGAGGTCGATGAACTTGTCGCAGGCGTTCTTGAGGGCGTCGGGCGCCTTGTTCTCGCCGAGCACGTAGACCGTCTTGCCCGACTCGCGCAGCCGGTGGGCGAGGCTGGTGAAGTCGCTGTCGCTCGTCACGAGCGCGAAGGCCTCGACGTTGTCGTCGTAGAGCAGGTCCATCGCGTCGATCACGAGGGCCAGGTCGGAGGAGTTCTTGCTCTTGGTGAAGGCGTTCTGGTGCATCGCCCGGAGGCCCAGGCTGTTGAGCCGGCGCGCCCACGGCGTCAGGTGGGAGTTGGTCCAGTCGCCGTAGACCCGCTTGATCGTCGGGTTGCCGTACTTCGCCACCTCGCTGAGCACCTCGTCGGCGTAGGCCGCCCTCGTGTTCTCGGCGTCGATCAGTACGGCGATCCGGTCGGTGCTCCCAGTGGCGTCCACAGTGCCCAGCCTAGGCTCAGCTCGTGAGGCATGACGTGGTGGTCGTCGGTGGGGGAGTCGCCGGGCTGGTCGCCGCGCGCGGGCTCGCCGCGTCGGGGCGCGACGTGCTGCTGCTCGAGGCGTCCCCGCAGCTCGGCGGGAAGCTGCGCAGCGCCGAGGTCGCCGGGCTCACCGTCGACGTCGGCGCCGAGGCGATGCTGGCCCGCCGCCCCGAGGGGCTGGACCTGGCCCACGAGCTCGGCACCGAGGTCCTGCACCCGACCACCGCGACGTCCGGGGTCTGGTCGCGCGGAGCCTTGCGCCCGCTGCCGCGCTCGCTCATGGGCGTCCCCCTCGACCTCGACCAGCTCGCGGCCAGCGGGGTGCTGAGCCCGGAGGGGCTGGCGCGCGCGTCCTCCGAGACCCCGACCGACGTCTCCGACGACGTGTCGGTCGGCGACCTCGTCGCCTCGCGGCTCGGCGACGAGGTGGTCGAGCGACTGGTCGAGCCCCTGCTCGGCGGGGTGTACGCCGGCCACGCCCGCCGCCTCTCGGCCGCCGCCGCGGTGCCGCAGCTGCTCACGATGGCCCGTCGCGGCTCGCTCCTCGACCAGGCGGCCGGCCTCCCGGTCTCCGCCGCCCCGGTCTTCGCGACCGTCCCCGGCGGGATGGGTCGCCTGCCCGGCCTGGTCGTCGACGGCGGTGGCTTCGAGGCGCGGACCTCCGCGACGGTCCGAGGCCTCCGGCGTACGGCCTCGGGCTGGGCGGTCACCGTCGGCCCGACCACGCACCCCGAGACGATCGAGGCGGACGCCGTCGTGCTGGCCACGCCTGCCAGCGCCGACGGCCCGCCTGCTGGCCGACGTCGCCCCGGCTGCGGCCGCCGAGCTCGCGACGGTCGAGTCCGCGAGCGTCGCCGTCGTGACGCTCGCCTTCCGCGCGCAGGACGTGCCCGACGCCCTCTTCGACCGGTCGGGCTTCCTGGTCCCGCCGGTCGAGCAGCGCGCGATCAAGGCGGCCACCTTCTCCTTCGCCAAGTGGGGCTGGGTGCGCGACCTCGGACCCCGACGTCGTGGTGCTGCGCACCTCGCTCGGCCGGCACCGCGAGGAGGCGACGCTGCAGGCCACCGACGAGGGCCTGGTGCGGGTCTCGCTCGCCGACCTCGCCGCGCTGGCCGGCATCACCGCGCGGCCCGTCGACACCCACGTGCAGCGGTGGGGCGGCGCGCTGCCGCAGTACGCCGTCGGTCACCTCGACCGGGTCGCCCGCATCCGCGCGGCGCTCGCCGACCTGCCGGGGCTCGCGCTGTGCGGGGCGGCGTACGACGGCGTCGGCGTCCCCGCCGTCATCGGGTCCGCCCGCCGCGCTGTGGCCTCGCTCACGCAGGCACAATGAACACATGAGAGCCCGCGAGCAAGACCAACGCCGCTCGCACCCGCGAGCTCAACGAGACCATCCGCTACACGATGTGGTCGGTGTTCCGCCTGCGCGACCTGATCGGCGACGCGGACCGGACCGCCGAGGCGACCGACGTGGAGGCGCTCTTCGAGGTGCTCGCCGAGCAGGACGTCGTGGTCCGTGGGTTGTACGACGTCAGCGGCCTGCGTGCCGACGCGGACCTGATGGTGTGGTGGCACGCCGAGGACTCCGAGGCCCTGCAGGCCGCCTACAACGCCTTCCGCCGCACCACCTTCGGCCGGCGGCTCGACCCGGTCTGGTCGCAGATGGCGCTGCACCGCCCGGCCGAGTTCAACAAGTCGCACATCCCGGCCTTCCTCGCCGACGAGGAGCCCCGCGCGCACATCTGCGTCTACCCCTTCGTCCGGTCCTACGAGTGGTACCTCCTCGACGACGCCGAGCGCCGCCGGATGCTCGCCCAGCACGGCCAGCAGGCGCGCGGCTACGCCGACGTCCGCGCCAACACCGTGGCGTCCTTCGCGCTCGGCGACTACGAGTGGATCCTGGCCTTCGAGGCCGACGAGCTGCACCGCATCGTCGACCTGATGCGCGACCTGCGCGCCTCCGACGCGCGCCGGCACGTGCGCGAGGAGGTGCCGTTCTACACCGGTGCCCGGGTCAGCCCGGCGGACCTCGTCGCCCGCCTGCCCTGACCTGTCACCCGCGCTCGGCAACACGTGTCGCGAGATGGCGTGATCTGCTCGTCGGAGCAATGTAGAGTAAGTCACTCGACATTGTTCTTAGGAGTCAGCATGACCGCCACCTTCCCCAGCCCGCACCCCGGTCCGCCGGCGTCCGTCCTCCCGCACCGCTCGTGCGGCCCTCGCGCAGTACCTCGGCACGCACGACCCGCTCGGCGCGGTCGACCTCACCGTCCCCGAGCGCACGTGGGTGCGGGTCGAGCACGGCCAGGACGCCGACATCTGGCTGATCACCTGGCCGGCCGGCTCGAGCACCGGCTGGCACGACCACGGCTCGGCCGCCGGTGCCTTCGTCGTGCTCGAGGGCCAGCTCACGGAGTACGTCTGGTCCGGCGTCGCCACCGCCACCACGCTGCAGTCGCCCGGCGTGCGCGAGTTCGACGGCAGCCACATCCACGACGTGATCAACCACGGCGTCCGCACCGCGGTGTCGCTGCACGCCTACGCCCCGTCGCTCGCCGCGATGACGCGCTACGAGCTGGTGCGCGGCCGGCTGCAGGTCACCAGCGTCGAGCAGCGGGAGACCTGGTGAGTGCCGTGTCCGCGCCCGTCCGGCACGACGGTGTCGACGCGCTGCTGGCCGACGCCCGGTCGCGGCTGGACCGGATCGACGTCGAGACGGCCTACCGCGAGACCCTCGACGGCGCGCTCCTCGTCGACATCCGCCCGGCCGCGCAGCGTGCGGAGGAGGGCGAGGTGAGCCCCGCGCTGCGGCCGCTGGTCGTCGAGCGCAACGTGCTCGAGTGGCGCTTCGACCCGCGCTCCGAGGCGTGCCTGCCCGAGGCGTCGTACGACGTCCGCATCCTGGTGCTGTGCCAGGAGGGCTACACGTCGAGCCTCGCCGCCGAGGCGCTGCGGAGCCTCGGCCTCGACGCGACCGACGTCGTCGGCGGCTTCAAGGCGTGGCGCGAGGCGCACCTGCCGACCGCGTGCCCGCGCCGCCCTGAGCGCTTCCCGGCCGTCGTGGGTCGGCCGGGAACGCACCTGCGGGCAGTAGCGTCGGACCACCATGACGTACTCACGCCTACCCTTCTCGGGCGCCCTTGCCCTCGTCCTGTCCGTCACCGCCCTCGCTGCCTGCGGCAACGAGGGCGACGACAAGGCCGTCGATCCCTCGGCCTCCGGTGAGCCGTCGTCGACGGGTGCGCCGACGCCCGTCCCCGACGGGAAGGTGCGGACCCGCGGACTGGTCACCGTCCTCGACACCGGCGACGGCCCCGAGCTCTGCCTCGGCGCGGTCGCCGAGTCGTACCCGCCCCAGTGCGGCGGCCCGGAGCTCGTGGACTTCGACTTCGGCGACGTCGGCGCCGAGAAGGCCTCCGGGGTGACGTGGGGGCAGTACAACGTCACCGGGACCTACGACGGCACGACCTTCACCGTCACCGACGCCATCCCGGCTGCGCTCTACGACACGATGGCGCAGCCCGAGGCGGGCGGCCTGGAGCCGGCCTGCGACGACGCGACCACCACCGACGCCGACATGGCGTCTCCGGAGGACATGGACGCCACCCTCGCTGCCGCGTCGGCGCTGCCGAGCTACGCCACCGCGTGGCTCAGCAACGGCACGATCAGCGTCGCCGTGACCGAGGACCCCGAGGGTGCCGAGGCCGAGCTCCGCAAGACGTGGGGCGGGCTGCTCTGCGTGACCACCGTCGAGAAGACCGACGCGGACCTCAACGCGGTCAACCAGGAGCTGCAGGCAGCGCTCGGCGACCAGCTGCTGACCAGCGGGTCCACCTCGCCCGACTCGCTCGACGCGCAGGTGGTCTACGACGACGGCTCGATCCAGGACTGGGCCGACCAGACGTGGGGCGACGGCCTGGTGCGCGTCAGCTCCGCGCTCGAGCCGGTCGAGTCCTGAACCCCGGTATCCAGGTACGTTCTGGTAGGTCGGAAGGCCGGATGCCCGACCAGATCGTCCCTGGATGCCTCACTTCTCCTTGAGCGTGATGCTGATGGAGTTGATGCAGTAGCGGTCGCCGGTGGGCGTGCCGAAGCCGTCGGGGAAGACGTGGCCGAGGTGGGAGCCGCACGTCGCGCAGCGGACCTCGACGCGCTTCTGGCCGAACGAGTTGTCCTCGATGTACTCCACCGTGTCGGTCATCGGCTGGTAGAAGCTCGGCCAGCCACAGCCGGAGTGGAACTTCGTGTCGCTGGTGAACAGCTCCGACCCGCACGCCTTGCACGAGTAGGTGCCCTCGGTCTCGGTGTCGGTGTACTCGCCGGTGAAGGCACGCTCGGTCCCCGCCTGCCGGAGGACGGCGTACTCCTCGGCGCTCAGCTCCTCGCGCCACTGCTCATCGGTCTTCTGCACGTCGTAGGCCATGCCTCCAGTTTACGGAGCGGCGAAAGGTCGGAGCGAAGGGCTAGGTTCGCACCATGAGCGGAAGCGGAACCCCCGACGACCCCTGGCAGCTGACGACGGCGCCCGGTTCGTCGACGTACACGATGCACCGCGACGACGAGGCCGGCCTCCTGGTCTGCCAGGTCGGCTCCACCAAGCTCACCTACCTCGCGTCCGCGGTCGACGACCTGCACGCGATGCTGCGCGCCCACGGGGACTGGATGCCGCTCGGCGCCGCCGACGAGAAGAAGGAGCCCGCCGAGGGCACCGTCGAGGCGTGGGGCCGCTCGGCGGACAACCCGGCCGGTGGCTGGTACGGCCAGCGCAAGGGCTATCGCGGCCGGTTCGGCATGTACCTGCCGCCGCTGCTCGAGGCGCTCGGCCTGGTCGAGCTCGAGCACGAGGCGCGCAACAACCGGGTGCGCGCTCTCTGATGGCTGCCGCGAAGCCGGTGATGGTGCAGGCCGGCGACCGCGAGGTCCGCGTCTCCTCGCCCGACCGGGTGATCTACGAGGCCACGGAGACGACCGGCGAGGTCACCAAGCTGATGGTCGCGGAGTACTTCGCGAGCGTCGAGGACGGCCTGATGCGCGCGCTGCGCGACCGGCCGACGGCGCTGGAGCGGTGGACGTCCGGCGTACGTCCGGGGATGAAGCTGGCGACCGGGCCGCAGGACCGCAACGCCGACGCGTTCTACCAGAAGCGCGTGCCCAAGGGCGCTCCCGACTACCTCGAGACCGCCACGATCACCTTCCCGTCCGGCCGCACCGCCGACGAGATCTGCCCGACCGAGATCGCGGTGCCGGTGTGGTGCGCCCACATGGGCACGCTGACCTTCCACCCCTGGCCGGTCCGTCGTGCAGATGTCGACCACCCCGACGAGCTCCGGATCGACCTCGACCCGCAGCCGGGCACGACCTTCGGCGATGCCGTACGAGTCGCGGGCGTGGCCCGCGAGCTGCTGGGCGACCTCGGCATGACCGGCTTCGCGAAGACGTCGGGCAACCGCGGGATCCACGTCTACGTGCGGATCTCGCCGGAGTGGGACTTCGCCGCGGTCCGCCACGCGGCCATCGCCTTCGGCCGCGAGCTCGAGAAGCGCGACGACGGCGTGACCACGGCATGGTGGAAGGAGGAGCGCGGGGAGCGGATCTTCGTCGACTTCAACCAGAACACCCGCGACCGCACGATCGCGTCGGCGTACTCCCTGCGCCCGATCGCGGGTGCGCCGGTCTCGACCCCGCTGTCGTGGGACGAGCTGGCCTCGCTCGACTCGCCCGCCGGTCTCAACCTCTTCACCGTGCCCGAGCGGCTCGCCTCCGACGGCGACCCGTGGGCCGCGATCGACGACGTGCACCACTCGCTCCAGCCGCTCCTCGACCTGTGGGAGTCACATCCGGTGGAGCTGAACTACCCGCCCGACCACCCGAAGATGCCCGGCGAGCCGCCCCGCGTGCAGCCGTCGAAGAAGGTCGAGTCCCACTGGGACGAGGACGGCAACCGGATCGAGGACTGAGTGCGCCCGCCCCGCTGTCCACCATCGGCGGTCGAGGAAGGCGCCCTGGCGCCTGTCACGAGACCCGGGACCTGCCGGCGGCCTGGTTTCGTGACGGACTTCGTCCCTCCTCGACCAGCGGTGCTAGCCGAGCTCCCAGGGCGCGGCGATCGGGAAGTACTGCTCGAGGAACTCGTGGAGCAGGCCGTCGGCGCGGTCGTCGTCGAAGGCCGAGAGCAGGTTGTCGGCGACGCAGAAGAAGTCGCGGTCGCGCTTGAGCATCTGCTTGAGCTGGGCGGGCAGCTGCTGGTGGCCGAGGTCGACGTAGCCGTGGTGGGCGCCCGCGCGGAAGGCCTGACCGGTGATGAGGCCGTAGTTCTGCGCGAAGGACGACAGCAGCGAGAGGTCGGTCTCCGAGCGGAACGGCGCGCTCGTCGTGCGGTCCACCTCGGCGGGGAAGCGGGCCGCGATCTCCTCGAGGGTCGTACGACGCTGCGGGTGCGGGCTGTGCATCATCGTCTGCGTCAGCGCGACCCCGAAGGCGTCGGTGAGCACGCGGCGGTTGTTGAGCGCGGCGGTCAGGTAGGGCCGGTCGTCGGTGCCGGGCAGGCCGACGGCGCGGTGGTCGGCGACGAAGGCGGCGTACTGCCCGCCGGGGGAGAAGAAGTGCTCCGGGCGTCGCGGCCGGCCGAGGAAGACGTCGTCGTTGACGTAGACGAAGTGGTCGGCCAGGTCGGGGACGGCGTGCAGCCGGGTCTCGATGGCGTGCGAGCTGAAGGTCGGCAGCGCCGAGGCCGGGAGGATGTCGCGGTGGTCGACGACCTGGATGCGGTCGTGCGACGTGTCGAGCCACGACGGCACCTGGCCGGCCGTGACGAGGTGGATCCGGCGCACCCACGGGGCGAAGAGGTGGAGGCTGCGCATCGAGTAGCGGAGCTCGTCGCGGGACTGTGTAGCGCTGCGCTCCGCCCGCGCGCTCGCTCGGGGTGCCGCCGGTCGTCGACGATCCGCCGGTCGCGGGCGGCGAGCCAGTCCTCGTCGTCGCCGTCGACCCAGGTGTAGACGACGTCGACGTCGAAGCGGACGTCGTCGACGGTCGGCAGTGCCATCACCTCGAGCGTCGGCACGTCGACGCCCTCGACGGAGATGGTCGTGCGCGGGGTGCCGGTCGGGACGCGGTCGCCGAACCGGTTGAGGCCGGGCGCGAACAGGTCGCCGTCCGGCGACTCCTCCCAGAACTGCACGCCGACCTCGACGCCCTCGCCGAGCACGCCGTCGTGCCCGCCGCGCATCGGCCACGGCTCGAGGAACAGCGAGGCGGTGCGGGTGCGCGAGAGCTCGTCGGTCATCGCCGCCACGGTGCCGCGCCGCTCGTGCCAGCCGCGCTCGGCCGGGTCGCGGATCGACAGCCAGTCGGGGACGGACGCCGCGGCGAGGGCGGCGAGGAAGTCGCCGCGGTGCGACGACGGCACGACGACCACCGGGTGCGGATCGAGGCCGCGCGCCGGCATCACGAACCAGCCGTCCCCGGCCGCGGCAGCGGCGGAGGTGAGCACCCGCAGGGTCGTCGTACGCGCCTCGGCGGGGGTGATGCCGGCCGCGGACGAGGTCTCCGGGAAGGTCGCCCAGCGGCCCCGGTCGCAGGCCGTGCAGCACCCGGCGGGGCGCCAGCGGGTCGGCCCGCCGCTCGACCGCGTGCCGGAACGTGCCGACCCACTGCCGGGCGAGCCGCTGGCCGTCCCAGCGCTCGGAGCGGGTGAGCGCAGCGGCGCCGAGGCGCTCGCGCAGGTCGTCGTCGGTGGCGATCCGCAGCATCGCTGCGGCCATCGCGGCCTTCGAGGCGGGCGGCACGAGCAGGCCGTCGACGTCGTGGGTGATCATCTCGCGCGGGCCGGAGGGGCAGTCGTACGACACCGGCGGCACGCCCGCCGACATCGCCTCCTGCAGCACGAGCGGGTAGCCCTCGCCGCGCGAGGCGAGCACGGCCACGCTGGCCTTCGCCCACTCGGCGGCGAGGTCCTGCGTCGAGCCGGGCAGCAGCACGCGGTCCTCGAGGCCGAGCTTGCGCACCTGGGCGGCGAGGTTGTCGGCTCGCGGGCCGTCGCCCCAGATGGTCAGCGTCCAGCCGGGGATCTCCTCGTGGATGCGCCAGAACGCGTCGACGAGGTGCTCGAACTGCTTCTCCGGCGCGAGCCGTCCAGCGGTCACGAAGGTCTTCTGGTCGAGTGGCGACCGCGCCTGCGGCGTGCCGGGCAGCGGGTTGGGGATGACCAGCAGCTCGGGGGCGGCGCCGCCGAGGCGGCCCGCCAGCCACCGCGACATCGACTCGGTCAGCGACACCACGATGTCGGCGCGCGGTGCGAACTCGAGGAGGGCGCCGAGGTCGTTGACCCGGGCCGAGGACGCGCGGTGCTCCTGGTGGACGAGCGCCACGTCGTCGGGCGCGAGCTGGGCGACGACGGCCAGCAGCTCGGGTGTCGTGGTGACGAGCACGTCGGCCTCGATCGAGCCGAGCGCCTCGCGCATCGTGGCGTCGGTCAGGCCGTTGTAGAGGGCGTCCCAGCTGCGGGGCACGATCACTGACTCGCGCTGTGCCAGTTCGTGGGCCAGCTCGTCGGGATGCCGGCCGGCGACCGCGGTGGCCCGCTCACGTCGTACGTCGACGAGGTAGGTGACCTCGAGCCCGTCGGCCAGCGGGTAGTGGGTCGCGTCGCCGCTCCGCCAGACGCTGAGGATGCGGACCCGGTGCCCCTCGCCGAGGGCGAGGAGCGCGTTGGCCTGCTCGATGCCGGAGCGGGCGGTGCCGCCCATGCCGTCGGCGTTGAAGAGGACGAAGACGATGTCGAGGGGGCCGTCGCGGCGGGCGCGCCGCACCACCGACCTCACCTTCCCGCCGAGCCTGTCGCCCAGTGCCACGTGCGCCTCAGTCCTGTCGTCGCGGAGCCGTCCGGGACGATCCTAGGAGACCGCGCGGTGGCCGATAGGGTGACCCGCATGCCCACCCCTCTGGTCCTGGTCTCCGGTTCCGGTCGCAGCGGCACCAGCTCGCTGGCGGGCACCCTCAAGCGGCTCGGCCTGCACGTGCCGCAGCCCGAGGTCGAGGCGTCGGAGACCAACCCGCGCGGGTTCTACGAGCCGCAGTGGGTCATCGACTTCCACAAGCGCCACCTCAAGGAGCTCGCGCTCTTCAACATCGACAGCAGGCCGGCCGCGGTCGACCTCGTCGCCGCCTACCTCGCGTCGGGCGAGCCGCAGGCCGAGCTGCGCGAGTGGCTGTCCGGCCAGCTGACTGCACCTGAATTCGTGGGCGACCAGATCGTCGTCAAGGACCCGCACGCCTTCTGGTTCGCCCAGGCCTGGGAGACGGTCAGCGCCGAGCTCGACGTCGACCTCCGCTGGCTCACCGCGCTGCGGCACCCGGCCGAGGTCGTCGGCTCGCGCGACATCGCCTACCTCTCCAGCCAGTCCGAGGAGCTGCGGCTCACCAAGGAGACGTCCAACGTCGCCGGCTGGGTGCACGCCGCGCTGCTCACCGAGCGGGCCGGCCGCGGTCGTAAGCGTGCGTTCGTCCGCTACCCCGACCTGCTCGCCGACTGGCGTACGGCCCTCGCGCCGGTCCGGGAGCAGCTCGAGCTGTCGTTCAACACCGACCTCTCCTCCCGCGACCACCACGCGGTCGACGACTTCATCGAGCCGTCGATGCGCAAGTCGCAGCTCACGTGGGACGACGTGGCGACGCCGGCGTGGCTCAAGGACATGGCCGAGGAGGTGTGGCAGCTGCTCGGCGTCCTCACGACCACGCCCCACGACGCGGGCACGCAGGAGCGCCTCGACGAGATCCACGACGACTACACCGCGCGCTACGCCGACGCGGTCGCGCTCACCTTCGACCACACCCGGGCCGAGTCGACGCTCGCCGGGCGCGAGGCCCGCGACGCGCAGCGCGGCACCGTCCAGCAGCTGCGCCACGACCTCGCCGCCGCTCGCCGGAGTGGTGCGCCGCAGGCACCCGCCGTCGGCGGTCGCGAGGCGGCCGCGATCCTGCGCCGCGCCGTCGTACGCCGCGTCACCCGCCGCTGACAGAGGGTCGAGTGGGCGCGTAGGTGCGCGGGAGACGGCTCGAGTCGGCGCATGAGTGCGCCGAACACGGGCCGAGTCGGCGCGTCTGTGCGCCTGACATCGCGCCGAGTCGGCTCGACAGTTGCGCCGACTCGGCACTGCTGGCGCGGACAGATGCGCCGACTCGGCACTGCTGGCGCGAACAGATGCGCCGACTCGGCTAGAGGCCGCTGACGCCCTCGCCCTGGCCGGAGGCCTGCTCGTCGAAGTTCTCGTGCTCGATCAGGTGGAGGACGGGTACGCCGAGCTTGCGGCGGGCCCGCGAGGTCCAGTCGACGTGGAAGAACTCGGCCACGACGTGCGGGCGGGTGAGGATGATCGCCTCGCGCGCGTCGACCGCGGTCACGAGGGCCGCGAGGGCGTCGACCGGGGGCTCGGAGGTGACCCTGCCGGTCGCCTTCCCGCCGGCGGTCGCGATGGCGGCGAGCGTCTGCTTCAGCTCGGCGTTCGAGGTGTCCTCGCACTCCTTGCGCAGCGCCTCGATGTCGACGTCGTTCATCGCGAGCGCCGGCGCCGCCATCAGGTCGCCGGCGCCGAGGGTGCCCATCGAGGCCTCGATGCGGGCCGCGGCGTCCTCGAGCGGGAGGAGCACGTGGTAGACGACCTGGTCCTCGATCTCCGAGTGGAGCGAGCGGACCTGGGCCGCGTCGGCGGTGGAGAGGGCCTGCTCGACGAGCAGCACCACGTCGTAGGTGCCCTGGCCGTCGTGGATGGACTCGTCGGTCGGGGTGGGGGTCTCGCTCATGATGCGCCTCCGGGGTCGGTGCTCAGGATTCGGGTGAGGTCGTAGCCGGCCGGCTCGTCGAGCTGACCGTATCCGCAGCTCTCGGGGTCGCGGTCGGTGCGCCATCGTTTGAAGTGCGCGGTGTGGCGGAACCGCCGGCCCTCCATGTGGTCGTACTTCACCTCGAGCACCCGCTCCGGGCGCAGCGCGGTGAACCCGAGGTCCTTGCCCGCGCTCCACCGGCTCTGGGTGCCGGGGACGCGGTCGGGGTTGGCGGTGAGGAACTCGTTCCACCGGCCCCACGGGTGGTCGGCGATGTCGCAGACCAGGGGCTGCAGCTCCTGCCAGAGCTCGGCACGCTTCGCGGCGGTGAAGCTGGCCGAGACGCCGATGTGCTGGAGCTCGCCGTCGTCGTCGTACAGACCCGAGCAGCAGCGAGCCGATCAGCGGCTCCTCGGGCGTGGACGTCTTGTGCTCGCGGTAGCCGGCGAGGACGACGTCGGCGGTGCGCTCGTGCTTGATCTTGAGCATGGTGCGCTTGTTGGGTTCGTACGCCGACCCGAGCGGCTTGGCGACCACACCGTCGAGCCCCGCGCCCTCGAACTCCTCGAACCACCGCTCGGCCTCGGCCGCGTCCTCGGTGGTGCGGGTCAGGAAGCACGGTCCACTGCCGTCGAGGTGACCGAGCGCCTCGACGAGGGCGGCCCGTCGCTCCGAGAGCGGACGGTCCATGAAGGACTCGTCGCCGAGCGCCAGCAGGTCGAAGGCCACGAAGCCGGCGGGCGTCTCGACCGACAGCTTGTCGACGCGGCTGGCGGCGGGGTGGATCCGCTCCTGCAGGGTCTCGAACTCCAGCCGCCAGCCCTCGGCGCCCTGGAGGCCGACGAAGATCTCGCCGTCGAGCACGATGCGGTCGGGCAGCTGCTCGCGGCACGCCGCGACGACCTCGGGGAAGTAGCGGGTGAGCGGCTTGGTGTTGCGGCTCGCCAGCTCGACCTCGTCGCCGTCCTTGAAGACCAGGCAGCGGAAGCCGTCCCACTTGGGCTCGAAGCTCAGGCCGCCGTGCTTCGCCGGGTCCGGCACCCCGCTGACGCTCTTGGCGAGCATCGGCTGCACGGGCGGCATCACGGGGAGGTCCACGCCCCAAATCCTAGTCCTGCTGGGCTCAGTCCTCGCCGCGCAGCGAGAACGACCGCAACCGGTCGCCCGCGAACCACACACCGGCCAGCGTCACGACGACGCTCGCGCCGATCGCCCACGGCAGGTTCGCCGGGTCGGGCAGCTCGTCGGAGATCGCGTGGCCGATCCGGATGCCCCACTGGCTGATGCTCAGCCAGGCGATGCCCGTGAAGAGGTTGCCCAGCAGGCTCTCCCAGATCAGCACGAACATCAGCGACGCGATGACCGCGTGCCGGGTGACCGCCGAGATCGCGAGGAAGAGCGCGGAGTACGTCGTACCGGCCACGGCGGCACCCACGAAGAGCGCGACCGCCCGGGTGGTGTCGCCGGTGATGAGCGCGGCGACGAAGATCGGCAGCGAGCCGGCCACCAGCGTCGCGCCCAGCGCCACCAGCCACTTGCTGATCGCGATGCCGTAGCGGCTGACGGGCTTCGACAGCAGGTAGACGATCGACCCGTCGTCGACCTCCGGGCCGAGCACCGACGAGGCCGCGAGGATCGCGACCAGCGGCAGGACGAGCGTGTAGCCCAGGCCCGGGACGATCTCCCACGCGGCGTCGCCGTCGGTCAGCACGGTGATCAGCGTGACGAGGCCGATCAGCAGCACCGGGAAGGCGAGCAGCAGGTAGAAGCGTCGCCGACCCAGGAGCGCCTGGAGGGCGAGCTTGGCGATCGTTGCGTTCATCATCGGGCCACCAGGTAGGCGAAGACGCTCTCCAGCGACTCGTCGCTGGGGGAGAGCTCGAAGAGGGTCACGTCGTGCTGCCTGGCCAGGCCGGGCAGGTCGACCGCGAAGCTGCCCAGGTCGTCGACCTGGACGTCGAGGTGGTCGCCGCGCAGGCTGACCGCCCGCACCGAGTCCTGCGCCATCAGGACGGCACCGAGGGCGCGGTTGTCGCTGGACTGGACGGCGTACTGCACCGGCCTGTCGGTCATCAGCCGGCGGATCGCGCCGAAGTCGCCGGAGGCGGCGTGCCGCCCGGAGACCACGACCTCGATGTGGCGGGCGAGCCGCTCGACCTCCTCGAGGATGTGGGAGCTGAAGAGCACCGTGCGGCCGTCGTCGCCGAGGCGGCGCAGCAGGTCCATCAGGTGCATCCGCTGGCGCGGGTCGACGCCGTTGAACGGCTCGTCGAGCAGCAGCACGGACGGCTGGTGCACGAGCGCCGCGGCGATCTTCACGCGCTGCCGCATGCCCTTGGAGTAGGTGTCGAGACGGCGCGCGGCCGGCTCGACCATGTCGACCTCCGCGAGGATCCGCTCGGTCGCCTCGGCGGCGTCGGGGAGCCGGTGCAGGTCGGCGTTGGCGCGGACGAACTGGCGACCGGTGAGGTAGCCGAAGCTGAGCTCGCGCTCGGGCACCAGGCCGATCTGGTGGTAGATCTCGGTGTTGCGCCACACCGGCTTGCCGTCGAGCGTCACGTGCCCGGCCGACGGGGCGAGGAAGCCCGCCATCATCGCCATCAGCGTCGTCTTGCCGGCGCCGTTGGGGCCGAGCAGGCCGGTGACGCCGGGACCGATGTTGAGCGAGACGTCGTTGACCGCGACGACGTTGCCGAACCATCGCGAGGCGGAGTCGAGGATCAGGTTGCTCATCGCGAGCCCACCTTCCGGAAGCGGGCGACCAGGCCCAGGAGACAGCCGGCGACCAGCAGCAGGGCCACCAGGGCGTACGCCAGTGGCCAGGCGCCGTCGACGGGCACGAAGGTGTCGACGCCGGCGTCCCACGCGTCGGCCAGGCCGGTGTAGAGCGACCACGGCGAGAACAGGCCCACGGCCGTGGACACCGCGTCCGCGTCCTGGTCGGCCGAGATCGCCTGCACCGCGGTGATCACGCCAGTGAGGACGATCAGCGCCATCACCGACCCGACGACCGCGAACCCGCGCCGCAGCGACACCGACGAGATCAGCCCGGCGATGCCGGCGATCAGCATCGCGAGCAGGGCCTGGAGGACGACCGCCTTGAGCAGCGCGGTCGTCTGGTCGCTCTTGTCGAGCCCGGACAGCATCGCGCCGAGGTAGAGCAGCAGCGTCGGGATCGAGACGAAGAGCCACACGGCGACCGTGAGCGAGAGCCACCGCACGAGGGCGAAGACCGGTGCTGCCAGCGGTCGGGCGAAGTAGAGCACGATCGAGCGGTGGCGCAGGTCGCGCGAGAACAGCACGGGTGCCTGCGCGGCGGCGAAGAGGCTCACCAGCAGCTGGGTCTGGTTGGTGTAGTCGGCGTAGGACACCGGGAGCGTGTCGAGACCCGTCAGGACGACCACGCCGACCACGATCAGTGCGGGCAGCAGCGACATGGCGAGCAGGATGAAGGGCATCACCTTGGACTTGCCCGAACGACCCAGCCCGTAGGCGTGGCGCAGGCCGGTGACGAAGAGGGTGCGGGCGATGGTCGCCGTGCCGTCGCGTACGCCGTCGTAGTGGCGGTAGCCCAGGTCGTGGATCACGCCGGGGCGGCTGCCCGGCTGCGAGAGCTCAGACACGCGCTGCTCCGTCCAGGAAGACGTCCTCGAGGTGGTGGCGGTCGGGCTGGAGCCGCATGAGGCCCAGGCCGAGCTCGGCAGCGACGTCGCGGATCAGGTCGTGGGCGACGCCCTCGGCGGCCAGCTCGGGAGGTGGCGGGTCGATGGCGACCATCGCGCCGCGCGGACGGCAGGTCAGCCCGCGCTGGGCGAGGGCCTCGCCGAACCGGTCGCGCTCGGTCTCGGTGCCGACGACCTCGACGAGCAGGCTGCCGGTCTGCTGGAGGAAGTCGCCGGTGGCGCTCGAGCGCAGCAGGTGGCCACCGTCGAGGACGATCACGTGGTCGCTGACCTGCTCGAGCTCGCCGAGCAGGTGGGAGGTGACGAGGACGGCGATCCCGAACTCGCTGCCGATGCGCTGCACCAGCCGGAGCATGTCGTTGCGCGCGGCCGGGTCGAGACCGTTGGTCGGCTCGTCGAGGAAGACCAGCTGCGGGTCGTGGGCGAGCGCCTGGGCGAGCTTGGCGCGCTGCTTCATGCCCGTGGAGTAGCCGCCCATCGGCCGGTAGCGCTCCTCGTCGAGCCCGACGTGGCGGAGCACGTCGGCGGACCGCTCGCGAGCGGCGGACGCGCCGAGGCCGGACATCCGGGCCATGTGGACGGTGAAGTCGCTGGCGCTGACGTCGGGCGGCAGGCAGTCGTGCTCCGGCATGTAGCCGACGAGCCTCCGGATCTCCTGCCCCGCGTGCTCGATGTCGTGCCCGAGGACACTGGCGTGCCCACCGGTCGGCTCGAGCAGGCCGAGGAGGATCTTGATCAGCGTCGACTTGCCGGCGCCGTTCGCGCCGACGAGGCCGGTCACGCCGGATCCGACCTCGACCGTCAGGTCGGTCAGCGCGTGGACCGCGCCGTAGTGCTTGGTGAGGCCAGCGGTCGTGATGACCGGCCCTGGCCCGTGCTGTTCCCCCGTCACGTTCCTCACGCTAGCGGCCTCGTACGACCGCGGGCATCAGGGATGCCCCCGATCCGGCGTGGAGGTCCTGTGAAGATCAGCCGGGCTTTCGGGACGTCATACGGACAGAGCAAGCGGTTGCCCCTTCCGTATGACGTCCGGTGATGGCTCTAGGCTTGTCTCTACATTCCCCGGTTGGTCTGCCGGCAGGGCCCGCCTGACTTTGAATCAGGACTAGCGACGATGGTTCGACTCCATCCCGGGGAGCCGGTTGTCCGCTGGCGTCGCGCCGCGCCGCCCACCACGATGGCGTCATGACCACCGTGGCGACGTACGACGACCTGCTGGCGCGGACACGCGCCCTGATCGGCGCGTCCGGGGGCCGGGTGCCGGTGGTCGGGATCAGCGGCCACGGTGGGGCGGGCAAGTCGACGCTGGCCCTCCGGCTCGCCGCCGACCTCGGGATCACCGAGGACCAGGTCGTCGCGACGGATGCGTTCTACGCCGAGACGCGCGGGCCGGAGGCAGGACTGTGGGAGCAGTACGACTGGGGCCTGCTCGAGCAGGTGGTCCGGTCGGCCCACGAGGGGCAGGACCGGCTGCGCTACGAGTACCGCTGGTGGTCGGGGGAGACCGGCGTCGAGGACCACCCGATGCCGGCGGCGCTCGTCGTCGAGGGCATCCGGCTGTTCAGCGACCGCACGCGCGACTGGTTCGACCTGATGGTCTGGGTCGACATGGACCCGGACGAGGCCGGGAGCCGGGCCGTCGCCCGCAACCTCCTGCAGGGCGACGACGCCGCCGAGATCGCGCTCTGGGGCACCAAGTGGATCCCCGAGGGCCACGACTACGAGCGGCTGGAGCGGCCGCGGGAGCGGGTCGACCTGGTGATCAGCGCTCCGCGGTGAGGGGCGAGGCGCCGACCCGGGACAGGAAGGCCCGGTAGTCCGCCGCAGTCCGGCCCGGCAGCTCCAGCATCGGCATGTGCCCGGCCTCGGGATAGGTGACGGTGCGCGCGCCGGCGATGCCGTCGGCCCACGTGCGCGCCGTGCTGGGGTGCACGAGCCGGTCCTGCTCGCCCCACATCACCAGCGTCGGCACGTCGATCTCGCCGAGCCGGTCGTCGAGCGTCGCGACGTCGAAGACGTCGGTGAAGATCTCCTCGTAGTCGCCGCGTCGCGCGACGTAGTCGGCCGCGATGGCGTCGCGCACGAAGCGGGGCGCGAACGGCGGCCTGGCCATCGTCATCGCGTAGAACGCCGGGAAGTCGGCCACGTCGTCGAGGAAGAACGGGTTGCGCCCGGACCGGATCTGCACCTCGGCCTCGCTCGGCTCGGGAGACGCGACGCCGATGGCGTCGCTGAGCAGCAGGGACCGGACGCGCTCGGGGTGGGCCAGCGCGAGGGTCGCGGCGACGAAGCCGCCCATCGAGTTGCCCGCGACGTGGGCGCGGTCGATCCCGAGGCGGTCCATCACGGCGGCCACGCGTGCGGCCTGCGCGGGCGCCGAGAAGCCGGTGCCCGTGGCGAAGCCGGACGCGCCGTGACCGGCGAGCTCGGGGATGACGACGCGGTGGTCGCGCACGAGGTGCTTGGCGAAGCGCATCCACACGACGCGGTCGGCGGTGAAGCCGTGCAGCAGCACCACCGGCGGTGCGTCCGCCGGACCGCCTTCGAGGACGGCCAGCGTGGTGTCGCCGGCGTCCACGCGGCTCTCGCGCAGGCCGTACGCCCTCGCCTCGGCCCGCGTCGCGCCGGCGAGCACGCGCGCGCCGAGCGCCGTACGCCGCTTCGTCGTGGGGTGTTTCACTTCCGCCCCGCGAGCGGACGACGCCGGTGATGAGCCGCTGGTAGCCCGTGGGCGCGACGCGGACCATCGCGTCGAAGACCCGGGCGTCCGGCCCGATCAGCACGCGCCGCTTGTTCTTCTGCACCGCACCGACGATGACCTCGGCCGCCTTGGCGGGAGTGGTGATGAAGGACTTCTCGAACTCCTTGTTGGCGACCTCCGCGGGCTTGCCGGTGGCCGTGGCGACGCTGGGGTCCAACCTCGCCGAACGGGCGATGTTGGTCTTGATGCCGCCGGGGTGGACGCACGTGGCGCTGACGCACGACCGGGTGAGCTCGAGGTCCTGGCGCAGCGACTCGGTGAAGCCGCGGACGGCGTACTTGCTGGCGTTGTAGCCGCTCATCAGCGGCTGCGCGGTGAGCCCGAAGACGCTGGAGATGTTGACGACGTGGCCCTCGCCGGAGGCCTCGAGGTGGGGGAGGAAGGCCTTGGTGCCGTGGACGACGCCCCAGAAGTTGATGCCCATGATCCATCGGTAGTCGTCCGTCGAGATCGACGCGACGGTGCCGGACAGGGCGACTCCTGCGTTGTTGAAGACGAGGTTGGCGCGCCCGTGGTCGGCGACGACCGCGTCCGCCCAGGCCAGCACCGCGGCCTCGTCGGCCACGTCGACGACCTCCGTGGTGACGGCGCGGGCACGACCCTCGAGCAGGCGCTCGGTCTCGGCCAGCCCGGCGGCGTCGACGTCGGAGAGCGCGAGTCGGCAGCCGCGGTCGGCGAGGTGCAGGGCGAGCGCGCGGCCGATGCCGGAGCCGGCGCCGGTGACGGCGGCGACCTTGTCGTCCAGGTGCTTCATGCGGAGATCCTCTCGGGGACGGGTGAGGTGGTCGGGAGCGGCTCGAGCACGTGGTGCTCGGGCCGGAACCGCCGGGCGAGCCGGCGGAAGGAGAACGAGAAGCCGGGGAACATCGCGACGACGCGACCCGAGCGCGACCGGTACCAGGACGTGCACCCGCCGTCGTGCCAGACGG
Organism: uncultured Actinomycetota bacterium; assembly: GCA_963795095.1. Lineage (GTDB taxonomy): Bacteria > Actinomycetota > Actinomycetes > Propionibacteriales > Nocardioidaceae > Nocardioides. The sequence continues at coordinate 137,545 of CAWCGM010000040.1, read as the reverse complement.
TCTTCTCCATCTCGCGATGGACCCAGTCGGTGTACGTCGCCTCGGCGTCGGCGCGCACCTCGATGCTGACCGCGTCCGTGTCGAGCACGGTCCCGATCGCCCGCATCAGGTACTCCATCTGCGCCTCGATCACGAAGATCGCGCTGGTGTGGCCGATGCCGGTGTTGGGACCCGTGACGACGAAGAAGTTGGGGAAGCCGGGGACGGTCGTGCCGAGGTAGGCGCGGGGGAACTCGTCCCAGACGTCCGCGAGGGCGACGCCGTCGCGTCCGCGGACGTCGTACGCGATGACGCCGTCCGTGGCGTCGTAGCCGGTGGAGAAGACGACGACGTCGAGGTCGAGGTGCTCCCCGCTCGCGGTGACGATGCCGGTCGCGTCGAAGTGGTCGATGCCGTCGTGACGGTCGTGGAGCGTCGTGTTCGGCGCTCCCAGGGCGGGATAGAGCGTGTCGGACAGGATGATCCGCTTGCACCCGATCGTGTAGTCGGGGGTGAGCTTCGCCCGCAGGTCGGGGTCGGGCACCTGCGCGGCGATGTGGTCGAGCGCCTCGCGCTGGGCGATCCGCTTCAGCAGCCAGCGATTGTGCTTGAAGCCGATGACCCGGGTCTCGAGCTTCCAGTAGATCGCGGTGCGCAGGGCCCGCTGCAGGGGCCGCAGGCGCAGGGCGCGCCGCTGGAGCCGGGTGAAGACCCGGTCGGGGCGGGGGAGCACCCAGTGGGGGCTGCGCTGGAAGACGTGGAGCTCGCCCACCTCGGGCTGGATCGCGGGGATCACCTGCGCGGCGCTGGCGCCCGAGCCGATGACGGCGACGCGCTTGCCGGCCAGGTCGACGTCGTGGTCCCAGCCGTTGGTGTGGAAGGCGTGGCCGGCGTAGTCGTCGAGCCCGGCGAAGGGAGGTACGACGGGGGTGCTGAGCGGGCCGGAGGCGTTGACCAGGAAGCGGCCGCGGTGCGTCGTGCCGTCGCCGGTCCGCACGGTCCAGGCCTCGCCGTCCCACTCCGCGCCCGTGACCTCGGCACCGAGCACGGTGCGCTCGCGGAGCCGGTGGCGGTCGATGACGTGCTCGGTGTAGTCGCGGAGCTCGGCCTGCTCGGCGTACATCCGGGTCCAGGGGTAGGGCTCGGAGGCGATCGAGTAGAGCGGCGACGGCACGTCGACGGCGGCGCCGGGGTAGGAGTTCTGGCACCAGGTGCCGCCCATGAAGTCGCGGCGCTCGAGGATGCGGAAGTCGGTGATGCCGCGGCGCAGCAGGTTGATCGCCGTGACCTGGCCGCCGAAGCCGCTGCCGATGATCAGCACGGTCGTGGTGTCCATCGTCCCTCCGATCTGGAATCTGTTGTCATCACATTAGAGTGAGGACGGTCGATTCCGCATCGGTGCGTGACGCACGTCACCCCGGCCGGGGCGGGTCCAGCACGGCCGTCGCCGCCCCGGCCAGGAACCGGGCCAGCGTCTCGGCGACCTCGTCGCGGGCAGGGGAGAAGTCCGCGTTGGCCCAGGTCATCACGGTGTAGCTGACCGCGCCCACGGCCGTGGTGGCCATCAGCTCGCGGGTCACCTCGGGCACGTCCTCGGCCCCGGCCCGCCCGGCGACGACCGCGACCATCAGGTGGCCGAACGACTGCATCCGGGCGAGGTACGCCGTCTCCACGCGGGCACTGACGCCGAGCACCTCGAACCACACCACCCGGGCCAGGCGCGGGTCCGACTCCACGACGGAGAGGAAGGCGTCGAGGCCGCGGCGGGCCAGGTCGCTGCACGGCGTCGCCCGGGTCGCCGAGGGCGGCCACGGCCGCCTCCTCGAGGCGGGCGGTGCACTCGGCGTACACCGCGAGCAGCAGGTCCTCGGTGGAGTCGAACTGCTCGTAGAAGTAGCGGTCGCTGACCTTCGCCTCGCGGCAGAGCTGGCGCACGGTGGTCGCGCGGTAGCCCGTGGTCCCGAAGAGCTCCAGCCCCGCGTCGAGCAGCTGCCGGCGTCGACGGGCGAGGCGGTCGGTCGCCGACTCCCCGCCGTAGCTGCGCCCGCTCACGCCGCCATTCGACCACAGGGGCGCGCAGGTCCGGGCCGGCGCCGGCAGTGACAGACTGCGACCCATGGAGAACCTCACCGTCATCGTCCTCGCTGCCGGCGGCGGCACCCGCATGAAGTCGAAGACGATGAAGGTGCTCCACCCGATCGCCGGGCGCTCGATGATCGGCCACGTCCTCCGGGCCGTGCAGGCCGTCGAGCCCACCGCCGTGGTCGCGGTCGTCGGCCACCAGCGCGAGCAGGTCGGCCCCCACATCACCGAGCTGCTGCCGACGGCGGTGCTCGCGGTGCAGGAGAAGCAGGAGGGCACCGGCCACGCCGTACGCATCGCGATGGAGGCCGTCGGCACCACCAGCGGCACCGTGATCGTCGCGGCCGGCGACACCCCGCTGCTGGAGGGCGAGTCGCTGCTGGCGTTCGCGACCGAGCACGAGGCGGCGCAGCGGGCGGTGAGCATCCTGAGCGGCCGGGTGCCGAACCCGTTCGGCTACGGCCGGATCATCCGCAACGCCGAGGGCGACGTCGAGGCGATCGTGGAGGAGAAGGAGGCGACGCCCGAGCAGCAGGCGATCGACGAGATCAACTCCGGGATCCTCGCCTTCGACGCCGAGTTCCTGGTCTCCGCGCTGCCGCGGATCACCAACGACAACGCCAAGGGCGAGTACTACCTCACCGACGCCGTCCACCTCGCGCGCCAGGACGGGCTCACCGTCGGCGCGCACCTCATCGACGACGTCGCCCAGACCGAGGGCGCCAACGACCGCGCCCAGCTCGCCGAGCTCGGCAAGGAGCTCAACCGCCGCATCGTGACGCGCTGGATGAAGGACGGCGTCACCGTCATGGACCCCGCCACGACGTGGATCGAGGCCGACGTGGTGATCGAGCCGGACGCGACGATCCTGCCCGGCACCCAGCTCCTCGGCGCGACCGTCGTGCGCGAGGACGCCGTGGTCGGCCCCGACACGACGCTGAAGGACTGCGAGATCGGCGCCGGTGCGCGGGTCGTCCGCACCCACGGCGAGCTCGCCGTCGTCGGCGACCGCGCCACCGTCGGTCCGTTCGCCTACCTCCGCCCCGGCACCCAGCTCGGCGTCGCCGGCAAGATCGGCACGTTCGTGGAGACCAAGAACGCCCAGATCGGCGACGGCGCCAAGGTCCCGCACCTGTCGTACGTCGGTGACGCGGAGATCGGCGAGGGCACCAACATCGGTGCCGGCACGATCTTCGCCAACTACGACGGCGTGGCCAAGCACCGCACGACCATCGGGCGCCACGCCAAGACCGGGTCCCACAACACCTTCGTCGCGCCGGTCACGATCGGTGACGGCGCGGGCACCGCGGGCGGCACCGTCGTACGCCGCAACGTGCCCCCGGGGGCACTCGCCGTCAGCAGTGCCCCGCAGCGCAACCTCGAGGGCTGGACCGAGTCGAAGCGGGCCGGCACGGCGCAGGCGGACGCCGCGCGTCAGGCGCGTGAACAGCAGGAGACGACCGAGGGGTGACCCCGGGCTCGCGGATGGCCGCCGCGTGGGTGAGAATCCTGTCCAGCACCTCCGAACGAGCCGTCCACCCCCAGGCACCAGCACGAGGAGTCGCGTCGCCGTGACCGGAATGAAGAAGACCACCGAGAAGAACATGATGGTCTTCAGCGGACGGGCCTATCCCGAGCTCGCGGAGGAGGTGGCCGACCTCCTCGAGTGCGGCCTCGTGCCGACGAACGCGCGGGCCTTCGCCAACGGCGAGCTCTACGTCCGCTACGAGGAGTCCGTGCGCGGGTGCGACGCCTTCGTGATCCAGAGCCACACGGCTCCGATCAACGAGTGGATCATGGAGCACCTGATCATGGTCGACGCCCTCAAGCGGGCCTCGGCCAAGCGGATCACCGTGGTCATGCCGTTCTACGGCTATGCCCGCCAGGACAAGAAGCACCGCGGCCGCGAGCCGATCTCGGCGCGGCTGATGGCCGACCTGTTCAAGACCGCCGGCGCCGACCGGCTGATCACCGTCGACCTCCACGCCGACCAGATCCAGGGCTTCTTCGACGGCCCCGTCGACCACCTGATGGCGCTGCCGATCCTCACCGACTACGTCAAGGCCAAGTACGGCGACCAGCAGCTCGCCGTGGTCTCCCCGGACGCCGGCCGGATCAAGGTCGCCGAGCGCTGGTCGGCCCGCCTCGGCGGTGCGCCGCTGGCGTTCATCCACAAGACCCGCCGCATCGACGTGGCCAACGAGGTCGTCGCCAACCGCGTCGTGGGTGAGGTCGCCGGCAAGATCTGCATCCTGACCGACGACATGATCGACACCGGCGGCACGATCGTGAAGGCTGCGGAGGCCTGCATGGCCGAGGGCGCCGCCGGCGTGATCATCGCCGCGACCCACCCGATCCTCTCCGACCCCGCGATCGACCGCCTGAAGAACTCCACCGCCATGGAGGTCGTGGTCACCAACACGCTCCCGATCCCGGCCGAGAAGCAGTTCGACAAGCTGACGACCCTCTCGATCGCCCCGCTGCTCAGCCGGGCGATCCGTGAGGTCTTCGAGGACGGGTCGCGTCACCTCCATGTTCGACGGCCACGCCTGACCACGCTGTCGTGATCCCCGGCCAGCCGGGGACTGCGCTGAACATCGGTCGACGGCCCGCTCCGCGAAGGCCTGACATACGTCCTCCGCTGCCATCGCCACCGGACGACGCTGCGGCGGATCCGGCTGAAGAGGTGCCTCAGAGCGTCCGGTCGAGGTCGTCGAGCGCGTCGTTCCACGACCGGGCCAGCACCGTCGGCACGTCGCCGCCCTCGAGCGCGGCCGAGACGGCGGCGCGGAGCTCACGGCGTACGTCCTCGGTGAGGGGCAGCCGCGGGAAGGCGTCGCCGATGCCGTCGCCCATCGCCTGGCCCGAGCGCTGGGCCAGGTCGAGGCCGTCGGTGACGTAGCGCGCGAGGTAGGGGTGGACCAGGTCGGCCTGCTCCCAGCCCCAGAACCCGGCGCCGACGGCGTCGAACTCGTGGCTGCTGAGGTCGCCGCTCATCAGCCGCTCCCAGGCCTCGGCCTTGGCGGCCTCGGTCGGCACCAGCGCCCGCGCCGTCAGCGCGGCGTGGTGGCCGGAGACCGACTTGTCGCGCTCGGCCTCGGGGTCGACGTGCGAGTCGTCGCCGAGCTCGGCGAGGCGCTGGACGGCGGCCCAGCGCACGCTCGGGTCGACGTCGTCCTGGCCGAGCCAGTCGACCAGTCGCTGCTGGTCCGCGGTGAGCCGGGCGAGGACCCGCGACGCGCCGGGCGCGAGCGCCGGGTTGCCGCCGTCGGTCGCCTCGCGGGCGATGTCGGCGATCACCGCCAGGTGGCCGGCGACCTCGTCGGGTGAGGCGTAGCGGCGGGTGATGGTCTGGAGGTTGCGCATCACGCCCTCGAAGACCAGCGGGTGCGTCTCCGGGCGGAGGTGCCGGTCGGCCAGCGCGATCAGCTCGTCGACGCCGATCACCCGCGACTCGGTGAGGTCGACGGCGGTCCACCACAGCACCGCCCGGGTGAGCTGCGACTCGACCGACGACAGGCCGGCCGTGATCGCGCTCCACGACTGCTCGTCGGGGCGGATCACCGCAAAGGTCTCGTCGCCGGAGTTGGGCACCACGACGCGACCGGCGAACTCCTCGAGCCGCACCGGCTCGTCGCCGAGCTGCACGTCGCGGGAGCCCACGAGCTGCATCGCGTCGTCGTACGCCGACACGGTGAGGCGGTGCGGCCGCGAGCCGTCGCGGGTGAGGACGGGGACGTCGCCATCACGGGTGACGACGAGGGTGTCGAAGCCCGTCGAGCGCAGCCACGCCTCCGCCCACGCGCGCACGTCGTGCTCGCTCTCGGAGTCGAGCGAGTCGAGGAAGTCGGCGAGGTCGGCGTTGCCGAACGCGTGGGTCGTGAGGTGCTTGTTGACCCCGGCGAGGAAGTCCTCCTCCCCGAGCCAGTGGCCGAGCTGCGCGAGCGCCGCGTTGCCCTTGGCGTAGGTGATCATGTCGAAGTTCGCGAACGCGGTGTCGACGTCGACGATCTTGTCGGTGTCCTCGGCGATCGGGTGCGTCGAGCGACGACGGTCGGCGCGGTAGCCCGTCGTCTTGCGGGTGATGGCGGCCGAGGTCCAGACGTCGGTGTAGCCGGCGGCGACGCCGGAGACCTCGTAGCCCATGAAGTCGGCGAACGACTCGTTGAGCCACGAGTCCTCCCACCACTTCATGGTCACCAGGTCGCCGAACCACATGTGCGCCATCTCGTGGGCGATCGTCGAGGCGACCCACTCGCGCTCGAGCTCGGTCGGCGTGCCCTGCTTGAGCGCCTCGTCGCGGTAGACCACGCAGCCGGGGAACTCCATCGCACCCCAGTTGAGGCCGGGGGCGAAGACCTGCTGGAAGTCGGCGTAGGGGTACTCCGGCTCGAAGATCGTCGTGTAGTGCTGGAAGCACGCGCTGGTGATCCGCGTGAGCTCGTCGGCGTCGCGGCGCAGCTCGCGCTCCTGCGAGGCGCGGGCGTGCCAGCCGAAGGGCAGCGTGCCGCCCGGCGCCGGCGCGTAGGGCTCGTCCCACGTCACCGAGACCCAGGGGCCGCCCGACCAGCGTGAAGAGGTACGACGAGAACGGCGGCGTCGTGGTGAACCGCCAGGTGTCGCCCTCACGCGACTCCAGCGCGCCGTTGGCCAGCACCGTCCAGTGCGACGGCGCCGTCACCGACAGCGCGAAGGTCGACTTGATGTCGGGCTGGTCGAAGCAGGGGATGACCTTCTGGGTGATGTCCATCGACGTGTGCGCGCAGACGTAGCGCTCGCCGTCGGCCGGGTCGATCGTCTCGGTCATCCCGTCGCCGTCGTGGACGTAGGGCATCCGGGCGGTGATGCGGACCTCGTTGGTCTCCCGGAGGTCGGTCAGGGCGATGCGCCCGTCGGCGTACGGCGCCGGCTCGCCGTCCACGGTCACGTCGCGTCCGCCGTTGAGCTCGAGGAACGACGAGGCCCCCGGCTGCGTGCAGCGGAACGAGATCGTCGCCTCGACCCCGAAGTCCTCGGTCGAGGTGAGGTCGAGGTGGACCACGGTGTGGACGTCGGTCAGCAGGACGGCGCGCTCGCGCGCCTCGGGGAGCATCAGGGGCACCCGGCCACCCTAGGGGGACGGTCGCGGAGTCAGCACCGGGGATTCGACCCAGCCACCCGGCCGGGTCTAGCAGTTCCCGGGTTGCCTCGGCGAGGGAGCCCGCACGAACCACTGGGACTCCGTGATCGACTGGGCCGGTCAGTTCCACTGCGCCGCGCTCACGATCCGGAGCGCGGCGTTCGTCGTCTCCGGCCCGAGGCCCCCCGACCCCTACACGTACGGAGAAGCACATGTCTGCCCCCGAGAAGATCGCCGCCGAGTCCCGCACCGAGTTCGGCAAGGGCGCCGCCCGCCGGATCCGTCGCGACAACAAGATCCCCGCCGTCATCTACGGCCACGGCAACGACCCGATCCACGTGATCCTGCCCGGCCACCAGACGATGATGGCCCTCAAGCACGGTGGCGCCAACGCGCTCCTCTCGCTCGAGGTCGACGGCTCCGAGCAGCTCGCGCTGACCAAGGACATCCAGGTCGACCCGATCCGCCGCGTCATCGAGCACCTCGACTTCGTCGCCGTCCGCCGCGGCGAGAAGGTCACCGTCGACGTCCCGATCCACGTCACGGGCGAGGCCGGCCCCGACACGCTGGTCGTCAACGAGAACACCGTCGTCTCCGTCGAGGCCGAGGCCACCCACATCCCCGAGTTCTTCGAGGTCTCGGTCGAGGGCCTGCCCGCCGGCACCCAGATCCTCGCCAAGGACCTCGACCTCCCGTCGGGCACCACGCTGCTCGCCGACGACGAGCTGCTCATCGTCAACGTGACCGAGCAGATCTCCGCCGAGGCCCTCGAGGCCGAGCTGGAGGAGGCCGAGGCCGACCTCGGCATCGAGCACGACCCGTCCGACGAGGAGATCGCCGAGGCGCAGACCGAGGCCCAGGCCGAGGACGCTGCGCAGGAGTCCGGCGACGCGTCGGGCGACTCCGACTCCGAGTGACGAGCAGGCGCGTCCGTACGCGCTGAGCCCGCCGAGTCGGCGCATCTGTTCGGTCCATGACGAGCAGATGCGCCGACTCGATGCGATTTCGGCGAACACATGCGCCGACTCGGCACCGTCTCGGCGTGCAGACGCGCCGACTCGACTGGAAGGATGGACCGCGTGAGCGACGCACCCACCTCCGACGTCTGGCTGGTGGTCGGCCTCGGCAACCCCGGCCCGGGCTACGCCGGTCACCGCCACAACATCGGCTACCTGGTCAACGACGAGCTCGCGTCGCGGATGGGGTCTCCCTTCAGGTCGCACAAGACCGGTCGCGCCGACGTCGTCGAGGGCCGGCTCTCGATCGGCGGTCCCCGCGTCGTGCTGGCCCGCGGCCGCGGCTACATGAACGAGGCCGGGGGCCCGGTGAAGGCGCTCGCCACCTTCTACAAGGTCGCGCCCGACCACATCGTCGCCATCCACGACGAGCTCGACATCGCGTTCGGCACGCTCCGGATCAAGCTCGGCGGCGGCGACAACGGCCACAACGGCCTCAAGTCGATGCGGTCCTCGCTCGGCACCGGTGACTTCTACCGGGTCCGCGCCGGCATCGGCCGCCCTCCGGGGCGCCAGGACGTGGCCGACTTCGTGCTGTCGAACTACTCCACGGTCGAGCGCAAGGAGCTGCCGTTCCAGATCGGCGACGCCGCCGACGCGGTCGAGTCGCTCCTCACCGACGGCCTCGAGAAGACCCAGCAGCGCTTCAACTCCTAGGCGCGCTCCACTCCTGCTCGGTCGGGAGGCCGGGAGGGCGTGCTCGGTCCAGCCCGACAGCCGCGAACCTCTCCTTCACCCGCAGGCACGGCCGCTCGACGAAGCGGTAGGACAGGGCAGGGACGAGGAAGGTGAGCGCGATCTTGACCGGCGCCTGCGCCGGATCCGGCACCGGGGTCGCCGCGACGATCGCCACGAGGGGCAGGTTCCAGAGATAGATCCCGTAGGAGCGTTCGCCCACCCACACCAGAGGTCGGCACGCGGCCAGGCGGTGCAGCGGTGTCGTGCGGGGGTCGACGAGTCCGGCCACGAGGACCGCTGCCGCGGCCGCGATGAGGGTGGACCCCCCGAAGCGGAAGTAGAACGGCTCGCCCAGGCTCGACGGCAGGAGGGCGAAGACGGGGAACGCCAGCGCGGCCAGCCCGAGCACCACTGCCGGCACCCTCACCGCGCGCTCGGCGAGCAGGACGGCGAGAAATGCCCCCAGCAGCAGCTGCTCGGCGCGGGTGTCCGGGGCGTACGCGATGCGCTCGGCGCTCCAGTCGGCCCCGGCGCCGGCGAAGACCCGGTAGCCGACTGCGAGGCCGGCGACCGCTCCCATGATCACCAGTCGATGGCGGCGCAGGGCGATTGCGGCGACAGCGAAGGGCCAGACGAGGTAGAAGTACTCCTCGACCGACAGCGACCACGTGTGGATCATCCAGCCGAGGTCGGTGCCGAGAGCGGCCAGGACCGAGGACGCGTAGGTGACGGCCGCCAGGGTGCCGAGCAGGGAGGACGACCGGTCCGTCACCGGCAGCAGGGCGAACAGCAGGGCCGAGACCGCACTGCACAGCAGCAGCGCTGGCAACAGCCGCAGCGCTCGTCGTACGTAGAACCGGCGGAGGTCGAGGCGGCCGTGAGCCTCGAGCTCGATGACCAGCAGGCGGGTGATGAGGAAGCCACTCAGGACGAAGAACAGGTCGACGCCGACGTAGCCGCCGGGCAGGCGGGCCGACATGGCATGGAACGCCACGATCGCCAGGACGGCGACGCCGCGAACCCCGTCGAGCGGTGCCTGTCGTGCCCCCATCGCTGCAGTCTGCGACGGGGAGGGATCGGCTCGGGAGCACATGGCCCGGCCATCCCCTGAATGGGGCATGAGCTGCGGCGCGGCGCCGACCTATCGTGAATGCATCGGCGTGAGGGGGACTGCATGCGTGTCGTACGACGCCTGTTCGTGCTCGTGTTCGTGCTCGGGTTCCTGGCCGGGGCCGCCGCGGTGGTCGTCAACGTCGTGGTGGTCGGTCGACTCGAACGCATCGACGACGCCTTTGTCGGCCTGTCCGGCCGGCCGCCCGAGGCGCCGGGCCGGACGATCCTCATGGTCGGCACCCGGCCGGGGAGCGAGGGTGGACCCGACGTGCAGTGGCTCGAGGGGGAGCAATCCGTCGAGGCAGTGATGCTCGTCGTGATCGCGACGGACGGTCGCTCGGCGCGGGTCGAGACTCTTCCGCCCAGGAGCGGGGTGGCCGACGTCACCACGACCCCCCGCCCAGCCGACCTCGTCGGATCCGTCGAGACCTGGTCCGGCCAGCGCGTGGACCACCTGGCTGCGATCGACTGGCAGACCTTCGACCGGCTGGCGGAGCACAACGGGGTGGAGACGTCCTACGCCTACGGCTCGCCGCCCCAGGCCCAGCAGGACTTCATCAAGGTGGTGATGGAGGGCACGCTGCACGCGGAGATGCGGACGCATCCGTTCGACCTCTATCGCGCGATCAGCACCACCGTCGACGGCACCGCCGTCGACGACGGGTGGAACCTCCTCGAGCTTGACCGTCTGCTCTTCTCGCTGCGCGGCCTGCGCTCGCACGGCATCACCTACGCGATGGCGGCGCCCGGCTGACGAAGGGACGGCCTGCCCGAGGCACCGCTCCCCAAAACTGGCGAAAGCCTCTCGCGCCGGCACCGCGGGGTTCTCCGGATCGACCACAGTCGGAGCGTGCGGGCGGGGGCCGGCACATGACACGGGGGGAGTCCGAGAGATGGCTGTTGCCAGCGTCATCATCCCGGCGCACAACGAGGAGGCTCTGATCGGTCGCCACCTCCGCGCGCTGCGCGACGGCACCCGCGCCGACGACTTCGACGTCGTCGTCGTGTGCAACGGCTGCACTGACGACACCGCGGCGGCCGCCCGGAGGGCCGACCCGCTCGCCCGGGTCATCGAGATCGCCCGGCCCTCCAAGGTCGAGGCGGTCCGGGTGGGCAACGCGGCGACCGACGTCTTCCCCCGGATCCACCTCGACGCCGACATCGAGCTCCGCGGCACGGCCGCCCTGCAGCTGCTGGAGCCGATCACCCGCGACGAGGTGCTCGCGACGGCGCCGATGCGCGACGTGCCCCGCACCGGCTGCTCCCCCTGGGTGCGGTGGTACTACGACGTGTGGGAGTGCCTCCCGCAGGTCGAGGCCGGCCTCTTCGGGCGTGGCGTGATCGTCCTCTCCGAACAGGCGCAGGCGCGGGTCACCGCGCTGCCCCGGATGATGAGCGACGACCTCGGCATGTCCGACTCGTTCAGCGGCGACGAGCGGCGGGTCGTACCCGCTGCCGTTGCCGTGATCCACCCGCCGCGCACTGTGCGCGACCTGGTCCGTCGACGGATCCGGGTCGCCACCGGCAACGCGCAGGCCGCGCAGCTCGGCGCGCGCCGTCCCGGCTCGCGCACGAGCCCGCGCACCCTGCTAGCCCTGGCCGTGACCCGTCCCGGCCTCGCCGTGCGCCTCCCGGTGTTCGTGGCCGTCCACCTCGCCGCCCGGCTCGGCGCCCGCAGGGCGCTGAGGGCCGGGGACTTCGCCACCTGGCAACGAGACGAAAGCTCACGCTCATGACCTCCCCTTCCGGCGCGCGACCGCACCCGCGGACCAGCGCCGTCATCGCCCCGGCGGCCACCGTCGAGCCGGGCGCCTCCGTCGGTCCCGGTGCGCAGGTCTGGGACGGCGCCGTGGTCCGGGCCGGTGCCGAGGTCGGCGCGGACACGATCCTCGGCCGCGGCGTCTACGTCGGTCCCGGCGCCCGCCTCGGCGAGCGCTGCAAGGTGCAGAACCAGGCCCTGGTCTACGAGCCCGCCGTGATCGGCGACGGCGTCTTCATCGGGCCGGCCGTGGTGCTCACCAACGACACCTACCCACGCGCGGTCACTCCCGACGGTCGCCGCAAGGGCGCCGAGGACTGGCAGGCCGTGGGCGTGACGATCGAGGAGGGCGCGTCCGTCGGGGCTCGTGCCGTCTGTGTCGCTCCGGTCCGCATCGGGCGATGGGCCAGTGTCGGTGCCGGCGCGGTCGTGACGCGCGACGTGCCCGACCACGCGCTCGTGGTCGGCACCCCGGCCCGGCAGGTCGGGTGGGTCGGACGCAGCGGCGTCCCCCTGGTCTCCGACACCGGTGACCGCTGGATCTGCCCCGCCTCGGGTCAGGTCTACATCGAGATCGACGCACGACTGGAGGAAGAGCGATGACTGACCACGGCCGCCTGGGGGTCGCCGTCATCGGCGCCGGCTACTGGGGACCCAACCTCGTGCGCAACTTCGCGGGCTCTCCCGACTGGGACCTCCGCCTGGTCTGCGACCTCGACCTCGATCGGGCGCGCCAGGTCGCCGGCCCGCACGTCGAGGTCACCGACAGCGTGGAGCGAGTGCTCGACGACCCGTCGATCGACGCGGTCGCGATCGCCACCCCGGCGCGTACGCACCACGGCCTCGCGCTGCAGGCGTTGCGGGCCGACAAGCACGTCGTGGTCGAGAAGCCGCTCGCGGACAGCGTCGCCCGCGGCCGCGAGATGGTCGAGCTGGCCGACGCCCGGGGCCTGGTCCTGATGACCGACCACACGTTCTGCTACACGCCGGTCGTGCAGAAGATGCGCGACCTGGTGCACAGCGGCGAGCTCGGCCAGATCCACTTCATCGACTCGGTGCGGATCAACCTCGGTCTCGTGCAGAGCGACATCGACGTCCTGTGGGACCTCGCCCCGCACGACCTGTCGATCCTCGACCACGTGCTGCCGGGCGGCCTGCCGACCTCGGGCATCGGTGCGACCGGCGCCGACCCCATCGGCGCCGGCCGCGCCTGCGTCGGGCACCTCACGCTGCCGCTGCCCGACGACGGACTGGCGCACGTGCACGTCAACTGGTTGAGCCCCACGAAGATCCGCCAGATGGTGATCGGCGGCTCGCGGCGCACCCTGGTGTGGGACGACCTCAACCCGCAGCAGCGGCTCAGTGTCTACGACCGCGGCGTGGACCTGGCCCGCACCTCACTGGCCGGCGCTGACCGCACGGCGTCCACCGTCTCCTACCGGCTCGGCGACACGTGGTCGCCCGCGCTCCCGGAGCGCGAGGCGCTCGGTGCGATGGTCACCGAGCTGGCCGCCGCGATCCGCGAGGGACGGCCGGCGCTGACCGACGGCCGCGCCGGACTGCGGGTGCTCCAGGTGCTGGAGCAGGCGTCGGCGCGACTCGCCGAGCAGGGACGTACGTCGTACCCCGCGGACGCCGTCGTGCCTGCCGGTCCAGCACCGCGGTGGGCCGATCCCGTGGCAGACCGCGACCTGGAAGTGGTCCGATGACCGCCCTCTCCGGCGCGACGGCTCTCGTCACCGGCGGTGCCGGCACCATCGGCTCCACGCTGGTCGACCAGCTCCTCGACGCCGGTGCCGCGCAGGTGCGCGTGCTCGACAACCTGGTCCGCGGACGCGAGGCCAACCTCGAGCCGGCGCTGGCTCGCCCCGGGGACGCCGTGCAGCTCGTGCGCGGTGACATCCGCGACCGCGACCTCGTCCACGACCTCACCCGGGGCTGCGACCTGGTCTTCCACCAGGCCGCGATCCGGATCACCCAGTGCGCGGAGGAGCCGCGGCTCGCGCTCGAGGTGCTCGTGGACGGCACCTTCAACGTCGTCGAGGCGGCCGCCAGCACACCCGGCGTCGACAAGGTCGTCGCGGCCTCGTCGGCCTCGGTCTACGGCCTCGCCGAGCAGTTCCCGACGCCGGAGACCCAGCACCCCTACGCCAACGACACGTTCTACGGCGCGGCCAAGACCTTCAACGAGGGCATGCTCGCAGCTTCCGCGCGATGCAGGGCCTCGACTACGTGGCGCTGCGCTACTTCAACGTCTACGGCCCCCGGATGGACGTGCACGGTCTCTACACCGAGGTGCTGGTGCGGTGGATGGAGCGCATCGACGACGGGCTCCCGCCGCTCATCTTCGGGAACGGGCGTCAGACGATGGACTTCGTCTTCACCACCGACATCGCGCGGGCCAACGTGCTCGCGGCGGAGTCGACCGTCGTCGAGGGCGTCTACAACGTCGCCCGCGGCGAGGAGACCAGCCTGCTCGAGCTCGCGGAGGCGCTGCTGCGGGTGATGGGCTCGGACCTCGCCGTCGAGCACGGTCCTGAGCGCGGGGTCAACGGGGTCGCGCGCCGACTGGCCGACACACGTGCCGCCGAGCGCGACCTCGGCTTCGTGGCCGCGCACCGGGCTCGAGGACGGCCTGCGCGAGCTGGTCGAGTGGTGGCGTCCGCAGCGCGACGAGATCGCCGCCGGCCGGCCGCTGAAGGCGGCGGTCTGATGAGCATCGACCAGCACGCTCGCCCGCATCAACGTGATGCAGCCCTGGCTCGGGCGAGGAGGAGGTGGCCGCGGTCTCGGAGGTGCTGCGCTCCGGCTGGGTCGCCCAGGGTCCGCGCGTCGCGGCCTTCGAGGAGGCCTTCGCCGCTTCCCAGCAGGCGGCCCACGCCGTCGCGGTGAGCAACTGCACCACCGCCCTCCACCTGGCGCTGGTCGTCGCGGGCGTCGGGCCGGGGCGACGAGGTGGTCGTGCCGTCGTTCTCGTTCGTGGCCACGGCGAACGCACCGACCTACGTCGGCGCGACGCCCGTCTTCGCCGACGTCGACGCTCACGACCGGGAACCTCACCCCCGACACGATCGCCACGGTGGTCACCGCGCGCACGCGCGCGGTGATCGCCGTGGACCAGGGCGGCGTGCCCGCTCGACCTCCGCGCCCTGCGCGAGCTGGTGCGACCCGCGCGGGATCGTCGTCATCGAGGACGCCGCGTGCGCCGCAGGCTCGACCGACACACCGTCGCCCGGTCGGTGCGGAAGCCGAGATCGCGGCCTGGTCGTTCCACCCGCGCAAGCTGCTCACCACCGGCGAGGGCGGCATGCTGACCACCTCCCGGACCGACTGGGCGGACCGGGCGCGCACCCTGCGCGAGCACGCGATGAGCGTCTCCGCGGCGCGACCGCCACGCGTCGGTGCTCGCGCCCGCCGGAGTCCTACACCGAGGTCGGCTTCAACTTCCGGATGACCGACCTCCAGGCCGCCGTCGGCCTGGTGCAGCTGACCCGGCTTCCCCAGATGGTCGCCCGCCGGCGCGAGCTCGCAGCGGCGTACGCCGACGCGCTGGCCGGTGTTCCCAGCCTGCGACTGGTCGCCGACCCGGCTTGGGGGACCACCAACTTCCAGTCCTGCTGGCTCGAGGTGCTGCCGGAGCACCCGCTGGACCGCGAGGAGCTGATGGAGCACCTCGCGGCCGCCGGGATCTCCGCGCGGCGCGGCATCATGGCCGCACACCGACAGCCGGCGCACGCCCATCGCACCGGCGTACCGCTCCCGGTGACCGAGCGACTGAACGACCGGACGCTGATCCTGCCGCTCTACCACCAGATGACCGCCTCCGAGCACGCCCGCGTGTGCGAGGCCCTGCTGACGGCGAGTCGGTCGTGACCAAGCTCCTGCTGGTGGGCGCCAGCGGCCTCGCCCGCGAGGTGATGTCCGTCGTCGCACTCAGGCATGTGGGCATGACGGTCAACATCGTCGACGACGACAGCGCCACCTGGGGCACGCTGCACGGGCTGACCCCGGTGCTGGGCCGGGTCGACCTGGCGGTCGACCTGGACGACCACGACGTGGTGGTCGCGATCGGCCGCGGCGACCGCCGCCTGCAGGTGGTGGCCCGGCTCGCCGCGATCGGGATGGATCCCGGGCGCTACGGCCAGCTCGTCCACCCGCGCGTGCTGCTGCCCCACGGCTGCAGCATCGGCGACGGCTCGATCGCCCTCGACGGGGTGGTGCTCACCGCCGATGTCGAGGTCGGCCGTCACGTCGTGCTGATGCCCCGCGTGACCCTCACCCACGGATGCGTGGTCCGCGACTTCGCCACCCTGTGCGCCGGAGTCTCGCTCGGCGGTGACGTCGAGGTCGGCGAGGCCGCCTACCTCGGGATGAACGCCTCCGTGCGCGAGGGCGTGCGCATCGGCGCCGGCGCCACCGTCGGGATGGGGTCGGTCGTCCTCGACGACGTCCCCGCGGGAGAGACCTGGGTGGGATCGCCCGCCCGCCCGATCCGGACAGGAGTCCTGACATGAGCACGACCCCGATCGATGTCCCCTTCGTCGACCTCGCGTCGCAGCACGCCGAGGTCAAGGACGAGGTCGAGGCAGGCATCGCCCGCGTCTTCGCCGCCACGTCGTTCGTCGACGGGCCGCCGGTCGCCGACTTCGAGCAGCAGTACGCCGCGTTCATCGGCGTCGGACACTGCGTCGGCGTCGGCAACGGCACCGACGCGCTCGAGCTCGCGCTGCGGGCCGCGGGCGTCGAGCCCCGGGGAGAGGTGGTGCTCCCGGTCAACACCTTCATCGCCACCGCCGAGGCGGTCTCGCGCATCGGTGCCACGCCCGTGGTCGTCGACTGCGACGACGACCGGCTGCTCATCGACCCCGACCTGGTCGGGCGCGGCGATCACCGACCGGACCCAGGCAGTCGTCGCGGTCCACCTGTTCGGCCAGCTCGCGCCGATGGTCCGCCTCGAAGGAGATCTGCGACGCGGCCGGCGTGCCGCTGGTCGAGGACGCCGCCCAGTCCCAGGGCGCCCGCATCGACGGCCGCAGCGCGCGGCGGTCTGTCGCACCGTCGCCGCCACCAGCTTCTACCCGGGCAAGAACCTGGGTGCGGCCGGCGACGCCGGCGCCGTCACCACCGACGACGCCGACCGTCGCCGCCGAGGTCCGACGCCTGCGCAACCACGGCTCGTCGGTCCGCTACGTCCACGACGTCATCGGCATGAACTCCCGGCTCGACACCATCCAGGCCGTCTACCTCCGTGCCAAGCTCGACCGGCTGGAGAAGTGGAACGAGCTGCGCGTGCGGGCAGCCGCCCGCTACGACGCGCCTGCTCGCCGACCTCGACGGCGTACGACGTCCGCTCCCGGGCGCGACGGCCAGCACGTGTGGCACCTCTACGTCGTGCGCGTCGCCGAGCGCGACCGGGTGCTGGCCGAGCTCCGGCCGCGCCGGGATCGGTGCCGGCATCCACTACCCCTACCCGGTCCACCTCACCGGCGCCTACGCCCACCTCGGCCTCCGCGCGGGACCGCGCCCGTCGCCGAGCGCGGCGGCGGGAGAGATCCTCTCGCTGCCGATGCACCCGCACCTCACCGAGGCGATGCAGGACCGGGTCGTCGAGGTGCTCCGCGCGGCCGTCGAACGCCCTGCCGGAAGGAGCCCACGATGACCACCCTGCTCGTCGCCAACGACGGCGGCCACCTGATGCAGCTGCACACCCTCCGGCCGCGCCTCGGCGTGGGCGAGGACGTCGTGTGGGTGACCGTGCGGACGCCCCAGACGGAGTCGATGCTCGCGGGGGAGCGCGTCGCCTGGATGACGCCCTGCCCGCCTCGCGACGTCGCGGCCGTGGCCCGCAACGCGGTCGCCGCGCGACGGCTCTTCCGCGAGCACGACGTGCACCTCGTCGTGAGCACCGGGGCGGCGCTCGCCCTCGCGGTGCTGCCGCAGGCCCGGCTGCGCGGCATCGAGACCGTCTACATCGAGAGCGCCACGCGACGCGACCAGCCGTCCCTGTCCGGTCGGGCGATGGCCGCGATGCCGGGCGTCACGACGTTCAGCCAGTCCAGCGACCTCGCGCGGGGCAGCTGGCAGTACCTCGCCTCGCCCTGGGACCTCTACGACGTCACGCCGACGGCGCCGCAGACCGATCCGGCTCGATGGTCGTCAGCCTCGGCACGCAGGCGGACTACGGCTTCCGACGACTCCTCGAGCGGCTCGTGCCGATCGTCCCCGCTGGCGCCGAGGTGCTGTGGCAGACGGGCGGCACCGACGCGTCCGGGCTCGGCATCGACGCGCGCGAGCGGGTGCCATCGGAGGAGATGCGTACGTCGATCCGCGACGCCGACGTGGTGGTGGCCCACGCAGGCACCGGCATCGCGCTCATGGCGCTCGAGAACGGGAAGTTCCCGATCCTGGTGCCGCGGCGCGCCAAGCACGGGGAGCATGTCGACGACCACCAGCTGACGATCGCGCTCGACCTCGCGCTCCGCGACCTGTGCATCTCCCGCGACGCCGACAGCCTCAAGCAGCGCGACCTCGTCGCGGCCGCCAGCCACCGGGTCACCAAGGTGACCGACCCGCCGCTCCTGCGGATCAGCGGGCACTCCGGCGAGAGCCGCGACGGGCACCACGGAGTGACCATCCCGCGCCAGCGCACGGGTGTGCACGGGAGCGCGGCCGCGGTCCGCGTGACCGTGGTGGCTGCGGCGGACGCCGGGACCGGCACCGAATTGTGGGGATATCGGCCGTGGTCCGCGTTGCGCGGCGCGGTGGACCACCACGATCCGAGCGGCGGCGACAGCTGTCGGGTGAGGTCTGGAGAGGCGCAGGCATGGCGATGACGGTGAGCTCGCGGTCGTGGGGGGTGCGCGCGGCGTCGCTGCTGCTGCTCGCGACCCTCAATGCACTGGTCGGTCCGAGCGTGCTGGGTGGTCCCCTGCCCGCGAGCGCCGCCGACCCCTGCGCGCCGGGCGGCAACAAGATCGCCTGCGAGAACTCCAAGCCAGGGACGCGAGCGTGGGACGACGTCGTCGGAGCGGGTGACGACTCCATCCAGGGCTTCGCGACCGACATCTCGGTCAACGTCGGCCAGCGGATCGACTTCAAGATCGACACCGACGCGTCGGCGTACTCCGTCACGATCTTCCGGATCGGCTACTACCAGGGGCTCGGCGGACGGCAGATCGCCACGGTCACCCCCAGCGCGCCGCTCCCGCAGAACCAGCCGCAGTGCATCAACGACCTCACCACCGAGACCGTCGACTGCGGCAACTGGGCGGTGTCGGCGTCGTGGAACGTGCCGTCGACCGCGGTCTCCGGCGTCTACGTGGCGCTGCTCAAGCGCAGCAACGGTGACTCCAGCCACATCACCTTCGTCGTCCGCGACGACGCGAGCACCTCCGAGGTCGTCTTCCAGACGTCCGACCCGACGTGGCAGGCCTACAACACCTACGGCGGCTCCAACTTCTACCGCGGCGGCGCGCACGGGCGCGCCTACAAGCTGTCCTACAACCGACCGGTCAACACACGCGACGGCGTCGGCGGTCGTGACTTCTTCTTCTCCAACGAGTACCCGCTCGTGCGCTTCCTCGAGCGCAACGGCTACGACGTCAGCTACCTGGCCGGCGTCGACAGCGACCGGCGCGGCAACCTGATCAAGAACCACAAGGTCTTCCTCTCGGTCGGACACGACGAGTACTGGAGCGGCGCCCAGCGCGCCAACGTCGAGGCTGCACGCGACGCCGGCGTCAACCTGCAGTTCCTCAGCGGCAACGAGGTCTACTGGCGCACCCGCTACGAGCCGTCGCTCGACAGCAGCCGCACGCCCTACCGCACCCTGGTCACCTACAAGGAGACGTGGGACTACGCGAAGACCGACCCGAGCACCGAGTGGACCGGCACCTGGCGCGACCCTCGCTACGCCTCGAAGGCCCAGGGCGGCAACCTGCCCGAGAACGCGCTGACCGGCACGATGTACATGGTCAACCACGACGACCTCGCGCTGACGGTGGGCGCCGAAGAGGGCAAGTACCGGATGTGGCGCAACACGTCGCTGACCTCGCTCGCAC
The DNA here is from genome assembly GCA_963795095.1 of uncultured Actinomycetota bacterium. Classification (GTDB taxonomy): domain Bacteria; phylum Actinomycetota; class Actinomycetes; order Propionibacteriales; family Nocardioidaceae; genus Nocardioides. Next base: position 117,739 of record CAWCGM010000040.1, on the reverse strand, counting down.
AGGGGACGAAGGCGACGCTCGCTCCGCACACCGTCGGCTACGAGTCCAACGAGGACATCGACAACGGCTCCCGGCCGGCTGGCCTGGTGCGGATGTCGACGACCACGGGTCCGACACCGGAGTACCTCCGCGACTACGGCAACACGGTGACGCCCGGCACCACGACGCACAACACGACGCTCTACCGGGCACCGAGCGGCGCGCTCGTCTTCAGCGCCGGCACGGTGCAGTGGACCTGGGGCCTGGACGGTGAGCATGACTCGCCCGCACGCCGCCGAGCCTGCCGACATCCGCATGCAGCAGGCACAGGTCAACCTGCTCGCCGACATGGGTGCCCAGCCGACCACGCTCATGTCCGGCCTGGTGGCCACGCACCAGGTCGACCGACACGACCGGACCGACGGTGACCATCACCGCACCGGCCGCGGGAGCCAGCGTCGCCAACAGCACCCAGGTCACCGTCACCGGCACCGCGTCCGACGTCGGGGGCCGGGTCGCGGGCGTCGAGGTGTCGACCAACGACGGCGACACCTGGCACCCCGCCACCGGGACCGCGTCGTGGAGCTACACCTACGACCAGAAGGGCATGGGCACCACCCAGATCAGGGTCCGCGCCGCGGACGACTCCGCCAACCTCGGCGCGGTCGTCGCCCGCAGCGTCGACGTGCAGTGCCCGTGCTCGATCTTCGGCACCGAGGTGCCGCCCACTCCCGCAGCCGCACGACGCGGCCGCACTCGAGCTCGGCCTGCGCTTCAGCCCGACGGCGGACGGCTTCCTCACCGGGGTGCGGTTCTACAAGGGGACCGGCAACGGCGGCACCCACCAGGGCACGCTCTGGGGACCCGCCGGCGCCCAGCTCGCCACCGGCACGTTCACCAACGAGACCGCGACCGGCTGGCAGACGCTGAAGTTCACCCAAGCGGTCCCGGTCTCGGCCGGTCAGACCTACACGGCGTCCTACACCGCACCGCAGGGCCACTACGCGCTGGGCAGCGAGGCCTTCTACGCCGGGCCCAGGCTCGCGCCGCCGCTCAAGGTGGACGGCGGGTTCGGTGCCACCCAGGCCGGCGTCTTCGGCTCGCCCGGCGCCTACCCGACCAGCAGCTACCGCAGCTCCAACTACTACGTCGACGTCACCTTCACCACCGTCGACGACTCGCCGCTCGCTGCGACCAACCAGTGGCCGCTCGCCGGCTCGAGCAGCGTCGCGCGGTCCACCTCGGTCAGGGCGACGTTCACCAAGCCCCTCGCAGGCAGGTACGGCAGGGCTCTCCCTCAAGGACGAGCTCGGCAACGCCGTCGCCGGCTCGACGACGTACGACTCCGCGACGCGCACCGTCACCTTCACCCCGTCGGTCGCGCTCAACGGCTTCGTCACCTACACCGCGACCGTGACGGGCACCGACACCCTCGGGCAGGCAGTCTCGACGGGCAGGACCTGGAGCTTCCGCACGGCCAGGCCGCCGGCGACGCCGGGCGTGTGCCCCTGCACGCTCTTCGACGACGAGACGGTGCCGACGATGCTCGACTCGACGGACAAGAACGCAGTGACGCTGGGCCTCCGGTTCAGCACGCAGGTCGACGGCAGCATCAGCGCGATCAAGTTCTTCAAGGGCCCGAACAACACCGGGACCCACACCGGCGCGCTCTAGTCGGCGAGCGGCACCCAGCTCGCGACGGGCACCTTCACCGGTGAGACCACGTCGGGCTGGCAGACGCTGACGTTCGCCTCGCCCGTGGCGATCAGCAAGAACACGCGTCTACGTCGCCTCCTACAGGGCGCCGGTAGGCCGCTACTCGGTGACGCCCAACGGGTTCGCGGCGAGCGACCTGACCCGGGCACCGATCTCCGTCGACCCGAACTCGGGGGCCTACACCTACGGCACCGGGTTCCCGGCGACGACCTCGCAGAGCAACTACCTGGTCGACGTGGTCTTCGACAAGGCGGCCTCGCCGCTCACGGTCACCGGCCAGACCCCCGCCCCCGGTGCGACGAACGTCCGCCGCACCAGCGCCGTCGCGCTCGAGGTCAGCACGCCCCTCGCGCCGGGCTGGGCGATCTCGGTCACGTCGGGCGGGACGGCGGTCCCGGGCACGGCGAGCCTGGGCAGCGGCGGCACGGTCCTCACGTTCACCCCCAGTGTGTCGCTCCCCGAGGGCGCGGGCGTCGACGTGCGCGTCACCGGCCTGAGGTCGACCGAGGGAGTGACCCTCGCGGACCAGGCGTGGAGCTTCACGACGCGCAGCGGTGAACCGCTCGCCGAGCAGACGGTATTCACCACGCAGCAGCCCGAGGTCGCCGCGGCCAACGACGGCTCGCCCGTCGAGCTCGGCATGGCGTTCGTACCGTCCAGGGCGGGGCAGGTCACCGGCATCCGGTTCTACAAGGGAGTCGGCAACACCGGCACCCACCGGGGCTCGCTGTGGTCGTCGACGGGCACGCGACTCGCCCAGGTCACCTTCGTCGGCGAGACGGCGAGCGGCTGGCAGACCGCGATGCTGTCCACCCCGGTCCAGCTCACGTCCGGCACGACCTACGTCGTCTCCTACCTCGCCCCGAACGGCAGGTACGCCACGACGCGCGCCTTCTTCGGCACGCCGTTCACCAACGGCGCGCTGACGGCCCCGGCGAGCGGCAACGGGCGCTACCTCTACGGCGCCACGGGCGGCTACCCGTCGTACTCCTACCAGGCGACCAACTACTGGGTGGACGTCGTCTTCGAGGCCGACCCGAGCGTGGTGACGGTGACCTCCAGGACGCCGGCGGACGGTGCCACGGGTGTCCCGGCGGACGCGACGCCGCGGATCGCCTTCGCGGAAGGCGTCCAGTCGAGCGGCTGGACGATGACGCTGAAGCAGGGTGGCACGGCAGTGCCAGGCTCGGCGGCGTTGTCGACGGACGGTACGCAGCTGACGTTCACGCCGACGGCGCAGCTGGCCGCGAGCACCACCTACACGGTCGAGGTCGCAGGGGTGAGGTCCCAGGACGGGATCGCCCTGCCCACCCAGACCTGGTCGTTCACCACGGCAGCGGCAACGCCACCCGTCGTCCGACTGCTGGACGGGCTCACACCGACGGCGGACATCGCGGACTCGCCGCTCGAGCTGGGCATGGCGTTCTCGTCCTCCGCGGCGGGCTCGGTGACCGGTCTGCGGTTCTGGAAGAGCACGGCCAACACCGGCACCCACACCGGGTCGCTGTGGAGCTCGTCCGGCACCCGTCTGGCCACGGTGACGTTCACGAACGAGTCTGCCAGCGGCTGGCAGACGGCCGAGTTCTCCAGCCCCGTCGTGATCACCCCCGGCCAGGCCTACGTGGTCTCCTACTTCTCGCCCAACGGCCGCTACTCCGTCACCGGCGCCTACTTCGCGCAGGCGCGCACCTCCGGGCCGCTCACCGCTCCGGCGGGCAGCAACGGGCTCTACAAGTACGGCGCCGGCGGCGGGTTCCCGACCGGTTCGTGGAACTCCACGAACTACTTCGTCGACGTGCTCTTCCGCCCGGCGTCGTGACCGGCGTCCCCGGCACACCTCGTGCCGGTGGACGGCACCCCTAGCGGGGCACCAGTCCGGTCGAGCGCAGCTGAGCGGGACGCGTGGAGGGCTGGAGCAGTGCACGGATCGCGACCCACGAGCGTGAACCGCCGCGCGCCGCCCAGGTCACCTCGCGCGCGATCACCAGCGCCATGAAGACGGCGGTGGCTGGCGTGGAGTGGCGGCGGCCGTAGCAACGGACGCGGTTGACGACCATCATCGAGTGGGTCTGAGCCGACTGGCCGGAGCCTCCGCCGACGTGGACGACCTCGGACTCCGGGACGTACCACGTCGAGAGTCCGCGGTCGCGGGCGCGCAGGCAGAAGTCGGTCTCCTCGGAGTAGAGGAAGTAGGACTCGTCCCACCCGCCCAGGAGGTCGAAGACCTCTCGGGTGAAGAGCATGACGGCGCCGAGTGCCCAGTCGGCCTCGTGGGCGTGGTCGTAGTCACCGGGCCGGTTGACGTACTCCGCGAAGACGGGGAGTCCGGACCGGGTCAGGGCGAGGGTGCGCGCAAGCGTGGGCTCGCGTCGCAGCGAGTGCTGGAGCCGGCCGTCGGGCCAGAGCACCCGGGGCACGACGATGCCGACGCCGGGTCGGGCCGCGGCACGGACGAGCGGCGGGACGCTTCCCGGGCGCAGGACCGTGTCGGGGTTGAGCACCAGCACGAGGCCGGCCTCGTCGTTGCTGCGGGTGCCGCGGTTGATGCCGGCCGAGTAGCCGAGGTTGCGCGCCTCGATGAGGCGGCAGTCCGTGCGAGGAGCGACGACCTCGCGCGTGCGGTCGAGGGAGCCGTTGTCGACGACGACGACGTCGGCGGCCAGTCCGTCGAGCGCCGCGGGCAGCGAGTCGAGCAGGGTCCCCACGACGTCGGCGCTGTTGTGGGTCACCACCACGACGAGGAGGTCGGTGTCCGTCATGCCCGACCCCCGACCTTGGCGGGACGGCGTCCCAGGCGCGCACGAACGGTTCGCCGGGGCTGGTCCATCGCGGCGAGCAGGCGGTGGACCCGGTCGAGGCGACCCGAGCCCGACGGTGGGGGAAGCATCTCGGACAGGTGGCGCGCCGAGGCGACGGTGTAGGCGATCCCACCGGCGCCGAGGCCGACGAGCAGCTTGGCCCACGCGGGGTCGACGAGGGTGCTGGCGGCGAGGTCCGCGGCGATCGCGACGAGGACGCCGGGCAGGGCGACGACGACGGCGCCCAGCAGGCTGCGTGCCCGGACTCCGTGGATGCGTCGGAGGGTGTGGAGGTGCAGGGGGATCACCAGCAGGACGACGAGGAGCACGTGCGCGAGCGCCACGCCCGTCACGCCGTCGAGCCGCGCCCCCAGCCACAGCGCTGGCATCAGCGCGCCCACCCAGACGAGCTGGATCACGAGGTACGCCCGGCCGTGGCCCGTCCCGTTGAGGATCTGCCCGAAGACGAGCACGTGCGCGAGCAGGACGGCGTACGGCGCCAGGATGACGAGGATGCTCGAGGCGGCCTCCCACTGGCGGCCGTAGACCGTCGCGACCAGCGGGCCGGCGCTGGCGGCGGACAGGGCGCAGGCCGGCCACGCCAGGAACGCGACCGACTGGTGGGCGCGACGCACCCAGACGGCGAGGTCGCCGTCCGCGTGCGCGCGGGAGAAGGTGGCGACCCCGACGGCGGCGACCACGGCGCCCAGGACCCAGGTGCTCCAGTTGGCGACGTTGAACGCCAGCACGTAGAGGCCGAGCTGGTAGGTGCCGAGCATGCCGGCGACGAACACGTAGTCCACGTTGATCAGGAACGAGATGAGCAGGTCGTTGCCGGCCACCGGGAGTCCCGCTGCGAGGACGAACCGAGCCTGCGGGCTGGAGAACCCGAAGCGATAGGGCTGGGCGGCGTAGTAGGTCATCACCATGCCCGCGATCAGCTGCCCGAAGACCCGCGACCAGGCGAAGGCCAGCGCCCCGTCACCGTGGAACGCCAGCACGACGAGCAGCGCGTTGGCCGGGAGGAAGGCGATGGCGTTGGCGAAGAAGATGCGGTCCTGGCGAAGGTCGCGTGCGAGCAGTGCGCCCGGGACGGCGTACGCCCCCACCAGGACGATCGCGAGCGACATGACCTTGATGGCGTCGCGGGCATCGGGGGCGTCCAGGGCCCGCGCGACCGGGCCGGCGGCGAGGAACAGCGCGACCGCCGTGACGACGCACCCCACCAGGGCGAGCGTCTTCAGGGTCGGACCGATCGCGTCCGGATCGGTGTCGGCGCGGGTCATGACGGTGGGCAGGCCCAGGCTGCCGACCGCCACGATGACCGTGTAGACGGTGACCGCGACGGCGAAGACGCCGAAGTCCTCCGGGGTGACGAGCCGGACGACGACCGCCATGATCACGATGTTGCCGAGGCGCAGGAGGATCGTGCTGGCACCGCCCCAGAGCGCACCGCGCACGACGCGGCTGGCCAGGGTCGCTGCCGGGGCGGCGTCGTCCGGCGAGGGTCGGGACGAGGTCATGGCCACGCCTAGACCCCGTACTGTCGACGGCGCAGCCATCGGCTGCCCTTGCGGGCCCAGCCGGCTCGCGCGCGCGGTCCGGGTCCTCACGCTGCCCTGTCGGGGCAGTGCTTCCCACGATCGCCAGGTCGCAGTGCCGGTGATCCCGGGGTCGACGTCCCGGGCGAGCGCGAGGAGGTCGCCGATCGGCACCTGCTCCTCGCGTCGCTGGTCGTGGGCCTTCACGGCGAGGGCGACCGCGTCGGTGGCGATCGCGCGCCGCGCCTGGCGACGACGCACCTCGGTGACCCTCGACGGATCGGGGTCCTCGTCGATGGCTCGGAGCAGGGTGTAGAGGCGCTCGTGCAGGTCGTCGGTGAGGCCGAACTGCGTCCAGTGCATCTGCTGGTCGTGCATCCGGTAGTGCGCCTGGACGGGACCGTTGACCCGTCCCACGTCCATCCGCTGCGCTGCTCGCAGCCAGAGGAACATGTCGGCGGTGTGCGGCAGGTGGAGGTCGTAGTGGCCGAGGTCGGCGAGCAGGTCGCGCCGCATGACGACCTCGGGGGAGAGGACGGGGTTGGACCCCTGCCGGATGCGTCCGTCGTACCACTCCCGGCCGGGCCACAGGCCCCAGCTGCGGACGCGCGGGGAGGTCTGCTTCGGGTGCTCGCGGAACTTGTCGGTCAGGCCGTAGACGAAGCCGACGCTGGGGTGGTGCTGCATCAGGGCGATCGCCCGCCCGAGCGCCCCCTCGGCGAGGAGGTCGTCGGCAGACAGCAGGACGAGGTGGTCACCACCGGCCCGGGCCAGACCGTCGTTGTAGGTGCGGAGGTGGCCCATGTTGTGCTCGTGCTGGAGGACCTGGACGCGGGGGTCGGCCGCCGCGAGCCGTCGGGCGACGTCACCGCTTCCGTCGGGCGAGGCGTCGTCGACCACGATCACCTCGACGTCGACCTCTGGCTGGAGGTCGGTCACGCTGCGCACGGCGGCAGGCAGGTAGTGGCCGTAGTTGTAGCAGGGGATGACCACGCTGGCGGTGGGCCGCGACACCAGTCGCCGCGGTCGCTGCAGCCGCATCACGCGGCACCCTGCTGCGACATGCGACACCCCCTGGCCGGCATGGTCGACCCCCTCGACCGCTGCGGAGGTGCCAGCCTAGGAGCGTTGTCGGGCGGTCATCGGCTCGCGCGCCCCCATCCCCAGTCTTGGGGAGGGGTGGCGGGCCGGTCGTACGACGCGAGCCGGGTTCGAGCGATCAGTCGTACTCGACGCTCGCCCGCCGGCCCTTGACCGTGAGGTTGTCGGTGACGACGGCCGAGCGTGGGGCGAGGATGTGGCCGGCCTGGAACGGGCCCGTGAAGCGGTTGCCGCGGATGATCGGAGTGCCCTCGATGCCGCGGTCGGTGAACTGGATGCCGTAGGTCGAGAGCTGGCCGTTGCGCTCGACGCCCACGAAGAGGTTGTGCCGGATCCGGTAGGTGCCGATGGGGACGTTGCCGTCCAGCCACTGCACGAAGAACGGCGCGGTGTTGCCGCCGGAGAGGGTGTTGTGGTCGATGACGACGTTGGTGCCGGCGGTGCACATGATCCCGTCGGAGTGGGCCGACTCCCAGCCCGGGTCGCCCATCGGGAAGTCGTGGAGGTAGGAGTCCTTGACGGTGGTGTCTCCGTCGATGCGCATGCCGTGCACCGTGTGGTGCACCTCCACCCGCAGGATGATGTTCTCCTCCTCGCGGGCGTCGTACTGGCCCGACAGGATGCCGATGCTGGGCTGGAAGGTGACACCGTCCTCGCCGCCGCCGACCTCGCTGTCGCGCAGTGTCGAGCCGGTCCCGAGGGTGACGCACCAGTAGTCCTCGTTGGTGCAGCGGATGCGTGAGTTCCTGATGACCACGTCGCGCCGCTCGTTGAGGACCGCGCCGTGGATGTCCAGCCGACTCAGGCGTGCCCCGTTGCGGGTGACGACCACCTTCTGGCCGTCCCAGCGCCACCCGTCCCCCGAGGTCTGCTGGTCGGGGACGGACACCAGGCTACTGGTGCGTGGACCGGTGGTGGACGCGTCCGGGAACGGAGCCCTTCCGCGGGGCGTGGTCGCCGTCGCCGGCGCCGTCACGGTCCGCGTCGCCGTCACGTCAGGGCGAGGCTCGGGTGCCGCGACCACGCCCTGCGCGGGCGCCGAGCCCACGAGGAGGCCGGCGGCCGCCACCAGGAACATCAGGACGGGGGACCATGAGGACTGCTTCAGGGGGTGGCGCATCGTGAGAATCGTACCGTCGCCCCCGGGCCGCGCGGCGTCACAAATTGGGTATCCCGCGTCCCACGCAGCGCCTCGGGCGCACCGCTCGACCAGAGTGTGAGCCATGCATGGGGGGCAGCTGGACGGAGCGCGAGTCACCTTCCTCGCCCCGGTGTTCCCACGACTGCCCGGCGGGGGTGCTCGGGTGCTCTACGAGCACGCGGGGACGCTCGCGCGGGCGGGGTGCGACGTCACGGTCGCCCACGACCTCGGTCTCCGACGCGGACCGCGTCGGCTCGTCGACGCGGCCAAGGCTCGCATCCGCGACGCGCAGGCCGGAGCGCTGCCCCGACGGGTCCGCTGGATGGAGGTAGACCACCACGTCCGGCTGGTCCACGTCCCGCGCCTCGACGACACCGCCGAGCTCCCGCCGGCCGACCTGCGAGTGGCGACGTTCTGGCGCACGACGCAGCACCTTGCCCATCGACACGACGACGTCCCCTTCATGCAGCTGCTGCAGGCCTACGAGGACTGGGCTGCTCCCGCCGAGACGGTCGACGCACTGTGGCGGCTCCCGGTCCACCTCGCCGTGGTCTCGCAGGACCTGCAGGGCCCGAGCCGCCGACCTCGGCATCCCGGCCGGGCGCGTGCACCTCGTGCCCAACGGGATCGACACCGCGACCTACCGCGTGCGCGCACCCGTCGAGGGGCGCAGGCCCTGCATCGCGACGCTGGCCCACCCTGCTCCGGTCAAGGGACAGGAGGCTGCGTTCGAGGTGTTCCGGCGCGTCCACGCCGCCCGCCCCGACGTACGCCTGGTGGCGTTCGGCTCGCACGCGAGGCCCACCACGCTTCCCGACTTCGTGAGCTACCGACGCGGCCTCTCCGGCGGCGCGCTCGTCGCCGAGGTCTACGACCGTGCCTCGGTCTTCCTCTGCGCCAGCACCAGCGAGGGCTGGGGCTTCCCGTCGATGGAGGCCATGGCGTGCGGTGCGGCACTCGTGAGCACCCGCAACGGCGGCGTCGACGACTTCGCCGCGCAGGACCGGTCGGCCCTGCTCCGCGCGGTGGGCGACCTCGACGGGCTCACGCAGGACGTCCTGCGGCTCCTCGCCGACAACGAGACCCGGGAGCGGTTGGCACGTACGGGAGCCGACAACGTCCGTCGCTTCACCTGGCAGGCATCGGGTGACGCGTTCGTCGCTGCGGTCTCGGCGGCCCTGGGGGCACCGCGGGTGGTGTCGTGAGCCATGCCGCGCGGGCACGTGCCTGGACCAGGGGAATGCTGCTGCGCCGCGCGCACGACGTCACCGACCTGGTGGCGCTCCGCTCGCTGTTGGTCCTGGCGCCCCATCCCGACGACGAGACGCTCGGATGCGCCGGACGCATCCAGCGCGCCGTCGCGACCGGTGCCACGGTCACGGTCGTGGTGGCCACGGACGGCGCGCGGTCCCATGACGTCGACGGCGCGGACCGCGACACGCTCCGGGCGCTGCGCCGCGCCGAGCTGGTGGCGGCCTGCAAGGTGCTGGGAGTGCCGGAGGACCACGTGATCAGCCTGGACTTCGCCGACGGGTCCCTCGCAAGCTTCTACGACGCCCTCGTCACCGAGCTGGTCGCCCTGCTGCGGCGGATCGGGCCGGACGACGTCTGCACCACCTGCTCTGGCGAGTCGCACGCCGACCACGCCGCCTGCGCCCGCGCCCTCGGGGCAGCGGCGCGCGAGGCCGGCTGGACGGGACGGATCCTGGGCTACCCCATCTGGCTGTGGTCGGACTGGCCCGTGTCCCGCCGCCACGCCAACGGCGCGGCCATGCTGTCTGCCGTGTCCACGGCGGTCCGCCGCCGGGTCGAGGTCGTCCACCTCGACGCGGAGTCCCTCACGACCAAGCGCGCCGCCCTCGACTGCTACGGCAGCCAGACCGGTGCACGTGCCGTCGGGGAGACGTCGGTGGCGCTCCCCGCCGACGTGATCCGGCGTGCGCTCGACGGGACCGAGCTGTACTTCCGGCTCTCGCCGCGTGCCCACGGGAGGGCCGGATGACGGCAACCAGCAAGCGGCTGCTGCTCGTTGCGCCTACCTGCGACCCCGACGATGTGGGGGAGTCGTGGGTCTCCGCGCAGTGGGTCGCCACCCTCGCGCAGCGCCATGACGTCACGCTGCTCACCTACAGCAAGCGCGACCGCCTCCCGCTGGCGCACCACTTCCCGCACGCACGGGTCGTGGAGTGGCGCGAGCCGCGCCTGGTGGGTCGCAGCGAGCGGCTCAACAGCATGCTGAAGCCCGGCTACGTCCCCTTCTACCTCAAGGCCCGCCGGTGGATCCGCGAGGCCCTGGCCTCCGGCGAGCACTTCGACCTCGGTCACCAGCTCTCCCCCGTTGCGCTCCGCTACCCCTCGCCGCTCACCGGCCTCGGCCTGCCGCACGTCATCGGCCCGACCGGGGGGAGCATCGCTGCGCCCGCGGGCTTCAGCTCGGACGAGGGCGCGTGGTACGTCCGGCTGCGTCGTCTCGACGACCTGCGGCTCACGCACGACCCGATGCTGCGGCGCAGCTACGCCGGCGCCGACTGCGTGATCGGCATCGGTCCCTACGTACGGGACATCCTCGGCGACATCCCGCTCCGCCGTTTCCACGCGATGGGTGACACCGGGGTGTCGTCGCTGCCGCCGCCCGTCGACCGCCGCGGCCGGACGGGCACCGTGCGCGTGCTCTTCGTCGGCCGCGTGGTCCGCTCCAAGGGCGTGCGCAACGCCATCCGGGCCTTCGCGCTGCTCGGGGACGTCGAGGCCCGGCTCGACGTCATCGGCAGGGGTGCGGACCTCGAGACGTGCGGCAGGCTCGTCGAATCCCTCGGACTGCAGGACCGGGTGACCCTGCACGGCTTCGTGGCGCGCGAGCAGGTGGAGGCGTCCTACGCGGCCGCCGACGTCTTCCTGTTCCCGAGCTACCGCGAGCCGGGTGGCATCGTCGTCGCAGAGGCGATGAGCTACGGGTTGCCGTCCATCGTGTGCGCCCGCGGCGGGCCGGCCGACACCATCGACGACCGGTCGGGCATCCGGGTTGCGCCGGACGGGGAACCGGCGTACGAACGCGGGCTGGCCGACGCGCTGGGACGTCTGGTGCGCGACCGCGAGCTGCGGCTCTCGCTGGGGGACGGCGCCCGCACCCGGATCGAGCAGATCGGGCTGTGGGTCCGCAAGGCCGACGCGCTCGACCGGATCTACGACGAGGTGCTGGACGCGGCGCGTCCGCGTTCCGGCGCGAGGGGGAACGCCTGATGCTGGTGATGATCTACGAGGACCGTCCGAGCGCGTTCGTGGGCGTCCAGCTCGCGGCGCTCAGCCTGGCCGAGCACAGTCCGGACCTCAAGGTCCGCGCGATCGTGCCGGGGGCTCCGGAGGAGATGGTGGCGTGGGCTACGTCCGTGGACTCGCTGGAGCTGGTCACCTCGCGCGAGGGGATCGCGGGGGAGAGCTGGAACGTCAAGCCCTCCGTGCTGCTCTCGGCGTTCGGCGAGGGTCACGACGAGGTGATGTGGTTCGACAGCGACATGGTGGTGACCAGCGACCTCGGTGCCCTTCTCCGCCGCATCCCGAGCGACACCGTGGTCGCGACCGAGGAGTACTTCTGGGGGCACGCGCAGGGGTCGGACGTCCGCACGACCGGCCTGGGGCTCGAGGTCGGGCGTACCTTCCCGGCGACGGTCAACACCTGCCTGCTCCGGGTCGGCCGCGCCCACCTGCCGCTCGTCGAGCACTGGAGCCGTATCCTTGCCAGCGAGGACTACCTCTCGGTCATCTGGGAGCCGGCGACGACACGCCCCCTCCACTACGGTTCTGACCTGCACGTGTTCACCGGCCTGCTCGGCTCGACGGCGTACGCCGACGTGCGTGTCGTGCAGCTGAGGCGCGGCTCCGAGATCGCCCAGTGCTACGGGCCCTCTGGATGGACCGTCGCCGAGCGCTTGCGCTCGCGCCACAAGCTCCCGCTGGTGCTGCACGCGATGGGCGCCAAGCCGTGGGAGACGCCTCGACCGGTGGGCGGCGACAGTCTGCTCTCGAGGGCCCGCGCGGGTTACGAGGCGGTGCATCAGGACCTCACCCCCTACGTCGCCGCCGCCGCCGCCTACCGGGGCCGGTTTGTGGGTGACGACGCGTGGCTGGAGCCGCGCACCCGCACGGCGCGGGCGTTGCGCCGCATCAGTGGATCTCCGTCTGTGCAGGAGCTGCCGCTCGCGGTGGTCGACTCCGCGCAGCGCAGGGTGCGCCGCACCCTGGCCATCGGACAGATGAAGGGTTAGGGATGGACCACCACAGCAGGAGTCGCCGGTGCCACCTGGGTGCCTCGACGCAGCAGGAGCTGGGTGCCACGCACCAGCAGCAGGGTCGCACCCAGCCCGAGCACGGCGATGCCGAAGGCGGCGCGGGTCGGACTGCCGCCCTGGTGGAAGAGGTTGGTGGTGGGAGGGCTCGTGGTCGTCGTGAAGCGGTTGACGGGCGCGACGCCGGCGTCGTCCTGGATCTGCCTGATGGCCGCGACGACGCGAGCCTCGAGGGCGGTCATCTGCTCCTCGACCTGCTCGGGGTCGGGGTCGACGACCTGGATGGTGACGTAGGGGTCGCTGTACTGGTGGGACCACTGTCCGCCCCGATCGGGCTGCTCCACCGACCAGCCGGAGCGGACGTCCATGTTGGCCAGAGGGAGCTCGGGCTCGACCGGCCGCTCGACGCGCTGGTCGGTGCTGACGAGCTGCGCCACCATCCCCGCGGTCATGTTGATGCTGCGCAGGGAGATCTGGAAGGTGTTCGGGTTCTCCGCGCTCCTGGGGGCCTGGATGCTCACCCGCTGCGAGGCCCAGTAGACGCCGGGCGGGCTCGCCAGCAGGACGACCGCGAGGCCCGTGAGGGCCAGGCCGAGCAGGCCCACGAGCAGGGGCACCGCGCGCGACGACCTCATGGCCCCCATCCTGTCCTCCCACCGGCCGTACGGCTCGTCCGCGAGCCCACGATCACCAATTCTGGGCGTGGGTCGGCGGCCCACGGCGGGGCAGGGACGAGCGGACCGGTGACCCGATGACGCTCTCCTCGCTCACGCGCCTGCTCCTCCGACGGTGGCAGATCACGTTCCTCGGGCTGCTGATGACCACTGCCATGGGCGGCGTCGCCCTGCGCGTCGTCCAGCCGGAGTACGACGCCGCCGGCAGCATCCTGCTGCTGCCGCCGGCCAACCCCGGCGCCAACCCGTACCTCGACCTGGCCGCCGTGCCGGGCGTGCCCGAGGTCATCTCGCGCGTCCTGCACGACAGCAAGTACGCCGACAAGTACTCCTCCGAGGGGATCAAGGACTATCAGGTCACCCCGGACCAGAGCGCGGGAGGCCCGGCGGTCCTGGTGATCGGCAAGGGTTCCACCAACGACGACGCCCTGCGCGCCATGTACACCGTGATGGCCGACGTCCTGCCTGTGCTGAGCCAGCTGCAGGACGAGGCCGGCGTCGAGAACCCCAACCTGATCAGCGGCCGACAGATCTACGTCGAGAGGGAGGCGACCAAGGTCGGCAAGAAGCAGGTCCGCGCGCTCATCATCGCCCTGGGCGCGGGCCTGGTGCTGACCCTCCTCCTTGTGATCGCGTTCGACGCGCTGGCGGCGCGACTGGCCGCGCGCCGGGCGCGCCGTGCGGACCGGGTCGGCCGAAGGGACGAAGGTCACGGCGACCCCGGTCCCCACTCCGACTCCGACTCCGACTCCGACTCCTACCGTGACACCGGCGTGCCGCTGGTCGCTCCCCGCGCGGTCGACCCTCGCTCGACCGACCAGCCCGAGCCCGAGCCGCGGCCGGAGCCGGAGCCGGAGCCGGAGCCGGTACCCGAGGACGAGGCGTTCCCGGCGCCGGCAGTACCTGCGCTGATGATCGACGCCGCGCCCCCCAACCGGAGGTCCAAGCGCTCGTCGAAGCGCTCGCCCAAGCGCTCCCCCAAGCGCTCGCCCAAGCGGCCGTCGAAGGGCGCGGCACAGCGGCCGAACCGTCCGCTGCGGGCCAGCGGTGACTAGCCGGACCGACGTCACGGTCGACCCAGACCTCGGCGTCGGGGACCAGGGCGGGAGCCGGGAGGGCATCCTCCCGGCGACGCTGCTCGTCGTGCTGCTGCTCGTCATCCCCTCGAAGCTGCACGTCGGTGCCCTGGGCAGCGCTGGCACGCCCGCCCAGATCCTGGCGATCCTGCTCTGCCTCACGTGGATCCTCGGCCGGTGCTTCCCCCGGGGCTCGGTCCTGCCGCGGCTCCAGCCGCTGCACTTCGCGCTCTTCGGCTTCGTCGCGGCCATCCTTGCGAGCTACGTCGCGGCCACCACGCGGCCGATCCGGGGCATCGAGCTCAGCGGCGCAGACCGCGGGCTGCTCGGCGCGCTCGCGTGGATCGGCATGTTCGTGGTGATGAGCGACCAGCTGACGACCCGCAAGGCCCTGGACACCGTCCTCTGGCGCTTCACCTGCATCGGCGGGTTCGTCGCCCTCCTGGGGGTGGCGCAGTTCATCACCGGAAAGACCTTCGTCGACCGGATCTCGATCCCGGGCCTGACGGCCAGCACCGAGCTCGCCCTCGAGGGCCGAGGCTCCGGGCTCGTCCGGGTGGTGGGCACCGCGACGCACGCGCTCGAGCTCGGCGTCGTCCTCACGACCGTGCTCCCGCTCGCCATCCACTACGCGATCCACGCGCGCCAGAGGTCACTGGTGCGGCGGACCTGGCCCCTCGTTGCGACCATGGCGGCGATCCCGTTCTCGATCTCGCGGTCGGCGATCCTGCTCAGCGTCGTCGTGCTGGTGATGGTGCTCCCCACGCTGACGCGAGGCCTCCAGGTGCGCGCGATCATGATGCTCGGGGCTCTCGGGGCGGTGATGTACGTCGCCGTGCCGGGCCTCGCCGGCACCTTCCGCAGCCTGTTCGTCGGGGTCTCTGAGGACTCCAGCACCCAGTCGCGGACGGGTGGCTACGGCTGGGCCTTCGGCTTCGTGGAGGACCGGCCGTTCTTCGGGCGCGGACGGGGAACCTACCTGCCCGACTACCGCATCCTCGACAACCAGTACCTCGACATCCTGATCGAGATGGGGGTCGTCGGGCTGGTCGCCACCCTGACGCTCCTGGTGCTGGCGATCGCCACCGGCTTCGGCATCCGCCGCACCTCTCCCGACGACGAGCTGCGCAGCCTCGGCGTCGCGCTGTCGGCCGCCGTGGCCGCGGGCGCCGTCTCCCTCACCTTCTACGACGGCCTTGCCTTCCCGATGGCGACGGGAAGCATGTTCGTCTGCATCGGCGCGCTGTGCTCGCTGCGACGTGTCGTCGCCGACGAGGTCGCGGTCAGCGCACCACCGTCGGTGACCACGCCTGCTCGATGAGGAGGGCGGGGGAAGCGTCGGCGGAGGTGTCGACCGACCACACGTCGGTGACGCCGGCGGCGTCCGCGCGAGGCAGGCCGTAGAGGAGTGTGTCGTCGTCGAGCCACTCGACCTGGTCGTCCAGTCCACGCGGCCCGTTGGCCAGCAGCGTGCGATCGCCGGTGGCCAGGTCCTGGACGGCGAGCTGCCAGACGATCCTGCGGCTGGGATCGACGTCGACCTTGAACGCGACGCGGGTGCCGTCGGGTGACAGTGCCGGGCACTCGGCATCCTCGGACACCGAGGTGAGCGTGCGGCGGTCGAGGTCTCCGCGCACCAGCCAGGTCGTCCCGCCGGTGCCGACGGTGGCGTAGAAGGTCGTGTCGTCGACGAACGTCACGCCCCAGATGTTGCGGTCCGGCGGGTTGACCTCGCGACCGTCCAGCATCAGCTGGAACTTCTCCAGATTGCCCCACGACGTCCCGCCGCCGAACGTGTGCACCTCCGTGGCGGTCGAGAATCCTGTCGTCATGTAGGAGTGGCCCGTCACGAACACGGTCGACGCGACGAGCGTGCCGTCAGGGGAGAGCCGGGTCCGGCTGGGGATGCCGGGCAGGTCGTTCGCGTCGACCGCCTGCCACGCCGCATCGAGCTCCTGCTGCTCGAAGGAGGTCGCGACTCCCTGGTCGGCGATCAGGCACGAGGCACCGCCGGACCGGGCTGCGACGCGGTCGCACACGACTCCGGTGAAGGCGCGCGGGCCTCCTGGGTCGTCGAGCGGCACCACGGCGACCACGCCGTACTCGTTGTCGATGCCGGTGTGCCGGAAGACGATTCGCGGCCCCGGGTCGACCGAGGCGATCGGTGTCGTCGCGGCCGCGGGGTCGCTGCTGCGGGCGGACGCCGTGGCGCGCTGCTCGTGGACGACGTAGGCGCCGACCGCGACCACGAGCAGCACGGCGAACCCCACGAACGCCAGGACGCGTGCTCGGGCGCTCACCCGCAGCTCACGGGGTGACCTCAGCGGTGTCGAGCCGGTGCACCCCGGTCGCAGCGACGACGACCGCGCCCGCGAGCACTCCTGCCACGGTCGTCATCGCGGCAGTCGGTCCGAGCAGGAGCCACAGCAGGCCGAAGCCCGCTGAGGCGAGCATCCGGGCGACGGCCACCGCGGTCTGGGCCGCGGCGATGCCGGTCGTACGGGCCTGGACGGGGACGAGACGACCGGCGATCGCTGCCACGATGCCGTCGGTAGCGGCGTAGAAGACCCCGAGGAGCGTGAGGGTCCCGACAGTCGCGGCCACGGTTGAGGTCGGCAGCACCGAGCACAGGTAGGCCGCGCCCAGCGCGAGGTGGCCGACGACGAGGACGCGCGCCCGTCCGACGCGGTCGGCGAGCCGGCCGATCGGCACTGCCAGCAGCAGGTAGGCGACGTTGGTGCCGACGTAGAAGAGCGGGAACCAGGTCACGTTGATGCCGCCGTGGTCGAGGAGCGCGAGGTAGATGAACCCGTCGCCGACGGTCAGCAGTCCGAGCCCCCCGGATACCACGAGCAACGGTCGCAACCGTCGATCGGTCAGGTCGCGCCAACGGAACGGCGGCGGGTGTGGGGCCGGTGCGCTCCGCGCGGACCCGCACGTCCGGGCCGAGCAGTCCCAGCAGTGCTACTCCCGCGAGCGCGAAGGCGAGCGAGACGACCAGCACGACCGAGTAGCCGTCCGGCACGAGCAGCAGGAGGCCGAACGCGATGAGCGGTCCGAGGGCTGCCCCGACGGTGTCGAGCATGCGGTGCACGCCGAAGGCCCGGCCGAGGTGCTCGGTCGGGGTCGAGGTGCTGATCATGGTGTCGCGCGGCGCGGTGCGCACGCCCTTGCCGATCCGGTCCGCCGTCACCACGGCCGCGATGCCTGCCGCCCCGGACGCGAACACCAGGAAGACGCGTGCCACCGCCGACAACCCGTAGCCGAGGAAGGCCACCCACTTGGGCCGGTCTGTCGCGTCGGCGACCCAGCCGCCGCCGAGGCGGACGAGGGCGCTCACGCCCTGGTAGAGGCCGTCGACGAGTCCGTAGGCCACGGGCGAGAGCCCGACGACCATCGTGAGGTAGAGCGGCAGGATCGCCGAGACCGACTCGGACGAGATGTCGGTGAGGAGCGAGACGAAGCCCAGGACGAGCACCACCCGGCCCACGGCGGGGCGGCTCGCGGACCCAGAGGCCGCGCGCTCGTCGGCCCGCGGTCGGTCGCGGACACTGATGTACATCGCGTCACTCGCCGTCTGCGTGCAGAGATGCGGCGATGCTGTACGACGTTCCCGCGCCGGCGGTCGTCACGGTGACCGTGACCGCGCTCTGCCCGCGCCGGAAGGCGAGGGAGGCGGAGTCGGGGGCGGAGGGTGGAGCGGGTTGCTCGGTCAGGCCTCGGCTCGCCAGCCGGGTCCGGAGGGCGACCAGGACCTGCTCCGGGCGCAGCCGCGTGGTCCCGACGAGCGCGACCTGGAGCCACCGGCCCGAGGGCGAGATGCTGCTGCTCGCGACGGTGGTGGAGCGGATCGGGCGGAGCACCCGGGGGAACCCCGGCGCGAGGCGTCCGACGGCGCTTGCCGCTCCCGGGAGCGGAGTCGGGACGAGTGGGGCACGGCTCTGCTCGGCGAGCAGCTCGGCCAGGCTCTCGACGATGGGCTCGGGGGCCTCGGGCATCTCCAGCCCTGCGCCACCCTCGCGGGTGCTCAGCCCTCCCGAGCCGGAGGTCGGTTCCGCACCCGGGTCCGGGCCGTCCGTGCCCGCATCCGTGGCGCCGTCACCCGTCCCGCCCGCCGCGCCGTCGTGGCCGGTGGGCGCGCCACCGTCCTCGGTCGGAGCAGGGCCCGCAGCACGGGCCGACGGCGGTGCGCCCGGCTTGCCCGGGGAGGGCTCACCGACGGGCGACGCAGCGCAACCGGCGAGGAGGAGGGCGACGAGCACCACCGCTGCGGCCGGGCTCGTGGCGGGCAGGGCTCCGGTCCGACTACCCACGTGCCCTCATCTCCCTGGTGGTGCCGTCCTCCGACGGCCGGTTGTCAGTGCTCCTGCGATTGCCGCCGGAGTGCTCCGGACGAACGTCGATCAGTACGCCCCGCGGTGATCCAGGACCGCCCGCACGGTGCGGACGAGGATCGACAGGTCCAGCCGCAGCGACCAGTTGTCGACGTACCTCAGGTCGAGACGGACCGACTCGGCCCAGCTCAGGTCCGAGCGGCCCGAGACCTGCCACAGGCCGGTGACGCCGGGCTTCACGACCAGCCGGCGTCGCGGGTCGGCGTCGTATCGGTCGACCTCGCTCGGCAGCGCCGGTCGTGGTCCCACGAGGGACATGTCCCCTCGCACGACGTTCCACAGCTGCGGCAGCTCGTCCAGCGAGTAGCGCCTCAGGCGCATGCCGAGTGGCGTGATCCGCGGGTCGAGACGCATCTTGAACAGGACGCCGTCACCGTCGTTGCTGGCGGCCAGGCCGGAACGCTCGTCCTCGGCGTGCGTGCTCATCGAGCGAAGCTTGAACATCGTGAACGGCACGCCGGTGCGCCCGACACGCTGCTGGCGGAAGAGCGCCGAGCCCGGGGTCTCCAGCCGGATGGCCGCGCACAGCACTGCGAGCACCGGCAGCGCGAGCACGAGGACGACAGCGGCCGCGGTCCGCTCGACGACGTCCTTGAGCAGCCGTCGAGGACCATCGAGGACCGGCTGGGTGACGTGGAGGACGTCGAGGCCCTGGGCCGAAACGACCCTGGTGCGTTGGGGCTCCACGTCGAGGAGGCCGGAGCCGAGGTAGAGCTCGGTGCCGACGCCGGCGAGGGACCAGTGCAGTCGGCGCACGTCCGTCGGGCACATGCGTGCCCCCGGCAGCACGACCAGCGCGTCCGCACCGTGGCGGTGTGCGACCGCGGAGGACGCCTCGAGGCCGACGTAGGTCGGCAGGTCTCCCCACGGCTCCTTGGCCGTGCGCGTCAGGCAGGCCGCGACGACCACGTGCTCAGTGCCGGGAGGGAGGGCGGCCAGGGCGGCGCGCACGTCGCGCGGCCGGCCGGCCAGCACCAGCCGCAGTCCTCGGGGTCGGGCGTCGAGGAGTGCGTGGACCGCGCTGGCCGCGGCGAACATACCCACCACAGCAGCGAGCGCGACCAGCTCGACGGTGACGGCGAGGGACGAGGCAGCGAGCACGACGACGGCGGCGCGACCGCCTGTGCGGAGCACCCGACCCGCGCGGGTCAGGCGGCCGTCACCCAGTGCGGGCCGCCGGTGCGTGCCGCCCGCCACGAGCAGTGCCGGCCAGGCCGCCGCGGCAGCGAGCGCCAGCGGCAGCGGCAGCGGCAGCGGGCCGAGCACCGCGGCGGTTCCGGCGATCGCGAGGGACAGCACGAGGTCGATCGCGCTCGAGGACCAGGCGGGGCGGCGCGGAGCCGTCGCGGGAGCCAATGGGACCGTCGAGATCCCGGTGGGCAGCGGGGACGAACGCTGCGGGCGAGAAAGGACCGGCGACGGCGACGTCTCCGACGGCACTCGCGGCCGGGGGATGGAGGTGCGGAACAGCGCCTCGCTCGCGCCGGCGTCGGCCAGCGTGTCCACCACGACCTGTGTCATCCTCATACCCCCCGTCAGGACTGCTTCCCACAGCCATCCCGTTGCTGATCGTCAGCGAGCCTAGGAAGCAACCCGGCGCGCTTCATCCCGCAAATGAGCGATAGCCGTGCGGGGGGAGATACCCAGTCAGAGGGATGGGCACTGGGACGGGCCCGCCCCTACGCTCGAAACGGTGCACCCACCGTTGGTCCGCATCTGTAGACCAGGCCGGTAGCTGTGTGGCGAGAACCCCCATGACCCGTCACCCCGGACCTGTGGGACCAGCCGCGACGGTCGAGGACCCCCCACCTCGACCGTCGCGCATCGTGCTGCGGCGCGGCGAGGCCCTGGGGCGCTGGCTCAGCCCTGCGGGATCGACGAGGTCAGGGAAGCCGATCCGCGGGGCTGCGGTACGCCTGCTGCAGCGCCGAAGAAGCAGGTGTGCCACGTCTCCAGCGCCAGCACGGTCCAGAGGCGCGCGTCGACGTGGGCGTGCCGCGTGCCCCGGTCGACGAGGTCCGCCAACAGGGTGCGGTCCATCGTGTCGCCAACCCACGAGCCAGGCCCGAGGAGCCGGTCGCGCACCGTGTCACGCAGGCCGGCGTGCAGCCACGCCGTCGCCGGCGTCCGTGAGCCGGTCCGACGGGCGTCGATGATCCCGTCGGGCAGGAGGGGTCGCGCGACCTCGCGCAACACCCACTGTGTCGACCCCGAGCGCACCTTGACCGACGTCGGCAGCCGGAAGGCCAGCTCCACGAGTCGGTGGTCCAGCAGCGCGGGGCGGATCTCGACAGACGCCGCCTTGGACATCCGGTCGGCTCGTTCGAGGAGGGTGTCGGGCAGCTCGTGCTCGAGGTCATGGCGCAGCATCCGGTCGACCGGGTCGGTCCCCGGGGTCGGTGGCGTACGCCGCCCGGCCGGCGCGACTGCACCGAGCAGTTGCTGCCGCTCGGATGCGCTGAAGGGGGCGCCCAGCCGTCGCTCGACCGGACCGGCGACGGCGGTGCGCACCCGAAGTGGCAGTGCGTGGGAGCGCTCGGCGAGATGGGCGAATCGGTAGCGCCCGTGCCCGCCGAAGAGCTCGTCGGCGCCGTGGCCGGACACGATGACGCCGACGTGCTCCCGCGCCGCACGCGCCAGCGCGAAGGCGGCGACGTCGGCAAGGTCACCGATCGGTGCGTCGCGGTGCCAGGTGAGTCGCGTCCACAGCTCCTCGAGCTCGTGGGGCTGCACGAGGACCTCGTGGTGCCGGGTGCCCAGCAGCTCGGCCACCCGTCGTGCTGGCGCCACGTCGTCGCCCGCGCTGTCGGCCGTCCCGCCGCCGAACCCGACCGAGAAAGTGTGCAGCGGGTCGTCGCGCAGCTCCTGCGCCTGGGCGACGACCAGGCTGCAGGCGAGCTCTCCTGACAGGTGTGCGCCGACCGGCACGTCGGCTGCGAAGGCCGACCTGACCGCCTCACGGACGCCGTCGCCGACCGCCTCGATGGCGTCGGACTGGCTCCAGGTGCCCTCTGCGTCACACTCCGGCGGTGTCCAGTAGTGCACCTCCTCGATGTGGCCCCCGGGCAGGAGGGCGACGCGGTGCGCCGGCCTCACCTTCTTCACGCCCTCGAAGAGGGTGTCGGGAGCCGACACCGACCGGGTGCCGAGGTAGTCGTCGAGGCTGCGGTGGTCGACGCGGGGCGGGGGGCCGACCGCGAGCAGTGCCTTGACCTCGGAGGCGAATGCGATGCCACCTGGCACGCGCCGGTAGTGCAGGGGCAGGATGCCGAGCCGGTCCCGCACGAGGTGGGTGGTGCCGGTGACGCGGTCATGGGCCGCGAAGGCGAACTGCCCGCGCAGCTGGCCGACGAAGCCGATTCCAGCGGTCGCGAGCCCGGCCAGGACCACCTCGGCGTCACCTCGGGTGCGGAACGGGTAGTCGAGCTGTGCACGGAGGCTCTCGTGGTTGAGGACCTCGCCGTCCAGGACCAGCGCCCACCGTCCGTCGGCCGACAGGAGGGGTTGCTGGCCGTGGTCGCCGTCGATGATGGCGAGCCGCGCGTGCGCCAACCCCACGTCCTCGCCGATCCAGGTGCCGGAGCCGTCGGGCCCGCGGTGACGCAGGTGCTCGGCCATCTCGCGGAGCGTTTCCGGCGCCACGGCACCCTGGGAGAGCACGCGCACCCCGGCGATGCCACCCATCATGGGACTTCGTCCGTCGCTGCGGTGCTCACGCGCCGTGCTTCCAGCCGATGTGGTTGGCCAGCCCGACTGCCGCCAGCTGCGAGGACACCTCAAGCTTGCCGAGGATCGACTTCACCTGGGTCCGGACCGTCGCCTCCGACACCACGCTGTCCTGGGAGATCGTGCGCACGGTGCGCCCCTCGATGAGTGCGGCCAGCACCTGTCGCTCGCGCGGAGTCAGCATCTCGAGGCGGCGCCGGATGTCGTCGCCCGCGCGCCGTTCCCTCGCCCACGCGTCGATGAGTCCCTCGAGCTCCTCGCGGGTCACGACAGGCAGTCCCTTGTGGAGCCGCCGCACGGTGCCGAGCGCGTGCTGGAGGGCGCCGCTCTTGGGCAGCACCTTGCGCGCGCCGAGTCGCATGCACGCGCCCCACCGCCCCATGTCCTGCGACGCGGTGAGGACGACCACGTTGGCATGGGCGCGGGCGAACGGTGAGATGAGCCCCATAGCGTCGCCGAACCGGCCCAGGTCGAGGTCGAGCAGGATCGTGCGCGGGTTCGCGCGCAGCGCCAGGGATTGGACGGTCGCCATCGAGCCTCCCGCCGACGGCAGCTCGAGCCGACGTGCGTCGTAGCCCTCGAGCGACAGCGCGAGCTCGAGGGACTCCGCGAAGAGCAGGTGGTCGTCGATGATCAGGACGCGGTGGTCAGCCCGAGCGGCGCCAGGCATGACGGTCCCCCTTGCCCGAGTCCGCGGGGACGTGGTCCTCGACCGAGCGACGCGGCGCCGGCAGGGAGATCACGAACGACGACCCCGTGCCCTCCGTCTTGCGCAGTCGGAGCGACCCGCCGTCCTCGGTGACCAGACGCTGTGCGAGGTGGAGCCCGATGCCCTCGCCGGGGGAGTCCGGACCTCGTCGGCCCCACTCGAATATCGCCTCACGGTCCTCCTCTGCGATACCGCGCCCGAAGTCGGTGACCGTGATGTCCACCGTCTCCTCGTCGCGGCGGGCCACCTCGATCAGGCTGCTGTCGCTGCCACCGTGCGTGGCCGCGTTGTCGACGAGGATGTTGACCACCTCGGCGAGCGCGTCGGGCCTGGCCTGCACCAGCT
Source organism: uncultured Actinomycetota bacterium (assembly GCA_963795095.1). GTDB lineage: Bacteria > Actinomycetota > Actinomycetes > Propionibacteriales > Nocardioidaceae > Nocardioides. The sequence continues at coordinate 94,256 of CAWCGM010000040.1, read as the reverse complement.
CTCCGCTCGAGCGGAGCTCGACGCGGCGACCCTTGAGCCCCTGGAGGTCGAGCATCCGGGCGAGGGCCTCGTCGAGGTCGATCGATGCGGACTCCTCCTGCTCCTCCGACAGCAACCGCTGCATGCGGTCGAGCTCGTGGCGCACGGAGCCCCAGATGCGCGTGCGCGATGCGTCGTCGATGTCGGCGTGGTCGAGGATCGCGGAGCCGTTGACCAGACCGGCCACCGTGCTGCGCAGCTCGTGCAGGCGCTCGCGCTCGTCACGGGCGGCCACGACCGCGGTGACGTTCCGTCGTGCTCTGTCCGCACTACGATTCAGGGCGTCTCGCACGCAGCACCACGCCATGGCGGTCCAGGCGGCTGCAACGGCGGCGAGCGCCGTGGTGACGACGCTGCCGGACGTCGCTCCGCCCTCCCCCGATGCGAGGAGGCCGAGCCCCGCAGCGACGATGAGCGCGGTGGCGGTGACGAGGAATGCCGTCCGCAGTGGCAGCCTCCTCGTGCCCACGACGACCGCGGCCGTGACGATGTGGGTCGTGGCCAGCAGGATCATCAGCGCCAGGGTCACTCCGTGAACGGGCGTGCTGAACGGGACGAGGACCAGCAGGTTCCCCGCAGCCACCAGAGCCATGCCGAGCCCGACCACGAAGCTGTCGTCGACGACGTACGCCACGCTCGGCAGCCCGACCAGGGCGCCCACCACGAGGGACGTCCCGACGAGCGCGCCGACGGTGATCACCGTGAGGTCGACGGCGGACTGGTGGGCCTGCGCGAAGGCAGGAGGCACCAACAGGGCCTGCCCGGCTACGAGCGCACCGGTAGCGGCACTCCAGCCGGCCCGGACGTCGGCGTGCCGACGCAGGCTCACCAGGGCGGCGAGCCCGGCCCCGGCGACGAACATGCCGCTGAGCACGCCAGCGGCGACCGGAGGCGGTCCGCCACCATCCGCGTTGGTGAGCGGTGTCCACCCCAGGCCGGTCGTTGTGAACAGGATGAAGGCACACAGTCCGACGAGCGCGGTTCCCATTCCGCGCTGTCGACCGTCGCCAAGAAGATGGGATCGACGCATCGTTGATTTCCCCCCGGAAAACGTGAAAGTTCATGCCCCCTGCAGGTCCTGCAGCAAAGCTCCCGGAATTACTGTGGGGCGCACCGAGCGGGGTGTCCACTCTTTCTGGGGGCCTACCCAATTTGGGGCACAGCGGTGCAGACCACCTTGATCCGAGGACTCTGAGAGGCGGGGTCAAGGTCGCTTCAAGGAACTGAGGGAACGTCGTGCGACGGCGACGCACCGCATGGCCCCGGCACACCATCCGCCCGGCTTCGCTTCCGGGCGGCCCGTCGAGGCGCGACCTCCCCAAATCTGTGCACGTTCGACACGTCCTCCCCAGCACGTGGACCGACGCCGCCATGGTGTGCGTGGCCGAGTGAGGGAGGCGTGATGGTCGTTGCCGACCCGGTCTGGCTGGTCTCTCCCCACCTGCTCGTCGCCCAGGCGATGGCGGTGGCGCTCGCCTCCGTCGGGACCCCGGCCGAGGCGCACACGTGGCAGTCGACGATCCGGGAGCGAACGGTCGGGGACCCGGTCCGGGTGCCGGGACGTCTCGTGGTGGTCCTTGACGGTTTCGACGATCCAGCCCTGCTGGACGAGGTGGCACAGGTTGTCCAGACCACCGAGGCCCGCATCGTCCTCGTCACCTCTTCGGTGGTGGCCACGTCCTGCGGCGGTCTGCTGCACGACGACCGGGTAGACCTGGCCACGGACGTCACCTCGGTCGTCCGACTGGCGGAGGTCGTCGAGGACTTCATGACCGGCCGCGTCCTACTGGAGCCAGGGGACCGGGCGGCGATGCACGCCGCCTGGTTGCGCGACCTCGAGCACCGACGCCACGTCAATGCGCTTTTGGCGACCCTCTCGCCCCAGCAGGCCAGGGTCCTCGAGCTGCTCGCCACCGGGCGCCGCGTGGCGGAGGTCGGCGCGCTGCTGGGCGTCACCCGGGGCACCGCACGCAGCCACGTCAAGGCCATGCGCGCCAAGCTGGGCGCCCGCTCGCAGCTCGAGGCGGTGGCGATGCTGCGCCTGGCCCGCGACGTGGGCGGCGGCGCCGGCGTCGGCCACCCAGCGCGCACCACGAACAGCCCGGGCACCGTCGTCGCGCTGCCGCGTCCGCGTGCGGCGAGCAACGGATCGGAAGCCGAGAGCCGTCGCTAGGGTTCCCCCATGATCGATCCCACTTCGCTCGACGACCACGCCTTCGCCGTCTGGGCGGCCGAACGGGCAGGCACGGTCCTCCTCGACGTACGCGCCGGGGCGAAGGCCAACGGCCTCGAGGGCAAGGCCCTCAAGGACGCCGGCGACGCCGCCGCTCAGGCCGAGCTCGACCGGGTCCTCACCGAGCACCGGCCCGGCGACTCGGTGCTGTCCGAGGAGGCCGCGGACGACAAGTCGCGGCTGACTTCGCGGCGGGTGTGGATCATCGACCCCCTCGACGGCACCCGTGAGTTCTCCGAGCCGCCGCGCGACGACTGGGCCGTCCACGTCGCGCTCTGGGAGGCCGGCGAGCTCACTGCCGGCGCCGTCGCTCAGCCCGCGCTCGGCGAGACCTTCAGCACCGGCCGGCCGTTGGTCGTGCCGCCGCGCACCTCCGAGCGCCCGCGCATCGCGGTGTCCCGCAGCCGTCCGCCCGCCTTTGTCGAGGCCCTCGCGGCCGAGCTCGACGCCGAGCTGGTCCCGATGGGCAGTGCTGGCGTCAAAGTGATGAGCGTCGTGCGCGACGTCGCCGACGCCTACGTCCACGCCGGCGGCCAGTACCAGTGGGACAACGCCGCGCCCGTCGCCGTCGCCCGGGCAGCCGGCCTCCACTGCAGCCGGGTCGACGGCTCGCCGATCGTCTACAACGAGGACGACACCTCGCTGCCCGACCTCATCGTGTGCCGGCCCGAGCTGGCCGACGCGATCATCGACTTCGTCCGGCGTCACGGCACCGACTGACCCCGGGTAGTTCAGGGCGAGATGGCGACCGGAAAGCCCTGCGGACGGCCGTCTCGCCCTGAACTACCGTGGCGCGCATGACCTCCTTCGTCGCGCACACGACCGTCGACTGCCACAACGCCTACGACCTCTCCGAGTGGTGGAAGGCCGTCCTCGGGTACGTCGACCTGGACGGCGACCCCAACGAGCCGGGTCACGAGGAGTGCATGATCCGCGACCCCGAGACGGGTCACCGGATCCTCTTCATCGAGGTGGGCGACGAGGAGCTGCCGGCCAAGCGGGTCCACTTCGACCTGCGACCGCGGGAGGGCAGCCGCGACGAGGAGATCGAGCGGGTGCTCGCACACGGGGCGACCCAGATCGACGACCAGCGCGGCACCTACGGGCCCGGCACCGGGTGGGTGGTCTTCGCCGACCCCGAGGGCAACCCGTTCTGCATCCTGAGGTCGCTCGACGAGGTGCACGCCGGCCCGCCGCCGCCAGCCGTCGAGTAGCTACACCCGCTCGAGCAGCACGCCGGTCTGGTGGCCGTAGGCCGCCGGGGTCACCGAGCACACGCGCCACCCGGGGCCGAGCCGCTTGATGAGGTAGTCCGCGTCCCACAGCACGTGTGACTGGCCGTTGCGGCCCATCGTGACCATGTCGGCCCGACCGCCGGCGAAGAGCTGGTAGTTCTCGCTGCCGGCAAGTCGCTCGAGCCAACCCGACCAGCCTTCTGGACGGACCCGCTCGATGTAGCGCTCGCGGTCGGCCCGGTCGCCTTCGCCCTCGAAGATGCGCACGGCCGACCTGTCGTTGATGGTGAAGAACAGTCGGCCGCCCGGCTCGAGGATGCGGTGCATCTCCAGCGCCCACGCCTCGGCGAGGTCGTCGAGGTGCGTCCACACGGAGCCGGCGATGACGAGACCGAAGGAGCGGTCCTCGAAGGGGAGGTGCGGGATCACCGTGGTCGTCGCGAAGTGGAACGGCGGTGAGAGGTGTTCGTGGCACCACAGGATCGCGGTGGCCCACACATCGACTCCCCAGATCTCCTGGGTGGCGGCGAGGTCGGCGAGGTTGCGGAGGAGACGCCCGCCCGCGACGCCGAACTCGAGCAGCCGTCCGAGCTCCTCGACCGGTGCACCGCTCTCCTCGAGCAGGCGCCGGATGGTCGCGACGTCCTCCTGGCCGCTTCGGAGGTAGGTCTCGACGTCAGCCCCGTAGGAGGCCCACAGCTCGCGGGGCGGCACGGGCAGACCGGTGGCGGGGTCGGCGTCCTTCCCGGGTGACGGGAACGCGGGCAACGTGTAGGTGTCCTGGTCCGGCCGGTGCGGGAAGATCGCGGCGGCGTGCTGCACGGCCGAGGCGAAGGCGGGCGACGAGGTGATGGTCTTGATGCGCTTCTTGGCCACGTCCTTCGCGCTGCCGCGGAGCGCCTGGGTCATGCTGTTGTTCACCACTGGGCAACCTCGATCGATGGGTGCTTGATCCACGGACAGGTACTCGCACGGAACGTAGCCACCACACGTCTCGACGCTCGCGCTCTGCGAGGAATTCCCCCAGAGGTGGTATTCCCAGCAACGCGGACGACCCCCGGCAGGATCTGCCGGGGGTCGTCGTGCGGTCTGCGCGTCAGGTCAGCCGATGAAGGTCTTCCAGACGAAGCCGTTGGCGAGGTACTTGTCGTCGCCCTTGACGACGAAGCTCCAGTACCAGGTGCCGCCGCGGCGCGGCAGGGTGATCTTGTACTTGCCGCCGCTTGTCGGTCTTGATGGTCTTGAACTTCTTGTAGCCCTTGTTCTGCTTCTTCGAGACCTTGATGACGATCTTCTTCTTGCCGTAGTCGGGCGTGACCTTGCCCTTGAGCACGAAGCCCGAGCTCGGGTAGGTGATCTTGCGGGCGACCTGCACGGTGAAGGTGGCCGACTCGCTCGGTGCGTAGTTGTCGCTGTACTGGGTCTGCACGGGGTCGGTGTAGCCACCGAAGACGACCTTGTAGGTCGTGTTCTTGGTGGGCTTGACGGGGTAGTAGTCGCTGCCCGGGTAGGCACCGGTCGCCACCGGGACGAACGTCGGTCGAGCCGGCCTCCATCGCGTAGAGCGTCGAGGTGCCCGTGCTGGGGCCGAGCCCGTCGGACCCGTCGACGTCGACGACGATGTTGACGGCGTCGCCGTAGACGATCCGCGTCTTGTCGGGCGCCGCGGTCGTGGTGGTGGTCCAGTTGTCGGCCGCCTGGCTGGGCGCGGCGATGGCGATCGGCGTGAGGCCGACCAGTCCTGCGGTGACCGTGAAGGTCACGAGTCGAGTGATGCGCATGTCCCCGTTGTTCCTCTCGAGAAGAAGTCAGAATCAGGTGAAGTCAGCTGTGATCAGGGTGCTACCCCGTGACGCGTGGGACAAACCCACGCCCCCGTAGACTTATCACCTCCCCCCATCCGGCCGGACGGGGGCCTTCTTGCATGCCTGTCGCCCCACCCGTAGACCACGCCCCCGAAGGAACACCTGTGTCGCCCACGCCGCTCCACGCCGTTGCCGAGCGCGTCGCTCGCCGCTCCCACGCTCGCCGGGGCGCTGGCCGACGCCGCGGTGCGCAACGCCCTCGACCTGACCGGTCCGGGCGCCGTCCGGCCGTTCGTGGTGCACGGCCTGGTCGCGCGCGGGCGCACGGTCCTCGCGGTCACCGCGACCTCGCGTGAGGCCGAGGACCTGGTCGAGGAGCTCGCCGACCTCGTCGACCCCGACACCGTCGCCTACTACCCGAGCTGGGAGACGCTGCCGCACGAGCGGCTCAGCCCCCGCAGCGACACCGTCGGCCGTCGCCTCGCGGTGCTCCGCCGGCTGCGCCACCCCGGCACCGACGCGACCAACGGACCGCTCAAGGTGGTCGTCGCGCCGATCCGCAGCCTGCTCCAGCCGCAGGTCCCGGGGCTGGCCGACATCGAGCCGGTCGAGCTGGCGCCGGGGGACACCCGCCCGCTGGAGGACGTCGTCCGCGGCCTCGCCGAGGCGGCGTACACCCGCGTCGACATGGTCGAGCGGCGCGGCGAGTTCGCGGTGCGCGGTGGCATCGTCGACGTCTTCCCGCCCACCGAGGAGCACCCGCTGCGCGTGGAGTTCTGGGGTGACGACGTCGAGGAGATCCGTGCCTTCGCGGTCGCCGACCAGCGCACGCTCGAGACGGTGCAGCGCCTGTGGGCGCCGCCGTGCCGGGAGCTGCTGCTCACCGAGGACGTACGCCGTCGCGCAGCGGAGCTCGGCCGGGCGCACCCGCAGCTGCTCGAGCTCACCGACAAGATGGCCGCCGGCATCGCGGTCGAGGGCATGGAGTCGCTCGCGCCCGTGCTCGTCGACGAGATGGAGCTGCTCGTCGACCTGATGCCCGCCGACACCACCGTGCTGGTGCTCGACCCCGAGCGCGCCCGCAGCCGCGCGCACGACCTCGTCGCCACCAGCGAGGAGTTCCTCGGTGCGTCGTGGGCCGCGGCCGCCGGTGGCGGCACCTCGCCGATCGACCTCGGTGCCGCGTCCTACCGCGAGATCGCCGACGTCCGGCTCCACGCGCTCGGCCTCGGCCAGGCGTGGTGGGCGGTGAGCCCCTTCGGTCTCGACGACGTCGACGACGGGTCGCTCACGCTGTCGATCAACCCGGCCGAGGCCTACCGCGGCGACCTCGAGCAGGCCGTCGCCGACATCCGCGAGTGGGTGGACCGGAGCCTCGACGTGGTCGTGGTGCACGCCGGCCACGGACCGGCGCAGCGCTTCGTCGAGCTGCTCGGCGAGCACGACATCGCCGCCCGGCTGGTCGAGGAGGGCGGCACCGCCGGCACCGGGGTCGTCACGGTCACCTGCGGCAGCCTCGTGCACGGACTGGTCGACGACGAGGCCAAGGTCGCGGTCGTCACCGGCGACGACCTCTCGGGGCAGAAGACGTCGACCCGCGACATGCGCCGGATGCCGACGCGGCGCAAGAAGCAGATCGACCCGCTCGAGCTCAAGGCCGGCGACTACGTCGTGCACGAGCAGCACGGCGTGGGCCGGTTCGTCGAGATGAAGCAGCGCGAGATCGGCGGCGCGGTCCGCGAGTACCTCGTCCTGGAGTACGGCGCCAGCAAGCGCGGCGGACCCAACGACATGCTCTACGTCCCGGCCGACACCCTCGACCAGGTCACCCGCTACGTCGGCGGCGAGAACCCCAGCCTCGACCGGCTCGGCGGCGGCGACTGGACCAAGCGCAAGAACAAGGCCCGCCGCGCGGTCCGCGAGATCGCCGCGGAGCTGATCAAGCTCTACGCCGCCCGGCAGGCGACGAAGGGCTTCGCCTACGGCCCGGACACCCCGTGGCAGCGCGAGCTCGAGGACGCCTTCCCGTTCAACGAGACCGTCGACCAGCTGACCACCGTCGACGAGGTCAAGGCCGACATGCGCCAGGTCGTCCCGATGGACCGCCTGGTCTGCGGCGACGTCGGCTACGGCAAGACCGAGATCGCGGTGCGGGCGGCCTTCAAGGCCGTGCAGGACGGCAAGCAGGTCGCCGTGCTCGTGCCGACGACCCTGCTCGTCACCCAGCACATGTCGACGTTCTCCGAGCGGATGACCGGCTTCCCGGTGGTCATCAAGGGGCTCTCGCGGTTCCAGACCGACAAGGAGGCCAAGGAGGTCATCGCCGGCCTGGCCGACGGGTCGGTCGACATCGTGGTCGGCACCCACCGCCTGCTCAATCCCGACATCAAGGTCAAGGACCTCGGCCTGATCATCGTCGACGAGGAGCAGCGCTTCGGCGTCGAGCACAAGGAGCAGATGAAGCGGATGCGCACGTCCGTCGACGTGCTGTCGATGAGTGCGACGCCGATCCCGCGCACGCTCGAGATGGCGGTGACCGGCATCCGCGAGATGTCGACGATCACCACGCCGCCCGAGGAGCGGCACCCGGTGCTGACCTACGTCGGCGCCTACGAGGACCGGCAGGTCGTCGCGGCCGTGCGCCGCGAGCTGCTCCGCGAGGGCCAGGTCTTCTACATCCACAACCGGGTGCAGTCGATCGAGAAGGCCGCCGCCCGGATCCGCGAGCTGGTGCCCGAGGCGCGCGTCGCCACCGCCCACGGCCAGATGGGCGAGCACGCGCTCGAGCAGGTCATGCTCGACTTCTGGGAGAAGCGCTTCGACGTGCTGGTCTGCACGACCATCGTCGAGAGCGGTCTCGACGTGTCCAACGCCAACACGATGATCATCGAGCGCTCCGACACCCTCGGCCTCTCGCAGCTCCACCAGCTGCGCGGTCGCGTCGGCCGCTCGCGCGAGCGGGCCTACGCCTACTTCCTCTACCCGGCCGAGAAGCCGCTCACGGAGACCGCGCACGAGCGTCTCGCCACCCTCGCCCAGCACTCCGACCTCGGCGGCGGCATGGCGATCGCGATGAAGGACCTCGAGATCCGTGGTGCGGGCAACCTGCTCGGCGGGGAGCAGTCCGGCCACATCGCCGACGTCGGCTTCGACCTCTACGTCCGCCTGGTCGGCGAGGCGGTCGCCGAGTTCAAGGGCGGCAACGAGGAGGAGCTCGCCGAGGTCCGCATCGAGCTGCCCGTCGACGCCCACCTGCCGCACGACTACATCCCGAGCGAGCGGCTGCGCCTCGAGATCTACAAGCGCCTCGCCGAGGTGCGCTCCGACGCCGACGTCGACGAGGTGCGCGCCGAGCTGGTCGACCGCTACGGCGAGCCGCCCGAGGTCGTCCGGTCGCTGCTCTTCGTGGCGCTCTTCCGCGCCCGGTGCCGCCAGGTCGGCGTGAAGGAGGTGACGGTGGCCGGCAAGTACGTCCGGTTCGCGCCGGTCGACCTCCCCGACTCGCGCGTCGTACGACTCCAGCGGCTGCATCCGCGCAGCGTCGTCAAGGCGCCGGTGCGTACGATCCTCGTGCCGCGACCGCAGGGAACCGGGTTCCCCGTGCGTCCGGTGGCCGGCGTGGCCCTGCTTGAATGGGCGCGCGGCGTGATCGACGACATCGTCGCGCAACCCGCACCACCCGCATCGACCCCTGCAGAGACCTCGAGGAGCGACTCGTGAGCAAGACCCGCCTGATGACGGCCGCGCCCACCTGGCTGACCGTGGGTGTCGCCGGGCTGCTGCTCACCGGGTGCGGCAGCGCCGCCCCGGGGATCGCGGCCCAGGTCGGCGACGACGTGCTCACGGTCCGCGACATCGACTCGGTCACCGCGCACTACTGCACGTCCGTCGAGGAGCAGCTCGAGTCGCCGGTCCCGATGAGCTTCGTGCGGCAGTACGTCGTCCAGCTCCTCACGCTGCGCTCGCAGGCCGACCAGGTCGCCGACGACTACGGCGTGTCGGCGGGCTCGAGCTACCAGAACGACGTCGCGCAGCGTCAGGGCACCGCCGCCACGCTGCCCGAGGAGGTGCGCGACGACTACATCGAGCTCACCTCGACGCCCGCCTACGCCCAGGACATCGTCGACCAGATCGGCGCGATCACCCTCGACGACCAGGGCATCGCCGACCCGACCAGCGACCAGATCACGCAGGCCGGGCTCGACATCTTCAACCAGTGGCCCGACGCCAACGGCATCGACATCGACCCGCGCTTCGGTGCGGCCAGCGTGGACGGCGTGCTGTCGCCCATCGACACCAACACGTCCGTGGCCGTCAGCGAGATCGCGAAGTCGGGACTGGCCGAGCAGCCGGACCCCGCCTACGCCGAGACGCTGCCGTCGACCCAGCGCTGCGGCTGAGCCCGTCCGATGACGGGCTCGGACGGCTCGCAGCTGGAGGCCTTCGCCGACCAGATGCGGGTGCTCCAGCGTGAGTGCGCGTGGAAGCGCGAGCAGACCCACACCTCGCTGATCCCCTACGTGCGCGAGGAGGCCGAGGAGGTCGTCGAGGCGATCGAGTCGGGCGACCCGGCCGCGCTGTGCGACGAGCTCGGCGACCTGCTGCTCCAGGTGGTGATCCACGCCGTGATCGCCGAGGAGGCCGGCGAGTTCACGCTCGACGACGTCGCGCGCGGCGTACGAGCCAAGATGGAGCGCCGCAACCCGCACGTCTTCGGCGACGCCGTCGCCACCACGGTCGACGAGGTGATGGCGCTCTACAACGCGGCCAAGGCGGCCGAGAAGGCTCACCCCCAGCCCGGATAGTCCGCATGCAGAAAGCCGCTCGCGGTGCGCCGGGCGCCCAGCGGCTTTTCCGCAGCGGACTATCGCAGCAGCACCTCGGGATCCGGTGAGAACGCGGTGACGTACGCCGCCACGACGGAGGGTCGTTCGTCGTACGACGTCCAGGCCGGCAGCCGGATCCCGTCGGGCGGGTGGAAGTGCACCTCGCCCGGGGCGTCGATCTCCCACGACGTCGGGTCGGCGCGCCACTGCGACGGCGACGCGCCGAGCTCGCGGCGGAAGGCACGGACGAAGACGTCGTAGCCGCGGAAGCCGCAGTCTGCGGCGATGTCCTGCAGTGTGCGGCTGGTGCACCTGGCGAGCCAGGCCGCCCGCTCCAGGAGGAGGCGGTCGCGGAACCGGGACGCCGACTCGCCCGCCATCGCCCGACGGATCCGGGCGCCTGCCTCGTCGTCGGCACCCGCTCGCTCGACGAAGTCCCTGAAGTGGTCGGCGGCGGTGGGCATCGACCTCACCGTAGCCACGCCCGCGGACACCCCGGCGACGCGAGGCCGCGACGTGACTAGGCTGGCTGCCGTCCCCCAGACGCACCCCACAGGAGCACTTCATGTCGATCATCGCCGCAGTCGGCGCCCGCGAGATCCTCGACTCGCGCGGCAACCCCACCGTCGAGGTGGAGGTCCTCCTCGAGGACGGCGCGTTCGGTCGCGCGGCCGTGCCCAGTGGCGCGTCCACCGGTGCCTTCGAGGCCGTCGAGCTCCGCGACGGCGGCAAGCGCTACCTCGGCAAGGGCGTGCAGAAGGCGGTCTCCGGTGTGGTCGACAAGATCTCGGGTGTCGTCGTCGGCCTCGACGCCGACGACCAGCGCCTCGTCGACCAGGCGATGCTCGACCTCGACGGCACCCACAACAAGGCCAAGCTCGGCGCCAACGCGATCCTCGGCGTCTCGCTCGCCACCGCGAAGGCCGCGGCCGAGTCGTCGGGCCTGCCGCTCTTCCGCTACGTCGGCGGCCCCAACGCCCACCTGCTGCCCGTGCCGATGATGAACATCGTCAACGGCGGGTCCCACGCCGACTCCAACGTCGACGTCCAGGAGTTCATGATCGCGCCGATCGGCGCCGCCACCTTCCGCGAGGCGCTGCAGCACGGCGCGGAGGTCTACCACGCGCTCAAGTCGGTGCTGAAGAAGAAGGGCCTCTCGACCGGCCTCGGCGACGAGGGCGGCTTCGCCCCGAACCTCGACAGCAACCGCGCCGCCCTCGACCTCATCGCCGAGGCGGTCAAGTCCGCCGGCTTCGCGCTGGGCAAGGACATCGCGCTCGCGATGGACGTCGCGGCGAGCGAGTTCTTCGACAAGAAGAAGTACGTCTTCGAGGGCACCAAGCAGTCGACCGACCAGATGGTCGCCTACTACGCCGACCTCGTCGACTCCTACCCGATCGTCTCCATCGAGGACCCGCTCGACGAGGAGGACTGGGACGGCTGGAAGGCGATGACCGACGCGCTCGGCACCAGGACCCAGCTCGTCGGCGACGACCTCTTCGTGACCAACGTGGAGCGGCTCCAGCGCGGCATCGACGGTGGCCAGGCCAACGCCATGCTGGTCAAGGTCAACCAGATCGGGTCGCTCACCGAGACCCTCGACGCCGTCGAGCTCGCCCACCGCGCCGGCTTCCGCAACATGATGAGCCACCGCTCCGGCGAGACCGAGGACACCACGATCGCCGACCTCGCCGTGGCCACCAACTGCGGCCAGATCAAGACCGGCGCGCCGGCCCGCTCCGACCGCGTCGCGAAGTACAACCAGCTCCTCCGCATCGAGGACGAGCTCGGTGACGCGGCTCGCTACGCCGGTCGGGGTGCCTTCCCGCGATTCGGCGGCTGAACCGGGCAGACTGTCCGGCATGCCTTCCCAGCGTCGTACGTCACGCGGTGGGCCCAGCGGCAACGGATCACGCGGACCGAGGCAGGGCAGCACCACGCGCCCCGGCGACCGTTCGACACGGCCGCGCACCACTGCAACGCGTACGCCGGCAGCGACGGCCGCGGACACCGGCGAGCCAGCGCGCGGTGCGACCCGCCGCGCAGCGGACCGCGCGCCGACCCCGCTTCACCGGCCGCGCGGCCGTGCTGGTCCTGGTGCTCGCCGTGCTGACGGTGTCCTACGCGTCGTCGCTGCGCGCCTACCTCCAGCAGCGCGCCCACATCGGTGAGCTGAAGTCGCAGATCGCGGAGCGCGAGGCCAACATCAACGACCTCGAGCGCGAGAAGCAGCGGTGGGACGACCCGGCCTACGTCAAGGCGCAGGCGCGCGCCCGGTTCGGCTACCTGATGCCCGGCGAGGCCGGCTTCGAGGTGATCGGCGTCGACGGCAAGCCGCTGGAGGCCCAGGCCTCCCTCAACGACCCGTCCGACGTGATCAAGACCGTGCCCAAGGCGTGGTGGACCGCCGCCTGGGAGTCGATGGAGCTCGCCGGCAACCCGCCGCCGCCCGGCGAGGAGCCGGCCGACCTGGTCGACGGCACGTCGACGGAACTGATCAGTGAGCGACACCCAGCCCGACATCGATCCCGCCGACGTCGAGGCGATCCGCGCCCAGCTCGAGCGCAAGCCCCGCGGCATCGACTCGATCGGCCACCGCTGCCCGTGCGGCAACCCCGACGTGGTCACGACGGAGCCGCGGCTGCCCGACGGCTCGCCGTTCCCGACGACCTTCTACCTCACCTGCCCGCGCGCGGCCTCGCGCATCGGCACGCTCGAGGGCTCGCACGTGATGAAGGAGATGGAGGCCCGGCTCGGCACCGACGAGGAGCTCGCCGCGGCCTACCGTGCCGCGCACGAGCGCTACCTCGCCTTCCGGGCCGAGGTGGGGGAGCGCGCCGGGCTCGAGGTGCCCGAGATCGACGGCATCTCCGCCGGCGGCATGCCCGACCGCGTGAAGTGCCTCCACGTCCTCGCTGCCCAGTCGCTCGCGATGGGCCGCGGCGTGAACCCGCTCGGCGACGAGGTGCTCGACGCCCTCGGCGCGTGGTGGGAGTCCGGCCCCTGCGTCAGCGTCGACCGCCCGGCAGACTGAGGGCATGACCGACCTCGTCGCGGCGATCGACTGCGGGACGAACTCCATCAAGGTGCTGATCGGCAGCCGTCGCGACGACGGCACCCTCGACGTCGTGCTCCGCGACTCGCGTGTCGTCCGGCTCGGCCAGGACGTCGACCGGACCGGGCGGCTCGCCGACGAGGCGCTGGAGCGCACCTTCGCCGCGATCGACGAGCTCGGCGCGACGATCCGCGACCACGGCGTCGACCCCGCGCGCACCCGCTTCTGCGCCACCTCCGCCACCCGCGACGCCAGCAACGCCGCGGTCTTCGCCGAGGGCGTACGCCGTCGCCTCGGCGTCGAGCCCGAGGTGCTGTCCGGTGACGAGGAGGCGGCGCTCGTCTTCGCCGGCGCCATCGCGGCCCAGTCGCCGATGCCGCCCGAGCCGGTCCTGGTCGTCGACATCGGCGGCGGTTCGACGGAGCTGGTGCTCGGCGAGGGCGACGCACGACAGGCGATCTCCCACTCGATCTCACTGGACATCGGATCGGTCCGGCTCCACGAGCGCCACCTCCACAGCGACCCGCCGACGGCCGAGGAGGTCGCGGCCTGCGTCGCCGACATCGACGAGCACCTCGACTCGTGCGGCGTCCCGCTCGACCGGGCGCGGACCGTGATCGGCACCTCGGGCACCATCAAGACGCTGGCCTGCGGCGTCCTCGGGCTCGGCAGCTACGACCGCGACGCCTTCGACGGCGCGGTCCTCTCCAACTCAGACACCTCCGACTTCGTGGACCGACTGGTCGCGATGACGGTCGAGGAACGACGGGCGCTGCCCTACATGCACCCCGGCCGCGCGGACGTGATCGGCGCCGGAGCCCTGATCTGGAGCGGGATCCTGGCCCGCGTCCCGGTGCCCGACCACGTGGTCTCCGAGGCCGACATCCTCCACGGCATCGCCGCCGCCATCTCGTGACCGAGCTCCCGCACCCGATCGTCGGCGGCGCCTTCGCCAGCCCGGTCGCGCCCGGCACCGGCTGGCCGGACGACCCGGCAGCCCCGGACACGCCGGTCGCGCGCGACGCCGACGACGTACGCCGTCTCGCCGCCGCCGAGTCGCTCACCGAGCTCGACGCCCGGGTGAGCGTCTGCTCGGCCTGCCCGCGGCTGGTGACCTGGCGCGAGGACGTGGCGATCGCGAAGCGGGCGTCGTTCGCCGACCAGCCCTACTGGGGCCGGCCGATCAACGGCTGGGGCGACCCCGAGCCGTCGCTGCTCATCGTCGGCCTCGCGCCGGCCGCCAACGGCGGCAACCGGACGGGGCGCATCTTCACCGGCGACCCGAGCGCCGACTGGCTCTTCGCCAGCCTGCACCGCACCGGCTGGGCGAGCCAGCCGACCAGCGAGCACGCCGGCGACGGCCAGCGGCTGCTCGATGCCCGGATGGTCGCGACCGTGCGCTGCGCGCCGCCGGAGAACAAGCCGACCGCCACCGAGCGTGACACCTGCGCGCCCTGGATCGCCGCCGAGCTCGCGCTCCTGCCGACCGTCCGCGCCGTCGTCGCGCTCGGTGCCTTCGGCTGGGACGGCGCCGTGCGCTCGCTGGTCGCGGCCGGAGCGCCGGCCCCGGCGACGCGGCCGAAGTTCGGCCACGGCGTCGAGCTGCGGCTCGGCGACGTCACCCTCATCGGCTGCTACCACCCGTCGCCGCACAACACCTACACCGGCCGGCTGACCCGCGAGATGACCGACGCCGTCTTCGAGCGAGCCCGCGCGCTGACAGACTGACCTCGTCCGCCATGCGGCACGCCCCGGTATCCCAACCGGTAGAGGAAGCGGTCTTAAAAACCGCACAGTCTGGGTTCGAACCCCAGCCGGGGCACGCAGCCCGATGCTGCTATCGCCGGTGAACACCGGCGCCACCGCGGCCGACGTCTCCGGCTGGATCGTCAAGGACAGCGACGACACCCACGCGATCACCGTCCCGGCCTCGACGACGATCCCTGCCGGTGGTCACCTCGCGATCAACACCGATGACGCCGCGGTGACCGGCAGCTTCGGCCTCGGTGACCGCGGACTCCGCGCGGGTCTTCGCAGCCAACGGCACGACACTCATCGACTCCTACTCGTGGACGGCACACGCGACCACGACGTACGGCCGGTGCCCGGGGCCCGACGGCGCCTTCACCACGACGGCGGCACCGACCAAGGGCGCTGCCAACTCCTGCCCGTCGACGACCGACCCGAGCAAGGTGAAGCTCAACGAGGTCGAGTCCAACGGTGACACGGTCGCCGACTGGGTCGAGCTGACCAACATCGGCACCACCCCGGCTGACGTCTCCGGCTGGAAGCTCAAGGACGCGGGGGCCACCAACCCGTTCGTGTCCATCCCGGCCAGCACGATCATCCCCACCTTCGCACCGGCCCCCTCCCGCGCACCGGCTGGTAGCCGTCGAACGACGACTCCAGCACGCCCTCACCGCCGGTGAGGTCCGGCAGCTGGTGCTGGAGGTCGTGGAGCCGGGACGCCACGAGCCGCGCGTCGATGCGGGTGAGGTCCCCGGTCGAGGTCTGGCCGGTGAGCTCCGTGCCCCAGCGGCCGAGCAGCGTCAGCAGCTGCGGGGCGTCGCGGGTCGGCACCTCGAGGCTCACCCGGAGCACCGGCTCGCAGACCTGGGTCGTCGCGGCCGCCACCGCCTGGCGTACGACGACGGGCGTGAGCTTGCGGTAGTCGAGCGCCGTCGGCAGGGGCCCGCGCTGCGACGGAGGTCCGTCCCAGGACGCGTAGCCGGCCTCGACGAGGGTGACCCGGCAGTCGGTGACCTCCCAGCCCGACGGCCCGCGCGACAGGGCCCGCGCGACGTGCCGCTCCATCACCGAGGTGAAGTGCTCGACGGTCTTGAAGAGGAAGAGCGGCAGGTCGCGCAGGGAGACGTCGAGGTCGAAGACCACTCCGGTGCCGGGCGCGGTCGGGGTGAGCCGGAGCCCGATGGTCGCCCAGTAGGGGTTGCTCGCGGTGTTGAACCGCTCCACCGACGCGCCGACCCGGCACAGCCGTTCGACGTGCAGCACGCTCGCCTCGCTGAACTCGACCTCGATGCCGTGCTCCTCGGCCAGCGTCGAGGCGATCACCTCCTGCTGCACCCGCCCGTAGAGCGACACCGTCGGGCGGCCGTCCTCGTCGGTGCGAGCCGCGATCAGCGGGTCCTGGTCGGCGAGCTGGGCCAGCGCGACCCGCAGGGCGGGACGCTGCGCCGGGTCGCACGCCTCGACCGACGCCTCCAGGGTCGGCGGCGGGAAGTGGTGGGCCTCCGCCCGGGCCGACGCGCCGAACCCGTCGCCGACGCGCACCGCACCGAGCCCGAGCAGCCGCGCGACCTGCCCCGACCTCGCCTCCGCGGCACGCACCCACCGCCCGTCGCGGAACACCTCGATCCCGGAGACCTTCCCGGACCGGCCGCCGGTGAGGTCCAGGCGCTGCCGTGCGCGCAGCGCGCCGGAGAACATCCGCACGTAGGCGACCTTCTCGCCCGCCGCGCCCCGGTCGACCTTGAACACCCGGCCGGAGGCGTCGTCGCTCGCGGACACCGGCTCGGGACGGGGGAGGAGCCGCGCGATGCCGGCGACCAGCTCGGGCACGCCGGCACCGGTGGCGGCCGACCCGGCGAAGACCGGGTGCAGGTCTCCCGCCCGGGTCTGCTCGGCGACCAGCGACATCAGCTGGTCCGGCGTACGGTCCTCGCCGTCGACGTACGCCGCCAGCAGCGCGTCGTCGTGCTCGGCCAGGGCGACCGTCTCGCGCTCGCGGAAGGAGCGGTCGTGGTCGGCGTACGCCGTGAAGGCCGCGGTCCGGGCGCCGAGCCCGGCCGCCGCTCCCATCGGCAGGATCGCCGGCGTCAGCCGTGTGCGGATGGCCTCGAGCACCGCGTCGACGTCGGCGCCGACGCGGTCGATCTTGTTGACGAACAGCAGCGTCGGGACGCCGAGCCGCTGCAGGGCGCGCATCAGGATCCGGGTCTGCGGCTGCACCCCCTCGACGGCCGAGAGCACGAGCACGCAGCCGTCGAGCACGCCCAGGACGCGCTCGACCTCGGCGATGAAGTCGGGGTGGCCCGGGGTGTCGATCACGTTGACGACGAGGTCGTCGAGGGCGAACGCCACGACGGCGGACTTGATGGTGATGCCGCGCCGGCGCTCGAGCGCGAGGCTGTCGGTCTGCGTGGTGCCGGAGTCGACGGATCCCGGCTCGTCGATCACCCCGGCCAGGTGGAGCAGCCGTTCGGTGAGGGTGGTCTTACCGGCGTCGACGTGGGCGAGGATGCCCAGGTTGAGCGAACGGCTCGGTTCGGAGCTGGATGGGCGCGGGTGCACGCGAGGTCCCTTCGAGGAGGTGGATGCGGACGGGAGCGTGCGTTGCTCGCATCTCGGTGCCTCTTCCCTGGGGTCTCGTGCCGGTCTGTCCGGCTCCGCCCACCGTAGGCACCCGGTCGGGCGGCGGCAACGGGATAAGTTCGCGGGCAAGGGGGACCCACATGGACGTACGACGACTCGCGGGCACCGCCTGCCTGGTGGCCGGGGTGTTGATGCCGGTGCCCGTGGCGGCGCCGGCCCAGGGCGCTGCCGCCACCTGCGCGGGCGAGTCGCCGCGACGATCGTGGGCACCACCGGCGACGACGAGCTGACGGGCACGCCCGGAGACGACGTCATCGCCGCGCTCGAGGGCAACGACGTGATCGACGGTGGGGACGGCAACGACCTCGTCTGCGGCGACGCGGGCTCCGACCGCGCTCACCGGAGGCCTCGGCAACGACCGGCTCTACGGAGGGGACAACGGGCTCGTGCCGCGCGTCGAGGAGCGAGCACGCGCCGTACGGCGACACCCTCGTGCCGGGGCCGGGCGACGACCTCGTCGACGTCGGCGTCAACACGGTGGTGCGCGACGCACCGGCTACAACTGCACCCGACACCGTCGACTACTCGGTGTCGGTGACCGGCGTCGTCGTCGACCTGGTCAGCGGCGTCGCGACCGGCGAGGGCAACGACACCGTCGTCGTCGCCCAGCCGAGCGCCGTGCCCGGCGCGGTCGTCGAGCTCCTCGGCTCCACGCCACGCCGACCACGTGCTCGGCACCGAGGGGCCCGACCAGATCATCGGCAACGGCGGCGGCGACCGGCTCGAGGGCCGCGGCGGCGACGACCTCCTGATGAACTCCTGGGACCCCTACGAGTACGACCCGGCGCGCAACGGCGACCGACGACGACCACTTCGACGGAGGCGCCGGGCGACGACTACCTCGACTCCAACGGCGGCGCCGACGTGCTGCTCGGTGGTGACGGCAAGGACCACCTGCGCAAGGTGGGTGGCCCCTCCACCCTGGACGGCGGCGCCGGCCGCGACGAGCTCGAGGTCTACCTGGGCGCCGGACGCCACGACCTGGTCGGCGGTCCCGGTCGCGACGAGGTGTCCCTCGGCCTCCAGCAGCCCGGCCGCCGGGCGCGCGGCGTGATGGACCACGCCCGCGAGCGCTTCGTCGTGCACCGCGACCGAGCGCCCGACCGGTGCGCGCCCGCGTGCTCGACGTCGAGCGGGTGCGGATGCCGTCCCACCCCGGCCGCTGGACCTACCTCGGCACCCCGGGCGACGACCACGTCGAGGGCGGGTCGTCGTACACCGCGAAGGGGCGCGGCGGCGACGACGTGCTGCTCGGGTCGTACGACGACGACGTCCTGCTCGGCGGTCCGGGGCGCGACCGCGTGCGGGGCCGGCGCGGCGACGACCGGTGCCGTGGTGAGGACCTGCGGGGCTGCGAGAGCACGCGACGAACAACCTGAGAAGTTGCTGTGACGGGAACAGTGCCCCCTCCGTGCGCGTTTGAACAGGTGTCACCCCGGCTAGAGTGGGATGACCACAGGCGCCGTCACCGCGACGGCGTCGCACCCCCGGAAGCTCCGGGGGCGGCCTCCAAGGAGAGACCATGAGAAGCAACAATCCCGTGTTCACACGTTCCGAGGAGTTCAACCGCGCCTCGTCGAACGCCTACGGCAACCAGACCTACGCCGGTGGTGGCCAGAACTACCCCGGCTACGGCGAGACCGGACACCGGCGCCCCGCAGGTCGACCAGGGCCGGATGACGGTCGACTCGGTCGTCCAGAGCACCGCGATCTCGATCCTGCTGGTCTTCGCCGGCGCCTTCGCCACGTGGTGGTGGATCGGCGACGTCGCCGAGACCGCCGACCTCGGCCAGGTCTACATGCTGGCCATGCTCGGCGCGGGTGGCGCGTTCATCCTGTCGCTGGTCAACTCGTTCAAGCGCGTGATCAGCCCGGCGCTCGTGATGGCGTTCGCCCTCGTCGAGGGTGTCGCGCTCGGCGCGATCAGCGCCGTCTTCGAGGCGCAGTACCCCGGCATCGTGATGAGCGCCGTCCTCGGCACGTTCGCGGCCTTCGCCGGCACGCTCACCGCCTACAAGGTGCTCGACATCAAGGTGGGCGACAAGTTCCGCAAGGGCGTCGTCGCAGCCATGTTCGGCATGGTGGGCCTCGGCCTGCTGTCGCTGGTGCTGAGCCTCTTCGGGATCCAGTCGCCGCTCTACGGCAACGGCCCGATCGGCTTCGTGTTCGCGCTCGCCGGCCTGGTGCTCGGCATCTTCATGCTGATCCTCGACTTCGACTTCGTGGAGCAGGGCGTCGCCGCCGGTCTCCCGAAGCGCGAGTCGTGGCGTGCGGCCTTCGGCCTCACCGTCAGCCTGGTCTGGATCTACACCAACCTGCTCCGCCTCCTCGCGATCATCCGCGGCGACTGATCAGCTGCTGACCAGCCTGCGCTGAGCTCCGCCGGCCCGCCCGAGTACGTCTCGGGCGGGCCGGCGTCATTTCTGGCTCGTGGCGCTGCCCGAGCGGTGGTCCAGCCACATTCCGGGCGCACCGGACGTGGCTCTGCCACCGCTCCGGAGCGGCGTACGGCGTGTCGTCCCGTCGAGCGGTGGTCCACCCACCTTCCGGGCCTGCGGAGTGTGGCTCAGCCACCGCTCGAGTGATCGGCGGAGCGTCGTGCTCCTCGTGCTCGCCCGGCGACTCGGCGTCGGTGGCGGGACGACGGCGGCGGTGGCGCAGCTCGACCCAGCGTCCGCGGAGGCCGCGCTGGTTGCCGCCGACCTCGGTGCCGTCGACCTCGGTCCCGGGCGTACGCGCGGCGCGCACCGCGGCAGCGGCGACCGGGAGGATCCCCTCGCGACGCCGCGGCTCGGGCTGGGCCTCGTCGTCCGGCAGGAGGTCGAGGGCGGCCAGGCACGACGGGATGAGCACGGACGCCAGCTGGCGGTAGCCGTCGGCCGACGGGTGGAACCGGTCCGGCCCGAACAGCACGGCCGGAGCGGCGTCGAACTCGGGGCCGAGGATGTCGCCGACGGACACCGAGCGTCCGCCGTTCTCGACGACGGTGATCGTCTGGGCGGCGGCCAGCCGGCGCGACCACTCGCGCGCCACCTGCTTCAGCGGCGGTGGGATCGGCCGGATCGTGCCGAGGTCGGGGCACGTGCCGACGACCACCTGGATGTCGGCCTCGCGCAGGCGGCGTACGCCCTCGGCGAGGTGGCGCACCGACGCGGACGGCAGCACGGTGTGGGTGACGTCGTTGGCCCCGATGAGCACGACGGCGAGGTCGGGGTGGGTGCCGATCGCGGCATCGGCCTGGTCGGCGAGCGCGCTGGACTGCGCACCGACCTTGGCGAAGGACCGCAGGTGGACGCGGCGGTCGGCCTGCGCGGCGACACCCGTCGCGAGGTGCGCGCCGGTCGTGTCCTCGACGCGCTCGACTCCGTAGCCCGCGGCGCTGGAGTCACCCAGGAGCGCGATCCGGATGGCCGGGCCGGGCCGGCCGCGGCCGTACCACCCGGTCGAGTCCAGCGCGGACTCGGTCGCGTTGCCGATGATCCTGCGCGCGAACTTCGCCTCGAGCACCAGGACGCCGTAGAGCCCTCCGCCGAGCACGGACAGACCGCCGCCGCCCAGGGCGGCGGCAGATGCCAGTTTGCGTGCTGCTCCGGTTGCCCCCACAGGGCCGAGCCTACGCAGCCGGTCGAGGTGATCTCGAGAGGGGCGAGGGTCAGCGCCAGTGCCTGTTACGAGTCAGTAGGTCGTTACATTGACCGGGTGCAGTACGCGAACTCGATCCTCGACCTCATCGGCAACACCCCGCTCGTCCGGCTCGGCCGGACCCTGGACCTCGAGGCGGGTGCCGACAGCGGCCCGCTGGTCCTCGCGAAGGTGGAGTACCTCAACCCCGGCGGGTCCGTGAAGGACCGCATCGCCACCCGCATGATCGAGGCGGCGGAGGCATCCGGAGAGCTCCAGCCCGGCGGCACGATCGTCGAGCCGACCTCCGGCAACACGGGTGTCGGTCTGGCGATGGTGGCCCAGCAGAAGGGCTACAAGTGCATCTTCGTGTGCCCCGACAAGGTCAGCGTGGACAAGCGCAACGTGCTCAAGGCCTACGGCGCCGAGGTCGTGGTCTGCCCGACCGCCGTCGCGCCGGAGCACCCCGACTCCTACTACAACGTCAGTGACCGGCTCGCCTCCCAGCCGGGCGCCTGGAAGCCCAACCAGTACGCGAACCAGCACAACCCGCGCTCCCACTACGAGACCACCGGTCCGGAGATCTGGGAGCAGACGGACGGCAGGATCACGCACTTCGTGTGCGGCATGGGCACGGGCGGCACGATCAGCGGCGTCGGCCGCTACCTCAAGGAGCAGAACCCCGAGGTGCAGGTCATCGGCGCCGACCCCGCCGGCTCGGTCTACTCCGGCGGCAGCGGCCGCCCCTACCTCGTCGAGGGCGTGGGCGAGGACTTCTGGCCCGACACCTACGACCGCACGGTCGCCGACCGCGTCATCGAGGTCTCCGACGCCGACTCCTTCGCCTTCACCCGCCGCCTCGCGCGCGAGGAGGCCCTGCTCGTCGGCGGGTCCTGCGGCATGGCCGCGTGGGCCGCGCGCCAGGTCGCGCAGGAGCTCGCCGCCGAGGGCCGCACCGACGCGGTCGTCGTGGTGCTGCTGCCCGACTCCGGCCGCGGCTACCTCACCAAGATCTTCAACGACGAGTGGCTCGCGCAGTACGGCTTCCCCAACGGCCAGGAGGCCGACCACCGCACCGTCGGCCAGGTGCTGCGCGGCAAGTCCGGCCGGCTGCCCGACCTCGTGCACACCCACCCCGGCGAGACGATCGCCGAGGCCGTCCACATCCTGCAGGAGTACGGCGTCAGCCAGATGCCCGTCGTCCGCGCCGAGCCGCCCATCGTGGCCGCGGAGGTCGCGGGGTCGGTGTCGGAGCGCACCATCCTCGACGCGCTGTTCACCGGCGCCGCGAAGATGACGGACCGCGTCGAGGACCACATGTCCGAGGCGCTGCCGACGATCGGCTCGACCGAGGCGGCGGCCGACGCGGTCACCCTGCTCGAGAAGGCCGACGCCGTGCTGGTGCAGGAGGACGGCAAGCCGATCGGCGTGCTCACCCGCCAGGACCTCCTCACCTTCGTGGCTGCCCCGTGAGCCGCTCGGGCGGCCTGGCGCGCCTGCGCGGCGCGCTCGTCGTCCTCGCCTGCGTCGCGACCCTCGCCGGGTGCGGCGGGGACGACGGTGGCGACGTCAACACCGGCACCGACCCGGTCGAGGTGGAGGTCGGCACGACCTTCAGCTGGAACAGCTTCGTCGTCGAGGACGGGTGGGAGATCAACGGGATCAAGCGCTCCACCGGCGCCGAGGACGTGACCACCCCGGAGGTCAGGGGGACGATCAAGAACGTCCTCGACGAGGAGCGCGCCGCGATCTTCCAGATGGTCTTCTCCGCCGACGGCGACCCCGTCGCGACGGTCAACTGCTCGGCCGCGAAGATGGTCGAGGACCAGTCGCAGGAGTTCATCTGCCCCGGGCTCAACGCCACCATGCCCGAGGACTACGACGCGGTCGTGGTGCAGGAGTTCACCCGCTGACGTGGGCAGGCCCTGATGGACGTGACGCTCGAGGTCGTCCTCTTCCTGGTCCTCGCGGCCCTGGTGGCGGGCTTCGTCGACGCGGTGGTCGGCGGCGGTGGGCTCGTGCAGCTGCCCGCCCTGCTCGTCGGCCTGCCGGGCGCGTCGGTGGTGCAGATCGCCGCCACCAACAAGCTGGCGTCCTTCTGCGGCACGTCGATCAGCGCGACGACGTACGTCCGGCGCATCCGCCCCGACCCGCGGACGTTCCTGCCGCTGATGCTCGCCGCCTTCGTCGGGTCGACCGGCGGGGCGCTCGTGGCCTCGCTGCTGCCGCGGAGCGCCTTCGACCCGATCATCCTGGTCGTGCTGGTGCTCGTCGGCGGCTACGTCTGGTTCAAGCCGAGCGTGGGCGAGCTGACCAGCCTGCGCTTCCACGGCGGCCAGCACCTCGACGGCCGTCCTGATGACCGGCCTGACGATCGGCTTCTACGACGGGGCGATCGGTCCGGGCACCGGGTCGTTCCTGGTCTTCGCCCTCGTCGGCCTGCTCGGCTACAACTTCCTCGAGGCCTCCGCCAAGGCCAAGCTGGCCAACTGGGCGACCAACCTCGCCGCGCTGGTGGTCTTCGTCCCGCAGGGCGCGGTCATCTGGCAGCTCGCGCTGCCGATGGCGGCGGCCAACATCGTCGGCGGCTACCTCGGCGCCCGCCTGGCGATGGCGCGGGGCGCCCGGTTCGTCCGCGCGTTCTTCCTCGTGGTGGTGTCCGGCTTCGTCGTGCGGCTCGGCGGTGACGTGCTCGGCTGGTGGTGACCGGTAGCCTCCACCTCGTGGGAGCGGTCTCGTCAGTCGATGCGTTCCAGCGCCGTCATCCCGTCCTCGGGTTCCCGCTCGCCGTCGTCTACAAGTACTTCGACGACCAGGGCCCCTACCTCGCGTCGGCGCTGACCTACTACGCGTTCGTCGCGATCTTCCCGCTCATGCTGCTGGGCACGTCGATCCTCGGCATCATCCTGCGCGGCGAGCCCAACTGGCAGGAGTCGATCCTCGACTCCGCGCTCGCCCAGTTCCCGATCATCGGCGACGAGCTCGGGCGGCCCAACGGGCTCTCGGGCTCGTTCACGGGTGTCGCGGTCGGTGCGCTCGCCGCCCTCTACGGCGCGATGGGGCTGGGCCAGGCCCTGCAGAACACCCAGCACGTCGCCTGGTCGGTGCCGCGCAACAGCCGGCCCAACCCGTTCTACGCGCGGCTCAAGACGCTCGTCCTGCTCGTCACCGCCGGCTTCTCCCTGCTGGTGGTGTCGGTGTTCTCGACGATCGCGAGCACCACCGACATCTTCACCGAGGTGCTCGGGCCGGGCCGCCAGTACTTCCTGCCGGTGCTGACGATCCTCGTGGTCGGCACCTTCCTCACGCACCTCTTCCGCTACGCCGCGACCGGACAGCGCTCCTTCCGGCGTGCGGCGCCCGGTGGCTACACCCTGGCCGTGATGTGGCAGCTGCTCCAGATCGCGGGCGCGGCGTACGTCGACAACGTGCTGGTCGACACCTCGTCGATGACCAAGACGTTCGGCCTGGTCCTCGGTCTCATCGGCTTCCTCTGGATCGGCGCGGTGATGGCCGTCCTCGCGATGGAGATCAACGTCGTGGCCGCACGGAGTCTGTGGCCGCGCGCGCTGCTGACGCCCTTCACCGACAACGTCGACCTCACCGACGCGGACCGCGAGGCCTACGCGCTCTACGCCCGGATGCAGCGCCACAAGGGGTTCGAGAAGGTGCAGGTCGTCTGGGAGCCGGGCCCGGTCGAGCTCCGGACGGCCGAGGAGAACGAGCCCGACGGGGCGCCGAGCGACGCTCAGTCCACGTCGCCGTCGACGTAGACCCAGCGACCCGCCCGCTGCTCGAAGCGGCTGACCTCGTGCATCTCGCCGCCCTCCCACGACGCGACGAACTCGACCGTGTCGCCCTCGGCGGCGACGATCCGCAGGCCGGTCCACCGGGTCGGCGGGTCGCGGCCGCGACGTCGTCGGGCCGGGTGCGCGGGTGCCAGGTCCGGAAGAGGTGGTCGGCGTCGCCGCGGACGTGGGCCGTGTAGCGCGAGCGCATCAGCTGCTCCGGGGAGCCGGCCTGCTCGCGGTTGGCCAGCAGCGGCCCGCAGCAGGCGTCGTACGACGCTCCGGTGCCGCACGGGCACGGTGCGTGGAGGTCCATGAGCCCAGCCTAGGTGGGAACAACGCGCTTGAGTGCGTTGGTTGTAATGGTGTAATCATGTAAGCACTGCAAGAAGGAGACAGACACATGATGACCCGAGATGACAACGACGAGAGCCGCGGACGCGGCGAAGGACGAGGCCGCGGACGACGCGGCGAGCGGGGCGGCCCCGAGGGCCGCGGCCGCCGGGGAGGCTGGCAGGTCGCCGACCTCCCTCCCGCCGGTGACGCTGCCGACTGGTTCCGCGGGCGGCTGCCCGAGGGCTGGTTCAGCGAGATCGACGTGCGCACCGACCGTGAGGAGATCACGGTGATGGGCACGCTGAGCGACGGGCAGGCCGAGGGCGCCGACGGCGCCGCGGCGGAGGGCCGCATCGGCCGCTTCCGCTCCGAGACCAAGGCCGAGCGCATCGAGATCGCGCTCGAGGCCCAGGCCCGCTACCAGCGCACGGTGTCGTGGGGGGTGCGGCTCGGTGACACCGAGGCGCTCTTCACCCACGTCGCCGCGCCGGTGATGACCCGGCTGCGCCAGCCCGAGCGGCAGGTGCTCGACACCCTCGTCGACGCCGGCGTCGCCCGGTCGCGCTCCGACGCGCTCGCGTGGTCGGTCCGGCTGGTCGGCGAGCACGCCGACGAGTGGCTGGGCCAGCTGCGCGACGCGATGGCCGAGGTCGACAAGCTGCGCGGCGAGGGACCGGCCGTCTGACGCGCCGTCGTAGACGGCGGCGAACCGTCCAGCTCCCGCGAGCGTGGGGTCCGCGCTCGACTGCTCGGTCCAGCGCGTCTACCGTGCGGGCCATGACGATCGAGCGACCCGAGCCCGGCTTCAGCAACGACGAGGTCGGGATGCTGCGCAGCTTCATCGACCACTACCGCGGCACCATCCGGCTCCAGGCGAGCGGCCTGACGGACGAGCAGCTCGACCAGACGCTGCCGCCCAGCGACCTCACGCTCGGCGGGATGCTCAAGCACCTCGCCTTCGTCGAGGACTACTGGCTCTCCTACAACCTCGCCGCCCACGAGCCGTCCGCGCCGTGGGACACCGCGCCGTGGGACGACGACCCCGACTGGGACTGGCACAGCGCGGCCGGCGCGTCGCACGCCGAGCTCGACGCCCTCCTCGCCGACGCGATCGTCCGGTCGGACGCCTGCCTCGACGCTGTCCTGGCCGCCGATCCCGACCTCGGCCGGCACGTCGCGCGCCCGCGCGACCCGGCGAAGGGGGACACCGCGACGATCCGCTGGGCGCTGGTGCACATGGTCGAGGAGTACGCCCGCCACGCCGGGCACGCCGACCTCATCCGCCAGTCGATCGACGGCGCGACCGACGTCTGAGCCCCGGGTCTGGTGCAATGAGCACATGACCGACCCGATCCGCGTGTACCTCCTCGACGACCACGACGTCGTGCGCGAGGGGCTGCGGTTCCTCCTCGAGCAGCAGGACGACATCGAGGTGGTCGGCGAGTCCGCCAGCGCGGTCGAGGCGACCGCCCGGATCCCTGCCCTGCGCCCCGACGTCGCCGTCCTCGACGCTCGCCTGCCCGACGGCTCGGGCATCGAGGTGTGCCGCGCGGTCCGGGCGGTGGACCCGTCGCATCAACGCCCTCATCCTGACGTCGTACGACGACGACGAGGCGTTGTTCGCCGCGATCATGGCGGGTGCGTCGGGCTACGTCCTCAAGGAGATCCGCAGCTCCGACCTGGTCACCGCGGTGCGCCACGTGGCGGCCGGCAAGTCGCTCATCGACCCGGCGATGACCGCCACCGTCCTGGACCGGATCCGCAACGGCCCCGGCACGCCCGACGAGCTGGCCTCCCTCACCGACCAGGAGCGGATCCTGCTCGGCCACATCGCCGAGGGCCTGACCAACCGGCAGATCGCCGAGCAGATGTTCCTCGCCGAGAAGACGGTCAAGAACTACGTCTCCAGCATCCTGGCCAAGCTCGGCCTCGAGCGGCGTACGCAGGCGGCGGTGCTGGCCTCCAAGCTCCTGGGTCCCGGGACGTCAGGGGACCTATGGTCCGCCCGGACGGGGGACCGGCGGCCCTGACCGCCGCGCGCTGCGTCCGCGCGACTGTGGTGGTGACCAGCAAGAACACACCACCACCAGAAGGAGGGGATGACGATGAGCGTCATCCATCGTCACAGCGACGAGCACCAGTGCAGGCGTCGCCACCTCGACCACGACCGACGGCACCTGGTTCGACCGGGCCCTGGCCACCCTGCGGATCGCCTTCGGAGTCACCTTCCTGTGGGCGTTCCTCGACAAGCTCCTCGCCCTGGGCTTCCACACCGGCTACGACCAGGAGGGCGTGCTCGACCGCTTCGGTCCCGCGGCCTGGATCAACGGCGGCAGCCCGACCGAGGGCTTCCTCGCCTTCGGCGTCCCCGAGAACAACCCGTTCAAGGGGTTCTTCAACGGCATGGCCGACTACGGTGTTCGTCGAGTGGCTCTTCATGCTCGGCCTGCTCGGCGATCGGCGTGACGCTGCTCCTCGGGGTGGCGCATGCGGATCGGCACCGCGGCCGGCGCCCTGATGTACGCGTTCATGTACGCCGCGTCGCTGCCGCTGGAGAACAACCCGGTCGTCGACGACCACCTCGTCGGCGTGATCGTGATGGCGGTCCTCGCCCTGGGCGCGGCCGGCACCACGTGGGGGCTGGGTGCACTGGTGGAACCGTATGGCACGTGGTGGAGAACCACCCCGTCCTGCGGTGACCTAGCAGGCCCCGGAAGCCCGACGCTCCCCGGCGTCGGGCTTGTCCTGCGCGTCAGACCGCGCGGACTCAGCCCAGCGGGACCCGCCACACGAGCACCGTGCCGCGGTCGCCGACCGGGCGAGCACCGACGAGCGTCCCGCCGAGGTCGGTCGCGCGGCGCCGCGCGTTGCGCAGCCCGCTCTCGCTGACCTCGTCGGGCAGCCCGACGCCGTCGTCGGCGACGCGCAGCTCCAGCAGGTCGGCGCCGACGACCACGTCGACCTCGCGCCGTCGGCGAGCGCGTGCCGGGCGACGTTGGAGACGGCCTCGCGCAGCACCGCCAGCAGCTGGGCGCCGAGCGCCGGCGGCACGACGGTGTCGACCGGGCCGGAGGTGCGACGACCGGGGTGAAGCCCAGCACCGGGACGTACTCCTTGACCAGGCGCGCGGATGCCGGCGCGCAACGAGTCGCCGCTGCGGTCCTGCAGCTCGAAGATCGTGCCGCGGATCGCCTTGATGGTGTCGTCGAGGTCGGCCACCGACCGGTCGAGCCGCTCGGCGACCGGGCCGTCGCCGGTCATCGCCGCCACGCCCTGCAGCTGCAGGCCGGTGGCGAAGAGCCGCTGGATGACGATGTCGTGGAGGTCGCGGGCGATCCGCTCGCGGTCGGAGATCAGCGCCAGCTCCTGGCGGTCGGCGAGCGCCTGGGTGCGGTCCAGCGACAGCGCCACCTGGTCGGCGAACCCGGCGAAGAGGTCGCGGTCCTGGACGTCGAGGAGATCGGCGTCGGGATGCGGTCACGGCGACCAGCGCGGTCACCGGGGCGAGGTGCGAGCGCAGCGGCACCACGACGAGGGGTACGCCGTCGACCTCGACGGTCGACACCACGGAGCCGGCCTCCACGGTCCGGCGCGCCTCCGCGAGGACGGCCAGCACCCGGTCGTCGGCAGCGCCGGGCGCGACGCTCACGGTGTCGTGCTCCGGCCCGAGCGACGACCACAGCGCCACCGCCGCTGGCCCGCGAGACCTGGCGCGCGGTCGACACGATCTGGAGCAGCGCGGTCGGCAGGTCGACCGGCGGCTGCAGCAGCTCGGCGAGCTCCGCCGACGCCTCGAGCCACTGCCGGCGTCGCTCGCTGAGCGCGAAGGAGCGGGCGTTGCTGATGACGTAGCCGGCCGTGCGGGCCAGCTCCTCGACGAGACCCTCGTCGGCCTCGGTGAACGGGCCGCCGCCGGCCTTCTCGGTGAGGTAGAGGTTGCCGAAGACGGTCCCGCGGATCCGCACGGGCATCCCGAGGAAGGACGTCATCGGCGGGTGGTTCGGCGGGAAGCCCACCGACGCGGGGTGGGCGTTGAGGTCGCTCAGGCGGAGGCCCGACGGGTCGTCGATGATCACGCCGAGGATGCCGCGGCCGCGAGGCAGGTGCCCGATCAGCTCACGGGCCCGCTCGTCGATGCCGGTCGTGACGAACTCGACCAGCTCGCCGCCCTCGCGCCCGAGGACGCCGAGCGCGCCGTAGCGGGCGCCGGTCAGCGCGGTGGCGGCCTCGACGATGCGGGTCAGCACGCTGGCGAGGTCGAGGTCGCTGGAGATGGCCGTCACCGCCTCCAGCAGGAGGCGCGCGTCGGCGCCGAGGTCCGGGCTCGGGGTGGGGGTCACCGCCCCAGTGTGGACCCCGTGTCGACCCGCACGGCCTCAGGCGAGGCGGCGTACGGGCAGGAGCTCCCACGGGTCCCAGCCGCTGCCGAGCTGGCGGCCGGTGACCTCGGTCCACGGGATGCGGACGACGAGGTGGCGCTGGCCCTCGGCCCACGGACGCGGCTGCCACGACCGGGCGATCCGCGCGAGCTCCTCGTGGTCGTCGACGAACGACGCGCGTCCGCGCACGACCACGCTCCACCCGCGCTTGAGCTCGTGGTCGAACTGGTCGACCTCGAAGCAGAGCTGCGCGTCGCGACCGTAGGTCCCGAGCAGGCTGTAGGCCGTCGTGCGGACCAGGATCGACTCGGTCCCGTCACCCGTCGCGTCGACGGCGTAGTTGACCGGGACGATGTGCGGGCCGTCGGGGGTCCCGATCGCCACCCGACCGGCGACGCCGGCCTTCAGCAGGCGTGAGCAGTCGTCGCGGGACAGGTCGTACGACATGGGCATGGGGTCCTCCTCGATGCCGGACTCCCAGCCTGACTCCGCCCCGGGCCCGCGGGCAGGGCCGAAGGTCCCGCGCCGGCGGCCCCTACGGACCCTGGTTGGTGATCAGCCCGCCCGTGGTCGGCTGGTAGGGGTTGAGCCCGTGGTCGATGGCGTACTGCTTGAGGTAGCCCTCCTGGCCCAGCACCTTGATCCGCTCGGCGATCTTGGCGGCCTCGGCCTTCTCGACCTCGATCTGCGCCTGCGCGGCCTTCACCTGCGCGGCGGCCTCGGCCTCCTTGGCCTTGGCGCGCGCGACGGCTTCCTGCTGCGCGACGAGCGCGGCCTTCACCGACTCCGGCGGCACCGGCTTCTGCAGGGTGATCGCGAAGTCGGTGAAGAACTCCTCGTCGCCGTCGATCTGGCGCCCCACCAGCTCGGGCATCTGCTCGAGCACCTCCTGCTCCCACTGCGCCTTGACGGCGGGGTCGGTGTAGAGCTCGGTGTAGGTGTAGTTCTGGCTGGCGCGGTCGATCGCGGTCTCCAGCGGCCGGCTGATGTAGACGCTCAGCATCTGCAGCCACCCGGCCGAGCCGTTGCCGTCGGTGGAGTCCATGTAGGCGGCGTAGCGGTTGCCGATGAGGTCGTGGAACTTCTGCAGCGTCTTGCAGTCGGTGTTGAGGAGGAAGGCCGCGACCCCGTCGACCGACATCTCGATGCCGTCCTTGCTGACGAAGGTGACCATCGGCCGGTCGCCGCCCTCGCCGAAGACGTAGTTGCGCTGGCTCTTGGGGTACGAGTAGTGCTTGTCGCCCGGGCCGTCCCAGGCCCGCGTCGAGCTCGACACGCAGTCCTTGAAGCGCCGCGGCGTGAAGGCGCCGTCGCTGTAGTGCAGCGCCACCTGGTCGGGGCCGGTCGAGACGGTCGTCGGCCGGACGAAGACCAGCACCCCGATCGCGAGGATCAGCAGCAGGAGGAAGCCGCCCGACGCCTTCTTCAGGGCGCCGGCGCGGCTGGCGATCTTGTTCGCAGTGGTCGACATCGGGGTCCTCAGGCGTCGGGGCCGGACAGCCGGCGGTGGCGGGTGGTGATCTCGTCGATGATGATCGTGGAGAGCTCGGGGGAGACGTCGCGGTGCTGCCAGGCGAGCTCGCGCAGCTGCTCGATGAAGGCGTCGCGCTCGGCGAGCTCGCGGGGAGCGGCGGCCGGGGCCACTGCGGGCGTCGGGCCGCCGACCGACATCCGCCCGGCCCAGAAGGCCACGCCGACCAGCACGAGGAAGAGCGGGAGGAGCAACGAGGTCATGCGGGCATCCTGCCCTGTCGCAGGCCGCTGAACCCTCGTTTCGGCAGTGGTCCAGAACAGCTTCGAGCGCACTCGACGTTGACCGCCGGGTCTAGCGTGGAAGACGTGACCGACCCGAACACCCAGCACCCCGAAGCAAGCACCCTCGGCCAGCTCCGCGCCAGCGGCCACGAGCTGAAGACCCTGCGCCAGGAGCTCCGCGACAACCTGCTCGCCCGGCTGCGCGCCGGCGAGGACCCGTGGCCCGGTCTGCACGGCTTCTCCGAGACCGTCGTCCCGCAGGTCGAGCGGGCGCTGCTCGCCGGCCACGACATCGTGCTGCTCGGCGAGCGCGGCCAGGGCAAGACCCGGCTGCTGCGCTCGCTGGTCGGCCTGCTCGACGAGTGGTCCCCGGTGATCTCCGGCTCCGAGCTCGGCGAGCACCCCTACGAGCCGATCACGGTGACGTCGCAGCAGGCGGCAGCGACCTACGGCGACGACCTGCGCATCTCGTGGCGCCACCGCGACGAGAGGTACGCCGAGAAGCTGGCGACGCCCGACACGTCGGTCGCCGACCTGATCGGCGACGTCGACCCGATGAAGGTGGCGGAGGGCCGTCACCTCGGCGACCCGGAGACCATCCACTTCGGGCTGATCCCGCGCAGCCACCGCGGCATCGTCGCCATCAACGAGCTGCCCGACCTCGCCGAGCGGATCCAGGTCGCGATGCTCAACGTGATGGAGGAGCGCGACATCCAGATCCGCGGCTACATCCTGCGGCTGCCGCTCGACGTGCTCGTCGTGGCCAGCGCCAACCCCGAGGACTACACCAACCGCGGCCGGATCATCACCCCGCTCAAGGACCGCTTCGGTGCCGAGATCCGGACCCACTACCCCCGCGAGGTCGAGGAGGAGATGGCCGTCATCGTGCAGGAGGCCGACCTCGTCGCCGACGTGCCGGCGTACCTGCTCGAGGTGCTCGCCCGCTTCACCCGCAACCTGCGCGAGTCCCAGGCCGTCGACCAGCGCTCGGGCGTGAGCGCCCGCTTCGCGATCGCCGGCGCCGAGACCATCGCCGCCGCGGCGCTGCACCGCGCGACCACGCAGGGCGAGGACGAGGCCGTCGCCCGCGTCGTCGACCTCGAGACCGCGGTCGACGTGCTCGGCGGCAAGATCGAGTTCGAGACGGGTGAGGAGGGCCGCGAGACCGAGGTGCTCACCCACCTGCTCCGCACGGCCGTCGCCGAGACCGTCCGCGCCCACCTCGCCGGCATCGACCTGCGGCTGCTCGTCGAGGCGATCGAGGAGGGGGCGATGGTCAGCACCGGCGCCCGCGTCGGCGCCCGTGACTTCCTCGCCGGCCTGCCGGTGCTGGGGGAGTCGGACCTCTACGACGCGGTGTGCGACCGGCTCGGCGCGACCAACGACGGCGAGCGCGCCGCGGCCATCGAGCTCGCGCTGGAGGGGCTCTACCTCGCCCGCCGGATCGGCAAGGACACCGACGCCGGGGAGACCGTCTATGGCTAGGCCGTCCTCCGCGGCTCCGTCATCACCCTGCGTCCCGCCACCGCGCGACGACATCCCGGCCTTCGTGGCGCTCGGTCGCGCCGTCGTGCCACCGACCTACGGCCCGATCGACGCGGCGTACGCCCAGCGGATGATCGACGAGTGGTGGACGCCCGAGGTGTTCACCCGGTCGATGCAGACCAACGCCCACCTCGTCGCCGAGGTCGACGGGGAGGTCGTGGCGCTGGCCACGCTCGGCCGGCTGTCGCGGTCCTACCGGGACTTCCCCCATGTCACCGGCGACCGCGAGGTCATGTGGAAGCTCTACGTCCACCCCGACCACCACGGCCGCGGGATCGGCAGCCGGCTGCTCGCCGAGGTCGAGTCGAGGGTCGAGGGCGACCAGCTGTGGCTCGAGGTCGTCGAGGGCAACGAGCAGGCCTTCGTCGTTCTACCGCTCGAAGGGCTTCGTCGAGGCCGAGCGCGTGACGGACCACGAGTGGCCCGACGACGTCTGGATGATGAAGGAGCTGTCTCGATGAGCCGGTTCCAGAAGTACGACGGTGGCGACCCGCTCGCGCCGCCTGTCGACCTCGCCGAGGCGCTCGACGCGATCGGCCAGGACGTGATGGCCGGCTACTCGCCCGAGCACGCGATGCGCGAGTTCCTCCGGCGCGGGAGCCCCGACCAGACCGGCCTCGACGAGCTGCAGCGCCAGCTCGCGCAGCGCCGCCGCGACATCCTGCAGCGCAACAACCTCGACGGCACCATGCAGGAGGTGCGCGAGCTCCTCGACAAGGCCGTGCTCGCCGAGCGCGGCCAGCTCGCGCGCGACATCACGATGTCGGACGAGGACCGCGACTTCCGCGAGATGGTGCTGGACAACCTGTCGCCGTCCACCGCGGCCGCGGTGAGCGAGCTGTCGTCCTACGACTGGCAGTCCTCGGAGGCGCGCGAGGCCTACGAGGAGATCAAGGACCTGCTCGGTCGCGAGCTGCTCGACCAGCGCTTCGCCGGCATGAAGCAGGCGCTCGAGGGCGCGACCGACGAGGACCGGGCGGCCGTCTCGGAGATGCTGTCGGACCTCAACGACCTCCTCGAGAAGCACGCCGCGGGTGGCGTGAGCGACGAGGAGTTCGCCGACTTCATGGACAAGCACGGCGACTTCTTCCCCGAGCAGCCGAAGAACATGGACGAGCTCCTCGACTCGCTCGCCCAGCGCGCTGCTGCCGCCCAGCGGATGCTCAACTCGATGACCGAGGAGCAGCGCCAGGAGCTGATGGAGCTGTCGCAGCAGGCGTTCGGCTCGCCGCAGCTGATGGAGCAGCTGGCGCGGATGGACGCCAACCTCCAGGCCCTGCGGCCGGGCGAGGACTGGTCGGGCTCGGAGAGCTTCGAGGGCGATCAGGGGATGGGGCTCGGCGACGGCACGGGTGCGCTCCAGGACCTCGCCCAGCTCGACCAGCTCTCCGACCAGCTCGTCCCAGTCCTACCAGGGCGCCCGGCTCGACGACGTCGACCTCGACGCCCTCGCCGACCAGCTCGGCCCCGAGGCCGCGGTCGCGGCGAAGA
Organism: uncultured Actinomycetota bacterium; assembly: GCA_963795095.1. GTDB lineage: Bacteria > Actinomycetota > Actinomycetes > Propionibacteriales > Nocardioidaceae > Nocardioides. The sequence continues at coordinate 59,756 of CAWCGM010000040.1, read as the reverse complement.
CCCTGCAGGAGCTCGAGCAGGCGCTGCGCGACAGCGGCTACCTCAAGCGTGGTTCCGACGGTGAGCTCCGGCTCTCACCCAAGGCGATGCGCCAGCTCGGCAAGGCGCTGCTGCGCGACGTGGCCGACCGGATGAGCGGTCGTGGCGGCCAGCGCGAGACGCGATCGACGGGCCTGGCGGGCGAACCGTCCGGCGCGAGCCGGCGGTGGGAGTTCGGCGACACCGAGCCGTGGGACGTCTCGCGCACCATCACCAACGCGGTGCTGCGGGGCGGCGCCTCGCCCGTGCGGATCCAGGTCGACGACATCGAGGTCGTCGAGACCGAGGCCCGCACCCAGGCGGCGGTGGCCCTGCTCGTCGACACGTCGTTCTCGATGGCGATGGACGGCCGGTGGGTGCCGATGAAGCGCACCGCGCTCGCCCTCCACCAGCTCGTCCGGTCCCGCTTCCGCGGCGACGACCTCCAGCTGATCGCCTTCGGCCGCCACGCGCAGGTGATGGAGATCGAGCAGCTCACCGGCCTCGACGCCAAGTGGGACAAGGGCACGAACCTCCACCACGGCCTCCTGCTCGCCAACCGGTTCTTCCGCAAGCACCCCAACGCCCAGCCGGTGCTGCTGGTGGTCACCGACGGCGAACCGACCGCACACCTCGAGCCCGACGGCGAGGTCTGGTTCTCCTACCCGCCGCACCCGCTGACGATCGCCCACTCCGTGCGCGAGCTCGACGCGGCCGCGCGGCTCGGCGCCCAGGTGACGTTCTTCCGGCTCGGCGAGGACCCCGGCCTGGCCCGCTTCATCGACTCGATGGCCCGTCGGGTCGACGGCCGGATGGTCAGCCCCGAGCTCGACGACCTCGGCGCCGCGGTCGTCGGGTCCTACCTCGGCTCGCGCAGCCCGGGCACGTCCTACCGCGAGCACTTCGGCGACGTCTACGGCGGCGGCCGGGGGTTCTGGGTCTGACCCGCCGCCGACGCAGTCGGCACGCATCGGAGTGCATGTCGACCGCATCCCATGGTGGAGCGTCAGGCGCGGCAGCCTCGAGCATCCGCAGCAGCTCGCGCCCATGTGCTCGATGACCACCTGGAGGGCCTTGGCGGGGCGGACCATCACGGTGAAGTCGACGATCTGGCCGTCGTCGTCCCACGTGATCATGTCGATGCCCGAGACGTCGAGCCCGCCGACCTCCGTGCGGAACTGGAGCACCGCCGAGTCGTCGCCGAGCCACTCGCGCTCGTAGGTCAGCGCCGGCCCGAGCACGGTGAACGCGGCCGTCAGGTAGCCGACCACCGTGTCGCGCCCGACCTGCGGCGTGTGCACCGCGGGGCTGCGGAAGACCGCGTCCTCGGCGACCAGGCCCGGCAGGCCTGCGGGATCGCGGCTCTCGACGACGGCGTGCCAGCGGGCGAGTGCCTGGCGCGGGGCGACGGGGGTGGCGGGGTCCATGGCCTCATCGTGCCAGCCGACCCGGTCTGGCAGGGTCTGGTCCGTGGAGATCCGGGACCTGCCGCGCGTCGTCTGGGCGCTGGCGGCGGCGCGCTTCGTCTCGTCGGCCGCGTCGTTCACGATGCTCTTCCTCACCCTCTACCTCACCGGCCCGCGCGGGATGTCCACCGCGACCGCCGGCCTGCTCGCGGGCACGGTCGGGATCGGGTTCCTGGTCGGCAACTTCACCGGCGGCCGCTGGGGCGACCGCTTCGGCCACCGACGGGTGCTGCTCGCGGCGAGCTCGACCGGCGGCCTGATGCTCGCCGTCGTGCCGCTCATGCCGCTCTGGGTGCTGGTCGGGCTGTTGCCGGTGCAGGCCTACCTGATGGCGACGGGGTCGGTGTCGTCCGGTGCGCTGTCGGCGCTCGCGGTGCCCCGCGGCCAGCGGCGTACGTCGGTCGCGGTCGGGCGCGCCGCCTCCAACGCCGGGTTCGTGCTCGGGCCGCCGCTCGGTGCGCTGCTCGTGACGTGGAGCTACGACGCGATGTTCGTCGTCGACGGCCTCGCCGTGATCGTCGTACGCCTCGCACTGAGCCGGGTGCTGCCGCGGGACGCCCCCGACACCGGCGACGCACGGACTCCGGGCCACGGGGTGCTCCGGGCGCTCCGTCTCGACCGCCCGCTGGTGGTGCTGCTCGTCGGTGTCGTGCTCGTCGACCTGGTCTACCGGCAGCTCTACTCGACCCTCCCGCTCCACCTGCGCGACTCCGGCCAGCCGGTCTGGCTCTACGCCACCGTGATCGCCGTCGGGTCCGCGCTGATCCTCGTGCTGGAGATCCCGGTGACCCAGTGGCTGCAGGGGCGGGAGGCGTACGGCGTCATCGCCCTCGGCTACGCGCTCGTGGGCGTCGGCACCGCGATGTTCGCGCTCCCGGTGTCGGTCGCGTCGGTGCTGCTGGCGATGGTGGTGCTCACGGCCGGCGAGATCCTCTACAAGACGACCGCGACGGCGCACGTGCTCGACCAGGCGCCGGACCACCTCGTCGGCCAGTACCAGGGCCTCTACACCGGCGCCGCGACCAGCGGGACCCTGATCTCGGCGCCGATCGGCACGGCGGTGTACGCCGCGGCGCCCGACCTGCTGTGGCCCCTGATGGCCGCGCTGGCGCTCGTCGCGGCGGCCTTCGTGGTGCTGGCCCGCCGCGTGTCGGGGTAGTCCACCGGGAAACGGTCGTCCGCGGGCTTGCGGGACAGCCAGAACCCGGTGGACTACCCGAGCCGGGCCGCCATGTCCCGGTGGAATACCCGAGCCGGGAGGGAGGCCTCAGTCCTCGCTGAACCCCGGCAGCGACTCCTCGAGGATCTCGCGGAAGGGCACGGTGGCGCCGAGCTGGCTGAGCATGCCGATGGCGCCGACCCAGGTGCGGTGGATGAGCAGGTAGGACGTCGGCAGGTTGAGCTTGAGGGCGAGGGCGAACTCCTCCGAGCGCGGGTCGTTGACGCGCTCGAACTGTGCGCGCATCCACTCGCGGTTGAAGGTGAAGCGATCGGCGCCGGCGGGCTCGACGAACGGTGCGAGGTAGGACATCACCATCGCCGGGTCGACCTCGATCTTCTCCCGGATGAAGCCCTCCTCGCGCAGTCCGGCCACCAGCGACGTCTCGTCGGCGTCGAGCGCGATGCGCAGCAGCCGACCCGTCGCGCGCGGCATGGCGCCGCCCTCGAGGCGCGCGACGGCGCCGAAGTCGAGGACGCCCATGCGGCCGAGGCCGCCGTCGGGCGCCGGCAGGATGCGGAAGTTGCCGGGGTGCGGGTCGGCGTGGAGCATGCCGGTGAGCCGCGGGCCCTCGAAGAGGAACCGCACGAAGAGCTCGCCGTAGTGGTCGCGCTCCTCCTGGGTCCCCTCGCGGATGACGTGGGCGAGCGAGTACGCCGAGTCGAGCCACTCGGTGACCAGCACCTCCTCGCCCACCGACACCACGGCGGGGACCACGATGTCGGGGTGGTCGGCGAAGGCCTCGGCGTAGGCCGCCTGCGCCTCCGCCTCGAGGTGGTAGTCGAGCTCGTCCTTGGCGCGGGCCTGCAGCTCGGCCACGAGCGGCTTGATGTCGAGGCCCGGGAAGACCGGAGCGACACCGCGGGCGAGCCGGGCGATCTGGCGCAGGTCGGACATCAGCGCCTCGCCGGCACCGGGGTACTGGACCTTGACCGCGACGTCGCGCTCGGCACCGTCGTCTCCGGCGGCGTGGTCGACCCACCGGCCGCGGTGGACCTGGCCGATCGACGCGGCGGCGGTCGGCGCTCCGTCGAGCCAGACCAGCCGCTCCTTCCAGTCGGCGCCGAGGTAGGTCGTGAGCTGCTGGCGCACGGTGGAGGTGGGCATCGGGGGAGCGGAGTCCTGCAGCGCCGTGAGGTGCTCGCGGTAGGGGGCCGCCAGCTCCTCGGGGAGCGCCGACTCCATCACGCTCAGCACCTGGCCGAACTTCATCGCGCCGCCCTTGAGCTCGCCGAGCGTGCGGAACAGCTGCTCCGCCGTGCGCTGCTGCACCTCGATCAGCACGGCGTCGGCGTTGCGCCCGCCGAGGCGCTTGCCGAACCCGATGGCGGATCGCCCGGCGTACCCCAGGGGCAGCGCCGCGAGTCGTGCCGTGCGGGCCGCGGCCTTGCGTGGGAGCTCGGTCATGCACCCATCATCCCCCGGCCTCCAATCCGGACCCGGTCCGGCTCCGAAGTGGTGGCGCACGGGGGCGTGACCTGCGGCACTCCGCGTCGTTGAGCGGTGCAAGACCTCGACACCCTCGGGAGGGATCCACGTGCGACTCACAGTGCCATTCAGGTCCGCGCTCGCCTGCACGGCGAGCATCCTCGTCGCCTCGGCAGCCTTCGGCGCCGGCGGCACCGCCACGGCAGCCGTCTCCGGCGCCCCGCTGCCGGCCAACGTCTCCGACTTCCTCGCCGGCCAGCTCACGAGCCTCACCGGGAAGACCACCGTCCTGGTGCACGGGACGAACCTCGCCGCCGCTCGCCAGGCCGTCGCCGCGACCGGGATGGCCAAGAAGGGCGAGTACAAGGGCATCGGCGTGGTGATCGCCAACGCGACGAAGTCGCAGATCGCCGCGGTCCGCACGCAGAGCGGCGTGACCTACGTCGAGGGCGGCGCGCAGCCCATCGAGTTCTTCCAGGAGACGTCCAACACCGCGACCCGCGGCGCGGAGGCGGCCTCGACGCTGACCGGCGCCGACGGCAGCCCGCTGACCGGCAAGGGCGTCAGCGTCGCCGTGATCGACTCCGGCGTCGACCCGACCCACCCCTACTTCAAGGAGGCCGACGGCTCGTCCGCCGTCGTCGCCAACCTCAAGGCGCTCTGCGAGCCGCTGACCGAGACCTGCTCGGTCCAGAAGCTGCCGAGCTTCGTCGACACCGACACGCTGTCGGTCGGCGGCCACGGCACCCACGTCAACGGCATCGTGGCCGGTCGCCCGACCACGCTGACCGACGGCGGCAAGCTCCAGGGTGCCGCTCCCGGCGCCAAGCTCGTGTCGATCTCGACCGGCGCCGGCATCGTGATCCTCGGCGCCGACTCGGCGCTCAACTGGGTGCTGGAGAACCACGCCGCCCCGTGCGGCGCCGGCGTCCCGGCCTCGACCTGCCCGCCGATCAAGGTCACCAACAACTCCTACGGCCCCACCGGCGGCGGCGAGTTCGACCCCGAGTCGGCCACCGTCAAGCTCCAGCGGGCCCTCGCGGCCCAGGGCGTGGTGACCGTCTGGGCGGCCGGCAACGACGGCGGCGACGGCTCGGCGAGCCTCACCAACCCGCCCGGCCAGGACCCGACCGGCGGCATCCTCTCGGTGGCGTCCTTCTACGACCAGGACACCGGCACCCGCGACGGCACCGTGTCCGACTACAGCTCGCGCGGCCTCTCCACCGACGCCTCGACGTGGCCGGACATCTCGGCGCCCGGTGAGAACATCACCTCGTCGTGCCGGCTCTACCTGGCGATCTGCGCGACCGGCCTCGACCCGCGCAACGGCCCCGGCCTGCTCGACATCGGCACCTTCAACACGATCAGCGGCACGTCGATGGCTGCCCCGCACATCGCGGGCATCGTCGCCCAGCTGTTCCAGGCCAAGCCCTCCGCGACCCCCGCCGACATCGAGCGGGCGCTGAAGGTCTCCGCCTACAAGTACACCGACGGGGCCGGCTACCAGTCCGGTCCGCTCGGCACCACGTCGTACGACAAGGGCTACGGCCTCGTCGACGTCGTCGCCGCCGTCGCGGCGCTGGGATGACCACTTCGGATCAACCACAGCGCTGACACAGACCCTCCAGGAGGGAGCCACCGCGCAACAGGGGCGCAGTGGACGGAGCGGGCGGGAGCGAGAGCTCCCGCCCGTTCTCCTGTTCCACGCTCTGCTGTTTGACTGCGGGCATGGAGCTCGAGTTCAGCGGCGGACGTCGTGGAGTGGCGCGGTCCCGCGCCCTACTACTTCGTGCCGCTCCCGCTCGACGCCGCGGACCTCGTCGACGAGGTCAGGGCGGAGGTCGTCTACTGGGGCGTCGTGCCGGTGCGCGCGTGGATCGGCGACACGGAGTTCACCACGGCGATGTTCCCGCGCGAGGAGACGTGGTTCCTGCCGGTGAAGGCGGCGGTGCGCAGGGCCGAGGGGATCGGCCTCGGCGACGTGGTCGACGTACGCCTCGAGGTGGGGCGGTAGGTCAGGCGGCTGCCGGCGCGGGGCGACCGCGACGAGCCGTCAGGTAGAGGCTGAGCACCACGTAGTAGGCGACGTAGGCCAGCGAGATCGCGAGCCAGAGCGCGCTCGGGTCGGGCGCCTGCACCAGCAGCACCGCATAGCTGACGAGCCAGAGGCAGGTCAGCGCGAGCGTCGGCGCCTGCAGCGTCGTCGTGCGCGAGGGATAGACGTAGCCGATGGGCACGAACACCAGCACCGCGCAGACGAGCAGCACGGCCGCCGCGGCGGTCGGCGACAGGTCGAGCACGATGATGTAGAACGCGGCGATGTTCCAGTAGCTCGGGAAGCCGAGGAACAGGTGGTCGTCGGTCTTCGCGTCGACCCGGCAGAACTGGTAGGCCGACGCCAGCAGCGGCACCACCGCGAGCACCTTCGCCGAGGCCCCGTCGCCGAGCAGGCCGGTGCTCCAGAGCAGCACCATCGGCAGGAACGCGTAGGTGATGTAGTCGACGATGTTGTCGAGCAGCGCCCCGTCGAACCACGGCACGTGGCGCTTCACCTGCACCCAGCGCGCGAGCATGCCGTCCGTGCCGTCGACGACCATCGTGGCGAGGAACAGCCAGAGGCACTGCGTGGTGTCGCCCTCCATGACCGCGACGACCGCCAGGAACGCCAGCACGAGCCCGGAGGCGGTGTAGGCGTGCACGAGCCAGGACGCGATCGTCGGGAGGGTGCTCCGGGGGGAGGCCACGTCCCCTCCTCGTATCGGTCGTGGGGAATTCCGTCGAGAAGCGGATCATGTCAGACGGAGCCGCCGGACATGCAACCTTCGCCGCGGGTTCGGCGTCCTCACGGTGCATCGGGACGATCCGGTGCACCCCACGAGAAACGGACTGCACCCATGCGTACGACCATCCTGAGCGCCGCGTCGCTGACGATCGCCGCCCTCGCCCTGACCCAGCTCCCCGCCCACGCCGACGCGATCGGCGTCTCCGACCCGCAGGACCTCGGCCACGGCGTCGACCTGCTGTCGGTGGACGTGCAGCACGGTGGCCGCAACGTCGTCGTCACCACGACGCACACCGACCTCGTCGAGTCCTACCGCAGCGGCTCGTCGGGCGCGGTCTTCCTCGACACCGACCCGGCCGACCCCGGCCCGGAGTACGTCTTCGCCGGCGGCTACTTCGTCGGCACCGACTACACGCTGCTCACGACCGACGGCTTCGCCACCTCCGCGTGGGGCGACCCCGTCGAGGGCTCCTACCGGATGAAGGTCGACTACGACGCCGACCAGGTGCGGATGCGGATCTCCCGCGACGCGATCGGCTCGCCGGACGAGGTCCGGGTCGCCGTACGCGTCGCGGGCACGCGCCCGAACGGCAAGGACACCAGGAAGGACTGGCTCGTCGCGCCCCGGACGTTCACCGACTGGGTGGCCCAGTGAGCCCCACCCTCTACTTGACCTCCCGGACCTCCTGCGGCCACCCGCAGCCCTCGGCGACCCTGGCGGCCCACTCGCGGGCCTCCTCGATCGTCTCCACCTCGATGATGGTGATGCCACCGAGGTACTCCGTCACCTCGGTGTAGGGGCCGTCGGTCACCAGCATCTCGCCGCTGGTGCCGTCGGCGCTGAAGGCCAGCTCCATGTCCTCGACGAGGCCGCCGGCGAAGACCAGCACGCCTGCCTTCTCCATGTCGAGGACGACGTCCGTCGACGGCTTCACGCGGGTCTGGTACCACTCCGCCGGGTGGTCGCCCGACCCACTGCTGCATGAAGTAGATGGCGTACCTCGTCATGTCGCTCCTCGTCCCGGGGCCGCCCGGTGCGGCCCTCCGACACTCTGACGGACGAGCGCGCCCCGGGATCGACAGGTGACGGGCGGAAAGTGTCAGGACGGGGACGGAGTCGGTGTCCTCGACCAAGCGGGGCCGGCAGGCGAACCAGCCGGCGAGCACGCCGACGAGTGCGGTCGCGGCGAGCACGACGAGCGGTGCCGTCCACGAGCCCGTCGCCTCGCGCACCAGCCCGAGGCCGATCGGCGCGACGCAGGCGAGCCCGTAGCCGATGCCCTGGACGAACCCGGAGACCGTGGCAGCGGACTGCGGCGTCCGGGTGCGGTGGTTGACGAGCGTCAGGCAGAGCGGGAACGTGCTGACCCCGATCCCGAGCGCGCACATCCACAGCACGGTGCCGTCCACCGGCGCGATGGCCAGGCCCGCGTAGCCCACGACGAGCAGCACCGAGCACGTGACGACGACCGGGAACGGGTTGCGCATGCGGGTGGCGAGCTGGGGGACGACGAGGGCGGCGAGCACGCCCCAGGCCGAGTAGAGCGCGAGCATGGAGCCACCCCGGGTGGCGCTGGCCCCGGCGTCGGTGAGCACGGACGGGACCCACGTGATGATGCTGTAGTTGGCGACGGACACCGCCGCGAACAGGCCCACCAGTCCCCAGGCGGTCGACGAGCGGACCGGTCGGCGCCGGGCGCCCGGCCCAGGGGCGGCAGGGCGTGGTGGTCGGCCGGCAGCCTGAGGGCGAGCGTCAGCCAGAGCACGGCCGCGACGGCCGCGGGGACCGCCCACATCCCCGAGCGACAGGCGCCACGTCGTCGCCTGCGCCACGGGCACGGCCAGCAGGGGAGCGACGAACTGGCCCGTCTGCAGCAGGAGCAGGTAGCCGGAGGTCCACAGGGCGACGCGATCGGCGAACCACGCCTTGATCAGGGGCACGATCACGACGTTGGCCGCGCCGATGCCCGCCAGCGCGAGGACGGTCGACGCGACGAGCGCGAGCGGGGTGGGGGCGAGTGCGCGCAGGGTCAGGGCCGTCGCGGACAGGCCGAGCGCCGCCGCGGCGGTCCGCTCGAGCCCGTACCTCCGCGTGACCACGGGGGCGAGGAAGCCGAAGACGGCGAACGTCGCCGCCGGCACGGTGCCCAGCAGCCCCGCGAGGGCGATGCCGAAGCCCAGGTCGGCGCCGACCGTCTCCAGCAGGGGCGGGAGCCCGGTCACCGCCGTGCGCAGGTCGAGCGCCGTGAGCGCGACGGCGAGCGCGGCCCACGTGGCCAGGCGTCCCCGGCCGTGGAGGGTGTGCGACGGCAGCGTCGACGTCATGCTGGACTCCACGGCTGGATCAATGATGGGATCATGGGATGAATGACGGGCAGTCTGGCACGCCGCCGCGGGTGCGTCGAGTGGGACTCATCGACCAGGTCGCCGGCCGGTTCCACGACGAGATCACGTCCGGCCGGTGGCCGGTGGGTGGGCGGATCCCGGTCGAGGCCGAGCTCGTCGAAGCGTTCGGAGCGGGCCGCAACACGGTGCGCGAGGCGCTGCAGTCGCTCGTGCGCGCGGGCCTGCTCAGCCGCGAGCAGGGCCGCGGCACCTTCGTCATCGCCGAGCACCGAGCTCCCGGGCTCCCTCGTGCGCGAGCTGTCCGGCGGCAGCCGCCACCACTACCTCGAGCTGCGGCTCGCCCTCGACAGCACCGCGGCGTCCCTGGCCGCACTGCGTCGGACGGACGCGGACGTCGAGCGGCTCCGCGAGCTGCGCGACGCGCGCGAGAGCGGCCTGGGACCAGGACGACAGCGACCGCCGTGCCCGGGCGGACCTCGCCCTGCACCGCGCGGTGGTGGTGGCGACGCACAACCCGCTCTACGTGCAGCTCTACGAGGGCATGACCGACGTCTTCGCAGCCCACATGCGCGACGAGGAGTCAGGGGACGACGACGCGGCCCACCGTCACCACCACGACCTGGTCGAGGCCATCGCCGCGGGGGACGCCGACCGCGCGTCGGGGCTGGTCCGGGAGATCTTCCAGCCCTTCATGGGCTGATCCGGCGGTCAGGCCGACTCGGGGAACTTCACTCCCGTGTTCGCGTGGCAGCGGTAGCCGAAGGGGTTCTTGGCGAGGTACTGCTGGTGGGCGTCCTCGGCGTAGAAGTACGGCGTCTCGCTGGCGGGGCGGATCTCGGTGGTGATCTCGCCGAGGCCGCGGCGGGCGAGCTCGTCGCCGTACACCTTCGTCAGCTCGCGGGCGGTCTGCTCCTGCTCCGGGGTGGTCCAGTAGATCGCGGAGCGGTACTGGGTGCCGACGTCGTTGCCCTGGCGCATGCCCTGGGTCGGGTCGTGGATCTCGAAGAACTTCTTGAGCAGGTCGGCGTAGGACACCACGGTCGGGTCGAAGACGACGCGGATCGCCTCGGTGTGGCCGGTGTGGCCGCTGCAGACCTCCTCGTAGGTCGGGTTCGGCGTGCTGCCGCCGGCGTAGCCGACGGACGTCGACCAGACGCCGGGCAGCTGCCAGTAGATCTCCTCGGCGCCCCAGAAGCAGCCGAGGCCGAGGACGGCGACCTCGTGGCCGGCGGGGACCTCGTCGGAGACGACGGGGGTGTGGAGGACCAGGTGCTCCCCGAGGCTCCACATCGACTGCTCGCGGCCGGGCAGGGCCTGGTCGGGCGTGGGCAGGGTGGCGGGCTTGCCGAATCCGAACATGCCTCCATCATCCCCCGGCGGACAAGCCCGGCCGGGGACGTCGTACGTGGAATTACGTGGACTAGACGTCGTGCTGCCACCGATGTGTCGGCAGGCCATCTGGGAGCACCTTGGGATCACACGTCCAACCGTTGAAAGGAACGCCACATGTCTTCACGTCGATCGGTGCGGCAGCTGCTCGTTGCCGTCCTCCTCGGGGTCCTGGTCGGTGGGGGCCTGATGGCCGTCACTCCCGCGGGTGCCGAGGTCAGCAACGCCGTTGCCACCAACTGGAAGAAGATCTGGAAGAAGAACCTCAAGCCGCTCGCCGACAAGCGCTACTACACGAAGGCGCAGAGCGACACGAAGTACTCGACCAAGGCCGAGACCGCCGCCGGCGACGCCGCGTCGCAGGCCGCCGCGAACGCCGCCACGGACGCCAAGCTCGGCGGCTACTACAAGAAGACCGAGACCGTACTCGAAGGCCGAGTCCGACGCGAAGTACGCAGCCCTAGGCCCAGCGTCGATCCGCGGCGCCTACTTCGTCGGGCAACGCGATCGACCTCGATGTTCGGCTCGGGCTCGATCTCGCTTCGGCGTGCACCTTCGCCGTCCGCACCGGCGACGCACTACATCCGCGACCGGCGACCTGCTCCCGGCCGGCTGCTCGGGCACCGCCGCGCGCCCGACGCCTCGCCCGGCCACCTGTGCGTCTTCGAGACGGCTGCGGACAACGACTCAGCCGCCACGGTCGATCGCTCAACCGGTGCGCACCGGCCAGCTGACGCCTTCGGCGTCACGCTCGATGCGACTCCGCGGCGCGACCGCCACCGGCACCTTCGGCTGCGGCACCTGGGCCGTGCGCGCTCCGAGCGGGCATCGTGGCCAACCGCGTCCGAGCACCGTGGCGCGACATCAGCCCGGTGATCGCCGGCGGATCGACCAGCTCGAGCTGACGCACCGCATCGCGCTGACATTCGCAGGAGCGGCCGCCACCCGGGGGGTGTGGCGGCCGTTCCTGCTGTCCGGGGCCTGTCCCCGTCGCCGAGCGCTGGGTCTACGCTCGACCGGTGACCCAGGAACGTGCCAACAAGACCGGTTTCGAGACGCGTGCGATCCACGCCGGCTACGAGCCCGACGCGATGACCGGAGCGGTGAACCCGCCCATCTACGCCAGCAGCACCTACAAGCAGGACGGCGTCGGCGGCCTGCGCGGCGGCTACGAGTACAGCCGCTCGGCCAACCCCACGCGTACGGCGCTCGAGGGCGCGCTCGCGGCCGTCGAGGACGGCGAGAAGGGGTTCGCCTTCGCCTCCGGCCTCGCCGCCGAGGACGCGATCATCCGCGCCCTCACCGCTCCCGGCGACCACGTCGTCATCCCGGACGACGCCTACGGCGGCACGTTCCGCCTCTTCGACAAGGTCGCGAAGCTCTGGGGCACCGACTACAGCGCCGCTCCGGTCGCCGACACCGAGGCGGTGGCGGCCGCGATCGAGAAGGGCCGCACCAAGCTGGTCTGGGTCGAGACGCCCACCAACCCGATGCTCACGATCGGCGACATCGAGGCGCTCGCCACCGTCGCCCACGACGCGGGCGCCCTGCTCGTCGTCGACAACACCTTCGCCTCGCCCTACCTCCAGCAGCCGCTCACCCTCGGCGCGGACGTCGTGGTGCACTCGACCACGAAGTACGTCGGCGGGCACAGCGACGTCGTCGGGGGAGCGGTCGTCGTGCGCGACCTCGACCTGGCCGACAGGATCGGCTTCCACCAGAACGCCATGGGTGCCGTGGCCGGTCCGTTCGACGCGTTCCTCACCCACCGCGGCCTCAAGACGCTCGGCGTACGCATGGACCGCCACTGCGACAACGCCGAGAAGGTCGTCGAGTTCCTCGACGGCGACCCGCGGGTCACCGAGGTGATCTACCCCGGCCTCGCCGCGCACCCCGGCCACGAGGTCGCGGCCCGGCAGATGAAGCGCTTCGGCGGGATGATCTCCTTCCGCGTCGCCGGCGGCGAGCAGCAGGCGCTCGCCGTGTGCGAGCGCGCCGACGTCTTCACCCTCGGCGAGTCGCTCGGCGGCGTCGAGTCGCTGATCGAGCACCCCGGCCGGATGACCCACGCCAGCGTCGCCGGCACCGACCTCGAGGTCCCGGCCGACCTGATCCGGCTCAGCGTCGGCATCGAGAGCGTCGACGACCTGGTCGCCGACCTCGACCGGGCCCTGGGCTGACCGGTGGCCGGTCCGGCGAGTCCCGACGTCCGGTTCTCGCTCGCCAACGAGCGCACGTTCCTCGCCTACGAGCGCACCGCCGTCGGGCTGCTCGTCGCGGCCGTCGGTCGCGGCTTCCACCTGCTCCAGGACGTCGTGGGCCGAGTACGCCCTCGGGGCGGGGCTGCTCGTCGCCGCGGCGCTGACCGTCGGTCGTCGGCTGGCAGCGGTTCCAGCAGGCGACCGCGGCCATCCGTGACGGCCGCGCCCTGCCCGCGCGGCAGCGCCGTGCCCATCGTCATGGCGGTGGTCCTGGTCCTCGTGCGTGCTCGCCGGGCTCTCGGTGCTGGTGTGAGCGCCGGTCGTCTGCGTCGACTTCGGCTCCACCTTCACCAAGGCGGCCCTGGTCGACCTCGACACCGGTGACCTGCTCGCCACCGCGAGCCACCCGACCACCCTCCCGGACGCGGCGGGGAATGGCGACGTGCTCGACGGGTACGACGCCTGCATGCGCGCGCTGGCCGAGCAGGACCCTGCCGCCACCGATGCCGACGTGCTCGCCTGCTCCAGCGCCGGCGGCGGCCTGCGGATCGCGGTGGTCGGCAACGAGGAGCTGGTCACCGCCGAGGCCGGGCGCCGGGTCGCGCTGTCCAGCGGCGGCAAGGTCGTGCTCGTGCTCTCCGGCGGGCTCGACGCCGCCAAGCTCGCCGACCTGCGGGCCTCCGAGCCCGACGTCGTGCTGCTGGTCGGCGGCACCGACGGCGGCAACGCCGAGGTGCTCGAGGGCGACGCCGACTTCCTCGCGCGGACGCCGTGGCCCGGCCCGGTGGTCGTCGCCGGCAACGTCGAGTCGCAGGCGGCGATCGCGACGCTCCTCGACCGCGTCGGGCACGCCCCACGTCCTCGCCGACAACGTCGTGCCCCGGATCGGCGTGCTCGCCCCCGACAGCGCGCCGGCGCGCGATCCGCGAGATCTTCCTGTCGCCACGTCATCGGCGGCAAGCACCTGAGCAGCCGCACCGACGCGCACGGCCGGTCCTTCACCGACCTCGTCCGCGGGGCGACGCCCGACGTGGTGCTCACCGGCGTCGAGCTCCTCGCGCGCGGCCTCGACGACCAGCACCCCGGCGCCGGCGACGTGGTCGTCGTCGACGTCGGCGGCGCCACGACCGACGTGCACAGCGTCGTCGAGCTCGACCCCGAGGACAGCGGCCTGGCGCGCGAGGTCGTCGCCACGACGCCCGTGACCCGCACCGTCGAGGGCGACCTCGGCATGCGGTGGTCGGCGATCTCGACGGTCGAGGCCGCCGGTCGCGACGACCTGCACGCGGCCGGCGTACGACGACGGGCGCAGCCCGACTTCCTGCCCGACTCCGACGACGAGCGGGACGCCGACCTCGAGATCGCCGCGGCCGCGGTGCGGATCGCGCTCGAGCGCCACGCCGGCCGCAGCAAGGTCGTCGTCAGCCCCGAGGGGCGCGTCGTCGAGCGCAGCGGCAAGGACCTCCGCGAGGTCGACCTGCTGGTCGGCTCGGGCGGGGTGCTGCGCCACGGCGGCCCCGACGCCGTACGCCGCGTGCTGGTGCCGGCGACCGGCGACGCCTTCGAGGGCGGGTGGCAGCTGCCCCGCGACCCGGCGGTCGTCGTGGACCACGACTACGTGCTGGCGGCCGCCGGCCTGCTCGCCGAGGAGCACCCCGTGGCGGCGCACCGACTGGTCGAGCGACTGCGGACGGCGGGGGATCGGTAGCGTGGCCGACGTGAGCGACGAGCGGGACGAGACGGACGACGAGTCGGGCCGTCGCAGGCTCTTCGCTGCTCTCGCCCGCAGCGAGGACGACGACCGCCTCAGCGAGCGCATCGTCAGCCAGTGGGCGCAGATGCGGGCCGAGCGCCGCGTCGAGCCCGCCTTCACGACCGGCCCGTCCAACTTCAGCCGCGCCCAGGTGCCGTGGGGGCTCGACCTCGCCGCGGCCTGGGCGTGGCGGCTCATCGTCATCGCCGTCGCGGGGCTCGGCCTGCTCTGGACGCTGCGCTACTTCGCGGTGATCACGCTCCCGCTGGCCGTCTCGCTGCTGATCGCCGCCCTCGCGGTGCCGCTGGTCAACCTGGCTGCGGCGGATCGGCCTGCCGCGCGGTCCGTCGACCGGCATCGTCATGGTGCTCGGCATCGGCACGGTCGCGCTGCTGCTGACCTTCGTCGGCCAGCAGGTCGCCGCGGGCGCCAGCGACCTCGCCGACTCGGTCGTCGCCGGCCTGCAGCAGCTGCGCGACTGGCTGCGCACCGGCCCGCTCCACGTCTCCGACTCGCAGCTCGACGGCTACATCGAGGGCGTGCAGGGAGCCGTCACCGACAGCACCGGCACCGACGGCATGGTCACCCGGGTGACCGAGGTCGGCACCGCCGTCGGGCACGTCGTCGCGGGCTTCTTCATCGTGCTGTTCTCGACCTACTTCTTCCTCGCCGACGGCGACCGCATCTGGGCGTGGCTGGTGCGGCTCGCACCGCGCGCGGCGCGCGAGCGCGTCGACGCGTCGGGCCGGGTGGCGTGGGTCTCGCTGACCCAGTTCGTCCGGGCGACCGTGCTGGTCGCCCTGGCCGACGCGATCGGCATCATGCTGGTCGCCTGGTTCCTCGACGTGCCGTTCGTCATCGCCATCGGCGTGCTGGTCTTCCTCGGCGCGTTCGTGCCGATGATCGGCGCCACGATCGCCGGCATCGGTGGCGATCCTGGTCGCGCTCGTCGACCAGGGGCCGTGGACCGCGCTGCTGATGCTCGGTCGGCGTGATCGTCGTCCAGCAGATCGAGGGCCACGTCCTGCAGCCCTTCCTGATGGGCCGCTTCGTCTCGCTGCACCCGCTCGGCGTGATCGTCGCGATCGGGTGCGGCGTCCTCGTGGCCGGCGTCGCGGGCGCGCTCATCGCCGTACCGCTCGCCGCGGCCGGCAACGCCGTCGCGCAGCACCTGGCGAGCTACACCGACATCGGTGAGGACGAGCCCGACGACGCGCTCGACGACGACCTCGCGCCCGACGGGTCGCCACCCTCGAGCACGCCGCCGGACGACGGCCCGCTGGCCGGACCGGACGCGCCCGACGACGACGACGACGAGGACGCGAGCGATGACCGAGCAGGTCGAGCCTGGCCGACATCGTGGCCGCGCGCGAGGTGCTGGAGGGCGTCACGGTGACGACGCCGATGGAGGAGTCGCGCTGGCTCTCCGCGCTCGTCGGCGGACCGGTGTCGCTCAAGTGCGAGAACCTCCAGCGCACCGGGTCGTTCAAGGCCCGCGGTGCCTTCGTCCGCATCTCGCGCCTGTCGGAGGAGGAGCGCGCGCACGGCGTCGTGGCCGCCTCCGCCGGCAACCACGCCCAGGGCGTCGCGCTCGCCGCGACCACGCTCGGCATCCGCTCGACCGTCTTCATGCCCGAGGGCGCGCCGATCCCCAAGGAGAAGGCGACCCGCGGCTACGGCGCCGACGTGGTCTTCCACGGTCGCTACCTCGAGGACTCGCTGGTCGCGGCCCGCGCCTTCGCCGACGAGACCGGGGCGGTCCTCATCCACCCCTTCGACCACGTCGACATCGTCGCCGGCCAGGGCACGCTCGGCCTCGAGGTGCTCGAGCAGGCGCCCGACGTACGCACGGTGCTGGTGCCGACCGGCGGTGGCGGGCTGCTCGCCGGGGTGGCGATCGCGATCAAGGCGCTGCGTCCCGACGTACGCGTGGTGGGGGTGCAGGCCGAGGGTGCCGCCGCCTATCCCGGGTCGCTCGCGGCCGGGCAAGCCGGTGCCGCTCGCGTCGATGAGCACGATGGCCGACGGCATCGCGGTCGGCCGGCCCGGCGACATCACCTTCGCCGCGGTGCGCGACCACGTCGACGACATCATCACGGTCTCCGAGGAGTCGCTGTCGCAGGCCCTGCTCGCGCTCGTCGAGCGGGCCAAGCAGGTCGTCGAGCCGGCCGGCGCGGCCGCGGTCGCCGCGCTGCTCGACAACCCCGGCGGCTTCGAGACGCCCGCCGTCGCCGTGCTGTCCGGCGGCAACATCGACCCGCTGCTGCTGAGCAAGGTGATCCGCCACGGCCTCGCCGCCGCCGGGCGCTACCTCTACCTCCGCGTCTGCATCCCCGACCTCCCCGGCGGGCTCGCGTCGCTCCTCGCGGAGGTCGGCGCCGAGGGCGCCAACGTGCTCGAGGTCGCCCACGAGCGGATCTCGCCGTCGCTGACCCTCAACGAGGTCGAGGTGCGCATCCAGCTCGAGACCCGCGGCGAGGCGCACGCCGAGCACCTGAAGGAGCGGCTGCGCCAGCGGGGCTACCGCGTCGCCGACTGAGCGACGTACGTCCGACGCTGCTCGAGCGGTGCGTCCAGGCACGTTCGGGCGCGCTCGAAGCTGGCTCACGCCACCGCTCGAGCGACACGCCCGAAACGCCGAGGAGCGGTGGCAGGCACGTTCCGCAGCGTCAGAACCTGCCTCACCACCGCTCCAGGCGGTGGCAGATGACGAGCTCAGGCGCGGTAGGGCTCCGCGTCGACGATCGTGACGCTGAGCTCCTTGCCGTTGGGCGCGGTGTAGGACACCTTGTCGCCCTTGGTCTTGCCGTTGATCGCGGCGCCCATCGCCGACTCGGGGGAGTAGACGTCGAGCGTGTCGCCCTCGCCGAGGTTCTCGCGGGCGCCGAGGAGGAACTTCTCGTGGTCGCCGTCGCCGAAGTCGACCGTCACGACCATGCCGGGCTCGACGACGCCGTCGTCGGGGGGCGTCTCGCCGACCTCGGCGCGCCGCATCATGTCCTCGAGCTGGCGGATCCGGGCCTCCTGCTTGCCCTGGTCGTCCTTGGCCGCGTGGTAGCCGCTGTTCTCCTTGAGGTCGCCCTCGTCGCGCGCAGCGGCGATCTTCTCGATGATCTCCTGGCGCCGGGGGCCCCTGAGGTCGTCGAGCTCGGCCTGCAGCTTGTCGTAGGCCTCCTGGGTCAGCCAGACGGTGCCCTGGTCGGTCATGTCGTTGCTCCTGCTTCGCGTTGTCGGGTGCTGTGTCGTAGTGCTGGGGGTGTGCCCCAGCGCACCCGGAGCGGGTCGGTGGTTCGGTTCATCCGTCCGATCGGGGTCGGCGCGGTCACGGGCCTGATGTGGCATGGACCAGCGCACCCGGGACGGGCAGAACGTCCAGATTAGCAAGCCCCGCGCGAAAGCGCAGTTCGTACGCCTTCGGCCGGGCTCAGCGCGGGCGCGGCTGGCCCTCGGTCGTGCAGCCGAGCTTCTCGACGGTGGTGGCGCGCCGCTCGGTGCGGATCACGACCTCGTTGCTGCCGCCGACCGGGGTGAAGGCGAGCTCGCCGACCGGCGTGTGGTCCTCGGCGAACGCGCGCAGCCGGCAGGTCGCCTCGACGTCGTCGCCCAGGCGTACGTCGAGTCGTGCCTGCGTCTCGTGGTCGCTCGTGACCTCGAAGGAGACGAGCTCGGAGGTGACCCCGGGGTTGGTGTGGAACCACACCGTCCAGCCGAGCCACCCGAGGCCGACCACGGCGAGCACGGTGGCCAGCGACACCGCGGCCGGGCGACCCCACCGCGAGGGTGCGCCGTAGCGGTCGGCGAGGTCGGTGGTCACGGTCAGAAGCGTAAGTGGCTGCTCCTAGACTTGATGCCATGGCCCGACCCCCCGCAGACCAGTCGCGCACCGGTCTCCGACTCATGCACGTCCACGCCCACCCCGACGACGAGTCGAGCAAGGGCGCCGCCTCCACCGCGAAGTACGTCGCCGAGGGCGTCGACGTCCACGTCGCCACCTGCACCGGCGGCGAGCGCGGCTCGGTCCTCAACGCCAAGATGGACCGTCCCGAGGTCTGGGAGAACATCTCCGAGATCCGCCGCGAGGAGATGCACCGCGCCCGCGACATCCTCGGCATCCGGCAGGACTGGCTCGGCTTCGTCGACTCCGGCTGGCCCGAGGGCGACCCCAAGCCGCCGCTGCCCGAGGGCTGCTTCGCGCTCGTCCCGCTGGAGGAGTCGGCCGAGCGCCTGGTGCGGCTGATCCGCGAGTTCCGCCCGCACGTCCTGACGACGTACGACGAGCGCGGGGGCTATCCGCACCCCGACCACATCCGCTGCCACGAGGTCTCCGTCGCGGCCTTCGAGGCCGCCGGTGACCCGGAGAAGTACCCCGACGCCGGCGAGCCGTGGCAGCCGATGAAGCTCTACTACCACCACGGCTGGAGCTGGGCGAAGACCAACGCCCTGCACCAGGCGATGCTCGACCACGGCCTCGAGTCGCCCTACGCGGAGCGGCTCGAGAAGTGGGAGCGCGAGCCCGAGTGGGACGACCGGATCACCACGAAGGTGCCGTGCGGGGACTACTTCGGGGTCCGCGACCAGGCGCTGCTGGCCCACGCGACGCAGATCGACCCGGACGGCATGTGGTTCGCGATCCCGCGCGAGATCCAGCAGAAGGTCTGGCCCACCGAGGACTACGAGCTGGTCTCGTCGACCGTCGAGAGCACGCTGCCGGAGGACGACCTGTTCGCCGGCATCCCGACCCCCGCGCCCTGACGCGGAGAGTGGGAGACTGGGGGCATGTCCGACCTGCTGATCGTCTCGCTGTCCGTGCTCATGGACGAGACCCCCGACCCGACCGAGGTCAAGGCGGGTCCGCTGGGCTTCGCGGTGTGGATCTTCATGATCCTCGCGGTCGTCGTGATCGGCTTCAGCCTGGTCAAGCAGCTCCGCAAGGCGCAGGCCGCCAAGGACGCCGGCGTCTACGGCGACGAGCCGGTCAACCGCGACGAGAAGGCCGACACGCCGTCGACCACCGACGAGCGGTGATCCAGCGACCTTCCTGAGCGCAGGAATCGTCGGCGCCAGCCACCGCTCGAGCACGGCGACGGGTCAGCGGCGGACGACCCGCACCAGGCAGTCCCAGGCCGTACGCCGTTCCTCGCCGCCGTGCTCGTCGGAGCGGCTGACCTCGCGCGCCACCCGCTCCGCGCGCACCACCTCGACCTCGAGGCCGTCGAGGTCGGCGAGCACGTCCTCGGCGGTCATCAGCACCGCCGGGTCCTGCGGTCCGCCGGTGCCCTCGGTGAGGTTGGTCGAGTCGTGGGCGACCAGCAGCAGCGTGCCGCCGGGGCGCAGCATCGCGTGCGCGCCGCGCACCGCCCGGCGCCGATCGTCGGCCGGGACCTGGAAGTAGGCCATCACGACGAGGTCGACCGGGTCGGGCGGCTGACCACGTGGTCGCGTCGGCGCAGACCCAGGTGACGTCCAGCTCCCCGGCCAGCCGGGCGCCCTTGTCGAGCGCGACCTGCGAGAAGTCGACGGCGTACGCCGTCCACCCGAGCGACGCGAGCCAGATCGCGTTGCGACCCTCGCCGGCCGCGAGGTCGACCGCCGTGCCGGGCGGCAGGTCGGCGAGCTCGGCGGCCACGAACTGGTTGGGCTCGCGTGACCAGACGAGGTCGCTGGCGGCGTACCGCTGGTCCCATGCCTGCGCGTCCATGCGGTCAGCCTAGGTGCCCGATCTAGGGTGCGGCCATGGACGATTCTCGCGACATCATGGAGTCCGCCAAGCCGCCGAAGCCGCCCCGGCCCGGCCGGTCGAGCGAGCCGGTCGAGGGCGCGCGCAGCGCGAACCCCCTCCTGTGGACCGTCGTCGTGGGTGCCGTCGCCGCCGCTGTCTTCACGGGGATCACC
This sequence comes from uncultured Actinomycetota bacterium, assembly GCA_963795095.1. GTDB lineage: Bacteria > Actinomycetota > Actinomycetes > Propionibacteriales > Nocardioidaceae > Nocardioides. Next base: position 39,262 of record CAWCGM010000040.1, on the reverse strand, counting down.
GCGTGGGAGACGCACCAGGACCGCGTCAACACCGAGGTGATCTACTGCGGGCTCTTCCTGGACAGGGGGCCTGTCGAAGGGTCCGAGCCGATGACCTTGACCGATGCTCAGCAGCGGATGGTCGACCAGCTCGGCTGCTGACCGGGGCAGGGCGACTCACGCGCCCACGTGCAGCACCCGGACCTCCTCGGGGTCCAGCACCGGCAGCGCCACCCCGGCCGTGGCCAGCACCCGCCCGCCGAGCACGGCTCCGGACGCCGACCAGCCGCCGGACAGGTCCGCGCCGCCGCTGGGCGGCAGCTCCTCGGACAGCCGGTAGGAGCGGTCGGGGTCGAGCCCGGTGAGGCGGAGGGGAGCGGGGTGCTGGGTGGCGGTCGCCGCCACGGTGGCGACGACGTACCACGCCTCCGAGCGGTCCGCCGCGACGATGCCGGTGACCATGACGGCCGGGTCCGGGTGGTCGGGGTGGACCAGCGTGCCGGTGCCGATGAGCGGACGGACCCGCTTGTGCAGGTCGATCCACGACCGCAGCTCGGCCAGCCCGTCCTCGTCGAGGCGGGTCATGTCCCACTCGATGCCGAAGGAGTGGAGCAGCGCCGTCGCCGCCCGGTAGCGCAGCGCGTGGGTGCGGCCGGTCGTGTGCGAGGTGGCGGGACCCACGTGCGATCCCATCAGCTCCGGTGGCACGAGCAGCGACGTCCACCGCTGCAGGTGCTGCCGCTCGAGGGGATCGTTGGTGTCGCTGGGCCAGATCCGGTCGGTGCGGGTCAGCACCTCGGCGTCCACGCGCCCGCCGCCGGAGGAGCAGGACTCGATCTGCAGGGTCGGGTGGGCGTCGCGCAGCTCGTCGAGGAGCCGGTACGCCGCCAGCGTCTGACCGTGCACGGCCGGTCGGCCGGCGTGGGTGACGTCGGTGAGGTCGCGGTTGTGGTCCCACTTGAGGTAGGCGATGTCGAGGTCGTCGAGCAGCGCGAGCAGGGCGTCGCGCAGGTCGGCGTAGGCCCCGTCGTCCTGGAGGTCGAGCACCTGCTGCTGCCGCCACTCGGGCGGCACCGCGGCGCGTCCGCGCAGGACCCGCTCGGGATGGGTGCGCGCGACCTCGGAGTCGAGGTTGACCATCTCCGGCTCGACCCACAGCCCGAACTCCATGCCGCGGCGCCGTCACGTGCTCGACCAGCGGGCCGAGCCCCTCGGGCCAGACGGAGGCGTCGACGGTCCAGTCGCCCAGCCCCGCCGTGTCGTCGCGGCGGCCGAGGAACCACCCGTCGTCGAGGACGAAGCGCTCCACCCCGACCGAGGCGGCCACGTCGGCGAGCTCGGTCAGGCGCTCGAGCGACTGGTCGAAGTAGACCGCCTCCCACGTGTTGGCGATGACCGGGCGCTCCGTGCGGGCGCGGGGCGTGACCGCCCGCAGGTGGGCGTGGAAGCGGTGGCTCAGCGGGTCGAGCCCGGCCGGCGACCACGACCCGAGCAGCCACGGGGAGCGGTAGGTCTCGCCGGGGGCGAGGACCACCTCGCCGGGGGCGAGCAGCTCGCCGCCGCCGAGCAGGCAGTCGCCCTCGGGGGTGCGCTCGGCGTAGGTCGTGTGGTTGCCGCTCCAGGCGGTGTGCACGGCCCAGACCTCGCCGGTGCCGAAGGTGAAGCCGGGCGTGCCGGAGACCATGAGGAGGGTGGCGTCGTGGCCGGTCCGGCCGTGGCGGGCGTCGCGGCGGTGCGTGCCCTGCACCCACGGGTGCCGCTGGGGCGAGCGCTCCTTGCACCAGCGTCCGGTGAGGTCGAGCAGCTCGGTCGCGTGCGCGCCGACCGGCAGCGCGGTGAGGACGGTCGCGAGGTGGAGGTCGCCGTCGGCCGCGTTGGTGACCGACGTACGCGCGTGGAGCAGGCCGCCGTCGTCGAGGGCGAGCTGGACGCTGACGTCCCAGCCGGCCTCCGCGTCGCTCGACGTGCAGGTGAGGGCACTGTCACCGACGCTGACCTCCCAGTCGACCAGGCTGGGTGTCGCCGCCGTGGCGCTGCCACCGACCCGGTGGCCCTCCAGCGCCGGGGTGCCGGCGAAGCCGCGCGTGCCGTCGGGCACGAGCCCGGTGGTGCGCGGGAGGTCGTACGACGAGCGCGAGACGCCCGGCCGCCGGGCCGAGCCGAGCGCGGCCAGCGCGTCGTCGTCGAGGTCGCCGAGCGCCGCTCCCCAGTGCAGGACCGAGGGGATCCCGGCGTCGTCGCGACCCAGCACCAGGCTCACGCCGGCGCGGGTCAGGTGCGCCACCGTCATGCGTCCTCGACCTCGTCGAGGTCGTCGTCCTCGTCGTCGATCGGGTCGACGACGACGAGCTCCCCGACGTGGTCGGACAGCGCACCGCTGGCCTGGGCCGGGAGGCCGGAGTCGGTGACCAGCACCGCGGCCGCGGAGAGCCCGGCCATGCTGCTGAGGCCGACGACGCCCCACTTGCTGGAGTCGACGCAGACGATCAGCCGGCGCGAGCGCTCGATCATGGCCCGGTTGGTCTCGGACTCCAGGAGGTTGGGGGTGCTGAAGCCGGCCCGGACGTCCATCCCGTGCACGCCCATGAAGAAGGCGTCGACGTGGAGGCTGCGCAGCGACGACACCGCGACCGGACCGACGAGCGCGTCGGACGGGGTGCGGAGCCCGCCGGTCAGCAGCACCGAGGTGGTCGGCTCGCCCGTGCGGTGCAGGACGTCGGCGACCCACACGGAGTTGGTCACGACGGTGAGGTCGGGGATGCGGGCGAGGTGCCCGGTCAGCGCGTGCGTCGTGGTGCCGGCGGAGACGGCGATGGCCATGCCGGGGTGCACCAGCTCGGCGGCGGCGGCGGCGATCGCCTCCTTCTCGCGGCGTCGCTGCACGGACTTCGCGGCGAAGCCCGGCTCGGACGACGACGGCTCGGCGACGGCGAGCGCACCGCCGTGCACCTTCTCGAGGAGGCCCTCGCGGTGCAGCGCCACCAGGTCACGCCGGACGGTCATGTCGGAGACGCCCAGCAGCTCCACCAGGTCGGTGACGCGCACCGTCCCGTCGCGGCTGAGCTCGGAGAGGATCCGTCCCCGCCGCTGGGCCGCGAGCATCAGGCGTCCCGTGCCGCGTCGTGGTGCTCCCGGACGACGGCGACGCCGCCCGCCGGGACCCGCAGGTCGCCCGCCGACCTCGCGGTCGCCGACCAGGTCGGTGCCGTGCGTGGGCACCGACGCCTCGTCCTCGCCGTGGTTGATCACGAACAGCCAGCTCGCGTCGTCGCCCACGCGTCGGGTCACCTCGACCAGCGGCGAGGCGCCGGGGAGCTGCTCGACGCCCGTCTCGCTGACGAGCCGTTCGACGAGGCGGTCGGTCCCGCCGGCGTCGAGGCGCGTCGCGACGTACCACGCTGCTCCGGACCCGACCTGCCTCCGGGTCACGGCCGGCAGTCCGGCCGCCGGCCCGTCGACGTAGGTCGCGACGGCCTCGGCGCCGGTCAGCTCGAGGTCCTCGGCCCAGGTGTCGGCGCCGACGGCGCCGCTCGCCCAGTCCGTCGACCTCCACGCGCTGGCCCTCGAGCAGCGGCAGGAACTCGGTCGTCCGCACGCCCAGGAGCTCGCGGAAGGCACCGGGGTAGCCGCCGAGCCGGATGTGGTCGTGCTCGTCGACGATCCCGCTGAAGTAGGTGACCACCACGGTCGCCCCGGCCTCCGCGGCGGCGGTGATCGCGGCCGACGGTGGCGTCGCTGACGAGGTAGAGGGTCGGCACCACCACGAGCTCGTACGCCGACAGGTCGGCGCTCGGGTGGACGACGTCCACGCCGATGCCCTGCGCGGTGAGCGCGCGGTGGAGGTCCTCGGCCCGGTCGCGGTAGCGGACGTCGACGCTGGGGTGCGAGTCGAGCTCGCAGGCCCACCACGCCTCGTAGTCGAAGAGGATCGCGGCCTCGTTGCGCGGCGCGCTCCCGGCGACCTCCTCGACGGCGTCGAGCAGCTGCGAGAGCTCGACCACCTCGCGCCACTGACGGGTGTCGGTGCCGGCGTGGGGGAGCAGGCCCGAGTGGAACTTCTCGGCGCCGGCGCGGGAGGCCCGCCACTGGAAGAACAGCACGGCGTCGGCGCCGCGGGCGACGTGGGCCAGGCTGTTGCGGATCATCTCGCCGGGCAGCTTCGCGCGGTTGCGCGGCTGCCAGTTGACCGCGCTGGTGGAGTGCTCCATCAGCAGCCACGGCTTCCCGTCGGCGGTGCCGCGGGTCAGGTCGGCGCTGAAGGCCAGCTCGCGGTGGCCGCCGTCCTCGGCGGAGATCAGGTAGTGGTCGTTGGAGACGATGTCGAGCTCGCGGCCCCAGCGCAGGTAGTCCATCTCGATGGTCTGGCGCATCACCATGAAGTTGGTGGTCACCGGCACGCCGGGGGAGATCCGGTGCAGCACGTCGCGCTCGACGACGAAGTTGTCGAGGAGCTGGTCGGAGGAGAAGCGGCGGAAGTCCAGCTGCTGGGTGGGGTTGGCGTGCGTCGGTGCGACGCGCGGCGGGAGCACCTGCTCGAAGTCGTCGTAGCGCTGCGACCAGAAGGCCGTGCCCCAGGCGTCGTTGAGGCGGGCCACGTCGTCGTCGTAGCGGTCGCGCAGCCAGGTGCGGAACGCCGCCGCGCTGACGTCGCAGTAGCACCGGGCGTTGTGGCAGCCGAGCTCGTTGGACACGTGCCACAGCGCCAGCGCCGGGTGGTCGTGGTAGCGCTCGGCGAGGGCCGTGCACAGGGCCAGCGCGTGCTCGCGGTAGACCGGCGAGCTCGGGCAGAAGGCCTGCCGGCCGCCCGGGGAGAGCGTGCGCCCGTCCTCGGTGACGGGGAGCATCTCCGGGTGCCGGTGCGTCAGCCACGGTGGCGGCGAGGCGGTGGCGGTCGCCAGGTCGACGCGGATGCCCGCCGCGTGCAGGTCGTCCATCTGCTGGTCGAGCCAGGCGAAGTCCCAGGTGTCGGGCGTGGGCTGCAGCCACGCCCACGAGAAGACGCCGAGGGTGACCAGGTCGACGCCGGACTCGCGCATCAGGGCGCGGTCCTCGACGTGGGCGGCGGGTGGCCACTGCTCGGGGTTGTAGTCGCCACCGAAGGCCAGAGCGGGCAGGGAACTCGGCATGGCGCAACTGTGGCGACCCTCACATGTCAAAGTCAACGCCCGAAGGTGGAAAAGAGTTGGGAAATGTTTGAAGTGGTGCGAACTGTGACCCTCGAGACCCTTGACGAGGCTGTGTCGATCGTCACATGCTGTGCATCCTTGTTGGGTTTTGTCTCCAGGAGGCCGTCGTGTCCCGCACCACATCCACTGCCATTCCCCGCTCCACCGTCGCCACCATGGCGGCGACGCGCCGCAACGTCCTCCGGGGCATCGGGCTCAGCGGTCTCGCCGTGGGCGGGGCCAGCCTGCTGGCCGCCTGCGGTGGTGACTCCGGTCCCGCCACCGGCTCCGGCGCGACCGTCAAGTTCGGCATCAACGAGGCCGAGGGCGTCGGCGCGGCGCACGACCGCCTCGCGGCGATCGCCAAGGCCTACCAGAAGGAGTCGGGCACCACGGTCGACCTCAACGCGGTCGACCACAACACGTTCCAGGAGAGCATCAACACCTACCTCCAGGGCACGCCGGACGACGTCTTCACCTGGTTCGCCGGCTTCCGGATGGCGCAGTTCGCCGAGAACGGCCTGATCACCGACCTCAGCGACCAGTGGCCGATCGACGGGCTCAACGACTCGTTCAAGCAGGCCGCCACCGCCCCCGACGGCAAGCAGTACTTCGTGCCGATCAGCTACTACCCGTGGGCCGTCTTCTACCGCAAGTCGGTCTTCGAGAAGAACGGCTGGGCGCCGCCCACCACCAACGACGACTTCATCGCCCTGATGGACGACATGCAGGGCAAGGGCGTGACCCCGTTCGCCTTCGGCGACAAGGACGGGTGGCCCGCCATGGGCACCTTCGACATCCTCAACATGCGGCTCAACGGCTTCGACTTCCACATGAGCCTGATGGCCGGTGACGAGGCGTGGGACGGCGACGAGGTCAAGGGCGTCTTCGACACCTGGCGCAAGCTGCTGCCCTACCACCAGGCCGACCCGCTGGGTCGCACCTGGCAGGAGGCGGCGACGTCGATGGGCAAGGGCGAGTGCGGCATGTACCTCCTCGGCACCTTCGTCGTCGACGCCCTCGGCGAGAACGGCGAGGACCTCGACTTCTTCACCTTCCCCGAGCTCGACTCCTCCATCGGCTCCGACGCGCTCGACGCCCCGATCGACGGCTTCTGCGTCGCCTCGGCGGGCAAGAACCAGGAAGCCGGCAAGGCGATGGCGAAGTGGCTGGGCAGCGCCGCTGCGGCCGACGCCGGCAACAACGCCGCCGACGCGCCGTTCATCGCGGCCAACGACGGCGCGAGCACCTCGACCTACAGCGACCTGCAGAAGAAGTCGGCCGAGGTCGTGGGAGCGGCGGCCAACATCGCGCAGTTCATGGACCGCGACACCAACGCCGACTTCGCCAACACGGTGATGATCCCGTCGATCCAGGCGTTCCTGAAGGACCCGAACGACATCGACGGGGTGACGGCCAGCATCCAGGAGCAGGCCAACTCGATCTTCGGCTGAGCCATGACCCACATCGACGAGGCGCCACGGTCCACGCAAGGCCGCGAAGGCCGTGGCGCCGGTCCAGGGCCGCGAGAAGAAGCTGCCGACGAGGGACCGGGTGACCGTCATCACGATGGTCGCCGATCCCGCTGGTGCTCGTGGTCCTGCTGGTCTGGGTGCCGGCGCTGCTCTCGGTGGTGCTGTCCTTCGGCAAGTGGAACGGGTTCGGCGACCTCGACACGATCGAGTGGGTCGGCGTCCAGAACTACAAGGACATCTTCACCATCTACCCGGCCTTCTGGCCGGCGGTGCGGCACAACCTGATCTGGCTGGCGTTCCTGTTCATCTTCCCGACGATCCTGGGCATGCTGCTCGCGGTCGTGCTCGACCGCGAGATGAAGGGCAGCCGGTTCTACCAGACCGCGTTCTACATGCCGGTCGTGCTGTCCCTGGCGCTGATCGGCTTCATCTGGCAGCTCTTCTACTCCCGCGACCAGGGCCTCATCAACGACGTGTTCGGCTCGCAGGTGGACTGGTACGGCGACCCCGACATCAACCTGTGGGCGGTCCTCGTCGCCACCGCGTGGCGGCACACCGGCTACATCATGCTCATCTACCTGGCGGGCCTGAAGGGGGTCGACGCGAGCCTGCGCGAGGCTGCGGCGGTCGACGGAGCCAGTGAGGTCAAGACCTTCTTCCACGTGATCTTCCCGGTCATGCGCCCGATCAACATGGTCGTCGTCGTCATCGTGGTCATCGAGTCGCTGCGCGCCTTCGACCTGGTCTGGGTGATCAACAAGGGACGCAACGGCCTCGAGGTGATCGGTGCGCTCGTGGCCCAGAACGTCATCGGCGAGGCGACCCGCTACGGGTTCGGCTCGGCGCTGGCCGTGATCATGATGCTGATCTCCTCGATCTTCATCACCATCTACCTGCGGACCGTCTTCCGCGAGGAGCGCAACCGATGACGTACAGAGACAGCGGTCGCCGCACCACCCGCCACCAAGGACGACGGCCCCGAAGCGCCGCGAGGGCGGCGTGATGAGCAAGCGGCGCGGGACCGTCGCCACGGTGATCATGGCCCTGCTGGCGCTCGCCTGGCTCTTCCCGCTCGTCTGGGCGCTGATCAACTCCTTCCGCGAGTACGCCTACACCCAGGCCAACGGCTACCTCTCCTTCGGCGGGTGGACCACCAGCAACTACGAGCAGGCGTGGACGCAGGCCAACTTCGGGCTGCACATGAAGAACTCGCTGCTCATCACCGTCCCGGCCGTGCTGCTGACGCTGCTGCTCTCCTCGATGGTGGCCTTCGTGCTCGCCCGCTTCAGCTACCGCTTCAACCTCGCCCTGCTGGGCGTCTTCCTCGCCGCCAACCTGCTGCCTCCGCAAGCGCTGCTCATCCCGGTCTTCCGGATGTTCCGCGAGGTCCCGCTGCCGCTGTTCATGAGCGACTCGGGCTCGATGCTCAACAGCTTCTGGGCGCTGATCCTGGTCAACACGGCCTTCCAGCTCGGCTTCTGCACGTTCGTGCTGAGCAACTACATGAAGACGCTGCCCGCACGAGATCTACGAGTCGGCCGAGCTCGACGGCGCGAGCGTGTGGCGCCAGTACTGGCAGCTGACGATGCCGCTCGTACGCCCGGCGCTGGCGGCCCTGGCCACCCTGCAGGTCACGTGGGTCTACAACGAGTTCTTCTGGGCCACCGTGCTGATCCAGCAGGGCGACAAGCTCCCGGTGACGTCGGCCCTCAACAACCTGCGCGGGCAGTTCTTCACCGACACCAACCTCGTCGCGGCGGGCTCGATCATCGTCGCCCTGCCGGTGCTCGTGGTGTTCTTCGCACTGCAGAAGCAGTTCGTCTCCGGCCTGACCCTCGGCTCGACCAAGGGCTGACGCTCAGCGCGTCGTCCACGCCCCCGCGCGCATCACCCGGACCACCTCGAGGTCGTCGTCGAGCACGACGAGGTCGGCCCGGCGGCCGGCCTCGAGGGCGCCGACGTCGGCGAGCCCCCAGGCCCGCGCGGGTGCGGTGCTGGCGGCGTGCACGACGTCGAGCAGCGGGAGCCCCGCCGTGCGTACGGCGAAGCGCACGGCCGCGTCCATCGTGAGCGTCGAGCCGGCGATCGCGCCGTCGCCGTCCGGCGAGGCGAGCCGGGCGACGCCGTCGCGGACCTCGACGGCCATCTGGCCGAGTGCGTAGTCGCCGTCGGGCGCGCCCGCGGCGGCCATCGCGTCGGTGACCAGGATGCACTGACCGGGCTTGGCCGCGAAGACCGTGCGCAGCAGGGCAGGGTGCAGGTGCACGCCGTCGGCGATGAGCTCGACGTCGACGGGGGAGTCGAGGAGCGCGCCGACCGGGCCGGGGTCGCGGTGGTGGAGCGGACGCATCGCGTTGAAGAGGTGGGTGCCGAGCCGGGCGCCCGCGTCGAGGGCGGCGCGCGCCTCGTCGTACGTCGCGTCGGTGTGGCCGATCGCGGCGAGCACGCCGGCGTCGACGAGGCGTCGTACGGCGTCGATGCCGCCGGGCAGCTCGGGGGCGAGGGTGACCATCCGCACCGCGCCGTCGCCGGCGGCGAGGAGCGCGTCGACCGACGCCGGGTCGGGCGTGGTGAGCGAGCCGGGCTGGTGGGCGCCGGAGCGCTGCGGGCTCAGCCACGGGCCCTCGAGGTGGATGCCGGCGAGCCGGCCGTCCTGCACGAGCAGGGCCAGCTCGCGCACGGCGTCGACCATCCGCTCGCGGGTGTCGGTGACCAGGCTCGCCGCCATCGACGTGGTGCCGTGGGCGAGGTGGGTGGCGGCCACCACGTCGGCCGCGTCCGACGTACCGCTGTCGAAGGACGCGCCGCCACCGCCGTGCACGTGGAGGTCGACGAACCCGGGGACGACGGTCGAGTCGCCGAGGTCGACGTCGGGCGGACGCGGTGGCGCGCCCTCGCCGACCTCGACGATGCGGTCGCCGTCGAGGTGCAGCCACCCCGGCGCGAGGATCCGCGCCGGGGTGACCACCTGGGAGGCTGTGACGATCACGTCAGGCCTTGTTGTCCTGCTCGAGCATCGGGTTCGACGCACCGGTCTCGTCGTCGTCCTCGCGACCGGGGGTCCGGAGGTTCCACTTCCGGATCACGAACCGGAACAGGAAGTAGTAGACGGCCGCGTAGGCCAGGCCGATCGGGATGATCAGCAACGGCTTGGTCGCGATGTTGAAGTTGAGCACGTAGTCGAACAGGCCCGCGGAGAAGCCGAACCCGTCCTTGATGCCGAGCGCGTTGGTCAGCGCCATCGAGGTGCCGGTGAGCAGCGCGTGGATGACGTAGAGCGGGAACGCGACGAACATGAACGCGAACTCGAGCGGCTCGGTGACGCCGGTGAGGAACGAGGTCAGCGCGGCCGACAGCATGATGCCGCCGACGAGCTTCTTGTTCTGCGGCTTGGCCTCGTGCCAGATGGCGAGGGCGGCGGCCGGGAGGGCGAACATCATGATCGGGAAGAAGCCGGTCATGAACGCGCCCGCGGTCGGGTCGCCGTGGAGGAAGCGGGCGATGTCGCCGGTCCAGACCTCGCCGTTGCCGTCGGTGTAGGAGCCGAAGACGAACCACGGCGGGTTGTTGAGGATGTGGTGCAGGCCGAGCGGGATCAGCAGCCGGTTGAGGGTGCCGTAGACGAAGCCGCCGAGGACGGAGTTGTCGGTGACCCACTCGCCGAGGCCGTTGATGCCGGCGTCGAAGGCGGGGTAGACGAAGCTCATCAGCACCGCGATCACGAGCATCGCGAAGGACGGTGATGATCGGGACGAAGCGGCGGCCGCCGAAGAAGGCGAGGTAGGGCGGCAGCGAGATGCGGTGGTAGCGCTGCCAGAGGAAGGCGCTGACCAGGCCGGCCACGATGCCGCCGAGCACGCCGTAGTTGATCAGCTCCTGCTCGGCGTCACCCTCCGGCAGGCCGAGGATCACCGGCGACATCGCGTCGCCGACGCCCTTGAAGACGAGGTAGCCGACGACGGCGGCGAGCGCGGTCGAGCCGTCGGCCTTCCGCGCCATGCCGATCGCGATGCCGACCGCGAAGAGCAGCGGCAGGTTGGCGAAGAGCGCGTTGCCGGCCGCGCCGATGACGGCGGCGACGTCGACCCAGCCGAGGCCGTCGGCGCCGAGCAGGTCGGGCTGGCCGAGCCGGAGCAGCAGCGCCGCGACGGGCAGGGCGGCGATCGGGAGCATCAGGCTGCGCCCGAACTTCTGGACCGGCGCGAGGTTGACCTTGCGCTTGCTCGGCGTCGTGCTGGTGCCGCCCGAGGCGGCGTCCGTTGTGGTCATGAGGACCGTTTCCTTCCGGTGGTGCTGTTCCTGCTGGACTTCCCTGTGGCGCCCGGGGTGGCGCCGAGGCTCATGTGGACCTGGTAGCGGTCGCCGCGGTAGCGCGAGACGACGTGCTCGACCGGTCGGCCGGCCGCGCTCGAGACGCGGCGGAAGACGAGGAGGGGGGTGTGGACCGACGCCTCGAGGCGGCGCGCGGTCGCGCCCTCGGCGGCCTCGCCCCACAGCGTCTGCTCGGCGGCGTCGATGACGAGGTCGTAGCGCTCGGCGAAGAGCGTGTAGAGCGAGCCGGTGAGGTCCTCGGTGTCGAGGTCGGGCAGCAGCGAGCGGGGGTACCACCCCTGCTCGATCGCCATCGGCTGCCCGTCCGCGAGGCGCACGCGGTCGATCCGCCACGCCGTGCCGCGGGCGCCGAGCCGGAGCGACGTCACGACCTCCGGCGGCGGGCGCTCCTCGTCGACCCGCATCAGCCGGGTCGACGGGACCAGCCCGCGCCGGCGCATGTCGTCGGAGAACGACGCGAGGTGGAGGTGGGTCTCGACGCGGGGCCGGGCGACGAAGGTGCCCTTGCCGTGGATCTTCTCCAGCAGGCCGCCGGCCACGAGGCTGTCGATCGACTTGCGGACGGTGGCGCGCGAGACGTCGTACGTCGCCATCAGCTCGCGCTCCGACGGGATCGCGCGCGCCCGGGCCGAGGTCGCGCGTCGCCAGCTCCGCCAGCACGTCGCTGAGCTGCACGTGCTTGGGGCGGGGGCCCGGCTCGAGCCTGCTGGCCATGTCGTCCTCTCGACGTCTGAGCGATCCATTGGTACGGTCTGGTACGTACCAGTTGGAGAGCATGGCTCCGACGCACCGACCTTGTCAAGGACCACGATGAACACGCACGACCACCCGGATGGCCGCCGAGATCGCCGAGCAGCCGGCGGCCGCCCGACGCACCCTCGACCACCTGCTGCCCGAGCGGGCCCGCCTGCGCGAGCTGGCCGACGGGCGGCGCCGCGTGCTGCTGGTGGCCCGCGGATCGAGCGACAACGCCGCGATCTACGGCCGCTACCTGCTCGAGGTCGTCGCCGGCGTCCCGGCCGGGCTCGCCGCGCCGAGCGTCGCGACCCACTACCGCGCGCGGCTCGACCTCTCCGACACCGTCGTCGTCTCGGTCTCGCAGTCCGGCTCGACGACGGAGATCGTCGAGACGCAGGAGTGGGCGCGCTCCTGCGGGGCCGCGACGGTCGGGGTCACCAACGTCGCGGGGTCGCCGCTCGCGTCGTCGGCCGACGTCGCGCTGGTGACGCAGGCCGGTCCGGAGGTCGCGGTGCCGGCCACCAAGACCTACCTCACCCAGCTGGTCGCCCTCGGCGTCCTGGCCGACGCGCTGTCCGCGGACGGCGGTCTCGCTGCCGACCTCGACCGCGTGCCCGACGCCGTCGAGGGCCTCCTCGCCACCGACGTGGCGGCCGCCGCCGAGGCGCTCGCCGCCGCGGACCGGGTGGTCGTCTCGGGCCGCGGCCTGCTCCTCGGCACCGCCCTCGAGACGGCGCTCAAGATGGAGGAGACGTGCCTGCGACCGGTGCGCGGCTACTCGTACGCCGACCTGCGCCACGGCCCGATCTCCGTCGTGTCCGACGGCCTGCTCGCCGTGCTCGTCGGTGCCGCCCACGGACCGCTGGCCGAGCCGATGGCCGACCTCGTCGGCGACCTCCAGGGCCGCGGCGCGCGGGTGCTCGGCATCGGTGGCACGGCGGAGTTCGCCGAGCGCTGCGACCTCCACCTCGCCGGCCCCGACCTGCCCGAGACCGTCGAGCCCATCGCCTCGATCGTGCCCGCGCAGGTGATGATCGAGCAGATGGCCCTGCGGATGGGCCTCGACCCCGACAACCCGCGCGGCCTCAACAAGGTCACCGCACGACCAGAGTTGATGCCACACGTCCGACCGCCAGAGGAACATCCCATGAGCACCAAGGCAGAGCAGATCCTGGCCGGCCTCGGCGGCGCCGACAACGTCGTCGAGATCGAGGCCTGCATCACCCGCCTCCGCACCGAGGTCAAGGACGGGTCCCTGGTCGACCAGGCCGCCCTCAAGGCCGCCGGCGCGCACGGCGTGATGGCGAGCGGCACGGTCGTCCAGGTCGTCGTCGGCCCCGAGGCCGACAACCTCGCCGACGACATCGAGGACCTGATGTGACCCAGCCAGTGCTGGCTCCCTGCCCCGGTCGCGTCATCGCGATGGCCGACGTGCCCGACCCGGTCTTCGCCGAGGAGATGGTCGGCCCCGGCGTGGCCATCGAGCCGGTCGTCGAGCCCGACGGCGGCACCACCACGGTCGTCTCGCCGATCGCGGGCACGGTCCTCAAGGTCCTCCCGCACGCGTTCGTCGTGATGGGCGACGGGATCGGGGTGCTCGTGCACCTCGGCATCAACACCGTCCGGCTCGAGGGCGAGGGCTTCGAGGTCCACGCCGAGCAGGGCGCCGAGGTCGCCGCCGGCGACCCGATGATCACGTGGGACCCGTCGGCGCTCCCGACGTCCGCGGCCGGTCAGGACGTCTCGCCGGTGGTGCCGATCGTGCTGATGGACGGCGAGAAGGGCTCGGTGACGAGCGAGGCGATCGGCAGCGCCGTCGCCGCCGGCGACCTGCTCTTCACCGCTCCATGACCTCGATCCGGGTCTCGGCCCTCCTGCTCGACCTCGACGGCACGCTGGTCGACTCCGAGCCGCTGCACCGGCGCGGCTACGAGCTCTTCTTCGCGGCCAAGGGCTGGGACGTGCCCGACCTCGGCATCTTCACCGGCCGGCGGGCGCTCGACGTCTTCGCCACCGAGCCCGGCCCGTGGTCGGGGCTCGGACCCGCAGGCGGTGCTCGACGAGGTGCTGGCCCACGTGCCCGACGAGGACCCGGCGCCGGTCCCGGGCGCGCGCGAGCTGATCCTCGCGGCCCGCTCGACAGCGTATGCCGCTCGCGATCGTGACGTCCGCCGGACCGCCGTGGGTGGAGCGCTCGCTCGCCTCGCTCGGGCTGGGCCTCGACGAGCGTCGACCTGGTGGTCACCGCCCTCGACGTGGTCGCGGGCAAGCCCGACCCCGAGGGCTTCGCGCTCGCCTGCGAGCGGCTGGGCGCCGACCCGTCCGCGGCCGTCGCGGCCGAGGACTCGCCGGCCGGGATCCGCGCCGCCCGCGCCGCCGGCGTACGCCGTGTCGTGGGCATCGCGACGACCCACGGGCCGACGTGCTGCTCGCCGCGGGCGCGGCCGAGGTGCACGACGACCTGCGTCCGCTGGTGCCGCTTCGGTCAGGCCGGTGACCTTGATCGTCCGCGTCGCCGACGACGGTCGAGGTGGTCGGGTCGCCGAGGTAGCGCACGGTGACCTTCACCTTGCCCCCCTTCAGCTTCGGCAGCCTCAGCCTCGCCGTCCCGGCCGTAGCGTCAGCGTCCTCGTCTTCTTGCCGACCGTGACGACGACCGTGCCCGCCGCGGCCGCCGTGCCGCGCGTCACCGTGACGGTGATCGTGGGCCGCGTCCCGGCCCTGGCCTTCCTCGGCGCCTTCAGCGCGGTCGTGCTCGCGGCGACGGAGGGCGACGGAGGAGCGGGCGGGGTGACGACGGGGTCCGGTCACCACCGGGGGCGTGACGACGGGCGGCGGCGTGGTGGTCGGCGGCGGCGTCACCACCGGCTCGGCGACGGTGACGTCGAGCGGTCGGCGACGTCGAGCCCGCCAGGTCCGGCGACTGCGCGTAGGTGGCGCGGTAGGTGCGCGTGCCGGCCGCCACGCCCGCCAGCACCAGCGTGCCCCGGCCGTCGAGCGAGCTGCACGGTGCCGACCGTCGTCGCTGCCGGCGAGCACGTCGGCCGTGCCGGTGGGCACGATGCCGTCGGTGCCGGTCACGACCACGGCGAGGGTCACGGTCGAGCCGCTCGCCGATCCGGTGAGCGAGGTCGTGGTGACCGTGCGCTGGACGTCCACGGCGGACGGCTGGGACGTCGACGGCGGCGAAGGCCGCGGGGTCGCCCGGGACGTACGCCGCGGTGAACTGGTGCGGTCCCGCGGTGACGGCCGTGCGGGTCGCGGTGGCCCGGCCCGCGACGAGCGGGACGGTGTCGACGACGACGCCGTCCTGGAGCAGCTGCACCGAGCCGCCGGGCGTGCCGGCCGCGGACGCCACGGTCGCCTCGAGCGTGACGGTGCGGCGCACGGCCGTGGCGGTGAGCTGCGCGTGGTCGTCCGCGCAGCGGGGCCGACCACGGCGACCTGCACCGTGGTCGGGCTGTCGACGTCGAGCGGCGCGAACTGGTCGCCGGTGCCCGGTCCACGTGAAGGTCGCGACGTAGGTGTGCGAGCCGTCGGCGACCGGCGCGTGGGTGACGGTCGCGCGCCCGCGGTCACGGCGGCCGCTCGTCACCGTCGTGCTGCCCTCCGTGATCGTGACGGTCCCGTCGGGAGTGCCGTCCGGGCTGGTGACGCTCACGTCGAACGAGACCTGGTCGCCGGTCGACGGTCGCGCCGAGCTGGGTGGTCGTGGAGCTGCGCGCCACCACCGTGGTCCTCGTGCCCGACGACGACCCGGCGTAGCGGTCGGTCGAGCGTGGGCGTGAAGACCGCGCGGTAGTCGTGGGGGCCGGTGGCCACGCCGGTGAGGGTGCGGCTCGCCGAGCCGGCGCTCACCGCGACCGTCCCGAGCGCGACGTCGCCGTCGAAGAAGCTGACGGTGCCGCCCGGCTCGCCGATGGCCGAGCCCACCGTGGACGACAGCACGACGCGGCGGCCCGTCGACCACGGGCGCCAGGGTGACGGAGGTGCCGGTCGGCGCGACCGTCACGGTCCGGCCGTCCGTCGAGCCGGCGAAGAACGAGCCGGTCGGGACGAAGGTCGCCGCGTAGGTGTGCGACCCGCCGAGCACCGCCGTCGAGGCGCAGGGCCGCGTGGCCGGTGCCGTCGAGGGGGACCGTCGCGAGCAGCGTCGCTGCCCTCCCGCACCTGCACGCTGCCGGTCGGGGTGCCCCCGGCGCCGGCGACCGCGGCGTCGAGGTCGACCGCGTCCCCGGCGGTGGTCGCCGTGCAGGGTGGTGGTCGTGGCGACGCGGGTCGACGACGGCGGTGGCGACCGGCGAGGTCGAGCCGGCGTGGACGGTGCCGGTCGGCACGAAGGTCGCCCGGTAGTCGTGGCTCGCCGGCGACCACGCCCGACAGGACCAGGACCGCCTTCCCGGAGGAGAGCGCCACGGTGTCGAGGAGCGTGGTGCCCTCGCGGAGCTCGACGGCCCCGGTCAGGGTGCCCGAGTCGGCTGACGGCGTGGCCGTCAGCGTGACCGTGCGGCCCGACACGGCGGCGGTCGAGCGCGGTCGCGGTCGCCACCTTGCCGACGGCCTGGGTCCGCGCCGGCGAGACCGAGCCGGCGTGGAAGGTGCCGGTCGGGACGTAGGTCGCGGTGTAGGTGTGGTCGCCCGGGTCCACGCCCGACAGGGTCAGCGTCGCGGCGCCGGCCGGCAGTGCGACGGTGCCGACAGGGTCGTGCCCTCGCGCAGCTCGACCGAGTCCGGCGGCGCACCGCTCGCGCTCGTCGTGGTCGCGGACAGCGTGACGCTGCGTCCCGACGCGGAGGTCGTCAGGTCGGTGGTCGTCGCGACGCGCGCGACGGTGACCGTGCGCACCGGCGAGGCCGAGCCGACGTACGACGACGCGTCGCTCGGGCACGAACGTGGCCTGGTAGGCGTGGTCGCCCGGCGCGACGAGGCCCAGGGTCAGCGACGCCGTGCCACGCGACCAGCGGCCGCGGTGCCGACGAGCGTGCTGCCGTCGCGGAGCTCGACCGTGCCGGCGGGTGCGCCGCCGTCGGTCGCTGACCTGCACGGCGAGCGTCACGTCGCGGCCGGACGCGGTGGCGGTCAGCGCGGTGGTGGAGGCGACCTGGACCGTCGACCGAGCGGGTCGGCGAGGTCGAGCCGGCGTGCGTCGTGCCGGACGGCACGAACGTCGCGGTGTAGGAGTGGCCGCCCGGTGCGACCGACGTCAGCGTCAGCACCGACGACGCCGGTCCCGCCGGCACGGTGCCGACGACGGTCGAGCCCTCGCGGAAGACCACGTCCCCGCTCGAGCGTCCCGTTCGTCGTCGACGGCGCCGCGGACAGCGTGACCGTGCGACCGCTCGCGGTGGCGAGCAGGCTCGTGCTGGTCGCGGTCGCCTGCACGGTGGCGGTGTGCACCGCGGAGGTCGAGCCGGCGTACGACGTCGGGCTCGCCGGCACGAACGTCGCGGTCCAGCTGTGGCTGCCCGTGCTGACGTCCGGCAGGACGGCGGAGGCGGTGCCCGACGACAGGGTGCGGGTGGCGACGAGCGTGGTGCCCTCGCGGAACTCGACGGTGCCGGCCGGGCGCGCCCGCGACGCTGGAGACGGTCGCGCTCAGCGTGACCTGGTGGAAGGAGATCGACGACCCGAGGGCGGTCGAGGTGGGCGTCGCCGCGACGTCGGCGACCCGCTGGCCCGACGACGGCGCCCAGCGCAGGTCGTCGGCCGGGGTGAAGGACGCGGTCGCAGGTGTGCGTGCCGGCCGGTACGTCGGTGACGGTGAGGCTCGCCGAGCCGCCCGGACCGCCGACCGTGCCGAGCACCGTCGCTCCCTCGGTGAACCGGACGGTGCCGCCCACGCCGGAGGTCACGGCGGCCTGCAGCGTGACCGAGCGAGCCGCGGTCGCGGAGGCGGTGAGGCTCGTCGTGGTCGGCGTTGCCGCGATGTCGACGACCGACTCCGCGGACTGCGAGGCGACGAACGCCGAGGAGTCGGCCGGGACGAACTCGGCGGTGAACCGGTGCGTCCCGCGCAGCAGGTCGGTCGCCTGGAACGACGCGGTCCCGCCGGACGAGCGTGACGGTGCCGATGACGGACGGCGCCGTCGCGGAGCTGGACGGTGCCCTGCGGGGTGCCGGACGCTGCGGTGACCGTCGCGGTCAGGGTGGCCGTGCGACCGCTCGAGCTGGTCGGCGAGGGTGGTCGTGGTGGGCTTCGCGACGACCGGGTCGGTCACCGGGACCGTGCGGTCCGGCGACGTCGACCCGTCGTAGCGGGCGGTGTCCGCCCGGCACGAAGACCGCGGTGTAGGTGTGCTGGCCGGCCGTGACGCCGGTGAGGGCCAGCGCTCGCCGAGCCGCCGGTGACGGTGGCGCTGCCGACCGTCGCGTGCCGCCCTCCTTGAACTGGACGGTGCCGGCCGCCGTCCCGGCCGCGACGGTGACGCCCGCCGCGAGGTCGACCTTCTGCACGCCGCCGGTGGCGGTCAGGGTCGTGGTGCTCGTCGTGGCCGCGATCGGTCGAGGTGACGACGGATCGACTGCGACGCTCGTGAACCGCGTGCTGTCGGTCGGGACGAAGGTCGCGCGCAGCGCGTGGTCGCCCTTGACGAGGTCGGTGAGCGTCAGCGAGGCGCTGCCCGAGACCAGGGTCCTCGTGCCGACCAGCACCCCGTTGTCGCGGAACTCCACGGTGCCCGCCGGGGTGCCTGACGTCGCGCTGACGCCTGCGGTCAGCGTGGCCGACCGTCCGGTGACCACGGAGCCGAGGGTCGTCGTGGTGGCGCTCGCGACCGGAGCCGTGCCCGACCACGTCAGGCCGAACGTCCCGACGCCGGTGGCGATCGTGCGGTAGCCGTTGACCGCGACGGCGTACGTCGCGCCGGCGGCGGCGGTGAACGTCACGGTCGACAGCGCGTTGGTCCCGTTGTCGTCGTTGCCGGCGACCTGGGTCAGCGCGCCGACGGACGTCCCGGTGTAGACGGCGAGCGTGGTGTCGCGGCCGGTGACCGCCGACGTGGTGCTGATCGTCGCCGGGCCCGGAGCCCGGGTGCGGTCCACGAGTACCAGACCGACGCCGCGCCGGCGTTGTCGCGCACGGCGGGCGGCGCCGGCTCGCCGGACTCGGCCGACGACTCGAGGTTGTTGCCGGTGGTCGAGCCGCTGACGCCCGACAGGGCGGATCGCGCGGCGAAGGCGTCGTTGGCCGCCTTGGCAGGCACCACCGACGCTGACCTGGCTGACCGGGCCGCGGCCCCTGGTCGTTCACGGCGGCCACGCCCATCGTGCGCGTCCCCGGCGTGAGCGGGATGATGTAGGTGGCCGGGGTCAGCTGACGACGTAGCGGTAGACGCCGTCCACGAAGATGTCGTAGCTCGTGACGGGGCTGACCCCGGCGCTGGCCGGCGCCGCGAAGCCGAACAGGCTCCGCTGGTTGAGGCTGTCCCACGAGCCGGTCACGCTCGAGAGGTGCGCTGGGCTGGACCGTGGCGGCGTTCGGTCGTCGCGCTCACGCGGCTCGTCGGACCGGCCCCCTGGGCGTTCAACGCGGTGACCGTGAAGGTGTAGGCCGTGGACGACGAGAGCCCGCTCCAGGCGTACGACGTCGTGGTCGGTCCGACCTGCACCGGCAGTGTCGTCGCCGGCACGGGTCGATCACGTAGCCGGTCACCGCGCTCGCGCCGGCGCTGGTCGGCGCGGACCAGCCGAGGGTGACGACTCGGGTCGGTCGCGTGCGGGGTCGCCGTGACGGAGGTCGGTGCCGTGGGCGCGCCGCTCGGCGCTGCGCCGTCGCAGCCGGTCGCCCGCGAGCGTGTAGGCGCCCATCGAGCCGTAGTCGTCGTAGCCGGTGCTCCACGGGCCGTTGCCGACGCCGTCGACGCTGGCGTAGTAGGTGCCCGCGGTCAGGGTGCGCGTGAGGGACGCGTCCAGCCCGGTCGCGGTCGTCAGGTTGGTCGGGAGGCCGGTGGTCTGCGCCGACGGCCGGGTCGTCGCGTGGCGACGACCTGCCCGGTGGCGTCGAGCAGCGTCAGCTTGATGTCGAGGTCCGCGTGGCGCCCAGCGGCGCGGGCGTTGATCGCCCTCCGGGCCGGAGCAGGTGCCGAGCAGGAAGGTGTCGACGTCGGTGCGACTCGTGACGTACGCCGTACCGGTCGGCAGCGCCGGCGCGCCGACGATGCTGGTCGGGCCTCGTCGGTGCGCGAGCCGGTCGCCGCCCGGATGATCGCGACGTCGTCCTGCTGGTTGTTGGCGCCGGCGTAGTCGCCCTTGCTCCACTGGGCGATCGGGCGGTCGTAGCCGACGCCCATGATCGGCGCCCAGGCGCCGTGGCCGCGGTCGTAGCCCTGACCGGAGGCGTTGCCGTCGTGGTCGAGGCCGAGGTTGTGCCCGACCTCGTGGCTGACCGCCTCGGCGATGTTCTTGGCGGAGTTGCCGAGCTTCTGCGGGAACACCCACGCCGGCTGCATGTAGCCGTAGCCGTCGCCCGCCGCACCTCCGCCGTTGCCGTTCACGGTCGTGAAGACGTCGAGGTAGGCCACGCCGCCGCAGCCGCCGCAGATCGCGTCGTGGGCGGCGTCGCTCGGCGTGATCAGCACGTGCGAGCCGTACGTCGTGTCGGCGGCGTTGGTCCGGAAGATCGCCGGCGGCGCCGGGGTCGGCCGTCGTCACGTCGACGTCGAAGGGCGCGTAGTCCTCGGCCACCGACTGCCAGACCGTCTGGATCGACGTGAGCTCGGCGTCGGTGAAGGCCGCGCCGTTGCCCGAGGGGTCCCACGCCGGCTGGGTCGTCGGCGTCGCCGGGTAGCCGGCGTGCCAGGCCGTGCCGCTCGCGCGTGCCGCCGTCGAAGTCGAGGTAGATCGTCTTCGTCGAGCCGGGCTTGCTGTGCAGCAGGAAGGTCTGGTCGAGCGGCGCCTCGGCCGCCACCGGGTCGTCCGCCGGGAGCCACCGCCGGCTCGTCCTTGAAGAACACGTAGCCGTCGCGGTCCAGCCACGCCGTCGGGTCCGTCGTCAGCAGCTCGGTGAGCTCGGCCTCGGTCAGGTCGTTGAGGGCGGCCGCCTCGTCGAGCTGGTCGCCGAGCTCGCGCACGGCGCGCTCTCCGCGCAGCGGTCGCGACAGCTCCACGTCGGCAGCGGCGCGCGCGGCGGCCGCGCCGGCCCGCCGCAGCGTCGGCCGGGCGGTCGACCGATCCGTCCCCTTCGCGCCCGTCGCCGCGACGGAGCCGGTCGCCGCAGGCGCGGCCTGCGCGCTCGACGGCACGACGGCAAGGCTCCCCAGGGTGAGCACGATCGACAGGACGGACAGGGTGGGCATGCCGAGACGGCTGGCCGGACGACGCATGTGTGGACGCTCCTCGAGTGGAGCCGGAACGCTAGGCAGCGATCGGCGTCACCGCTGCGAACGCGGTCTTCACGACGACGGTGCCTGCGGCGGCCGCCGTGCCACGCTTCACGGACACCGTGATCGTCGGTCGGGTGCCGGCCTTCGCCTTCCGCGGCGCCGTGATCGTCGTCGTGCTCGCCGACACGGTCACGCCGGGTGCGGTGGGACCGGAGGGCTGGACGACCGGGTCGGCGGTCGTGACCGTGCTGCCGAGCGACACCGAGCCGAGGTGCGTCGTCCCGAGCGGGACGAAGGTCGCGGTGTAGGTGTGCGTGCCGGGAGCCACCGATGCCAGAGTCAGGACGGTCGGGACGGGGCCGAGCGGCCGCGTGCCCACCACGGTGCTGCCCTCGCGGAACACCACGTCGCCCACCAGCGGTCCCGAGCGGCGAGAGGGCGTGGCTGCCAGCGTGACCGTGCGGTCGG
Source organism: uncultured Actinomycetota bacterium (assembly GCA_963795095.1). Classification (GTDB taxonomy): domain Bacteria; phylum Actinomycetota; class Actinomycetes; order Propionibacteriales; family Nocardioidaceae; genus Nocardioides. The sequence goes on along the minus strand of CAWCGM010000040.1, from coordinate 17,785 downwards.
TGGCCGAGGCGACGAGGGTCGTCGCGGTCGGCAGTCGGCAGCGCCGAGGCGTCGCAGCCTGCCGACGTCAGCGTGTAGGCGCCCATCGAGCCGTAGTCGTCGTACCCCACGCTCCAGTCGCCGTTGCCGACGCCGTCCACCGAGACGTAGTAGATGCCGCGCTCGAGCGACGAGCGAGAGCGAGGCGCCCATGCCCGAGGCCGTGGTCGAGCGAGGTCTGCGCCGACGCGGGATCGGCGGTGGCGACCACCTGGCCGCGGCCGTCGAGCAGCTTCAGCTCGATGTCGAGGTTCGCCTGCGACGGCAGCGGGCTGGCGGCGACCGTCACCGTGCCGGCGCAGTCGCCGAGGACGAAGGTGTCGACGTCCGTGCGGTCGGTGACGTACGCCGTCCCGGTCGGGACGCGTCGGCGCGCCGGCGAATGCCGCTCGGGGCCTCGTCGACCCGCGCGCCGACGACGGCGCGGATGATCGCGACGTCGTCCTCCTGGTTGGTGGCGCCGCTGTAGTCGCCCTTGCTCCACTGGCTGATGGGGTGGTCGTAGCCGACGCCCATGATCGGCGCCCACGCGCCGTGGCCGCGGTCGTAGGGCAGCGACGGGTTGGCGTCGTGCCGGAGGCCGAAGTTGTGCCCGACCTCGTGGGTGGCCGCCTCGGCGATGTTCTTCGGGGAGTTGCCGAGCTTGTGCGGGAACACCCACGCGGGCTGCCGGTAGCCGTACCCGTCGCCGGCAGCGCCCCGCCGCCGCCGTTGATCGTGTTGAAGACGCTGATGTAGGCCACGCCGCCGCACCCGCTCGGGCAGATCGCCTCCTGGGCGCCGACGCTCGGCGTGATGAGGACGTGCGAGCCGTAGGCCAGGTCGAGGACGCTCGACCGGTGGATGCCGGCGGGGCCGGGGTCGGCCGTGGTCACGTCGACGTCGAAGGGTGCGTAGTCCTCGGCGACGTACTGCCAGATCGTCTGGATCGAGGTGAGCTCGGCGTCGCGTGAACGCGGCGCCGTTGCCGGACGGGTCCCAGGCCGGCTGCGTGGTCGGCGTCGTCGGATAGCTGGCGTGCCACCCGGTGCCGCTGGCGGTGCCGCCGTCGAAGTCGAGGTAGATCGTCTTCGTCGAGCCGGGCTTGCTGTGCAGCAGGAAGGTCTGGTCGAGCGGTGCCTCGGCGACGACGGGATCGTCGACCGGGGCCGTCGCCGTCGTGTCGGTGAAGAACACCGTGCCGCTGGTGTCGACCCACGCCGACGGGTCGGTCGTCAGCAGCTCGGTCAGCTCCGCGGCGGACATGTCGTTGCGGGCGGCCGCGTCGTCGAGCCCGCTGCCGAGGAGGCGTACGGCCTGTGCACCCCGCGCGGGGTGGTCGAGGTCGACGTCGCCTGCAACGGCGGGTCGCGGCCTGGGCGGAGACCGGGATCCCGGACGCGCCTCCCAGCACGAGCAGGACGGACAGAGGCATGCCGAGACGCACGGCCGGACGACGCATGGAGGCTCCCTCGAAGATCGGGGGAACGCTAGGGACGCATCGCCCCTGACGCAGCCGAAACGGCGTCGGACCACCCGATGTGACTACCTGTCCTCGGCGGGTCGGTCACCGACGGTGCGGGCGTGCGGCCGACCGGGGTCGTCGAGCGCCGGCGAGGGCTCGCTGGCCCGGAGCGCCTCGAGCTGCGCGCAGACCGCGGTGCCGTAGAAGAACGCGATCGACGACAGCAGCGCCCACAGCAGCAGCGCGAAGACACCTGCCAGCGGGCCGTACACGCTGCCGAACGAGCCGCTGAAGGAGACGTACGCCGCCAGCCCGAGGGTCGCGACCGCGCTCAGCACGACCGCGATCCCCGAGCCCAGCGCCAGCCACGACAGTGCGGGCTGACGACGCCGCGGGGCGTGGTCGAGGAGGACGGCGATGGTGAGGACGAGCAGGCCGAGGCCGACCGGCCAGCGCAGGACGTTCCACCAGTCCTCGGTGGTGTCGGACCAGCCGTAGTTGTCGACCATCGCCTCGCCGAGCGCGGCGCCGCCGACGATCATCACGAAGCCGATGCCGACGGGCACGGCCAGCACGGCCGTCAGCACGGCCGCGCGGCCGTACTTCGCGAGGGCCTTGCGGTCGCGCCGGATGCCGTAGATGCGGTTGGCGCCGCGCTCGACCTGCGCCATCGCGGTCGTCATCGACAGGAGCGCGAAGCCGAGGCCGAGCACGAGGGCGACCTCGCCCGCCTTCTCGGACTCGTCGGGCTGCTCGACCGCCGAGGCCAGCGCGTCGCTGTCGCCGGCGCCGGGGGAGAGGGAGTCGACGACGTGGGCCACCACGGCGGCCGGGCGCTCCTCGTCGAGGTCGGCCGCGAGCCCGGTGAGGGCGAGGAGGAACGGCACCACGGCGAGGCACGCCTGCAGGGCGAGCGCGCGCGAGTTGGTGAAGCCGTCGCCGTAGCGGAACCGCACGAACGACTCGACCGCGATCGTCCGCAGCCCGTGCCGCCGGGCGAGGTGCCAGGCGTCGAGGGCGTCGAGCTCGTCACCGTCCATCTCGGTGGTGACGGGGACGGTGCGCGCGGTCGTCATGGCCGCACCCTAAGGGCGTCCTCGAGCGCGGCCGACGGCCGCGCCCACGGGCGGCAGCGACGCGAGCTCGTCGGCGACCGCCCGGCACCGCCGGGCCATCGCGTCGTCGGCCAGCGCGGCCCGAGCGGCGTCGCGGATCTCGTCGGGGCCGGCGGTGGCGGCGTCGAGCGTCGTCGCGACGCCGAGCTCGCCGGCGCGCAGCGCGTTGTGCGGCTGGTCCGCGCCCAGGGGCAGCAGCACCGACGGCAGGCCGTGGGCGAGTGCGGCCATCAGGCTGCCGGAGCCGCCGTGGCTCACGACGAGGTCGGCCCCGGCCAGCACCTCGGCCTGCGGGACGAACCGCTCGATCCGCACGTGCGCGGGCTGCGGGCCGAACGCGGCCGGGTCGAGCTCACGCCCGATCGTGACGACGACGTCGGCGTCCAGCCCGCCCAGTCCCGCGGCCAGTCGTTCGAAGAGGTCGCCGGAGGTCTTGTTGAAGATGGTGCCGAGCGTGGCGTAGACCGTCGGCCTCGACGTCGTACGACGTCCGCGCTCCGGCGTCGCCGACCGGTAGTGCAGCGGGTGGACCGTCAGCGGCGCGTCCGGGCTGCGGAAGGACGGCGGGAAGTCCGACAGCACCGGGCCGGACGTCAGCCGCGCCAGGGACGGGTCCGGTGCCAGCCCGTGCTCGGCCCGCACGGCGTCGAGCTCGGGTGCGACGAGCTCGGGCCGGACGAGGAGCCCGGACGCGAGCACGAGGTGGGTGGCGACGGGGACGTCGTGGAGCTCGGCGGCGATCGTGCTGCCGAGGTCGGTCTCGTCGCGCAGCACGAGGTCGGGCCGGTGCTCCTCCAGCAGGTCGGACACGGCGGCGGCCATCCGGCGCGCCCCGCGCGAGGCGAAGTTCGCGGCGAACTCGACCTCCGCCGCCCGCGCGTCCGTCACCTCGAGCGGGGTGGCGGTCGCCGCCCGCCGGCGGCTCCGTCATGGTGGCGGGGCGGGCTGGTCGCGAAGGCGGGGAAGCCGGCCGCCTCGATCGCCGGGACCAGCCCGCCCGACCCGGCGACGAGCACCTCGTGGCCGGCCGCCTGCGCCGCCCGCGCCACCGGGAGCAGCGGGGTGAGGTGGCCGTGGCCGCCGACGAAGGTGACGAGGATCCGCATGCCCGCACCCTAGGTAGTCCCGGGTCTGCGGTCCACCGCGCCACACTGGGGTCATGCGAGCTCGGGAACGCATCCAGGGGATGGCGCGACAGGTGGCCCAGGAGCCCCGTCGGTTCTACGACGGCGGCACGCTCGCGCGCGACGGCGTCCCGGGCGAGCCGCCGGACCCGGGCGCGGACCCGCGGATCGTCCTCGAGCGCCATGCCGAGGAGGGCGTCGAGACGTTCGAGCTCGAGCGGCGGCTGGCCTACCTCGACCGCCACCTCGGCGAGCTGCTCGTGCCGGCCGACCCCGACTTCCGCACCGACCTGACCTCGGTGCCGGCGCTCTTCACCTGGCTGGTCCCGAAGACCGGCGCCCACCTCCCGGCGGCCCTGCTCCACGACGCGCTCGTGGCGGGGCGCGACGACCCGACGTCGTACGTCTCCACGGCGGGGCACGAGGTCGACCGCGTCGAGGCGGACCGGATCTTCCGCGACGCGATGGCCGACACCGGCACGGGCGTGATCCGTCGCTGGATCGTCTGGACGGCGGTGACGGTGGCGACGATCTTCGTCGGCCGCGCGGTGCCGTGGACACCGGCGAAGCACTGGTCCTACCGCATCGCTGCGGCCGTCACGATCGTGACGATCCTCTGGCTCGGCTACTCCTCGACCAGCGACCTCGTCGACCGCTCGTGGGTCGGTGCGGTCGACGTGCCGTGGATGGGCGAGCGCTCGTGGTGGGTCGAGGTCGCGGGCGGCCTGTCGGGTGCGATCGTGCTGCCGCTCGCGCTGAGCCTGCTGTGGGGCCGGCTGCGGATGGCGGGGGCGATCGCCGGTGTGATGCTCGCCGTCCTGCTCCACGTCACCGTCGGGCTGGCGGTGATCGGCACGACCTACCTCGCGCTGGAGCGGCTCGCCCGCCGCTCGTCGCTGCTCGCGTGGGCGCTCGCGGCGGTCGTCGTCGTCGGGGCGCTCGTGACCTTCGCGCTGGTCACCCTCTGACCGTCGTCACCCTCTGACCTGGGCCAGCAGCCGGCCGGTGAAGCCGGTCGTCGGTACGTCCCGGGTGACCAGGTCGACGCCGGTCCGGGCGGCGAGCACGACGAGGCCCACGGCGACGGCGGTCACGAGCATCCCGCTCACGTTGCGCGGGAACCGGCTCGGCACGGTGCGCACGCGGTGCCAGCCGCCGACGAGGCCGGCGGTCACGATCGCCGACACGATGCTGGCGACGGCGGCACCGATCACGGTGCCGAGGAGGTCGAGGCGGCTGATCAGGATCGCCGACGTCGCCGCGGCGGTGGCACCGGCGACGAGCTGGGGAAGGCTCAGGTCGAGGAAGGACTGGCGGTCGGGCTGGGGATTCTCGGACATCTCGCGAAGGGGGGTGGGGGACGGGCTCACCCACCTACGACGAAGGGGGACCTTCGATCGTTTCCCGACGTGAGCAGGCTCACCGCTGGGATGGAGCCTCAGCGCAGGCTGTACGTCGCCAGCGAGACGCCGACGTAGTGCGCGGCGAAGGCCAGCACGGTGAACGAGTGGAAGACCTCGTGGAAGCCGAACCACTGCGGCGAGGGGTCGGGGCGCTTCAGCCCGTAGACGACCCCGCCGACCGTGTAGAGCAGGCCGCCGACCGCGACGAGCACGAGCGTGGCGATCGCGATGCCGCTGCTGAACTTGTCGGCGCCCTCGAGGAACTGGGGGATGAAGAAGACCGCCGCCCAGCCGAGCGCGAGGTACATCGGGGTGTAGAGCCAGCGCGGTGCGTCGGTCCAGAAGACCCGGAAGACGACGCCGGCGATGGCGGCGCCCCACACGACCAGCAGGAGCGTCGTACGCGCGCGTGCCGTCGAGGAAGAGCAGGGCGTAGGGCGTGTAGGTGCCGGCGATGAGCACGAAGATGTTGGCGTGGTCGAAGCGGCGGAGGAACGCCCACGTGCGGGGCGACCAGGTGCCGCGGTGGTAGATCGCCGACACGGTGAAGACGAGGAGCGCCGAGAGCGCGAACGCCGCCGACCCGATCCGGGTGGACGCGGTCGGCGACATGGCGACCAGGACGATGCCCGCGGCCAGGGCGAGCGGCGCGGTGCCCGCGTGCAGCCAGCCGCGGAGCTTGGGCTTGACCTCGGCCATCTTGTCCGACATGAGCTCGACGGCCTGCTCCACGCGGTCGACGGCGTGGTCGACGCGGTCACGCGGGGTCATCGGCGGCTCCATACCTACCAAAGTAGCGGTCCGGCGGTCGGCGCCGCACACCTTCAGAGGCGAGCGCTCGGTCACACGGCGTTACGATCGGTCGGTGGTCAAGGTGAAGGACGCTGTGCGACGGGTGCTCTACCCCGCGTACGAGTCCCGCGTGGTGAAGTTCCTGCCGCCCGACCGCATCCCGAAGCACGTCGGCGTGATGCTCGACGGCAACCGCCGCTGGGCCAAGGCGGTCGGCCTCAACACCGCCGAGGGCTACCAGGCCGGCGCCGACAACATCCGTCCGCTGCTCGGCTGGTGCGAGGAGGTCGGGGTCGGGGTCGTCACGCTGTGGCTGCTCTCGAGCGACAACCTCACCAACCGGCCGCCCGAGCAGCTCACCGGCCTCCTGACGATCATCGAGGGCGCGGTCGAGTCCCTCGCCGAGGCCCAGCGCTGGCGGATCCACCCCGTGGGTGCGCTCGACCTGCTGCCCACCGAGACCGCCGAGCGGCTCAAGGCGGCCGAGGAGTCGACCCGCCACCTCGACGGGATCCTGGTCAACGTGGCCGTCGGCTACGGCGGGCGTCGCGAGATCGCCGACGCCGTACGCGCCCTGCTCGCCGACCACGCCACGAAGGGCACCTCGCTGGAGGAGCTCGCCGACATCATCGACGTCGAGCACATCGCCGAGCACCTCTACACCAAGGGCCAGCCCGACCCCGACCTGGTGATCCGGACGTCGGGCGAGCAGCGGCTCGGCGGCTTCCTGCTGTGGCAGTCCGCGAACTCGGAGTTCTACTTCTGCGAGGCGCTCTGGCCCGACTTCCGCCGGGTCGACTTCCTGCGTGCGATCCGTGCGTACGCCGCTCGCGAGCGCCGCTTCGGCGGCTGACGCCCGCAAGTCGTCACCTGCTCGTCACCACGTGTTCGGGCGTGTCGTCGCGGATCGGTCCGATCGCGGGCGTACTTTCGCGACATCGGCAGGTGGGGAAGCCTGCTGAACCGGGAGGCAGCCTTGAGCACTCGAATGGGAGCTCTCCGGTCCGTTGAATGACATCGGGCCGGGCGAGGAGTGTGCGCGCCGGCCCGCAGCAAGGGGTTAGTCGTGGCCAGCAGCAAGACCTCACCTGCATCGCCCAGCTCCGTCGCAGAGCCCGCCCTCCGGACGTACGTCCTCGACACCAGCGTCCTCCTCGCCGATCCCGGCGCACTGACGCGCTTCGCGGAGCACGAGGTCGTGCTGCCCGTGGTCGTGATCACCGAGCTCGAGGGCAAGCGGCACCACCCGGAGCTCGGCTTCTTCGCCCGCTCGGCGCTGCGCTCCCTCGACGACCTGCGTGTCGTCCACGGGCGCCTCGACGAGCCGGTCGCCATCGGCACCGAGGGCGGCACGCTCCGCGTCGAGCTCAACCACACCGACCCGCAGTCCCTGCCGTCCGGCTTCCGACTGGGTGACAACGACACCCGGATCCTCGCGGTCGCGCACAACCTGTCGCAGGAGGGACATCGCGTCACGCTCGTCTCCAAGGACCTGCCGCTGAGGATCAAGGCCTCGGCCGTCGGCCTCGACGCCCAGGAGTACCGCGCGGAGGGCATCAACGACTCCGGCTACACCGGCATGGCCGAGCTCGAGGTCCCGGCCACCGACCTCGACGAGCTCTACGAGGACGGCGTCATCGACCTCGCCGAGGCGCGCGACCTGCCGTGCCACAACGGCCTGGTCCTGCTGTCCGAGAGGGGTACGGCGCTGGCGCGGGTGGGTGCGGACAAGCGGGTCCACCTCGTCCGCGGCGACCGCGACGCCTTCGGGGTGCACGGCCGGTCGGCCGAGCAGCGCATCGCCCTCGAGATGCTGCTCGACCCGGAGGTCGGCATCGTCTCCCTCGGCGGTCGCGCCGGCACCGGCAAGTCGGCGATGGCTCTCTGCGCCGGGCTCGAGGCCGTGATGGAGCGCCGCCAGCACAAGAAGGTCGTCGTCTTCCGGCCGCTCTTCGCCGTCGGCGGCCAGGAGCTCGGCTACCTGCCCGGCTCGGAGAACGAGAAGATGTCGCCCTGGGCGCAGGCGGTCTTCGACACCCTCGGCGCGCTCACCGGCAAGGACGTCATCGACGAGGTGATGGACCGCGGGATGCTCGAGGTGATGCCGCTGACCCACATCCGCGGCCGCTCGCTGCACGACGCCTTCGTGATCGTCGACGAGGCCCAGTCGCTCGAGCGCAACGTGCTGCTGACGGTCCTCTCCCGGATCGGCGCCAACTCCAAGGTCGTCCTCACCCACGACGTCGCGCAGCGCGACAACCTGCGCGTGGGCCGCCACGACGGCATCGTCGCGGTGGTCGAGAAGCTCAAGGGCCACCCGCTCTTCGCCCACGTCACCCTCACCCGCTCCGAGCGCTCGCCCATCGCGGCCCTCGTGACCGAGATGCTGGAGGACGTCACCCTCTGACCGGCCGCCTCACCCGCTGTAACGCCGGGTTACTGCTTGTACCCACCCCCATGCACGGGGGTGGGTACAAGCAGTAACCCGGCGTTACATGGGGAGGGCCGGGGGTCAAGGGGTGCGAGGGAATCCTGGGGCTCGTGTGACCCCAGAGACGCAACAGAACCCGTGTGGCACAAGGGCTCTAGTCAATTCGGGCGTTCGGTTTGCACGCCTCCACGACCTCATGCATGGTGGGCGTGATCGTTTCGTGACCTGTTGTCCAAGGTCAGGCCAGGGACACCCCCCGAGAACCCGCGTCCCGACCGTGCTGCGTTGCGATCCCGTGGTGCCTCTCGAGCCGCACAGCCCCCGTTCCCCACCCCCGTGAGACTCCTCCGTGCCCCCTTCTCCGAAGTACGTCCCCACGCACCGCGCCCCCGGCAAGCACAAGGCCGCGCGCGGCCCTCGCCGAGCGCTCCGCACCGGGGTCGCGCTGACCGGGCTGGCAGCTGCCGTGACCGGCATCAGCGTCACGGGCGGCATGTTCTCCACCGACCCCGGCCTCACGCCGGCCGCTGCCGACGTCGCGCCGACGACGGCCGCCGCCCCCGCCGAGTCCGGTGAGTCGGGCGAGTCCGCTGCCGCCGAGGCGGTCGCCGAGCGCGCGCAGCGCCAGGTCACCTCGCGCTCCTCGCGCCGCGACGCGCAGCCAAGGCGACGGCCCTGACGATGTCGGCCGGCCCGGTCGTCACGAAGTCGCAGTCCCTCTCCGAGGGCGACCCCCGCGACATCGCCCAGGCCCTCCTGCCGCTCTACGGCTTCTCGTCCGACCAGTTCTCCTGCCTCGACTCCCTCTACATGAGCGAGTCGGGCTGGCGGATCGACGCGGACAACCCGAGCTCGTCGGCGTACGGCATCCCGCAGGCACTCACGCAGCTGCACGACCTCCCGGCCGACTACATGACGTCGGCCGAGTCGCAGATCCGGTGGGGCCTGGAGTACATCCGGGACACCTACGGCTCGCCCTGCAGCGCATGGAGCTTCAAGTCCGGCCACGGCTGGTACTGAGCAGCTCCCGCGGCAGGACCACTGGTCCAACCGATCGGACTAGTCAAGCCCTGAACTACCTCCACCGGCCCTCCCGAGACGCCATCCTGAGGATGTGAGGTGCACCGACGCGTGCACCTCGCACCACGGACGGCCAGGGGGGTCGGACAGGCGCGACTCGCACGTTCCACGGGGACGAGCGGGTCGCGCCTTGTTTTCTCCACCTTGTTCGTTCCACCGGCCGTCAGCGCCGGGCCGGCACCTCGAGCACCATCACGCAGTTCTTCATCCCCTTCGGGCGGTCGTAGGCGAACCCGACGCGCTCGTACATGCTGCGCGTGCCGTTGTAGAGCCACGAGGACGACGTCTTCTTGGTGACCTCGGTGAGGTCGTGCGGGTACCCCTCGACCGTGCCGCCGCCCGCCTCCGCGATCAGCTCGAGCGCGCCGCGCAGGGCCACCTCGGCCAGTCCCTCGCGGCGGCGCCCCTTGTCCACGCGGATGCACGTGATCCGGTAGTCGACGTGCCGCTCGTTGGTGGCGTCGTACTGCTTGCGGTGGTGGATGTCGGGCAGCTCGACGGGCGATCCGTACTCCGCCCAGGCGACGGCGAGGTCGCCGTCCATCACGAGGGCCGCGTGGGCGATGCCCTCGTCCACCATCGCCTTCTTGAACGCCTTGTTGCCCTCCGGCCCCGGCTGGCGGTCGTCGCGCTCGGCGTGGAACGCCACGCACCAGCAGCCGCCGAAGAGTCCGGCCATCCGCTCGTTGAGGTCGACGAACAGGTCCCAGGTCTCGGGCGTCAGCGCCCGGATCCCGTACGCCGTCCCGGCAGTGTCGCTGGTCATGAGCCCACGCTAGGGCGGGTTCCGGACGAACGACAGCCGCATCGTCAGCGCGCCTCGAACACGGTCACGTCGCCGGACCCGGTCTCGAGGTCCTGGCGTCGCACGTCGCTGAATCGACGCGACAGCATCCGCTCCCCGGTCTCGCTGGAGAAGCGGTGGCGACGAGCGGCGGCGCCGTCCACGTCGCCGCCGGCGACCGCGACGAACGTGCCGCCCGGGCGCAGCACGCGGCGGACCTCGGCCAGGGCCCGCTCGGTGTCGCGGACGTGGTCGAGCACCCATCCGGCGTAGACCACGTCGAAGCTCCCGGGGTCGAAGGGGAGGTAGCAGACGTCCGCGTGACGCGCGTCGACACCGCGTGCCGCCGTGAGCTCCACGCAGTCCTCGGAGTAGTCGGTCGCGACCAGTGCAACGCCCGCGAGGGCGGCTATCCGCTCGGCCATCTCGCCCGAGCCGCAGCCCACCTCGAGCACCCGTGAGTTCCCGGTCATGGCACGGTCGATCGCCTTGAAGGCCTCCCGCGTCGCGTCCATCATCGGCCCGTCATCGAGTCCACGTCGAGGGCGGCATCGAGCTCCTCCTCGGTGAGGTCGCCGCGCTCGACGTAGCCCATCGCGATCACCGTCTCGCGGATGGTGGCGCCCTCGGCCAGCGCCGTCTTGGCGACCTTCGCGGCCTCCTCGTAGCCGATGTGGGCGTTGAGTGGCGTCACCACCGACGGCGAGGACTCGGCGTAGCGCCGCATCCGCTCGGCGTCGGCGGTGATCCCGTCGACGCAGCGCTCGGCGAGGAGCACGGTCGAGGTGGAGAGCACGTGGACCGACTCGAGCAGCGCGTGCGCCATCACCGGCATCATCACGTTGAGCTCGAAGCTGCCGGCGGCCCCGGCCCAGGCGATGGTGGTGTCGTTGCCCACCACCCGCGCGCAGACCATCAGCGTCGCCTCGGGGAGCACCGGGTTGACCTTGCCGGGCATGATGCTCGACCCCGGCTGGAGGTCGGGGAGGTGGATCTCCGCGAGGCCGGTCGTCGGGCCGGACGACATCCAGCGGAGGTCGTTGCAGATCTTGGTGAGGCCGACCGCGATCGTCCGCAGCACCCCGGAGAGCTCGACGAGCGAGTCGCGGGTGCCCTGCGCCTCGAAGTGGTCGCGGGCCTCGGTGAAGGGCTGCCCGGTGCGCTCGGCGAGCGCCGCGATCGCCCGCTCCGCGAAGGCGGCGGGGGTGTTGATGCCGGTGCCGACGGCCGTGCCGCCCAGGGGGAGCTCGCGCACGCGGGGGAGCACCGCCTCCAGCCGCTCGGCGGCGAGGCGCAGCGTGGCGGCGTACGCCCCCATCTCCTGGCCGAGCGTCACCGGCGTCGCGTCCATCAGGTGCGTGCGCCCCGCCTTGACCGTGTCGGCGAACTCCTCGGCCTTGGCCTCGAACGACGTCGCGAGGCGGTCGAGGGCGGGGAGCAGGTCGTCGACGACGGCGAGCGTCGCGGCGACGTGGATGCTGGTGGGGAAGGTGTCGTTGCTGCTCTGCGAGGCGTTGACGTGGTCGTTGGGGTGGACCGTGACGCCGGCCCGGTCGGCGAGGCTGGCGATCACCTCGTTGGCGTTCATGTTGGAGCTGGTGCCCGACCCGGTCTGGAAGACGTCGATCGGGAACTCGCCGTCGTGCTCGCCGGCGACGATGGCGTCGGCGGCATCGACGACGGCCCGTGCCTGCTCGTCGCTGATCACGCCGAGGGCGCCGTTGGCGGTCGCGGCGGCCGCCTTGACGTGCGCGAGCGCCTGGACGTGGCGGGGCTGGAGGGTCAGTCCGCTGATCGGGAAGTTCTCGACGGCCCGCTGGGTCTGGGCGCGCCAGAGGGCGTCGCGGGGGACCTCCACGTCGCCCATGGAGTCGTGCTCGGTGCGTGTCTCGCTCATGTGGCGACCGTACCCACCTCCCCGGATCGCACCGCCCTTGCTGGTTCCATGGACCACATGCGATCACTTCGTCTCGGGATCGCCGTCGTGCTCATGGGGGTGGGCTCCGCCTGCTCCTCGGCCGGTGGCGACGACGACTCCGACCCCGCAGCCGACCTGGCGAGCGAGCTCGCCGCGGCGCTCTCCGAGCACTCGCTCGGCGAGGTGCCGCTCACCGACGAGGCCGCGCGCGACGCCTTCGCCGAGCTCGTCTCACCCCTCGACGAGGTGCCGGTCCTGGTCGAGGTGGCCGGGGTCGAGCAGCCCGAGGCGACCGACGACGAGCCCGGCGCCGCGACCGCGACCCTGTCGTGGCAGTGGGACCTCGGCGGCCCCGACCTCTGGACGTACGACACCCCTGCCGCACTCGTGGAGGGCGAGGACGGCTGGCAGGTGGAGTGGTCGCCCGCCACGCTGGCGCCCGACCTGGTCGAGGGCGACTCCCTCGGCCTGCGCACCCTCACCCCGGACCGCGGCGACATCACCGGAGCCGACGGGGCGGTGCTCGTGACGGAGCGGCCGGTGCTGCGCTACGGCCTCGACAAGACCAAGGTCGAGGGCCCGCAGGTGGCCCGCAGCGCACGGCGGATCGCGCGGATCCTCGACATCGACGCCGCGGCGTACGTCGAGCGCGCGGAGGGGATGGGGGCCGAGGCCTTCGTCGAGGGGGTCGTGCTGCGCGAGGAGGACGCGCGCGAGGTGCTGCCGGCCTTCCGCAAGGTGCCCGGAGCGCTCGCGGTGAACGACACCCTGCCGCTGGCGCCCAGCCGGGAGTTCGCGGCCGCCCTGCTGGGTCGGGTCGGCGCCGCCACGGAGGAGGTCGTCGAGGACTCCGACGGCGCGATCGTCGCCGGCGACGAGGTCGGGCTGTCCGGCCTCCAGGCGCGCTACGACGAGCAGCTGCGAGGCACCACCGGCAGGGCCGTCGTCGTCCGCGACGCGCAGGACCAGCTCCGCACGGTCTTCGAGGTCCCGGCCGTCGACGGCGCGGACCTCGCGACGACGATCGCCCCGGCGCTGCAGGAGAAGGCGGAGGCCGCGCTGGCCACGCTCGGTGACGGCGGCAGGACACCGGCCAGCGCACTGGTGGCCATCCGACCCTCCGACGGCGCCGTCCTCGCGACCGCCAACGGTGCGGGCGCGGAGGGTGCGGACCTCGCCGACACCGGGCAGTACGCGCCCGGCTCGACCTTCAAGGTCGTCTCCTCGCTCGCGCTGCTGCGCAGTGGGCTGGCGCCCGGCGACCGCGTGGCGTGCCCGGCGACGACCACCGTCGACGGCCGCTCCTTCAAGAACTACGACGACTACCCGGCCTCGTCCGTCGGTGAGATCACGCTCGCCCAGGCCGTCGCCCAGTCGTGCAACACCGCCTTCATCGGCAACGCCGACCGCCTCGCCGACGGCGACCTCGCCGCGGCCGCCCAGGCGCTCGGGCTCGGCACCGACCACGACCTCGGCTTCCCGGTCTACTTCGGCCAGGTGCCGCCGCCCGAGACCGAGACCGGCGCCGCCGCCGACCTGATCGGGCAGGGCACCGTGCTGGCCAGTCCGTTCGCGATGGCCACCGTCGCCGCCTCGGTGGCGGCCGGTCGCGCGGTGCTGCCGACGCTCCTGACCGACCACGAGGTCGAGCAGACGGCGATCGCGGCGCCGCTGACCGGTGGCGAGGCCGCCACGCTGCGCAGCCTCATGAGAGGAGTGGTGGACACCGGGTCGGGCCGGTTCCTGCTCGACGTGCCCGGCGTGGACGGGGCCAAGACCGGCACCGCCGAGTACGGCGAGCCCGACGCGTCCGGCGCCCTGCCGACCCACGCCTGGATGATCGCCATCCGCGGCGACCTGGCGGTCGCGGTGTTCGTCGGCACCGGCGTCTCCGGCTCCCAGACTGCCGGACCGGTGCTCGAGGCGTTCCTGCGCTAGCTGGACGTCTGGGACCGACGAGCGAGGTAGAGGAAGTACTGCTCCGGCCGGTCCTGCAGCAGCACGTCGTGGGCCTGCTCCTCGGTCCGGTCGAACACCTCGCGCATCGCGGCGAGCAGGCCCGGCGCGGCGTTGGCCGACCAGACGACCAGGACCCCGCCGGGGCTCAGCAGGTCGTGGCACTGGCGGAGGAACCCGGCCTCGTACACCTGCTCGTTGGCCTCGTGGACGAGGTAGCCCGGGCCGTTGTCGACGTCGAGCAGCACCAGGTCGTACGTCGACCGCGCCTCGGCGATGGCCATCGCGATGTCCGCGTTGACGATCGTCGCGCGGGCGTCGGCGAGGATCGCGGGCCCGTGGGGCACCGTGCCGGTGCGCATCCAGTCGATGAGCGGCTCCTCGATCTCGACGACGACGGCCCGCTCGACCCGGACGTCGGCGAGCACCCGCTGGAGCGTGTAGCCGAGGCCGAGCCCGCCGATCAGGACCGACCGCGGGTCGTCGACCAGGTCGAGGGCCTGGGCGGCGAGCTCGATCTCGCTGGTGGTCTCGAGGGTGTCCATCACGAAGACGCCGTTGACCCGCAGCTCGAGCACGTCGGCCGCGGTCGCCGACGTGCGGCGGCGGAGCACGAGCTCGCCGCGGTCGGTCTCCGCACGGGCGATCTCCGAGATGCTGTCTGTGCTCACGCGCCCATCCTGCCGCGAGCGGAGCCCCGGGCCGGCTTCGTCGAACGTTGTTCGCCCCCACGGGTGGGCGTGGGTCGCGGAAGGGCTGTCCCGCGGGGCCTTCAGGTCCTACCGTGAGCGGATGTACACCGTGGGGCGGGTCGCCGAGCTCATCGGCGTACCCAGCACGACCCTGCGCAAGTGGGAGCAGCGCTACGGCGTGGTCGTCCCGCAGCGCTCCTCCGGCAACTACCGGCTCTACGACGACGACGCCGTGCGCCGGCTCAGCGTGATGCGCACCCTGGTCGACGCGGGCTGGTCCGCGCACGAGGCGGCGCAGCACGTCGCGCAGGACGTCGCGGTCGCGGAGGCCGAGGTCGCCCGGCCCGAGGTGCCGTGCACCGACCCGCGGATCCGGGAGGTGGTGCGGTGCGCGGTCGACTTCGACGTCCCGGCGCTCGAGCGGCTGCTGTCGGAGGCGTTCGTGGACGGTGACCACGCGACCACCGTGGACGAGTGGCTGCTCCCGTCGATGGTCGAGCTCGGCAAGGCGTGGCAGCGCGGCGAGGTGTCCGTCGCCGGCGAGCACTTCGTGTCCGCCGCCGTGCACCGCCGGCTCGCGCAGGCCTTCCAGTCCGTCCCGGTGGTGGCCCCGGGCGGCCCACTGGTCGTGGCCGGGCTGGCGCGCGGCTCCCGCCACGAGCTCGGCGTCCTGGCGTTCTCCCTGGTGCTGCGCTCGCGCGGCATCCCGGTCACCTACCTCGGCGGCGACCTGCCGCTGGAGGCGTGGGTCGGCACCGTCCGGCTCCTCTCGCCCGCGGCCGTCGTCCTCGCGGCGCCCACCGTCGAGGACCTCCCCGCCGTCCGGGAGCTGGTCGAGGCGCTCGCGCCGATCACGTCGGTCTTCCTCGGCGGCGCGCACCAGGACCACGTCGACGGCCCCGAACGGCTCGGGCACCGGGCGGGTGCCGCGGCCTCCGCCCTGGCCGCCCGGCTCACGGCGGCCGGCTGAGGTGCTCTGGCGCGCCGCGGACGGACGGGTCCTCGAGGGCTGGGTCGGCGGAGATCCCGACGGTCCCCTCGTCGCGGTGCTCCACGGCTGCCCGGACACCCGCCACGTGGCGATGACGGGGGACGCGGCGGCCCGTGCGGTCGGCGTACGACTGCTGTGCGTGAACCGCCCCGGCTACGGACGTTCCACCACGCACGCGAGCACCCACGGCAGCGTGGCCGACGACCTCGCCGGGGTGGCGAGCGAGCTCGGGCACGAACGCCTCGCGGTGCTCGGCATGTCGGTCGGAGGTGCGTACGCCGTCGCGACCGCCGCGCGGCACCCCGACCGGGTCACCGCGCTCGGCCTGGTGGCGACCCAGCCACCCGGCGCCCGGCCCGAGCCGGTCGAGGAGCTGGTCGCCGAGCTTCGCGCCCGAGTTCCTCCAGTGGCGCGCGGGCGTCGACCCCGCGACCCGTCGGACGACGCGCTCACCGCGCGGTGGCTCACGATGCTCCCGCCGGAGGACGCCGACCTGGTGTCGTCGCTCGGGCCGGCCGAGGTCGCGGCGTCGGTGCGCGAGGCGCTGGCCGAGCCCGACGGCTACCTCCGTGACGCAGCCCTGCTCCACCGCCCGTGGCAGCACGGGCCGGCCGAGGTGCGCTGTCCGGTGCGCGCCTGGTTCGGCGAGCTCGACGACCGCTCGGGAGCGGACGCCGCCGCCGACCTGGTCGCCGGTCTCGGCGACGTCGAGGTCGTCGTACGACCCCGCACCACCCACCTCGCCACCCTCGTGGCGCACTGGCCCGACGTGCTGGCGACCCTGCGCGACCTCAGGACCGGCTGAGCCCCGGCCGAGACCTCAGCGGGTGGCGGACTCCGCCGCGACGTCGTCGCAGGAGCTCCCGGTCCACTCCTGGGCCACGAGGTCGAGCCGGCACGAGCCGTCCGTCGACCCCTGGTCCGACATCGCGGGGGTGCCGAACAGGATCGTGGCGAGCGCCGCCACGACCATCGCGGAGATCCCCGCGGCCTGCAGCCAGCTGCCGCGACCGGCGTCCTCCATGTCGTACGCGTGCTCCACGATCTCTCCACCACTTCTGTCCACAGTCTGTCCACCGTTGTGGACAAGGGGGACGGTAGACAGTCTGTCCACGGTTTGTCCACCCTGGTGCTACCCTCCGGGGTGTGTACACCGCCGGCCGCACCGCGCAGCTCACCGGCGTCCCGCGCGAGACGCTCCGCAAGTGGGAGCAGCGCTACGGCGTCGTCGAGCCGGTGCGGAGCGAGGGCAACTACCGGCTCTACGACGACGAGGCGGTGCGCCGGCTGTCGGTGATGCGCGACCTCGTCGACGCCGGCTGGGCCCCGCGGATCGCCGCCCGCAAGGTGCTCGAGGAGCCGACCGGCTCGGCCTCCGTGCTGCCGCCCCGGGACGACGGGTCGCCGCTGTCGCACCTCGACGAGCTGATCGGGTGCGCACTCGACTTCGACGTCGTACGACTCGAGAGCCTCGTCGACAAGGCGTTCGCCCAGGCCGACCTCGCCGTCGTGGTCGACGAGTGGCTGATGCCCTCGCTCGTGCGGCTGGGCGAGGCCTGGCAGCGCGGCGACGTCAGCATCGCCGGTGAGCACTTCGCCAGCGCGGCCGTGCTGCGGCGGCTGGCGCAGGAGTTCCACCAGCTCCCGCACCCCGCCGCCGGTGCCCCGACCGTGATGGTCGGGCTGGCGCGCGGATCGCGCCACGAGCTGGGCGTGCTGGCCTTCGCGATGGTGCTCCGCAGCCGCGGCGTGGCGGTCACCTACCTCGGCGCCGACCTCCCGGTCGAGGCGTGGATCGACACCGCCCGCGCCGTGCGACCCGACGCCGTCGTGCTCGGCGTCCCGACGGTCGAGGACCTGCCGGCCGTGCGCGAGGCGGTGCAGGCGATCTCCGCGACCGCTCCCGTGCTCCTCGGCGGCGCCCACCAGCACCGCGTCGAGGGCGCCGAGCCGCTCGGGCACCGGGCCGGGCAGGCCGCCGCCGAGCTGGCCGAGCGCCTCACCGCCTGAGCGCCC
>CAWCGM010000039.1:0-32800 GCA_963795095.1 uncultured Actinomycetota bacterium | reverse complement strand
GCGTCGACGGGGAACCCGAAGTCGGTGTGCACGCCGGGACTGAACCCCACGTGGTCGGGAGCCCGGTCGGCGAGGCCGGGGAGCCCGACGGACGCCATCAGCCCGTCCTCGAGCGCCAGCACCTCCGCGTCGTGGACCGACCAGGGCGCGTGGTGGTTGGGGACGTAGAGCGTGCGGCCGCCCCACCGCGTGTGCAGGCCCCAGCGGGCGCTGAGGAAGTGGTCGAGGTCCGTGGGCTCGCGCTCCGCGCCGGGGCGTACGACGACGTGGCTCGACCCGCGCGTGCCCGGCCAGCGCAGCCGCGCGTCGTAGGTGTGGTCGCCGCCCACCGCACGGTGCCGCATCCGCGCCCAGCGGTAGGGCACGCCGAAGCCGGCACGGGCGCCGGCGACGACGAGCGCGCGGTCGGTGTCGAGGCTCAGGAAGACGATGCCGCGGCGACCGGTGTCGTCGACGGAGTAGAGCCGCACGTTGGTCTCGAGGAACGACCCGGCCCAGGGGACGGCCGGACCGCGGCCGAACCCGGCGTCGACCATGCGGAAGGGGATGAGCCCGACGTAGGTGCGGCCCTCGAAGACGTCGGGGCGCACGCCCGCCGGCATCCGGTCCGCGACCAGGGCGGGATCGACCGCCCAGTGCAGGAAGGTGAGGTCGCGCCAGTCCTGGCTCATCAGCACGCGCCCACGCAGGGCAGGGGCGTCGGGGGACACCGGCTCGATCACGGGTCGAGCCTAGGCAGGCACGTCGAACGCGGCCCACGCGTCGGGACGCCCGGCCCGCTGTCGGCCGCCCCACCTAGGCTCGGAGCATGACGGAGTTCCAGGTGACGAGGTGGCGCGAGCTGCCGTCGATGGTCGCGGCCCGGTCGGGCGAGGAGACCGCGAAGGTGCAGCTCGCGGCGAGGTTCCAGGAGGCGATCGACGAGGCCGCGATGCGGCTCGGCGACACCGGCGCGACCGACTACCTCGAGGGCTGGGAGCGCTCGCCCTGGACCGAGGCCGACGGTGCACCGGCGGAGGTGCTCGACCGCGTCGCCGCCGAGCTCGACCGCGAGTGGCCCGCCGAGCGGATCGCCGGCTACCTCGACGGGTTGACCGCATGAACCGCCTCGCAGCGATCCTCGGCGACCACCGGCCCGTCGTCCTCGACGGCGCGATGGGCACGCTGCTGCAGGACAGCGGCCTCGAGGACGGTGCGCCGGGAGAGCTCTGGAACCTGGAGAACCAGGACGCGGTCCGCGCGGCGCACACGGCGTACGCCGACGCCGGCTCGCGCGTGCTGACCACCAACACCTTCGGCGGCACGCGTCCGCGCCTCGACATGCACGGCCTCGGAGACCGGCTCGCCGAGGTGAACCGCAACGCCGCGCAGGTCGCGCGCTCCGTCGCCGACGCGCGCGGGCTGCTCGTGGCCGGCGACCTCGGACCGACCGGCGAGCTGATGGCGCCGCTCGGGACGCTGACCGCCGAGGAGACCCAGGCCCTCTTCGCCGAGCAGCTGGCTGCGCTGGTCGAGGGTGGGATCGACCTCGTGCTCGTCGAGACGCTCAGCGACCTCGCCGAGGCGGACGCCGCGCTGGCGGCGGCCCGCGAGGTCGCGCCCGACCTGCCGGTCATCGTCACGATGAGCTTCGACACCAACCTCCGCACGATGATGGGGGTGCGTCCCGGCGACGCCGTGACCCACCTCGCGGCTGCCGGCGCCGACGCCGTCGGTGCCAACTGCGGTCGCGGCCCCGAGGAGATGGAGCTCATCGCCGCGGAGATGGTGGCGGCGCGGCCCGACGGCCTGCTGCTGGTCGCCCAGTCCAACGCGGGCCTGCCGCAGGTGGTGGGCGACCACTTCGAGTACGACGCCAGCGCGGAGGACATGGCCGCCCACGCGGGTCGCATCGCCGACCTCGGCATCGACCTCGTCGGCGGGTGCTGCGGATCCACCCCCGCCCACCTCGCGGCCATCGCCGCCGCGATCGGACAGGCCCGGTCGCGCTGACTCAGGCGTCGCGGTGCGGGTCGTCCAGCACGTCGCGCCAGGAGTGCTGCGGGTCGAAGCCGACCAGCTCGCGTGCCTTGTCGATGGCGAAGAACGTCTCGTCGCGTCCCATCTCGCGACGCACCTCGACCCCGTCGTAGAACCGCGCGATGACCTCGTCGGTCGTCGCGGCCACCGACATGTCGGGGTTCGCGACGTTGAAGACCTCGAAGCCCAGGCCGTCGGTCTCCAGGCACCGCTGCACCATGTGCCCGAGGTCGCGCACGTCGATGTAGGCGAACAGGTTGCGCCGGCGGAGCGCCGGGT
This sequence comes from uncultured Actinomycetota bacterium, assembly GCA_963795095.1. Taxonomy (GTDB): domain Bacteria; phylum Actinomycetota; class Actinomycetes; order Propionibacteriales; family Nocardioidaceae; genus Nocardioides. The sequence goes on along the minus strand of CAWCGM010000039.1, from coordinate 30,502 downwards.
CGGCGAGGAAGGCGGGGAACATCTCGGCGTACTCGTGCGGCTCGATGACGTTGTTGATCCGCAGGCCGTAGATGTCCGCGCCGGAGCGCGCGTGGAACGACCGCGCCGTCACCTCGCCCGCGACCTTCGACATCGCGTAGGAGTCCTCGGGGACCGTCGGGTGCTCCTCGTCGACGGGCACGTAGAGCGGCTTGCGCTCACCCTGCGCGAAGCAGATGCCGTACGTCGTCTCCGACGAGGCGAAGACGACCTTCGGGACGCCGAGCCGGGTCGCGGCCTCGAGGACGTGGTAGGTGCTGAGGACGTTGATCGCGTAGGTCGCGGCGTCCGCCTGCTTGAGGATCGCCGGGATCGCGGCGAGGTGCACCACGGCGTCGTACGTCGGCTTCTCGGGCAGGTCGAGCTCGTCGAACGTCGCCAGCCCGGCGAGGGCGGAGTAGACCTCGCCGGCGTCGGTGAGGTCGACCCGGAGGTCGATGACGTCGGGGTGGTCGAGGGGCACGAGGTCGGCGTTGGTGACCTGGTGGCCCTGCTCGGCGAGGTAGGGGGCGACGTGCCGGCCGGCCTTGCCGCTGCCGCCGGTGAGGAAGATGCGCATGCCTCCTTCCTACCGGGCACGTCCCCACGGCGCGCGCCCGGGCGGGGTTGGTGGCGGCACGCACCATGGACCCATGAAGTCAGCGCCGCTCGTCCTCGCCGGGATCGTGGCTGCGCTGACGGCCGGGTGCGCCGACAGCGCCTCCTCCGGCGCGCTGGGTCCCGCGACCAGCGTCGGCGACCGGGACTGGCCCTTCGAGGTCGAGGAGCTCGACCGCTTCGACGAGCCCTGGGCGATGGCGTTCCTGCCCGACGGTGACCTGCTGGTGACCGAACGGAGCGGGGTCCTCCACCTCCGCGACGCGGACAGTGGGGAACGCGTCGAGGTCGCCGGCGTGCCGACGGTGGCCGACAGCGGGCAGGCCGGCCTGGGCGACGTGCTGCCGGCACCGACGTACGACGAGGACGGCACCGTCTACCTCAGCTGGGCGGAGGAGGGCGACGGTGGGATCGGGGCGGTCGTCGGTCGGGCCCGCCTCGTCACCGACGGCGCCCCGCGCCTCGACGGACTCGAGGTGATCTGGCGCCAGACGCCGAAGACGAGCGGTGACGGCCACCTGAGCCACCGCCTGGCCTTCTCCCCGGACGGCGAGCACCTCTTCGTCTCCTCGGGCGAGCGCCAGCAGGGCGCGCCCGCCCAGGACACCTCCAACACCCTCGGCACGATCGTGCGGCTGATGCTCGACGGCACACCCGCGCCGGGCAACCCGTTGGCGGACGAGGGCGGGGTCACCGCGGAGATCTGGACGTGGGGCCACCGCAACCCGCTCGGTCTCGAGTTCGCGGCCGACGGGACGCTCTGGTCCTCCGAGATGGGGCCCGAGGGCGGCGACGAGCTCAACCTCGTCGAGGCCGGCTCGAACTACGGCTGGCCCGAGGTGTCGAACGGCAGCGACTACGGCGGCGGCGAGATCCCCGACCACGCCGAGGGCGACGGCTTCGCCGCCCCGGTGACGTCGTGGAACCCGAGCATCTCGCCCGGCAGCCTGATGATCTACGGCGGGGACCTCTTCGCCGACTGGCAGGGCGACGCGTTCCTCGGTGCGCTGTCGGGCGAGGCGCTGGTCAGGGTCGACCTCGACGGCACGACCGCCGGCGAGTCCGAGGTCTTCGACCTGGGGGAGCGGGTCCGCGCGGTCGAGGAGGCACCGGACGGCGCCATCTGGCTGCTGGAGGACGAGGGCGCCGGGCGCCTCCTGCGGCTGACGCCGGCGAACGACGGCTGAAAGCAGTTCGTCGGTTGTCGCCGGGCTGATCTAGGGTCACTCGATGTGACGCACTCCATGATCTCGGCGCGCGGACTGCGCAAGTCCTTCGGGGACTTCGAAGCGGTGAAGGGCATCGACGTCGACGTCCGCAAGGGCGAGGCGTTCGGCTTCCTCGGCCCCAACGGCGCCGGCAAGTCGAGCACGATGAGGATGATCGCCTCGGTCAGCCCGGTGACCTCCGGCGAGCTCCGGATCCTCGGCATGGACCCGGCCACCGACGGCCCGGCGATCCGCGGCCGGCTCGGTGTCTGCCCGCAGGAGGACACGCTCGACAACGAGCTCAACGTCTTCGACAACCTCTACATCTACGGCCGCTACTTCGGCATCGACCGCGCCACCTGCCGCGACCGGGCCAACGAGCTGCTCGAGTTCGCCCAGATCACCGAGAAGGCGAAGTCCAAGGTCGAGGACCTGTCCGGCGGCATGAAGCGCCGGCTCACCATCGCCCGCAGCCTGATCAACAACCCCGACCTGCTGCTGCTCGACGAGCCGACCACCGGCCTCGACCCGCAGGCGCGCCACGTGCTGTGGGACCAGCTCTTCCGGCTCAAGCAGGCGGGCGTGACGCTCGTGATCACCACGCACTACATGGACGAGGCCGAGCAGCTCTGCGACCGGCTCGTCGTGATGGACAAGGGCGTGATCGCCGCCGAGGGCTCGCCGCGCGAGCTGATCGAGTCCCACTCGACGCGCGAGGTCGCCGAGCTGCGCTTCGGGGTCGGCGAGCACGAGGCGCTGGCCGAGAAGATCGAGGACCTCGGCGACCGCGTCGAGGTGCTGCCCGACCGGCTGCTCGTCTACAGCGACCGCGGCGAGGACGTCGTCACCGCGGTGATCGAGCGCGGCCTGCAGCCGATCGCCACGCTCGTGCGCCGCTCGACGCTCGAGGACGTCTTCCTGCGCCTCACCGGCCGGAGCCTGGCCGACTGATGGCGACCACCCCGACGCGACCGACGCGCACGGACCGGCCCGCCGGCACGCTCTCCGCGTGGGAGGGCATGGCCCGGCAGTACGACTACTGGCTGACCGTCTACAAGCGCACCTGGCGCGGGGGAGTGATCAGCTCCTTCGCCACGCCGCTGTTCTACGTCGTCGCCATGGGCGTGCTCCTCGGCGGCTTCATCGACGCCGACCCCGGCAGGCTCGAGGGTGCGACGTCCTACCTCGCCTTCATCGTCCCCGGCCTGGTCGCGTCGCACGCGATGACGATCGCGGTCAGCGAGTCGACGTACCCCGTCATGGGCGCCATCAAGTGGCACAAGACGTTCTTCGCCCAGCTCGCGACGCCGCTGGCCGTGCGCGACCTGGTCAACGCCTTCGTGGCCTTCGTGGTGTTCCGCGTGGCCTCCGCGTGCGCGGTCTTCATGCTCGTGCTCGCGCCGTTCGGGGTCTTCGAGAGCTGGTGGGGCCCGCTGCTCGCCTGGGTGGCGCAGGTGCTCGTCGGCACCGCCTTCGCGCTGCTGACGTTCGGCTACTCCGCGCGGCTCAAGTCCGAGGAGGGCTTCGGCGTCCTCTTCCGCCTCGGCGTGCTGCCGCTGACGCTCTTCTCCGGCGCGTTCTTCCCGATCACCAACCTCGGCCCGGTGCTCGAGTGGGTCGCCCGGCTGACGCCGCTGTGGCACGGCGTCTCGCTGTCGCGGATGTTCTGCCTCGACACCGTCGACTGGTCGCTGGCCGGCGATCAACGTCGCCGTGCTGGTCGTCCTCTGCGTCGTCGGCTGGCGCTGGTCGGTCACCGGCCTCGACAAGCGGCTGGAGGTCTGATGGCCACCCTCGACCGGGTCGCGATCCCCGCACCCCTGACCCCGGCGCACGCCGCGCGGCTGCTCGTGCTGCGCAACTTCATCGTCTACAAGTCGGCGTGGAAGCTCTTCCTCACCGGCTTCCTCGAGCCCGTGCTCTACCTCTTCTCGATCGGCATCGGCGTCGGCCAGCTGATCGACAGCTTCGAGTTCCACGGCGAGCAGGTGCCCTACGCCGCGTTCGTGGCGCCGGCGATGCTCGCCACCTCGGCCTTCAACGGCGCGCTGCTCGACTCGACGTTCAACGTCTTCTTCAAGCTGAAGTACGAGAAGCTCTACGACCAGATGCTCGCCACGCCGCTGACCACGGGTGACATCGCCCGCGGCGAGATCGCCTGGGGGCTGATCCGCGGGTCGGTCTACTCCGCCGCCTTCCTCGTCGTGATGGTCGCGATGGGACTCGTCGAGTCGTGGTGGGCGGTGCTCGCGCTGCCGGCGGCGATCCTGATCGCCTTCGCGTTCTCGGCGGTCTGCATGGCGCTGACCACGTGGATGAAGTCGCTGGCAGGACTTCGACAAGATCACGCTCGCGCAGATGCCGCTCTTCCTCTTCTCGGCGACGTTCTTCCCGGTCGAGGCGTTCGGCGACGGCGTCCTGCGCTGGGTCGTCGAGGCCACGCCGCTCTACCGCGGCGTCGTGCTGTGCCGCGAGCTCACCACCGGGGTCGTCACCTGGGAGTCGGCGGTCTCGGTCGTCTACCTCGTGGTGATGGGCATCGTCGGCCTGCTCGTCGTACGCCGTCGCCTCGACAAGCTGCTGCTCACCTGACCAACCTGTAGCCAACCGCAGGACGGGGCCGTCCTAGGTTGCCGGGATGGACTCCTACGCACAGGGCGAGACCACACCGGCGCTGCTGGAGGAGACGATCGGAGCCAACCTCGAGCGGACGGTGGCGTCGTACGCCGACCGCGAGGCGCTGGTCGAGCGCGCGAGCGGCCGCCGCTGGACGTGGGCCGAGCTGGACCGCGACGTCGACGCCGTGGCGCGCGGCCTGATCGGCGCGGGCATCGAGAAGGGCGACCGCGTCGGGATCTGGGGACCCAACAGCGCCGAGTGGACGCTCGTGCAGCTCGCCACGGCGAAGGTCGGCGCGATCCTGGTCAACGTCAACCCGTCCTACCGCACCCACGAGCTCGCCTACGTCGTGAACCAGAGCGGCATGCGGATGCTGGTCAGCGCGACGTCGTTCAAGACCAGCGACTACCGCGCGATGATCCAGGAGACCGCCGACCGGCTCGACACCCTCGAGCGGGTCGTCCACCTCGACGACGAGCACAGCTGGGCCGGCCTGCTGGCCGACGGGTCGGGCGTCTCCGCGGACGACCTCCGCGCGCGGTCGGCATCGCTGGACGCCGCACGACCCGATCAACATCCAGTACACGTCCGGCACCACGGGCTTCCCGAAGGGCGCGACCCTCAGCCACCGCAACATCCTCAACAACGGCTACCTCGTCGGCGAGGCCTGCCGCTACACCGAGGAGGACCGGGTCTGCATCCCGGTGCCCTTCTACCACTGCTTCGGGATGGTGATGGGCAACCTCGCGTGCACCAGCCACGGCGCCACGATGGTGATCCCGGCGCCCGGCTTCGACCCGGCCCTCACCCTGCGTGCCGTGTCCGACGAGCGGTGCACCTCGCTCTACGGCGTGCCGACGATGTTCATCGCGGAGTGGGCGCTGCCCGACCTCGACGTCGTACGACCTGGGCAGCGTGCGCACCGGGATCATGGCCGGCTCGCCGTGCCCCGAGGAGATGATGAAGAAGCTCATCGACGCCGGGATCGACGAGATGACGATCGCCTACGGCATGACCGAGACGTCGCCGGTGTCGACGCAGACCCACACCGACGACTCGCTCGAGCGCAAGGTCGGGACCGTCGGCCGGGTCGCCCCGCACCTCGAGGTCAAGATCGTCGACCCGGTCAGCGGCGACACGCTGCCGCGCGGCGAGGCGGGGGAGTTCTGCACCCGCGGCTACTCGGTGATGCTCGGCTACTGGGACGACCAGGAGAAGACCGCCGAGGCGATCGACGCCGACGGCTGGATGCACACCGGCGACCTCGGGGTGATGGACGACGAGGGCTACGTGCGGATCACCGGCCGGATCAAGGACATGGTGATCCGCGGCGGGGAGAACATCTACCCGCGCGAGATCGAGGAGTTCCTCTACACGCACCCCGACATCGAGGACGTGCAGGTCGTCGGCGTCCCGGACGCGAAGTACGGCGAGGAGCTGTGCGCGTGGCTGCGGATGCGGCCGGGCACCGACGCCGCTGGACGCGGCGGCGGTGCGGGCGTACGCCGACGGCAGGCTGGCGCACTACAAGATCCCGCGCTACGTGATGGTCGTCGAGGAGTTCCCGATGACCGTGACCGGCAAGGTGCGCAAGGTCGAGATGCGCGAGGTCTCGACCCGCGAGCTCGGGCTGGCCTGAGTCAGGCCAGCACCTTCTGCAGCCACATCAGGTCGATCCACCGGTCGAACTTGCGGCCGACCTCGCGCATCGTGCCGACCTCCTCGAAGCCGACCGCGCGGTGCAGCGCGAGGCTCGCGTCGTTGGGCAGGGCGACGCCGGCCACGACGAGGTGCACGCCGTCGTCGACGAGCAGCGCGAGGAGGGCGTCGTACAACGCCCTGCCGGTGCCGAGGCCTTGGTGGCCGGGCGTCACGTAGACCCAGCTCTCGCGGGTGTGGAGGTAGGCCGGCTTGGGGCGGTAGGGGGTCGAGCCGGTGTGCCCGATGACCTCGCCCTCGTGCTCGGCGACGAGGAAGTGCTCACCGGGTCCGGTCGCCGCCAGCTTCTCCTCCCACAGGGCCATCGGGCGCGGCTCGACGTCGAAGGTGGCGTGGCCCTCGCGGGCCTCGCGGCCGTAGATCCCGGAGACTGCGGGCAGGTCGGCAGGAAGTGCGCGACGGATGTCCATTCCACCGATTGTCCCCGATGCCGGGGCTGGTTGGATGGCGGCCATGAGCGCTGCACCCGACGCGATCGTCCCGGACACCAAGGACTGGACCTGGGTGCTCGAGCGACCGTGCCCCGACTGCGGCTTCGACCCGTCGGCGCAGGGGATCGGCGACCTGCCGCGCCTGGTCCACGACACCGCGATGACGTGGTCGGACGTGCTCGCACGCAGGGATGTCGCGGTGCGACCGGGCCCGGGCGTGTGGTCGCCGCTGGAGTACGGCTGCCACGTCCGCGACGTGCACGTCCTCTTCGCGCAGCGGCTCCGGGCGATGCTCGACGAGGACGAGCCGACCTTCGCCAACTGGGACCAGGACGAGACCGCCGTCGAGAGCGACTACGGCAGCCAGGACCCCACCACCGTCGCGGTCGGAGCTGATCGAGGCCGCGGGCACCGTCGCCGGCATCTACGCGAGCGTCACCGATGCCACGAAGGACCGCCCGGGCGTGCGCTCGAACGGCGACCGCTTCACCGTCGAGACGCTCGGCAGCTACCACCTGCACGACGTCGTCCACCACCTCCACGACGTGGGCGCCGGGTGAGCGCGGGTGAGCTCGGGTGAGCAAGGACGAGACGGTCCGCGCCTACGACCTCGACGCGGAGGCGTACGCCGCCAACGGACCGGTGGTGCCCGACTCGGTCCGTGCCGACATCGAGGCCTTCGCCGAGCTGCTGGGCCAGGGTGCCCGGGTGCTCGAGATCGGCTCCGGCGGCGGGCGCGACGCGCGGCTGATGGAGACGCTCGGCCTCCGCGTGCGGCGTACGGACATCACCCCGGGCTTCGTCGACCTGCTGCGTGCGCAGGGTGTCGGGTGCGACCTGCTCGACCCGCTCGTCGACGACCTGTCCTCGCCGGACGGGCCGTACGACGCCGTGTGGGCCAACGCGTCGCTGCTGCACGTGCGGCGCGACGACCTGCCGACGGTGCTCGCCCGGCTCGCGGAGGTCACCCGCGCCGGCGGGGTGCTGCGCGTCTCGCTCAAGGAGGGGGACGGGGACGGCTGGTCCACCCACGGCTCGATCACGCACCCGCGGCACTTCACCTACTGGCAGGCCGACGACGTGACGTCCGTGGTCGCCGCCGCGGGGTGGTCCGACGTGTCCGTCCGGTCGGGCGTCGCGGGCACCCGGGGGGAGACCTGGATCGAGCTGTCGGCGGTCCGTGATGAGGTGTCCTCGTGAGGCACACGGAGTTCTGGACGCGGCTCGACGAGGCGCTCGGCCGCAGCTACTCGCGCACGTGGGCCGAGCTGACGGTCGTGCGCGACCTCGACGGCCTGCACCACGCGGGAGGCGCTCGACGCCGGGCATGTCGCCGAAGCAGGTCTGGGCAGCGGTCCGCCGCCAGCTGGAGCTGCCGGAGAGCGAGCGGTGAGCAGCGCCGTCCCACCGGTGACCACCGACCTCGACCTCGAGGTCGTCCAGCGCCACACCGTGCGCACGCTCCTGGTCTCGCAGGCGGTCGGCGCCGTCGGGGTGACGATCGGCGTCACCACCTCCTCGCTGCTGGCCCGCGACATCTCCGGCAGCGACACGATGGCCGGGCTCGCGCAGACCTTCCAGGTGCTCGGGACGGCGGCCACGGCCTACGGCCTGGCGCGGGTGATGGGACGGCGCGGACGTCGCGTCGGGCTCGTCGCCGGCTACCTGATGGGCGCGACCGGCGCCGTGCTCGCGGTCGTCGCAGGTGTCGTCGGCTCGATGCTCGTCCTGCTGCTCGGCTCCCTCCTCCTCGGTGCGACCACCGCCGTCAACACCGGGTCGCGCTACGCCGCGACCGACCTCGCGACCGAGGAGCACCGCGCGCGGTCGCTGTCGCTCGTCGTGTGGGCGAGCACGATCGGCGCCGTGGCCGGGCCCAACCTCGTCGGCGTCGGCGGATCGGCCGGGCGGTCCCTGGGCATCCCCGAGCTGACCGGCGGCTTCGCCATCGGTGCCGTGGTGCTCGTCCTCACCGCGGGCTGGGTGTGGTGGCGGCTGCGACCCGACCCGCTCCTCCTGGCCCAGGCCGCGGCGGGCGTCTCGCCGACCGTCGGCCCCCAGCCGCGCGGCCGGTCGTGGGCGACCTTCGTGGAGGTCGTGCGCGAGGTGCCGGCCGTCGGTGCCGCGGTCGTCGCGATGGCGTGCGCGCACGCGGCGATGGTGACGGTGATGATCATGACGCCGCTCCACATGGAGCACGGCGGGGCGCACCTCGAGGTCATCGGCTTCGTCATCTCGGTCCACGTCGCCGGCATGTTCGCCTTCTCGCCGGTCGTCGGGTGGGCCGCCGACCGGTTCGGCCGCTCGACCGTCCTGGTGACCGGGGGAGTGGTGCTGCTGGTCTCGCTCGCGCTGTGCGGGCTCTCGCCCGAGGGCTCGTCGTGGCAGATCCTCACCGGGCTCTTCCTGCTCGGCCTGGGCTGGTCGTGCGCGACGGTGGCCGCCTCGACGGTGATCGCCGACCGCACCCCGATCGCGGCCCGCACCGACGTGCAGGGCACCTCCGACATGGCGATGGCCCTCACCGCCGCCGGCGGCGGCGCCCTGGCCGGGGTGATCGTCGGAGCGCTGGGCTACGCCGCCCTCGCCGCCTTCGCGGCGCTGCTCGCGGGCACGGTCGTGGTGGCCGGTCGGGTCACCCGCCGGCACTCCTGAGGCCGTCGACCGGCTCCTCGGAACACGCGCGCGACACGCCGCGTTCGAACGTCGTGTCGAACACCTGTTCGGGCTACTGTGCGTCCACAGGTACGACGCCGGGCGAGGTTGTCCACAGCATCCGACGGTCCTGATCAGGGACTGTCAGTGGCTCGCCCTAGCGTCGCAGACGTACCGACACAACGACGAGAGAACGGGACACAGCAATGGCTGGAGCAGACCGCGAGAAGGCCCTCGACGCCGCGCTCGCACAGGTGGAGAAGCAGTTCGGCAAGGGCTCGGTCATGCGACTGGGCGACGAGACGCGTGCCCCGCTCGAGGTGATCCCCACCGGGTCGATCGCCCTCGACGTGGCCCTCGGCCTGGGCGGCCTGCCGCGCGGCCGGGTCGTGGAGATCTACGGTCCGGAGTCCTCCGGAAAGACGACGGTCGCCCTCCACGCGGTGGCCAGCGCCCAGGCGGCCGGCGGCATCGTCGCCTTCATCGACGCCGAGCACGCGCTCGACCCCGACTACGCCAAGGCGCTCGGGTGCGACACCGACGCCCTCCTCGTCTCCCAGCCCGACTCGGGCGAGCAGGCGCTCGAGATCGCCGACATGCTGATCCGCTCCGGCGCCCTGTCGCTGATCGTCATCGACTCGGTCGCCGCGCTCGTGCCCCGCGCCGAGATCGAGGGCGAGATGGGCGACAGCCACGTCGGCCTCCAGGCCCGCCTGATGAGCCAGGCGCTCCGCAAGATGACCGGTGCCCTCAACAACTCCGGCACCACCGCCATCTTCATCAACCAGCTGCGCGAGAAGATCGGCGTGATGTTCGGCTCGCCCGAGACCACCACCGGTGGCCGCGCGCTGAAGTTCTACTCCTCGGTGCGCCTCGACGTGCGCCGCATCGAGACGCTCAAGGACGGCACCGACATGGTCGGCAACCGCACCCGCGTCAAGGTCGTGAAGAACAAGGTGGCCCCGCCGTTCAAGCAGGCCGAGTTCGACATCATGTACGGCAAGGGCATCAGCCGCGAGGGTGGCCTGATCGACGTCGGCGTCGAGGCGGGCATCATCCGCAAGGCCGGCGCCTGGTACACCTACGAGGGCGACCAGCTCGGCCAGGGCAAGGAGAACTCGCGCAACTTCCTCAAGGACAACCCCGACCTCGCCAACGAGATCGAGAAGCTGATCCTGGAGAAGCTGGGCGTCACTCCCGCCGTCGACAAGCCTGCCGACGACCTGAGCGACGAGCCCATCGGGGTCAACGACTTCTAGTCGTCGACACCTGTCGCTGACACCTGTCGATGACCGACGAGAACCGACCGCCGCCCGACTGGGCCGGTGACGTCAGCCTCGGTGTGAAGGCGTGGGTGGGGGAGACCCCACCCACGCCCCACGCGGAGACGACGCGCACCGACCGAGCGGCGCGGGAAGAAGCGCGGCGGACGCGGTCGCACCGAAGTCCTTCGCGAGCGCGCGGAGGCGCAGGGAGGCGCGCCAGGCGGCGGCCGCCGCCGAGGTGCAGGCCGACCCCGAGGGTGTGGCCCGCACGATCGTGCTCGACTCCCTGACCGGTCAGGCGCGCACCCGCAAGGAGCTCGCCGACAAGCTGGCCAAGCGCGAGGTGCCCGACGAGGTCGCCACCGAGCTGCTCGACCGGTTCACCGAGGTCGGGCTGATCGACGACTCGGCCTACGCCCGCCAGTGGGTGGAGAGCCGGCACCGCAGCCGTGGCCTGGCGCCCCGCGCGCTGGCGCAGGAGCTGCGGCGCAAGGGCGTCGGCGACGAGGAGGCCAAGGAGGCGCTCGAGCAGATCGACGAGGACGACCAGCGGACCGCCGCGCGGGCCCTGGTCGACAAGAAGCTGCGCTCGATGGCCGGCCTCGACCGCCAGGTCGCGACCCGGCGGCTCGCCGGGCATGCTGGCCCGCAAGGGCTACGCCGCCGGGCTCGCGTTCTCGGTCGTGCGCGAGGCGCTGGGCGAGCAGGACGAGGAGCTCGACGAGCCGCACCCCGACTTCTGAACCATCCCCTTCCGACGCGCCGCGGACCTCTGGTGGGATGTGACCCGTGAGCAGCGAACGCGAGGTCCTGACCTACGAGATGTTCGGCACCGCCAGCCGCGAGCTGGCGCAGGAGGTGGCGGACTCCGGCTTCGTGCCCGACATGATCCTGTCGATCGCGCGCGGCGGGCTCGCCCTCGGCATGGGGCTCGGCTACGCCCTCGGCGTGAAGAACCTGTCGGTGATCAACGTCGAGTTCTACACCGGCGTCGACCAGCGCCTCGACGTCCCGATCATGCTGCCGCCGACGCCCGCGCGGCGTGGACCTGTCGGGGCTCAAGGTGCTGATCGCCGACGACGTCGCCGACACCGGACGGACCCTCGAGCTCGTGCACGAGTTCTGCGAGGGCCACGTCGCCGAGGCCCGCACCGTGGTCATCTACGAGAAGCCCCAGTCGGTGATCAAGCCCGACTACGCGTGGCGACGCACGGAGCAGTGGATCGACTTCCCGTGGTCGGTGCTGCCGCCGGTCGTCCCGGGTGCCCTGGCGCACTGACGTGGCGGACCACGTCCCGGTCGTCGTCCGCCACGACGGGCGGGAGCTCGCCGGCTCGGTCGGCCCCGACGAGTCGTGGGCGGCCGCCGCGGCGCGGATCGCCTCGGGCGTGCCCGGCGACCCGGTCGCCGACGACCTGTCGGGAGAGGTGAAGCGATTCGTCGTCGAGCCGGACCAGCGGATCGTGCTGCGCGCGATGACCCGCGGCGACCTGCCGATCCTCGCCCGCTGGCTGCGGGAGGAGCACGTACGCCGCTGGTGGGGCAACGACGGTGACCCGGGCAACGAGGCGGTGCTGTCGCGCTACGGCCCTCGCGTCGACGGCACGACGCCGACCCGGATGTGGGTCGTCGACGTCAACGGTCACTCGATCGGCTTCGTCCAGGACTACCGGATCCGCGACTACCCGGACTTCGCGCTGCTGACGCCCGATCCGGACGCGATCGGGCTGGACTACGTGATCGGTGAGCCGGCGTGGGTCGGCCGCGGGCTCGGGGCGCGCATCCTCTGGACCTGGATGCTCGGCGCACGACACCGGTTCCCGGACGCATCGGCGTACTTCGCCGCACCCGACCACGGCAACGCGGCGTCGCTGCGGATCCTCGACAAGGCCGGCTTCGTGCGGGGCACGTGGTTCGACGAGCCGCAGCGCGACGGCGGGGTGGCCACGGTCGTCGGCTGCACGCTGGACGTACGCCGCGTGCTGGGTGGGCCATGATGTGCCCATGACGACCTCTCCGATCGCCGACGCCCTCCGACTGCCGCCCGGCCCGGTCGACCTGACCTCGATCGAGACCGACGCGGCACCCGGGTTCGACGGCAAGAAGGCCGACGGCAAGGGCGCCCTGTTCGCGATGGGCGACGAGCTCGCCGACCTGCAGGAGCGGCTGTGGGCCGAGCGGACCGTCGACAGCGAGCGGCGCGTGCTGCTCGTGCTCCAGGGCATGGACACCAGCGGCAAGGGTGGCGTGCTGCGCCACACGATCGGCCTCGTCGACCCGCAGGGCGTGCGGATCACCAGCTTCAAGGCGCCGACCGACGAGGAGCGGGCCCACGACTTCCTGTGGCGGATCGAGCGCGGGCTGCCCGCGGCGGGCTACATCGGCGTCTTCGACCGCTCGCACTACGAGGACGTCCTGATCGCCAAGGTCCGCGAGTTCGCCGAGCCCGACGAGATCGAGCGCCGGTATGGCGCGATCAACGAGTTCGAGGCCCGACTGGCGGGGAGGGCTACTCGATCATCAAGTGCATGCTCCACATCAGCGCCGACGAGCAGAAGGCCCGCCTCGAGGAGCGGCTTGGCCAACCCGGAGAAGCACTGGAAGTACAACCCCGGTGACCTCGACGAGCGCGCGTTCTGGCCGAAGTACCGCGAGGCGTACGAGATCGTGCTCGAGCGGACCAGCACGCAGGTCGCACCGTGGCACGTCATCCCCTCCGACAAGAAGTGGTACCGCAACCTCGCCGTCGCCCAGCTGCTCCTCGATGCGCTGCGCGGGCTCGACCTGCAGTGGCCCCAGGCCGACTTCGACGTCGAGGCCGAGACCGCAGCGGCTCGCCGAGGAGTCCCCGGTCCAGTGATCTCCACCGGACTCCCGTTCGTCACCGTCACGCGCTACGTCACCCCGCTGCGCGAGGGCGGCAGCCTGCCCGGCGTCGTCGAGGGCGACGACCTCGGCACCTACGTCTGCAAGTTCCGCGGCGCCGGCCAGGGCGCGAAGGTGCTCGTCGCCGAGGTGATCGTCAGCGGCCTGGCGACCCGGCTCGGCCTGCGCACCCCCCGCCTCGTCGTGCTCGACCTCGACCCCGAGCTCGCCCGCTACGAGGCCGACGAGGAGGTGCAGGACCTGCTCAACGCCAGCGTCGGCGCCAACCTCGGCATCGACTTCCTGCCCGGCTCGTTCGGCGTCGACGGCCAGGTGAGCACGGCCGACGACGAGGGCGCCCGCGTCCTCTGGCTCGACGCCTTCACCGCCAACGTCGACCGGTCGTGGCGCAACCCCAACCTCCTGGTCTGGCACGGCGACCTCTGGGTGATCGACCACGGTGCCTCGCTCTACTTCCACCACGGGTGGGCGGGCGGCGTCACCGACCCGGCGCGGTTCGCCGCCCAGCCGTGGGACCCGAGCGGCCACGTCTTCGAGACCTGCGCCGGTCGCGCGCAGGAGCTGGACGAGGAGATCTCGGCCTCCCTGGGCCGCGACGTCTTCGCCGAGGTCGTCGGCGACGTGCCCGACGTGTGGCTCGAGGCGGTGCCCGGCACGGACGGTGCCGATCAGCTGGGGCCAGCTGCTCTGCGAGCGGCGTACGTCGACTTCCTCGTCGCCCGCCTCGGCACCCGCCAGTGGCTCCCGGGCGGTGCTCGATGAGGCAGGCCTACCAGTACGTCGTGCTGCGCTGCGTGCCTCGACCCGACCGCGAGGAGTTCCTCAACGTCGGCGTGGTGCTGCACTGCCAGGCCGCTGACTTCCTCGACGTCGTGTGCCACGTCGACGCCGACCGGCTGCGCGCGCTGCACGGCGGGATCGACGTCGAGCAGGTGCGCGAGGCGCTCGCGTTCGTCGACCTCGTCTGCGCCGGCGACGAGCGCGCCGGCGAGGCGGCCCGACAGTCCCTCGGCCAGCGGTTCGGCTTCCTCAAGGCGCCGCGCAGCACCGTCCTCCAGCCGGGCCCCGTGCACGGCGGCGTGACGGAGGACCCGGCCCGCCAGCTCGAGCACCTGCGCGAGCGGCTGGTCGGCTGAGCTCGGGATGTCCTACGTACGTCGGCGCCGTCCGCGCTGCGCTGGCCGAGGTCGGCGACCCCGAGCGCGCCGCGCAGCAGCAGGCGTACATGAAGTCCGAGCTGCCCTACGTCGGGCTCGGCGCTCCCGCGCTGAAGGCGCTGCTCCGCCCGATCCTGGCCGACCACCGCTTCGCCGACCGTGCCCAGTGGGAGGCCGCGGCGCTGGAGCTGTTCGAGGACGCCACCCACCGCGAGGAGTGGTACGCCGCCGTCGCCCTGCTCCGCCACCGGTCGTACGCGCCCCTGGCTCGACCCCGACCTGCTGCCGCTGCTCGAGGAGCTCGTCCGGCTCGGTGCCTGGTGGGACGTCGTCGACGAGATCGCGGGCCACCTCGTCGGTCAGGTGCTGCTCGACCACCGTGCGGCGGCGACGCCGGTGATCGACGCGTGGGCGGTCGACCCCGAGAGCCTGTGGGTGCGCAGGACCGCGATGCTCGCGCAGCTCCGGCACGCGGAGGCCACCGACACCGACCTGCTCGAGCGGGTGCTGGTCGCCAACCTCGACGACACGGCGTACGGCCGGGAGTTCTTCATCCGCAAGGCGCTCGGCTGGGCGCTGCGCCAGCACGCCCGGACGGACCCGGCGTGGGTCCGGACCTTCGTCGGGACCCACGCCGACCGGTTGAGCGGGCTGTCACGCCGTGAGGCCCTCAAGCACCTCTGAGTGCCGAGCGGGCGCATCTGCACGCCAGAACCCTGCCGAGTCGGCGCATGTGTAGCACGCCGAGTGCAACACTGCCGAGTCGGCGCGTGAGTACGCAAGAAGATCGCCGAGTCGGCCCATCTGTGTGAACAGATGCGCCGACTCGACCTCAGTTCGGGCGAACACGATGCGCCGACTCGACCGTTCTGGCGCGAACAGATGCGCCGACTCGACCTCGTTCGGGCGAACAGACGCGCCGACTCGGCACGTTGTGCGCGAACGGACGCGCCGACTCGTCAGACGGGGACGAGCTCGACGGCTCCGACGGCGTAGCGGGCCAGGATCGCGCGAGCCACCGCCGGGTGGGCACCGAGCGGCTCGGAGACGGCGACGGCGCCCGCCTCCAGGGCCAGCTCGGTGGCCCGGTCGGGCAGCCGGCCGGGAGCGAGGAAGAACGACGCGACGGCGATGTGGCGCTTGCCCTCGGCGCGGAGCGCGCGCACGGCCTCGCCGGCGGCGGGCGGCGTCGCGGACGCGAACGCCGCGGTGACCGGCAGGCGGTGGCGAGCGGCCCAGGTGCGGGCGATGCGGGCGACCGACTGGTTGGCGAGGGGGTCCGACGAGCCGGCGGCGGCGAGCACGAGGGCGTCGAGCTCGCGGACGCGGGCGGCCTTGAGGGCCTCGCGGAGGCGTACGTCGAGCACCTCGAGGAAGGCGGCCTCCATCCCGAGGATGCGGCTGGCGTGGATCCGGAGTCCCGCGTGGCGCGCCATCGCCGACGCGATCACCTCGGGGACGTCGACCTTGGCGTGGTAGGCCTCGGTGAGCAGGAGGGGGACGACGACGATCTCGTCGAAGCCGGCCTTGACCAGGCGGTCGACGACCGTGTCGAACGACGGCTTGGCGAGGTCGAGGAACGCCGTCTCGACGCGGAGGTCGGGGCGCATCGCCTTGACCTCGGCGACGAGCGCCTTGATCGTCTGGGCCGAGCGGGGGTCGCGGCTGCCGTGAGCCAGGGCAACCAGAGCAGGAGCAGCCATCAGGGGTGCCTCCGATCGTGAGTGGTGGTGCGGTGCATCGGGGAGGTGGGGTGGAGCGGTGCGACGGCGCTGTCGCGTCGGAGAAGTCGTGGGAGTGGCCTCATGCGTGGATCCCGCACTCGGTCTTCGAGGTGCCGGCCCATCGGCCGCTGCGGGGGTCGTCGCCCGGGGCGACGCGGCGGGTGCACGGCCAGCAGCCGATGCTGGGATAGCCGTCGTGGACGAGCGGGTTCACCAGCACGCCGTTGTCGGCGATGTAGGTGTCGACCTGCTCGTCGGACCAGCGGGCGAGCGGCGAGACCTTGACCTTGCCCTTGCGGGCGTCCCAGCCCACGACCGGGGCGATCACCCGGTTGTGGGTCTCGGCGCGGCGCAGGCCGGTGGCCCAGGCGTCGTACTCGGCGAGCGTGTCGGCCAGCGGCTTCACCTTGCGGAGCGCGCAGCAGAGGTCGGGGTCGGTCTTGTAGAGGTCCTTGCCGTACTGCGCGTCCTGCTCGGCGACGGTCAGCGAGGTGCTGACGGTGCGCAGGTTGACCGGCAGCGTCGCCTCGACGGCGTCGCGGGTGCCGATGGTCTCGACGAAGTGGTAGCCGGTGTCGAGGAAGACGACGTCGATGCCGGGCGCGACCTTGGAGGCGAGGTGGGCGAGGACGGCGTCGCCCATCGACGAGGTGATCGCGAACCGGTCGCCGAAGGTGGCGACGGCCCACTCGATGATCACCTCGGCGGGAGCGAGCTCGAGCTCGGCGCCGACGTGGGAGACGAGCTCGCGCAGCTCCTCCGGCGTACGCCCCTCGGTGTGGGTGCCCTTGAAGTCGCGGGCGGCCTGGGTGGAGGCGCTCATGCCGCACCGCCACCTGCGCGGGGGCCGGATCATCCCGGTCATCTTGACGGTGAAGCTGCGCAGGCACGAGCGGCACTCCCAGGCTCCTGCACCCTCCTGGGGGAAGAGGTTCTCGTCCCCGCAGTAGGGGCAGTGGAAGGGCTGCGCGCGCTCGCTCATCAGGACGCCACCGGCTCCCCGCGCAGCAGGACCTCGTCGGCGCGAGTCGACCCAGGCGGCGAACCGCTCGCCCTCGGTGCGGTCGGAGAGGTACGCCGAGACGACGGCGGTGACGTAGTCGTCGAGGCCGGCGCTGGTGACCTTGTGGGCGCGCAGCTTGCGACCCATCGCCGGGTTGAGGCCGAGCGCGCCGCCGAGGTGCACCTGGAAGCCCTCGACCTGGTTGCCGTCGGCGTCCATCACGAGCTGGCCCTTGAGGCCGATGTCGGCGACCTGGGTGCGGGCGCAGGCGTTGGGGCAGCCGTTGACGTTGACCGAGATCTGGGCGTCGAGGTCGGGGAAGCGCTTCTCCAGCTCGGTGACCAGGGCGCGCGAGCGCTCCTTGGTGTCGACGATCGCGAGCTTGCAGAACTCGATGCCGGTGCACGCCATCGTCGAGCGCCGCCAGTTGCTCGGACGGGCGGTGAGGCCGATCTTCTCGAGGTCGTCGGCGAAGGCGGCGGTGTCCTCGGCGGCGACGCCGATCACCACCAGCTTCTGGTACGCCGTCAGGCGGGCGCCGCGAGCGCCGTACTGCTCGACGAGGTCACCGAGCGCGCTCAGCGTGGTGCCGTCGATGCGACCGACGACCGGCGCGGCACCGACGTAGAAGCGGCCGTCCTTCTGCTCGTGGATGCCGATGTGGTCGCCCTGCGTGACCGGCGCCTCGGGGGAGGGGTTGTCGACGAGCGCGCGGTGGAGGTACTCGTTCTCCAGCACCTCGCGGAACTTCTCCTTGCCCCAGTCGGCGAGCAGGAACTTCAGCCGCGCCTTGGAGCGCAGCCGGCGGTAGCCGTAGTCGCGGAAGATGCCGGCCACGCCCTCCCAGGCGTCGGCCACCTCGTCGAGCGGGATCCAGACGCCGAGCTTGTGGGCGAGCATCGGGTTGGTGGACAGCCCGCCGCCGACCCAGAGGTCGAAGCCGGGGCCGTGCTCGGGGTGGACCGTGCCGACGAACGACACGTCGTTGACCTCGGGCGCGACGTCGTGGCTGGGGTGGCCGGTCAGCGCGGTCTTGAACTTGCGCGGCAGGTTGGAGAAGTCGGGGTTGCCGAGGATGCGTCGCTTGATCTCCTCGAGCGCCTCGGTGCCGTCGATGATCTCGTCCTTGGCGATGCCGGCGACGGGGGAGCCGAGGAACGGGCGCGGGCTGTCGCCGCACGCCTCGAGCGTGGTGAGGCCGACGCCCTCGAGCCGCTCCCAGATCGCCGGGACGCTCTCGATCTCGATCCAGTGGTACTGGATGTTGTTGCGGTCGGTGATGTCCGCGGTGTTGCGGGCGTACGCCGTCGACACCTCGCCGAGCGCTCGCAGTGCCTCGCCGTCGAGGATCGCGCCGTCGGTGCGGACGCGCATCATGAAGAAGCGGTCGTCGAGCTCCTCCTCCTCGAGCTGCGCGGTCTTGCCGCCGTCGAACCCGGGCGCGCGCTGCGTGTAGAGGCCCATCCAGCGGAAGCGGCCGCGCAGGTCGGCCGGGTCGATCGAGTCGAACCCGCGGCGCGAGTAGGTGTGGAGGATGCGGTCCCGGACGTTGAGCGGGTCGTCGTCCTTCTTGGACTGCTCGTTCTTGTTGAGCGGCTCGGTGTAGCCGAGCGCCCACTGACCCTCCGCGCGCTTGGGGCGCGGGATGTCGGTGCTCTGGGCAGCCGTGGGCTTGAACCGGAGGTCGGGCATGATCAGGAAATTCCTGTTCGCTGAGGAGTGCCGCGCGCGACGTTGAGCGCGGAAGGGACTACGGGGCGGCGGGTTCAGCGATGCCAACAGGTCGCGCTGCCCACGCGCATGAGGTCGACGTGACGTCGAACCACCAGGTGCGTGTGGGTGGAAGCGGTGACCATGTCAAGAAGTCTCAGGGAGTGGACGCCCATTCCACAAGACGAAATCTCGTATCGTGGGACCGTCCTCCACGATGTGAGATGGGCGGGGCTGGCCACGCCTGCCGCAACGGCTCCGTGCGACCCGGGTCACACCGTCCACGCAGGCGCGGACCTGTCGGCGCGGCCATCGGATCGGGCTCTAGGCTGTCCGCCATGACGGACTCCCTGATCAGCAGCGCGTACTCCCAGGCACTCGAGGTCATCGCGTCGGTGGAGCCGCGCATCGCCGCGGCGACGCGCCAGGAGCTCACCGACCAGCGCGGCTCGCTCAAGCTGATCGCCTCGGAGAACTACGCCTCGCCCGCGGTGCTGCTCACGATGGGCACCTGGTTCAGCGACAAGTACGCCGAGGGCACCGTCGGTCACCGCTTCTACGCCGGCTGCCAGAACGTCGACACGGTCGAGGCGCTCGCCGCCGAGCACGCCCGCGAGCTGTTCGGCGCCCCCTACGCCTACGTCCAGCCGCACTCCGGCATCGACGCCAACCTCGTCGCCTTCTGGTCGATCCTGGCCAACCGGGTCGAGACGCCCTACCTGCAGAAGATGCAGGCCAAGAACGTCAACGAGCTCACCGAGGCCGACTGGGAGACGCTGCGCCACGAGTTCGGCAACCAGCGCCTCCTGGGGATGTCGCTCGACGCCGGCGGCCACCTCACCCACGGCTTCCGCCCCAACATCAGCGGCAAGATGTTCCACCAGCAGCAGTACGGCACCGACCCGGAGACCGGGCTGCTCGACTACGACGCCGTCGCCGCCAAGGCCCGCGAGTTCAAGCCGCTCGTGCTCGTCGCCGGCTACTCCGCCTACCCGCGTCGGGTGAACTTCGCGAAGATGCGCGAGATCGCCGACGAGGTCGGCGCCGTGCTGATGGTCGACATGGCGCACTTCGCGGGTCTGGTGGCCGGCAAGGTGTTCACCGGCGAGGAGAACCCGGTGCCCTACGCCCACATCACCACCACGACCACGCACAAGTCGCTGCGCGGCCCGCGCGGCGGCATGGTGCTGGCGCAGGAGGAGTTCGCGGCCGACGTCGACCGCGGCTGCCCGATGGTCCTCGGTGGCCCGCTCTCGCACGTGATGGCCGCCAAGGCCGTCGCCTTCGCCGAGGCCCGCCAGCCGTCGTTCCAGACCTACGCGCAGAAGGTCGCCGACAACGCCAAGTCGCTCGCCGAGGGCTTCCTCACGCGCGGCGCGAACCTCGTCACCGGCGGCACCGACAACCACATCGTCCTGCTCGACGTGTCGTCCTTCGGGCTCACCGGCCGCCAGGCCGAGTCCGCCCTCCTCGACGCCGGCGTCGTGACCAACCGCAACTCGGTCCCGGCCGACCCCAACGGCGCCTGGTACACCTCCGGCGTCCGGCTCGGCACTCCCGCCCTCACCACCCGCGGCTTCGGCCACGACGAGTTCGACACGGTCGCCGAGCTGATCGTCGACGTGCTGGCGAACACGTCGGCGGGCACGACGAAGGCGGGCGAGCCGAGCAAGGCGTCGTACGTCCTGGGCGACGGAGTCGCCGACCGCGTCACGAAGCAGTCGGCCGAGATGCTCGACAAGCACCCGCTCTACCCGGGTCTCGTCCTCAGCTGAGTGGACCGACCGGCCGGCCCGTGGGGAAGCGCACCCACGCCGGGTTGATGTTGGCCTGCCAGTTGCGCCAGCCGAGGTAGACCCACGACGCGAAGTGCGCGATGCCCAGCAGGATGCCTCCGCCGGCGGTGGCCCATGGGCCCAGGGGCCAGAGCACGAACGCGGTCACTCCCGCGGCCACGATGGTGTTGATCGCGATGATGAAGATCCCGGAGCTGGCGGCCACGTGGCTGAAGTTGCGGATCGGGCCCATCGTGTACGTCTGCGCGATGCCGACCTCGTCGTCGGTGACGCCGGTGATGAAGTACGGCTCGAGAGTCGGGTCGATGTCGAGGTAGGCCGCGCGCAACCGGTTCATCCCCTTGATGAACATGTAGTCCTCCTGGCTCGCGTTGTGGACGCGGAACGCCGTCAGCGTCCCGGTGGTCAGCAGCGTCAGGCCGAGGACGACCGCGAGGAGGCGGAACGTGCCGGTGTAGCCCACGCTCTGCCCCAGCAGCGCCAGGAACAGCAGGCTGGCCGAGGTGAACATCAGCTGTGCGGTGATCCGGCCCATCACCTCGCTCCAGGTCTGGCTGCGCACCGCCAGCAGGCCCCAGTGCTCGGTGGCGAGGATCTGGGCGCGGACGGCCGGAGGAACCGGCTCCGGGATCTCGCTCATGGTCCACGGTAGATCCGGCGCGGGGCTCCGTCAGCCGGGATCGGCACCGGTCCAGACATAGCCGACCTCCGGGCGGCCCGCGCCGCCGTAGCGCGGCGCGCGCGTCACCCGTCCCTCGTCGGCGAGGTGCTCGAGGTAGCGGCGGGCGGTGACGCGCGAGACGCCGACCTCCTCGGCGGCCTCGCCGGCCGACAGGCCCTCCGGGCGGGCGCGCAGCGCGACCACCACCGCGCGCAGCGAGTCCAGGCTCATCCCCTTGGGCAGCGTGTCGCCCGTCGGCCGGGTCCGCAGCGCGCCGAAGAGCTGGTCGACGTCGTCCTGCACCACGTCGGCGGGGGAGCGCTCGAGCTGCGCGCGGAACTCGGCGTACTGCTCGAGCTTGCCGCGGAAGGCGGCGAAGGTGAACGGCTTCAGGAGGTAGAGCACCACCCCCTGCGAGACGGCGCGGCGGACGACCTCGGTGTCGCGCGCCGACGTGACGGCGATGACGTCGACCTGCCGGCCCTCCGCGCGCAGCCGCTGGAGCAGGCCGAGGCCGTGGCCGTCGGGGAGGTGCATGTCGAGCAGGACCAGGTCGACCGCGTCGTCCTTGGCGAGCAGCCGCACGGCCTCGCCCGCCGACCGCGCGACCCCGGCCAGCTCGAAGCCCGGCACGCGGCCGACGTAGGTCGCGTGCGCCTCGGCGGCGACCTCCTCGTCCTCGACGACGAGCACCCGGACGAGTCATCGGGGCCGCCTCTCCGCCGGAGTGCG
Organism: uncultured Actinomycetota bacterium; assembly: GCA_963795095.1. GTDB lineage: Bacteria > Actinomycetota > Actinomycetes > Propionibacteriales > Nocardioidaceae > Nocardioides. The sequence continues at coordinate 8,300 of CAWCGM010000039.1, read as the reverse complement.
TACGCCGACCACGAACCGCGCGCCGCCGAGCGGGGAGTCGGTGACCTCGAGGGTGCCACCGTGTCGCGAGACGACCTGGGTGACCATCGCGAGCCCGATCCCGCGGCCCTCCTGGGCCTTGCTCGACCAGCCGCGCTCGAGCACGTGCGCGCGGTCCTCGGGCGCGATGCCGGAGCCGGAGTCGTCGACCTCGACGTGGAGCGTGTCCGCGTCCCCGGCCAGGCTGACGCGGACGCGCTGCGGCGTCGTGGCCCGCGTCTCGGCGACCGCGTCGAAGGCGTTGTCGACGAGGTTGCCGACGAGGGTCGACGAGGTCGCGCGGGTCGACGGGGAGCTCGGCCGGCAGGCTGCCCGCGATCTCGAGGTCGATGCCCCGCTCGGCGGCCTGCGCGGTCTTGCCGAGCAGCAGTGCGGCGAGGACCGGCTCGTCGACGGCCGAGACGAGCTCGTCGGCGAACCCCTGCGCGAGCTGGAGCTCGGAGGTGGCGAACTCGACGGCCTGCTCCACGCGACCCATCTCCACCAGGGAGACGATCGTGTGGAGGCGGTTGGCGGCCTCGTGGTTCTGCGATCGGAGCGACTCGGTGAGCCCGCGCACGAGGTCGAGCTCGCCGGTGACGGCCTGGAGCTCGGTGCGGTCGCGGACGGTGACGACCGCACCCACCTCGGCCTGGTCCCAGTAGGCGGGGGAGGTGCTGAGGACGAGCACCTGCTGGCCGAGCACGTAGGTCTGGTCGGCCACCGCCGTGCGCTGCTCGACGGCCGCGACCAGGCCGGGCGGCAGGCCGAGCTCGTCGAGCGAGCGGCCCTCGACGTCGTCGGGGAGGGCGAGCAGCCGCCGTGCCTCGTCGTTGACCAGCTGCACGCGCTGGTCGGAGTCGACGAGCAGCAGTCCCTCGCGCACCGCGCCGAGGACGGCGCGGTAGTACTCGTACATCCGGGTGATCTCGCGCTCGCCCATGCCGTGCGTCTGCCGGCGGAGCCGTCGCGAGATCAGCCACGCGCCGACCAGTCCCGCGAGCAGGGTGGCGCCGGCCGCGAGGCTGATCCCGGGGAGGTCGCCCACGAGCTGCCGGTCGAGCCGGTCGATCTTGATGCCGACCGCGACGAGCGCGACGACGTCCCCGTCGTCCACCACGGGCACGACCGCACGGACCGAGAGCCCGAGGGTGCCCGTGTACTCCTGGGTGAAGACCTCGCCCTGCGGGGCGCCCCCGAGGTCGCCGATGAACGCCTTGCCGATCTGCGCGGTGTCGGGATGGGTGAAGCGGGTGCGGTCGGTGTCCATGACCACGACGAAGTCGGTGCCGGTGTCGCGGCGCACCTCCTCGGCGAAGGGCTGCAGCCGCTCGGTCGGGTCGGCGGCGGCCACCTCCTGTCGTACGAACGGGGAGTCGGCCACCGACCGCGCCACCGCGGTCGCCTGCGCGCGTGCGCTCTCGCGGGTGTCGTGGCGGGCGTCCCAGGCGGCCAGGGCGACGGCCGTGACCACCAGGACGACGACCACGGCGACCTGCAGCAGGAGGATCTGACGGGCGACGGGGCTCTCGCCCGGCTCGGCCGCCCGTCGTCGCATGCGGGCATTGTGCCCGTCACCGCGCGGGTGTGCCACGCGCCGGCGAAGCGGTGTGAACTCAACGAACACAAGGGTGACCGCCGTCACAAGCGCGCACAGGATGTGACGGCGGGCACAGGCCCAGCCATCCAGCAGCACCGGAGTCGGAGGAACCATGAGCACAACCAACCCGGAGGCGACGGTCAAGCGGGACCGTACGCACTACCTCTACATCGCCGTCATCATCGCGGTGGTCCTCGGAGCCGTCGTCGGCCTCGTGTTCCCCGACTTCGCGGTGGGCCTGAAGTGGATCGGTACGACGTTCGTCGCGCTGATCAAGATGATGATCCAGCCGGTCATCTTCTGCACCCTCGTCATCGGCGTCGGGTCCGTGCGCAGCGCGGCCAGCGTCGGCAAGGTCGGCGGGCTCGCCCTGGCCTACTTCCTGACGATGTCGACCGTCGCGCTGGCGATCGGCATGGTCGTCGGCAACCTGCTCGACCCGGGCAAGGGCCTCAACCTCTCCGACGAGGTCGCCGGGGTCGGCAAGGAGCAGGCCGCCGAGGGCGCGGGCTCGACCACCGAGTTCATCACCGGCATCGTCCCCGACTCGCTGTTCTCCTCGCTCACGTCCGGCGAGGTCCTCCAGACCCTCCTCGTCGCGCTGCTGGTCGGCTTCGCCCTCCAGGCCATGGGTCGCTCCGGCGAGCCGATCCTCATCGGCATCGGCCACCTCCAGCGCCTGGTCTTCCGGGTGCTCGCGATGATCATGTGGGCCGCCCCCGTCGGTGCCTTCGCGGCGATCGCCGCCGTCGTCGGCGAGACCGGCGTCGACGCGCTGAAGAGCCTCGCGACGATCATGATCGCCTTCTACATCACCTGCGCCGTCTTCGTCTTCGGCGTCCTCGGCCTGATCCTCAAGCTGGTGACCGGCGTGAACATCCTGCGGCTCTTCAAGTACCTCGGCCGCGAGTTCCTGCTGATCGTCTCCACCTCGTCGTCCGAGTCGGCCCTGCCGCGACTGATCGCCAAGATGAACCACGCCGGGGTCGAGAAGACCACCGTCGGCGTCGTCGTGCCGACCGGCTACTCCTTCAACCTCGACGGCACCGCGATCTACCTGACGATGGCCTCGATCTTCATCGCCGACGCCCTCGACAAGCCGCTCAGCATCGGCGAGCAGATCTCGCTCCTGCTGTTCATGATCATCGCCTCGAAGGGTGCCGCCGGTGTCACCGGCGCCGGCCTCGCGACGCTGGCCGGTGGCCTGTCGTCGCACCGCCCGGAGCTCCTCGACGGCGTCGGCCTGATCGTCGGGATCGACCGGTTCATGTCGGAGGCCCGCGCGGTCACCAACTTCGCCGGCAACTCCGTGGCCACCCTCCTGATCGGCCAGTGGACCGGCACCATCGACCACGACCAGCTCGAGCGGGTGCTGTCGGGCCAGGACCGCTTCGACGAGGCGACCATGGTCGACGACCACGACACCTCGCCCGCGCCCGCCTCGCCGGCGGAGGAGATGGCCTCCTCGGGTCGCTGAGCCTCACCTCGAACGCCCCGGACCGACAACGGTCCGGGGCGTTCGGCGTACGTCAACGGACCGAACACCGTCGCGACGCAGCGCTCAGGCGGGGGAGTTCGCCAGCAGGGACCGTTCGGTCCGCTGGACGGTCGCGACAAGAACGGACGTGACCCAGGCCGGGTCGTGCATCACGTCCTCCCAGGCGAACCGCAGCACCGTCCAGCCGTTGGCCACCAGCAGGTCGTAACGTCGAGCGTCCTGACGGAGCGCCGCCCGGTCGCCGTGCCACTCGAACGAGTCGGCCTCGAGCACGAGGCGGAGGCGTACGTCGACGAGGTCGCAGCGGACGTTGAGCTGGAGCAGACCCTCGATCCAGACCTGCGGCTCGACGGCCAGCCCGGCCACACCCGCCGCGATGGCGCGCAGCGTCGACTCGAACGGGTTCGCCGCACGTCCGTCGGCGAGGCGAGCCACCCTCCGCAGGCGCGCCGAGCCGGGGCCGACCGCCGACTCGGCGAGGTCCAGGAGGGCTTGCCGGGGAAAGCCCTCGCGCAGGGCGGAGTCTGCGATGGACAGCGCCTCGTCGAACGGCAGCCGACGTCCGCACATCTCCAGGGTTCGCGACGCGTTGGTCGCCAGGCCCTCGACGTCGGTGTGTGCGAGATCGACCCAGTGCAGGTCCAGCAGGACCCGGGTCGCGGCCGGGAGGCGCCGGTCCTTGGGTACGGCGATCTGCGGGCGCGCCGGCACGGTCTTGACCTTCCAGCCGTGCGCCAGCGCCGCTGACGCCAGGCACACGTGACCGGTCACGGCGTGCGCCAGCTGGGTGCCCTTCTGGACGGCGGGGACCACGTAGCGACCGTGGGACACCCGGACGATCTCCCCAGCGGCAAGGGCTTCCTCGAACGCACGTCGGGACGTGACGCGGACGAGCGTCTTCCGGTCGGCCACGCCTCCCAGCACCACCATCAGCCGCGAGATCTCCATCTCGTGAGCCTGCCTGCTGGAGGCGTCCCGGCGCTGGCGCTCTCCACAGGCCGACCAACGGACCGAACGACAAGCCAGCCGCAGGTCGTACGCCGGCAGCGGTCCGCCACGGACGGTTCGGTCCGTCGTTCGGTCAGGTCAGGGACGAGTACAGGTCGAGCGTCCGGGCCGCGATGGCGTCCCAGCCGAACGACTCGAGCGCGCGCTGGCGGCCGGCGACGCCGTACGCCCGGGCGCGGGCGGGGTCGCTCACGGCATCGGTCAGCGCGGCCGCGAGGTCGGCGACGTAGGTCTCCGGGTCGAGGGGGGTGCCGGTGCCGTCGGTGGCCTGCTCGATCGGGACGAGCCAGCCGGTCTCGCCGTGGACGACGACCTCGGGGATGCCGCCGGTGGCGGTGGCGACGACGGCGGTCTCGCAGGCCATCGCCTCGAGGTTCACGATGCCGAGGGGCTCGTAGATCGACGGGCAGGCGAAGACGGTGGCGGCGGTCAGCAGCGCGACGACGTCGGGGCGCGGGAGCATCTCGGCGATCCAGACGACTCCCGAGCGCGTGGCGGCCAGCTCCGAGACGAGCTCGGTCACCTCGGCCATGATCTCCGGGGTGTCGGGCGCCCCGGCGCACAGCACCAGCTGCACGTCCGGCGGCAGCGCGGCCGCGGCGCGGAGGAACAGGGGCAGGCCCTTCTGGCGGGTGATCCGGCCGACGAAGATGACGCTCGGCCGGTCGGGGTCGACGCCGAGCTCGCGGACCCGGTCGGGGTTGTCGATGGGGGACCACTGCGTGGTGTCGATGCCGTTGTGCACGACGTGGACGCGCCCCGGGTCGACCGCCGGATAGCTGCGCAGCACGTCGTCGCGCATCGCCGCGCTGACCGCGACGATCCCCGCAGCACCCTCGTAGGCCGTCCGCTCCGCCCAGCTCGACAGCGCGTAGCCGCCGCCGAGCTGCTCGGCCTTCCACGGCCGCATCGGCTCGAGGGAGTGGGCGCTGACGACGTGCGGGATGCCGTGCATCAGCGACGCGAGGTGGCCGGCCATGTTGGCGTACCAGGTGTGCGAGTGGACGAGGTCCGCGCCCGCGCAGTCGTCGACCATCGCGAGGTCGACGCCGAGCGTGCGGATCGCCGGGTTGGCGTCCGCGAGCGACGAGGGCTCGGCGTAGGCCGTCGTGCCTGGCTCGGAGCGCGGGGCGCCGAAGCAGCGCACGCGCGCGTCGACGTCGGGCAGCACCCGCAACGCCCGCACGAGCTCCGCGACGTGCACCCCCGCACCGCCGTAGACCTCCGGTGGGTACTCCTTGCTGAGGACGTCGATGCGCATGGGCACGAAGGTAGTCCTCAAACAGGCCCCGTAGGTGGTCGACCGCGCACCTGCCGGACGGCTAGTTTCGTCGCATGGCCATCACGCCCCCGCGCAAGAAGGTCCTCGCAGTCGTCCTGGCAGGCGGTGAGGGCAAGCGACTGATGCCGCTCACGGCCGACCGGGCCAAACCGGCGGTGCCGTTCGGAGGGATCTACCGCCTGATCGACTTCGCGCTGTCCAACGTCGTGAACTCCGGCTACCTCAAGGTCGTCGTGCTCACGCAGTACAAGTCGCACAGCCTCGACCGCCACGTCACCACGACGTGGCGGATGTCCAACCTGCTGGGCAACTACGTCACCCCGGTGCCCGCGCAGCAGCGGGTCGGCAAGCGGTGGTACCTCGGCAGCGCCGACGCGATCTTCCAGTCGCTCAACCTGCTCACCGACGAGCAGCCCGACATCGTCGTGGTGGTCGGCGCCGACCACGTCTACCGGATGGACTTCTCGCAGATGGTCGCCGACCACGTCGAGTCCGGTGCCGGCTGCACGGTCGCCGCGATCCGCCAGCCGATCAGCCTCGCCGACCAGTTCGGCGTGATCGACGTCGACCCGTCCGACCCGCAGAAGATCCGCGCCTTCCTCGAGAAGCCGACCGATCCCGTCGGCCTGCCCGACTCGCCCGACGAGGTGCTCGCCAGCATGGGCAACTACGTCTTCACCGCCGACGCGCTGGTCGACGCCGTCACCCGCGACGCGGACCGCGAGCAGTCCAAGCACGACATGGGCGGCGACATCGTGCCGTGGTTCGTCGACAAGGCGGAGTCCGCGGTCTACGACTACAAGGACAACGAGGTCCCCGGCTCGACCGACCGCGACCGCGGCTACTGGCGCGACGTCGGGACGATGCGGTCCTACTACGACGCCCACAAGGACCTCGTCTCGCCGCTGCCGGTCTTCAACCTCTACAACAACGCCTGGCCGATCTACACCAGCTACGGCCCGCACCCGCCGGCCAAGCTCGTCGAGGGCGCCAGCGGCGCGACCGTCTCGACCTTCAACTCGATCCTGTCGCCCGGAGTCGTGGTCACCGGCGGCACGGTCGAACCAGTCGGTGCTCTCGCCGGCGGTGTGGGTCAAGGACGGCGCCGAGGTGTCGGACTCCGTGCTGATGGACGGCGTGCAGATCGGTGAGGGCGCGGTCGTGCGCAACGCGATCCTCGACAAGGGCGTCATCGTGCCGCCCGGCGCCCGGATCGGCGTCGACCACGAGGAGGACCGCGCCCGCGGCTTCGTCGTGGACGAGGGGCTGACCGTGCTGGCCAAGCAGCAGAAGGTGACCGAGGCCTAGGAGCTCAACGCCTCGCGCTGGCCGATGAGGAAGGCCCGCTCGACGTCGTTGCCGCACGCCGCGATCGCCTGGTCGTACGCCGCCCGCGCGGCGTCGGTGTCGCCCGAGCGGGCGAGCAGCTCGGCGCGGACCGCGGCGGGACGGTGGCTCGACGGGATCTCCAGCCCCTCGAGCGCCGCCAGGCCTGCGGCGGTGCCGCGGTCCTCCGCGACGGCCACCGCTCGTGCGAGCCGGGCGGCGGGGGAGGGCGACACCTGCAGCAGCAGGTCGTAGAGCCCGACGATGCGGTCCCACCGGGTGTCGTCGGCGGTCGGTGCGGTGGCGTGCTCGGCCGCGATCCGCGCCTGGAGGGCGTACGACGCCGTGAGCGGCGTGACCGGGCCCGTGAGCACCGGTCCCGCCAGCAGCCGGGTCCCCTCGGCGATCTCGTCGTGGTGCCAGCGCCCGCGGTCCTGGTCGGCGAGCAGCACCAGGCGGCCGTCGCGGACGCGCGCGTCACGCCGCGAGTGCTGGAGCAGCATGAGGGCGAGCAGCGCGACCAGTGCAGGCTCGTCGGGGCGCAGCCCGAGCACCACGCGGGCGAGCCGGATCGCGTCGCCCGACAGGTCGGCGCGGAGCAGGTCGGGTCCGGTGCCCGGCGCGTAGCCCGCGGTGAAGGCCAGGTAGGTCGTCTGGGCCACGATGTCGAGCCGGTCGGGCAGCACCGCGGCGTCCGGGACGGCGAACGGGATGCCGGCCCCGACGATGCGCTTCTTCGCCCGGGTGATCCGGGCGGCCATGGTCGGCTCGGGCACGAGGAAGAGGCGCGCGATGTCGGTCGTCGGCACGCCCAGGACGAGTCGCAGGCTGAGGGCGCCGGCCGCCTCGGGCGCGAGCGCCGGGTGGGCGCACATCAGCACGAGCCGGAGGACGTCGTCCTCGACGAGGCTGCCGCTGTCGACCATCGTGCGCGCGCCCTCCTCTCGGTGCTCGGCGTCGGTGAGGAGCAGGGGCAGCTTGCGCTGCGCGACACCCTCGGTGCGGAGCCGGTCCAGCACCCGCCGCTTGGCAGCAGTCATCAGCCAGCCGGCCGGGTTGTCCGGCGTGCCGTCGACGGGCCACGTCCGGCTCGCCGCCTCGACCGCGTCGCCCAGCGCGTCCTCGACGAGGTCGAGTCGACGGAACTGCGACAGGAGCAGGGCCACCAGGCGGCCCCACTCCTGTCGCACGACCTCCTCGAGGGCTGGATCTCTCAGAGCGTCACGTCCACGGTCGGGTGGATCTGGATGTCGTAGCGCGGCAGCACCCGCAGCAGCTCCACGACGACGTCGAGGTCGGGCGCCTCCAGCAGGTAGAACCCGCCCATGCCCTCGATGACCTCGGCGTAGGGACCGTCGGTCAGCGCGACCCGGCCCTCGCTCGACGTACGCATCACGGTGGCGTCGTCCGGCGTCGCTCAGCGCCTCGCCGGCCAGCAGCTCGACGCCGTCGCGGGCGGCGCAGGCCGCGTCGAACGCCCCGAACTTCGCCATCGCGGCGGACTGCTCGTCCTCGCTCTGCTCGGGCCAGGGCTTCTCCGCCCCGTCGCCGATCAGCAGCACCAGGTA
>CAWCGM010000038.1:0-192274 GCA_963795095.1 uncultured Actinomycetota bacterium | reverse complement strand
TACGACGCGTGCGTCGACCCGGTGCTCGCCGTTGAGCTGGGAGTGGGTGTCACCGACCCAGCATAGAGTTGGCCGAGATGAGCCCGGCAATCCCCAACGGGCCAAACCCTGCCCAAATCGACGAGGACGACATGGCATCCCTGCAGGACGACCACGACGCGGTGGTCGAGCGTTTCCAACCGACGAGCGGCCGCGCCACCGGGTGGATGACCATCGTCCTCGCGGTGCTCGTGGTGGTCGCCGGAGTGGCCTACGCCGACGAAGGCTTCCCGCTGTGGGTGACCGCCCTCGCGCTGCTCGTCGGGATCCTCGCGTGGGCCGCGATGATCCGTCCGGCGCTGTGGGCGACCCACGAGCACCTGGTGATGCGCAACCTCGCCGAGACCGTCCACATCCGGCTCGCGGCCGTCGAGGAGATGGCGGTGCGCCAGGTGCTGGCCGTCCGCGCCGCCGATCGTCGCTTCGTCTCTCCCGTCGTCGGCCGCACCTGGCGCAAGGCCCTCACGTCGCGCCACCGCCCGGGCGGCCTCGCCGACGAGGCCGCGCTGGCCCCCACGGAGGGGATGCACTACGCCGACTTCGTGGAGAACCGGCTCTACGAGCTGGTCGACAAGGCCCGCTCGCGCGCGGGTCTCCGGGCCGGGTCGCAGGAGCAGCTCGCGCTGCCCGACGCCGTACGCCGTGAGCCGGCGTGGCTGCCGATCGGCCTGATGGCCGGTGCCGCGCTGGTGCTGCTGGTCAGCTTCTTCCTCTGAGGGCCAGTCGACCGGCGGCCTCCGTCCCGGGTGTCGGGAACCACCGCGCCACGATCGCCGACTGACCGAGCGTCCAGCCCGAGCTGATGACCCAGTAGGCCAGCAGCGCCACCGGCACGACTCCACCGGCGACGAGCAGGCCGACGGCCGAGAGCGCCGGCATCATCCGGTGGGCACTCGCCATCGCCTCGGGCATCTGGTCGAGCAGGGTGTTGGGCGCGACGAAGAACTTCTGGGTGGCGTACGACAGCGCTGCCGCCGTGATCGCCAGCCCCGCCACCACGAGGAGGTGCGTCGGCCCTGCGCCGACGTACCCCCGGGCGGCCAGCGAGACCCCCAGCAGCGACGCCGCGCCGAGGGACGAGACCAGTCCCGCGCCCATCGCACCGACGACCGTGCCGGACGCCACGTCGGAGATCAGGTGGTAGAGCGCCAGCCAGATCGGGATCTGGACGAGGACCGGCAGGCAGCCGAGCCGGCTCACCCCGTGCTCGGCGGAGACGAGACGGCGCTCCTCCATCATCCGGCGCAGGCTGTCGGCGTCGGTGCGCCCGCGGTGGCGCTCGGCGAGGTCGCGCAGGTGGGGACGCGCGCGGGACGCTGCATGCGCCTGCCGCACGCCGTGGACGACGAACGGGAAGAGGGCGGTGCGGACGAGCACCACGACGGCGGCGACGCAGAGCAGCCAGGTGGCGGCCGAGTCGGGAGCGGCACCGAGCGAGGACAAGGCGTCGTGTGCGGCCGCGAGGACCGCGGCGAGGGCGTGCGAGATCGGGTCGAGCAGGGACATCGTGGCTCCTGGGTGAGGTGGGACAGGTCTGGACGACGTCGCGCGGGGCGACGGGTCAGACGAGTCCAGGAGCGCGCGGACGCACCGGGTGGTGGACCACGTCGGTGGTCCGCCCGGCGAGCACCAGCGGGACGACGGAGGCGCGACGCGGTGGGCGCAGCCCGTGGTGACCGGCACCGGGCAGCGTCAGCTGCACATCGGTCAGGGCCACGGCCGCGGAGAGGGCGGTGAGCACGACCAGCGCCTGCGTGGTCATGGTGGGTGCGGCCGACGCCGCGGTCAGCACCGAGGCGAACGCCACGAGCGCGACGACGAGCGCGAAGCGCCCGCGTGACACGCGATCGACGATGCCGCCCAGACCCGACCCGGCGGTTGGCGCGCGCCTCGACGCTCGCGCCGGAGGTCGAGGTCACCGGGACCGACGAGGAGGTTGTTGCGCAGGTGGGCGTCGCTCCCGGCGGCCAGCGCGACGAACGTGCCGGACGTGCGCCGGTTGACGAAGGTGTTGTTGACGACCCAGAGCGTGCGGCTCGGGTGGGTCAGTCCCTCGGCGCCGTAGGAGACGAGCGCGCGGGTTCTCCGAGCGCGGCCCCTGCACGACCACGTTGCCGGCGACGAGCGAGCCAGGCCGCCGTTGGGCAGGTCGATGGAGTAGCTGGCCGTGGCGTCGCCGTCGCTGATGCGGTTGCCGACGATCGTGGTGCGGCGGCGCGCGACTTGAGCTCGTGGCCGGTGTCGGCCTCGGCGAACCAGCTGCCGGTGACCGTCAGCGACCGAACTGCGCCGACGTAGAGGTTGTGCGAGTAGCCGTCGCCGAAGCCGTTGCGGAAGAACCGCGAGCGCGTGATGACCACGTCGCTGTCGGGGTCGGCCCCGGTGAGGATGCCGTTCTCGTTGTCGTGGAACCAGCTCCGCGTGACCGTGAGGTCGGTGCCCTCCTGCCGGATGCCGGCGCCGTTGTGGTCCGCCACCGCCGCGCCGCTGAGCTCGATGCGGTCCACGGTCGTCCGGTCACCGGCGATCACCCAGATCGCCTTGCCCTGCGCGTCGCTGCCCGTCGGCGCGCAGGTGCGCCCGGCCGCCGTCTCCCCGGAGGGTGAGGTCGTCCTGGGTCCAGGTCGCGACGTCGCCGGAGTACGTGCCCGGGTCGATCAGCACGGTGTCGCCGTCGCGCGCGACCGCCGCCGCTGCGCTCGGGGTGGTCAGCGCGCGGTCCGGCCCGACCCGCCACGTGCGCGGGCCTCCGCGTCGCGTACGTCGGTGCGACCGCGGGCGCACGGCTCCGGCGACCGCGCCGGCGCGCCAGGGCAGAGGACCGAGAGCGCGCACGTCAGCCGCCGAAGACGGCGCCCCGGAGGTCGGCGGTGATCGCGTCGAGCCGACCGACCGCGGAGATACGAGCGGCGTCCACGTCACCCTCGACCGGGATCACGACCTCGAGGTAGCACTTCACCTTCGGCTCGGTGCCGCTCGGTCGCACGATCACGCGAGCGCCCTCGGCGAGGGTGTAGCGCAGGCCGTCGGTCGGCGGGAGCTGGGCCGAGCCCTGCGAGAGGTCCTCGACCTTCACCACTGCGAGACCGCCGAGCGTGGTCGGAGGCGTGGAGCGGACGCGGTCCATCGTCGCCGGGATCTGGGCGAGGTCGTCGAAGCGCACCGAGAGCTGGTCGGTCGCGTGGAGGCCGTGCTCGTGGGCGATGTCGTCGAGGATGTCCGTCAGCCCGCGGCCCTCGGCCTTGGCCGCCGCGGCGAGCTCGCAGACCAGCAGCAGGGCCGAGACGCCGTCCTTGTCGCGGACGTTGTCGGGGTCGCAGCAGTAGCCCAGCGCCTCCTCGTAGCCGAAGGCCAGGCCCTCGACGCGACCGATCCACTTGAAGCCGGTCAGCGTCTCCTCGTGCGGCTGCCCGGCGGCTGCGGCCATCTTGCCGAGCAGGCTGGAGGACACGATCGAGTTGGCGTAGACGCCGGTGCGCCCGCGGGCGATCAGGTGGTGGGCGAGCAGCGCGCCGACCTCGTCGCCGCGCAGCATCCGCCAGCCGTGCGCGTCGGGGACCGCCACCGCGCAGCGGTCGGCGTCGGGGTCGTTGGCGACCACGATGTCGGCCTTCTTCTCGGCGGCGAGCGCCATCGCGAGGTCCATCGCCCCCGGCTCCTCCGGGTTGGGGAAGGAGACGGTCGGGAAGTCGGGGTCGGGGTGCTCCTGCTGCTCGACGACGTACGGCGCCTCGAAGCCCGCGGTCTCCAGCACCTGCGCGACCGTCGTGCCGCCGACGCCGTGGAGCGGCGTGTAGACGATGGTGAGGTCGCGCGGGCCGTCCTCGGCGAGGCCGGCGACGGTGTCGAGGTAGCGGTCCACGATCTCCTCGCTCACCAGCGTGCCCGCGTCACCGCGCGGCAGGTCGGCGAGCGGGCCGACGGCCGCGATCCGGGCCGCGATCTCGCTGTCGGCCGGCGGGACGATCTGGCTGCCGTCGCCGAGGTAGACCTTGTAGCCGTTGTCCTCCGGAGGGTTGTGGCTGGCCGTCACCATCACGCCGGCGACGCAGCCGAGCTCGCGGATCGCGAAGGCGAGGAGGGGCGTCGGCAGCGTGCGGGGCATGACGAGCGCCTTGAAGCCGGCGCCGGTCATGATCTCGGCGGTGTCGCGCGCGAAGACGTCGGAGTTGTGGCGGGCGTCGAAGCCGATCACCACGGAGCCGCGGTGGCCCGTGTCGAGGAGGGCGGTGTCCTTCAGGTACGCCGCCAGGCCGGCGGCCGCGCGGGTGACCACGACGCGGTTCATCCGGTTGGGACCGGCGCCGAGGGCGCCGCGCAGGCCGGCCGTGCCGAACTCGAGCGTGCCGGCGAAGCGGTCGGCCAGGTCGGTGTCCTCGCCGCGCTCGGCGGCCGCGATCACCGCCTCGAGCTCGGACCGGGTCCGGTCGTCGGGGTCCTCTGCGGCCCAGGCGCGGGCCTCGTCGATCAGCTGCTCGGGTGCGGTCATGTGCGGAGGCTATCCCTGCCCGATGCTCGGCGGTGGCGAGCCGATGATCCCGGACGTGCGCTGCGGCACGCCGGTCGACGCGTCCGCGGGCTAGCGTGTGCGCCGTGCCAGCCCTCGTCCCTCCGTCAACGCAGGAGCCGCGGAGTCGGTGCCCGGCATGAAGCGGCCGAGCGGGATCCGCAAGCGTCCCGTCGACCGGATCGAGGTGCGTGACCCCGGCCCCAAGCAGGGTGGGCTCGGCAGCGGTGTGGTCGGCGACCACATCGGCAGCCGCAAGCACCACGGCGGCGAGACGCAGGCGGTGTACGCCGTCGCGCGCGAGGAGCTCGACTGGTGGGGCGAGCACCTCGGCCGCGAGCTCGGCGACGGGATGTTCGGCGAGAACCTCACCACCACCGGGCTCGCCGTCGACGAGGCCGAGGTGGGGGAGCAGTGGCGGGTCGGCGAGACCCTGCTCGAGGTGTGCGGGCCGCGGGTGCCGTGCGCGACCTTCGCCAAGCACATGGCCGAGCGCGCGTGGGTGCGCCGGTTCACCGAGCGCGGGCGCACGGGTGCCTACCTCGCGGTCCGCGAGCCGGGCGTGATCGAGCCCGGCGCCCCGATCGAGGTCGTGCACCGTCCCGGGCACGGGCTCACCGTGCCGATGTTCTTCCGTGCCGCGATGGGCGACAGGGACCTCGCCGGCGTGCTGCTCGCCGCGGAGGTCCTGCCGCCCGTCGAGCACGAGTGGCTCGCCCGGGTGTCCGGGCGGGGCGTCAGCTGAGCGCAGCCACCGCGGCGTCGTAGTCGGGCTCGGTGCCGATCGTCTCGGTGAGCTGGGTGTGCAGCACGGTGCGGTCGGTGTCGAGCACCACGACCGCGCGGGCGAGCATGCCCTGCCAGCCGCCGTCGGCCATCTCGACGCCGTAGTCCCGGCCGAAGGAGGACCGGAAGGCCGAGCCGACCTCGACGTCCTCGATGCCCTCGGCGCCGCAGAAGCGGGCCTGCGCGAGCGGCAGGTCGACCGAGACGTTGACGACGGTGGTGTTGTCGAGGCCGGCGGCGAGCTCGTTGAACTTCCGCACGCTCGCCTGGCACACGCCGGTGTCGATGCTCGGGAAGATGTTGAGGACGACGCGCTTGCCGCGCGGCGTCGGCGTCGGTCACGGGCTGGAACTTCAGCCCGACGAGGTCCCAGCCGGGTGCCTGCGAGCCGACCGCGGGCAGCTCGCCGACGGTGCTGACGGTGTTGGGGCCGAGTTCTGTGGTTGCCATGGGGCCAACCTAGACGGCCCGCCTAGAGTGCGACGCATGGCCTCCAGCAACCGGACGACCGTGATCATCGACGTGCTCCGCGACGCCTTCGCGCCGCTGATGCGCGCCGACCCGGCAGCCTTCCGCGCGAAGTACCGCAAGATGGCCGCCGACCCGCACGCCTTCTACCGCGGCAGCGCCTGCCTGTTCTTCAACGACGTGACGCAGGAGAAGGACGAGTGGGCCGACCACGGCGCCGAGCGGATCTGGATCCACGGCGACCTGCACGTCGAGAACTTCGGGACCTACCTCAACTCCGACGGCCGGCTGGTCTTCGACATCAACGACTTCGACGAGGCGTACGTCGGCCGCTTCACGTGGGACCTCCAGAGGTTCGCCGCCAGCCTGGCGCTGGTCGGCTGGCAGAAGGCCCTCCCCGAGGACGCGATCCGCAAGCTGATCGCCCGCTACGCCCGGTCCTACCTCGCGCAGGTCAACCACTACGTCGCCTCCGACACCGACGACGACTTCGAGATCCGGCTCGACAAGGCCGAGGGCCCGGTGCTGATCGCGCTGCAGGAGGCGCGCTCGATGCGTCGCGCCGACCTGCTCGACGAGATGACGGTCCTGACCAAGGGCGTACGCCGCTTCGCCGAGGACGGCGGGGCGCGTCGGCTCACGCGCGACGAGCGCGCCAAGGTGGTCGCCGCGTTCCGCGCCTACCTCGACACCATCCCGGAGTCCAAGCGCTTCGACCGCGCCCTGTTCTACGAGCTGCGCGACGTCGTCGGGATGTCGGGCTTCGGCATCGGCAGCGCCGGCCTGCCGGCGTACAACGTGCTGGTCGAGGGCTACAGCCAGGCGCTGGACAACGACGTGGTGCTCAGCATGAAGCAGGCCAACATCCCGGCCGTGAGCCGTTTCGTGGACACCAGCGAGGTCGACGCCTACTTCGAGCACGAGGGCCACCGCACGTCCGTCAGCCAGCGCGCGCTGCAGGTGCACACCGACCCCCTGCTCGGCCACACGACCATCGACGGCGTCGGCTTCATCGTGTCCGAGATCTCGCCCTACGAGGTGGACCTCGACTGGAGCGAGATCAACGAGCCCGACGACATGCGCTCGGTCGTCGACCTGCTCGGCCGCGCGACCGCGAAGATCCACTGCGCCTCCGACGAGGACAGCCAGCAGGACCTCGTCGACTTCGACGTGGAGGCGGCGATCGCGAAGTCGCTGGAGGGCCGGCGCAACGAGTTCGTCCAGTGGCTGTGCGACTGGGGGATCGACTACGCCGTCCGGGTCCGCGAGGACCACGCGCTCTTCGTCGACGCCTTCCGCGAGGGCCAGGTGGGCATCGCCGCCACCTGAACCGGCCCCGACCCTCGCGGGGAGCGGCTCAGGAGTCGATGTGCGCCATGTTGCCGTAGCGGTCGCCCTGCACGGCGTCGCGCGGGACGGCCTGCTCGAGGGCGCCGAGGTCGTCGGCGGTGAGCTCGACGCCGGCGGCGCCGACGTTCTCCTCGAGGTACTTCACGCGCTTGGTGCCGGGGATGGGCGCCACGTCGATCGCCCTGGGCCAGCACCCAGGCGAGCGCGAGCTGGCCGGGCGTGCAGCCCTTGGCGGCTGCGATCTCGCGGACCTTCTCGACCAGCACGAGGTTGGCGTCGAGCGCCTCGCCCTGGAACCGGGGGAAGTACTCCGAGCGGCGGCGGTCGGCCTCGCCGTCGGCGCCGCGGTCGGCGCTGATCGCGCCGGTGAGCAGGCCGCGACCGAGCGGGGAGTACGGCACCAGGCCGATGCCGAGCTCGCGGATGGTCGGGAGGATCTCGTCCTCGAGGTCGCGGGTGAAGAGCGAGTACTCCGTCTGCAGCGCGGTGATCGGGTGGACCCCGTGCGCCTTGCGGATGTTGGCGGCGGAGGCCTCGGAGAGCCCGAGGTGGCGGACCTTGCCGGCCTCGACGAGCTCCTTCATCGCGCCGACGGTCTCCTCGATCGGGACCGACTGGTCGACGCGGTGCTGGTAGTAGAGGTCGATGTGGTCGACCCCGAGGCGCTGGAGCGAGGCGTCGCAGGCGGCGCGGACGTAGTCGGGGCTGCCGTTGATGCCGACCATCGTGCCGTCGGGGAGGCGCTCGTTGCCGAACTTGGTGGCGAGCTGCACCTCGTCGCGTCGGCCGGCGATCGCCTTGCCGACGAGCTGCTCGTTGGTGAAGGGGCCGTACATGTCGGCGGTGTCGAGGAACGTGACGCCGAGGTCGAGCGCGCGGTGGATGGTGTCGGTGCCGCCCTGCTCGTCGGGCGTTCCGTAGAACTCCGACATCCCCATGCAGCCGAGGCCGAGGGCGCTGACGGTGAGCGAGGAGGTGGTGCCGAGCGTGCGCTGTCCGATGTCTGGTGTGGTCATGCCTCCACCTTTCGCCTTCGAGTGCGCTCCAAGTCAAGCGCCCGTCACGAGGCAGGCGCGACCTGGTGCTCGTAGAGCGCGATCTTGTGGTCGATGGCGCGCAGGTGGGAGGTGACCTCGGCGAGCTGGCGCTCGACGAGCTCGCGGTGCGCGAGCAGCAGGTCGAGGCGCTCGGCCTCGTTGCCGTCGCCCTCGCGGACCAGCGCGGCATAGCGGCGTACGTCCCGGATGGGCATCCCAGTGGCACGCAACCGCGTCACCATCTGGATCCAGCGCAGGTCGTCGTCGGTGTAGCGCCGGTGGCCCGAGGAGGCACGCTCGACGGAGCGCAGCATCAGGCCGTCGCGCTCGTAGTAGCGGAGGGTGTGGGCGGTCAGGCCGGTCCGCTCGGCCGCCTCGGCGATGCTCAGGCTCGTCACCCGTCCAGTCTCCGCCTTGGAGTGCACTCCAAGTCAAGGCTCAGAGCGCGGGGCGGTGGAACTGCGCCAGTCGCGAACGGCCCGCCGACGAACTCGGCCTCCGCCTCGTCGTCCGGCCCGGGCTCGACGGAGTCCGCGAAGTCCTCGGCGTCGTCCTGCGGCTCGTAGCCCAGCCGGCGGCCGGGCTCGAGGTCCCACCAGCCGCGCGTGTTGGCGCTGATGCCGTAGAGCACGGCGAAGCCGGGGGCCGGGGTGGTGAGCGCCGCCTCCACCATGCGTACGCCGTCGTCGTGGGACAGCCACGTCGACAGTCCGCGGATGCTGGTCGGCTGCTCCAGGAACGAGCCGATCCGGCAGGCGACCGCGTCGATGCCGTGGCGGTCGGAGAAGAGCTGGAGCAGCGCCTCGGCCGCCACCTTGGCGACGCCGTAGTAGGTGTCGGGCCTCGGGAGGGCCTGGTCGGTGAGCTCGCCCGCCGCACGCGGGGTGCGGCCGACGGCGTGGTTGGAGGACGCGTAGACGATGCGGGGCACCCGGTGGGCGACCATCGCGTCGAGCAGGGCGGCCGTCGTCACCACGTGCGACGTGAGCTCCTCGGGCAGCGACAGCTCCTCCGGGACGCCCGCGAGGTGCACGACGGCGTCGAGACGCTCCTCGGAGAAGACCGCCGCGACCGCGTCGGCGTCGGCGCAGTCGGCCTCGTGCCAGGCGTACGGCGTCCCCTCGGGTGCCGGCACCAGGTCGAGCCCGACGACGTCGTGGCCCAGCGCGGCCAGGCCGACGGTGACGACCCGACCGAGGCTGCCGGCGGCTCCGGTGACGAGGACCCGCATCAGATCGAGGTGACGACCTGGCTGAGCAGGCCGCCCATCCGGCTGGCGGCGGCCTTGCCGGCCTCGAGGACCTCCTCGTGGTTGAGCGGCTCGCCGCTCAGGCCGGCGGCCAGGTTGGTGACCAGGCTGATGCCGAGGATCTCCATGCCGGCCTCGCGGGCGGCGATCGCCTCGAGCGTGGTGCTCATCCCGACGAGGTGGCCGCCCATGATCCCGGCCATCCGGACCTCGGCGGGGGTCTCGTAGTGCGGCCCGGGGAACTGGACGTAGACGCCCTCGTCGAGCGAGGAGTCGATCTCCTTGCACATCGCGCGCAGGCGCGGGCTGTAGAGGTCGGTGAGGTCGACGAAGTTGGCGCCGACGATCGGGCTCGTGCCCGTCAGGTTGATGTGGTCGGAGATCAGCACCGGCTGACCGGGCTGCCAGCCCTCCTTGAGGCCGCCGCACCCGTTGGTGAGCACGATGGCCGAGCAGCCGGCAGCGGCCGCCGTACGGATCGGGTGCACGACCGCGGCGACGCCCTTGCCCTCGTAGAAGTGGGTGCGCGAGAGGAAGACCAGGAGGTTCTTGTCACCGCTGCGGATGGAGCGGATCTTGCCGCTGTGCCCGACGACGGCCGCGGCGCTGAAGCCGGGCAGGTCGGTGGTGTCGATCTCCGCCGTCGCCTCGCCCAGCGCGTCGACGGCCGGCAGCCAGCCCGAGCCCAGCACGAGGGCGATGTCGTGGCGCTCCACGCCGGTCAGCTCGGCGAGCTTCGCGGCTGCGGCCTGGGCGTTGTCGTAGGGGTTCGTCTCGCTCATGGGCCGCACTCTAGGGCCCGGGCGGGGCCGGTCAGAGGCCGGTGGAGCGGCAGGCGCGCCTGCGCAGTGCGTGGACGTAGTCCTCGGGGGCACCCGCGGCGTCGGCGGCGTCGGCGAGCACGCCGAGGTAGGACGCCGAGGGCAACCCGCCCTCGTAGGCATCGAGGACGTAGGACCACACGACCATCTCGCCGGTCATCGTCTGCACGCGCACCTTGGTCTTGCGGTAGAGCCCGCTGTCGGCGGCCTCCCAGCCGTCGAGCTGGCGCTCGTCCTCGGGCGTGACGTCGTAGACCGCGACGAAGACCTGCTCGAAGGGGTCCTCGACGATGGTCGACAGCGCGCCGTCCCAGCCGTGCTCCTCGCCCCCGAACGTCAGCCGCCACCCCGTCAGCCAGCCCGTGGACTGCAGGATCGAGTGGGGGCAGCGCTCGCTCATCCGGGCGGGATCGAGGTTCGTCCCGTAGGCGGCGTAGAGCGTCACGAGGAGCAGGGTATCGAGCCTCGACCTCGGGTGTTCCCCGCGTGAGGCCGACAACTAGGGTGGGAGCGTGACCGACACGCACTTCGACACCCTCGTCCTCGGCGCCGGCCCCGGTGGCTACGTCGCCGCGATCCGCGCAGCCCAGCTCGGCCAGAAGGTGGCCGTGGTGGAGGAGAAGTACTGGGGAGGTGTCTGCCTCAACGTCGGCTGCATCCCCTCCAAGGCGCTGCTGAAGAACGCCGAGCTGGCCCACACGCTCCAGCACGAGAAGGCGAAGTTCGGCATCGAGGGCGACGCCACGATGGCGTTCGGTCCCACCCACAAGCGCAGCCGCGACGTGAGCGCCGGCATCGTCAAGGGCGTCCACTTCCTGATGAAGAAGAACAAGATCACCGAGATCGACGGCTGGGGCACCCTCACCGGCCCGAAGGCGATCGACGTCAAGGACAAGGACGGCGCCACCACCGTCCTACACCTGCGACAACCTGATCATCGCCGCCGGTGCGACCGTCCGGCTCGTCCCCGGCGTCGAGCTCAGCGAGCACGTCGTGACCTACGAGGAGCAGATCCTCACCGACCACCTCCCCGAGTCGATCATCATCGGCGGATCGGGCGCGATCGGCGTCGAGTTCGCCTACGTGATGGCCAACTTCGGCGTCGACGTGACGATCGTGGAGTTCCTCGACCGGATGGTGCCGACCGAGGACGCCGACATCTCCAAGGAGCTCGCCAAGCACTACAAGAAGCTCGGCGTGAAGGTGCTGACCTCCACCGCGGTCAAGAACGTCGAGGACACCGGCTCGGGCGTCAAGGTCACCGTCGCCCCGGCCGCCGGCGGCGACGAGCAGGTGCTCGAGGCCGGCAAGTTCCTCGCCGCCTTCGGCTTCGCCCCGCGGGTGAAGGGCTACGGCCTGGAGAACACCGGGGTCAACGTCACCGAGCGCGGCGCGATCGAGATCGACGACTTCGGTCGCACCAACGTCGACGGCGTGTACGCCATCGGCGACTGCACCGGGAAGATGATGCTCGCCCACGTCGCCGAGGCGATGGGCATCGTGGCGGCCGAGACCATCAACGGCGCCGAGACCATGCCGGTCGCCTTCGACTTCGTGCCCCGCGCGACCTACTGCAACCCGCAGATCGCCTCGTTCGGCTACAGCGAGGCGCAGGCCAAGGAGAAGGGCTACGACGTGAAGACGGCGTCGTTCCCCTTCAGCGCCAACGGCAAGGCGATGGGCCTCGGCGAGCCGATCGGCTTCGTCAAGGTGGTCGCCGACGCCGAGCACAACGAGATCATCGGCGCCCACATGATCGGCCCCAACGTCACCGAGCTGCTGCCCGTGCTGACCATGGCGCAGCAGTGGGACCTCACCGCCGACGAGGTGGCCCGCAACGTCTTCGCGCACCCGACGCTGGGTGAGGCCGTCAAGGAGGCCGTCCACGGCATCGCCGGCCACATGATCAACTTCTGAGGGCCGGTCCTCCATGGCTGACCACATCGTCATCATCGGCGGCGGACCCGGCGGCTACGAGGCCGCCCACGTCGCCGCGCAGCTCGGCGCCGAGGTCACGGTCGTCGACACCGACGGGATCGGCGGCTCGGCGGTGCTCACCGACTGCGTGCCGAGCAAGACGCTGATCGCCACGGCCGAGCTGATGGCCGACATGGGCACCGCGCAGGAGCTCGGGGTCAACTTCCACGACCACGAGGGCGACGCGGCGACCTCCATCTCCGTCGACCTCGGTCGGGTCAACGAGCGGGTCAAGAAGCTCGCGGCCGACCAGTCGACCGACATCGCGGCCCGCCTCGACCGCGACGGCGTACGCGTCGTGAAGGGTCGCGGCCGCCTCGGGCCCGACCTCACCGTGCGAGGTCGGGGGCGAGACGCTCCGGGCCGACGCGATCATCGTCGCCACCGGCGCCGCGCCGCGGACGCTCCCGAGCGCGCAGCCCGACGGCGAGCGGATCCTCACCTGGGAACAGGTCTACGACCTGACCGAGGTGCCGGAGAAGCTGATCGTGGTGGGCTCGGGCGTGACCGGCGCGGAGTTCGCCAGCGCGTACCTCTCCCTCGGCATCGACGTGACGCTGGTCAGCAGCCGCGACCGGGTGCTGCCCGGCGAGGACGCCGACGCCTCCGCGGTCCTCGAGGACGTGCTGACCCGGCGCGGGATGCACGTCCTGGGCCAGTCGCGGATGCAGTCGGTGACCCGCGACGGCGACACCGTCACCGTCACCCTCACCGACGGCCGCACGGTCTCGGGCAGCCACTGCATCCTCGCGCTCGGCTCGATCCCCAACACCGCCGACCTCGGCCTCGAGGAGGCCGGCGTGGCCACCGACGACGGCGGCTTCATCACCGTCGACCGGGTCTCGCGCACGTCGGCGCGCGGCATCTACGCCGCCGGCGACTGCACCGGCGTGCTGATGCTGGCCTCGGTCGCGGCGATGCAGGGCCGGATCGCGATGTGGCACTTCCTCGGCGACGCGGTCGCGCCGCTCGACCTCAAGAAGGTCTCCTCCAACGTCTTCACCGCGCCCGAGATCGCCACGGTCGGCTGGTCGCAGAAGGCCGTCGACGCCGGCGAGATCGAGGCCGAGGTCGTCATGCTCCCGCTGGCCGGCAACGCCCGCGCGAAGATGCAGGGCGTCCGCGACGGCTTCGTGAAGCTCTTCTGCCGCCCCGGCACCGGCATCGTCGTCGGGGGAGTGGTCGTCGGGCCGCGCGCCTCCGAGCTGATCCACCCGGTGTCGATCGCGGTGGCCGAGTCGCTGACCGCCGACCAGCTCGCCCACGCGTTCACCGTCTACCCCTCGATGAGCGGGTCGATCGCCGAGGCCGCCCGCCGGCTGCACCGGGTCTGACCCGCACCCCGAGCCCCGATCCCACCCGTGCCTCCGGGCCCGGTCCCGGCTGGCACGCGGGGCACCACCACGTGCGTCGGTTGGCGGCGTCGCCGGGCACCTCGGCCGTCACGCTGATCGGGCCGCGACAGCGCCGGCAGCCCTGCCGCTGGCGACCGGTCACCCAGTGGTCGTCGCCGCGGACGGGCGAGCCGGTGGTGACCTGGTAGGCACCCTCGACGGTCGCGGAGTGCCGCAGCATCGTCGCCCCGCGCTCGACGAGCCGCTCGACGTCGACCTCGCCGATCGGGGTCCACGGGCTGACCCCGGTGAGGAAGGCGAGCTCGTTGGCCCAGAGGTTGCCGAAGCCCGCCACCGCGCGCTGGTCGAGCAGGGCCGAGACGAACGGCAGCGCCGGGTCGGCCGAGAGGCGGCGCACGGCCTCGGCGGCGTCCCAGTCGTCGCGCAGCGGGTCGGGGCCGAGGTGCCCGACGAGGTCGGCCTCGCGGTCGGTCGGCACCAGGTCGAGGTCGTGGAGCCGGATGCCGTGCACGGCCCGGTCGTCGTCGAGCGTGAGCACCAGTCGCACGTGGGCCTGGAGCTTGGCCGGGAGCCGCTTGCCCGGCGCGAGCGTCGACCACGACCCGTCCATCTTGAGGTGGCTGTGCAGCGTCGCCGCGGGCGAGCCGGCCGTGGCGCTGAAGCGGGTCAGCAGGTGCTTGCCGTGGGTGTCGTGGCCGAGCACCTCGCGACCGGCGATGTCGCGGGTGGCGAGACGAGGCGTGCGGAAGTCGGAGCGCGCGATCGTGTGGCCCGTGAGCTGGCGGTCGAGCCGGCGCGCGAGCTTCCAGACGCTGTCTCCCTCGGGCACCCGTCCAGTGTCACAGGCGGGTGCGACAGCGGATCAGTCCGAAGCCGCCGCCGGTGCCGTCGCTGCCGCCCAACGCCTGGTTGAGGTAGGCCTGCGACAGGTTCTGCTGGCCGTGCACGCCGTGGCTGCTCGACCTGGCCAGCTGCGCCCCGGCGTCGATGGCTCCCTGCACGCTCCCGGCGAGGTGCCACGGGACCCAGCGGTCGCCGACCCGCACCATCCGGACGAGCGGCTCCTCGCCGGCGGCGAGGCGGCGTGCGTCGGCGGCGCAGATCGCGATCGTGCGCGGGGTCCCGCCGGGCGGGGTCCACTCGACGTCCTGCATCGAGGGTCCGTGCTGGGGGTTGAAGAAGCAGGGCTCGCGGCGCTCGGGGAGGGGGTCGCCGTCGCGGATCGCGATGACGGCGGCCCGGTGGTAGCGGGCGTCGGCGACGACCTGCTCGATCGCGAGGACGTCCTCGACGGTCTCGCTGGCGGCGAGGAGGCTCTTGGCCTGGTCGTAGTTCTCCAGCGCGCGGCGGTAGTGGTCGGCGGCCTCGGTGTCGAGGGCGTCGCCGAGGGTGTCGACGTGGAGCTCGGCGACCTGCTCGCCGAGGACCGTGACGTCCTCGTCCATCAGCTTGCGCGCGGTGCGCCAGCGGTCCTTGGCGACGAGCTCTTCCTCGCGTCGCCTGCGGCGTCCCCCGAACATGGGGGGAGTCTCCCATGGAACGCCTGTACGCTCGGGGACTCTGTTCGTCCACGCTCTCGGGGGAGATCCACACCATGCGCCGCACCCGTCCAGCCAGGCTCCTGCTCGCCGTCCTCGCGAGCGCGCTCGTGCTGCCCGTCCTGCCCTCCTCCACGGCTTCGGCCGCGGAGCCCCGCAAGGCGGTGGAGACCTATGCGACGCCCGGCAGCGTCGGCATCACCCTCACCGGCCACGGCTTCGGCCACGGCAAGGGCCTCTCGCAGTACGGCGCGCTCGGCGCGGCCAAGCAGGGACTGACCTGGCAGCAGATCGACGAGTTCTACTACCCCGGCACCACGTGGGGGCGGATCGGCGGCAAGATCCGCGTGCTGATCACCGCCGACACCGGCCGCGACGTGCAGGTGACCGCGCAGCGTGGCCTCAAGGTCGCCAGCCTGACGAAGCGGCGGACCTGGCGGGTCCCGCCGATCGCGGCGAAGAAGTGGCGCCTCATCGGCGCCGGCAGCGACACCACCGTGCAGTACACCAAGGGCGGCGCGTGGCGGACCTGGAAGAAGGTGCCCGGCGAGGCCGAGTTCTCCTCCGCCACGGGCGTGCTCACCCTCGTCACGCCGGCGGGCCGCCGCGACTACCGCGGCACCCTCCAGTCGGTCGCCGCACGCCAGAGCACGAAGCGCGAGACCGTCAACAGGCTCAGCATGGAGGCCTACCTCCGCGGCGTCGTCCCCCGCGAGGTCCCGGCGTCGTGGGCGCCCGCCGCCGTCAGCGCGCAGTCGGTCGCGGCCCGCACCTACGCCGCCTTCGAGCGCTCGCACCCCTCGGCTGCCCACTACGACCTCTGCGACACCAGCAACTGCCAGGTCTACGGCGGCGTGGACGACGAGCACCCGGACGCCACCGCGGCCATCAAGGCGACGGCCAAGCAGGGCCTCTTCTACGACGGCCGTCCCGCGTTCACGCAGTTCTCCGCGAGCAACGGCGGCTACTCGGCCGCCGGGTCGATGCCCTACCTCGTGGCCCAGGCCGATCCCTACGACAGCATCGCGAACCCGGCGTACTCCACCTGGACGAAGGCGATCGACGACACCCAGATCGAGGGGCACTGGCCGGCGATCGGCGACCTGACGAGCATCGAGGTGACCACCCGCAACGGCTACGGCGACTGGGGCGGCCGCGTCGTCGACATCGCCTTCATCGGGACCACGGGCACGGCGCGCACGGACGGTGACACGGTCCGCGACTACTTCGCCCTCAACTCCGACTGGTTCACCTTCACGGTCACGCCGCGGCAGAAGGGGCAGCTGCGAGAGTGAAGGCCTCCCTCCTGATCGCCGCGCTCGTCCTCGCGGCCACCGGCTGCAGCGCTGACGGCGCGAGCGGTGACGCCGACGTGCTGCCCGACCCGGTGGTCGACACCGAGGTCACCAGCACGATCGACTACGTCGCGATGGGTGACTCCTTCTCGGCCGGTCCGTTCATCGGCACGATGCGCACCGACCCCGAGGGCTGCGCGCGCTCCAGGAGCAACTACCCGGCCTTCCTCGCCGACTGGCTCGACGTGGCGAGCTACACCGACGTCACCTGCTCGGCGGCGACGACGGCCGACCTCTACGCCCCGATGACGCTCTTCAACGGCGGCACCACCGTCCCGCAGATCGACGCCGTCTCGGCCGACACCGACCTGGTGACCATCGGGATGGGCGGCAACGACTTCGGCATCTACGACGGCCTGATCACCTGCCAGAAGTCGGGCTCGGCGTGTCCGGTCGCGCAGCTGGGCGCAGACGCGCGCAAGGTCGCCGGCCGCATCGAGCAGGCGGTGAAGCGCATCACCCGGGTCGCCCCGGACGCGCAGGTCTACGTCGTGGGCTACCCCGACATCCTGCCGACCGAGGGCACCTGCAACGCCGTCGGCGCCTCGGCCGAGGTGCTCGGCCCGGTCACCGACATCGCGGGTCTCCTCAACGCCTCGCTGCGCAAGGGCGCGGAGGCGGCAGGGGCGTCGTACGTCGACATGGAGGCCGTCTCGGACGGCCACGACGTCTGCGCCAAGGGTCGTGCGTGGGTCAACGGGCCGCGCTTCCGGGCGGGCATCGCGGCGCCCTTCCACCCGAAGATCAACGGGATGCGCGCGGTGGCGACCGAGGTCTTCCGCCAGGTCACCGGCGAGGACCCCGAGGTCACGGAGTACGCCGAGCCGGACCCCGACGTCGTGGTGCTCAACCAGTCCTGACGGCCCGGGTGTCGGACCTCCGTGCTGGGATCAGCACATGGTGGAGGTGGTCGTCGGCGCACTCGTCCGGGACGGGTGCGTCCTGCTCGCGCACCGTCGACCGGACAAGGTGGCCTACCCCGACGTGTGGGACCTGCCCGGCGGCGTGAGGGAGGACGGTGAGTCCGAGCTCGCTGCGCTCGCACGGGAGCTGCGCGAGGAGCTCGGGGTGGAGGTCGACGTCGCCTCGGTCTCCCGCCTGTGCCGGGTGGAGGCGCGGCCCGTCGACGAGCCGGTGGTGCTCAGTGCGTGGCTGGTGCGTGAGTGGCAGGGGACGCCCGCCAACCTCGCGCCCGAGGAGCACGTCGACATCCGCTGGTTCGGGCTCGACGAGCTGCCCGCGCCGGCACACGCCGGCGTACGAGCGGCGCTGGTCGAGGCCCTGCGCGAGCGCTAGCCGATCACCAGCACCAGGTCGCCGCCCTCGACGCCCTGGGTCGAGCGGACCGCGAGCCGCGAGACCGTGCCGGCGACCGGCGCGGTGATCGAGGCCTCCATCTTCATCGCCTCGATCGTGGCCACCGTCTGCCCGGCCTCGACCGTGTCGCCCTCGGCGACCGTGACGGTCACCGCACCGTCGTAGGGCGCAGCGACGTGGCCGCTGTTCTTCGGGTCGGCCTTCTCGGCCGAGACGACCTCGGCGGCGACGCTGCGGTCGCGCACCTGCACGGGCCGCAGCTGGCCGTCGATCGTCGCCATCACGTTGCGGAAGCCGCGCTCGTCGGGCTCGCTGATCGCCTCGAGCCCGTAGAGGACGGTCTTGCCCTCGCGCAGCTGCACGGGGTGCTCGCCGCCGCGCTGCAGGCCGTAGAGGTAGTCGACGGTCGGCAGCACCGACAGGTCGCCGTAGGCCTCGCGGGACTCGACGAACGCGGCGGTGGGCCCGGGGAAGAGCAGCTCGTTGAGGGTCGTGCGACGGTCGTCGGCCAGGCCCTGCTGCTGCTCGGCGGTGAGGGTCTCGTTGGGCTGCTTCCAGGTGCGCCCGGCCAGGGCCTTGCTGCGGAACGGCTCGGGCCAGCCGCCGGGCGGGTCGCCGAGCTCGCCGTTGAGGAAGCCGATCACCGAGTCCGGGACGTCGTACGACGCCGGGTCGGCCTCGAACTCCGCCGGGTCGGCGCCCGCGGCGACGAGGGCCAGCGCGAGGTCGCCGACGACCTTGGACGACGGCGTCACCTTGACGACGTTGCCGAGGATGTCGTTGGCCGCGGCGTACATGTCCTCGACCTGCTCGAACTTCTCGCCGAGGCCGAGCGCGATCGCCTGCTGGCGCAGGTTGGAGAGCTGGCCGCCGGGGATCTCGTGGCGGTAGACGCGTCCGGTCGGGGCGGGCAGGCCGGACTCGAAGGGCGCGTAGACCCGGCGGGTGGCCTCCCAGTAGGGCTCGAGCGCGTTGACCGCGGCCAGCGACAGCCCGGTCTCGCGGGCCGAGTGGTCGGTCGCCGAGACGAGCGCCGACAGCGCCGGCTGGGACGTCGTACCGGCCATCGAGGCGCAGGCCGCGTCGACCGCGTCGACGCCGGCGTCGATCGCCGCGACGAGCGTGGCGAGCTGGCCGCCCGGGGTGTCGTGGGTGTGCAGGTGCACGGGCAGGTCGAACCGCTCGCGCAGCGCCGTCACGAGCGTGCGCGCGGCGGGCGCGCGCAGCAGGCCGGCCATGTCCTTGATCGCCAGCACGTGGGCGCCGGCGTCGACGATCTGCTCGGCCAGGCGGAGGTAGTAGTCGAGCGTGTAGAGCGTCTCGGCGGGCGAGGAGAGGTCGCCGGTGTAGCAGAGCGCGACCTCGGCGACCGACGTGCCGGTGGCGCGCACCGCGTCGATCGCCGGGCGCATCTGCGAGACGTCGTTGAGCGCGTCGAAGATCCGGAAGACGTCGATGCCGGTCTCGGCCGCCTCCTGCACGAAGGCCTCGGTGACCTCGGTCGGGTACGGCGTGTAGCCGACGGTGTTGCGCCCGCGGAGCAGCATCTGGAGGCCGATGTTGGGGATCGCCTCGCGCAGCGCGGCCAGCCGCTCCCACGGGTCCTCGGCGAGGAAGCGGAGCGCGACGTCGTACGTCGCCCCGCCCCAGCACTCCACCGACCACAGCTCCGGCGTGGTGCGGGAGACGTGCTCCGCCACCGCGAGCAGGTCGCGCGAGCGCACCCGGGTGGCGAGCAGCGACTGGTGGGCGTCGCGGAAGGTGGTGTCGGTGACGGCGACCCGGTCCTGGGCGCGGAGCCGGCGCGCGAACTCCTCGGGACCGACCTCGCGCAGCAGCTGGCGGGTGCCGTCGGGGACGGGTTGCGACCGGTCGAGCGACGGCAGCTTGCTCGACGGGGTCACCGAGACCCGCGCCTCGCCGTGCGGCTGGTTGACGGTGACGTCGGCGAGGTAGGTGAGCAGGCGCGAGGCGCGGTCGCCGCCGACCTGCGCCTTGAGGAGCTGCGGGTGGTCCTCGATGAAGGACGTGGTGACGCCGCCGGCGGCGAAGTCGGGATCGGCGAGCACGGCCTGGAGGAAGCCGACGTTGGTGGAGACGCCGCGGATGCGGAACTCCAGCAGCGCGCGTCGCGCCTTCTGCACGGCCGACTCGAAGGTGCGGCCGCGACAGGTGAGCTTGGCGAGCATCGAGTCGAAGTGCGGGCTGATCTCGGCGCCGGAGTACGTCGTACCGCCGTCGAGGCGGACGCCCGGCCCGCCGGGGGAGCGGTAGGTCGTGATCTTGCCGGTGTCGGGCCGGAAGCCGTTGGCGGGGTCCTCGGTGGTGATCCGGCACTGCAGCGCGAATCCCTGCGGTCGCACCGAGTCCTGGGTCAGCCCGAGGTCGGCGAGGGTCGCGCCGGCCGCGATCAGCATCTGCGACTGCACGAGGTCGACGGCGGTGACCTCCTCGGTCACGGTGTGCTCGACCTGGATGCGCGGGTTCATCTCGATGAAGACGTAGCGGCCGCTGGGGTCGAGCAGGAACTCGACGGTGCCGGCGTTCTTGTAGCCGATCTCGCGCGCGAACCGGACGGCGTCGGCGCACATCCGCTCGCGGATCTCGGGGTCGAGGTTGGGCGCCGGGGCGATCTCGACGACCTTCTGGTGGCGGCGCTGCACGGAGCAGTCGCGCTCGTAGAGGTGGATCACGCCGTCGTCGGAGCCGGTGCCGTCGGCCAGGATCTGCACCTCGATGTGGCGCGGGTCGACGACCGCCTGCTCGATGAAGACGGTCGGGTCGCCGAACGCCCCCTCGGCCTCGCGCATGCAGGTCTCGATCGCCTCGCGCAGGTCGGCCCGGTCGTCGACCCGCCGCATGCCGCGCCCGCCGCCGCCGGCGACGGCCTTGACGAAGAGGGGCGCCTCGATGGCCTCCGCGGCGGCCACCAGCTCCTCGACGTCGGTCGACGGTGGCACCGACTGGAGCACGGGTACGCCGGCGGCCTTGGCCGCGGCGATCGCGCGGGCCTTGTTGCCGGTGAGCGTCAGCACCTCGGCGCTGGGGCCGATGAAGGTGATGCCCGCCGCGGCGCACGCCTCGGCCAGGGCCGGGTTCTCCGAGAGGAAGCCGTAGCCGGGGTAGACGGCGTCGGCGCCGCACTGCACGGCGACCGCGACGATCGCGTCGGGGTCGAGGTAGGCCCGGACCGGGTGGCCGACCTCGCCGATCTCGTAGGCCTCCTCGGCCTTCATCCGGTGCTCGGACCACCGGTCCTCGTGCGGGAAGACGGCGACGGTCTTCGAGCCGATCTCGCGGGCGGCTCGGAGGGCACGGACTGCGATCTCACCCCGGTTGGCGATGAGGACCTTGGAGAACATGGCCCGAACGCTATCGAGGGACTGGTGTGACGTGGGTTACTCGTCCGTACGCCGGTCAGGCTGCCGCGCAGCTCCTGGTCGCCGCCACCACGCGACGGTCGCGGCCATTCCGTCGGTCAACGGTGTCGGCGACAGCCCGAGGCGTGCCTCGCTGGCGGACGAGTCCACGACGAACGGCTGGGCGAACATGTAGGCGGTCTCGGCCAGCTCGCGCATCTCGCCGAGCACGAGGCCCATCCCGCGCAGCACCGGCACGGGGACCGCCGACACGCGGGGGACCGGCACGCCGCCGGCCTCCGCGACCAGCTCGACGAGTCGGCGCTGGGTGACGGGTGCGGCCGTCGGGGCGTGGAGGAACGAGTTCCACAGCTCGGGACGGGCGGCCGCGGTGATCATCGCGGCCGCGAGGTCGGGGACGTAGGTGAAGGAGTGCGGCTGGTCGAGGCTGCCGATGACGCGCATGGTCTTCCCGGCCAGCACGGTCGGCACCAGCCGCTCACCCGCGTGGGAGGTGCGCACGAGCGGCCCGTAGAAGTCCGAGGCCGCGACCGAGACGGTCGGCGTGGTGGACGCGTCGCGCTGGGCCAGCAGCTCGGTGCGGACGCCGAGCTTCCCGGTGGTCGCCGTCGCGCGGAGTCGCCTCGGTCATGGGTCCGTCGACCCGGCCGTAGGAGTAGAGGCTCTCCGGGAAGACCACGACTGCGCCGACGCGACCGGCCGCCGCGAGCACGGCCGCCTCGGCCTGCGGGAGCTCGGCGCGCCAGACCTTGGCGTCGTACGCCGACCCGTGGATGCAGTGGTGCACCGCGACCGCGCCGTCGAAGGCCTCGGCGAGGCTCTCCGGGCGGGAGACGTCGACGCGCCGGCGGTCGATGAGCGGGTGGACGGGGCCGCTGCCCGACCGGGTCAGCAGGCGGACCTGGTGGCCCGCGTCGGCGAGCTGGAGGGCGACGGTCGAGCCGACGGGGCCGGCTCCGGTGACGACGTGGACGGTGTTCATGGCTTCTCCTGGGATGAAGTGAGAGCGGTGCTCTCGTTTCGTCCATCGTGCACGCCTCCTGACCGAAAAGCAAGAGCACTGCTCTCTTTAGTCACGAGTGCTCACTCGTGTGGCACGATGACGTCATGGACACCGCCACTCCCCGGGCCCGGGCCCGCGAGCAGACCATGCGCGACATCGTCCGCATCGGCCGCGCGCACCTCGCGACCGAGGGAGCGGCAGCCCTGTCGCTGCGGGCGGTCGCGCGTGACCTCGGCCTGGTCTCGTCCGCGGTCTACCGCTACGTCGCGAGCCGCGACGAGCTGCTGACGCTGCTGGTCGTCGACGGCTACGACGAGCTCGGCGACGCGGTCGACGCAGCCCTCGAGCGGGTGGACGACGCCGACTTCGCCGGGCGGCTGGCGGCGATCGGCCGCGCGACCCGCGCCTGGGCACTGGCCGAGCCGGCGACGTACGCCCTGCTCTTCGGCAGCCCCGTGCCCGGCTACGAGGCGCCGGCCGAGCGCACGACCGGACCGGGCACCCGGGTGGTCGGCCGGCTCGTCGAGGTCTGGGAGGACGCCTGGCGAGCGGGCGCCATCACCCTCGACGACGCGCCGCTCACGCCCAGGCGGTTCTCCCGCGACCTGGGCCGGATCCGTCGCGAGGTGGGCCTGAGCGCCCCGGACCGGCTGGTCGCCCGCGGCCTCTTCGCGTGGGCCGCGCTCTTCGGCTGCCTGTCGTTCGAGGTGTTCGGGCAGTACGGCCCGGACACCCTCACCGACCCCGCCGACCTCTTCGAGGCGCACCTGGCCGCGCT
Organism: uncultured Actinomycetota bacterium; assembly: GCA_963795095.1. Lineage (GTDB taxonomy): Bacteria > Actinomycetota > Actinomycetes > Propionibacteriales > Nocardioidaceae > Nocardioides. The sequence continues at coordinate 169,314 of CAWCGM010000038.1, read as the reverse complement.
GGTCGAGGCCGTCGGCCTCACCCCGAGCGGACGCTGACCGGCCGGTCGGCACTCGTCAGGTCGCCGGCCCGCAGGGTCCCGGGCGAGCATCGGGATCACGATCGCAGCAGCCACGAGGTGCAGGACGATCAGCGTGCGATCATGGCCGCGTCCGCTGCCCAGACCAGGGCGGGACGAGCGAGATCGCGGTGAGGCCGACGGCGATCCGGACGAACAGCGGCGCCGGGTGAGCGGTCCACCGCAGCAGGGCGGCCGCGAGGGCGACGCCGACGAGCGAGAGGACCGCGGTCACGAACGCGATGCCCGACGCCGGGATCCGGCCGCCCTCGACGTCGAGGTGGATGCCGGCGGCTCCGGCGAGGGCGGCGCCGAGACCGGTGGCGGCCGCGGCCGCCACGGCGGCGAGCAGGCCGGTGCGCGCGAGCCGCATCATCGGGCGCCTCCCTCGAGCTGCGCCGGCAGGCCGAGGTGCGGGAACTGCTCGGGCCCGAAGATGGTGACCTCGGTGATCGCGCCGTTGCTGATGCGCAGCACGTCGAGCGCCAGCGGGACGTAGGCCGACTCCTGCTCGCGCCACACGTAGTAGCCGACCGCGGGCTGCCGGTTGACCGAGGTCGGGACGCCACGCAGGCCGGTCATCTCGGGGTAGCCGCCCTCGATCCAGTCGGCCAGCACGGCGTCGCGCCCGACGATGAGGCCCTGCACGGGCGGCATCGCGAACCGGACGTCGTCGCGGAGCATGGTGGCGATCGTGTCGATGTCGATGGCCATGCTGGCGTCGGTGAAGCGGCGTACGAGCTCGCGGTTGTCGGCGTCGTCGTCGCTGCCCGTCCACTCCTGCCGCTCGGCAGGCAGGTGCTCGCGCATGCCGGCGCGGGCGCGCTGGAGCGCGCTGTTGACCGAGTTGACCGAGTCGCCGAGCAGGTCGGCGACGTCCTTGGCGGGCCAGCCGACGACGTCGCGCAGGATGAGCGCGGCGCGCGGGCGCGGAGCGAGGTGCTGCACCGCGACGACGTACGCCAGCTCGACGGTCTCGCGCGCCATCGCGGCGGTCTCGGGCTGGTCGGCGTCGTCGGCGGTCAGCTCGTCGAGCAGCCGGTCGGGGTAGGGCGACAGCCACAGCACCTCGCCGCCGGTCGCGGGCTCGGGGCGCCGCTTGGCGAGCAGGTCGAGGCAGGCGTTCGTCGCGATCCGGTAGAGCCAGGCGCGGAAGGTCGAGCGGCCCTCGAAGGTCTCCCGCCGGCGCCACGCGCGCAGGAAGGTCTCCTGCACCGCGTCCTCGGCGTCCTGGAACGACCCGAGCATCCGGTAGCAGTGGACGTGCAGCTCACGCCGGTGCTTCTCGGCCAGCTCCGAGAAGCCGGCCTCGTCCATCGTGCCCAGCTCGCTCACGCCCGGCTCCTCACTTCTCAGCTCCCTGCTCAGCACTGCACTCATCGTCCATCCTCCGTCGTGTGGTGTCGCTTCTGGAGGTATGACGGCAGGACGCCGCAGAACTCATCACTCAGCGCGCGAGTGCCCTGCCCACGGCGCGACCGGAGAAGATGCAGCCGCCGAGGAAGGTGCCCTCCAGCGCGTTGTAGCCGTGGACCCCGCCGCCGCCGAAGCCGGCGACCTCGCCCGCGGCGTAGAGGCCCGGCACACGGCTGCCGTCGGCGGCCACGCACTGGCCGTCGAGGTCGGTCTCGAGACCGCCGAGCGTCTTGCGCGACAGGATGTTGAGGCGTACGGCGATGAGCGGGCCGTGGGCCGGGTCGAGCACCTTGTGCGGCTTGGCCACGCGGATCAGCCTGTCGGTGCGGCTGCGGCGGGCGTTGTGGATCGCCATCACCTGGATGTCCTTGCTGAAGGAGTTGTCGACCTCGCGGTCGCGCGCCTCGATCTGGTGGCGGAGGACGTCGGCGTCGAGCTTCGGCCCGCGGGCCAGCTCGTTCATCCCGGTGACGAGCTCGTCGAGGTCGTCGGCCACGACGAAGTCGACGCCGTGCTCCTTGAACGCCTCGACCGGCCCCGGCGCACCCTTGGCGAGCCGGCTCTGGGCGAGGAACTTCAGGTCCTTGCCGGTGATGTCGGGGTTCTGCTCGGAGCCGGAGAGGGCGAACTCCTTCTCGATCATCGACTGGGTCAGCACGAACCACGAGTAGTCGTGGCCGGCGGCCAGGATCTGCTTCATCGCGCCGATCGAGTCGGCGCCCGGGACGCCCGACATCCCCTCGAGCCGCTTGCCGGTGGCGTCGAACCACATCGACGACGGCCCGGGCAGGATCCGGATCGCGTGGTCGGGCCAGACCGGGTCCCAGTTGTGGATGCCCTCGACGTAGGCCCACATGCGGTCGCGGTTGACCATCGTCGCGCCGGCGGTCTCGGCGATGCCCTGCATCCGGCCGTCCACGTGGGCGGGGACGCCGGAGATCAGGTGCTCGGGGGCGGGGCCGACGCGCTCGGTCGGCCAGCTGCGCCGCATCAGCTCGTGGTTGTGGCCGATGCCGCCGCTCGTCACGACGACCGCGGCGGCCCGGTGCTCGAACTCGCCGGCGGCGTCGCGGCTCGACTTCACGCCGCGCTCGCTCTCGTCGTCGACCAGCACGGTGCCGCGGACGCCGACGACGGCGCCGTCCTCGACGACCAGCTCGTCGACCTGGTGGCGGAACGCGAGGCGTACGAGCCCGTCCGCCTCGGCGCGCTCGACCGGCTCGGCGAAGATCCGGACCACCTCGGGGCCGGTGCCCCAGGTGAGGTGGAAGCGGGGGACCGAGTTGCCGTGGCCGGTCGCGCGGCCGTCGCCGCGCTCGGCCCAGCCGACGAAGGGCAGCGACCTGAGGCCGAGGTCGTGGAGGTAGGCGCGCTTGTCGCGGTGCGCGAAGTCGACGTAGGCCTTCGCCCACTGCTGCGGCCAGAAGTCCTCGCCGCGACCCGGGCCGTCGGTGCCGTCGCCGAGGCGGTCGAACTGCGCCGAGCCCTGCCAGTCCTGCCAGGCCAGCTCGGGGGAGTCCGTGATGCCCATCCGCCGCTGCTCGGGGCTGTCGACGAAGAGCAGCCCGCCGAGCGACCACCACGCCTGGCCGCCGAGGTTCTGGCGGTTCTCCTGGTCGAGGACGAGCACCCGCTTGCCGGCGAGGGCCAGCTCGTGGGTCGCGACGAGGCCGGCGAGGCCGGCGCCGACGACGATGACGTCGGGGGTGAAGTCGTTCGTGCTCATCGAAGCTCCTGCGGGTAGCGGCTGACGATCATCTCGGCGAGCAGGCGCAGTGCGCGCTCGACGGTGCGGCCGGGGGCGGCCGTCGGGTCGGGGTCGAGGGCGGAGAACGCCAGCCCGTCGAGCATGTTGACGACGATGCTCAGCACGGCGGCGAGGTCGTCGGCGCCGAGGCGCTCGCCCCACAGGTCGGTCGCGGCGTCGAGCATCTGCGCCTGCAGCGACTCGCGGGCCGGGCAGCAGGGCTGCGCGGAGGTCGGCGTCGGCTCGGGCGGCGACGAGCAGCTCGCGCCAGGTCTGGTTGGCAGGGGAGAGGACGACGGTCGCGCAGGTGGGCGAGCACCGCGACCACCTCGTCGACCGTGTCGGTGCTGCGCCCGACGCTCGTGCGGAACTCGTCGACGTTGCGCTCCGCGACGTGCTCGGCGGTCGCGACGAGCAGCGCCTGCCGGGTGGGGAAGTGCCGGAACAGCGCCCCCTGGCTGACGCCTGCCTCCGCGCAGACCGCGGCGGTCGAGGTGGCGGCGTACCCCCGCTCGGCGAGGCAGCGCACGGTCGCGTCGAGGAGCGCGGTGATCGTGCCCTCGCGGCGCTCGGCCTGCGTACGCCGTGGGGTCGGGGTCGTGGTCACCCCGCAAGTCTCACATAAAAAGTGAGTGCTTGCTATCTATCAGTCGTGTCGCTCAGCTGACCGCTGTCGCGCCCGATTCCGACACGGGACGGAAGTAGGCGGCTCGCACGAGGGCGTCGAAGAGCGAGAGCATGATGTTCTCGATCTCGCCCATCGGGGTCGAGAAGCGCACCATCACGACCTGTTTCGTCTGTGGCACCGGGACCCAGTAGTCGGCCATCAGACGCAGGGCCCCGGACTGCTTGACGGCCGGCTCGTCGGCGACCTCGACCGGCTGCACGCGGTGCGAGCGCAGCGCCGGGCCGCCCCCGCCCGACACCTCGGTGAGCGACGCGGCCAGCTCGGGGCTGGACTGCCGCAGGCTCTCGGAGAGGACGGCCAGGACGTGGTCGGGCTCGGTGCCGATGGTCGGGCTCATCCGCAGGCGGGTGGGGGCGTAGACCACGAGGGTCACCGGCAAGGGTGAGCCCGGTGCGATCTCGGTCGAGAACATCATGCTGCGCGCCTCGGCCTCCTGTGCTGCCCGGACCGCCTGGCGGAGGTCGCGGCGCAGGTCGGCTCTCACGTGCGCCCGGTCGTCGGCGGCCCCGATCACGTCGCGCACGACGGCCTTGATCGACGCCTCGCTCTGCGCTCCACCACGCAGGTCGACGCTGTGCCACGTGCCCGGGAGGCGAAAGTGCAGTCGAGGTGTGCTCACGCGGGCTTCTTCCACTCCCCGTAGCGCTTCTGCATCGCGATCATGCTGATTCCGCCCTCCCCGTAGGAATCGGAGAACGTCGGCGTCAGTTCCTTCGCGGCCGCCCGCAGGTCGACCGGTTCTTCCTCAGCGTCATCGGCGAACGCCATCAGGCTGATCCCGTTGGGCTCCCACGGAGCGCTGAGCCAGATCGCCTTCACGATCGCGTCGAGGTCCTCGGAGCTCATCGCGTCGGCGCCGTCCACCCGGAGCTCCATGGAGACCCCGTGCCCGAGCCCGTCCACCACCCGCTCGCTCTTCGTCACCCTCACCACGCGTGGGCTCGAGGCCTCGACCGCGTCGTTGATGCCACTCAGGTCCATGGTCTTCCCATCCTCGGGGGTCTCTTCTCCGGCGCACGCTGCCAGGGTCGCAGTGCCGAGCGCGAGCAGGGCTCCCCGACGGCTGATGAGGCGCATCGCGATCACTCCTGGAAGTGGTAGTACGACGGGACGCTCGGCAGCCCACCCGGCTGGGGGAAGTAGCTGTTCAGCCCGGGGTGGTTCTGGTTGATCTGGGCGAGGTTGTTCTGGAGGGTCTGCGAGTAGGCCGTGGCGTTGTGGATGTTTCCGACGTCGGTCGGGCCGCTCGCCGCGGACGAGGGCTCCGAGATCGTCGTCCAGTTGCTGCCGTGGTCGGGCGATCCGTCACCGACCGCCGAGTCGAGTCGCGGCACCGGGTCGTAGTCGTGCTGGATGGAGACCACGTCGACCGAGTCGGGGATCGGCATGTGGTCGATCGGCGCACCCGAGACGATGATCGCGTCCACGCCGAGGTCGGAGTTGTACGCCGCCAGGTGGCCGGCCATGATCCCGCCCTGGCTGAACCCGACCAGCATCAGGTGGTCGGCGGGAGTGATGCCGGCTTGCTCGATCGCGGAGAGCACGGCGGCTTCGTACTGCGTCTGCAGCGCCGGGGTCATCACGAGGGCCAAGTTGGAGTCGAGGTCGTTGACCGCGCCCTGATCGCCGAACCGCGAGAGCCACTCCTGGGTGCTCGGCAGGGTGACGGTGTAGTACCACCCGTCGGGTCCGAGCACCTTGGTGACCTTGACGACCGACTCGTCCGCGCCACCGAGGCCGTCGACCTCCTTGGTCCCTGTGAGCACGTTCGCGAGGGTGGGGTCCTCGTCGAGCGGGTGATCGGGGGTGTAGGGAGTGACGGTCGGGTCGGGGCCGGACACGTCGGAGTAGATGCTCCACGCGATGAAGGCCGCGAGCACCCCCACGACGACCACGGCCAGCACCAGCGAGACGCCGAGGGCGACTGCGATGACGACGATGACGGCCAGCAGGACCAGCACCTCGAGGATCGCGGTGATCGTGTCGGCCAGCTTCTGGAGGACGTCGACGATGGCCTCGAAGAAGCCGCTGACCCAGCCGGCGAGGCCCTCGAGGAAGTCGCCGAGGTCGTCGAAGAACTCGCCGACCTTGTCCCAGAAGCCCTCGTTGGTGTCGGCGATCGCGTCCTCGATCCGCCGGATCGCGTCCTCCGCCGCTTCGTTCATGTCGTCGCGGGCCTGGTCGATCTTGTCCTGGGCGTCGTCGACCGCGCCGTCGGCCCGGCCCAGCCTGCCGCGGGCGGACGAGAGGGTGTCGTCCTGGCTCGAGGTGTCGGCGCCGTCGGCGGCGTTGTCGAGCGCGGACTGCGCCGCGTCGACCTCGTCGCGGGCGTTGGCCGCATCGGTCCGGGCGTCCGCGAGCTCCTCGGCCGCGGCCTCGGCCTTGAGGTGCGCGTCGGTGAGCTCGACGGCGTAGTCACGGATCGCCATGGCGGTGCCGTCGTAACGGCCATGGATCCGTTCGAGCTGGCCCCGCACGTCGTTCGCCAGGCTGTGCAGCGCCTCGACGGCCTTGGACTTGTCGTCGTCGACGATGCCGTCCAGGGAGTCGATGACGTCCTGGATCCGGTCGGAGGTGCGCAACAGCTCGGCGGCCCGACTGGTCAGGGCGTCGGGGTTGCCCTCGAGGACGCTCACCTGGGATTCGCCATCTTGTCGTCGAGGTCGATGAAGGTGTCGTGGATCGCCTGCATGAAGTCCGCCACGGACGCGAGTCCGTCGCGGAGCTCCTCGCGGGCCACGTCCCAGTCGTTGCCGAAGTCCTCGATCTTGTCGGCCAGTCCGTCGTGGCCGGTCAGGTCACCGATGTCGTCGGCGAACCCCTCGGCGTCGTCGAACTCGTTCTTGAGCGTGCGCGCCGTGCTCGCCGTCCGCGACAGACGGCCCAGGTCGATGTCGATGTCGGCCATGGCTACCGCTCCTCGTCCGCTGGCGGTCGCAGGAGCGCTCCGACGGCCCGGTCGACCTCGCGGGTCTGCTGCCTCAGCGCGGCCAGCTCGGCCGCAGTTGGCGGCGCACCCTGGCGCACGCGTTCCATCGCCTCACGGACGGCGCCCCCCAGGGCCGATGCTGACACGGTGCACAACGTAGTTGGGCTTGACGCACTCGGGCAACGAATCCCGACATCAGGCGCTGGGTCAGTCCTTGATCTCGCAGATCACGGCGCCGTTGGTGACGGTGGCGCCGACCTCGGCCTGGAGGCCGGTGACCGTGCCGGCCTTGTGGGCCTTGAGCGGCTGCTCCATCTTCATCGCCTCCATGACGACGATGACGTCGCCCTCGGCGACCTCGGCGCCGTCGGTGACGGAGACCTTGACGATGGTGCCCTGCATGGGGGAGGTGACGGCGTCGCCCGACGCGGCCGCCCCGGCCTTCTTGGTGGAGCGCTTCGCCTTCTTCGCGCCACCTCCGCCACCGCCGCCGACGGAGAGCCCGCCGAGCCCGGCAGGCAGGACGACCTCGAGGCGCTTGCCGCCGACCTCGACGGTGACCTTCTGCCGCTCACCAGCCTCCTCGGCCTCTGCGCTGTCGCCGGAGTAGGGCTCGATCTGGTTGTCGAACTCGGTCTCGATCCACTGGGTGTAGACGGCGAACTCGCCGTCACCGGACGGGGTCGAGGACCCGACGAAGGCCGGGTCGGAGACGACCGCGCGGTGGAACGGGATGACCGTCGGCATGCCGTCGACGACGAACTCGTCGAGGGCCCGGCGTGAGCGCTCGAGCGCCTGGGTGCGAGTCGTGCCGGTGACGATGAGCTTGGCGATGAGGGAGTCGAACGAGCCGGGGATGGTCTCGCCGTTCTCGTAGCCGCCGTCGAGGCGTACGCCGGGACCGCTCGGCGGCGACCAGGCGGACAGGGTGCCGGGGGCGGGCATGAAGTTGCGGCCGCCGTCCTCGGCGTTGATGCGGTACTCGATGGAGTGGCCGCGGATCTCGGGGTCGCCGTAGCCGAGCTCCTCGCCGGCGGCGATGCGGAACATCTCGCGGACCAGGTCGATGCCGGTGACCTCCTCGGAGACGCAGTGCTCGACCTGGAGGCGGGTGTTGACCTCGAGGAACGAGATCGTGCCGTCCTGGGCGACGAGGAACTCGCAGGTGCCGGCGCCGTAGTAGCCGGCCTCGGTGAGGATGCGCTTCGACGACTCGTAGAGCTCGCTGAGCTGCTCGTCGGTGAGGAACGGCGCGGGCGCCTCCTCGACGAGCTTCTGGTTGCGGCGCTGGAGCGAGCAGTCGCGGGTGCTCACGACGACGACGTTGCCGTGCTGGTCGGCCAGGCACTGGGTCTCGACGTGGCGGGGCTTGTCGAGGAACTTCTCGACCAGGCACTCGCCGCGACCGAACGCGGTGACGGCCTCGCGGACCGCCGACTCGTAGGCGTCGGGGATCTCCTCGAGCGTGCGGGCGACCTTGAGGCCGCGCCCGCCGCCGCCGAAGACGGCCTTGATCGCGACCGGGAGGCCGTTGGCCTCGGCGAACGCGACGACCTCGTCGGCATCCTTGACCGGGTCCTTGGTGCCGGGGGCCAGCGGTGCGTTGGCCTTGTCGGCGATGTGCTTGGCCTTGGCCTTGTCGCCGAGCGCCTCGATGGCCGCGGGCGGGGGGCCGATCCAGATCAGCCCGGCGTCGATGACGGCCTGGGCGAAGTCGGCGTTCTCGGCCAGGAAGCCGTAGCCGGGGTGCACCGAGTCGGCGCCGGTGTCGGCGGCGACCTTGATGATCTTGGCGATGTCGAGGTAGGAGTCGGCGGGCGTCGCGCCGCCGAGCGAGTGGGCCTCGTCGGCGAGGCGGACGAAGAGCGCGTCGCGATCAGGCTCGGCGTAGACCGCCACGGAGCCGATGCCGGCGTCCTTGCAGGCGCGGATGACGCGGACGGCGATCTCGCCACGGTTGGCGATCAGGACCTTCTTCAAGCTCACGCGGGACTCCTGGGTCGGGCGAGGGTGGCCATGTGCGCTGGCCGGGAAAAGCACCGCTCGGCAGGCTACCGCGCGCCGAGCACGGCGCGACCGACAGCCTTGTGCAGAGGGCGTACGACGCGCCCGTAGGCGATGCCGACCACGAGCGAGGCCGCCAGCGCGAGCCACTGGTGGCCGGCGTCCTCGAGCGGCGGGTAGACCTGCCAGTGGGTGAGGTAGATGAAGAGGCTGGCGCCGGCGAGGACGCCGGCTGCGCGGGCGAGCCGTGCGGGGACCGTGACGTGCGGCAGCCACAGCATGAGCAGGAAGCCGCCGAGCACGATCACCTCGCGGTGCACCTGCCCGAAGAAGCCGACGAGCAGCGCCGTGGCGATCGCGGAGACGATCAGCCGGCGACGGGTGGTGTCGGCGCGGGCGCCGAGCCAGCCGAGGACGAAGACGAAGGCGACCACGAGGGTCGTGTAGCGCTGGGTGGGACCGGCGCGCAGGCCGACGTCGGCGAAGCGGGCCGCGGCGGTGAGGGCGAGCAGCGCGAGCGCGAAGCGGAACGGCGTACGCCGCTCGAGGTCGTGCAGGCGCGGCAGGCAGGTGAGCGCGAGGGCCGCCGCCGTGATCCACACCAGCGACTCCAGGAACCACAGCTGCCACTGGTCGTCCCACTCGGAGCTGTTGAGGAGCTCGCGGACGAACAGGGCTGTCGTCAGGTCGTAGCTGCCGAGCACGAGCGCGACCGCGCCGACCCACAGGACGGAGGGGACGATCAGCTGGGCGAGCCCGGACAGCCCGTGGCGCAGGCGGGTGCGGGCGTCGCCGGCGGCGGAGAGCTGGAAGCGCGCGAAGTTGAACCCGGCCAGGGCGAGGAGCAGGTGGGCGCCGCCCTCGAGCGCGACGAGGTCGACGTGGCTGGCCACGACGAAGAGGATCGCGAGCGCGCGGAGGGCGACGGTGGTGTCGAGGCGGGCCCAGCGGCGGACCGGCTCGGCGTCGGGCACGGGCTTCGCGGCCGCGAGGCGCTCGAGCTCGCCGATGCTGCGGGTGTGCCAGCCGGCGGGCAGGTCGCCGCCGAGCGCCTCGCCGAGGCGGGTGGCGAGCTCGACGTAGGACAGCGAGTCGCCGCCGAGGTCGACGAAGGAGTCGGTGTCGCGGGCGTCGGGGCGGCCGAGCACCCGGACGTACGCCGCACGGACGGAGCGGTCGACCTCGGTCGTCGGCTCCTCGGCCCGGCGGGCGAGGTCGCCCAGCCCGGCGTAGTCGACCTTGCCGCTGCCGGTGAGCGGCACCTGCGGCAGGACGGTGACCCGGACGGCGTGGTCGGGCACGCCGCAGTGGCTGGTCGTGAGCGAGCGGGCCGCGGCGCTGCCGCGACCGGAGGTCAGGAAGACGTGGACGCTGCGGTCGGTCGCGACGACGCGGGCGCGTGGGTCGACCTCGGCCTGGAGCCGGCGCTCGAGGCCGTCGAGGTCGAGGCGCAGGCCGAAGACCTTGCCGCGGCGGTCCAGTCCGCCCGACGACCTCGAAGAGCCCGTCGACCTCACGGGCGAGGTCGCCCGTGCGCAGCTCGTCGGTGTCGCGCGGCCGGGCCAGGTCGGCGGGCGACTCGGCGTAGCCGAGCATGACGTTCGGGCCGGAGTAGACGAGCTCGCCCACTCCGGCCCTCCCGTCCACACCCTCGTCGAGGCGTAGCCGTCCCCCCGGAATGGCTACGCCGATCGCGTCGGGGTGGTCTGTGGTGAGGTGCGGCGGGAGGTAGGCCATCCGCGCCGTCGCCTCGGTCGCGCCGTACATCACGACGAGGTCCCAGCCGTGGTCGCGGCCGAAGCGGCTCCAGCGGCGTACGGCATCGGGGTCGAGACGTCCGCCCGCCTGGGTCACCTGGCGCAGCGTCGGCAGCTCCCGTGCCTCGAAGCCGCTGGCCGCGAGCAGGTCGAAGGTGTGCGGGACGCCGGCCAGGGTGGTGGCGCCGGTGCGCGCGACCAGGTCCCAGAAGCACTCGTCGACGACGCTGAGGTCGGTCAGCACGACGCTCGCCCCCGCGACGAGGTGCGAGTGCAGCACCGAGAGGCCGTAGCAGTAGTGCAGCGGCAGCGCGGTGATCGCGCGGTCGGCAGGCGTCAGGGCGAGGTAGTCGGCGATGGCCGCGGCGTTGCTGGCGACGTTGTCGCGGGAGAGCCGGACGAGCTTGGGCGAGCCGGTCGTGCCCGAGGTGCTGAGCAGGAGCGCCAGGTCGGGGTGGAGGTCGTGCGCGCTCGCCGGACGGCGTACGTCGTCGGGCTCGTCGACGAGGCACACGATGTCCGGGTCGTAGGCGCTGACGATCGCCTCCCGCTGCGCGGCGCGGCCGTCGGGCACGACCAGCGCGACGTGGCCGTGCTGGAGTGCGGCGAGGTAGGCGACGAGGGAGTCGAGGTCGTTGGCGCCCTCGACCAGCACGAGGCGGCGCTCCGGCCCCCACGTGCGGGCACGGTCGGCGACGCGGCGCTCGAGGTCGGCGTGGCTGAGCGTGCGGTCGCCGGCGAGCACGGCGGGTGCGTCGCCGAAGCGGGCATGGTCGAGGACGGGCGACGTGCGGGTGGTGCGGTGCGGCGTGAGGGTCACGGCGCCACCGGGCGGTAGGCGCGGACCAGCCCCGTCACCCGCAGGTGCACGGTGTCGCCGGGGCTCGGGTGGCGGACGCCGGACATCCGCGACAGGACCGGGGTGCCGTCGTCGAGGCGCACCTGCACGGCGCAGTCGTGGCCGTAGTAGCTGACCTCGTCGACGGTCCCGCGGACGCCCTCGTCGTGCGACAGGTCGACGTAGACCTGCTCGGGCCGGATCATCAGCGAGACCTCGCCCTCGGCGGCCTCGGTGAGCACCACCTCGCCGAGCGCGCAGCGCGCGTGCGCGCCGGACGCGGTGCCGGGCAGGACGACCGCGCGGCCGACGAACGCGGCCACCTCGGGGTCGCTCGGCGAGAGGTAGACCTGGCTCGGCGTGGCCGACTGGACGAGGCGTCCGGCGCGCATCACCGCGACCTCGTCGGCCAGCGACAGGGCCTCGTTCTGGTCGTGCGTGACGAGCACCGCCGTGGTGTTGCTGGCCTCGAGCGCGCGGCGTACGGCCCGGGACGTGCTGCCGCGCAGGCTGGCGTCGAGCGAGGAGAACGGCTCGTCGAGCAGCACGAGCGCCGGCTGCGGGGCGAGCGAGCGAGCCAGCGCCACCCGCTGCTGCTGGCCGCCGGACAGCTCGTCGGGCCGGCGGTGGCGGAAGTCGGCGGGCAGCTCGACGAGGTCGAGCATCTCGGCCACCCGGTCGGCGCCGCGGGCGCCCTTGTCGAGGCCGAACGCGATGTTGGCCGCCACGTCGAGGTGCGGGAACAGCGCGCCCTCCTGCGGGACGTAGCCGACGCGGCGCGTCTGCGGCGGCATCGGGCGTACGCCGTCCCCGGCCACGACCGTCTCGCCGAAGGCGATGCTGCCCGACTCGGGCGCGAGGAAGCCGGCGATCAGGCGCAGCAGGGTGGTCTTGCCGCAGCCCGAGGGGCCGAGCACGGTGGTGAAGCACCCGTGCGGCACGTGGAGGGTGACGTCGTCGACCGCGAGGGTCGGGCCGAAGCGCTTCGTCACGCCGGTGATGGTCAGCGAGCTCATGCGGGACCTCCCGGGACGACGCCGTCCTCTGCCTGTGCGGCTGGTCCGTCGGTGCGCATCAGCAGCACGGTCGCGGGGATGGAGACGAGCACCAGCAGCAGGGCGTAGGGCGCCGCAGCGCCGTAGCGCAGCTCGGACGACGCCGACCAGAACTCGGTCGCCAGCGTGCGGGTGCCGATCGGGGAGAGCATCAGGGTCGCGGTCAGCTCGGTCGAGATCGCGAGGAAGACCAGCGCGGCGCCGGCGCCGAGGCTGGGCGCGATCAGCGGCAGCGTGACCCGGCGGGCGGTCGCGAGCGGCCCGAGGCCGAGGCTGTGTGCGACGTCGTCGAGCACCACCGGCGCCTGCTCCAGCCCGGCGCGCACGGTCACCACGGCCCGCGGCAGGAAGAGGATGGCGTACGCCGCCACGAGGAGGGTCGCGGTCTGGTAGACGACCGGCACCAGCCGCAGCGACGCCACGACGAGCGCCAGGCCGACCACGATGCCGGGGAGTGCGTTGGCGACGTAGGTGCTGCGCTCGATGAGGGTGGAGAGGCGCCCGCGGTGGCGCACGGCGAGCCACACCACGGGGATCGCGGCGAGCGTGGTCACGACCGCGCCCGCGAGGGCGAGCACGACGGTGGCGACGAGGGCCTCGGTCAGCTCGGCCACCGGGAACTGCGTCGAGGTGCCCACCACGAGCCACCGGACGAGCGAGAAGGCGGGCACCCCGACGGCGAGGCCGACGACCGCGCCGACGGTGGCGAGGACCGGCAGCCGCCACGGACCGAGAGGAACCGGTACGACGCTGCGCGCGGCGCCGCGGCCCACGCGGGCGTACCTCCGGTCGCCGCGCAGCCGCAGGTCGGCGAGCAGCAGGACGAGGCAGAGCAGGACCAGCACGCCGGCCATCGCGGTCGCGGCGGCGCCGTTGAAGGTCGAGCCGTACTGGTCGTAGATCGCGGTGGTGAAGGTCGGGAAGCGCAGCAGCGAGAGCGCGCCGAACTCGGCGAGCAGGTGCAGCCCGACCAGCAGGGCGCCGCCGAGGAGCGCGGGGCGCAGCTGGGGCAGCACGACCGTGCGGAAGGTGCGGGTGCGGGAGTGGCCGAGCGACCAGGCGGACTCCTCGAGCGCCGGGTCGAGGCGACGCAGCATCGCGACGACCGGGAGGTAGACGAGCGGGTAGTAGGACAGCGTGACGACGCCGAAGGCGCCGGCGAAGCCGTGCACGCTGCGGTCGAGCGAGACCCACGCGTAGCCGTTGACGAACGCCGGCACGGCCAGCGGTGCGACCAGCAGGCCGTGCCACACCCGGCGGCCCGGCAGGTCGGTGCGCTCGACGAGGAAGGCGAGACCGACGCCGAGCACGGCGGTGGCGGCCATGCACGCCGCCGCGAGGGTGATCGTGTTGCGCAGCAGCTCGACGATCCGCGGGCGCGCGACCAGCTGCCACAGGTCGACCGGCCCGATGACGACGACGTAGGTCGCGACGTAGGCCAGCGGGATCAGCGCGAGGACGGCGACGGCCGCCCCGGCCGCGAGCAGCAGGGGCGGCGTACGACGCCCGGTGACCGACGCGGGGACCGACCTGGTGGCCGGGCGCGCGGGGGTGGCCGTGGTCAGAGCAGGCCTGCCGCGGTCATCAGGTCGGTGACCTGCGGTCCGTTGAGGCTGGCCACGTCGACGTCCGGCGGCTCGAGCTCGTCGAACGGCTTCACGTCGGGGTTGAGGTCGGCGTCGGGGTTGAGCGGGTACTCCAGGGCGTACGACTCCGCCATCGCCTGCTGCGCCTCGGTGCCGGTCAGCCAGGTGACGAACTCCTCGGCGGCGGCCTGGTGCTCGCTGCTGGCGAGGATGCCCGCGCCGGAGATGCTGAGGAACGCGCCGGGGTCCTGGTCGCCGAAGAAGTGCAGCGCCGAGCTGTCGGAGTCGGTGCCGTTCTCCTCGCGGTCGCGGTACCAGTAGTAGTGGTAGGCGATGCCGGCGTCGACCTCGCCCGAGTCGACGGACTGCATGACGACGAGGTTGTTCTGCACGATGACGCCGTTGTCCTTGAGGCCCTGCAGCCACGCGGCGGTCGCCTCCTCGCCCTCGAGCTCGAGGACGGCGGAGACGATCGCCTGGAAGTCGGCGCCGGTGGGCGAGAAGGCGACGCGGCCCTTCCACTCGGGATCGGCGAAGTCGAGGATCGAGGCGGGCATGTCGGCCTCGGTCATCGTGTCGGTGTTGTACATCGCGACCGTCGAGCGGGCCAGGAAGCCGGTCCACGTCTTGTCGGCGGGGACGTACTGCTCGGGGATCGTGGCGTACGCCGACTCCGGCAGCTCGGCGAAGAGCCCGGCGTTGTCGACGATGCTCATCGCGGGCGAGTTCTCGGTGAGGAAGACGTCGGCGGGGGAGTCCGTGCCCTCCTCGACGATCTGGTTGGCGAACTCGAGGTCCTTGCCGCTGCGGAGCTCGACGTCGAGGCCGGACTCCTCCTCGAACATCGGGATGATCTCGTCGAGCAGCTGCTCGTGCTGCGCGTTGTAGATGACCAGGTCGGGCGAGCCGAAGACGCCGCAGCCCGACAGGGTCGAGGCGGTCAGCAGGGTCGCGGCGAGCGCGATCTGGGTGCGTCCGGCAAGGCGGCGGGGGCGAGTCGTCACGGGGGTGGGTCCTCACGAGTTGCTTAGGGTTGCCTCACCTTAGACCCGCGGGGTGGGAGCGCGGCAATCGAGTGCGTCGCACGTCACTCTCACATCACTCGCCGAGCATGATCGCGTGGAGCTCGGTCTGGTCGATGACGCCGGTGACCCGCTCCGAGCCCGGCCCGATCGCCGCGACCCGGATCTGGGTGCCGGTGTGGGTGGCCTTGCTGTCGCCCGCTTCCCGGTACGTCGTCGAGTACGCGACCGTCATCGGGTCGCCGTCGGCGGTGGTGACCGTCGCGGTGTCGATGCCGCCCTTGTCGTCCATCACGATCTGCGTGGAGTGGGCGTGGTCGCCGGTGACGACCACGAGGGTGTCGGGGTGGGTGGCCTGGTAGTCGAGCGCGACCTGCACGGCGAGGTCGAGGTCCTCGAGCTCGCCGATCGCTCCGCAGATGTCGCGCTCGTGCTCGGCCTTGTCGACGCTGGCGCCCTCGACCTGGAGGAAGAACCCGTCTTCGCCACCGTCGTCGAGGAGGTCGATGGCCGTGGTCGTCATCTGCTCGAGCGTCGGCTGGGTGCCTCGGTCCTGCTCGACGCACCGGCCGTCGTCGGTGCTCGCGCCACCGCGCCGCGCCTCGAGGGGTGCGTACTTCCGGGTCAGGTGCACCGGGGCGAACAGCCCGAGCAGTCGTCCGCCGTCGAGGGCGTCGACGGCGGCCAGCTCGTCGGCCGTGCGCACGGACCGGTATCCGCGGTCCGTCGTGGCGTGGTCGAGCAGGCTCGCGGACCCGTCCTCGAGCGGCCGGTCGAACCGCTCCTGCCCGCCGCCGAGCAGGACGTCGACGCCGGTGTCGAGGAGCTGCTCGGCGATCGAGCCACGACCGCCGGCGGACTTCAGGGCGGCCGGGCAGGCGGCCATGGTCGTCGAGTCCTGGCACGAGCGGTCGTTGACGTGGGCCGCGGCCGCCGCCGGGGTCGCGTCGGTGATGTCGGCGGTGGAGACGTTGCCGGTCAGCCGGCCCGACCGGGCGTAGGCCTCGAGCACCGTCTCGTGGTCCTCGCCGGGCGCCTCCGCGGCGGCCGACGGACCCTGCGAGATCCGTCCGTCGATCGTCTTCACCCCGGTCGAGAACCCGCTCGCGGTCGCCGCGGAGTCCGACACGTAGTCGACCGCGAAGTCCGGGCCCGGGCCGGGCACGAGGCCGTACGTCGTCATCGCGCCGGTCGCGGGCAGCCCGTCCAGGACCAGCCGGCCGGCCGCGCCGACGGAGTAGTTGCGTGCCGCGGTGATCATCGAGTCGTCCATGCCGTCGCCGATCAGCAGGATCACGCTGGTCGGCGGCTGCGTCGACGGCTGGCTCGTGGGCGCGGTGCTCGCGGGCGCTCCGCCGCCGCGGGTCTCGTCCTCGTCGCCGCGCGAGGCGTCGTACGCCACCGTCCCCGCCACGCCGAGGGCGAGGCCGAGCGCCGTGCCGATCGCGAGGGTCACGAGGGGGAGCCGCTTCACCGCGCGAGGGTACGACGTCCGCGCGGGGTTAGCGATCGCTAACCTGTGGCGCTAGTCTCGGGCCATGACCTTCGAGCTGTCCCCCGAGCACGAGCAGTTCCGACGCAGCGTCCGCGACTTCGCCGAGAAGGAGATCGCGCCGCACGCCGCGCAGTGGGACCGCGAGCACCACTTCCCGACCGACGTCGTGCACCAGATGGGCCAGCTCGGCCTGATGGGGCTCACCGCGCCGGAGGAGTTCGGCGGCGCCGGCATGGCCGGCGAGGACGGCGGCTTCACGTCGCTCTGCATCGCGATCGAGGAGATCGGGCGCGTCGACCAGTCGATGGGCATCACGCTCGAGGCAGCGGTCGGCCTCGGCATCAACCCGATCCTCACCTACGGCACCGCCGAGCAGAAGGAGACGTGGCTCCCCGCGCTCGTCGCCGGCGAGAAGATCGCCGGCTTCGGCCTGACCGAGCCCGGCGCCGGCTCCGACGCCGGTGCGACGAAGACCAAGGCCGTCCTCGACGACGGCGAGTGGGTCGTCAACGGCGCCAAGCAGTTCATCACCAACTCGGGCTCGTCGATCACCTCGCTCGTCACCGTGACCGCCCGCACCGGCGAGCGCGAGGACGGCCGCCCGGAGCTCTCGACGATCATCGTCCCGTCGGGCACGCCGGGCTTCACCGCCGAGAAGGCCTACGACAAGCTCGGCTGGCACGCCTCCGACACGCACCCGCTGTCGTTCGAGGACGCCCGCGTCCCCGAGGCCAACCTGCTCGGCGAGCGCGGCCGCGGCTACGCCCAGTTCCTCGCCACCCTCGACGACGGTCGCGTCGCGATCGCGGCCCTCGCGGTCGGCTGCATCCAGGCGTGCCTCGACATGTCGCTGCAGTACGCCGGCGAGCGCCAGACCTTCGGCGGCCCGATCGGGCGCAAGCAGGGCCTCGCCTTCCAGGTCTCCGACCTCCAGGTCATGCTCGACGCCTCGCGCCTGCTGACCTACAAGGCCGCCGCGATGAAGGACGCCATGGACGCCGGGTCCTCCTCGGTGTCGATGGGTGCCTTCAAGCAGGCCGCCGCGGTCGCCAAGCTCTACGCCACCGAGTCCGCCGTCACCGCGACCCGCATCGCGACCCAGGTCTTCGGCGGCTACGGCTTCATGGAGGAGTACCCCGTCGTCCGGTTCTACCGCGACGCCAAGGTGCTCGAGATCGGCGAGGGGACCTCCGAGGTCCAGCGGATGCTCATCGCGCGGGGGCTCGGCCTGCCGGTCGAGTGACTCCTCGATGGCGCTCGTCTCGGATGCGAGACGCGTCCTCGGCTTCGGGGGTGTCGCGCACCGGGGTGACCGGCGTGTGATGGGGGGCACACCTGCGAAGGGAGCACCCATGACCCCGACCGAGACACCCACCGCCTTGCGTGGCGTCGAACGCCGCACCATCGACGCCATCCCCGCGGACGAGCGGCACGGCACGCCGCTCAACCAGTTCACGCTGTGGCTGGGGGCCAACCTCCAGATCACGGCCATCGTCGACGGCGCCCTCGCGGTCGTCTTCGGCGCCGACGCCCTGTGGGCGATCATCGGGCTGCTCGTCGGCAACCTGCTCGGCGGCATCGTCATGGCGCTGCACTCGGCGCAGGGGCCGCGGCTCGGCCTGCCGCAGATGATCTCGAGCCGGGCGCAGTTCGGCGTCTACGGCGCCATCGTCCCGCTGGTGCTGGTCATCGTCATGTACCTCGGCTTCACGGCCACCGGCACCGTCCTCGCCGGCCAGGCGATCAACGAGCTGCTGCGCATCGACACGGCCGCGGTCGGCATCGTCCTCTTCGTCGCGATCGTGGCGGTCATCGCGATCGTGGGCTACCGCTGGATCCACGCCGTCGGCCGGGTCGCCAGCGCGCTCGGGGTCGCTGGGCCTCGCCTACCTCGCCGTGCAGCTGGTGCGCCAGCACGACGTGGGTGCTGCGTTCGAGGGCAACCAGTTCGACGTCGTGACGTTCCTCCTCGCGGTCTCGCTCGCCGCGGGGTGGCAGCTGACCTACGGCCCCTACGTCGCCGACTACTCGCGCTACCTCCCCGCGACGACGTCGCCGCGCAGTGTCTTCTGGTGGACCTACGCCGGGAAGCGTCCTCGGCTCGCAGCTCTCGATGACCTTCGGCGCGATCGTCGCCGCGGTCGCCGGCGACGCGTTCCTGACCAACCAGGTCGGCTGGCTCGGCGACCTCGCCTCCGGTGCCCTCGTGGCGAGCCTGATCTTCGCGCTCATCGTGATCGGCAAGCTCACCGTCACCTGCCTCAACGCCTACGGCAGCTTCATGTGCGCGGCGACCATCTCGACGTGCTCAGGCTGGCAGCCGGGTCGGCGGTCAGCCGTCGAGGACGTAGTCGACCGTCAGCGCCGGTACGTCGCGTCTCGTGACCGTCGCGACCGGTGGCGGTCGGGTGGTGCGGGTGTGGCCGGTCGGGGTCGTGGTGGTCACGGTGCCGTCCGGCCCGGGTCTGGCTCGCCACCGGGGAGCGTCCTTGGCGTAGTTGCAGGCCTCGCAGAGCCCTGCGCCGTTGGTGGCATCGGTCGGACCGCCGGCCACATGGGGGACGACGTGGTCGATGTGGCGGATGGGTGCGTCGCACCACGGGGTGCGGCAGACCTGGTCCCGCAGTCGGATGAACCGGGCGAGGCCGGCGGGGAAGAGCCGGGCGCGGCTGTCCATGGCGACCAGCTCGCCGGTGGTCGGCGAGGCGTAGAGCCGGCGGAGCCAGACCTCGTCGCCCTGGCCGAGCGCGTTCGCCACGATCTCGCGGGCGAGCTCGGCCGGGATCGGACCGAAGCCGGCCAGGCGGGCCGTCGTCGTCGGTCGCGCCGAGGAGTGCGTCGTGGGACATCACGAGGTTGAGTTCGATCGGTGCTTGCGGCGCGGCGCGCGCTCGTGGTGTCGGCGTCCGGGGAAGGTGCGGTGCCGTCCTGGTCCTGCGGGTCCGCAGGCTCGGGGACCTCCGCGACGCCGAGGACCCGGTCGACCAGCCCGTCGGCCATCACCTGGCCCCTCGTGCGCGGATCGCCCTGCGCGCGGGCGCTGTCGGCCTCGCGGGCGAGGGCGGCGTAGGCGGCCACGCCCGCGGCGACGGGCAGCAGGGTGCTCAACCACACCATCGTGTCGGGTGCGGGTCGGATCGAGACCCGACGCTCGGACTCGGCCTTGCGCCGACGAGCGGTGACCGCCTCCGCGTCGAGACGGGCAGACTCGGTCAGCACGCGACCGATCACCTGCCGCTCGCTCATCGCCTCGAAGGCATCGTGGTCGGCGGCCAGCAGCTCGTCGACGGCCAGCCGGTCCTCGAGGGAGAGGCAGGCGGTCTCGCGAGCCATCACGGTCGCCCGCCACTCGGTGACACGACCCGCGCGCCAGGCCGCCCAGGTGTGGGGGAGCTCCTGCCGCACGACCTTGGCGAGCCCGAGGTGGCGCTGTCCGCGGTGCGGTGACTCCCGTCGCGCGTGGGCGACCATCGACGCGACGCCCTGGCCACGTCTTGCCGCCGGCACACCGAGCTGCTCGTGGTCGGCCTCGACCGACTCCGCCAGGTCCGCGGCGTGCGATGCCTGCGCCGCGGTCGCCGTGCAGACGAGCTCCTCGAGCGCCCGGATCAGGTCGACCGCGCTCGGCGTCGTCGAGCCCGCTCGGCCCGTCGAGCGCCACCTGCACCTCGCGCCGCATCGCCGCGACGGCGGCTGCGGTGAGCGGGGGCTGGGAGGTGGTCATGGATCCACTCAACACGGAGGGTCCGACAGTCGAGGCGGGGCTTGTGGACAACGACTTGCCCAGCCCGGGCTGTGCACGGTTGGTGGCTCGGCATCGTCAGACCGGCCGGACGACCCCTTCGAAGAAGTCGCAGTGCCGGCGGAACCCCAGCCCGGCGAGGGCATCCCCGAACGCGTCGCCGGCTCGCTGGTTGACCACCACGCCGGCGCAGCCGAGCGCCGGTGCCTGCTCGACGGCGGTCGGTAGGGCGGCTCCGTCGGTCACGGTGCGGAGGAGCAGCATCGGGCCGGGCGGGGCGTACACCGGAGGCGCGGCAACGGTGACGGCGTCGGCGCCGGCCAGCTCGACGGGGACTCCCGGCTCCCCACCTCCCGAGGTCAGCTCGAGGAGCCACCACGACTCGGCGACCTCCAGTCCGGCGGCTGCGGCGTGCGTGGCGCGCTCCACCTCGTAGGTGGGCGCGACGAACCGCACGTCGGCGCCGCCGCACGAGGAGGCGAAGGCGTTCCAGAGGTCGAGCGCGTCCGAGGCGCCCTCCGCGTGGAAGTCGTCGACGAGCCAGCCCTCGCCCCGGCGGGCAGCGACGAGCACCGAGGTCGACGTACGCCAGGCGCGTGCACCGCCCTCGGTGAGCAGGTGGTGGAGGTACGCCCGGTGGCGGGCGTCCGCGTCGGGAGCCGGCCGCCAGAAGACAGGTGCGTGCGGCACGAGCGCCTCCCGGCGGCGACGCAGGACCGCGACCACCCGGTCGAGGTCGGCCGGCGTGACGGCGGCTGGCTGCCATGCGGGGACGGTAGCGCTCCGACATGCGTCCGACCACCGGCTGAGACGAACGGGGCCAAATACACCGTTCTGCCACGGGAGATCCACAGCGGCCTACGGTGAGAGCACTCACGTGTGATTCGACTCGGCGTCCACCAACATGCGGAGCTTCGGAGGCACTGCCCCATGATCCGCGAACCACAGACCTACGTCCCGCGCGCCGGGAGGACCCTCGGCGCCATCGCCGCCTGTGCCTGGCTGTGGGTGCGGGGGCAGCTCCGGCGCACGCGGCCGAGGCGCCTGTGGGGCTCGGCACGGTGGCCTCGTTCGCCGTGATCGCCGGCCAGAGCGTCAGCAACACCGGGACGTCCCTCATCTCGGGTGACATCGGAGTCTTTCCCGGCACCGCGGTGACGGGTTACGCCGACATCGTCCACACAGGCGGGACGTTGCACGCCGCCGACGCCGTCGCCGGCCAGGCGCAGTCCGACCTCACGACGGCGTACAACTCGGCCGCTGGACGCTCCACGGTCACGGACATCACCGGGCAGGACCTCGGAGGGAAGACGTTCACGAGCGGTGTGGTCTCGCACGACTCCGGCATGCAGCTCACCGGGACCGTCACCCTCGATGCCCAGGGTGACCCGTCCGCGGTGTTCATCTTCAAGGCGGTCAGCACGCTCGTGACGGCGTCGAACAGCACGGTGTCCCTCGTCAATGGCGCGTCCCCGTGCAACGTCTACTGGCAGGTCGGCAGCAGCACCACCCTTGGCACCAACACGACCTTCGTCGGGACCGTGATGTCGCTGACCGACACGACCCTGGCCACCGGGGCGTCCGTCCAGGGCCGCGTGCTGGCCCGCAACGGGTCGGTGACCCTCGACACCAACGTGATCAACCGGCCGTCCTGCGACACCTCGACGTCGCCGTCACCCACGCCCAGCCCGAGCGGCGGCCCGAGCAGCACGCCGACGGCCTCGCCCAGTCCGTCCAGCAGCACCTCGCCGTCGGCATCGCCCACGACCGGGGCCGGCAGCGGGAAC
Organism: uncultured Actinomycetota bacterium; assembly: GCA_963795095.1. Classification (GTDB taxonomy): domain Bacteria; phylum Actinomycetota; class Actinomycetes; order Propionibacteriales; family Nocardioidaceae; genus Nocardioides. The sequence goes on along the minus strand of CAWCGM010000038.1, from coordinate 147,191 downwards.
GGCGGCAACGGCAACGGCAACGGCGGACGGCAACGGCAACGGGAACGGCGGCGGCGGAAACGGCGGCGGCGGCAACGGCGGTGGGAACGGCACCGACAGCGGGAACGGCACCGACAGCGGGAACGGCATCCGGACGGAACGGGTCCGGGACGGGACGGGAACGCCGGCGGATCGACGTCGGACGGCCCGGTCGTACCGACCGGTCATCCCGCGACCGGACTGGGTGGCTCGGCGACGACCGTCCGGACCCGGGTCGGTCGCGCTGTGGCTGCTCGGCGTCAGCGCGGCAGCCGCGCTCGCCCTGCGCGTGCGGCGGCCCCGGACCGTACGCCCGAGCTGACCGTGAGCGCCCCGCTCACCCGTCGTTCGGTCCTCGTGGCCTGCGCCGTCGCAGGAGCTGCCGGGTGCAGCAGCGAGACGTCCGACCCGGGCGTGCGCCAGCCGGCGAGCGGCGACCCCGCGTCCGTGCCGGGTCGACCTCGCTCGGCCGCGAGGCCGGTGCACCTGTCGATCCCGGGCATCGGGGTCGACACCCGGCTCGTCCGGCTCGGCCTCAACGCCGACGGAACCGTCGAGGTCCCGTCGGTGCCGGCGACGGCGGGGTGGTTCGGGCTCGGCACCGTCCCGGGGCGTCGCGGATCGGCCGTCATCCTCGGCCACGTCGACTCGGTCGACGGGCCGGCGGTCTTCGCCGGGCTCCCGACGCTCCGCACGTGCCGACCGGGTGCAGGTCGCGATGTCGGACGACGCGCTCGTCACGTTCGAGGTGATCGCCGTCGAGACCTACGCCAACGCCGACTTCCCGGCGCGACGCGTGTACGCAGGCTCCCGCCGGGTGCGCGCGCTCAACCTGGTGACGTGCGGTGGTGAGTACGACGCCGACCGCGGTGGCTACCAGTCCAACGTCGTCGTCCACGCGCGCCGGGTCGCACCTGACCCGCATCTCCACCTCCCGACGGATCCGGACGGGGGAGCGGCGATCTACCCTCGCCCCATGCCGTCCCCGATCGAACGCGTGCTGACGTGGTTCGGCGTGGACGACGCGTGGGAGCGGCCGCGACCGGCGATCGGTCGGCAGGACGTCGTGCTGGCGGTGAGCGTCGAGGCGGTGAGCCTGCTGGCGCTGGAGCTGGTGCGCAGCTCGGGCGGGCTGGAGAACACCGATGTCCCGGTGTGGACCGAGTGGTTCGCCGTGTCGACCGGTGCCGTGCTCCTCCTCGGCCGGCGGCGGTGGCCGCTCGTGGTCGCGCTGCTGGCCGCACTGCACATGTTCGTGGCCGGCGTGACGATGCCGGAGGTGATGGGTCAGCTGTCGCTGCAGATCATCTACTTCGTCGCGCTGCTCTCCGGTGTCGCCTGGGCGCGCGACCGGCGCGCCATGGCACTGGTCGTGTGCTCGATCGTGCTGTTCATGTTCGCGTGGCTGACGTGGCAGTTCGCGCTCGGGTCGGCCGTGCAGGAGTGGCTCGACGAGGAGGACCTGACCGAGACCACCGGCGTCTTCGCGCCGATCCCGGCCGCCATCGCCATCACCCTGCTGATCAACGCGATCTACTTCGGCGGCGCCATCGCGGGTGGTGGGGTCTCGTGGCGGGCCGCCCGCCAGCGCGCCCGCCTCGAGGACCAGGCGATCACCATCGCGGGCCAGGCCGGCCGGCTGCGCGAGCAGGCCGTCGTCGACGAGCGCCTGCGGATCGCCCGCGACCTGCACGACGTCGTCGCCCACGGCGTCTCGGCGATGGGCATCCAGGCGGGTGCCGCACGGCGGGTCCTCGACCGTGACCCCGACGCCGCACGTACGGCCCTCTACCCACGTCGAGGAGGCCTCCCGCGACGCGGTCACCCAGATGCGGCGGCTGCTCGGCACGCTGCGGGAGGGCGGGGCCGAGGACAGGAACGAGGCGCGTACGACCGACGCGGGCGTCGCCGACCTCCCGCGCCTGGTCGCCGAGGTCGACGGGCAGGGCCTCGCGGTGAGCCTCGACGTCGTCGAGGAGCAGGACGGCGCGGCGTCCCGGCTGCCGCGCGGCGTCGGCCTCGCGGTCTTCCGCACCGTGCAGGAGGCCCTGACCAACGTGCGCCGGCACTCGACCGCCGACACCGTCTCCGTCGTCGTGAGGGTGGACGAGCACGCCTACGCCGAGGTCGAGGTGGTCGACAACGGTCGACCGCGCCACGGCACGTCCGGCAGCGGGCTCGGCCAGCTCGGCATCCGCGAGCGCGCCGCCACCCACGAGGGCCAGGTCGACATCGGGCCGCGCGTCACCGGCGGCTACCGCGTCCGGGTCCGCTACCCGCTGGGAGTCGCCTCGTGACGGAGCCGCCCCCGACGCCACTCCGGGTCCTCCTCGTCGACGACCACGCGATGGTGCGCTCGGGCTTCGCAATGGTGCTCTCGGTCGAGGACGACATCGAGGTCGTCGGCGAGGCTGCCGACGGGATCGAGGCGATCGAGCAGGCGCGCGCGACCAGGCCCGACGTGGTGCTGATGGACGTCCAGATGCCGCGGATGGACGGCATCGAGGCCACGCGCCACCTCGTCGCCGACGACCTAGGACACGTCGTCATCGTGACGACCTTCGACCGCGACGACTACCTCTTCGACGCCCTGCAGGCCGGGGCCAGCGGCTTCCTGCTGAAGAACGCCGGCCCGGAGCAGCTCCTCGACGCCGTACGTGCTGCCGGCCGCGGGCACGCGCTGCTCGCTCCCGAGGTGACGCGGCGGGTGATCGGTCGGATGGCGGGCGGCGACCCGGCAGACCGGGCCGAGCGTCCCGAGCCGGCCGGACTGGCGCACCTCACGGCACGGGAACGGGAGGTCCTGGTGCTGCTCGGCCGAGGCCTGTCCAACGCCGAGATCGCCGCCGACCTCGTGCTGGGCGAGGCGACGGTCAAGACCCACGTCTCCAACGTCCTCGCCAAGCTGCACCTGCGTGACCGGGTGCAGGCCGTGATCTACGCCTACGAGGCCGGACTCATCCTCCCGACGGAGGAATGATCCATCCGCGCGACGGATCCGCCCGCCGCGCCGGGCCCCTAGCGTCGAGGCATGCTGGAGATCCGGGAGCTGACCAGACGGTTCGGTGACAACACCGCCGTGGACCACGTGTCGTTCGAGGTGCCGGCCGGTCAGATGACCGGCTTCGTGGGCGCCAACGGCGCCGGCAAGACCACGACCATGCGGATGGTGATGGGCGTGCTCGGCATCAACGGCGGCGAGGTGCTCTGGCAGGGCAGCCCGATCACGCGGCTGGACCGCCGCACCTTCGGCTACATGCCCGAGGAGCGCGGCCTCTACCCGAAGCAGCCGATCCTCGACCAGCTCGTGTACGTCGCCCAGCTCAAGGGCATGGGGCGGGTCGAGGCGCGGGCGCAGGTGCAGGAGCTGCTGGAGCGGTTCGGCCTCGGCGAGCGGACCAAGGACCACCTCGAGAAGCTGTCGCTGGGCAACCAGCAGCGCGTGCAGATCATCGCCTCCGTGCTGCCGAAGCCGGTGGCGCTGATCCTCGACGAGCCCTTCTCGGGGCTCGACCCGATCGCCGTCGACTCGATGGTCGACCTGCTGCGGGAGTACACCCGCGACGGGATCCCGGTCCTCTTCTCCAGCCACCAGCTCGACCTGGTGGAGCGCCTGTGCGACCGCCTGGTCGTGCTGGCCAACGGACGCCGGGTCGCCGCCGGGACGGTGACGGAGCTGCGCGACGCGGGGGTGCCGCGCTTCCGTCTCGTCCTCGGCGGCGATGCCGGTTGGGTGCGTGACCAGTCGGGGCTCGAGGTCCTCGACCTCGACGGCACCACCGCCCTGGTCGAGGTCCGCGACGACGGCGCCGAGCAGCAGCTGATCGCCGAGGCCACGCGCCGCGGCAGCGTCCACGAGTTCGTCCGGGTCCGCCCGGCGCTCAGCGAGATCTACCGGGAGGCCACCGCATGAGCACCGAGAAGAACACCCAGAAGAGCACCGACAGGAACACCGAGCCCGCCTGGCTGCTGGTCACCCGCCGCGAGGTCGTCTCGCGCATCACCGACAAGTCGTTCCTCATCGGCACGGTGCTGATGGTGGCGATGATCGTCGGCTTCATCGGGTTCACCGCCTGGCAGGACGAGAAGACCGAGTCGGTCACCCTCGGCGCCACTCCCGACGCCGTCGCGATGGCGACGGCGATCCAGGACGGCGCGTCGGCGGTCGACGACAAGGTCGAGGTCGAGGTCGTCGAGCTCGACGACGAGTCGGCGGCCCGGGCAGCCCTGCGCGACGACGAGGTGGACGCCTGGCTGCACCCGGGTGACGACGGCTGGCAGCTGACCTCGGAGTCGAGCGAGCAGGAGTCGCTGACCGACGTGGCACAGGTCGTCGTACGACAGCAGGTGCTGGCCGACAACGCGTCGGGCGCCGGCACCACGGTGGAGGCCCTCGAGGCCGGCAGCACCGTGTCCACGGACTTCCTCCGCGGTGACGCCGAGAGGGCGGCCGTCGCGGAGGCCGTCGGCTTCGTCTTCGTGTTCCTGTTCTACTTCGCGGCGCTGGTCTTCGGCATGCAGCTGGCCTCCTCGGTGATCGAGGAGAAGCAGAGCCGCATCGTCGAGATCATCGCGGCCGCGATCCCGCTGCGGCACCTGCTCGCGGGCAAGGTGCTCGGCAACACCGCGCTCGCGGTGATCCAGCTCCTCGTCTACGTCGTGGTCGGCCTCGTCGGGCTGACGTTCACGTCCTACAAGTCCTACGTCCCGGCGCTGTCCGGCCCGACGGCCTGGTTCATCGCCTTCTTCCTCGCCGGCTTCGTCGCGCTGGCCTGCCTCTGGGCCGTCGCCGGCTCGCTGGCGTCGCGCACCGAGGACCTCCAGGCCACGTCGACCCCGCTGACGATGCTGATGCTCGTGATGTTCTTCGGTGGCCTCTCGCTCGACGGCCGCGGCCAGGTCATCGCGTCCTTCATCCCGCCCGTCTCGGCCGTCGTGATGCCGAAGCGGATCCTCGCCGGGGGCGTGGAGTGGTGGGAGCCGCTCCTGGCCCTCGGGCTGCTCGCCGCCTTCGCTGCCGTCACCGTGTGGGTGGGGGAGAAGCTCTACCGCCGGGCGCTGCTGCAGACCGGCGGCCGGGTCACCCTGCGCCAGGCGTGGTCCGCGGCCGAGTGACCACTGGTCAGAGGAAGTTGAGCACGGACGACGTCCCGTAGACGACGGCCCAGAACCGCAGTCCGCGGCCGAGCGTGCCGGTCACCAGGAAGATCCAGAAGGGCACCCGGAGGGTGCCGGCGAGCACGGCCGTGATGGCGTAGGGCGGGAAGCCGGTGGCGGCGGAGACGAAGAGCAGCGCCGCCGTGAACCACGGGCGTCCCTCGGCTCGCTCGTGCCAGCGGTCGAGCGACGCCTTGGCCTTCGGCTTGTTCAGCTGACGGCTGACCCACGGGGCACGGTCGATGTGCATGCCACCCCAGTACCAGAGGATCTTGCCGAGCATCTGCCCGACCGTGGCCGCGATGATCAGCAACCAGGCGTGCGACGGAGCCTGGCTGATGGAGACCGCGAGGATGGCCTCGATGTTGATGAGGGGCAGCAGGGCCGACGCGATCGAGGCACCGAACACGCTCCAGAAGAGCATCAGCCCGCGGCCCCGGGGACAGGCAGGCCGATCCGCACCAGGCGGTGCAGCGAGACGACCTTCAGGGCGAGCAGGGCCAGGGCGATGACCAGGCCGACCCACATCCAGCCGGTGACCAGCAGGAGCACGGCGAACAGGGCGCTGTTGACCGCCTTGGCGGGCTTCGACCAGTTCCACAGCCAGATCGGCCGGTCGATGACGAAGAAGTAGTTGGGGCTGCGCACCGGCCAGGCGAGGAAGGCGATCGACAGGAAGCAGTCGACGACCATGAACTCGGCGAGGTAGACGAAGATCGCCGGCGACAGGTCGGGCTGCAGCCACGCGAGGCCGATGTAGAACGCACCCGCGTTGAGCCGGTCGCACATGATGTCGAGCACGGCGCCGATGCGGGTCTCGCAGTCACGGACGCGGGCGTAGAACCCGTCGAGCATGTCGCCGATCCAGTAGACGACGAGGGCGGCGACCAGCAGCTCGAGGCTCTCCTGGTGCGCAGCCATCGCGGCCAGGACGACGGAGGCGATCGTGCGGACCGCGGTGATGACGGTCGCGCCGGTCAGCAGCCGCTCCTCGCGGACGCCGTAGCGGTCCTCGGGGTCGGCGACAGGCTGGGCCTGCACCCCGCTACGTACTGCGCTCCCCACGCCCGGGATGCTAGCGCGTCAGGACCGGGACCACAGGCTCGGCCACGCGTGTCCGAGCTCGAGGACCAGCTCACGCAGCAGCGGCAGGCTCACGCCGACCACGTTGTGGTGGTCGCCCTCGATCCCGGTGACGAAGGCCCCGCCGAAGCCGTCGATGGTGAAGGCGCCGGCGACCTCCAGCGGCTCACCGGTCTCGACGTAGGCGTCGATCTCCTCGTCGGACACGTCGGCGAAGTGCACCGTCGTCGACCCGGTGGCGGCGGCCACCCGGCCGCTCGCGACGTCGCGCAGGCAGTGCCCGCTGTGGAGCACGCCCGACCGGCCGCGCATCGCGCGCCACCTCAGCCGGGCCTCGTCCGCGTCGTGCGGCTTGCCGAGGGCGTCCCCGTCGAGCTCGAGCACCGAGTCGCAGCCCAGCACGAGCGCGTCGGCCGGCACCTCCTCGCGCCCGACGACCGCCGCGCACTTGAGCTCGGCCAGCTGGAGCGCGAGCTCGGCCGGGGTCACGTCGGCCACCTGGGACTCGTCCACCCCGCTGACCACGACGATCGGGTCGAGCCCGGCCGCGCGCAGTGTCGTACGACGAGCGGGCGAGGCCGAGGCGAGCACCAGGCGAGTCGTGGAGCGAGTCGTGGGGGGAGTCGTCACAGGCGCTCCAGCGCCGTGCGGAGCGGGTCGAGCCCGAGCGAGCCGAGGTCGAGCGCCGCGCGGTGGAAGGCCTTGAGGTCGAAGTCGTCGCCCTGACGCTGCTGGACGGCCTCGCGGGCCTCGAGCCAGATGCGCTCGCCGACCTTGTAGGACGGCGCCTGGCCGGGCAGGCCGAGGTAGCGCTTGACCTCGAACTGGATGAACTCGTCGTCCATCCGGCAGTGCAGCCGCATGAACTCCAGGCCGAGCTCGGGCGTCCACGTCTCGCCGGGGTGGAAGGCGGTGCCTCCGGCGCCGAGGCGGTTGTCCTCGGGGATCGTCAGCTCGAGGTGCATGCCGATGTCGACGATGACCCGCGTCGCGCGCAGCGACTGGCCGTCGAGCATGCCGAGCAGGTCGGCCGGGTCGTCGAGGAAGCCGAGCTCCTCCATCAGCCGCTCGGCGTAGAGCGCCCAGCCCTCGCCGTGGCCGCTGCACCAGCACATCAGCCGCTGCCAGCGGTTGAGGGTGTCCTGGCGGTAGGCGGTCTGCGCGACCTGGAGGTGATGGCCGGGCACGCCCTCGTGGTAGACCGTCGTGACCTCGCGCCAGGGGTGGAAGTCCTCGATGCCGTCGGGCACCGACCACCACATCCGGCCCGGTCGTGCGAAGTCCTCGGACGGTCCGGTGTAGTAGATGCCGCCGTCGTTGGTCGGGGCGAGCATGCACTCGATGCGGCGGATCGGGTCGGGGATGTCGAAGTGGACGCCCGCCATCTCCTCGATGGTGCGGTCGGCGAGCTGCTGCATCCAGTCGCGGAACGCCTCGCGCCCGTGGACCACCTGGTCGGGATCGGCGTCGAGGTGGGCGACGGCGGCATCGACGTCGGCGCCCGGCAGGATCCGGTCGGCGGTGGCGTGCATCAGGTCGGAGAGTCGCTGGAGCTCGGTCCAGCCCCACGCGTAGGTCTCGTCGAGGTCGACCTCGGCGCCGAGGAAGTAGCGGCTGGCGAGGGCGTAGACCTCGCGGCCCACTCCCTCCTTGTCCTTGCCCTGCGGCTCGAGCTCGTCGCTGAGGAACAGGCCGAACGACGCCGTCGCGGCGCTCGCGGCGCCTGCCAGCGCGCGCAGGTGGGTGGGGTCGCCGCCGCCCTCGAGCCGGTCGACCAGGCCGAGGTAGAAGTCGCCGGCGTCGCCCGTCTGGCCGGTCCAGCGGCGCACCTGCTCGGCCACCTCGGCGTACTGCCGCGCGGCGACGACGTTGCCCTTGCGAGCCTCGTCGGAGAGCGTGACGCGCAGCCCCTCGAGCGCGGCCGGGACCGCCTCCAGGCGTGCGGCGATCGCGGCGACCGCCTCCTCGCCCTCGGTCGGCATCAGGTCGAAGACGCCGCGGACCTCGTGGAGCGGGCTCCACAGCACCGACATGCGGGACCGGTTGACGCCGGCGTCCTCGAGCGCGATCTCGAGCCGGGTGCGCTCGAGGAAGGCGTCCTTGGCGGCGGCCTCGCGGTCGTCGACCGGCGTCGCGGCCTCGACGGCCGCGACGACCTCCCGGGCCAGCGCCTCGCGGGCGTCGAAGCCGGCGGGGGAGTAGTCGGTCATCTCGTGCTCGTGGCCGGCGACCCCGATCGAGGTCGCGGTCAGCGGGTCGAGGGCGCAGTAGTCGTCGACGAAGGCGTCGCAGAGGGCGTCGATGGTCCGGGTCTGGGTCACGTCGGACGACCCTAGACCGGACCTCCGACCTGCTGCCCGCCGACAGTGGAGCGCCTGGCCGCTAGGTCGGGCCGCTGGCTCCACCCGTCGATCGCGCACTCGTCCCCACAGGTCGTCGGGATCCGCGGTCCAGCCGCGGCGTCGTAGGACCTCGCCGACGACGACCGCGAGGCGGCACGGCTCGAGGACCTGGGCCCACCCCGGCCGGAGCGTGACCTGGTCCTCCACCACCGCATCGAGGTCTCGCTGCAGGTCGGTCCAGCGGTCGACGGCGTCGCGGTGGCCGAAGGCTCCGTCGAGCTCGACGAGCGTGCGCTGGTCGCCGTATCGGATGTCGCGGAGGACCGTGCCGCTCGCCGTCTGCTGGCGCAGCTGGCGCTCACCCTCGGGCAGGCCGTGTGCGCGCTCGACGTCGCGGAGGTAGCGCTGCTCGAGGACGGATCTCGTCCCCGCCTCGACGTCGGCCAGCACGTCCCTCAACATGGCGCGTCGAGGCAGGCGCGGGAGGCGCGGGATCACCTCGAGCAGCCGCGCCGGCGTGGTGAGTCCTTGGTGGACGGCGTCGGACAGGAGCGCGATGGCGTCGGCCTCCCCGTGGGCGCTGGTGGACTTGAGGAGGGCGAAGTCGAAGGTCGCGCGCGGCGGGCGACGGTTGGCCTGCACCCACGTCGTCCGGTCGGCGACGCGCTCGATGGTGACGCCCGCGGGCGGGATGATGCGGCGTTCTCTGTCGACCATCAGGTGGATCGTGCGGTCCGCGGCGGCCCGCGCTGGTCGGTCCCGTGTCATGCCGTGGGCGTCGAGCGCGGACTCGCGGTGCAGGGCCGCCGGAGCGCAGGCGAGGACCGCCGCCCACTCCCGCTGGCGCCGGGTCGGCTGGCCAGTGTGGTCGACGTACACCCGCGGGTGGATCGGCACGAGGTCTCCGCGGGCAAGGAGTCGGCGGACGTCCGCACGCGACGCGCCCAGCGCTACCAGCTGGGTGCGAGCGACGACGCCGTCCTGCTCGCGCAGCACGGTCGCGAGAGCAGCGGTGTCGAGGTCGCTCGGCGAACGCTTGGGCATGGCCCGACGATGCCCCGCCAGGGAGTCGACGGGCAGCCTGTCGTCGACATCTGTGGACGACGTACGCCTTCAGTGGAGCCAGGTGCCCCTAGATCGGGCCGCTGGCTCCACTGTCAGCGGGGCAGGCCGCTCGCGCGCCAGGCGCCGACGCCGGTGTGGTGGGTCTGCCGGACCGAGCGGGCCGGGTTGCTCCACGAGGCACGGGGCCGCTTCGGGGCGTCCTCGCCGGCCGACCCGAGCGCCGAGAAGACGGCCACGAGGGCCGCGATCTCCTCGGGGGTCGCGTCCGTGTTGACCACCCGGAGCAGGGGCGCCTGCTCGTCCCCGCTCACAGCGGGATGTTCCCGTGCTTCTTGGGCGGGAGGGTCGCCCGCTTGGAGCGGAGCAGGCGCAGCGAGCGGACGATCTCGATGCGCGTCTCGTGGGGCGCGATGACGGCGTCGACGTAGCCGCGCTCGGCGGCGATGTAGGGGTTCGCGAGCGTGGTCTCGTACTCGTCGATCAGCTCGGCGCGCTTGGCCTCGACGTCGCCGCCCTCGTCCTGCACGGCCTTGAGGGTCTTGCGGTGGACGATGTTGGCCGCGCCCTGCGCGCCCATGACGGCGATCTGCGCGGTCGGCCAGGCGACGTTGATGTCGGCGCCGAGGTGCTTGGAGCCCATCACGTCGTACGCCCCGCCGTAGGCCTTGCGCGTGATGACCGTGATGAGGGGGACCGTCGCCTCGGCGTAGGCGTAGATCAGCTTCGCGCCGCGGCGGATGATGCCCTGCCACTCCTGGTCGGTGCCCGGCAGGAAGCCCGGCACGTCGACGAAGGTGAGCACCGGCAGGTTGAAGGCGTCGCAGAAGCGGACGAACCGCGCGGCCTTCTCCGAGGCGTCGATGTCGAGCGTCCCGGCGAACTGCATCGGCTGGTTGGCCACGATGCCGACCGAGCGGCCCTCGACGCGGCCGAAGCCGACGAGGATGTTGGGGGCGAACAGCTCCTGGACCTCGAGGAACTCCTCGTCGTCGAGCACGGCGGTGATGACGTCGTGCATGTCGTAGGGCTGGTTCGAGCCGTCCGGGATGAGGGTGTCGAGCGCGCGGTCGGTGTCGGTGAACTCCATGTCGGGCGCCTCGTCGTACTCCGGCGCCGGGTCGAGGTTGTTCTGCGGGAGGTAGGACAGCATCGCCTTGACGTACTCGATGGCGTCCTCCTCGTCGGAGGCCATGTAGTGGGCGTTGCCCGACTTGGTGTTGTGGGTGCGGGCGCCGCCGAGGTCCTCCATCGTGACGTCCTCGCCGGTGACGGTCTTGATCACGTCGGGTCCGGTGATGAACATCGCCGAGGTCTGGTCGACCATCACGGTGAAGTCGGTGACGGCGGGGGAGTAGACGTGGCCGCCGGCGCAGTTGCCCATGATCAGGCTGATCTGGGGGATGACGCCCGAGGCGTGCACGTTGCGGCGGAAGATCTCGCCGTAGAGCCCGAGGCTGACCACGCCCTCCTGGATCCGCGCGCCGGCGCCCTCGTTGATGCCGATGATCGGGCACCCGGTGCGCATCGCGAGGTCCATGACCTTGGTGATCTTCTCGCCGTAGACCTCGCCGAGCGACCCGCCGAAGACCGTGAAGTCCTGGCTGAAGACGCACACCATGCGCCCGTTGACCTCGCCGTAGCCGGTCACCACGCCGTCGCCGTAGGGGCGGGTCTTCTCGAGGCCGAACGCCGTCGAGCGGTGCCGCGCGAGCTCGTCGAGCTCGACGAAGGTGCCCTCGTCGAAGAGCATCTCGATCCGCTCGCGAGCGGTCTTGCGGCCCTTGGCGTGCTGCTTCTCGATCGCCTTCGCCGATCCGGCGTGCACGGCCTCGTCGAGGCGCTGCTCGAGGTCGGCGAGCTTGCCGGCCGTCGTGTGCAGGTCGATCTGCTTGTCCTCACCCGGCTGTGCGCTCACGCGGGGGCCTCCTGAGTTGCCTGGTCTGCGTCGGTCCGTGGTCCATCCGGCAATCTAGTGCCATGACCGACGCACCGGCATCGCGCCCACCCATCGACCCCGACCGGCTGCTGGCGCCCGCCGGGTGGCGGATCGAGGTCGAGGAGGCGACGCCCTCCACCAATGCCGCGCTCGCGGCACGCGCGCGCGACGGCGAGGAGCCCGGGCTCGTGCTGGTCACCGAGCACCAGACCGCGGGTCGCGGCCGGCTGGACCGCACGTGGGAGACGCCGCCGCGCGCGTCGCTGACCTTCTCGGTGCTCCTGCGCCCCGACGTGCCGCCCGAGTCGTGGTCGTGGCTGCCGCTCCTCACCGGGTACGCCGTCCAGGCGGCGCTCGCCGACCGGCTGCCCGACATCGCCCTGAAGTGGCCCAACGACGTGCTGGTCGACGGCGGCGCCCTCGGCACCGGCCGCAAGGTCGCCGGCATCCTGGTCGAGCGGATCGAGGCCGACCGCCGGGCCGATGGCGGTCGTCGGGGTGGGCATCAACGTCGACCAGACGCTCGACGAGCTGCCGATCGCGCTCGCCACCTCCGTCGCCCTCGAGACCGGCGAGCCCGTCGAGCGCACCGGCCTCCTCGGCCAGGTGCTCGGCTCGCTGCACGGGCTCCAGGGCCTGCTCGACGACACGGAGTCCCTGCGTGCGGCGTACGCCGACGTCTGCGTGACGCTCGGCCGCACGGTCGACGTGCACCTGCCCGCCGGCGACGTACGCCGTGGGGAGGCGCTGGACATCGACGCGTCCGGGGCGCTGGTGGTCGGGACGGACGACGGCACGCTCACCGTCGCGGCCGGCGACGTGGTGCACGTGCGCCCGCCTGATCGTCGCGAAGCGACGTGACTGGTGACATGATCCGGGGGTGGCCTTTCCGACCAAGCTCCTCAACGAGGGCGAACACGTCGTCGTCTCGACCCGGACGCACGTCAAGGCGCTGATCCTGCCCGGGCTGGTCGTGCTCGTCGCGCTGGCTGCCGCGATCTTCCTCGACCGGCTGATCGACGGCTCGGTCGGGTCGCTGGTGGTGTGGATCGTGTTCCTCGGCGTGCTGGTGTGGTTCCTGGTGGGGCCGTTCCTGCGCTGGCTCACGACGACCTACACGTTCACCAACCGCCGCTTCATCAAGCGCTCCGGCTTCATCGCCAAGGAGGGCCGCACGATCCCGCTCAACCGGATCAGCGGTGTCGACTTCGAGATCGGCGTGATCGACCGGATCTTCGGCTGCGGCACGCTCGTCGTCTCCGACGCGAGCACCGACGGGCAGGTCGAGCTCCACGACATCCCCGACGTGGAGAAGGTCCAGCTCCAGGTCTCCGACGAGCTGCATCGCCTCTCCGGTGGTGACCGCCGCGACGATGGCACCTGAGCGCACGCCCAAGCAGAGCAAGCCCCGACGGGGCAAGGCCGCCGGCAAGGCCGACTGGCAAGGCCGCCCCGAAGGCGCGCCCCGGGGAGCAGCTCGACCACGCGATCCTGCGCAGCCTGCCCGAGCTGAGTGCGCTCGAGGTGGCCGCGGAGACCGGCATCACCATCGACGAGACCCGCCGGCTGTGGCGGGCGCTCGGCTTCCCCGAGTTCGTCGGCGAGAAGGCCTACACCGCGGCCGACGTCGAGGCCGTCGCGACCCTCATGACCTTCGTCGACTCCGGTGCCGTGGACTTCGACACGGCCGTCAACCTCACCCGCGGCGTGGGCCAGACGATGGCGCGGCTCGCCGACTGGGAGGTCTCCGCACTGGTGAGCCGCGTGGAGGAGATGGAGGCCGGCGAGGAAGCCACCGGTTCGCGGATCGGCTCCGCGCTGCGGCTGATCGACGAGGTCAACCCGCCCTTCGAGCGACTCCTCGTCTACGCCTGGCGCCGTCACCTCGCCGCCGCCGTCGCCCGGATCGAGGCGATGGGTGCGAAGGACGAGGACCTCCACACCATCGACGTCACCGTCGGTTTCGCCGACCTGGTGTCGTTCACCGCCCTGTCCAACACGCTCGACCGCGACGAGATCGGCGACCTCGTCGAGGTGTTCGAGAGCCGCTGCCAGGACGTCGTCGCGCGCTACGGCGGCCGGATCATCAAGAGCCTCGGCGACTCGGTGCTCTTCGTGACGAGCGGCGCCGAGGACGGCATCGCCGTGGCCGAGGGGATCATCAACGTCATCGGTCGCGACGCCAAGATGCCCGACGTACGCCTCGGGCTGGCCAGCGGACCGGTCGTCCAGCGGCTGGGGGACATCTTCGGCCCGCCGGTCAACATGGCCGCCCGGCTCACCGCCGTCGCCCGCCGCAACCGACTGATCGTCGACCAGAACACCGCCGACCTCCTGCCCGCCACGGAGTGGGAGAACAGGCGGCTCCCCGCCCGTCCGGTGCGGGGCTTCGGGCTGGTCGAACCAGTGGCCGTACGACGCCGCTGACGCTCGTCCGGAGCGTGCGGGTGGACCAGACCACTCGGGCCATTTTCACCCATAAGGCCACCCCGGAGGGCGGCTGATCCTTACGTTCGGCCACGTGTTGGCTGTGCAAGACGTGCGACTGGACCCGGGCACACGACAGGTGTGGCGGGGCGAACGCGAGATCCGCCTGAGCCGCAAGGAGTTCCAGCTCCTGCAGGCGCTGATGGCGCGCCCCGGTGACATCGTCACCCGGGGCGAGCTGATGGCGGACGTGTGGCAGACGTCGTTCTACACCAACTCCAAGACCATCGACGTGCACCTCGGCTGGCTGCGTCGCAAGCTCGACGACGACCCGCGCAACCCGACGCTGATCACGACCCACCGCGGTCGCGGCCTCCGCTTCGAGACGAGCGCGGACCGCGTCGCGAGCTGAGCCGGCGGGCACCCTCCAGCGGCACCTTCTATAGGCTCCGGTCGTGTCCTCGACCGGTAGCCACCGCGCTCCCACGCTCGCCGTCATCGGGGGCGGGCAGCTGGCCCGGATGATGGCCCAGCCCGCGATCGCGCTCGGCCTCCCGCTGCGCCTGCTCGCCGAGGCCGAGGGCGTCTCCGCCGCCCAGGTCATCCCCGACCAGCTGGTCGGCGACTACACCGACCTCCCGACGCTCCGGCAGGTCACCGACGGTGCCGCCGTGGTCACCTTCGACCACGAGCACGTGCCGACCGACCACCTCCACGCGCTCGAGGCGGACGGCATCGCCGTACGTCCCGGGCCGGGCGCGCTCGTCCACGCCCAGGACAAGGCCGTCATGCGCCGACGCCTCGCCGAGCTCGACGTGCCGTGCCCGCGCAACGCCGTGGTCACCACGGACCGAGGAGGTCGCTGCCTTCGGGCTGCCGTGCGTCCTCAAGACCACCCGCGGCGGCTACGACGGCAAGGGCGTCTGGGTCGTCCGTGCCCTCGACGAGGCCCAGGTGGCCTTCGACGCGGCTGCGGCCGCCGGCGTCGAGGTGCTGGCCGAGGAGCTCGTCGACTTCCGCCGCGAGCTCTCCGCCCTCGTCGCCCGCTCTCCGAGCGGCCAGGCCGCGGCGTACCCGGTCGTCGCCTCGACCCAGCTCGACGGCATCTGCCACGAGGTCGTCGCCCCCGCGCCGGACCTCTCGCCCGCTCTCGCCGGTCAGGCGCAGGAGATCGCCCTGCGGATCGCCGGTGCGCTCGACGTCACGGGCATCCTCGCCGTCGAGC
This sequence comes from uncultured Actinomycetota bacterium, assembly GCA_963795095.1. Classification (GTDB taxonomy): domain Bacteria; phylum Actinomycetota; class Actinomycetes; order Propionibacteriales; family Nocardioidaceae; genus Nocardioides. Next base: position 131,938 of record CAWCGM010000038.1, on the reverse strand, counting down.
TCTTCGAGACGACCGACGGCCGGATCCTGGTCAACGAGCTGGCGATGCGCCCCCACAACACCGGCCACTGGTCCCAGGACGGCGCCGTGACGTCCCAGTTCGAGAATCATCTGCGCGCCGTCATGGACCTCCCGCTGGGTTCGCCGGCCCCGCGTGAGCGCTGGACCGTGATGGTGAACATCCTCGGCGGACCCACCGACACCGGCCGGCTGTACGACGGCCTCCCGCACGCGATGGCCCGGGATCCGCGGCTGCGGGTGCACTTCTACGGCAAGGACCTCCGGCCCGGCCGGAAGGTCGGCCACGTCAACGCCTACGGCGACGACCTCGACGACTGCCTCGAGCGCGCCCGGCACGCCGCCGCGTGGTTCCGTGGCGACCTCGGCAACGAAAGTGAGTGAGCAGATGGACGACACCACCTCGACCCCGAAGGTCGGCATCGTGATGGGCTCGGACTCCGACTGGCCGGTCATGCAGGCCGCCGGCGAGGTGCTCACCGAGCTCGGCGTGGCGTGGGAGGCCGACGTCGTCTCCGCCCACCGGATGCCCACCGAGATGATCGAGTGGGGGCAGCAGGCCCACACCCGCGGCCTGTCGGTGGTCATCGCCGGCGCCGGGGGAGCGGCCCACCTGCCCGGCATGCTCGCGAGCGTGACGCCGCTGCCGGTGATCGGCGTGCCGGTGCCGCTGAAGTACCTCGACGGGATGGACTCGCTCCTCTCCATCGTGCAGATGCCCGGCGGCATCCCGGTCGCCGCCGTCGCGATCGGCAACGCCAAGAACGCCGGCATCCTCGCTGCCCGGATCCTGGGCACCAGCGACCCCGAGCTCCAGCAGCGACTCGTCGACTACGCCGCCGGGCTCGCCGAGACCGCCCACGCCAAGGGCGACGTCGTACGCCAGGCGACCAGGAGCAGCGGCAACAAGGTCGGCTTCTAGCTACTCCGGGCGCCCGCGCACCCGGCCCCGCAGGGCCTTGGTCTGCGCGCGCTCCTTCTTCGACTTCAGCCGCCGCTCCTTCGACCCGCGCGTGGGCCTGGTCGCCCGCCGGGGTGGCGGCGGTGGCGCGAGCGCCTCGCGCAGCATCTCGGCGAGCCGCTCGCGGGCGGCGACGCGGTTGCGGTGCTGCGAGCGGTGCTCGGACGCCGCGATCGAGACGGTCCCGGACGGCCAGCGCCGCAGCGCTCGGGTGCGCTGCGTCGGTGGTGAGGACCGCCGAGGAGGCGACGTCGTACTCCAGCTCCACGCGCGAGTCCGTCGTGTTCACCGACTGCCCGCCCGGTCCCGGTGACCTGGAGAACCGCTCGACCAGCTCGGCCGCGGGCACGACCAGTCCCTCGGGGAGGCCGGGCCCGGCCGGGACGTGGAGGTCGCGCACGACCCCATCCAACCCCCACAAGTGGGGTTGACGTCACGTGGCACGAGCCGCGAGCGTCTCTGACATGGCGGAACAGAGGATCGGCGTCGTCGGCGGGGGCATCCTCGGTGTCGCGATCGCGCGCGAGCTCGTCCGCCGCCGCCCCGGCACGGAGGTCGTGGTGCTGGAGAAGGAGGACCGGCTCGCCGCCCACCAGACGGGCCACAACTCCGGCGTCGTGCACGCCGGCATCTACTACAAGCCCGGCAGCCTCAAGGCCGAGCTCTGCACCCGCGGCCGCGCGCTGCTGAAGGACTTCTGCGCCGAGCACGCGATCCCCTTCGTCGAGTGCGGCAAGCTCGTCGTCGCCGTGGACGCGGCCGAGACGGAGCGGTTCGACGCCCTCGAGCGGACCGCGACCGCGAACGGCGTACCCGGACTGAGACGCCTCGGTGCCGAGGAGATCCGCGACGTCGAGCCGTACGCCGTCGGGCTGGCCGCGCTGCACTCGCCGGCCACGGCGATCACCGACTACGACGCCGTCACGAGGGCCATCGCCACCGAGGTCGAGGCCGCCGGCGGCCAGGTCCGGCTGGAGGCCCGGGTCGTCGGGATCCGGCGCCAGGGCGACGGCGTGGTCGTCGTGGTCGAGGGGGACCACGCGCCGCTGCACTTCGACCACGTCGTGGTGGCGGCCGGGCTGCAGGCCGACCGCGTCGCAGCACTGGCCGGAGGGGACCGGGGCCCGGTGATCGTGCCGTTCCGCGGCGAGTACCTCGCCGTCACCGCCGCCAAGCAGGACCTCGTCCGCGGGATGGTCTACCCCGTCCCCGACCCGCGCTACCCGTTCCTCGGCGTCCACTTCACCCGCCGGGTGACGGGCGGGCTCGAGGTCGGCCCGAACGCCGTGCTCGCCACCCGGCGCGAGGGCTACCGCCGCCGCGACGTGTCGGCCCGCGACCTGCGTGACGTCGTGGCGTGGCCGGGCTCGTGGCGGATGGCGCGCGCCCACTGGCGTACGGGCGTCGAGGAGGTCGTCGGCTCGGCCTCGCAGCGCGCGTTCATGCGCAGGGCCTCGCGCTACGTCCCCGACATCGGCGTCGCCGACGTGGTCCGCGCCGGCAGCGGCGTGCGGGCCCAGGCCGTCGACCGCGACGGCAGCCTCGTCGACGACTTCCGGATCACCCGCGACGACGGCGTCACGTGCGTGCGCAACGCCCCGTCGCCCGGCGCGACGTCCAGCCTCGCCATCGCTGCACACGTGGTCGGGCAGGTCTGGGACGGGTCCTAGGGTTGCGGCCATGACGACTCGCTGGGGCATCGCCGCGACCGGGGGGATGGCCGCGGCCTTCTCCGAGGACCTCGCCCACGTGCCGGGGGCCGAGATCGCGTTCGTCGGCAGCCGCTCGCCGGAGTCGGCCGCCGACTTCGCCGGTCGGTTCGGCGCCCGCGCCTCGGGCACCTACGCCGACCTGCTCGCCGCCGGCCGGGACGGCGAGGTGGACGTCATCTACGTCGCGACGCCGCACCCGCAGCACCACGACCTCGCGCTCGCCGCGATCGAGGGCGGCACGCCGCTGCTGGTCGAGAAGGCCTTCACCGCCACCCTCGCCGGTGCGCAGGAGGTGGTCGACGCCGCCCGCGCCGCGCAGGTCTTCTGCATGGAGGCGATGTGGACCCGCTTCCAGCCGGCGGTGGTGCACGCGCGCGAGCTCATCGCCGCGGGCGAGATCGGTGAGCTCCTGCTCGTGCAGGCCGCCTTCTGCGCCCAGCGCGACTACGACCCGACGAGCCGGCTCTTCGACCTCGCGCTCGGCGGCGGCTCGGTCCTCGACCTCGGGGTCTACCCGATCTCGTTCGCCCAGCACCTCCTCGGCCGACCCGACGGCGTCACGGTCACCGGGACGACGTACGACAACGGCGCCGATGCGTCCGCCGCCTTCCACCTGTCCTACGCCGACGGGCGCGCGGCGTCGCTGACCAGCTCGCTCGCCGCGGAGCTGCCGGGCCGGGCGACCATCGTGGGCACGAAGGGCTCGATCGAGCTCGAGCCGCCGTTCCACCACCCGACGCGGATCGTCGTACGCCGCAACGGGCAGGAGGCCGAGACCGTCGACCGCCCGGCGACCGGGCGGGGCTACGCCCACCAGGCCATCGAGGTGCAGGACTGCCTGGCCGCCGGTCGCACCGAGAGCACGGTCATGTCCCTGGCCGACACCCTCGACGTGCAGTGGGTGCTCGAGGAGTCGCTGCGCCAGCTCGGCATCGAGATGACCGAGGCGCGCGTGGACCTGGACGCGTGACGGACCCCGGTCCGCTGCTGGCCGAGCGCTGGGGCATCACGGCGCAGGTGCGCCCGCTCGGCGGCGGGATGAACTCCGAGACGTGGCTCGTCGAGCACGAGGGGGCGACCTTCGTCGCCAAGCACGTGCCGCCCGCGGGCGTCGACGGCCTCGCTGCCGGCTGCGAGGTCGCTGCCCGGCTCGCCGACGCCGGCTTCGTCACCGGCCGCCCGGTGCCGGGCCGCGACGGGCGACTGGTCGCCACGGCACCTGACGGCTCCGGGCTCGCCCTCCTCGAGCACGTGAGCGGTCGCGAGCTCGAGGGCGAGTCGGAGGACGAGCAGGTCTGGATGGCCGAGGTGCTCGCGGGCGTGCACGCGGCGACGGACCCCGCCCCCGGACCGGCCACCGCGACGTTCGCGGCGGACTGGCTCGCGCCGGACGCGCCCGGGGTCGAGCAGCACGGCTGGCTGGTGGCGGCCATCGCCGGCGTGCGCGCCGAGACCGACCCGCTGGCACTCACCTGGGCCGTGCTGCACGCCGACCCGGCGCCCGAGGCGTTCGTCCACGACGACGCGACCGGCGTCACCGGCCTGATCGACTGGGCCGGCTCGACGCGGGGCCCGGTGCTCTACGACGTCGCCTCGGCGGTGATGTACCTCGGCGGCACCGAGCACGCGACGGCGTTCCTCGACGCCTACCGCGCCGAGGGCCCCTGGCCGACGGCGAGATCGCACCACCTCGACGCCTTCCGACGCCTGCGCGAGGTGGTCCAGGGCGTCTACTTCGCCGGTCGCCTGGCAGCCGACGACCTCACCGGCGGGATCGAGCGGGCGGACAACGAGAAGGGCCTCGCCGACGCGCGGCGCCGGCTGGCCGCGCTGGGCGTCCGCGTCTAGCCCGGTGCTACCGCTTGCGCCACTCGATGGCCGGGCAGGTGTCCATGACCATCGGCACCCCGGCCGCGAGCGTGCGGGCGAAGGCGTCCTCGTCGATGACGCCCGAGCTGGAACCACACGCCGCCGGCGCCGACCTGCACGGCCTGGTCGGCGAACTCGCCCGCCGCATCGGAGCGGCGGAAGACGTCGACGACGTCGATGGCGAAGGGCACGTCCGCCAGCGCGGCGTACCCCTTCTCGCCGAGCACCTCGGGCGCGTCGGGCTCGGCGAACATCGGGTGGATCGGGACGACCCGCTTGCCGCGCTCCTGCAGCAGGCTGGCGATGGAGTACGCCGTCCGCGTCGGGTCGCCCGACAGGCCGACGACCGCCCAGGTCTCGGCCCGGAGCAGTGCGTCGACGGTCTCGGGGTCCTGCCAGGACTGCGTCGGGGGTCGGGGGAGTGGCCATGACCACACCGTAGACGTCTCCTCCAGAATGCTTGGACGTCCTAGAATCCAGGGCATGAGCGAGTTCCCCCTCTACGCCCTCTCCGAGGAGCACCAGGCCATCCGCGAGGCCGTCCGCGCGGTCGCCGACGCCAAGATCGCGCCGTTCGCGGCCGAGGTCGACGAGGAGGCCCGCTACCCGCACGAGGCCGCGGCCGCGCTGCTCGCCTCGGACTTCCACGCGCCCCACGTGCCGGAGGAGTACGGCGGCGCCGGTGCCGACGCGCTCGCCACCGTGCTGGTGATCGAGGAGGTCGCCCGCGCGTGCGTCTCCTCGTCGCTGATCCCGGCGGTCAACAAGCTCGGCTCGCTCCCGGTGCAGATCGCGGGCTCGGAGGAGCTCAAGCAGAAGTACCTCGGCGCGCTCGCCCGCGGCGAGGGCGGCTTCTCCTACTGCCTGTCCGAGCCCGACGCCGGGTCCGACGCCGGCGGCATGAAGACCCGCGCCGTCCGCGACGGCGACGAGTGGGTGCTCGACGGCGTGAAGCGCTGGATCACCAACGCGGGCGAGTCGGAGTTCTACACCGTCATGGCGGTCACCGACACCGAGAAGAAGACCCGCGGCGGCATCTCCGCCTTCGTCGTCGAGAAGTCCGACGAGGGCGTCTCCTTCGGTGCCCCCGAGAAGAAGCTCGGCATCAAGGGCTCGCCCACGCGCGAGGTCTACCTCGACAAGGTGCGCATCCCCGCCAGCCGGATGATCGGCGAGGAGGGCACCGGCTTCACCACCGCGATGCAGACCCTCGACCACACCCGCGTCACCATCGCCGCCCAGGCCGTCGGCGTCGCGCAGGGCGCGCTCGACTACGCGCTCGACTACGCCAAGGAGCGCCAGCAGTTCGGCAAGTCGATCTCCGAGTTCCAGGGCCTGCAGTTCATGCTCGCCGACATGGGCATGAAGATCGAGGCGGCCCGTCAGATGACGTACGCCGCCGCCGGCCGCTCCGAGCGCGGCGACGACGACCTGACCTTCTTCGGCGCGGCCGCGAAGTGCTTCGCCTCCGACGTCGCGATGGAGGTGACCGTCAACGCCGTGCAGGTGCTCGGCGGCTACGGCTTCACCCGCGACTACCCGGTCGAGCGGATGATGCGCGACGCCAAGATCACCCAGATCTACGAGGGCACCAACCAGGTCCAGCGGATCGTGATGGCCCGCCAGCTGCTCGCCGGGGTGCAGTCCGAGCTCTGACCTTCACCTGGGGGTCTCAGGCCGCCATGCCGGCGTGCATCTCCCACACGAGGACCTCGGCCGCCTCGACGGCGGTCACCTTCATCCCGCCGGTGGCCGTGAATCGGACGGCGTCGCCGGTCTCGAGGGTGCCGGCGCCCTCGAGGGCAACCGAGCCGACGGGGACGAACAGGTGGAGGTAGGGCGCGTCAGGGAGCTCGACGCTCTGTCCGGGCTGCAGGCGTGCGACGTGGAGTGCCGCGTACTTGTTCTTGATCCGGATCGCGGTGTCGTCGCGGTGCTGGGCCATCCCTGAGGCGACGGGGACGAGGCCGCTGGCCAGACGTTCGTGGTCGATCTCGAGCTGCTCGTAGCCGGGCTGGATGCTCTGCTCGTCGGGCACGACCCACATCTGCACGAAGTGGACCGGGTCGCGGTGGGTCTCACCCTGCAGGCGCCAGGAGTCGTTCTTCTCCGAGTGCAGGATGCCGGTCCCTGCGCTCATCCGCTGCGCCAGGCCCGGATAGATCAGGCCGTTGTGCCCCTGGGAGTCCTGGTGGACCAGTGAGCCCTGCAGCACCCAGGTGACGATCTCCATGTCGCGGTGCGGGTGGGTGTCGAACCCGGTGCCGGCGTCGACGATGTCGTCGTTGTTGACCATCAGCACGCCGTGGTGGGTGTTGCGGTGGTCGTGGTGGTGGCCGAACGAGAAGGAGTGCTTGGAGTCCAGCCAGCCGAAGTTCGACGCGAACCGGTCCTCAGCGCGGCGGACGTCGATCTCGGGCGTCAGGGTCACGGTGCTCACGATGCTCCTTCGTACGAGTGGCGTTGCTTCTGTACGACCCAAGATAGATGAGGGTTCAATTATTCCCGCCGGGCCGCGGGTCAGAGCGCTGTGTGCCAGTTGCGAGGTCGCCGTGGACGGAGACCTGGAAGGCACCCAGACGCACACGTCCAGATGACCGCCACGCATCATCGCGAACAGTCGGCGTGGTGGAAGTACGCCGCGCCGGGCAGCTCGGTGACCGGCTGCTTGCCGGCGTTGGTGAGGTCGGGGTCGACGTCTGCGCCGTGCGCCACGGGGCCCATGCCGAGCATCCCGTTCTCGGTGTGCAGCACCACTCCGGAGCCGTCGCGGAGGTGGTCGGCGACCATGGTGGCTGGCCGATGCCGAGGTTCACAAGGAGCCCGGCGCGATGTCCGCGGCAACGCGGCAGCCAGCTCGTCCTTGGACAGGCTCATGCCACCACCACCCGGTCGACGTAGATCGATGGGGTGACGACCGTCTCGGTCGAGGTCACCGACGTCGACCACCTCGTTGACCTGGCGACGACTGTTGCAGCGGCTGTGGCCATCACGGACCGAAGTTCGAGCTAAAAAAATATTATTTTATTTTTAAATTTATAAATAAATTTATAAATTTTAATTAATAAAAATATATTTAATATAATATTATTATAAAAAAAAATTAAATTTTTAAATTAAAAAAAATAAAAAAAAAAAAATAAATAAATAAATAAAATAATATATATAATTAAAAAAATATATATAAAATAATTAATATTTAAAAAATAATTAATAAAATTTAAAAAATTATTATAAATAATAAAAATAATACGTTCACGCCTCGTAGGTCCTGGGTGTCGGAGGATTAAAATTTTTAATTTTTTTATATTAATTATTATTTTTTTTTTTATTTTTATTTTTTTTATTTTCTAGCCTCGCGGCGTGCCGATCCTGACGCTGACCCTGCCCGACGGCGACGCCGAGGCGTACGTCGCGATCCCGCCGGGCGGTGGTCCCGCTCCGGGCGTCCTCTTCATCGTGGACGCGATCGGGCTGCGGCCGCAGATCGAGCAGATGGCCGACCGCATCGCGTCGTGGGGCTACACCGTGCTGGTGCCCCACGTGTTCTACCGGGAAGGCACGGCGGCCGAGCTCGCGCCGACCGCGGACCTGCGCGAGCCCGAGGCCCGCCAGGAGTTCATGGGCGAGGCGATGGCGCGCGTGAAGGCGCTGACGCCGGACCTGCTGGCGCGCGACCTCCCGGCCTACCTGGCCGCCCTCCGGGGGCTCACCGAGGTGACCGGTCACCGGGTCGGCGTCACCGGCTACTGCATGGGCGCGCGGATCGCCGTCCGGGCGGCCGGGCTCGACACCGGCGTCGCCGCCGTCGGCGGCTGGCACGGCGGCGGGCTCGTGACCGACGACCCCGACAGCCCGCACCTCGCGCTGGCGACCGCGCGGGCTGCGTTCGCCTTCGGCCACGCCGACCACGACGGCTCGATGCCTCCCGAGGCCGTCGCCGCGCTGGGCGAGGCACTCGACGCGGCCGGGCTCGAGGCGGTCAACGAGGTGTTCCCCGGCCCGCACGGCTACAGCATGGCCGACACGTCGTCCTACGACGAGCAGTCGGCGGAGCGGCACTTCGAGAGCCTGCGCACCCTGCTGACCTCGACGCTCGGCCGCTGACCCACGCGCGCCTCAGGCGCGGGCGCCGCTGCCGGAGTGCTCGGCGATGACCTCGAGGACGTGCGGGCCGCCGACGCCGCCGAGCCCGGCCACGACGCCGTCCCGGACCGGCACGGCGCCCGGCGTCCCGGGCACGCCGACCGCCTCGACGGCGGTCGCGGGTGACATCACCTGGAGCACCGGTCCGGTGATGCCCTGGGCGCGGACGGTGGCGATGTCCTCGGACACGACCAGCACGACGTCGCCGCGCGCCGAGGCGCGTCGTACGTCGTCGAGCACCTCGTCGCACCAGCTGCAGGTGTGGCTCCAGGCCAGGGTCGTCGCGACGGTCCCGCCGGGCGAGCCAGCTCCGCCAGCGCGTCGGCGTAGCCCGAGCACGGTGCCGTCCTCGCGGACGACCGTCAGGTCCGGCACGGGTCGCCCGACCTCGGGCACCCACTGCGCCTGGTCCTCGCGCGTCGGCTCGCTGTGCGGGTGCTCGTGGGCCGTGGCTCTGCTGCGCGGCCCCGGTCATCAGGTTGACGCCGAGCGCCTGCACGACCGTGCCGAGCAGCTCCTGGATGGCAGGCACGCCGGCGGCCGGGCCGGCGGCGACGGTGCCGTTGGTGCCGAGCAGCAGCGCCGTCGGCGTGCCCGGGATGCCGAGCCGGCCGTAGCCCTGCATCCTCGTCGAACCACATCCGGTCGACCTGGTGCGGATAGGCCGTCGCAGTCTCCGCCCGGCCGCCGATGCTGACCAGTCGCACGTCGAGCTCGGCGCCGAGGAGCGCCTGCCAGTCGGAGACGAGCGGCACCAGCTGGTGGCAGGTCGAGCAGGTGGGGGAGACGTAGACCAGGAGCTGTGCCTTCGCGTCCGCCATCTCGCGCAGCTGCACCGGCTCGCCCGCAGGCGAGGTCAGGTGCAGGGGCGGGATCTGCTGCTCCGACAGGGAGGGGGGCTGCGCGAGCGCGCCGGCGACCTCTGTCGCGTCGGCGCCTGAGGCGGCGAGCAGCCGGTCCTGCCGGATCCAGAGGACCACGACGGCGAGGGTCCCGAGCGCCAGCAGCGCGACGCCCGACCGGGTGTCGTCGTCGGCTGCGGAGAGCGCGCGCACGAGGCCGGCGTCGGGAGCGAGGCCTGCGCCGAGCGCGGTGAACAGGAGCACGAGGGCGACGTTGCGCGCCAGCGTCCACCCGGAGATCGGCTCCGCGCCGGCCGCACCGAAGCACTGGCAGGTCGGCCGCTCCCCGCGGGCGAGGGTGACCCCGACCAGGACGGTGAGGGCCAGCAGCAGCGCGGTCGCCACCCACAGGGTCGGTCACCAGCAGCCAGCCCGACGAGACGAGGAGCAGCACGCCGAGGGCGACCTCGACGGCAGGCAGCACGCGCGCGGCACGGCGCACCGACGCGGGCAGGACGGTGAAGCCGTCGACCGCGCGGGCGAACCCCGCCCGGTCCCGCAGCTTCAGTCCGCCGCTCGCCAGCAGGACGCCGCCGGCGACGAGCAGCAGCCAGGGAGCCCAGGAGCCGACCTCATGTCAGCACTGGCAGAAGCCGACGTTGAGGTCGAGCCGCTGACCAGCCGATGCACGCGCCGCTGCCGTTCTGGGCGATCGCGCGCACGCCGGGCTTGCAGGAGTACGGCGACGCGCACTGGTCGGCGAACGCCAGGCCGGCGATGCCGAGGGCCGTCGACCGTCGCCTTGAGCGTGGTGACCGCCGCGGATGCGGTGCCACCGATGGCACCGGTGCCGGTGTTGGTGATGCACAGCGCGACCGAAGCTCCCGGCGTTCACGTTGGTCACCGGGACCACGCAGATGTTGCCGGGGATGAAGCCGGTGATCGCCGCGTTGCAGCCGGCCAGGCTGAGGCGTCGCGAGCAGCGGCGTCAGGGTGGCGACGAGGACGTTGACGGCGGTGATGAGCGATCCGCCCGCCGCGACGCAGATGCCGGTGCAGGTGGTGTTGCCGCACTGTCGTGCTCACGACGGCCGGTCGGCCACGCACACGTTGGCGAGGTTGAGCGGTCCGACGCGTCGCGCAGACCAGTCCGGTCGCGCAGTTGCACGGGCCGGTGACCGGGTTGCCGACCACGACGTTGACCGTGCAGTTGACCGGCAGCGCGCCGTTGCACGCCGAGCAGATCGTCTGCGACGCCGCGAAGGCCGGCGCGGAGATGGCGACGGCCACGACCGGGACGCTCCACGCCCCGGTGCGCACGACCGTCCGCCGGGTGGTGCCGCCCGGATCGCCTCGCGCACGGTGTCCACGTCGGGCGCCTCGTGTGCCGCCCGGGGTGCCGGCACGGCGGGCGGACGGGTGAGGACGGACATGCAGAGACTCCCTGCGTCAGGACGGCATGAGCCAACGCGCGAGAGCAGGGCCCTACCGACCCCCGTTGGTAAAGATTGATCCTCAGTAGATCAACAGAATGGTAAGAAAATCAACGGAACGTCCGAGTTGCGGGATCTCGTTACCCTGCGCGTGATGCCGTTCCCGCTCGTACGTCCGCCCTCGCGGCGGGCTCGTCCTCGTCGGCGGCCTCGCCGGGTGCAGCTCCGACGGGCCCGAGCAGGTCGCGGCCGGGCACTCCCACGCAGGCGGCGCGATGGTGTCGATGGCGGTCGGGGACGGGACGACCTCGTCCGAGGTGGGCTACTCCCTCGACGGGCTGCAGGTGCGCGAGCGACCCGACGGGATCGGCGAGGTCAGGTTCCGGATCGACGACTTCGAGGGCGAGCCCGTCACCGACTACGTCGAGGAGCTCACCAAGGAGCTGCACCTCTACGTCGTCAACGACGACCTCACCGTCTTCCGCCACCTCCACCCGACGCGCGACGAGGACGGCACCTGGTCCGCGCCCTTCGACGTGCCCGATGCCGGCGGCTACCGCGTCGTGACCGAGTTCGTCGCGCGCGACGAGGGCGGCAACGGCGACCACGTCGTGCTCGGCCGGCCGCTCGCCCTGCCGCCCGGTGACCCGGGCGACACCGTCGCCGGCGACGAGCTGGTGGGCGTGACCGTGTCGCAGGCGCCGACCACGGGCCCCAACGGCCTGCTGCGACTGGTCGTGCGCGACGCCGCCGGCGACCCGGTCGCCCTCGGCACCTACCTCGGCGCCTACAGCCACGTCACCGGCTTCCACACCGGGACCGGCGCGATGGTGCACCTGCACCCGCTCGCGGCCCCGGAGGTCACCGAGGACGGCTCGGAGCTCACCTTCCACTCCGACATCGACGAGCCCGGCGACTACCGCCTCTTCGCGCAGGTGCGCGTCGACGGCTTCCTGCACACGGTGCCGGTGGAGCTCACCGTCGCACGCGTCCGGATCAGCGTGAGACGCTCAACGTCACCGTCGTGACCGGGTTCTCGAACCGGCTCAGCCGGATGCTGACCTGCACCTCCCACTCGCCCGGCCGCGGCACCACGACCTCGCCGCGGTAGGTGCCGGCGCCGACCGGACGCAACGTCACGTCGCCGATGTCGAGACCCTCGGTCCGCAGGGACACGACCGGGTTGACCGGCGGGTCGTAGGGCTCGCCCGCGGAGTCCTGCACCTGGACGAGGAGGGTGTTGGTGCCCGTACGTCGCGGGTCCAGCGCCGCGAGCACGCGCAGGTCCCCGGCGGCTGCCGCCCCCACCCCGGTCGTGCCCGACGCAGGCGTCACCGGCACCGGGCGGGGGGACTGGTTGACGAGGAAGCCGGTCACGCCGAGCAGCGCGACGAGCAGCACCGCCTCGACGCGCACCGTCCGCGTCACCGCCGCTGCGGCGCGCTCGCGGTCACCGAAGCCGGCGGCCGCCTGCACAGCGGGGAGGGTGCGCCAGCGGTTCCAGCCGCCGATCGCGGCGACGACGAGGGCGATGCCGATCTTCGCCAGCAGCAGCCAGCCGTAGGTCGTCTCGACGAACCCGGCCCACGACCCGAGGATCCGCCAGGCCAGGAACGAGCCCGCGGCCGCCACCACGACCAGCACGAAGGCGGCGATCGTCGAGAAGCGGGAGAGCGTCTGGGCGGCCAGCACCTCACGTCCGGCGAGGGCGCGCAGCGACAGCGCCAGCCCCACCAGTCCGCCCAGCCAGATGGCGCCGGCCGTCACGTGCATGACGTCCCACGCGACCAGGACGGGAGCCGGCGCGAAGGCGCGGGTGTGCCCGACGAGCGAGGGCCCGGCCAGGGCGAGCAGGGCGCCGGCCAGGAGCAGGGCGCGGTCGGTCGGGTCCGGTGGCGTGACGCGGGCACCCCGGACGACCATGCCGAGCCCCAGCAGCACGAGGCCGGCGCTGACCAGCTCGTTGACGACGGAGCCGGCGTCGAACGCGGCCAGCGACGTCGGTGAGCTCGAGCCCCTGGCCGTAGACGGCCGCCACCGGCACCTGGAGGACGAAGCCGGTGACGCCCGCCCCGGCGGCGTACGTCAGCAGGCGGCGCAGCCGCTTCCGGGTGTCCGTGCCCTCCCACGAGAGGGGGAGGATCCGGGCGAGGAAGATCGCGAGCCCGGCGGCCAGCAGCAGTCCGACGAGGGAGACGGCCGTGACGACGTCGCGCACGACCTCGACGACCTGCGAGGAGGTCTCGGGCTCCGGAGGCGCCGACACGCTGGCGCTGGGCGCGCCGACGGAGAAGGTCAGGGCCCCCGAGATCGGGTGGCCGTCGCCGGAGAGGACGTTCCACGACACGACGTAGGTCCCGTCGGCGAGGTCGCGCGGCGGGCAGCGTGACCGCCACCTCCGCGCCGCTCGCCTCCGCGGAGGACGCGACCGGGTCGCCCTCGGCGTCGTAGACCGCGACCTCCTGCGAGGTCAGCCGGACCGGCTCGTTGAAGGTCAGCGTCACCGACGAGGGCGCCGCCGCGAGGACCGCGCCCTCCTCGGGGTCGGTGCTGACCAGCTCGGCGTGCGCCGAGGCGGGTGAGACGCCGACCAGGACGATCGCGAGCGCGACCAGGGAGGCGGTCGCCAGGCCCAGTCCATGACGGACAGCCCGGCGCCACCACCCCGGCCGCGCCAGCGGGATCACGTGGTCGAGCGCGTCCGGGCGAGGGCGAGCCCGCCGGCGACCAGGCCGAGCAGGCCGGCGGCGAGTCCCGCCCAGCCGAGGGCCGAGGAGCCGTCGTCGGACTCGTCGGCCTCAGCGCCGACGCTCGTCGGACGCCTGGTCGGCAGCCCCCTCTGTCGACTCGCTGGCCGACTCCGCGGCCTCGTCGCCGTGGTGACCCTCACCGCTCGCGGGAAGGATCGTGAAGGACGGCGCCGGGCTCTCCAGCTCGTCCTCGTCCTGGCCGGCGGTGGGGACCTGGGTCCAGGCGGTCTCGCCCTTCTCGCAGGTCTGGATCGTCGGGAAGGCCAGCACCTCGCCCTCGGCGTCCGGGACCTGGAAGGACAGCTCGAAGAAGTCGCGCTGGCCGTCGGGCAGCGGCGTGTTCGCCGTGTAGGTGATGGTCGACGTGCGCTCGGTGATCTCGTTGCCGTGGGCGTCGGTGATCGGCTCGTCGAGCTGCTCGATGGTGGCCTCGAGGTCGTAGTAGGGGTTGCGGGTCGGTGTCACCGAGAACACCGACTCGGGCACCTGCAGCTCGATCCGGGTGGTCGGCGAGTCCTCGCACCCGTGCGGCACGCTCAGCGTGAGCACGGTGAACGCGCCGGCGGACGCGTCGGTGACGGACGCGCCGACGTGCGCGCTGGCGGGGTAGGCGAGGGAGAGGGCGATGGCCGCGGTGGCGGCGGGGAGCGCGCCGAGGCGCGCGAACGTGCGGATGGACATGGGTTCTCCTGGGTCTGTGGTCGTGCGGGTCCGGGGTCGCGTGTGCCCCCCGAGCCCGGACGGACTCAGGTGGGCAGGACCCCCAGCGGCGGACCGCGGCCAGGAGGGACCAGCAGGTGCACGAGCGAGGCGCCGAGGCGTACGTCGACCGGGCGCGGTCGCGGCCGGGTCGTGACGGGCAGCCCGGCAGCGAGGAGGAGGGCGACGACGTACGACGCGGCGCGCCGGCCGGCCCACCACAGGAACGCGGTCAGCAGGGTCACGAAGAGGTGGGCGGCCACCATCTGCCAGGTCCACCCGGGATCGAGGGCGTCGGGCGCGGCCATGCCCGGCATGGATGCGTGGCCGTGGTCGGCGACGAGGCCGAAGGTCTCGTGCAGTCCGAGCTGGGCGGCCGCGACCACCGGGAGCAGTGCCCAGACGGGCACCTCGCGGGTGAACAGCACGACGCCGCCGGCGAGCACGACGGCGGCGACGAGCGTCAGGCCGGGGCCGGTCGGGACGGTGCCGCCGGCCCACGTGTGGGCGGCGAGGGCACCGACGACGACCACGACGGTCGCGGCGAGGGCGCGCGCGAGGGCGTACGGCGCTCGCACGCGCACGATCCTCGCCCCCATGTCCACGGGGACATCGTCGCAGAGCCCCGGGCGGGGCCGGGGCGTGGTCCAGCCCGGACCACGCCTGCGACTAGCGCCGTCGTCGGTAGTCGGCGTGCCCGTGGCCGAAGCCGTGGCTCGGCGCGCACGCCGTCGCGCCGCGGCGCGACCGGAGGAACATCAGCGGGAAGATCAGCAGCCAGAACGGTGCGTGGGTGAGCGCGCTGAGCAGGACCAGCACGGCGATGACCGGGAGCAGCGGGAAGCGGCGGCGCGGCTCGTCGGTGCGCGCCCGCGGGCGGGCCTGCGCCGGGGGATGGGTGGCCTGGGGGCGAGGCAGGTCGCTGAACAGCACCGCCAGGTCGGCGCGGGTCCGCGCCGTCCAGATGGCGTCGAGGCGCTCGTCGTACTCCTCGTGGTCGAGGCGTCCGTCGGCGTAGTGGCCGGCCAGGTCCGCCATCGCGCGCTCGCGGTCGCTGTCGGCGATCCGCGTCCTGGGGTCGCTCATCGCTCGCCGTCCCGCCCGTCGGCGAGGATGCCGTAGAGACGACGCCGCGTGTCGACGAGGACGTCGAGCGCTGCCTTCTTCTGCTGGTCCGAGCCCTGGGTGGTCAGCTGCCACACCGCGCTCACGACCTGGCCGATCTCGCTCTTGATGTCGGCCTGGCCGGACGGCTGGTCGCTGCGCACCGGCTGCTCCGTGGCGCGGGCGAAGGGCGCCCAGACCGACGCGAGCTCGTCGGTGTTCGCCTCGGCCCACTCGGCGCCGGAGTCGGTCAGCCGGATGGTGCGGCGACCGCGCTCGTCGTCGGACTCCACGAGGCCCTCGTCCTGCAGCTGCTGGATGGTCGGGTAGACCGAGCCGGGGGAGGGGCGCCACTCGCCGTTGCTGAGCTCGGAGATCTCCTGGATCACCTGGTAGCCGTTGATCGGCTCCTCGGCGGTGCGGGCGCGGTGCAGCACGTCGATGATCGCGGTGCGGACGTCGCCGCGGCGGACCTTCGGGCCCCGCTGCGGCGCCGGCGCCTGGGTGGCACCGACGAACCCGAGGATGTCGCCGAGCCACGGCGGCGGACCGCCGGGGCGACGTCCGTGGCGCGGGCCGTGCCGGTCGTCCTGGGGCCAGTCCGCCCCGGGCCAAGAGTGTCCCATGATCGTGCTCCCTCGAGTCAGTACGTGATCTATCGCTGGTCTATCGCGATATATCGTGAGCGTACGTCGCCGAAGAACGCCCCGCAAGGGGGATCGAGCACGCGTGACTCTAGCGAGCCCGGCCCGTCGGGGTGCAGGCCCGCTTCGGCACCGTGGTGTCCTCGATGATGGCGTCGAAGAGCGCCGGCGCACGGTCGGGGTCGGCGATGATCCGGTTCGGGTCGCTGGGGGCCGCCAGGTTGGGCATCGTGCAGGTCTGGCTGTCGCCGGTCATCGCGAGGGCGAACCGGCCGAGGTCGAGCGGGTTCATCCCCTCGTCGATCCGGATGGCGCCCGAGGCGGCGTCGTTGATCTTCCAGTAGCGCACCGGGTTGAGGAACGTCCACGGCGTCAACGCCTCGTCACCGAGCGCGCTGATCACCTCGCGCTGGCGGGCGACGCGGTCGAGGTCGCTGAGGGCGGTGACGTGGCGCGAGCGGGAGTACGCCAGCGCGGTCAGGCCGTCGACGTCCTGGCAGCCCTTCTTGATGTCGAGGCGGGCCAGCGGGTCCTTCATGTCCTGCTTGGGGCAGATCTCCACGCCGCCGAAGGCGTCGACGGTGTTGATGACGCTGCCGAAGCCGAGCTCGACGTAGTGGTCGATGTAGATGCCGGTCAGCGCCTCGACCGTCGCCACCAGCTTGGGCGCGCCGCCGCTCGCGAACGCGGAGTTGATCATCTGCGTGCCCTCGCCCGGCACCTCGGTGAGGGTGTCGCGGGGGATCGACATCATCGTGCGGCCGCCGGAGCCGGTGTGCAGCACGATGATCGTGTCGGTGTTGGTGCCGCCGCGGTCGCCGGTCTTGAGGACCTTGCGCTGCTCGGCACTCAGGTCGTCGGCCTTGTCGGACCCGACGATGAGGTAGTTGGTGCCCGGCTGGTCGTCGGGGCGCTTGCTGCCGCTCGGCTCCGCGTCGACCTTGTCGATCTGCGTCCAGTGGTAGAGCGGGACGCCGGCCAGGTAGACCAGGACCAGGATGAGCAGCAGGGGGATGAAGCCGAGCCGCAGGCGCGGGCGCCAGCGGCGCTTCTTCTGCTTCGGTGCGGGCGCCGGAGCGGATGCGGCCGCCATCCGGCGGTCCTCCGGGGGCTGCCCGCCACCGCCACGCGCCTCACGCCTGGCGGCCGGCATCACCCGGGTCTCGTCGGGCCGGTCGGAGGCGGCCGCGCCCTGGGTCGGCACCCGCTGCGTCGAGTCGGACGGCGGGGCCTGCGACTTGCCTCCGTAGAGCCAGTCGTACTCCGGCGTTCCCTTCTCGGGCATCCCGGAGCCCTGCGGACGATCAGCCATGAGAGGGAACGCTACCGTGCAGCGCGTGACCGAGAGCCGCACCACGTCGTACAGCCGGGTGAGCCTCGGCATCATCGCCTCGGCCACCGAGGCGAACCTGCTCGGCAACGTCCACGGCGGCGACATCATGAAGCTCGCCGACTCCACCGCCGGTGCGGTCGCCTACCGCCACAGCGGCGGTCCGGCGGTGACCGCCGCGATGGACGAGATGACCTTCCTCGAGCCCGTGCACGTCGGCGACATCATCACGACCTACGCCCAGGTCAACTGGGCCGGCACCTCGTCGATGGAGATCGGCGTGCGGGTCGAGGCGCAGCCGTGGGGCGACGCCGCCGACGCGCCGCTGCACGTCGCGAGCGCCTACTTCGTGTTCGTCGCGATCGACGAGCACGGCCGCTCGCGCCCGGTCCCGCCGCTGCAGACCGAGACCGACAGTGACGTACGCCGTCAGCGCGAGGCGGAGATCCGGCGCGCGCACCGGCTCGCCCGGAAGACCGAGATCGACCGGGGCCGCGAGGAGTGAGCGCGGATTGAGGGAGGAGTGAGGGAGGAGTGAGCGACTGGCGGCAGGCGCGGACTGCGCGCCTGTGGCTCGACGAGCCGGTCGAGGGCGATGCCGACGCGCTCTTCGCGATCCACAGCGACCCGGCGTCCTGGCGGCACTTCCCCTCGGGCCTGGTCACCGATCCCGCGGCGGGCGCGACGATGGTCGGGGCGAGCCGGCGACGCTTCGAGCGCGACGGACTGGCCTACTGGTCGGTGCGCGACGTCGACGGCGGGCCGGCCGTCGGTCGCGGCGGGTGCATGGTCCCGGACGAGGCCCGCGGGGAGGACGGGGGCGGCCGCGGCTGGTGGAACCTCTACTACCGCTTCGACCAGCGGGTGCTCGGTCGCGGCTACGCCGCGGAGATGGGGAGGGCCGCGCTCGACGCGGCCCACGACGTCGCCCCCGAGCGCCCGTCCTGGCCTTCCTGCTCGAGCACAACGTCGCGTCGCGGAGGACGGCGGAGAAGGTCGGCCTGCGCCTGGTCTGGCGCGGGCCCGACGACGGCAACCCCGACCCCGACGCCGTACGCCTGGTGTTCCTCGACCGGGAGCCGGACGACCTGTTCGTGGCCGAGGTGGCCTCCGAGGGGTGGGCCCCGGAGCGGTTCGTCCGCTGACCTGCCGGCCACGGCGCGTCGCACACGGGTGGGACGGGTGTGACTGGTGATACTGGTCGGGCTGACTTCCCCCAGCTGAAAGGCCCCCGATGCCGCCCGCCACGCCCTCCGGGTCGCACCAGATGCGGTTCACCACGCTCCACCGCGCGCAACGCGTCCGGTTCCGACGCGCGGTGACCCTGATGCTGATGACGCTCGTGCTCCCGGGGTCTGCCCAGCTCGTCTCGGGCAACCGGCGCACCGGGAAGATCGCGCTGCGCATCTGGGCGACGCTGGTCGTCGTGGCCCTCGGCACGCTGGTGGCCTCGTTCTTCTTCCACGGCGTGGCGTTCTGGGCCGGCACCAACACGACGGTGCTGCAGGCGCTGCGGATCGCCCTGATGGTCCTCGCCGTCGGCTGGGCCTACCTCTTCGTCGACGCGTGGCGGCTCGGCCAGCCCCTCACCCTGCAGCGCCAGCACCGGCTGGCGATCGTGGGCGTCAACGGCTTCCTGTGCTTCAGCGTCGCCGGCGCCCTGCTCTTCGGCGCGCACGTGGTCGGCGTGCAGCGCGACTTCATGATCTCGATGTTCGGCAACGGCACCGCGGTCGGCGCCCACCACGGCCGCTACAACGTCCTGCTGATGGGCGGCGACTCCGGTGCCGGCCGGTGGGGCCTGCGACCCGACTCGATGACGGTCGCCAGTCCATCGACGCCGAGACCGGCAAGACGGTGCTGATCTCGCTGCCGCGCAACATGCAGAACTTCCCGTTCGTCGAGGGCTCGGTGATGGCCGAGCAGTTCCCCGACGGCTTCGACGAGGAGGGGATGTACCTCAACGGCCTCTCCACCTGGGCGCTCGACCACGCGGCGCTCTTCAAGGGCTCGAAGAACCCCGGGGTGGACGCCACGATCCAGGGCGTCGAGGGCATCACCGGCCTGAAGATGAACTACTGGGCGATGGTGAACCTCGAGGGGTTCAAGGACCTCGTCGACGCGGTCGGCGGCGTCGAGCTCAACGTCCGGCAGGCGATCCCGGTGGGCCTGCCGTGGGAGAAGACCTTCCACTACATCGACCCCGGCAAGCGCACGCTCAACGGCCACGACACCCTCTGGTTCGCCCGCGCCCGCGAGGGCTCCGACGACTACTCGCGGATGGCCCGGCAGAAGTGCGTGATGGGCGCGATGCTCCAGCAGGTCAGCCCGCAGGTCGCGCTGCGCAACTTCGAGCAGATCGCCGGGGCCAGCGAGGCGATGGTCTCCACCGACATCCCGCGCGGTGAGGTGGACACCTTCGTCGACCTGGCGCTCAAGGCCAAGAGCCAGAAGATCGCGACGCTCTCGCTCGTCCCGCCGATGATCAACACCGCCCACCCCGACATCGCGCTCGTCCAGCAGAAGGTGGCCGCCGCGATCGCCAAGGCCGAGGGCGTCAAGCCGCCCGCGCAGGAGACGGCCGAGGCCGCTCCCGCCGAGGAGGCACCCGCCGCGGAGGCGCCCGCGACGGAGGCACCCGCGACCGACGCGCCCGCGGCGGAGGAGTCGCCGGCCGCGAAGCCGTCGGCACCCGCCACGCCCGTGGCCCCGCAGTCCGTCACCGGTGGTTCGGTCGGCTCCATGGCCGAGGGCTACGCCGCGAACGAGTCGGAGGACCTCGGCGCGGTCTGCTGACCGTCGAGCCGTCGTGACCGTGATCCCGCGCCCGGCCCCTAGGGTGTACGCCGTGAGCACCGGACCGCTGCCCCGCATCGTCGCGGTCGTGGTCACCTTCAACCGGCTCGGCCTCCTGCAGAAGCTCCTCGAGCGCCTCGGCGAGATCGACGGGCTGGGCGAGGTGCTCGTGGTCGACAACGCGTCGTCCGACGGCACGGGGGAGTGGCTCGACGCCCGCGGCCACACCGGCGAGGTGTCGCTGCGCTCGCGCACGCTGAGCACCAACCGCGGCGGCGCCGGCGGCTTCCACGACGGGCTGGCGTGGGCGATCGACCGCGAGGCCGACCTGGTCTGGCTGATGGACGACGACGGCCTGCCCGACCTCGACTGCCTCGAGCGGCTGCTCGAGGAGACCGACAACCTCGACTTCTGGGGCCCGCTCGTCGTGGACGAGGCCGACCCGAGCCGGCTGGTGTTCCCGATCCGGCTCCCCGGCAGCACCCGCGTGGTGCACGCCGTCGAGGACGTGCGCAAGGCCGCGTCGCACGACCGGATCGACGGGATCGTCATCCCCTTCAACGGGGTGCTCGTCACCAAGGAGCTCGTCGACCGGATCGGCCTGCCCCGCGAGGAGTTCTTCATCTGGGGCGACGACCACGAGTACCGCTTGCGTGCCGAGGAGGCGGGCGCCCGCGTCGCCACCGTCGTGACCGCGACCGTGCGGCACCCCAGCGTCGGCAACCTCGGGACGCCGATGATGTTCGGCCGCACGACCTACAACGACTCGCCGAGCGACCTCAAGCACTACTGCATGGCCCGCAACAACCTGGTCAACCTCCGCGACTACCGCGGCCCGCTCCACGCCGCCGCGTTCGTCGTGAAGACCGCGTGGTTCTACACCTTCACCCGGCCCAGCCTGGCCCGGCTGCGGCTGAGCCTGCGGGCGATGCGCGCCGGCATCGCGGGCGACTACGACGGGCACCGGAGGTACCTGTCGTGAGCCACGCCCCTCGACCGGAGAGCGTCGCGGTCGTGGTCGTCACCCACAACCGCGCCGACCTGCTCGTCCGCATGCTCGACGGGCTGGCCGCGCAGACGCACGCACCCGACGCGGTGATCGTCGTCGACAACGGGAGCACCGACCACACCGCCGACGTGCTCGCGCAGCGACTGGCGCGCGCCGACCTGCCGCTCGAGGTGATCACGCAGGACAACCTCGGTGGGGCCGGTGGGTTCCACCGCGGCGCGCGGGCGGCGTACGACCACGGCTACGACCGCACCTGGCTGGTCGACGACGACGTGGTCCCCGCCCCGGGCTGCCTGGCGGCGCTGATGGCGGTCGACGAGGACTGCCTGATCGCCGTGCGCGAGGACCTCGAGGGCGTCCTCGTCGAGAAGGCCGCGATCGAGTTCGACCTCCGCAACCCGCTGGCGATCCGGCCGAAGCGCTCGTCGGTCGACTCGACGTACGCCGACCGCGCCTCGATGCCGGCCCTCGTCGAGGTGCAGAACGTCGCCTTCGAGGGCTTCCTGGTGCGCCGCAGCGTCGTCGAGGAGATCGGCTTCCCCGACCCGGCCTTCTTCATCTTCTACGACGACGTCGACTTCGCCGTGCGCGCGCGGGAGGCCGGTCGCACGGTCTGGGCGGTCCGCGACGCCGTGCTCGTCCGCCAGCTCGACTTCAACCAGCAGCACGACCTGTCGGGCTGGAAGGGCTTCTACATGTACCGCAACCTCTTCGTGGTGCACCTGCGCCACGGGGAGAACGTGCTGGTCCGGCTCAAGCCCTGGCTGATCACGCTGGCCGTCGTGCTGCTCAGCCCGCTGCGTGGCGGGCGGGCCGAGGCCCGCAACGTGATCCGCGCCATGGCCTCCGCGCGGGGCATGCGCGGCGTGTCGGGACCGGCCCGCCCCCCTCGCTAGACTCGGGCGCGCCTCTCACGGCGCCTCTCAACCACAGGAGTTCCTCCCTTGTCCCAGGGTCAGACGCACGATGCCTCGCTGCCCGACCTCGTCATCGTCGGCGCCGGACTGTTCGGCCTCACGATCGCCGAGCGCTGCGCCGAGGAGCTCGGTCTCCGCGTGCTCATCCTCGAGCGGCGCCACCACCTCGGCGGCAACGCGTACTCCGAGCGCAACCCGGAGACGGGGGTCGAGGTCCACAAGTACGGTGCCCACCTCTTCCACACCTCCAACGAGCGCGTGTGGGAGTACGCCAACCGGTTCACGTCGTTCACCGACTACCGGCACAAGGTGTTCGGCAAGTACCAGGGGCAGGTCTACTCCCTGCCGCTCAACCTCGCCCTGATCAACCAGTTCTTCGGGAAGTCGCACACGCCCGACGAGGCGCGCGCGCTGATCGCCGAGCAGTCGAGCGAGGTCGCGACCGAGGACGCCTCCAACCTGGAGGAGAAGGCGATCAGCCTGATCGGCCGCCCGCTCTACGAGGCGTTCATCAAGGGCTACACCGCGAAGCAGTGGCAGACCGACCCCACCGAGCTGAGCGCGGACATCATCACCCGGCTGCCGGTGCGCTACACGTTCCAGAACGGCTGGTTCAGCGACACCTACGAGGGCCTGCCCACCGAGGGCTACACCGCGTGGCTGACCAAGATGGCCGACCACCCCAACATCGAGGTCCGCCTCGAGACCGACTTCCTGATCCCGCCCGAGTCGCCGACGAGTTCAAGGGCAAGGTGCCGATCGTCTACACCGGGCCGGTGGACGAGTACTTCGGCAACTCCGAGGGTCGCCTGTCGTGGCGCACCGTCGACCTCGAGGAGAGCGTCGTCGACACCGACGACTTCCAGGGCACGGGCGTGGTCAACTACAACGACCAGGACGTCCCCTACACGCGCATCATCGAGTTCAAGCACTTCCACCCCGAGCGCGAGAAGACCCACCTGCCGGGCAAGAGCGTGATCGTCCACGAGTACAGCCGCTTCGCGGAGGAGGGCGACGAGCCCTACTACCCGGTGAACACCGCCGACGACCGCGCCAAGCTGCTGAAGTACCGCGAGCTCGCCAAGGCCGAGCCGATGGTGCTGTTCGGCGGCCGGCTCGGCACCTACAAGTACCTCGACATGCACATGGCCATCGGTGCCGCGCTGTCGATGTACGACAACAAGCTCAAGCCGCACTTCACCGAGGGCGCCGAGCTGACCAGCGGAGGCATCGACGCATGAGCACCATCCCCTCGACCACCACTCGTCTGCTCCAGCGGCAGATCCTGCCCATCGACCGCGACACCGACGTCTTCGCGCTCTACGTCGACCTCGAGGACGCCAAGCTCGACACCGACCGCGACGCGGTCGGCGGCGACAAGGCGGCCAAGGACCTCAACAACGCCGCGATCCGCCAGTCGACCTCCACCGGTCGCAAGCTGCACCCCGACCAGATCCGCTCGCGCACCGCGCTCCGGCTCGAGCCGTCCCAGCTGCTCTCCTTCGGCACCTACTTCAACGCGTTCCCGGCGTCCTACTGGCGCCGGCACACCGTCGTGACGGACGTCGAGCTCACCGTGTCGGTGACCGGCGCCGGATCGATGGTGACGGTCTACAAGTCGATGGCGCGCGGGCACTCGCAGCGGGTGGATGCCGCGACCGTCGAGGGTGACTCCGGGTCGTTCACCTTCACGCTGCCGCTCAAGCCGTTCGTCGACGGCGGGTGGTACTGGTACGACGTCGTCGCCGGCGACCACGGTGCCACGGTCGAGGGCGCCGAGTGGACCGCGCAGGTCCCGGCCGATCGCGCCGAGCACGGCACCGTCGACGTCTGCATCACCACGATGCTCCCCGACATGAGCGCCCAGCTCCTGGGCCAGCTCGGCGACGCCGAGGAGCTCCAGCCCTACCTCGACACGGTCTTCGTGATGGACCAGGGCAAGGACAAGGTCACCGACAGCGCCCACTTCCCGGTCGGCCAAGGCGGGCCTGGGGGACAAGCTCCGGGTGCTCGTGCAGGGCAACCTCGGCGGCTCGGGCGGCTACGCCCGTGGCCAGCTCGAGAGCGTGCGCAAGGGCACCGCGACCTACGCGATGATGATGGACGACGACGTCGTCTCCGAGCCCGAGGGCATCATCCGGGCGGTCACCTTCGGCGACCTCGCCAAGCGGCCGACCATCGTCGGTGGCCACATGTTCAACCTCTACAGCCGGTCCGAGATGCACTCGTTCGGCGAGATCGTCCAGCCGTGGCGCTTCTGGTGGCAGACCCGCCTCGACGGCTACAGCCAGTGGGACTTCGGCGCCCGCAACCTGCGCTCCTCGCGCTGGCTGCACAAGCGGGCCGACGTCGACTTCAACGGCTGGTTCATGTGCCTGATCCCGCGCGTCGTGCTCGAGGAGGTCGGGCTGTCCCTGCCGGTCTTCATCAAGTGGGACGACTCGGAGTTCGGCCTGCGCGCCAAGGCGGCCGGCTACCCGACGGTGTCCTTCCCCGGTGCCGCTGTCTGGCACGTCCCGTGGACCGACAAGAACGACGGCCTCGACTGGCAGTCCTACTTCCACCACCGCAACCGGATCATCGCCGCCCTGCTGCACTCGCCCTACGAGCGCGGCGGCCGGATGGTGCGCGAGAGCCTCAACCACCAGGTGAAGCACCTCGCCTCGCTGCAGTACTCGACCGCGGAGCTGCGGCACCTGGCGATGGAGGACGTCCTGCGTGGTCCGCACGCACTGCACGGCGAGCTCGCGACCAAGCTGGCCGACATCAACGCGTTCCGCAAGCAGTGGCCGGACGCCCAGCTCCACATCGACCGGGACGAGCTGCCCCCGGTGCGCCGCAAGAAGCCGCCGAAGAAGGGCAAGTCCGACATCGAGATCCCCGGCCGCAAGGCCACGGCGATCGCCGCGGTCCTCGCCCCGCTGCGCCAGCTCCGCCCGGTGCGCGACGCTGGCGGGGGACTACCCCGAGGCCGAGCTCACCGCGATGGACGCCAAGTGGTGGAACCTCGTGAAGTACGACTCCGCCGTGGTGTCGATGAACGACGGCTCGTCGGTCGCGCTCTACAAGCGCGACCCCGCCCACTACCGCGACCTGATGAAGCGCACGATCGAGATCCACCGCCGCTTCCACCGCGAGTGGCCCGAGCTCGCCCGCCAGTACCGCGAGGCCCTCGGCGACATCACCTCGCCCGAGTCGTGGGAGAAGACCTTCGCCCCGTGGACCGACCAGTCCGACGGCGGTGACGAGTGAGCCAGTCCGCCGACGACTGCGGCATCGGTCGAGGTCCGCCACGACCTGGCGCACGTCCCGCTGGCACCTCCGTCGCGCACGTCCGGCGTCCTGGAGGTCTTCCGGCGTCGCTACCTGCTCCGGCTCATGGTGCGACGCGAGATCAAGGCGCGCTACGCCGGCACCGCCTTCGGGTTGGCGTGGTCCTACATCAACCCGTTCACCCGGTTCCTGACCTTCTACGCCGTGTTCGGGCTCCTGCTGGGCCGGGGACTCGGGATCGAGAACTTCGCCATCCACCTGTTCGCGGGGATGGTGCTGGTCACCTACTTCACCGAGTCGGTCACGGCGGGCACCCGGTCGCTGCTGTCGCAACAAGGGCGTCATCAGCAAGATGTCGATGCCCCGCGAGATGTTCCCCGTCGTGTCGATGCTCGTGTCGCTGTGGCACGCGGTCCCGCAGCTCATCATCCTGCTCGATCGCCTGCGTCGCCACCGGCGTCTGGGGCGACGGCCCGCTGTGGGTGCCCGACGCGACCGGCATGGGAGCGGCCCTCCTGGGCTTCCTGATCATCATGATCTACGGCACGGCAGCCGGGCTCATGTTCTCCTGCGTCAACGTGATCTTCCGCGACTTCCAGCGGATCGTGCAGACCTTCATCAACATGGTGCCGTTCACCGCGCCGATGATGTACCCCTACTGGATCAGCTACGACCGGTTCGGGGGCGGGATCTGGCACGAGCTCTACCTCGCGAACCCCATCGCCGAGGCCGTCCAGCTGATCCAGCGCGGCTTCTGGTACCCGACGTGCGCACCGACCTGCGCGGTGATGCCCAACCCCAACGGCGACGGCACGACCGTGCCGGCGCCCGAGTTCGCCGACCACCTCTTCACCCGCGGCTTCATCATGCTCGCGGTCGGTCTCGTCCTGGTCGTCGTGTCCCAGATGGTGTTCGCGCGCCTCGAGAAGTCGATCCCGGAGCGCCTCTGATGACCGACGTCGATCCTGGTGGACAACGTCACCAAGACCTTCCGCTACCAGTACCACCGCACGTTCAAGCAGGTCGTGTCGCCGCGCTCGCGGGGTGCCGCCGGCGGCGACAGCTTCAAGGCGCTGGACGGCGTCTCGTTCGAGGTCCAGCAGGGTGAGTCGATCGGCCTGATGGGCCTCAACGGGTCGGGCAAGTCGACCCTGCTCAAGATGGTGAGCGGGGTGATGATCCCCGACGAGGGCGAGGTGCTCACCCGCGGGCGGATCTCCGGGCCTGATCGCCACCGGAGCCGGCTTCCACAACGAGCTCACCGGCCGCGACAACATCTACATGAACGCGGCCATGCTCGGGATGAGCAAGGAGGAGACCGACGCCAAGTTCGACGACATCGCGGCCTTCGCCGACGTCGGACGACAGCTCGACATGCCGGTCGGCAACTACTCCTCCGGCCAGTTCGCCCGGCTCGGGTTCTCCGTCGCGGTCCACGTCGACTGCGACATCTTCATCGCCGACGAGGTGCTGGCGGTGGGGGACCGGCCCTTCAAGCGCAAGTGCCTCAAGCGCATGAAGGAGATCCGCGAGTCCGGCATCACCATGTTCTACGTCAGCCACTCCGCGGGCTCGGTCAAGAAGATGTGCGACCGCGCCATCGTGCTGGACAAGGGCACGGTCGGCTTCGACGGTGACGTCGACGAGGCCATCAAGTACCTGCACTACGACGGCGACGACGACGAGCCGGACGGCGAGGAGTCCGAGGTCGACGAGCGCGACGACGCGCTCGCCAGCGACATCTGACGCTGACGCCATCCGGCGTGGAGCCCTTCCGCCGCCGGAATGCTGGGCCACCGCAGGTGATTTCGCAACTGAAGAATTACACCGATGTAACGGCGTGTCGACTGGAAATTACACGTTTGTAGTTACTCAGAAACCCTTCCGTGACTGGTGTGACTGGTGTGAAACTCCTGCCTTGTGTGACCTTCCCCCACACAGGAGTGAGATCTTTCATGCGACCTCTTCAGGCCCGTCTCGTCACCCTCTGCCAGCAGGTGCTGGCCCTCGGTGTCGTGCTCGTCGTCCTCACGCCCGCGTCCGGCGTGGTCTCCCTCGACATCGTCGGTGGTCACCCCGGGCAGCAGCCCACGCGCAACGGCCAGGCGGTGCCCGCCGAGCTGATGTCGGCGACGGTGCCGACCAGGCCGGTCACGCCGACCGTGACCGAGGTGCCGCTCACCGGCACCCAGGGCGGCTTCGCCGGCCTGCGCGGTCGTACGGTCGCGGGCGGCGCCACGGACGCGCGGGTCACCAGCAAGCCGCAGGCCGTCGCGGGCTTCGCCGCGATCGGCGTGACCTGGCAGCACGGCGAGGACCTCGAGGAGGACCAGATCGCCCTGCAGGTGCGCACCCGCACCGGCGACGAGTGGAGCGACTGGGAGGACCTGGAGTACCACGACGAGCACGCGCCCGACGACGGCAGCGAGGAGGCGGCCAGGGCCCGCCCCGGCACCGAGCCGATGTTCGTCGGCGAGGTCGACGACGTGCAGGTCGAAGGCCGTGCACCGACGGCGCCACCCTTCCCGACGACCTCTCCCTCGCGCTGGTCGACCCGGGCTCGGCGAGGTCGAGCGACGTCGAGAAGGCGGCCGACGGCCCGAAGACCGGCACGGAGTCCTACGACCACGACTACGACCAGCAGGGCTCGCTGCTGGGCGGCGACGACGGGATCCGGCTCGCAGGGCCTCACCCTCCAGTCCGCGCGCACGAGCAAGGCCGTCGCGGCGCCGACCATCTTCTCCCGCGCCCAGTGGGGTGCCGACGAGAGCATCCGCGACAAGAGCCCCGTGCGCTACGGCACGATCAGCGGCGGCTTCGTCCACCACACGGTCAACGCCAACGACTACACCGAGGCGCAGGTGCCGGCGATCCTGCGCAGCATCTACGCCTACCACGTGAAGTCCCGCGGCTGGAGCGACATCGGCTACAACTTCCTCGTCGACCGGTTCGGCCGGATCTGGGAGGGCCGCTACGGCGGCGTCGACAAGCCGGTCGTGGGCGCGCACACGCTCAACTACAACCAGTACTCGTTCGCGATGTCGGCCATCGGCAACTTCGACACCGTGCAGCCCCCCGACGTGATGCTGCGCGCCTACGGCCAGCTCTTCGCGTGGAAGCTCTCGCTGCACGGGGTCAACCCCGCCTCCACCTCGCAGAAGATCGGGAGCGGCACCTTCCAGGCCATCAACGGCCACCGCGACGCCGGCTCGACCGCCTGCCCCGGGCAAGTACCTCTACGCCCAGCTCCCGCTGATCCGGCAGTACGCCGCGCAGGCCGCGCCGGTGACCCCGGTCGTCGTGCCGATCGCGGTCTCCGAGCCGAACCCGCAGAACAACCTCGACTCCTCGCCCTACCCCGACCTCGTCGTCCGCCGCGCGGGCGACGGTCGCGGCCTGGTGATCCCCACCGGTGGCCTCACGTCGTTCCAGCAGCGCATCGTCGTCGGCAAGAAGGGCTGGGACAAGCGCGCCGAGGTGCTCGTGTCGCCCGACCTCACCGGCGACGGCAAGGCCGACCTGGTGACGCTCGACAAGTCCGGGTGAGGCGCGCATCCGCGCGGGCAGGAGCAACGGCAAGTTCGGCAAGACCGCGAAGAAGCTCTCGCTGCGCGGCTACTCGCTCCTCACCGCCGTCGGTGACATCAACGGCGACGGCCGCAACGACCTGGTCGCCCGCTTCAAGGGACGTCTCACCACGCTCCTCGCGACGGGCCGCGGCGGCTTCGACCGCAAGGCCACCCGCAAGGGATACGGGAACTACCGGCAGATCATCGGCGCCGGCGACGTCAACAGCGACGGTCGCGCCGACCTGCTGCTCCGCACGAAGAACCGCCTGCTCCTGCAGACCGGCTACGGCACCGGCCGCTTCGCGAAGCCGACGAAGGTCGCCGGCTCCTGGCGCTACAACCGCTACGTCGCGGGCGACTTCAACGGCGACGGTCGTGCCGACCTCGTCGCGCGCACCTACACCGGCAACATGATGCTGCTCCCCGGTCGCGGCGACGGGACGTACGGCGCCGCGCTCGGCCCCGCCACCAACCTCAAGTCCATGCGCCTGATCACCGGCGCGCAGATGGTGGGCGGCCAGGGTGCCGACCTCGTCGGCGTC
This sequence comes from uncultured Actinomycetota bacterium, assembly GCA_963795095.1. GTDB lineage: Bacteria > Actinomycetota > Actinomycetes > Propionibacteriales > Nocardioidaceae > Nocardioides. The sequence continues at coordinate 102,325 of CAWCGM010000038.1, read as the reverse complement.
GCGGGCAAGCAGCTGGTGGTCGTCGCCAACCGGGACACCTTCGAGCTCGGTGCGCCGATCGACACCGGCGTCTCCTTCGCCGGCATGGACACCCTGCTCAACGCCGGCGACGTGAACCGCGACGGCTTCGGCGACGTCCTGGCCCGCAACACCGCGGGCGAGCTCTACCTCTACGCCGGCAACGGCACCGGTGCCCTGGCGGCGCCGACGTTGCTGGGCGGCGGGTGGGCCGGCGTCGCCGGCCTCTCGGCGGTCGGCGACGTCACGGGCGACGGCGTACCCGACCTGGTCGGCACTCCGCCCGGCGGCGCCCTCTCCGTCTGGACCGGCAACGGCAGCAGCTTCAGCGCCGCCGTGCCCGGTGAAGGGCACGGTCCCGTCACCCGCCGGGCTGCCCTCCGACCTGTCCGGCTACGACTGGGTGCTCGAGGTGCAGCCGATGAAGCTCAAGGGCAAGGCCGACTACATCGTGCGCGACCGCACGAGCGGTGTGGCGTACGTCTTCGGCGGACGCAGGTCGGGCGTCTCCGCGCCGCGACTGCTGGGCGAGGGACTGGGGGCCTTCGACCTGGCGGGCTGAGGGAGAGCCGCGGTCAGGCTCGGGCAGTCGCCCGCTCGGCGTCGTAGACGCCGTCGAGGCGGTCCGGGTCGGGATTGCGGACAAGGACCAGCGAGCCTCCTCGTCCGAGGGGCTCGGTGAAGGTGGCCATTCCTGGTGGGGAAGCCGGGTCGGCCACCGACAGAAGACGGCCGCCGTCGGTGAGAGAGCTCCCGACGGCGGCCGTCAGCTCGTTCAACTCGCGCTGCGTCAGGTCGTCGGTGGCGAGGTCGTCGTCGGTCGGCGGGTCCCACGGCGACCAGCCGTCGGGCTGCGACCAGATCTCGACGCCCACGTCGAGCACGCCGGCCGGCAGCGGCTCGGCGAAGCGGACGCCGAGCGGTCGCAGGCTGCAGGCCAGCACCGGGAGTCGCGCCGGCGCGGGGAGCCCAGGTGTCCAGCGTGTCCGGACCGCACACGACGGCGTCGGGCGCCCCGTCCTCGGTGACGCGCAGGCCGACGCTCCACGCCGCGCCCAGGAACACCGGCGACAGCCAGTGCGGCGGCAGGTCGATGCGCAGCGACATCCCGCGCTCGAGGTCGGCCACCTCGGTGAGCAGGCCGGCGGCCTTGGCCACCCAGTTGGCGTACGTCGTCACCGACAGCTCGACGCGCTCGTCGGTCGCGTGGTCGTAGAACGTCAGCAGCGGTCGACCGGGGTCCCGGCGCAGCTGGGCGGCGAGGACCTCGGCGAAGGTGGCCATCAGGCTGGGGAGAAGGAGGCCGTCAGACGGCGTTGGGCTCCGGGGAGTCCATGTAGGGGTAGTCCTGCATGAACGTCTCCAGCGCAGCGCCGCTGACGTCGGAGCAGTACTGCCAGACACCGACCTGCTTGCTCTGGTCGGTCTCGCCGGCGCCGCCGACGGACCAGTGGGTGAGCGCGACGTGCTGGTCGTTGGGGAAGGCCTTGCCGTCCTCGGAGGTCCACGGCACGGCCTTGAACTTGTCGCGGAGGTTGGTGGTGCCCTGGAGCTTGGAGGCGATGCCGCGCAGGACGTCCATCTTGGACTCGCTGTCCGCGATCGTCTTGTCGTACCAGAGGATCGTGAAGCCGTGCTCGAGGTTGTGCACCAGCTCGCCGAGCTCGGGACGGTCGGAGGTCGTGTAGAGCTTGCGGTCCATGCTGTCCCACATGTTCCAGTGCTGGCCGAAGGCCGGCGGGGCGTCGGGGTAGCTCATCGGCGTGCCGACCTCGACGTGGTCCTGGTTGCCCTCGGCCTCCTTGGTCTCGACCTTCTGGCAGACCGACGCCTTGGCGCCGATCTCGCCCAGCGAGTCGGAGGCGTAGGAGCGGAGGTCGTACCAGTCCTTGACCGGCTTGAAGGCCGCGGCGCCCACGATGAGCACGGCGACGAGGACGCACACGCCCACGATGGCCAGGCCGCGTCGGTTCTCGCCCTTCGCCTGCTGGGAGCGGATGGAGTCGATGACCGCCTGACGGTCGGTCTTTGCCTGCTTGGCCACGGTGCTCTGGGTCTCTCGGTTCGACTGCTGGAGGGTCGCTGCTGGGGCTGCGGTGGGAGAGTCTACGTAGTCACGGGTGAGACGCGGCACACGACGTCGGTCTCCCACGCGTCGACCTGCCAGCCGTGGGCGAAGCAGACCGCCTCGACGGCGGTGCGGTCGGACCGGTCGGGCAGCCGGTCGAGCGCGGCCTGCAGCTCGTCCTCGGGGACGGGCGCGCCGAAGGGGCGCCGGTCCTCCGCGGCCCCGGCCAGCGCTCGTACGACGGCCTCGCGGGCGCCCCACCCGAACAGGTCGTGCCCGTCGGCGCGCACGAGCGACGCGGCGCCCGGCCCGTCCTCCCCGGGCGGCAGCACCAGGTCGGCCCGCCCGCGCACGACCGCGACCGGCCGACCCGCCAGCTTGCCCTGCGCCAGCTCGGCGGCGCCGGCGAGCTCGTCGGCGACGGCCGGCAGGGTCACGGCGAGCTCGTTGCCGTAGGGGTCGGTGCGACCGGCGAAGTCCTCCGCCACGAGCAGGCCGGCGGCGCCGATGGCGATGTCGGTCTGGCCCTCGCGCCACGCCCGCCCGGCGGTGTCGGTGACGATCACGCCGACGTTGACCCCGGCGCGCTCGTGGATCTCGCGGCGCAGCGACCGGGCCGAGGCGTCCGGGTCGAGCGGGAGGAGGACGATCGAGCCGGCCGCCACGTTGGACGCGTCGACGCCGGCCGCGGCCATCGTCAGCCCGAGCCGGTGGCGCACGATGCGGGTGGCACCGCGGCGCGCCACGAGCCGGACGGACTCCTCGTCGACCGCCGCCTCGCGGTCGCCCTCGCGGGTCCGGCCCTCGGCCTTGCTCACGACCTTGCTGGTCACCGACACGATGTCGCCGTCGGCCAGGGCTGTCCTGCCGGTCCACCTGCGCCGCCTGCTTCGTCCGACAGCGCAGCGAGCACGAGGCCGGCGAGGTCGTCGCCCGCGACGACCTCGGGGACGCCGTCGGGCGCCCAGACCTCGATCCTCATCGACTCGGTGACGAGGGCCACGGCCGCGGCCGCCATCGCGGCCGTCGCGTCGGGGTCGCTCATCATCAGCGGCACGGCGCGGGCGCGCAGCCCGGCCTCCTCGAGCCGCGGCACCTGGTCGGCGTCGCGGGTGTCGACGAGCCAGCCGTCGAGCACGCCGCCGGCCGACCGGGCGCCGTAGTGGACGCCGACGGCGCCGGCGCCCACCTCGACCCCGATGCTCGTCGAGCATCTGGGCCGCCATGCCGTGCACGTGGGAGGCACCGACGATGGGGGAGAGGCCGACCACGGGGGCGGTGGTCGCGCGCAACGCGTCGCGGATCCCGGGCACGCCGAGGATGGTGCCGACCGAGACGACCGGGTTCGACGGCGGCAGGACCACGAGGTCGGTGTCGGTGACGGCGTCGATCACTCCCGGTGCGGGAGCGGCGGCGTCCTGGCCGACGACGAGCACCGTCTCGGCCGGCACGGCCGCCCGCAGCCGGACCCAGTACTCCTGGAAGTGGATCACCGAGCGTCCGCTCGGGCTGTCGGGGTCGGCGACGGCGATGTGGGTCTCGACGCGGTCGTCGCTCATCGGCAGCAGGGTGACCCCCGGCTGCCAGCGCCGGCACAGCGCCTCGGTCACCTGGGAGAGGGTGAACCCGGCCTCGAGCATCTGCGTGCGCACGAGGTGGGTGGCGATGTCGCGGTCGCCGAGCCCGAACCACGTCGGCTCGACGCCGTAGGCCTCCAGCTCCGTCTTCGCGCTCCACGTCTCGTCGCGACGGCCCCACCCGCGGTCGACGTCGATGCCGTCACCGAGGGTGTACATCAGCGTGTCGAGGTCGGGGCACACCTTGAGGCCGTGGATCCACCAGTCGTCGGCGGTGTTGGCGATGACGGTGACCTCGGTGTCGGCGGATCCGCCGGGCACCGCGCCGGAGCGGAGGCCGTGCAGCAGTCCTTGGACGAACCTTGCCCCGCCGACACCTCCCGACAGGACGGTGATACGGCGGAGCGGGAGCGCAGATGATGGCACAGGACCAGCCTGCCGTACGGGGATTGGCCATATCAGATCCGGGCTTGACTTACGCGTACGACAGGCATGTAATTCCCACAGTGTCGTTAGCGCTTGCAGGGTCGTATCAATGGCAAGGGTCGAAAGGGTTTAACCACCATGAGAGCAGAACTGTTTCTCCTCGAGCCTGAGGGCGAGGAGCTGGGATGGCAGGACCGTGCGCTGTGCGCGCAGACGGATCCCGAGGCGTTCTTCCCCGAGAAGGGCGGCTCCACGCGCGAGGCCAAGAAGGTGTGCCTCACGTGCGAGGTCCGCGACGAGTGCCTCGAGTCCGCGCTGATGAACGACGAGCGCTTCGGCATCTGGGGCGGCCTGTCCGAGCGCGAGCGCCGCAAGCTCAAGAAGCGCGCCGTCTGAGTCGTTCTTGGCTGCATTTTGGAGCCATGGAGCGCCTCGCTAAGGTGCTCCGGTGTCCGTCACAGCGCTTCTCGTCAGCCATGACGGGGCGAGGTGGCTGCCGGCAGTTCTCGCTGGTCTGATCGGGCAGACCCTCCCGGTCGACCGCGTCGTCGCCGTCGACACCACCAGCCGCGACGACAGCGTCGAGCTCGTCGAGAACGCCTTCTCGACCGCAGCGAGGGGCCACCTGGTCCTCGACGTCGTCCACGGCTCCACCAGCTATCCCGCGGCCGTGCGCCACGGCCTCGGGCTCGCCCCCGCCGCCGGCCCCGACGAGTGGGTGTGGCTGCTGCACGACGACAGCAACCCCGAGCCGACCGCCCTCGCCGAGCTGCTCGCAGCCGCCGAGGAGCACCCCGACGCCGCGATCCTCGGCCCCAAGCTGCGCGAGTGGCCGTCCCTGCGCCGGCTCCTCGAGGTCGGCCTGACGATCACGGGCACCGGTCGCCGCGAGACCGGCCTCGAGCGCGGGGAGTACGACCAGGGCCAGCACGACGAGGTCCGCGAGGTCCTGGCGGTGAACACCGCCGGCATGCTCGTGCGTCGCGACGTGCTCGAGGCGCTCGGCGGCCTCGACGAGGACCTGCCGATCTTCGGCAACGACATCGACTTCGGCTGGCGGGCCGCGCTGGCCGGGCACCGCACGTTCGTGGTGCCGCAGGCCGTGGTGTTCCACGCCGAGGCCGCCCACCGCGGGATCCGGCGTACGCCGCTCACCGGCCGCCACACCCACTACCAGGAGCGCCGGGCCGCGCTGCTGACGTCGCTCGCCAACGTGTCCGGCCGCAGCTTCGCCTGGCACTACGTCCGCCTCTTCTTCGGCTCGATCCTCCGCGTGCTCGGCTTCTTCGCGGTCCGCGCGGTGGGGGAGGGCTTCGACGAGCTGGCCGCCGTCCTGTCCGTGCACGGGCGACCGGGCCAGGTGCTGGCCGCGCGCCGCGAGCGGGCCCGGCGCCGCGAGGGCGAGCCCACCGACGTACGACACCTGCTGGCGCCGGCGTGGCTGCCCTACCGGCACGGGCTCGACGTCGTCATCGACCTCGGCTCGGCGCTCACCGGCCAGGCCGCCGACGTCGCCGAGCGGCGGCGGGCCGCCCGGACGCCGGAGGTCGCGGCGGCTGTCCAGGAACGCCGCGGGTCCTCGTCGGGCGAGGACGACGACGAGGCCTACCTCACCGACAGCGGGCTGGTCGCGCGCTTCTTCACCAACCCGGTCGCGGTCGTGCTGGTGCTCTTCGGCGTGCTGGCCCTGGTGGCCGCACGGGAGGCCTTCGGCGCGATCGTCGGCGGGGCGCTCTCGCCGGTGCCGGCCGCCGCCTCCGACTGGTGGACGCTGCACGTCTCCACGTGGCTGCCGCTGGGCACCGGCACCGACGTGCCCGCCCCGGCCTACGTCCTGCCCTTCGCCGTGGCCGCGTGGCTGATGCTCGGGCACACGGGGGCGGTCGTGTCGGCCCTGATGCTGCTGGCCGTGCCGTTCGCCGCGTGGGGCGCGTGGCGCCTGCTCGCGGTGGTGGGCCGCCTCGTCGACCCGCTCGGGCTGCCGCGCTGGCTCGTGGTGTGGGGCGCGCTGACCTACGCGCTCGTCCCGGTGTCGTCGGGCGCCTGGGCCGAGGGTCGCTTCGGCACCGTCGCGGTCGCGGCCCTGCTGCCGTGGGCCGCGCACGCCGCGCTGGGGTTCGTCGACCCCGACCGCGACCGACGGTGGCGCGCGGCCTGGCGCACCGCCCTCCTGCTCGCGCTCGGTGCCGCGTTCGTCCCCGGCCTCTGGCTGTTCGCGCTGCTCGCGACCGCCGTCGTCCTCGGCTCCGCCGCCGTCATCTCGCCGCGCCTGCTGAAGGAGCGCGACAGCTGGGGACCGCCGGTCGTGGCCGTCGCCGCGACCCCGGTCCTGCTGGCGCCCTGGCTGATCCCGCTCGTCACCACCGGCTCGGCGTCCGGCCTGCTCCTCGAGGCGGGCCGGCTCACCGTCGACCAGGTCACCTTCGGCGGCCTGCTGACCGGTCGGCTCAACGACCTCGGCGCCCCGGCCTGGCTCGGCGCGATCCTCGGTGCGCTGGCCCTCGCGGCCCTCGCCCCGCGGCGTACGCGCGTGCCCGTCGTCATCTGCTGGATCGTCGCGCTCGCGGCCGCCGTCGTCTCGGGCGTCCTGTCCCACGTGAGCCTCGACCTGCCCTCGGTGACCACCCGCCCGAGCCTCGGCCTCTTCGTGGTGATCCTCCAGGGCACCTCGATCGTGGCCGCCGTGCTGGGCGCGGATGCCTACCTGCGCCGCCTCGACGAGCACCACCCCTGGTGGCAGCGCGGCCTGGCCACGGCCCTCGCGGTCGCCGCGGCGGTCGTCCCGCTGGGCGGGCTCGGCTGGTGGCTCACCACCCCGGGCAACGCCCTCGCCCGCGACGCCGAGACCACCGTCCCGGTCTACATGCAGCAGAGCTCGCTGCTCGGCCAGGAGCACGGCGTCCTCGTGGTCAGCGGCTCGGTCGAGGACGGCATCACCTATCGCATCCGCCGCGACGACGGCACGACCGTCGGGGAGGACGAGGTGCTGACCCTCGCCGCCGAGGACACCGCGCTCACCGACGACGTACGCACGCTGGTGTCGTCGCCGACGCCCGCCGTGGTGGCCGAGCTGGGCGACCGGGGCGTGGAGTACGTCGTGCTGACCTCGCCCGCGGACGGGCAGATCTCCTCCCTGCTCGACGCCACCGCCGGGCTCGACCAGGCGAGCGCGGAGGACCGCAGCACCCGCGCCTGGCGGGTCGACCGCCCGCTCGACCCGGCCTCGCTGGACCGGCCGCGCTCGTGGTGGCGCACCGGCCTGCTGGTCCTGCAGGGCCTCGCCGTCCTGGCCGCGCTCGTCCTGGCGGCGCCGACCGTGCGACAGCGCAGGGAGGAGCAGCCCGATGTCTGAGCAGACCCCGACCCACCGGGCGTCGCCGGGTCGCCGAGGCGGCCGGCCGTCGGCCGTCGCCGCTGACCGTGCTGGCGCTGGCGATCCCGTTGCTCACCGTCGCCGCGCTCGCGCTCGTGCGTCCCGCCGAGGCCCCGCCCACCTCCTACGCGCCCACGAGCGCCGCGCTCGACCGGGCGACCGCCGTCTGCCCGGCCCGGCTGCCCGGCGCCGACGACCTCCGGCTCGGCAGCACCGGCCTCGGCTCGGGCGACCTCGCGCTGCGGGTCGGGCGCGACGACGACACCACCACCATCGACGGCGGCATCGGCTCCCTCACCGAGCGCGAGCCCGTCGTCGTCAACGGCAGCGGCGACCTCGCCGCCGGCCTCGTCGTGACCCGGTCGGGTGCCGGGTCGGCGGTCGGCTGCGACCGGCCGCTCCCGGAGCGGTGGTTCACCGGCGTCGGTGCGTCGGCCGAGCACTCCTCCACCCTCACCCTCGTCAACCCCGACAAGGGCCCCGCCGTCGCGGACGTGACCGTGTGGGACGGCAGCGCGCTGGTCGACGTGCCGGCCCTGCGCGGCGTCCGGGTGCCCGGTGGCGGCACGGCGTCGTTCGACCTCGGCGAGGTCGTCCCGAGCCGCGACGCCCTTGCGCTGCGGGTGCAGGTCTCGCGCGGGCGGCTCGCCTCGAGCGTGGTCGACCAGGTCGACCCCGTCGGGCGCGACCGGCCCGTCCGCGAGTGGCTGCCGTCGCAGGCCGCGCCCGCCACGACGTCGTACGTCGCCGGCGTGGGGACCGGCGCCGCCGACCGGACCCTGACGCTGGCCAACCCCGGCGACAGCGAGGTGCGGGTGACGCTCGAGCTGGTGAGCGAGGAGAGCGAGTTCGCCCCGTCGGGGCTGGAGGAGATCGCGCTCGCGCCGGCCTCCGTGAGCGAGGTCGACCTGTCCGGCGTGCTGCGTGGCAGGAAGGCCGCGGGCGTCCAGGCGATCCGCGTCGAGGCGACCGGACCGGTCACCGCGTCACTGCGGTCCCGGATCTCCGACGACCTCGCGATCTCCGCGGCCGGTCCGGGCATCACCGAGGAGGCGGCCGTGGCGCTGCCCGCCGGCGCCAAGCGCCTGGTCGTCGTCGGCGCCACCGCGCCGGGCGTGCTGACGCTGGAGGCCTGGGACGAGGACGGCGAGGCCGTCGTGCGCGAGCGCCGGGTGGAGCTCGACCCCTCGACCGCCGCGCGGATCCGCCTGCCCGACGACGCCGTGCTCGCCCTGGTGCGGCTCGACCGCACCGAGGGGGTCGTGTCGCTCGAGGTGAGCGACCGCGGGCTGTCCGTGCTGCCGCTCGCACCGCTCGGGACGACGAGCGAGGTCGCGGACGTGCGGCCCGCCCAGCGCTGACAGCGCGACCCGCGCTAGTCGTCCTCGCCGTACCTCTCGTCGACCTGTCCCGGGGTCAGGTTCAGCAGCTCGGCGAGCTGCTCGACCACGACCGTGTGCACCATGGCCTCGAGCTCGTCGCGGTTGGTCGCGCGGTGCTCGACCGGGCGGCGGAAGATCACCAGCCGCGTGGGCGCCTGCCCCTTGCCGCGGACCAGGGAGGACAGCGGGACGGTCTCGTCGCCCCAGTCGTCGGGCAGCATCGGTGCGTCCTCGACGGCGTACTCCACGAGGCCGAGGTGGCGCTGCCAGCGCTCGTCGAGGGGAGTGACCACGTCGAGGACCAGCTGGTCGAACTTCTGCCGCGCCGTGCGCCGCGCGGGCGTGCCCGGATCGTCCGGCAGGATGCCGGGCCCGCGCATGCCGCGACCCCTCCGGTCACGTGTCCGCCGCCGCACCTCTTCCATGCCGCGAGCCTAAGCGCCGCACGTGCAGGTGGCGGGTAGCGTCACCGGCGTGAGCCTTGCCAGTCGTCGTTGTTCCCGGACGGCATGTGGTCGTTCCGCGGTCAACACGCTGACCTACGTCTATGCCGACCAGACGGCCGTGCTCGGTCCGCTGGCGACGTACGCCGAGCCGCACGCCTACGACCTCTGCGACGTGCACAGCGAGCGGCTGTCCGCACCGCGCGGCTGGGAGGTGCTCCGGCTGGCTCCGGACCCGAAGGCCCAGGGGCCGAGCAGCGACGACCTGCTCGCCCTCGCCGACGCGGTGCGCGAGGCCGGGCGACCCGCCCCGGCACCTGCGCCGCTGCACTCGACGGACGACCCGAGCCGCGGCGCGAAGCGCGGGCACCTGCGCGTCCTCACGTCCACCGACTGACCTAGTATCAGCGACGTGAACATCGACCCCCAGCTGCTGAGCATCATCGTCTGCCCGGCCTGCCACGGTCAGCTCGAGCCCGAGGTCGTCGACGGCGCCGACGAGCTCGTGTGCCAGGGGTGCGGCAACGCCTACCCCGTGCGCGACGACATCCCGGTGCTGCTGGTCGACGAGGCCCGCAAGCCCGCCTGATGGCCACCTGGTTCGACGAGGCCCGGCTCGATGACGCCGGCGTGCTCGAGACCGTCGACCTGCGACTGCGCACCCTCGCCGAGAGCGGCGCCCGGGTGCGCCGGGAGGCCCACGAGGCCGCGTCCGCCACGGCGGAGCTGATCGCCCGCGGCCGGGACGAGGCCCGCCCGCGTGCGGTGATCGCCGCCGGCCCCGACTCGCGCCTGCTCCGGGCGGTGCTCGAGCCGTGGTGCCCGGTGCCGTTCGTGGCCTGGCCCAACGCCGGCCTGCCCGGCTGGACGGGTTCGCTCGACCTGGTCGTCATGCTCGCCCCCGAGGGCAACGACCACGGGTCCGCGTCCGCCGTCGCCGAGGCCGTACGCCGTGGCGCGCAGGTGGTCGTGGCCTGTCCCCAGCGGTCCCTCGTCGGCGAGCACGCTGCCGGCCGCCACGTCACGGTGCTGCCCACGGTGACCGGCGACCAGCTCGCCACCGCGGTCGTCATGCTCGACTACCTGTCGCACGTGCACCTCGGTCCGTCGGCCGACGCGGAGTCGGTCGCCGAGTCCCTCGACCGGGTCGCCACCGACTGCTCGCCGCACCGCGACCTCGCGGTCAACCCGGCCAAGATGCTCGCGATCGCGATGGCCGACACCAACCCGATCGTGTGGGGCGGCTCGGTGCTCGCCGCCCGCGCCGCCCGTCGGCTCGCCGAGTCGCTGCGCCGCACCAGCGGTCGGTCGGCGATCGCCGGCGACGCCGAGCACCTGCTGCCCGTGATCGAGGCGACCAAGCCGCACGACGTCTTCGCCGACCCCTTCTCGGAGGAGCCGGCCGACCTGCGACCGCTGCTGCTGATCCTCGACGACCGCTCGGACGACGCCGTGGTCCGCGAGCAGGCGGGTGTCCTGCGCGCGGCTGCTGCGCGGCACGGCGTACGCGTCGAGACGGTCGACACCGACGCGGACGCCGAGGTCGCGCGCTACGCCTCGCTCCTGCTGCACGGCACCTACGCCGCGGAGTACCTCCGGGTCGGGCTGGTCGAGGACTGACGCGAGGTCGTGGCGGTCACGGGGTTTGAGCCCCTCGCCACCGGGCAGGACTGGCCCGTCAGCATCCACGTCATGCAGGAGATCCCATGATCCGCACGTCCTCGTCCATCGCCGGCCTGATTTCGGCCGCCGCCCTCGTCCTCGTGTCCGCGCCCGGTGCGCAGGCGGCCGTGAGCGCCAAGGACGCCCCGAGCCAGGGCGACATCGTCGCGGCGTTCCCCGAGCTCACCGACGGCCAGTTCACGACCGAGAAGGTCACGAAGATCGGCCTGCCGGGGAAGACCTGCGAGGAGACCGTGCGGGTGAAGGTGAAGTCCGGCACCTACACGACGGGCGCGTCCGACGACCGTGTACCCCATCGTGCTGACCAGCGTGGTCGAGCTGAAGACCGAGGCCAAGGCCAAGGCCTACATGGCGGCCTACAAGAAGTACGCCAAGAAGTGCTCGAGCTACACCCAGCCCGAGACGGGCGCCACGGTCACCCTCACCAAGGGCAAGACGTTCCGCTTCGGTGACGAGTCCCTCACCGTCGACTCGCAGTCCGTGTTCGACACGAGCACGAACTACTCGACCTCCGTGCTCACCCGCGACGGCAAGCGCATCAGCAACGTCATCGCCGTCGACGACGCCGCCGTGCCCGCCTCGAGCGTCAAGCCGCTCGCGAAGGTCGCTGCCAAGAAGATGAAGTAGCAGGTCCCTCACCTCACGGAGCCCCGGAGCCGACCGCAGCGGTCGGCCCGGGGCTCCCGTGTCGTCAGGGGCGGTGCAGGCGCATGCCGAACACCAGCGCGTCGGTGCCGTGCACGAAGGCGGTGCGCTCGACCTCCATGCCGAGGCTGCGGGCGACCCCCTGCGACGGAAGGTTCTCGTGGCGGATGAGCGCGACCAGGTGCTCGACGCCGTGGGCGGCCGCGCAGTCGCGTACGGCCCGGGCCGCCTCGCTCGCGTAGCCGAGCCGGCGCTGGTCGGGCATCACGTGGTAGCCGACCTCGACGTGCGGGGTGCCCTCGACGTCCTGCATCGTCAGCCCGCAGTCCCCGACGAACGTCCCGTCGTGTGTCTCGACGACCCACAGGCCGAAGTCGTGCTCGGCGTAGTTGCGCTCCTGCCACTCGATCCAGCGCACGGCGTCGTCCCGCGTCTTGTGGGGACGGTCGTGCGGGTAGGGATCGGGCGCCGACAGGACGGCCGTCACGTCGTCGAGGTCCGCCATCCCCATCAGGCGGAAGCGGAGGCGTTCGGTGGGCTCGGGCAGCACCGGATCAGGCTAGACGGGTCCCGGCCGGGGGCTCCTGGTCGACGTCGGCCCAGACCTCGACCAGCTCGCTGACCAGTCCGTCCTTCGTCGAGGCGAAGCTCGCCACCGCGAAGACCAGCTGCTCGCCTCCGTCGCCACGCCCGATGACCTGCGCGCGCAGGACGCCGCGGTCGCCGTCGGTGACCAGGTCCTCGACCAGCATCCGCTCGAAGCCGGGGTAGTCGGCGTTGAACCGCACCCACTGCTCGCGGTCGAAGACCTCGCCCGTGTGCGCGAGCCGGCAGGTGAAGTCGGGGTGCAGCAGCGCGGGGAGCCCGTCCCAGTCGTGGGCGTCGATGACCGCTGCGAGGCGGGTGAGGAGGGCGGCAGCGTCCATGCCGGCAGTCTGCCTCCCGGCACCGACAGCGTCAGGTCTCCAGGCAGAACTCGTTGCCCTCGGGGTCGAGCATCACGACGAGGTCGCCGTGCTCGCCCTGCACGGTCGCGCCCAGCCCGACCAGTCGCTCGCGTTCCTCGGCCAGGTCGCCCATCACCCGGAGGTCGAAGTGCTGGCGGTTCTTGGCCACCTTGTCCTCGGGCACCTGCTGGAACCACAGGCTCGGCCCGCCCCACCCCGCCGGCTCGACCCACGCCCGCTCCGGCGTGCTGTCCTCGTCGACGTTCGAGCCGAGCGCCGCTGCCCAGAAGGCCGCCACCGCGAGCGGGTCGTGGCAGTCGAAGGTCACGGACTTGATGAACGAGGGCATGGAGAGACCCTAGGGTCAGGTCCCGCTCGGGCGACCGTGCTCATGGATGGTGCGGCGGGTGTCGTGCCAGGCATGGTGGGCAAGGAGCGGTGCCACCGGCGCGGCTCGTGAGTCGCCCGTACGACGCCGAGCCAGGCCGGCGACGACTCGCTGAGGTGCGCGCACGTGAGATGCAGCACGGGCCTTGGTGACGAGCTCGCCCGACTCGAGGGTGACGCGGGCGCGAGCCATGCTGAGCAGGGCGAGGTCCGCGTGCCGCGGGTCCAGGAACAGCCACGGCCGCTGCACCGCCCACGACCAGTAGCCCGTCAGCTCCTGGCGCACGGCGTCCCGCACGTCGTCCCTCGACATCGGTTCGAGGACCGCGTTGGGCTCCCGTCCGTGCAGCGTGCGACCGTGGTCGAGCAGCTCGGCCCGGACCATCGCCGACAGGGGTCGCTCGACACGACGGCCGTGGGTCCACGTCAGGTGGCTCGCTTCCGGTGCCGAGAGTCGAGCCGCATCGACGTAGGTGCAGCCGAGGGCACTCCCGGGCCACGTCGCGTCGAGGTGCCGGTGCAGTCGCTCGACATCGCCCACGTCGCTTGCCCCGAGCGGTCGCGTCGTGATGGCGACGACGTCGATGTCGCTCACGCCCGGGCGGTGGTCCCCGGTGGCCAGCGAACCGTGCAGCCAGAGGTCGCTGACCCATCCCGCGTCCGACAGCCTCACCCTCGAGCGCGTCCACTGCTGGGTGCCCCATGTCGGCTCGGCCGGGCCTGCTGCTCATCCCGCGGCCGTCGCGTAGTGCGCGAGTGCCTCGTCGAAGTCGGCCTCGTCGAAGTCGGGCCAGAGCTTCGGGCTCACGTGGACCTCGGCGTGGGCGGCCTGCCAGGGGAAGAACCCGGACAGGCGTTGCTCCCCGCTGGTCCGGATGACGAGGTCGATCTCCTTGACCGGACCACCAGGCAGGTGCGCGGTGATGTCCGCCGGCTCGATCCCGCCGTCCCGGTCAGCGGCACCCGCGAGCACCGCCCGCCGGATGCCGGTCACGATGTCCGCGCGACCGTCGTACCCGATGGCGAGTGTCACGTGTCCGGGCCGGCCTGCCGTCGTCGCCTCGGCCCGGGTGAGCTCCGCGGCCGCGTCGTCCGGGAGCAGCGCGAGGTCCCCGCTGACGTGGAGCGACCAGTGCCCCGATCGCTCGACGAGTCCGGGCAGGACACGCGTCACCAGTCCGAAGAGGAACTCGACCTCCTGGACAGAGCGCTTGCTGATGTTGGCGGCGGACAGCACGTAGACGCTGACGTGGTCGATGCCGCGCGCCTCGCACCAGCGGAGGAGGTCCTCGACGTGGTCGGCACCCTTGCGATGGCCCTCGCTCGGGTTCACGAACCCGGCGGTGCGCGCCCATCGACGGTTGCCGTCCATGACGACGCCGACGTGCCGCGGCCTCACGGCCTCCCTGCCGACGCCCACGGTGGTCATGCCGGCATCTTGTCCGAGGTCGGTGCGTGCGGCCAGTAGTGGTGCGATAGTGCGCTCGTGGAACTCTCGCTGCTTCGTGCTGTCTCCGAAGAACGACGCGCCCGGTGGCGGGATGCAGGCCTGACGAGCGAGCTCGTCGAAGGGCCCGTGACGGACGACCCGGCGTCCTGGCTGATCCTCAGCGCGAACGATGCGTTGGGGCAGCTGACCGTGTGGACCTCAGGGGAGGCCGACATGGATTGGGGCACCCCGGCCAACGGCGGCTCGCGCCACTACGACCTCGAGTCGCGTGACGACCTGAACCGCTGCCTCGACGAGCTCGAGGCCGAGCTTCGTCTGCTCGGCTGAGGCGCGCTCCCGTCACGTGCCTGAGGCCCCGCCGGATGGTGCTGAGGCGGGGTGTGGGGCGGGGTCATGGTCGGCGGGGTCGCGGGATGCCGGGTCGGGTCCGGTCGGCCCGTTGACGGGTGGTGCCGGTGGTGTCGCGTCGGTAGTGGTGGCCGTGGGGGCTGGTCCACTCGTACGCACCTGGTCCGGTGACGCGGTAGCGCCAGGCGGTGTGGGTCTTGAGGCGGTGGTGGAACCGGCACAGGCAGGCGAGGTTGCGACGTCGTCGTGGGACCGGGTTGTGGTCGGTCTTCTGCTTCGGCGTCGTGGTCGTAGGCGATGACGTGGTCGACGTCGCAGCCGCGAGCCGGTCTCGTGCACCACGGGAACACGCACGTGCGGTCGCGGAGGATGACTTGTTCGCGGATCCGGTCGGGGATCTCGTAGCCGGGCGCGGTCAGGTGGGCGTTGAGGTCGATGACCGGCTTGACGGTGACCTTGGTGCGTGAGTCGCCGCACCAGGACTTCAGCTGGTCGAGCAGCAGGAGCCGCTGGCCCTCTTCCATCCGGCCGGTCGGACCGAAGACGGTCTGCTCGCCGACGGACTCTGCGGAGAAGTGGGCGTGGAGGACGACCTCACGCGCAGCGGAGGTCGGGCTCGATACCCGGCTCGTTCCTCCCGCTCTCGACCACCGGGTGCGATCCGGCTCTCGACCACGTCAGCGAAGAGGTCGAGGGCGGTCTGGGTGCGGGCGAGGTCCCCGAGGGCCTTGGCACGTCGTACGTCGAGGGACTCGGCCGAGCCGAGGGCCTTCTGCTCGGCTGCCTTCTGGGTCGAGCGCCCGGTCGAGGTCGAGTCCGTCGGCGATGTCGAGCTCGGCCTCGAACCGCATGGTCCCGGCGAAGTGGACGTCGTCGTCGTGGAGCGTCGCGTGGCGGGGGTCGACCGACAGGTAGCCGTCCTCCGGATCAGCGGCCGGGTCGGCAGCGGCGAGGTCGTACCGCTTGATGGTCTCCGCGACGAGCCGGTCGAGCTGGGCGGGTCCGATGCGTCCGGCGACCGCAGCGACCTGGGCGTCCACGAAAGCCGCCGCCTCACGAGTCAGGGACAGGCGTCGAGTGGATCGTCGTCTCGGCGACCGTCGCGCGCCCGCCACGCCGGGACATGACCCGACTGGACCTGCGACCACAACCGTGGGAGTCGGTGGCGCAGCTCGAGGGCGTGACCGATGAGCTTCTTCGCCGACGTCGACGAGATGCCGAGGACGGTGCCGAGCTCGGCGATGCAGAACTCCGCGACCAGCGGGCATCCCTCGCCGGCGAGGGGTTCTTCGTGGTCGGTGCCGGGGACGGTGAACGCGGCGGCGGAGTGGATCGACTCCGGTGGGTGGAGGTCCGCCCACCGGGCGGCGAGGTCGAGCTGACGGGCGGCGGCGGCGTTCTCGGTCTGCCGCTCCGCGCGGATCGAGGCGAGCAGGTCGGAGGCGGTGAGGGCGTCTGCCTCACCTGTTCCGGGTCCTGCCAGCGTGTCGATCATGTGTTCGATTGTAGTGGAACCCACCGACAGTGGGTCCGTTGTCAACAGGTCGGTTTCGAGGGTCTCGATACGTCCGCTCGTTCCTCGCGGACTACTCGACCAGCTGGGGTGGACCGGGTCTCGTGACGCGACTTCGTCGCTCCTCCACCGACGGTGCTCGGCCTACCGTTGCCGGTTGTCCCCGATCAGTGCAGGGTCGCCCACCCGCCGGGCTGTCTTGCGGAGGAGTCCGCGCACCGTGTAGCGCTGCGCGAGGACGAGCTCGTTGCCGGCGCGGTCGACGGCTCGGGCGAACACCGCATCCGTGCGCTGTCCCTCGACGTTGAGGTAGCCGTCCCAGGCGCCGCACACCCCGTCCGGCTGGGCATCGGTGCCGTCGTGGGACGAACCAGTGAAGTCGGCCAGGTGCTGCTCGACGGCTGCCAGTCCTTCCTCCAGCCGGTCGGTGACGAACCGCTCCAGGCCCAGCTCGTCCCCGGTGCGCGTGAGGACGAACGGGATGAGCGGTCCGCCGCTCGCCTCGACGCTGTCGATGGCATGGTCCAGGCCCGTGAACGCCAGCTGCAGCAGCGGATCGGCGTCCGGGTCGACCTCGAGGCGCGTCGGCGAGTCCATGCCCGACATCGTGGCAGCCCTGGCAGCGGGAGTCAGCGAACCTGACCCGCGCCGGCGGAGATCAGGTCGAGCACCTCCGCCGTCGGGCGTACGTCGCCGAAGGAGCGGTAGACGACGTGGAGCGTGGCGTTGTGGTCCTGGTCGCGGGTCGCCGCGCAGGCGTCGGCCACGAGGATGACGCGGAGGCCGGCGGCGCTGGCACCGCGGACCGTGTCCTCGACGCAGACGTTGGTCACGGTGCCGGTCACGACGACCGTGTCGACGTCGCGCGCGGCCAGGAGCGAGGGCAGCTCGGACGAACCGGGCGTCCAGGCGCTGCGCGCGGTCTTCTCGACCGCGAGGTCGCCGGACGCGACGTCGAGGCCCGACGCCAGCCGCGAGCGCACCGGACCGGAGCCGCCCGACCCTGCGTAGAGCTCGGCGACCTCGTCACCGAAGAACTCCCGGTCCTTGGCCGAGGGCGGCACGTGGCCCGGCACCACCCACGCCACCGTGCCGCCGGCGGGTCGCAGGGCCGCGGCGAGCGCGTTGACCCGCGGCACGATCCCGCGGACGTACGCCGAGTCGCGCAGGAAGAACGGCACGATGTCGACGACCACCAGTGCCGTCCGACGCGGGTCCAGGTGCTCGAACGCGTGGCGCCGGCCGCGGCGGGCCTCGTGCCGGGCGTACTCGCGTTCCTCGACGAGCCACGCGTGGTCGGCGACGTCCGTGGGCGATGTCATCGGGCGAGGTTACTGTCCAGCCATGCCCGCACCGGTGCTCCGCGAGATGCGCGTCGAGGACGTCCCGGCAGTGATGGCCGTCCAGGAGCCCTCGTCGATCGCGGGACTGTCCGAGGTGTTCCCCCAGGACACCCACCCCTTCCCCCGTGACGTGCTCGCCGACCGGTGGCGCGACGAGATCGCCGACCCCGGCATCGACTGCTTCGTGATCCTGCGTGGCGATGCGATCGCCGGGTTCGCGGCGGTGGCGGGCGCGGAGGTCAAGCACTTCGGCGTCGCGCTGGAGGAGTGGGGCACCGGCCTGGCGCGGGTGGCCCACGACGAGATCGTCGACCGGATGCGCACGGCCGGGGTCGAGCGCCCGTGGCTGAGTGTCTACGCCGCCAACCCGCGCGGTCGCGCGTTCTGGGAGAAGCTCGGCTGGTCCGACACGGGGGAGCGGAGCCGCGGTCCGATGCCGCCCCACGCGGAGCTGCTCACCTACGCCTACGACCCCGGGCTCGTGAGCCGCCGATAGGCTGCAGCCCCGACCCCACGACCCGAAGGATCGCCCATGGCCGGCGGACTGTTCGCCCTCCTCGACGACGTCGCCGCCCTCGCGCGCATCGCCGCAGCCAGCGTGGACGACGTGGGTGCCGCAGCGGCGCGCGCGAGCGCCAAGGCCGCCGGCGTGGTCGTCGACGACACGGCGGTGACGCCGCAGTACCTCCACGGGTCCGCCGCCGAGCGCGAGCTGCCGATCATCAAGAAGATCGCCATCGGCTCGCTGCGCAACAAGCTGCTCTTCATCCTGCCCGCGGCCGTGCTGCTGGGACAGTTCCTGCCGTCCCTGCTCCCGGTGATCCTCATCTTCGGTGGCGCGTTCCTGGCCTACGAGGGCGCGCACAAGGTCCACGAGAGGGTCACCGGTCACGCGACCGAGGCGGAGGAGGACATCTCCCCGCAGGGCGAGCTCACCCCCGAGCACGAGGCGCGCACGATCTCGCAGGCCATCCGCACCGACTTCATCCTCAGCGCGGAGATCATGGTCATCGCGCTCAAGGAGGTCGTCGGCTCCGATCCCGACGCCAGCATCTGGATGCGGGCGATCGTGCTGGGCGTGGTCGCGGTCCTGATCACGGTCCTCGTCTACGGCGTCGTCGCGCTCATCGTGAAGATGGACGACGTCGGCCTGCACCTCGCCGAGAAGCCGTCGAAGGCCTCGCAGCGCGTCGGCCTGGCGCTGGTGTCGGCGATGCCGCGCCTGCTCGCGGCGATCTCCTTCATCGGCACGCTCGCGATGCTCTGGGTCGGTGGCCACATCTTCCTGGTCAGCCTCTACGAGATCGGCGGACACGACGGGCTCCTCGAGGGCACCGGGCTCGGCGACGCGCTGCACGCGCCGTACGACCTCGTCCACCACTGGGAGGTCGACGTCCACGACGCCATCGGTGGGCCCATCGGCGCCCTCGCCGGATGGCTCCTCAACACCGTGCTGTCGGCCATCGTCGGCCTCGTCGTCGGCGGCATCATCCTGGCCGCGCTGAGGGCGGTCGGTGTCGGCGGCCACGGTGCCGGACACGGCGAGGAGCACGCCGAGGAGACGGGCGAGGAGACGGGCGACGGGGCCGGCGACGGGGCACGCGGCGAGCACGGTGACGCCGCTCACGAGGATTCTCCGAATCGCTGATCCCAGATTTACCCTCTTGGTGTCCGCGCGGGAGATCCCGGGTACGCACAGATGTGCGGCGCAGACGGCCTCTTCCGTACCAGGAGAACACTGATGGACTTCAACGTCGCTGACCTCACCCTCGCCGCCTACGGGCGCAAGGAGATCGAGCTCGCCGAGCACGAGATGCCGGGCCTGATGGCCATGCGCGAGCGCTACGGCAAGGACAAGCCCCTCGCGGGCGCCCGCATCGCCGGTTCCCTGCACATGACGATCCAGACGGCCGTGCTGATCGAGACCCTCGCGGCTCTCGGCGCGGACATCCGCTGGGCCACCTGCAACATCTTCTCGACCCAGGACCACGCCGCTGCTGCGGTCGTCGTCGGTCGCGACGGCACCCCCGAGGACCCGCAGGGCGTCCCGGTCTTCGCCTGGAAGGGCGAGAGCCTGGCCGAGTACTGGGACGAGGCGGAGAAGGTGTTCGACTTCGCCGAGGGCGGCCCCAACATGCTGCTCGACGACGGCGGCGACATCACGATGCTGCTGCACCTCGGTGTGGAGTACGAGAAGGCCGGCGCCGTGCCGTCGCAGGACTCCACCGACAACGAGGAGTTCAAGGAGGTGCTGCGCGTCCTGGCTCGCTCGCTCGAGACCGACCCGCAGCGCTGGACGAAGCGCGCCCCGATGGTCAAGGGCGTCTCCGAGGAGACCACCACCGGTGTGCTGCGCCTCTACGACCGCTTCCGCGAGGGCACGCTGCTCTTCCCGGCGATCAACGTCAACGACTCGGTCACCAAGTCGAAGTTCGACAACAAGTACGGCTGCCGCCACTCGCTCATCGACGGCATCAACCGCGCCACCGACGTGATGATCGGCGGCAAGGTCGCCGTCGTCTGCGGCTACGGCGACGTCGGCAAGGGCTCGGCCGAGTCACTGCGCGGCCAGGGTGCTCGCGTCATCGTCACCGAGATCGACCCGATCTGCGCGCTGCAGGCCGCGATGGACGGCTACGAGGTCAAGCGCCTCGAGTCGGTCGTCGAGACCGCCGACATCTTCATCACCACGACCGGCAACTTCGACATCATCACCGTCGAGCACTTCCACAAGATGAAGCACCAGGCGATCGTCGGCAACATCGGTCACTTCGACAACGAGATCAACATGGCCGGCCTGGCCAGGATCCCGGGCATCGTCAAGGACGAGATCAAGCCGCAGGTCCACCAGTGGATCTTCCCGTCCGAGGACGACAAGCCCGGCAAGAAGATCATCGTGCTGTCCGAGGGCCGCCTGCTCAACCTCGGCAACGCGACCGGCCACCCGTCGTTCGTCATGTCGAACTCCTTCACCAACCAGGTGCTGGCCCAGGTCGAGCTGTTCACCAAGGCCGACGACTACGAGCTCGGCGTCCACGTGCTGCCCAAGCACCTCGACGAGGAGGTGGCCCGCCTGCACCTCGACGCCCTCGGTGTCGAGCTGACGGAGCTCACCAAGGAGCAGGCCGCCTACCTCGGTGTCGACGTCGAGGGTCCGTACAAGTCGGACCTCTACCGTTACTGAGCCGCAGCGAGGTCACCGTGCTCGTGCGGTCCAGTCCCTAGACTGGACCGCATGACCGACCTTGCCGAACCGGCGCGTGGCAGCGTGCTCGTCGTCGATGACGACGCCTCGCTGGCGGAGATGCTCTCCATCGTCCTCCGCCAGGAGGGGTTCGACAGCCGGATCGTGGGCCGCGGCGACATCGCGCTCGACGCGTTCCGCGACTACAAGCCCGACCTGGTCCTGCTCGACCTGATGCTGCCCGGCAAGGACGGCATCGACGTCTGCAAGGAGATCCGCGCCGAGTCCGGCGTGCCGATCGTGATGCTCACGGCGAAGGGCGACACCGTCGACGTCGTCGTCGGCCTCGAGTCCGGGGCCGACGACTACATCGTCAAGCCCTTCAAGCCCAAGGAGCTCGTCGCCCGGGTGCGTGCGCGCGTACGCCGCAACGACGTGTCCAACGACGAGGGCCTCACCATCGGCGACGTGTCCATCGACGTGGCCGGGCACTCGGTCACGCGCGACGGCGAGGCGATCAACCTGACGCCGCTCGAGTTCGACCTGCTCGTCTGCCTGGCCCGCAAGCCGTGGCAGGTCTTCACCCGCGAGGTGCTGCTGGAGCAGGTCTGGGGCTACCGGCACAGTGCCGACACCCGCCTCGTCAACGTGCACGTGCAGCGGCTGCGCTCCAAGGTCGAGCACGACCCGGAGAACCCGGAGGTCGTGGTGACCGTGCGCGGCGTCGGCTACAAGGCCGGCAAGTCCTAGGGCTCGCGACGAATGAGCCACCGATGAGCACCGGGTGAGCGGGCTCGACCGGCTGCCGCCGATCCTCCGCCACGGCCCGGCCTTCTGGCGGCGGTCCGTGCAGGCGCGCGTGGTCCTCAGCACGATGGTGCTGTCCGCGCTGGTCGTCGGCGTGGTCGGCGCCTTCCTCATCCACCAGACGCGCGACGGCCTGCTCGAGAGCCGCGTCGACGCCGTCGTGCAGGAGGCGGAGGGCGAGACCGAGACCGCACGCGAGCAGCTCGCCGCCGCCTCGCCCACCGAGGTCGACGAGTCGGCGCAGCAGCAGGCGCTGGTCGAGCCGATCATCGCCCGCGGCTCGACGCGCGGCTTCGCGGTGATCCTGTCCCCGCCGGTGGCAGAAGGCGTACGCCTCGCCGACGGTGGTGCCAAGTTCACCGAGGGGCTCGACCTCGCGAGCGTGCCCGACGAGCTCCAGGCCCGCTTCGAGTCGGTGTCGCCGACGGCCTGGACCTACACCGACATCAAGACCAGCGAGGAGATCGCGGGGCTCCCGGCCGGGCCGGGTGTCGTCGTCGGGAGCCAGGTCCGCCTCCCCGCGGACAACAACACCTACACGCTCTACTACCTCTACTCGCTCGACGAGCAGCAGAGCACGCTCGCCCTCGTGTCGCGCGCGATGCTCGTCGCCGGTGTGCCGCTCCTGCTGCTCGTCGCGGGCCTCACCTGGCTGGTGACGCGTCAGGTGGTGACCCCGATCCGGATGGCGCGGCGCGTCGCCGAGCGCCTCGCGGCGGGCCAGCTGCAGGAGCGCCTGCGGGTGCGCGGCGAGGACGACCTCGCCCGCCTCGCCACGTCGTTCAACCAGATGGCCTCCAACCTGCAGAAGCAGATCCGCCAGCTCGAGGAGCTGAGCCGGCTCCAGCGCCGGTTCGTCTCCGACGTCTCCCACGAGCTGCGTACGCCGATCACGACGGTGCGGATGGCCAGCGACGTCATCCACGACGCGCGACCCTTCCTCGACCCGGTCACCGGTCGCGCCGCCGAGCTGCTGCAGAAGGAGCTCGACCGCTTCGAGACGCTGCTCGCCGACCTGCTCGAGATCAGCCGCTTCGACGCCGGCGCCGCCGTGCTCGAGGCCGAGGACGTCGACCTCGTCGACGTCGCGCGCCGCGTCGTCGACATGACCTCGGCCCTCGCCGCGCAGCGCGACACCCGCGTCGTCGTGCACGACCCGGGCGTGCCCTGCGTCGCCGAGGCCGACGTACGCCGGGTCGAGCGCATCGTGCGCAACCTGGTCACCAACGCGATCGACCACGCCGAGTCGCGCGACGTGGAGATCTTCATCGGCGCCGACCTGCAGTCGGCGGCGATCGCCGTGCGCGACCACGGCATCGGGCTCGGACCGGGGGAGTCGGCGATGGTCTTCAACCGGTTCTGGCGCGCCGACCCGGCTCGTGCCCGCACGAGCGGCGGCACCGGCCTCGGCCTGTCGATCTCCCTGGAGGACACCCACCTCCACGGTGGCTGGCTCCAGGCCTGGGGACGCCCCGGCGAGGGGGCCCAGTTCCGGCTGACCCTCCCACGCCACCTGACGACCCAGCTGCGCCACTCGCCGCTCCCGCTCGTCCCCGACGACGCCCGGGAGACCGCATGAGCACCGGGACCCGGGCCCGCAGGGCCGTCGCGGCGGTCGCCGGCTGCGCACTGCTGGCGGGGTGCGTCTCGATGCCGACCGACGGCCCCGTCGTCGAGCCGCAGGTCACCAGCGCCACCGACGACGTTCCCGGCATCTCCTTCGACCCGCCGCCGCCGCGAGCGGGCGAGTCGGCGCCCGAGGTCGTCGAGGGCTTCCTCGAGGCGATGAGGGCGACGCCGATCTCGCTGACCGTCGCGCGCCAGTTCCTCACCGACGAGGCGGCCGACGCCTGGGACCCCGAGCAGCAGATCATCACCTACGCCGAGCCGGGCACCGCCTCCGGCGAGGAGACCGTGCGGCTGCCGTTGAGCGACATCAACCTCTACGACGACCGCGGCGCCTGGCAACGTGCGCAGGCGCAGCGCGTCCTCGAGACGGGGCTGGTCCAGGTCGACGGCGAGTGGCGCATCGACTCGGTGCCCGACGCGCTCATCGTCCCCGAGTCGTGGTTCGACGACTGGTACGAGCGGGCCTCCCTCTACTACTTCGACCCCACCTCCGAGGTGCTGGTCGCGGAGCCCGTCTTCGTGCCCCGCGGCGACCAGTCCGCCTCGTCGCTCGTGACCGGTCTCGTCACGCAGCTCCCCGAAGAGCTGCGCGACGTCGTCCGCACCGACTTCCCGGCCGGCACCCGCGACGGCCTCTCGGTGCCGGTCGTGGGCGGGGTCGCCGTGGTGGCGCTGTCCGGGGACCCCGCTGCGATCGACGAGGAGACGGGCCGGCGGATGCTCGCGCAGCTCGCCTGGACCCTCCGTCAGGACCAGCAGGTCCGCGCCGTCCAGCTCAACGTGGGCGGCGGTGCGATCACGCTTCCCGAGGGCTCGGCGCAGGGGTACCTCGATGCCGGCGACCCGTTCGACCCGGACGGGGAGCGGCCGGTCCCCGACCTCTACGCCCTCCAGGACGGTCGCGTGGTGAGTGGTGAGCTGGGCGCCTTCGCGGACACCCTCGGTCCGCTCGGCGAGGACGGCTACGACCTGCGCTCCATCGGCGTCACCATCTCCGGGTCGCACGTCGCGGCAGTGTCCGCCAGCGGCACCGAGGTCTACCTCGCGCCCACCCAGGCGCCGGACGGGGAGGTCAGCAACCCGGTCACCGGTGCGGTCGACCTCGCCCCGCCCCACTGGGACTACCGCGACCGCATGTGGGTCCTGGACCGCGGTGCCGGGCGGGCCCGCGTCATGGTGGTGGTCGACGGCAACGCCAACGAGGTCCGCGTGCCCGGCGTGAGCGGACGGACGGTGACCGAGCTCCTGGTGTCGCGCGACGGCAGCCGCCTGCTCGCGGTCGTCCGCGGTCGCAAGGCCGACACCGTGGTGTCGACCCGGATCCGGCACGACATGGCCGGCGGGATCCTCGGCTTCACCCCCGTCCAGGAGCTGCCCCTGCCCGAGGAGGGAAGCCCGCGGATCCGCGACATCGCGTGGCGCTCGCCGACGTCGATCTCGGTCCTCCGGGGCATCAACGACGAGCTGTCGCTGGTGCGGACCGTGTCCGTCGACGGCGCTCCGGGCAACGTCGTGACCGGTGGCTCCAACATCGTTCGCGGTCGGATCCGCACGCTCGTCTCCGCGCCCGTCGACGGCAGCGAGGTGTGGGCTCTCGGCCGCGGGACGATCGCGAGCCTGACCCGGCCCGACCGGATCGTGCCGACGATGCCCGAGGGCCTGTCCGCGCTCACCTACGTCGGCTGATCCACAGGCCGCGAGCGCCCGGTTGCCGGCGTACGTCCGTGCCTGCTGGCATGGACGCGTGCTCGACGCGGCCCTCGACCTGTTCCTCGGGAGCCGGTGCGTCGGCTGCGACGAGCCCGGACGGATGCTCTGCCCGCGCTGCCGTGCCGCGCTCTCGACGCGGGCGCACGTCGCGTGGCCGACGCCGGTGCCCGCCGGGCTGGTGGTGCCGTGGGCGACCGAGGAGTACGTCGGCGCGGTCCGGGCGCTCGTGGTGGGCCACAAGGACCGCGGCCAGTGGGGCCACCGGCGGGTGCTCGGCGACCTCCTCGCCACCGCGGTGCTGGGCGCGGCGGCGGGCCTCGACCCGGACGTCCCGGTGCTGCTCGTGCCGGTCCCGTCGCGGCCGGGAGCCGGGCGGTCACGGGGCTACGAGGCGACGACCGCCCTGGTGCGCGCCGCCGCGGCCACGGTCCGCCGCCAGCGCCCGGCTGCGGTCGCGCAGCTGCTCGTGTCGCGCGGCGCAGCGGACCAGAAGGCGCTGGGCGCGGCGGGCCGGGCCGCCAACGTGAGCCACTCGATGCACTGTCCCTCGACCGCGCTCGCACGGGCCGCCCGACGCCGGTCGCGCGGCCACGTGGTCGTGTGCGACGACGTGGTGACGACCGGTTCGACGGCCCGCGAGGCGCAGCGGGCGCTCGAGGCGGTCGGGCTGCCACCCGTCGCGGTCGCGGCCGTCGCCGCCACCCGGCGCCGAGGGGTGGTCCCCCTGGTTGGCCCGGGGGCCGGGAGGGGCTAGCGTCTTGTCATGGAGTCCGCCTGGGTCCGTGGTTGCGTCACGAAGATGAATTCTTCGTGGCAAGCCGATGCCAGTCGCAGGCGAAACGGTCCACGTAAGTCCCTCGCGGGACGATCACGGTGCGGCTTAGAAGTAAGTCCTGCCTCGTCGCCGACGTCATATGCGTCGGCTGCCGGGAGAAGGCCAGTAGTGGCGGAGAAGCTGCGAACGCCTCAGCAGGCGATTGTGGGGTCGAAGACCAGGTCGGCCGGGCGGACTCCATCCCACCCTGCCCCGGCGCGTCCCATCAGGGGCGCCCGGGACCAATGGACGGGTGCGGACGCTCGCTAGTTGAGGAGGTTCACATGGAGGTTGTGGTCACGGGACGGCACTGCGAGGTGTCCGATCGGTTCCGCGAACATGTCTCGGAGAAGCTCACCCGTCTGGAGAAGCACGACCACCGCATCATGCGGGTCCAGGTGGAGGTGGAGCTCGAGAAGAACCCTCGCCAGCACGATCGCGCGACCAAGGTCGAGCTCACGGCCTTCTCCAAGGGGCCGGTGATCCGGGCCGAGGCGGCCGCCGAGGACAAGATGGGCGCGCTCGACCTGGCGGTCGACAAGATGCAGGCGCAGATGCGCCGTGCCGCCGACCGCCGCCGCGTCCACAAGGGACGCAACGCGCACGTCGGCGTCGGCGAGGCGCTGGCCGGCATGCCGGAGGTCGAGGACGTCGCCGACGAGGAGGGCGTCGTCGAGCGCAAGGTCGGTCCGATCACGGTCACCGGTGACGGACCGCTCGTGGTCCGGGAGAAGTCCCACGGCGCCAGTCCGATGACGCTCGACCAGGCGCTCTACGAGATGGAGCTCGTCGGGCACGACTTCTACCTCTTCGTCGACAAGGAGAGCGAGCGCCCGTCCGTCGTCTACCGACGACGCGGCTACGACTACGGCGTCATCTCGCTGGACGTCGACGGCGACACCACCGCCTGACGTCCTGCCACGGTCACGCGTGCATGACATGATGCGCGCGTGACCGAGGCAGCAGGAGACAACCCCGCCGGCAGCGAGCCCGTCCGCGTCCTGGTCGTGGACGACCAGGAGCTGTTCCGCCGCGGCCTGATCATGCTGCTCAGCGGCGACACCGACATCGAGGTGGTCGGCGAGGCCTCCGACGGCATCACGGCCACCGAGCTGGCGGTCAAGACCGCGCCCGACGTGATCCTGCTCGACGTACGCATGCCGCGTCGCACCGGCGTCGAGGCCTGCCGCGGCATCAAGGAGGCCGTCCCGTCGGCCAAGATCATCATGCTCACCGTCTCCGACGAGGAGGCCGACCTCTACGAGTCGGTCAAGAACGGCGCCTCGGGCTACCTGCTGAAGGACTCCTCGATCGAGGAGGTCGCCCAGGCGATCCGCGTGGTCAACGAGGGACAGTCCCTGATCAGCCCGTCGATGGCGGTCAAGCTGATCGACGAGTTCAAGCAGATGTCGAAGCCCGAGCGCGAGCAGGGCCCGGCGCTGCGGCTCACCGACCGCGAGCTCGAGGTGCTGCGGCTGGTGGCCAAGGGCCTCAACAACCGCGAGGTGGCCAAGGAGCTCTTCATCTCCGAGAACACCGTGAAGAACCACGTGCGCAACATCCTGGAGAAGCTCCAGCTCCACTCCCGCATGGAGGCCGTCATGTACGCCATGCGCGAGAAGCTGCTCGACCTGCCCTGAGCCCTCCCGTGGACCAGCTGACCCGGCTCCAGGCCCGGCGCATCGCGCTGGCCGCGCAGGGCTTCACCGACCGCGCCCACACGACTCCCGCGCCGAAGACCCTCGAGCGCACCGTGGCCCGCACCGGCGTGCTCCAGGTCGACTCGGTCAACGTGCTCCAGCGCGCGCACTACATGCCGCTCTACTCGCGGATGGGCCCCTACGACGTCGACCTGCTCCGCCGCGCGTCCACCACGGGCGGGCGCCGCGAGCGCCACCTCGTGGAGTACTGGGCGCACGTCCAGGCCCTGATGCCGGTCGAGCTCTGGCCGCTGATGCGCCACCGGATGGAGAAGTACCGCTCCGAGCGCGGCAAGTGGGGGTTCGTCGCCTCCGACCCCGACCTCGAGCAGCGGGTGCTCGACGCCGTCGACGACCGCGGACCGGTGACGGCCCGCGACCTCGAGGAGGAGTTCAGCACCGGCCCCCGCACCAAGGAGCACTGGGGCTGGAACTGGTCCGAGGCGCGCAAGGTCCTCGACTACCTCTTCCTCGTCGGCGACGTCGCCATCGCCGGCCGCACCTCCCAGTTCGAGGTGGTCTACGACCTGCCCGAGCGGGTGCTGCCCGCCGCCGTCCTCGCCGCGCCGACGCCGACGCCGCAGGAGGCGGTCACCGAGCTCGTCCGCCGTGCTGCCCGTTCGCACGGCGTCGCCAGCGCGGCGGACCTCGCCGACTACTACCGCCTGCGCCTCCAGCCCGCGCCCGGCAGGCCGAGCACCAAGGTCGCGGTCGACGAGCTCGTGGAGGCGGGGGAGCTGACCCCGGTCGCGGTCCAGGGCTGGAAGCGCCAGGGCTACCTCCACCGCGACGCGCGGCTGCCGCGCAGGGTCGGGGCGCGCACGCTGCTCAGCCCGTTCGACCCGGTGGTGTGGGAGCGCGAGCGGGCCGAGGCGCTCTTCGACTTCTTCTACCGCATCGAGATCTACGTCCCGGCCGAGAAGCGGATCCACGGCTACTACGTGCTGCCGTTCCTGCTGGGCGACGAGCTGGTCGGGCGCGTCGACCTCAAGGCCGACCGGGCCGCCCGCGTGCTGCTGGTCCCCGGGGCGTACGCCGAGGACGGTGCCCCGGCCGGGACGGCGGAGGAGCTGGCCGCCGAGCTGAGGCGCCTCGCGTCCTGGCTCGACCTCGACGACGTGGTCGTCGGCAGCCGCGGCGACCTGGCGCACGCATTGGGAGGAGCGTTGGGACGGTAGGTAGAGTTACCACTCGTGCCTGCCATCATCGACAAGCTGCTCCGCATCGGCGAGGGCAAGATCCTTCGAGAGCTCGACGCCATCGTCAAGGCGGTCAACGCCATCGAGGACGACTTCGTCAAGATGAGCGACGACGAGCTCCGCGGCATGACCGCCGAGTTCAAGGAGCGCCTCGCCGCCGGCGAGACCCTCGACGACATCATGCCGGAGGCCTTCGCCACCGTTCGCGAGGCGAGCAAGCGCGTGCTCGGCATGCGCCCCTTCGACGTCCAGATCATGGGCGCCGCCGCGCTGCACCTCGGCAACATCGCGGAGATGAAGACCGGTGAGGGCAAGACGCTCGTCGCCGTGCTCCCGTCCTACCTCAACGCGCTCGCCGGCGAGGGCGTGCACGTCGTCACGGTCAACGACTACCTCGCCAGGTTCCAGTCCGAGCAGATGGGCCGCGTGCACCACTTCCTCGGCCTGACCGTCGGCGTGATCCTGCCGTCGATGCGTCCCGCGGAGCGTCGCGAGGCCTACGCCTGCGACATCACCTACGGCACCAACAACGAGCTCGGCTTCGACTACCTGCGCGACAACATGGCCGACTCCGTCGAGGAGTGCGTGCAGCGCGGCCACTACTTCGCGATCGTCGACGAGGTCGACTCGATCCTCATCGACGAGGCGCGCACCCCGCTCATCATCAGCGGCCCGACGCAGGACGAGGTGAAGTGGTACGCCGAGTTCTCCCGGCTCACGCGCACCCTCGTCAAGGACGTCGACTACGAGGTCGACGAGAAGAAGCGCACCATCTCGGTGCTCGAGCCGGGCATCACCAAGGTCGAGGACCACCTCGGGATCGACAACCTCTACGACTCGGTCAACACCCCGCTCATCTCGTTCCTCAACAACTCCATCAAGGCCAAGGAGCTGTTCCGCAACGACAAGGAGTACGTCGTCATGGACGGCGAGGTGCTCATCGTCGACGAGCACACCGGCCGCATCCTGGCCGGGCGTCGCTACAACGACGGCCTGCACCAGGCGATCGAGGCCAAGGAGAACGTGACCGTCCGCGAGGAGTACCAGACCCTCGCCACGATCACGCTGCAGAACTACTTCCGCCTCTACGACAAGCTCTCCGGCATGACCGGTACGGCCATGACCGAGGCCTCGGAGTTCGACAAGATCTACAAGCTCGGCGTCGTCCCGATCCCGACGAACCGCCCGATGCAGCGCCAGGACAACGTCGACCTCGTCTACCGCACCGAGGAGGCGAAGTACGAGGCCGTCGCCGACGACATCCGCGAGCGCCACGAGAAGGGCCAGCCGATCCTGATCGGCACCGTGTCGGTCGAGAAGTCGGAGTACCTCTCCAACCTGCTGCGCAAGCGCGGCATCCCGCACACCGTCCTCAACGCCAAGCAGCACGCCGACGAGGCCAAGGTCGTCGCGCTCGCCGGCCACAGGGGCTCGGTCACCGTCGCCACCAACATGGCCGGCCGCGGCACCGACATCATGCTCGGCGGCTCCGTCGACTTCCTCGCCGACCAGGAGCTGCGCAAGCAGGGCCTCGACCCGGTCGAGGCTCCGGAGGAGTACGACGAGGCGTGGCCCGCGATGGTCGAGCGGATCAAGGCGCAGGTCGCGGCCGAGCACGACGAGGTCCGCGACCTCGGCGGCCTCTACGTCGTCGGCACCGAGCGCCACGAGTCGCGTCGCATCGACAACCAGCTGCGCGGTCGGTCCGGGCGTCAGGGCGACCCGGGCGAGTCCCGGTTCTACCTGTCGCTGCAGGACGAGATGATGCGCCTGTTCAAGTCGGAGTGGGTCGACCGGATCCTCACCGTGCTGAAGGTCCCCGACGACGTGCCGATCGACGCCAAGCGCGTCAGCAACGCCATCGCCGGCGCCCAGGCCAACATCGAGTCGCAGAACTTCGAGTCCCGCAAGAACGTCCTCAAGTACGACGACGTGATGAGCCGCCAGCGCGAGGTCATCTACGCCGAGCGTCGCCGCGTCCTCGAGGGCGCCGACCTCGGCGAGCAGATCCGCGGCTTCCTCGACGACGTCGTCGTCGGCTACGTCCGCGGCGCGACCGAGGGCTACGCCGAGGACTGGGACCTCGACGCCCTCTTCGCGGCGCTCGGCCAGCTCTACCCGGTCGGCCTCACCAAGGAGGGCCTGGTCAAGGAGGCCGGCAGCCTCGAGAACATCAGCCGCGAGAAGCTCATCGAGGACCTGCAGAAGGACGCGCAGGAGGCCTACGACCGCCGCGAGGACGAGATGGGCGAGGAGGTCCAGCGCGAGCTCGAGCGGCGCGTGGTCCTCTCCGTGCTCGACCGCAAGTGGCGCGAGCACCTCTACGAGATGGACTACCTCCGCGAGGGCATCTACCTCCGGGCGTACTCGCAGCGCGACCCGCTCGTGGAGTACCAGCGCGAGGGCTTCGACATGTTCGCCGCGATGATGGACGGCATCAAGGAGGAGTCGGTCGGGTTCCTGTTCAACCTCCAGGTCGAGGTGGACGAGGACGGAGGCGACGCAGGCGGCGCCGCTGTCGAGGGCGAGGAGGTCGCGGCGACGCCGCAGGCCCCGCAGGTCTCGGCGGCCACCCCGCAGATCGACTTCGCGCAGGCGCAGGCGCACGCCCCGCAGATCCGGGCCAAGGGCCTGGAGAAGCAGAAGCGTCCGCAGAACCTCTCCTACAGTGCGCCGTCCGAGGACGGCGAGGCCGAGGTGCGGGCTGCAGCGACCGACGAGGACGACGAGTTCGCCGGTGTCGGGCGCAACTCGCTCTGCCCCTGCGGCTCCGGCCAGAAGTTCAAGCGCTGCCACGGCGCCCCCGGCGGGGCCTCGGGCTACACCACGCGTGCGGGCGGCTAGACCGCCTGCTCAGCCGATGGCGAGGGCGACGCACTGCCAGCGGTCGCGGACGACCTCGAAGCGGGCGGCGACGGCACGTGAGCGTCGCCCGTAGCGCACGTGCGCGCTCGCCTCGACGGCGTCGTCGCGGACCATCGCGGTGCGTACGCCGATGACGACGGGGCGCGCCGGGTTGGGTCCGCGGACCTGGCCGGGCGCGGTGCCGAGCGCGGCGGCGATGGCGCGCGACCTCCCGGAGAGGTCGTCGTACACCTCGGGCACCGAGTGGCGCAGCACCTGCGAGACGGGGCGGTCACCCGCGGCGATCTCGACGACCGCCTGCAGGTAGCGCCCGACGAACGCGTCGACGTGGCGGCGCTCCGCGGAGGCGACGGCCACCAGGTCGAGGCTGCGCGCGCTGCGCAGCCGCGGGCGCGGGGGAGCGGTGCGCGGGGTGAGGTCGAGGGCGAGCGAGCCCTGCACGCTCGTCACCGGGGCGGGCGTGCGCAGCGGGATCACCCGTGCGTGCTCGGTGTCTGTGCCGCTCATGATCGGTCTCCGTCCTCGTCGGTCTGGGTCCGGCTGTCGTGGTGGGGGCCGGGCAGGCGGAGCGCCTGTCCGGGGTGGATCAGGTCGGGGTCGTCGCCGACGACGTCGCGATTGGCCCGCCAGAGAGCGCGCCACCGGTCGTCGAGCGATCCCGCGCCCGGGTGGGCGAGCGCGATGGAGGAGAGCGAGTCGCCGGGGCGTACGACATAGGTGTCCGTGACGGCCGCTGCCGCCGGTCGGGGCTCGACGCGCCGGTGGTGCGGCGCGACCGCCCGCTCGGGGAGGGAGAGGCCGGCCAGGAGCTCGCTGCCGTCGCCGCCGGAGGCGAGCGCGGGGGCGCTGGTGCCGGCCACGACCGCGACGCCGCACGCGAGCAGCACCAGGCGGCGGGTGGCGCCGCGTGCCGCGGTCCTGCCGCGCAGCAGGCCGAGCACGGTCACGGTCGTGACGAGCCACAGCCAGACGAGCGCGAGCGCGAGCCCGGTCGCGCAGGCCGCGACGACGAGGTCGCTGACGGCAGCGGCGCCGGAGGCCGATCGTGCCGCCGACCAGGCGCCCGGCGCCGAGGCGAGCGCGACCGTGGCGGCCGTGCTCACCACCGACCAGACGGCGAGCGGTCGAGCAAGCGATCCGAGACTCCGAGACACGGCACGAACCTTTCGTTTGCGTGCGTTTGCCTCATTCAACGAATGTTCGCGCTCGGTGTCAACGGTTCCTCCACAGGCCGCACATGACAGCGGCCCGGCCACCCCGGGACCCGTGACGGGTCCTCGGTGGTGGCCGGGCCGGTGGCTCGGCTGAGCGGTTCGAGAGGTCGACCGCGATCGGTCAGAAGCCGATCAGGCCCTCCTGCCACTCGATCAGGTCGGCGATCTTGGCGACCAGCGTGGCGTCCTGCAGGCCGTGCGCCTTGCCCTTCGCCTGGGTCAGCACGGCGACGGCCTCGGTGTGCCGGCCGGCCTCGTGGTCGGCCTGCGCCTGCGCGAGGTAGCGCGCGACCGCGGCGCCGAGCTTGTCACCGCGTACGCCGGCATCCGCGGCGGCCGCCTCGGTGATGCTCGCGACCTCGGGGAACGTGACGCAGTCGCCGCCACCCTCGACCACGCCCGCGGTCCACTCGATGCCACCCAGCAGGTGGGCGAGGAACAGCGGGTCGGTGTAGGACGAGTCGACGTGACCTGCGCCCTCGTACCAGGAGCGGCCGCCCTCGAAGTTGTGGCACCAGGCGATCGGGTGGTCGGCACCCATCGCGTCGCGGCCGGGGCTGTAGGTGCTCTCGTCGAGCGTCAGCAGCACGTGGACGTCCTTGCGGGGGTTGGCGGTGAAGTTGTACCACTCGTCGTAGCGGGTCCAGGCCTTCGGGAGCATCACGGTCGACGGGTGCGTGGGGCTCTCGACGCGCATGGTGGCGTTCTGCTGCGCCGGGTGGCTCTTGAAGCGGGCGGAGCCGCCGGTGAGCCGGCTGTACCACGGCACCGCGTGCATCGCGTCCGTGGCGGCGTGCATGCCGACGAAGCCGCCACCGTCGCGGATGTAGCCCTGGAAGGCGGCGAGCTCCGCGTCGTTGAGGGTGCGCGGCCGGGCCGGGTCCTGGTTGTTGGTGCCGTCGACGTTGGACGCGAAGATGATGGTGGCGTACTTGTCGAGGTCCGCGGCGCTCGTGAACGGCGTGCTGGCCATGCTCAGCGTGGGCTGCTTGTCGTCCCAGACGTCGACGGTGAAGCCGTTCTCCTGGCCGAGCTTGATCACCGCGAGGGTGGTGTCGTCGATGTGCGAGTGCCGGAAGCCGAGGGTCTTGCCCACGACCAGCACCCGGTAGGGAGAGGCCGCCGAGGAGCTGACGTCCTCGGGCGCGGCCTGGCTGGGCGCGACGACCGAGGCGGCGAGGGCGACGGCGCTGACCGCGGTGCCGAGTGCGAGGTGGAGACGGGTGTGGTGCCTCATGGGGGTCCTTTCCGAGGGACGGAACGGCAATTTGTTGGCGAGTCCAACAAATTGCCTCGCGGGCAAAGTATGACGTGGGTCACATCGGTGTCAATGGCCGTCCGCGGGCCCGCTCGGCAGCGTGGAGGGCGCCTCGTGCGAGCTCGGGCGGCATGATGACGCCATGGAGACAGGAGCGGGAGCGGTCGACCGCGAGAGCCGGTCACCGCGTGCCGGCACCCGCGCCTCGGTCCTGAGGCGGCACAACCTCGGGGCCGTCCTCGAGCACCTGCACCTCGACGGTTCCGCCTCCCGGTCGCAGCTGGCGCTGGCCACCGGCCTCAACCGCTCGACCGTCGGAGACCTGGTCCACGAGCTCGCGAGGCGCGGGCTCGTGAGCGAGCACGGAGTCTCCGCCAGCGCCGGTCCCGGGCGTCCGTCGCCCATCGTGCACCTGCAGTCGGACGGCGCGGTCGCGCTGGCGATCGAGCTCGGCGTGGAGTCGGTGGCGGCTGCCGTCATCGGCCTCGGCGGCGCGGTCCTCGACCAGCGACGGGTGGAGCTGCCCGGCTCGACGGTGTCGCCCGAGACCGCTGTGGGCCTGGTCGTGGAGCTGGCTGCCGCGCTCGTCGACCCGGCCGACAGCCGGCTCGCCGGCGTGGGCGTCGCGGTCCCCGGGCTCACCCGACGCTCGGACGGGTTCGTCCACGTGGCGCCCAACCTGGGCTGGAGGGGGGTGGGCCTCGGCGCCATGCTCGCGGACGCCATCGGGCTGCCCGCGGCGTCGGTGCGAGTCGGCAACGAGGCAGACCTCGGCGCGCTGGGGGAGCACCGCCGCGGTGCCGGTCGCGGCTACGACCACGTGGTGTTCGTGTCCGGGGAGGTCGGCATCGGCGCGGGACTGATCATCGGAGGTCGCCCGATGCTGGGCGCCTCCGGCTACGCGGGCGAGGCGGGCCACATGGTGGTCAACCCGGACGGTTCGCAGTGCCGGTGCGGGGCGCGCGGCTGCTGGGAGACCGAGGTGGGCGAGGCGGCGCTCCTGCGCAGCGCCGGCGTCGACGACCTGCGCGGTGGCGCAGCCGTGCTGGAGGTGCTGGCCCGGGCCGACGCCGGCGACACCGTGGCCGTGGCTGCGGTGACCGAGATCGGGCACTGGCTCGGCGTGGGCGTCAGCAACCTGGCCAACCTGCTCGACCCCGAGGTGGTGGTCCTCGGTGGCATCTTCCAGCCGCTCTTCCCGTTCCTCCAGGAGTCGATG
The DNA here is from genome assembly GCA_963795095.1 of uncultured Actinomycetota bacterium. Taxonomy (GTDB): domain Bacteria; phylum Actinomycetota; class Actinomycetes; order Propionibacteriales; family Nocardioidaceae; genus Nocardioides. Next base: position 67,123 of record CAWCGM010000038.1, on the reverse strand, counting down.
CTGGCGGCGGTCCGCGCCCGGTCGATCGCCGAGGTGCCCGAACCGGTCCTCGTGCTGCCGAGCGCCCTCGGGACGTCGGCGCAGCTCCACGGCGCGGCCGAGGTCGTCCTGGGCTCGATGCTCGCCGACCTCACCCGGGGCTGACGTCCGGCGCTAGATTCTCCGCCATGTCCTGGGAGCACGACCTCTTCGCGCTGTTCGACGACCTCGAGGGCCAGGCGGCCGCCGCCTGGGAGGAGGACCGCGAGGCCGAGCTGGCCGACCGCGCGCGGGCGGAGTACGGCTCGGTCACGCTCGCCAGCCGGCTGATGGCCTCGCGTGGCCGCGACGTGGCGCTCGACCTGCCGCACGTCGGCCGCGTCGAGGGAAGCCTCGACCGTGTCGGCGACGGCTGGTGCCTGCTCAGCGGTGCGGGTCAGGACTGGATCGTGCCGCTCGACGCGATCGCGGTCGTGCACGGGGCGAGCGGGCGCTCGGTGCCCGAGGTGGCGTGGTCGGCCATCGACCGGCTCGGCCTCCGCTCGGCGCTCCGCCGGCTGGCGGACGCCGACGAGCGCTGCCTGGTGCACCTCGCCGACGGCACCCGTCACGAGGCGTACGTCCAGCGGGTCGGCGCCGACTTCCTCGAGGCCCGTGGGCCGGCCGGCGAGCGCCTGCTGCTGCCGTACGCCGCCCTCGTGGCGATCCAGCGGCGCGACGACCGGGCGTAGGGGTCAGGTGGCCTCGACGTCGTAGGGCGGGACCTGTCCCTCCGGGAGCTTGTCGTCCTGGAACGCCTGCGCCTGCTCGCGGTCCACGTCGGCCATCGCCTCGGTGATGTGCTTGCGCACGATCGCGCGCGGGTCGAGGTCGCGGAGCTGGAGGTCGGCGTACTCGGGGCCGAGCTCGGTGCGCAGCTCGTCGCGGGCGTTGGTGGCCATCCCGCGGACCCGGTGGATCAGCTGGGCGGCCTGGCGGGCGAGCTCGGGCAGGCGGTCGGGCCCCAGCACGATGACCGCCACGAGGGCGATCACGGCCAGCTCGAGGAGCCCGACGTCGAACATGGGTCAGAACCTACTGGTCAGAACTTGCTGGAGGGGGTCAGTCCGAGCTGCATCCCGGCGAGTCCTCGGCCGCGACCGGCCAGCGTCTGCGCCACGCGGGTCAGCTCGCGGGCCGCCAGGGCGGTCGGGTCGGCCTCCACGATCGGCTTGCCGACGTCGCCGCCCTCGCGCAGCGAGATGTCGAGCGGGACCTGCGCGAGCACCGGGACGTCGTACCCGAACCGCTCGGAGAGCGTCTTCGCGACCCGCGCACCGCCGCCGGCGCCGAAGATCTCGAGACGGTGGTCGTCCTCGGCAGGGCAGTGGGGGCAGGGGAGGTAGCTCATGTTCTCGATGACGCCGACGACCCGCTGGTGCATCATCGACGCCATCGTGCCGGCCCGCTCGGCGACCTCGGCGGCCGCCTCCTGCGGCGTGGTCACGACGACGACCTCGGCGCTGGGCAGGTGCTGGCCCAGCGAGATCGCCACGTCGCCGGTGCCCGGCGGGAGGTCGAGCAGCAGGGCGTCGAGGTCGCCCCAGTAGACGTCGGCGAGCATCTGCACGAGTGCCCGGTCGAGCATCGGGCCGCGCCAGGCGACGACCTGGTCGCGGCGCGGCTTGAGCATGCCGATCGAGATGACCGAGACGCCGCTGGGCGTGGGGACGGGCATGATCAGGTCGTCGACCTGGGTGGGCCGGGAGTCGGCGATGCCGAGCATGGCCGGCACCGAGTGGCCGTAGATGTCGGCGTCGACGATGCCGACCTTGAGTCCCTGGGCGGCGAGCGCGAGGGCGAGGTTGACCGTCACCGACGACTTGCCGACGCCGCCCTTGCCGCTGGCGATCGCGTAGACCTTGGTCAGCGAGCCCGCCTGGGCGAACGGGATCTCGCGCTCGGCGCGACCGTTGCTGAGGATCTCCTTGAGCCCGGCACGCTGCTCGGCGCTCATCACGCCGAGGCTCAGGTCGACCGAGGTGACGCCGTCGACGCCGGTGACGGCGGCCGTCACGTCGCGGTTGATCGTGTCCTTGAGCGGGCACCCGGCCACGGTCAGCAGCACGTGGACCGCGACCGACCCGTCGTCGGCGACCTCGACGGAGTCCACCATCCCCAGCTCGGTGATCGGGCGCTTGATCTCCGGGTCGTTGACGGTCGCCAGGGCGTCCATCACCTGCTGCTGCGTGGGGGTGCTCATGATGCCGAAGTCTACGAGCAACCCCGCAGCGCTACGTGGCCGACCGGGGAGCCGGCTCGCCCGGTGTGGGCGGCGTCTCGTCGGCCGGCTCCTGGTGCTGCAGGTCCTCGATGTCGCCGAGGAGGCCGCGCAGCTCCGAGCGGAGGAAGTCGCGGGTCGCGACCTCGCCGACCGACATCCGCAGCGACGCCACCTCGCGGGCGAGGAACTCCATGTCGGCGTGGGCCCGCGCGTTGGCCTGCCGGTCCTGCTCGGCGACCACCTTGTCGCGCTGCTCCTGCCGGTTCTGCGCGAGCAGGATCAGCGGGGCGGCGTACGACGCCTGCAGGCTGAGCATCAGCGTCAGGGCGATGAACGGCGGCTTGTCGAAGCGCAGGTCCGCTGGGGCCAGGAGGTTCCACAGCACCCAGACGATGACGAACAGCGTCATCCAGAGGATGAACTTCGCGGTGCCCATGTAGCGCGCGAACGACTCGGCGAAGACGCCGAACGCGTCGGCGTCGACGCTGGGCCGGCGCACGATCTGGCGACGCGTGTCGCGCGGGGTGTCGAGGCGCTCGCGGCGGCTGTCGCTCATCGCGCCCTCCCTGCGGAGGGTCCGCCGTTGATCCGGCCGGGACGCGGGGCGCGGTCACGCCAGCCCTCGGGGAGCATGTGGTCGAGCAGGTCGTCGACCGTGACCGCGCCGAGCAGGCGACCCTCCTCGTCGACGACCGGCGCCGCGACCAGGTTGTAGGTCGCGAGGTGCGCGGCCACCTCGTCCATCGAGGCGTCCGGGCGCAGCGGGTCCATCGAGTCGTCGAGCGCCGCCGCGACGAGCGTCGAGGGCGGCTCGCGCAGCAACCGCTGGATGTGCGCCGCGCCGAGCAGCTTGCCAGTCGGCGTCTCGAGCGGCTGGCGGCAGACGTAGACGAGCGCCGCCAGCGAGGGCGTCAGCTCGGGGTTGCGCACGTGCGCGAGCGCGTCGGCGATCGTGGCGTCGGGGGAGAGGATGACCGGCTCGGGCGTCATCATCGCGCCCGCCGTGTTGTCGTCGTACGACATGAGGCGACGCACGTCCTCGGCCCCGTCGGGCTCCATCAGCCCGAGCAGGATGGCCGCGGTCTCCGGGTTGAGGTCGGCGATCAGGTCGGCGGCGTCGTCGGCGGACATCTCCTCGAGGATGTCGGCCGCGCGCTCGGAGTCGAGGTGCTCGAGGATCTCGACCTGGTCCTCCTCGGGCAGCTCCTCCAGCACGTCGGCGAGCCGCTCGTCGTCGAGCGCCGCCACGACGGCCGTACGCCGCTCGGGCGGGAGGTCGTGGATCATGTTCGCCGCGTCGGCCGGGCGCATGTCGTTGAGCGCGGCGATCAGGTGGGTGGCGCCCTGCGACGGCTCCTGCTTGGTGAGCCCGGTGACGTCGCGCCACTCGACCACGTGGGTCTGGCCGCGGCGGCGGAACCCCTTGCTCGGCTCCTGCACGGCGACCCGGGAGAGCACCCAGTCGCGGTTGCGGGCCTGCTCCATCGCGACGTCGTAGACCGCTCCGGTGACGCCGCCCTCGCGGGCGGAGTCCTTGATGGTCACGGTGCGGTCGAGCATCTGGCCCATCACGAGCGTCTCGGTCGAGCGCTGCTCGAAGCGCCGCATGTTGAGCAGGCCGGTCGTGTGGACCTGTCCGCTGTCGATGGCGGTGATGCGGGTCATCGGGACGAAGATCCGGCGGCGGCCGAAGACCTCCGCGACCATGCCGAGGACGCGCGGCTGGCTCGTCTCGGTCCGCAGCGCGACGACCAGGTCGCGCACCTTCGCCACCTGGTCGCCCTGGGGGTCGAAGATCGGGAGTCCGACGAGCCGGGCCACGAAGACGCGGGTCGGGGTGGTGCTCACGTCGGCAACGTTAGCGTGCGGGCCACTCGTCCCGGCGCGGGCGCGCAGCCGTCGCGAGCCCGGGATCGGCGGGGTGGTTGGTGTACCCTCGAACCGCAGGAGTCACTCCTGTCACATCGATCGGGCTCGGGGGCACGTCTCCAGGGGGTCGCGGTCGCACCCCCTCCACGACGCCACTTCCCCGACGACTGCGAGGCCGCCGCCATGTCCGCCAGCACCACCACGACCTGGAGCTCACGCGTGTACATCCGCGTGGGCGCCATCTCTGCCGCGCTCGCGGTCGCCGCCACCATCGCCGTCGCCTCCGGCTCCGACCCCGTGGGTCCCGCGACGCCGGCCGCCGCGACGACGGCGGCCTCGCCGACCGCGACGCCGACGGCCGCCACCACGACGACCACCTCGACGAGGTCGGCATCGCTCACCGTGCCGCAGACGACGCCGGCGACGTTCTTCCGCCCGGCCACGTTCAACGTCCTGGGTGCCGACCACACCGCCCCCGGCGGCAACCGCAAGGGCTGGGACTCCGGCGTCGTGCGGATCGAGCGGGTCGTGCAGATCATCACCCAGAACTCTGTCGACGTCGTGGGCTTCCAGGAGTTCCAGCCGCCGCAGGCCGTCCGCTTCCAGGAGCTCACCGGCACGTCGTGGCAGACCTACCCCGGTGCCAACAACCCGGCCGGCCCCTCGGTCAACTCGATCGGCTGGCGCACCGACGTGTGGACGCTGCTCGAGGCACGCACGCTCCCGATCCCCTACTTCGACGGAGTGCCCAGCCGGATGCCGGCCGTGCTGCTCCAGAACAACGTGACGGGTCGTCGGGTGTGGTTCTTCAACACCCACAACCCCGCCGACGTACGCGGTCCGGCGCAGCAGTGGCGTGACGCGGGCTTCGCGATGGAGGCGGCGCTCGCCAACGAGCTGCGCACGAACTACCCGGACGCGCCCTTCATCTCCTTCGGCGACAAGAACGACCGCGACCGCTACTACTGCTCGGTCGCCCCGGTGGCCGACATGTGGTCGGCGAGCGGCGGCTACACCGACGGCGCGACCTGCTCGCCCCCGGGCGGCGGCGCGATCGACTGGGTGATGGGCACCAAGAACGTCTTCTTCAACGGCTACACCCGCTACTGGAACGACTTCGTCGCCCAGACCAGCGACCACCCGCTCTACTACGCCAACGCCGTCGTCCCGGCCTCGCGTCCCGCGGGCGTCGACCACGTCGTCGTCGTCGCGGTCCCCGGGCTCACCTCGACGGTCGTGCGCAAGATGGGCTCCGAGCTGAGCGAGCTCGACCGGATGGTGCAGGGCGGCGCGTCGACGAGGAACGCCCGGACCGCGACGGAGTCCACCTCGCCCGACGCCAACCTCGTCTCGCTCCTCACCGGTCGCCGGGTCTTCCCCAAGGCCGGCGGGCACGGCGTGGGCTCGAAGTCCACGCTGCCCAAGACCGTCCACGAGTCCGCCGGGCAGTACGTCTCCAGCGTCTTCGACCTCGCGCACAACCTCTCGCGGCGCACGAGCTTCGTGTCGAGCCGTCCGCAGAGCAAGCTCGTGCGGGAGAGCTGGAACAAGCGCTCGGGCGGCAAGGACCCCTACGGCGATCGACGACGGCACCGCCAAGTTCGACCAGGTCAAGACCCTGCGCGACGACGCGGCCGTCGTGAGCTGGTGGCGCGACAAGATGGCGAAGAGCCCCGCCTCGATCAGCGTGGTCGAGCTGTCCGGCGCCGTGAGCGCCGGCGCGAAGGACGGCTGGACCAGTGACGCCTACCAGAAGGCCGTGAAGAAGGTCTCGCGCCGCGTGGCCGCGATCCGGCGCGGCATCGACCGGCAGCCCGAGATGAAGGGCACCACCCTCCTCGTGGTCACCGGCACCAGCGGTGCGCAGAAGACCAAGGGCTCCTCGCGCACGTGGGTCGAGAGCTACCGCGTGCCGATGTTCGTCACCGGCCCCGGCGTGCCGGCGGCCGCCGACCTCTACGGGCTCAACCCGTCCCTCGTCTACCCGGGCAAGGACCAGCCGGGCTACTCCGGCGCGCAGCCGCTGCGGGTGGGCATCCTGGCCAACCTCATCAACCGCACGCTGGGCCTGCCCCCGATCCCGGGGTCCACGCACGATCCCGAGCAGCTGTTCCAGGTGTTCGACCCACTCACCGTGCCCGGATCCTGATCGCCCGTTAGGCTTGTCCCCAGAGCCACCCACGTCGAACAGTCCGCGGTGAACGCTGGCTCACGTCGATCAGAAGGTGGCCGTGAATCACAGGAAGCGCCCCCCGCGCCTGCGCACCGTCCCGGTGCCGCGCGTCGGGGTGCGAGCAGCCCTGGCGGTCGCCGTGCTCGTCGCGCTGCTGGCGTGGGCCACCACCTGGGCGGTGACCGACGACGGTGGGGACCCGTCCGCGACCACCGGCGGGTCGCCGACCCAGCCGGTCGGGGGTGAGGAGTCGGGGACGTCGGACGACGGCGGGTCCACTCCGGCTCCGGCTCCGGCGACGGCAACGGCTCCGACGGCGGTTCCGGCTCGAGCGGCACCGGCGAGGGCGACGACGAGAAGCTCGAGAAGTCCGTACGCCGCTTCCGTGCCGCCCAGCGCAAGCTGGCCCAGCGGGTGTCCAAGCAGCTCGCCCGCCGCACTGCGCCGGTCGAGCTCCCGTGGCGTCGTTCAACGTGCTCGGCGCCTCCCACACCGGTGCCGGGGGCAACAAGCCCGCGTTCTACCCCGACGGCGTCGGCCCGGATGAACATGGCGATCGGCATCCTGCGCGGCAACGGCATCGACGTCGTGGGCTTCCAGGAGTTCGAGGCGTCCCAGTACGCCATGTTCGCCTCGCGGGCGGGGGAGTACTCGCTCTACCCGGGCCTGTCCCTCGGCGACAAGTCCGTGCGCTTCAACATCGCCTGGCGCTCCAGCGCCTTCCAGCTCGTCGAGGCGCACAGCATCTCCATCCCCTACGCCGGCGGCAGCCGCATCGAGATGCCGGTGGTGCTGCTGGAGTCGACCACGACCAAGCGCCGCGCGTGGTTCGCCAACTTCCACAACCCGGCCGACACCCCCAGCCTGGGCAACAACGCCCGCTGGCGCGCGGAGGCGGCGGGCATCGAGATCGCGCACCTGACGGCGCTGCACGAGGCCGACGGCACCCCGGTCATCGTGACCGGCGACTTCAACGAGCGCGAGGAGATCTTCTGCCGGTTCACCGCGGCGGGCGTCTTCGCGGCGGCCGCCGGTGGCAGCAGCGGCGGCGGCTGCGCCCCTCCGTCGAGCATGCAGGTCGACTGGATCTTCGGCTCCAGCGGTGTGGCATTCGACAGCTACGCGGTCACGCCCACCGGCCGGGCCAGCGACCACAGCATGGTGCACGCGAGCGCGACGCTGGTCGCGGGCGAGTGAGCCCGTGCCGCTCGATATAGTGCGCGCCGTGAAGGCCCTGTCCCAGCTGCGACGCTCCGGTCCGCTGGACGTCCGGCGGGTGGACGTCGACGGCCTCCTGATCGGCCCGCAGCGCGACCGCCTCGTGGACATCGCGTTCGACGGTCGGCGGATCTGGAGCTTCTGGCTGATGCGCGACGGCGAGGAGACCGACGACGGCATGCTGCTGACGTGGCCCAAGCCGCTGCGACCCTTCCTCGACGGCGTCACCGACCTGACCCTCACCGACCCCGAGCACGACACGGTGCTCTTCGAGGAGACCGTCCGGTTCGGCACGAACCCGGAGCGCATCGACGTCGTCAACCCGTCGGGTCGCCCCCTGGCCATCGACAAGTCGCTCAAGCTCGTCGAGACCTTCGACACCCGCGACGCGGCACACGTCGAGCCGCTGCTCGACGCGATCGAGGAGGTGCTCGGCGCGCTCGACAAGGTCGGCGTGCGGGCGTTCCTGGCCTACGGCACCGCGCTCGGCGCCATCCGCGACGGGGGCCTCATCGGCCACGACAGCGACGCCGACCTCGGCTACGTCAGCGACCACGACCACCCGGTCGACGTGATCCGTGAGTCCTTCCGGATCCAGCGAGCGCTCACCGACATGGGCTACCGGGTCACCCGCTACTCCGCGATCGCGCTCAAGGTGCACGTGGAGGAGAGCGACGGCCTCGACCGCGGCCTCGACGTCTTCGGCGGGTTCATGCGCGACGGCAAGCTCTACCTCATGGGCGAGATCGCCGTCCCGTTCCAGGAGTCGTGGATCTACCCCCTCGGCACGGCCACCCTGGAGGGCCGCGTGTTCCCGGTGCCGGCCGACAAGGACCGGTTCCTGACCGCGACCTACGGTCCGCGCTGGCGCACCCCCGACCCGGCGTACAAGTTCACCACCCCCGCCAGCACGATCGAGCTCTTCAACGGCTGGTTCCGGGGGATGCGCACGGGCCGCGCCGGCTGGCACGGCTACCACAAGCGCACGATCGACCACTCCCGCACGGTCTCCGCGGTCGCCCGCGAGGTGGCCGAGCGCCACCCCGACCTGGCGACGTACGTCGACATCGGGTGCGGCCGCGGCACCGACGTGGCGTGGTTCGCCGACCGGGGCACCGCCGCGGTGGGCCTGGACTTCCAGCCCTACGCCTACGAGCCCGAGGCCGAGCGCCGGGCGGGCGACCCGAAGGTCTCCTTCCAGCTCTTCAACCTCCTCGAGATCCGCCACGTGCTCGCGGTGTCGGCGTGGGTCGCGCGGATGCCCGGGCCCCGCGCCGTGGGCTGCGTCCACGTCGTCGAGCGGCTCGGCCACCGCGGCCGGCTCAACATGCTGCGTGCCGCGCGGATGATGGTGGCCGGCACCTCGGGGACCCTGCACCTGCAGTTCCTGAGCGAGAAGGGTCGCGACAGCTACGCCCGGCGCACCGGTGCCCGCAAGGCGCTGGCGCCCGAGGTGGTGCTGGCCGAGGTCGCCGAGTCCGGCGGCCGCGTGCTGGAGCTGGTCCGCGAGCACGTCTCGGACGACCCCGACAGCTCGCAGGTGTGCCGCATGACCATCGACTGGAACCAACCCCATTCCTAGGGAGACCCACATGTTCGGACGACGCACCACGCAGGTCCTCGGCGGCGACCTCGCCGCGCGGGTCACCGCGCTCGAGGAGGCCGTGCAGGAGAACCGCGCGCTCAACGTGCGGCTCGCCGAGCTCACCGACGTGGTGACCGAGCTCCTGCTCCCCGTCGCCGCCCGCGACGAGCAGAAGCTGGAGGCGCTCCTCGAGAAGTACCGCGGGGACTTCTCGTGAGTCCGGGCCGGGTGCTGCTGCACATCGGCCTGCCGAAGACGGGGACCACCTACCTGCAGCAGGTGGTGTGGGGAAACCGCGACCGACTGGCGTCGGACGGCATCCTGCTGCCCGGCTTCGGCCACCGCGAGCACCTGTGGGCAGCGCTCGACCTGCAGGAGCGGCCCCGGCTGGCCAAGCGGCACCAGGACGCACCGGGCTCGTGGGACCGGCTGGTGACCGAGGCCCGCGGGCAGTCGCGTGACGTGCTGCTCACCCACGAGTTCTTCTGCGGTGCCACCGCGGAGCAGGCCACGCGGGCGATCGAGGCCTTCCCCGACTCCGAGGTGCACCTCGTCGTCACCGCCCGCGACGCGGCGAGCGTGGTGTCGGCCGGCTGGCAGGAGTCGGTGAAGAACGGTGGGACCGTCGACCTCGACGCCGTCCTGGCGGGCCGCTCGGCGGGCGGCCCCGAGTTCAGCATGCGCACCTGGGACCTCGCGGGGGTCCTCGAGAGGTGGACGCCGGGGCTGCCGAGCGACCGGGTCCACGTGCTGGTGATGCCGGGCAGCGGCCAGCCGCACGACCTCCACTGGCGGCACTTCGCCGAGGTGCTCGGCGTCGACCCGGACGCCTACGACCTGCCCACCGACGCGGTCAACCCAGCGCTGGGGATCGTCCAGATCGAGATGCTCCGACAGGTCAACGCCCACCTGCCGTCGTACTCGGCACGCGACCGGGGCGTCTGGATCCGCGGCTACCTCGCCGAGGACCTGCTCGCCGGCCAGCCGCGCGAGCGCGGGGCGATGCCGGCCGAGCACCTGGCCCGGTTCGCCGAGCTCGACCGGACGGCGATCGACCTGGTCCTCGAGCGTGGCTTCCACGTCCTCGGCGACCTGTCCGCGCTGGCTCCGGAGCGGAGCGCGAGCACCGGCGGACGCGAGCCCGGGACCGTCTCGGCGGCGGAGCTGGTGGAGTCGGCGGCCCGACTCGTGGCCGACGTCCTGGCGGACGTCCGCGCGGCCACGGGGGACGTGCCGCCGCGCGTCGCGCGGGACGTCCTGACCCGGGCTCAGCCCTCCTGGGCGGGCGCGTCCTCGGCGGGGATCAGGGACTTGGCGAGGTCGGTGACCGTGTCCTGGTCGGATCCCTGCAGGACGACCAGGCTGCCCTTGAGCTCGTGGGTCAGCACGGCCGCACCGTCCTTGTCCCACGCGGACCAGGTGCCGATGCCCCAGGCGGAGAGGTCGACGTCACCGGAGGACGCGAGGGCCTGGTCGCCGAGCACGGCGTCGGTGTCGCCCGGGAACTGGTCGAGCGTCACCGCGCCCGTCGGGGCGGTGTACTCCATGTGCCACCACTGCGGCTTCGCCTGGTAGCCGCCACCGGCTGTGGTCCAGCCGTCGGGGAGCGTCGAGGGGACCATCGTGATGAGCTTGTCGGCGACGGCCTGCAGCGCGGCCTTCTTGTACGCCTCCTGGACGGCCGGCTCGTCACCGAAGTCGATCAGCACGACCGGCCCGGTCGAGGGCTCCGGTGTCTCCGACGTGGTCTCCGAGGGCGTCTCGGACGCCGAGGAGTCCGCAGCCGGGTCGTCGGCCCGCGAGGGGCCGTCGTCACCGCAGGCGCCCAGGAGCAGCACCAGGGATGCCCCGAGGGCCGGAACGGTCAGGCGGGTGGCTCGCATGCACTCCAGTGTCTCACGTCGTTCCACCCACGTCCGGGTGTGACGACAGTCTCGGAGTCGTCCCCTGCCCGGGTGAACGACCCATAACTAGACTCCCCGGGAGTCTTGCCCAGCGTTTCCCGCGACTGCACAGGAGCCCGCACATGCCCCGCCTCTGCCAGACCGAAGGCCTCTCCGAGGACCAGACCGAGATCCTCAAGGCGGTCCGGCAGTTCGTGGACGAGAAGATCATCCCGGTCGCCACGGAGCTCGAGCACAAGGACGAGTACCCCACCGAGATCGTCGAGGGCCTCAAGGAGCTCGGCATCTTCGGGCTGATGATCCCCGAGGAGTACGACGGCCTCGGCGAGTCGCTGCTGACCTACGCCCTGTGCGTCGAGGAGATCGCCCGCGGCTGGATGAGCGTGTCCGGCGTGATCAACACCCACTTCATCGTGGCCTACATGCTCATGCAGCACGGCACCGAGGAGCAGAAGCAGAAGTACCTGCCGCGGATGGCCACCGGCGAGGTGCGTGGCGCGTTCTCGATGTCGGAGCCGGGCCTGGGCTCCGACGTGGCGGCCATCTCGACCAAGGCCGTGAAGGACGGTGACGACTACGTCATCAACGGCCAGAAGATGTGGCTGACCAACGGTGGCAGCTCGACCCTGATCGCGGTGCTGACGAAGACCGACGAGGGTGCGGAGACGCCGTACAAGAACATGACGACGTTCCTGGTGGAGAAGGAGCCGGGCTTCGGCGAGACCGCGCCCGGCCTGACCATCCCCGGCAAGATCGACAAGATGGGCTACAAGGGCGTCGACACGACCGAGGCCATCTTCGAGAACCACCGGATCTCCGCCGACCAGGTCCTCGGTGGCGAGCCCGGCAAGGGCTTCTACCAGATGATGGACGGCGTCGAGGTCGGCCGCGTCAACGTCGCCGCCCGCGCGTGCGGCATCGCCAACCGTGCCTTCGAGCTCGGCATCGCCTACTCCCAGCAGCGCGAGACCTTCGGCAAGCCGATCGCCGAGCACCAGGCGGTCCTGTTCCGCCTCGCCGAGATGGCGACCAAGGTCGAGACCGCCCACACGATGATGGTGAAGGCCGCGCGGCTCAAGGACTCCGGCCAGCGGATGGACGTCGAGGCCGGCATGGCCAAGATGCTCGCCAGCGAGTACTGCAACGAGGTCGTCGAGGCGTCGTTCCGCATCCACGGCGGCTACGGCTACTCCAAGGAGTACGAGATCGAGCGCCTCTACCGCGAGGCGGCCTTCATGCTGATCGGCGAGGGCACCTCCGACATCCAGAAGATGATCATCGGCCGCAGCCTGCTCAAGGACTACAAGCTGCGCTGATCAGCCGCGCGCTGCCTCGGCCGCCGCGTCGGCTGCGGCGAGCGCCTCGCTCGCCGCCTCGACGACGTCGGGGGAGAGGACGTGCTCGATGGCGAGCGCGGACGCGCCGAGCACGGCCGCCTCGCCGCCGGCACGCGAGGTGACGATGCGCAGGTGCTCGGTGGCGAGCGGGAGCGAGCGCTGGTAGACCGACTCGCGGATCCCGGCCAGGAGGTGCTCGCCGGCACCGGCGAGCTGGCCGCCGATCACCACGACCGACGGGTTGATCAGGTTGGTCATGGAGGCCACGACCTCGCCGATGTCGCGCCCCGCCTGGCGCACGACCGACATGGCCACGATGCTGCCGCCGCGCACGAGGTCGACGACGTCGCCGCCGTTCTTGGCGTCCTCACCCTGCGCGCGGACCGCGGCGGCCAGCGCGGGGCCGGCCGCGACCGCCTCGAGGCAGCCGGTGTTGCCGCAGCGGCACAGCACGTCGTCGGCGCCGCGCACGCGGACGTGCCCGAGGTCGCCCGCGGTGCCGCGGGCACCGCGCTGGAGGACGCCGCCGGAGACGATGCCGGCGCCGATGCCGGTGGCGACCTTGATCAGGACGAGGTCGTCGACGTCGCGCAGGTGGGCGCGACGCTCGCCGAGCGCCATGATGTTGACGTCGTTGTCCACGAGGACCGGCACGGGGTAGACGGCGCGGAGGTGGCCGGGCACGTCGTAGCGGTCCCAGCCGGGCATGATCGGCGGGTTGATCGGGCGTCCCGTCGAGTGCTCCACGGGTCCCGGCAGGCCGATGCCGATCGCGGCGAGGTCGGTGATCTGCCGGTTGCTCGCGGCGACCAGGTCGCGCACCGTCTCGACGACCCAGCCCAGGACCTGCTCCGGCCCGGCGGCGACCTCGATCTGGGCGTCCGCCTCGCCCAGGATCTTGCCGTCGAGGTCGGTCAGCGCGGCGCGGGCGTGGGTCGCGCCGATGTCGACCCCGACCACGAGCTTGGCGCTGGGATTGAGCGCGAAGAGGGCCGGCGGACGACCGCCGGTCGAGCGTGCCCCGCCGTAGGGGGCCACGAGCCCGAGCCGGATCAGGGTGTCGATCCGGGTGGTCACCGTGGACCGGGCGAGACCGGTCGCCTCCGCGAGCTGGGCCCGGGTCCAGGGCCTTCCGTCACGAAGGAGGTCGAAGAGCTCGCCGGTACGCACGGGTGAAGTGAAGCACATTGCGGGACTTTCCACACCGGTGCAAACACTTTTGATAGGTGCTCGACAAAAGTGGGTGACGCATGCCACAGTCCTCCCGTGACCTCCCCGTCCACGGCTACCTCCGCGCCTACCTCCGCGCCCCTGCTCGAGATGCGCGGCATCGTGAAGCGATTCCCCGGCGTGCTCGCGCTCGGCGGCGTCGACCTCGACGTCCGCCCCGGCGAGGTCCACTGCCTGCTGGGCCAGAACGGCGCCGGCAAGTCGACCCTGATCAAGGTGCTCTCCGCGAGCTACCAGCCCGACGAGGGCGAGATCCTCTGGGAGGGCGAGCCCGTCACGCTGGGCACGCCCCAGGCGGCGATGAAGCTCGGCATCTCCACGATCTACCAGGAGCTCGACCTGGTGCCGGGCCTCTCGGTCGCGGAGAACATCTTCCTGGGCCACGAGCTGTCCTCGGCCGGGATGAGCCAGCGCAGCCGCACCAACCGCGAGGCCGCCGCCCTGCTCGCCCGGCTCGGGCACAGCGAGATCTCGCCGACCCGCGAGGTGGGGCGCCTGACGCCGGCCGCCCAGCAGGTCGTCAGCATGGCGCGGGCCCTCTCGCAGAACACCCGCCTCCTCGTGCTCGACGAGCCGTCGGCGGTGCTGGACCAGGGCGAGGTCGACAACCTCTTCCGGGTCATCCACGACCTCACCGCCGAGGGCGTCGCGGTCGTCTACATCTCCCACCGCCTCGAGGAGATCCGCCAGATCGGCGACCGGATCACCGTGCTCAAGGACGGGAGCACCGTCGCCACGGGGCTCGCCGTGGCCGACACGCCGACCGCGGAGCTCATCAAGCTCATGACGGGCCGCTCGATCGAGTACGTCTTCCCGCCGCGCGGCGGCCAGGCGGCCACGTTCGGCGAGCCGGTCCTCGAGGTCAGCGACCTCGCGCTCGCAGGCGTCTTCTCCGGCGTCGACCTGACGGTCCGCGCGGGTGAGATCGTCGGCCTGGCCGGTCTCGTCGGCGCCGGCCGCTCCGAGATCCTCGAGACCCTCTACGGCGCGCGCCGCCCGTCCGCGGGCACCGTCACGGTCGACGGCCAGCCGCTGCGCCGCGGCTCGGTCCAGGCGGCCGTCAAGGCCGGTCTCGGCCTCGCCCCGGAGGAGCGCAAGAGCCAGGGCCTGCTCCTCGACCAGGCGATCTACAGCAACATCACCATCTCGACGCTCGGCCGCTTCGCCCGCCTGGGCTTCCTCGACCGCGGTGAGGAGCGCAGGCGCGCCACCGAGGTCACCCAGTCCCTCGACGTCCGTCCGGCAGGGGTCGACCGCCTCGTGCGGCTCCTGTCGGGCGGCAACCAGCAGAAGGTCGTCCTGGCCCGCTGGCTGCTCCGCGAGTGCCGCGTGCTCCTGCTCGACGAGCCCACCCGCGGCGTCGACGTCGGCGCGCGCGCCGAGATCTACGCCGTCGTGCGCGCGCTCGCCGACTCCGGCGTCGCCGTCGTCGTCGTGTCGAGCGAGGTGGAGGAGGTGCTCGGTCTCGCCGACCGGGTGCTGGTGGTCCGCGAGGGCCGCGTCGTGCACGAGGGACCCGCAGATCAGATCGACGAGTCGCGAGTCCTCGACCTCGTCATGGAAGGAAGCGCCGCATGAGCGACCACAGCACCACCCCGGGGACCCACCGAGGTCCCGACCTGACCGGCGTCGAGAACACCGTGGCACCCGCGAGCGACACCGTCCGGGTGGAGGACGCGGCCGCCGAGTCGGAGCGTACGTCGCGCGGCGCCGGGCTGATGAGCGGCTCGTTCGGCCGCAACATCGGCCTGATCGTGGCGCTGCTCGTCATCTGCGCGGTCGGCGTCATCACCGCCGGCGACCGCTTCGCCAGCGTCGACACGATGGTGACGATCCTCCGGCTCGCCTCGATCGTCGGCGTGGTCAGCATCGGCATGACGTTCGTGATCATCTCCGGGGGCATCGACCTGTCGGTCGGGGCGATCGTGGCCCTCTCCTCGGTCTGGGCGAGCACCTTCGCGACGCAGACCATGGCCGAGGACACGCACTGGATCGTCATGGTGTTCGTCGCCCTCGCGGTCGGCGGGGCCTGCGGCCTCGTCAACGGCGTGCTGATCGCCTACGGCAACGTCGTCCCGTTCATCATGACCCTCGCCATGCTGGCCTCGGCCCGCGGCCTGGCCGAGATCATCTCCGAGCGGCGTACGCAGATCGTGAACGTCCAGGGGTTCAAGGACTTCTGGTCGGCCGACATCCTCGGCGTCCCGCTGCTCGTCGTCATCTTCGCCCTGGTGTCGGTCGGCGGCTGGTTGCTGCTGAACCGGACCACCTTCGGTCGCCGGACCCTCGCGGTCGGCGGCAACCCGGAGGCGGCGCGCCTCGCCGGCATCAACGTCAAGCGCCACACCACCTTGATCTACGTGCTCGTCGGGCTCTGCTGCGGTCTCGCCGCCCTGATGTACCTCGCCCGCACCTCGACCGGCAGCTCCACCCACGGCACGATGATGGAGCTCGACGCGATCGCCGCCGTCGTCATCGGCGGCACCCTGCTCACCGGCGGGCGCGGCACCATCGTCGGCACCGTGATCGGCGTGCTCATCTTCAGCACCCTGAGCATCGTCTTCGTCCTCAACAACCAGGACAGCTCGACCCAGGCCGTCGCCAAGGGCCTGATCATCGTCGTCGCCGTGCTGCTCCAGCAGCGCCTGGCCCGACGCTCGACCACGACCTGACGGTCGGGTCCTCCCGCACTCGGAACTCCGCACATCCGCACGATCGACACACCTGCAGCACCGGCACCAACACGTACACACCAGGCACACCCGTCACGGAACTAGGAGCACATCCCATGCGACTGCGCACCACCACCTCACGGCAGCAGAGCCGCCGCTACCCCGGCCTCGTGGTCGGCGCGGTCGCCGTCCTCGCCCTCTCCGCCTGCACCGGCAGCGCCGAGGACGCGGCCAACGACGAGGAGAGCTCCTCCTCGGACGCCGCCCCCGTGGCCGCCGAGGGCAGCAACGACGAAGAGGGCGACACCGTCACCATCGGCTTCTCGGCACCCGCCGCGGACCACGGCTGGATGGCGGCCATCACCAACAACGTCCGCGACCTCGCCGACCAGTACCCCGACCTCGACCTCCAGATCGCGGAGGGCACCAACGACGTCAACCTGCAGATCAGCCAGGTCGAGACCTTCATCAACGACGGCGTCGACGCCATCGTGCTGCTCCCCTTCGACGGGGCTGCGATGACGCCGGTGGCGCTCAAGGCGATGGAGGCCGGCATCCCGGTCATCAACGTCGACCGCGAGTTCGACGACCCCAACGCCGCGCGCGTCACCGTGCTCGGTGACAACTACGGCATGGGCGTCTGCGCCGGCCAGTACGTCTGCGAGCAGGCCGGCGGCAACGAGGACGCCATCGTCGCCGAGATCGCCGGCATCGACTCGCTGCCCCTGACCCAGGACCGCAGCCAGGGCTTCGAGGACGCGCTGTCCGAGTGCGGCCTCGACGTCGACGCCCGCCAGGCCGCCGAGTTCACGGTGGAGAGCGGCGAGGAGGTCGCCTCGCAGCTGCTGCAGGCCGAGCCGAAGATCGACTTCCTGTGGAACCACGACGACGACCAGGGCGTCGGCGTCCTGGCCGCCATCGAGAGCGCCGGTCGCGACGAGTTCACGATGATCGGTGGTGCCGGTTCGGCCAACGCGATGCGTGACATCGAGAGCGGCAACGGCGTGCTCAAGGCGACGGTCATCTACCCGTCGACCCAGGGCGCCGACGGCGTCAAGCTCGCCCGCCTGCTGGTGCAGCCGAAGGCCATGGGCGACCTGGTCGAGGTCGAGGTCCCGCGCGAGGTGCAGCTCTTCGCCCCCGTCGTGACCTCGGACAACGTCGCCCAGTACATCGACAGCGCGTTCGAGTCCTGAGCTGACACCCGGCCGGCGCCCGCTCGGGCGCCGGCCGGGCTGTGCCACTCTCGAGCCGGTCGACGACAGAACAGGAACCACAATGGCCTCCGAGCACGACACGCTGTCCGTGGGGATGGTGGGCTACGCCTTCATGGGTGCTGCGCACTCCCAGGCGTGGCGCAACGCCCCGCGATTCTTCGACCTCCCCCTGCGGCCACGCATGTCCGCCGTGGCGGGTCGTGACGAGGCGAGGGTGGCCGCGGCCGCCACGCAGCTCGGGTGGGAGTCCACCGAGACGTCCTGGCAGGCCCTCGTCGCCCGCGACGACATCGACCTCATCGACGTGTGCACCCCCGGGGACACGCACGCCGAGATCGCCATCGCCGCGCTCGAGGCGGGCAAGCACGTCCTCTGCGAGAAGCCGCTGGCCAACACCGTCGAGGAGGCCGAGGCGATGGTCGCGGCCGCCGAGAAGGCCAAGGCCTCCGGCGTCCGCTCGATGGTCGGCTTCACCTACCGACGGGTGCCCGCGATCGCGCTGGCCCGCAAGCTCGTCGCCGACGGTCGGCTCGGCACGATCCACCACGTCCGCGCGCAGTACCTCCAGGACTGGATCGTCGACCCGGAGGCGCCGCTGTCGTGGCGCCTCGACAAGTCGAAGGCCGGGTCCGGTGCCCTGGGCGACATCGGTGCCCACATCGTCGACCTGGCGCAGTTCATCACCGGCGACACCATCGCCACCGTGACCGGCCGGCTGGAGACCTTCGTCAAGGAGCGCCCGCTGCCGGCGGAGTCCCACACCGGGCTCTCGGGCACCGCGGACTCGATCGAGCGGGGACCGGTCACCGTCGACGACGCGGCCGCGTTCCTCGCCCACTTCCGCAGTGGTGCCCTCGGCGTCTTCGAGGCGACCCGCTTCGCCAACGGCCGCAAGAACGCCATCCGCATCGAGGTCAACGGCTCGCGCGGCAGCCTCGCCTTCGACTTCGAGGACATGAACGTCCTCCACTTCCACGACGGCGACCTCGACTCGGAGACGGCGGGGTTCCGCCGGATCCTCGCCACCGAGCCCGAGCACCCCTACGTCGCCGCGTGGTGGCCGCCGGGCCACCTGCTGGGCTACGAGCACGGCTTCACCCACCAGGTCGTCGACCTGGTCAGCGACATCGCCCGCGGCGCCGACCCGACCCCGTCGTTCGCCGACGGCCTGCAGGTCCAGCGCGTGCTCGCGGCCGTCGAGGCCAGCTCGCTCAGCTCCACCTGGCACGACATCCCCGCCTGACACGACCCCCGCACCTCCTGAGAAGGGACACCAGATGACCCGCCCCATCACCCTGTTCACCGGCCAGTGGGCCGACCTGCCGTTCGAGGAGGTGTGCCGGCTCGCGTCGGGCTGGGGCTACGACGGCCTCGAGATCGCGTGCTGGGGCGACCACTTCGACCCGTGGGCCGCCGTCGAGGACGACGCCTACGTGCCCGCGAAGCTCGAGGTGCTCAAGAAGTACGACCTCCAGGTCTTCGCGATCAGCAACCACCTCAAGGGCCAGGCCGTGTGCGACGACCCGATCGACGAGCGGCACCGCGGCATCCTGCCCGACCGGATCTGGGGCGACGGCGACGCGGAGGGCGTGCGCCAGCGCGCGGCCGAGGAGATGAAGATGACCGCCCGCGCGGCCCGCAGGCTCGGGGTGGACGTGGTCGTCGGCTTCACCGGCTCCTCGATCTGGAAGTACGTCGCGATGTTCCCGCCGGCCTCGCAGGACATGGTCGACGCCGGCTACCAGGACTTCGCCGACCGGTGGAACCCGATCCTCGACGTGTTCGACAGCGAGGGCGTGAAGTTCGCCCACGAGGTGCACCCCTCGGAGATCGCCTACGACTACTGGACGACGGTGCGCGCCCTCGAGGCCGTCGACCACCGCGAGGCCTTCGGCCTCAACTGGGACCCCAGCCACTTCGTGTGGCAGGACCTCGACCCGGTGGGCTTCCTCTGGGACTTCAAGGACCGGATCTACCACGTCGACTGCAAGGACGCGAAGAAGCAGGTCGGCAACGGGCGCAACGGACGGATGGGCTCGCACCTGCCGTGGGCCGACCCGCGCCGCGGGTGGGACTTCGTGTCCACCGGGCACGGCGACGTCCCGTGGGAGCAGTGCTTCCGGATGCTCAACACCATCGGCTACGACGGCCCGATCTCGGTCGAGTGGGAGGACGCCGGCATGGACCGGCTCATCGGCGCGCCCGAGGCGCTCGAGCTGGTCCGCCGGCTCGCGTTCGATGCTCCCGACGCCGCCTTCGACGCCGCCTTCAGCACGTCGGACTAGTCCTAGACTCCCCGTCATGAGGGGATTCCGGGCGAAGGACGCGGACCGCGACCGCTTCGTCGAGCTGATCGAGGCGGCCTACGTCGACGGGCAGATCGGCGACGCCGACCGCGAGTTCCGCGTCGGGCGGGCGCTGGCGGCGGAGACCCTCGACGAGCTCCAGACGCTCACCCGCGACCTGCAGCTGCCGCCGGGCCAGGTGCCGGCGGCCACACCTTCCCGGCCGCCCGTCGCGCCTGTCCTCCGGCTCGCGCAGGGTCGGCGGGGTGCTGGTGGGCCTGGTCGTCTTCGTGGCGCTGGTCGTGGCGGGCGTCACCGGGATCGTGGCGCTGTTCTTCTTCGCGTCGAGCGGCGGCGAGATCGCCACGACCACCGGGGTGCCGTCGGCCTCTGCCGCACCGGAGGTGTCGGTCGAGGAGCCGGGCCGCGGCGCCGTCGTTCGAGATGACCGCGGGCCAGGTGCGTGGCTTCCTGCGGGCCTACGAGGAGCAGTTCGGCACGCTCGAGGTCTACGAGGCGGGCTTCTACCCGGACCGGGTCGGCGTGATGGTGCCGGTGCGCGGCTCGCGCCCGCGGATGGAGCGCTGGTCGTGGACCGGCGAGTGGCGCCAGGACACCGAGGCGTCACGGGTGACCGGACCGGGCGGGATCGTCGACCTCGGCACCGTCGACGTACGCCGGATGTTCGCCAACATCGACACCGCACGAAGGACGCTCGACGTGGAGCGGGGCAAGCTCACCCACGTGCTCGTGAACCGGTGGTTCGACGACCAGGCAGCGGTCAACATCTACATCGGCAACCAGTTCAACGAGAGCGGCTACCTCAGGACGACGCCGGCCGGCGACGTGGTCCGCGCGTTCCCCTACGACGCCTGAGGGCTGGGCCCTGCTCGAGACGACCCTGACGGGCGCGAGGGTCCGCGAGGTGCCGTTCGAGGGGTGAGCAATCCCACGTGACCGCGACCACCTCCGCGCCAGCAGCTGCGGCACGATGTCGGGCATGACTGCGGCCAAGACGAACCCCGGCAACTTCTTCGAGGACTTCACCGTCGGGCAGGTCATCGACCACGCCACGCCCCGCACGATCACCGAGGGCGACCGGGCGCTCTACGGCGCGATCTACCCGACCCGCTTCGCGGTCCCGTCGTCCGCCGAGCTCGCCGCGTCGGTCGGCCTGGTGCCCCACCCGGTCGAGGAGCTGGTCGGCTTCCACGTCGCCTTCGGCAAGACCGTGCCGGACGTCTCGCTCAACGCCGTCGCGAACCTCGGCTACGCCGAGTGCCGCTTCCACGTCCCGGTCGTGCCGGGCGACACGCTGCGCACGCGCTCCGAGGTGATCGGCCTCAAGGAGAACTCCAACGGTCGCACGGGCGTCGTGTGGGTCCGCTCGACCGCGACCAACCAGCGGGGCGAGGTCGCGATCGACTGGGCGCGCTGGGTGATGGTGCACAAGCGCTCCGCGGACTCGCCGGCCCCCGCCACGGTGGTGCCCGACCTGGCGCCGGCCGTCGACGCAGCCGACCTGGTCGTGCCCGCCGGCCTCGACTTCTCGTCGTACGACGACGTGGCGGCAGGCTCGCCGCACCGGCTCGGCGACTACGAGGTGGGGGAGCGGATCGACCACGTCGACGGCGTGACCCTCACCGACGCCGAGCACATGATGGCGACGCGGCTGTGGCAGAACACCGCCAAGGTGCACTTCAACACCGACGCGCGCCCCGACGGCAGGCGGCTCGTCTACGGCGGCCACGTGATCTCGCTGGCCCGCGCCCTCTCCTTCAACGGCCTCGCCAACGCCCAGCTCATCGCCGCGATCAACGCCGGCGCGCACGTCGCCCCGGCCTTCGCCGACGACACCGTCCACGCGTGGTCCGAGGTGCTCGACACCGCCACGCTCGACGCACCGGGTGTCGGCGCGCTCCGGCTCCGACTGGTGGCGACCCGCGGTCGCGACGAGTCGATGACGCTGCGCTCCGACGACGGGAAGTACGCCGACGGCGTGCTGCTCGACCTCGACTACTGGGCGCTCATCCCGCGCTGAGCAGGTGCCCGGCGAGGGCGTCGAGGGCCTCGTCGAGCGAGTCCGCCCGGTCGAGGTCGAGCCGGGCCAGCACGGTGGTGGCCGCGGCGAGCAGCTCGGCCTCGCTGACCTGGTCGGGGGTGCGGCCGTCGGCGGCCAGGACGGGGAGCAGGTCGTCGAGGTCGCCCACGACGTCGTACGAGCTGGAGCGCAGCGCCGCGACGACCGTCGCGCCCGCCTCCTCGATCCACGCGACGTGGTTGTCGGGCAGTGCGAAGGAGTCGCGCGGGGCGCTCCCGACCAGCGCCGTGGGCACGAAGGAGCCCTTGACGTGCCGCGAGTAGGCCAGTGAGCGACGGTCGCGGGGGACGGCGTCGTTGACCCGTCGCAGCAGCTCGGCCTCGACGACCCCGAGGGAGTCGTTGGGCCGCTGCGCGGCGGTGTCGAGCCCGGTGACGTCGAGGCCGAGGACCGACGCCATCCGCAGCCAGAGCTCGTCGCGCGGCGCACCCGGCGCGGGTACGACGACGACGTGCACGCGCTCACCCGGGACACCTGCCGACCAGACGTCGAGGATGGCGGGGACGTCCTGGTAGCGCCAGAACTTCTGGTCGCCGTCCTCGCGCCGCACGCTGCCGAGGAACTTGCGGTAGGGCATGCGGGCGCCCATCTTGACCCGCTGCTGCCACGCCGACGGGAGCACCCGCCCGAGGTCGCGCGCGGTGACCAGCACGTGCACCTCGTCGGCGGCGGACGCGAGGTCGGACAGTGCCGCGGCGGCAGCGTCGGCGGGGGAGTCGGCGAAGTGCTCGTTGCTGACGAGCACGTCGCCGGGCCACGCGCGCGTCTCCTGCACGAGCCGGTCCCAGACGTCGCGGTCGCGATCGCCCAGGTCGTCGACGACGGCCGTCATGCCCTTGACCAGCGCGGCCGCGGTGAAGTGGTCGCGGCGCCGCCGGCCCGGCAGCAGGAGCCCCCGGTCGCGCAGCTCGTCGTGGTGCCGCCACCACAGGTCCTGCAGGTAGGACGTGCCGGACTTCGCGGTCCCGACGTGGAGGAACGCGCGGCGGGCCATGCCTTGATCCTAGGAGAGCCGCCGAGCGTGCAGACTCTGCTCCGTGGCCTGGGACCGTGACTTCTTCTACGACAGCTACCCGCGCATCGAGGAGGCGTTCGGGGAGCGGCTCGACGAGAGCCTGTCGCCGCGCGGCCCGTCGATGCTGCTCCAGGTGGTGCGCGAGCTCGACCTGCCGCCCGACAGCCGGGTGGTCGACGTCGGCTGCGGCGAGGGGGCGCACGCGTTCCGGCTGGCGACGCACTTCGGGTTCCGCGTGCTCGGCATCGACCCCGTCCAGCGCCACCTCGACCTGGCCCGCGAGGCGCGCCGCTCGGAGGCGCCGGACATCGCCTCGCGCGTCTCCTTCGAGCGCGGCACCGCGACGCGGATCCCGGCGCCCGACTCCTCGGTCGACCTGGTCTGGTGCCGCGACGTGATCGTGCACGTCGAGGACCCGGAGGAGGCGATGCTCGAGTTCGCCCGCGTGCTGCGCCCCGGTGCGTACGTCGTCAGCTACACGATGGTCGCCACCGACCTGCTCGCCCCGGAGGAGGCCGACCAGCTCTTCGACGTGATGGGCGTCGTGCCGACCTCGGCCGACCCGCGGGTGCTCGACGACGCGATCGCCGCCTCCGGGCTCGAGGTCGTCGAGACGATCGACCTCGCCAGCGAGTGGGGCGAGTGGGCGCAGGAGCAGGACGGCCAGGCGGCGCGCTCGCTGCTCCACCTGGCCCGGCTGCTGCGCGAGCCGGAGCGCTACCGCGCCGAGTTCGGCGACGCGGCGTACGACGTGATGGTGGGCGACTGCCGCTGGCACGTCTTCCGGATGATGGGCAAGCTCGCCGGGCGGATCGACGTGCTGCGGCGACCCGCACGCCGATAAAGCCGTGGACCCGGCTTGACGGGTTTGGGAGGGTGGCAGCGCACGAGAGACAGATGCGAACCGCTCGGATCCAGGAGGACCCATGGCTGACCAGGACCCCAACGCAGACCTCAAGGCGAAGATGCGCGAGGCCCTCGACCGCAAGAAGGGCCACCAGCACCCGGACGACAGTGCGGAGTCGCGCGAGAAGGCGCACGGCTCGGAGATCAACGACAAGAACGTCGCCAAGCCGATGCACCGCCGCAAGGCCGGTGGCGGCGGCGTCTGAGGCCTAGCCCCGGTTGTCGACAGGCTGCGCGCCGGCGGACAGCTCGTCCGCCGGCGCGAAGGCCTTCGCCAGCCAGAACAGGGCGAGCACCAGCACCAGCGGGACCGCGAAGCCGATGCGCAGCGAGCTCGCGCCGACCGCTCCCGTCATCACCGCGCCGAGCAGCGCGCCGACGTAGTTGAACTGGTTGAACCGCGCGACCACCGCGTCGACCCGCGCCTGTCGCGTGGCGGGATCCGCGTCGCGTCCGGCGAGCGCGGCCGCCGCGGAGAAGCTCAGCGGGGCGACGACCGCGACCCCGCAGCCGAGCAGCGTGAAGCCGACGACCGCGACCGGCCACGACGGCGCAGCGACGATCACCGCCAGCGACACGAAGGCGACCAGTGCGCCCACCCGCAGCAGCCGCACCGCCCCGACCCGCTCGGTGAGCCGGTCGCCGACCAGGCGCACCAGCCCGCTCGCCACCAGGTAGGGGAGCGTCGCCAGCGCGACGAGCTCCTCGGGAGCGGCGAAGACGTCGTCGAGGTACACCGGTCCCCAGGTCGCCGCCGCGGTGTCGACCGTGTAGAAGACGACGAGCGCCAGGCCGATCATCACGATGGCGCGCCACGGCACGTCGGTCTCGGTGGCCGTGGCCGCCTCGCCGTGGTCACGGGCCAGGAACGGCGCGCCCGCCGCCAGCAGCGGCAGGATCGCGACGAGCGCGATCGCCGACCACGGGACGTCGGTGGTGGCCAGGGTGAGGACCGCGCCGATGATCCCGCCCAGCGTCCACGCTCCGTGGCACGACGGCAGGACGACCCGACCGATCCGGTGCTCGAGCGCGACCGCCTGCATGTTGCCCGTCGCGTCGACCAGCCCCAGCCCGACGCCGTACGCCGCCAGGCCGAGGACGAAGACCAGCGTCGTCGGAGCGAGGATCGCGACCGCCACCGACACCGCGACCACCAGCAGTCCGGCGCGCAGCACGACCGCGCTGTCGAGCCGGGGCGCGAGGCGCTCGGCCAGCAGCGAGCCGACGCCGGCGAGCAGCACCATCATCAGCAGCACGCCGGAGAGGGCGAGCTCGCCGAGGTCCCAGCGGTCCTGGATGCGGGGGAGGCGGGTGGTGAGGCTGATGAAGACCAGGCCCTGCGTGAGGAACGCCGCCGCGATCGCCAGCCGCGCCCGGCCGAGGTCTGCACCGGGCGCATCATGGCGAGCATCGTGGCAGGCCGCCGGTCCGCCCGTGGCAGACTCGCGGGCATGGCCTCCGGAGTGCATCGCGAGCTGTGGATCGTCCGGCACGGCGAGACGGAGTGGAGCCGCGACGGCAGGCACACGTCCACCACCGACCTGCCCCTCACCGACGTCGGCGAGGAGACCGCCACGTCGCTGGCGCCGCGGCTGGCCGAGGTGTCGTTCGACCTCGTGCTGACGAGCCCGCGCCAGCGCGCTCGTCGTACGGCCGAGCTGGCGGGCTTCCCCGACGCCGAGGTCGACGACGACCTGGCCGAGTGGGCCTACGGCGACTACGAGGGCATCACCACCGACGAGATCCGCGAGACCGTGCCCGGCTGGTCGGTCTGGACGCACCCGTCGCCGGGAGGCGAGACCGCCGACGAGGTGTCCGACCGGCTCGACCGCGTCGTCGAGCGCGCGCGCGAGCACGACCGCACGCTCGTCTTCGCCCACGGGCACTCGCTGCGCGTGCTGACCGCGCGCTGGCTGGAGCAGCCGGCCGAGGAGGGCCGGTTCTTCCGCCTCGACACCTCGACCGTGTCGGTGCTGGGCTTCGAGCGGGAGACCCCGGTCCTGCTGAAGTGGAACGGCTGACGACGTGCGGATCGACCTCCACACGCACAGCTCCGCCAGCGACGGCACCGACACCCCCGCCCAGCTGATGCGGGAGGCCGCGGCCGCCGGCCTCGACGTCGTCGCGCTCACCGACCACGACGCGATGTCGGGCTGGGCCGAGGCGCAGCAGGCGGCCGACGAGGTGGGCATCACCCTGGTGCCGGGCCTCGAGGTGAGCACGAAGTTCGCGCACCGCGGCGTCCACCTGCTCGGCTACCTGCCCGACCCGACGTACGCGCCCCTCGTCGCCGCCCTCGACCGGATCCTGGCGGGACGCACCTCGCGGACGCCCGCGATCGTCGCCGCGCTGCGCGGCGCCGGCATCGAGATCACCGAGGAGGACGTACGTCGTGAGTCCGGTGGCTCCGTCGCCGCCGGGCGGCCGCACGTGGCCGACGCGCTCGTGCGGCTCGGGCTGGTGGGCGACCGGACGGCCGCCTTCGCGGAGTTCCTCAACCCCGGCCAGCCCGGGTACGTCGACCGCTACGCCACGCCGCTGCAGGAGATGATCCCGCTGATCGTCGCCGCCGGCGGCGTGCCCGTGATCGCGCACCCGTGGGGTCGTCGGGGCGGGACGGTGCTCGACGCCGCCGCCCTGTCCGGCCTGAAGGACCTGGGTCTGGCCGGGATCGAGGTGGACCACCAGGACCACCCGCCCGAGATGAGGACCCGGCTCCGCGCCATCGCCGCCGACCTCGACCTCGTCGTCACCGGCAGCAGCGACCACCACGGCCTCGGCAAGATCGACCACGACCTCGGGGTGAACACGACGGACCCGGAGCAGTACGAGCGGCTCGTCTCGCTGGCCGGCCCTGCCCTGGGTGGTTGAGGTGCGAGCGCAGCGAGCCTCGAAACCGCTCCCCGACCGCGTCCTCCTCTACGGCGTCACGGGCAGCGGCAAGAGCACGGCCGCCCTGGCCATCGGCGAGCTGACCGGGCACCCGGTGACCCTCGTCGACGAGCTGACCTGGCTGCCCGGGTGGGTGCCGGTCCCGGAGGCGCGGCAGTGCGAGGTGATCGGGGAGATCGTCGCGGGGGAGCGCTGGCTGCTCGACACGGCGTACGGCTCGTGGCGCGACCTCGTGGTCCCGCGCGCCGAGCTCGTCATCGGCCTCGACTACCCGCGCTGGCTCTCCCTCGCGCGGCTGGTCCGGCGGACGGTCGCACGAGCGATCACGAAGGAGCCGATGTGCAACGGCAACGTCGAGTCCTGGCGCAAGGTCGTCGCCCGCGACTCGATCATCGCGTGGCACTTCCAGTCGTTCGCCCGCAAGCGGGACCGGATGCGCGCGTGGGCTGCCTCGCCCGACGGGCCGGACGTGCTGCTCTTCACGCACCCGCGCGAGCTGGCTTCCTGGATCGAGAGCCTCAGGACTTCCTGAACAGGCCGACCAGCCCGAGCACGATGCCGATCAGCACCAGCACCCCGCCCATGAGGTCGACGAGCACGGCGATCGCCTTCAGGGTCTCGCTGTCGGACGCGTGGAGCGCCATGCCCGCGAGGATCAGCAGGATGCCCACGACGAGGGCGCGGAGCCCGCGCTTGGTCTGATCGGTCATGCAAGGACCCTAGGACGTCGTAAGGTGCGGCCTGACACACACGCGCCGTCCTCGGCCGCACGTTCCTGGGAGCCTCCTGTGCCTGCTCGCGCCTCTCGCCTGGCCGTCCTGACCACCGCATCGGTGATGGTCACCGCGTCGATCCTGGGGACGTCAGCTCCCGCGATGGCTGACGACAGCCCGCCGCCCGTCGCCGGCAACGACGTCGTCACCATCGAGGCGCGTGGGCCCGAGCTCGGCGGCGCCACCATCATCGACGTCCTGGCCAACGACAGCGCCGCCGACGGGAGCGTGCTCGAGATCTGCCGGGTCCAGCCACCCGAGAGCGGGCTGTCCGCGGCTGAGGTGTCGCCCGACGGTGACTACTCGATCGAGATCCCCCACGCGGGCTTCAGCGTCAGCAACGCCGGAGGATCGCCCGACGAGGGCGCCCGTGAGCAGCTCGTCGTGATGTCCTGGGCCAACCGCGCCGGCACCTACCAGCTCACCTACTGGGCCTGCGACAGCGAGCACCTCACCCCGGCAACCGTCACCGTGACGGTGACCGAGAGCCCTGAGGTCACCGTGCGCAAGGTCGACCGACCGGGCAGGCTCCGCTTCACCAACCCCCGCACGACGAGCGTCGTGGTGATGTACGGCGGAGTCCGCGGTGGTCGACCCGACGGCCGCGTCCGACTGGCCCCCGGCGCCCACACCACCGAGCGCGTCGAGCGCCGCGCCATCCGCTGGATGGCGTACTCCGCGCGCACCGGCGAGCCCCTGAGCGAGGGCGTCGTTCGCGGCATCCGCCTGTCCGGCTCCTCGAGGACGAGCGACAAGGCCGCCGGCGTGACGCGGACCCGGCTGACCGCCGACATGCTCCGCGCCTGGCGCAGCTGATCGCCCCGGACGCTGCGTCGGTGCTCGACCACGACGAGATCGTCCGGCTCTACGGGCCGTGGCAGGCACGGACGCCGCAGGACGCGGCGGAGCTGTTCGCGGGCTACGACCGGCCGTGGTGGATCGCCGGTGGCTGGGCGATCGAGGCGTTCACCGGAGTCCCGCGGGACCACGGTGACGTCGACCCGAGCATCCCGCGCTCGGACATCGGCGCGCTGCGACGCCACCTCGCCGGTCGCCTCGACGTGTGGGAGGCGGACAGCGGCACGCTGCGCCCGCTGCTCGACGGCGACGACGAGGTCACCGACGAGTGCGAGAACCTCTGGCTGCGCCCGAGCGGCGCGGAGCCGTGGGAGTACGACGTCATCCTGATGCACACGACGCCGACGACCTGGACCTTCAAGCGCGACGCCCGGATCAGCCGGCCGCTGGCGGAGATCCTCTGGGAGCGCGACGGCATCCGCTACCTCGGCACCGGAGGTGCAGCTGCTCCACAAGGCGCGAGCGCTGCGGCCCCAGGACCGGGCCGACTTCGACGCGTGCGCCCCGCTGCTCGACGTACGCGCGCGGGCGTGGCTCCGCGACGCGCTGGAGCTGGCGCACCCCGGCCACCCGTGGCTCGCGAGCAACTCGGAGCGGCGAGTCGTGACACTTGGACGGCCTTTGCAGCCCCCTCCAAGTGACAGACGTCCCCGCACGTGCGGGGACTCGACAGGGCCGCGCCCTCAGCGGCGCCCCATCGACTGCGTCAGCCGCAGCACCCGGTTGGGGATGGCCTTGGTCAGCGCGATGATCGTCTTGTACTGCGCGCCGGGGATCGAGTAGGCGCGGCCCTTGTCGAAGTCCTCCAGCGACTTGCGGACCAGGAACTCGACGTCGAGCCACATGAAGCCGTCGCCGCGCGTGACCTGCATCCGCTCGTGGAACTCGGTCTTGGTGAAGCCCGGGCAGAGCGACATCACCGTGACGCCGCGCGGGCCGTACTCCATGTGGGCCCACTCGCTGAAGGAGTTCACCCACGCCTTGGCGGCGGAGTAGGAGCCGCGGGGGAGGAAGGCGGCGACGCTGGAGACGTTGATGATGCCGCCGTGGCCGCGCTCGGCCATCGCGCCGAGGGCGGCGTGGGTCAGCCGCAGCACCGCGGTGACGAGCACCTCGAGCATCGCGGTCTCCTCGTCGGCGGTGTTGTCGAGGAAGCGCTTCTTCAGCCCGAAGCCGGCGTTGTTGACCAGCAGGTCGACCGGCCGGTCGTGGTCGGCGAGCCGGGCCTCGACGCGCGCGAGGTCGGCGCGGTCGGTGAGGTCGGCGGGCAGCACCTCGACCTCGACCTGGTGGGCGCGGCGCAGCTCGTCGGCCACCAGGTCCAGCCGGGCGACGTCGCGCGCGACGAGGACGAGGTCGTGGCCGCGCGCGGCGAGCTGGACGGCGTACTCGTGGCCGATGCCGGCGGTCGCGCCGGTGATGAGAGCGGTAGACATGGGGCCAGCGTTTCAGGACACCCGTCGGGTCCGCGACCCCGTCCTGCACAATGGGCCACGATGAGCACCCAGACCCCGGCCCCCGTCACCCTGGCCGTCGCGAACCAGAAGGGCGGCGTGGCGAAGACGACGTCCGTCGCGTCCATCGGGGCGGCCCTCGCCGAGCTCGGCCACCGGGTGCTGCTGGTCGACCTCGACCCGCAGGCCTGCCTGACCTTCTCGCTCGGGATCGACCCCGAGGACCTCGAGGTGTCGGTGCACCACGTGCTGACCCAGGGCGTCGACCCGGCCGAGGTCATCATCGCGACCGAGGACGGCGTCGACCTCCTGCCGGCCACGATCGAGCTGGCCCGCGCCGAGGCCGACCTGCTCACCCGGACCGGGCCGCGAGCACGTCATCAAGGGCGCGCTCGAGCAGCTCGCCGAGGACCTCGCGGACACCGAGGAGGGGCCCTACGACTGGGTCCTGCTCGACTGCCCGCCGTCCCTCGGCGTGCTCACGGTCGCCGCGCTCACCGCAGCCGACGGCGTCCTGATCCCGCTGCAGTGCGAGACGCTGTCGCACCGCGGCGTCGGGCCAGCTGCTCGACACCGTCCACGACGTACGCCGGTTCACCAACCGCGGCCTCGAGGTGTGGGGCGTGCTGCCGACGCTCTACGACGGCCGCACCAACCACGCGCGCACGGTGCTGGAGACGATCAGCGAGACCTACGACCTCGAGGTCGTCGAGCCGCCGATCCCCAAGACCATCAAGTTCGCCGAGGCGCCCGCC
The DNA here is from genome assembly GCA_963795095.1 of uncultured Actinomycetota bacterium. GTDB lineage: Bacteria > Actinomycetota > Actinomycetes > Propionibacteriales > Nocardioidaceae > Nocardioides. The sequence goes on along the minus strand of CAWCGM010000038.1, from coordinate 36,637 downwards.
GCGGGTCGCTCGATCCTGGCCACGAGCCGCACCAACAAGGGTGCGCAGGCCTACCGCGCGGTGGCCGTGAACCTCGTCGAGCGGGCCTCCCGCCCCAAGAAGAAGGCGGCGAAGAAGCCCGCTCGCGCGAAGAAGTAGGCGCAGGTCAGCTCTTCGGCGTCTCCACCGCGGATCCGCCGCGGGTGCGCGTACGGCTGCGGCTGCGGTTGCGACGACGCGGTGCGTCGCCGGACTTCTCCGAGGTCGACGCGTCCGAGCCGCGACCCGAGTCCGACCGGCCCGAGTCCGAGCGGCCCGAGTCCGAGCGGCCCGAGCCACCGGAGCGGCCACCGGAGCGCTCGCGCGGCGGGCGGTCGGCCTTGGGCGGCTGGGGCGCGGGGTCGACGATGCGGCCCTTGGTGCCCTCCGGGATGCCCTGGTCGTGGAACAGGTGCGGGGAGGTCGAGTAGGTCTCCTGCGGCTCCGGGAAGGGCAGGTCGAGCGTCTTGTTGATCATCTTCCAGCGGTGCAGGTCGGCCCAGTCGACGAAGGTGATCGCGATGCCCGAGGCGCCCGCGCGGCCGGTGCGGCCGATGCGGTGGACGTAGGTCTTGTCGTCCTCGGGGCAGGTGTAGTTGATGACGTGGGAGACGCCGCGCACGTCGATGCCGCGGGCGGCGACGTCGGTGGCGACGAGGACGCGGATCTTGTCCTCGCGGAACTTGGCGAGCGCCTTCTCGCGCGCGACCTGCGCCATGTCGCCGTGCAGGGGCGAGGAGCTGAAGCCGCGCTCGGCGAGGTCGTCGGCGACGCGCTGCGCCTGACGCTTGGTGCGGGTGAAGACGATGATCTTCTCGGCGTCCTCGGCCTGCAGGACGCGGCCGATGATCTCGGGCTTGTCGAGGTCGTGGGCCAGGTAGATGAACTGCGCGGTGGCCGGCACCATCGTGGTGTCGTAGGACGACTCGGCGCGGATGTTCATCGGGTGGCGCATGTGGGTGCGGGCCAGCGCGACGATCGCGGACGGCATGGTGGCCGAGAACAGCATCGTCTGGCGGGTCTCGGGGGTCTTCGAGAGCAGCGTGATGACGTCGGGCAGGAAGCCGAGGTCGAGCATCTCGTCGGCCTCGTCGAGCACGAGCGCGTGCACGTGCGAGAGGTCGAGCGCGCGGCGGTTGGCGAGGTCGATGAGGCGACCGGGGGTGCCGACGACGATGTCGACGCCGGACTCGAGGGCCTCGAGCTGGGTGTCGTAGCCGACGCCGCCGTAGACGGTGAGGACGCGCAGGCCCAGGTCCTTGCTGGCGAGCGCGAGGTCGCTCGACACCTGGAGCGCGAGCTCGCGGGTCGGGGCGACGATGAGCGCCTGCGGCTTGCCCTGCGGCATGTCGGCGTAGGCCGGGTCGCTGGGCGCGACGCTGCGCTGCAGCACCGGGATGCCGAAGGCGAGGGTCTTGCCGGTGCCCGTGCGGGCCTGGCCGATGAGGTCGGTGCCGAGGAGGGCGACCGAGAGGGTCATCTCCTGGATGGCGAAGGGGGTGGTGATGCCGGCGCGGTCGAGCGCGTCGCAGATCTGGGCGTGCACGCCCAGTTCACGGAAGGTGGTCGTCACGAGGATGTCGCTTTCGTCAAGAGGTATGGATGTCCCACGCGTATGCGGTCAGCCACTCGAAAGGTCCTCTTGCAGGCTCTGCCAACCGCGCACATACAGGCGGCCACCGGACGGGTTCACCGGGGCTCGGTCACCTCGATGGTATCGCTAGGGTGCGAGCATGACTGAATCGCCCGACGAGGACTACCGCCGCGCTGCCGTCGACCTCCTCGGTGCGATCGCCTACGGCGAGCTCTCGGCGTTCGAGCGGCTCGTCGAGGACGCCAAGATGGCGCCCGGGATCGACGACAAGATCGCCATCGGCGCGATGGCCACGGCGGAGTTCGCGCACCTGCAGAAGCTCGTCGGCCGGCTCGAGGAGCTCGGCGCCGACCCGGGCGAGGCGATGCAGGCCTTCCAGGCCAGCTTCGACGGCTTCCACGCCCACACCGCGCCGTCGGACTACTACGAGGGGCTCATCAAGGCCTACGTCGGCGACGGCCTCGCCGCGGACTTCTACCGCGAGATCGCGGCCTACCTCGACCCCGAGACACGCGAGGTGATCATCGCTTCGCTGGAGGACACCGGCCAGACGGCGTTCATCGTCGAGCGGGTCCGCGCCGGCATCGCCCACGACCACCGGCTCGGCGGCCGGCTCGCGCTGTGGGGCCGGCGGCTGATGGGCGAGGCGCTCACCCAGGCCCAGCGGGTCGCCGGCGACCGCGACTCGCTCACCGCCCTGCTGGCCGGGGGAGTCGACCGACCCGGCCTCGACCTCGCGGCGCTCGGGCGGATGTTCGCCCGGCTCACCGAGCTGCACGCCGCGCGGATGGCGGAGCTGGGCCTCGACTCCTGAGCCGCTGCACGACGACGAGGCCCCGCACCCGGATCGGGTGCGGGGCCTCGTGCTGAGGTGCGTGGGTCAGACGCGCGTGCGGCTGCCGCGTGTTGCGTCCGGTCACGGTCGACGCGATCACGACCAGGACGGCCGCGGTGATGATCGAGACGATCCAGCGGGTCCAGTCGATCGCCGTCGGAGCCGTCGCCACCGAAGAACGAGTAGATCGCGTAGCCGAGGAGCACGCCGCCGATGCCGCACAGGATCGTGAGCCAGATCGGGATGTTGTCCTTGTCGCCCGGCGCGACGAGCTTGCCGAGCAGTCCGATGATCGCGCCGATGATGATGAGAACGATGATGTCTACGACCATGATTGGCCACCTTTCATTGCCACGGGTTCGTGGACACTGCTGTGCCGGCAGGGTGTGCCGGCACCTTCATGATGACGCCCGCGCGAGCGTACGTAGCAATTGCCGCGCCCCCCGAAGGGTGAGTTTGTCAATAGCCAGTTCGAGCCGGTCGGTCCGTCAGCGGAAACCGACGGCGCTCGAGGTGGGGGAGCCCAGCTCGAGGTAGGCGATCTTGTCGGCCGGCACGATGACGGTGCGGCCCTTGACGTCGGAGAGGCGCAGCACGCCGTTGCCGGCGATCGCCTCGGTGAGGCGCTGCTCGACGTCCTCGGGCGTGCTGTCCGTGTCGACGACGAGCTCTCGCGACGCCTGCTGCACGCCGATCTTGACCTCCACAGTGGTGCTCCTTGCCTAGGTGTGCCTGGTTGCTCGAGTAGGGGTGGTGCTGTGTGTCAGTGGTCGTCGGTCCTCGGGTAGCCGCGGATGCCGCGCCACGCCAGACCGGCGATCAGGGACGCGGCGTCCTCCCGGGGGATGGTGCCGCCGCCCGCCAGCCAGAACCGCGCGGACACCTGCGCCATTCCCACCAGCGAGACCGCCAGCAGCTGCGAGGGCTCGTCGGGCAGGCCGGTGTCGGTGCGGATCACGTCGGCGATCATCGAGGCGCACTCGGTCGTCACCCGGTCGACGCGCTCGCGCACGTCGGGCTCGCTGGTGAGGTCGGACTCGAAGACCAGCCGGAACGCGCCCTCCTCGGACGCGACGTAGCTGTAGAACACCTGCATGGTCGCTGCCACGCGGTCCTTGTTGTCGGTCGTCGAGGCGAGCGCGGCGCGGCAGTTGTCGATGATGAGGTCGCACGACGTGTCGAGCAGCGCGAGGTAGAGGTCGAGCTTGCCCGGGAAGTGCTGGTAGAGCACGGGCTTGGAGACACCGGCGCGCTCGGCGATGTCGTCCATCGCGGCCGCGTGGTAGCCCTGCGCGACGAACACCTCGAGCGCCGACTCGAGGAGCTGGGCGCGGCGCTCGCGCCGGGGCATCCGGCCGCCGCGCGGGCGCGGGGCGTCGGTGTCGGTGTCGGTGCCACCTACGGTCACGTCGTGCTCCTGCTGCTGGAGGTACTGCTGAGTAGTGAGGGCCGAGCCTATAGGCCACCGGTCGGCTGGGGGCACGTCCGGATGCCGGGACGTCGTACGACGGGCTTGGGACGCGGCGGGAACATGGAGGCGGTCCCACTGGTTGTCACAGGGCCAGGTCGTCCCACGAAGGAGTCACCCCGTGTCGTTCCCCGCGCTCGTCGAGCCGGCAGCCGAGCTCACCACCGACGAGGTGCGCCGCTACAGCCGCCACCTGATCATCCCGGACGTCGGGATGAGCGGTCAGAAGCGCCTGAAGAACGCCAAGGTGCTCGTCATCGGTGCCGGCGGCCTCGGCTCGCCCGCCCTGCTCTACCTGGCCGCGGCCGGTGTGGGCACCCTCGGCATCGCCGAGTTCGACACGGTCGACGAGTCCAACCTGCAGCGCCAGGTCATCCACGGCGTCAGCGACATCGACAAGCCCAAGGGCCAGTCCGGCCAAGGAGTCGATCGCCGAGATCAACCCCTACGTGGAGGTCGTCCTCCACGAGGAGCGGCTCGACAACGACAACGTGATGTCCGTCTTCGAGGGCTACGACCTGATCGTCGACGGCACCGACAACTTCGCCACGCGCTACATGGTCAACGACGCGGCGTACTTCCTGAAGATCCCCTACGTCTGGGGCTCGATCTACCGCTTCGACGGCCAGGCCAGCGTCTTCGCGCCGTCGATGGGCGACGACCTGCCCTGCTACCGCTGCCTCTACCCCGAGCCGCCGCCGCCGGGCATGGTGCCGAGCTGCGCCGAGGGCGGCGTCCTCGGCGTCCTGTGCGCCTCGATCGGCGCGATCCAGGTCAACGAGGCCATCAAGCTGCTCACCGGCATCGGCGACCCGATCGCCGGCAAGCTGATGATCTACGACGCCCTCGAGATGGAGTACCGCAAGCTGAAGGTCCGCAAGGACCCCAACTGCGCGCTCTGCGGCGAGAACGCCACCGTCACCGGGCTCATCGACTACGACGCCTTCTGCGGCGCCGTCTCCGACGAGGCCGCCGAGGCCGCTGCCGGGTCGACGATCTCGGTCAAGCAGCTCGAGCAGATGCTCGGCGAGCGCGAGGCGGGGGAGCGCGACTTCGTGCTCGTCGACGTCCGCGAGCCCAACGAGGCCGAGATCAACCACATCCCCGGTGCGGTGCTGATCCCGAAGGGCGAGTTCCTCAACGGCAACGCGCTCTCGCAGCTGCCGAGCGACAAGCAGGTCGTCATGCACTGCAAGTCGGGCGTGCGCTCGGCCGAGACGCTCGCGATCGTCAAGGGAGCCGGGTACGCCGACGCGGTGCACGTCGGCGGCGGCGTGGTCGCCTGGGTCAGCCAGATCGACCCGAGCCAGCCGTCGTACTGACCGGACCTCACGAACTCGCACCCCCCGCACCACCCCTCGCATGGCGTGATCCGCTCACCTAGGGTCACGCCATGCGTGCGTCTCGCGACGTCTCGCCCGCCGTACGCGCTGTGGTGACGGTGGCCGCGACCAGCCTCTTCATGGTGCTGGTCGCGTGGGCGACGCTGATCGGACCCGACCAGGTCTTCACCGGTCCCGGTCCTCGCCCCGCGCAGGACGTCACGACGCCGACGTCGTGCATCCCGCTGCCGGAGGAGACCGCTGCGGACGGCACCATCACCTACGGCGTGCCCGACGACATCAACGAGCGCGACTACTGCGAGCCGCCGGGCGCGAGCATCGACGACTACCGCGACCTCGCCGAGCAGAACCCGCCGCCCTGGTGGATCAAGGTGCTGATCTACGCCTTCCTGTTCGGCCTGCTCGGGCTGGCCGCCGGAGGCGTGCTCTGGCTCCTGGTGACGGTCGTGCGCGCAGCCCTGTCGCGTCGCGCCGGCGAGGAGCGGGTCGACCTCGCGCTCACGTCGCTCGGCGAGCCGGACCGCGTGGCCGCGGCGGTGGTCGCGGACGCCGAGGAGCAGGACGCGCTGCTGCGTGACGGTGACGCCCGCAACGCCATCGTGGCCACCTGGCACCGGTTCGAGGTCCAGGGCGAGGCCGCAGGCGTGCCGCGCCACGCGGCGGAGACCTCGTCCGAGTACGCCCTGCGCTTCCTCGACCTGGCCGAGGCCGACACCGGGCCGGTGCGACACCTCGCCGAGCTCTACCGCGAGGCCAGGTTCTCCGAGCACGAGATCACCGAGCTGCACCGCGCGGAGGCGCTGGCCGACCTCGCCGCGATCCGCCGAAGCCTGGGCGTGCGCGCATGAGGGCGCCGCGTGGGGCGGCCGGATCGGCGGCGCCGTGGTCCTCGCCGCGATCGGCTACGGGATCGCCGTCTGGCTCGACTTCGAGCCCCGCCCCTTCCCGTACGCCGTCTGGGCCGTCGTCCTGATCGCGATGACGTACCTCGTGATCGACACCGTCGAGGCCCCGGTCTCCCACTGGCAGCACCAGGTGCCGCACCACCGCTCGGACCGCGTCGACGAGGTCACCTCCGACCTGCGCGTCCTGTCCAGCCACCAGCACGCCGACCACCCCTCGGCCGCGCTGGCCGAGCGGCTGGTCGCCCTGGCGAGGAGCCGCGACCCGGACCTCGCCGCCGAGATCCAGCGCGACCTCGCCGGCCGGGAGCGCATCCGGCCCGCCGACATCGACACCATCCTGACCCGAATCGAGGAGTCCCGTGACCGACGCTGACCACGACCCGACCGCAGCCGCCGCGGCTGCCCCCACGGAGGTGGCCCAGTTCGCCGAGAGCGTGCTCGACGAGGTGGGCCGGGCCGTCGTCGGCAAGCGCGACGCGTTGACGCTGGTCCTCGCCGGGATCCTCGCCAAGGGCCACGTGCTGCTCGAGGACTTCCCGGGCCTCGGCAAGACCCTCGCCGCGCGCTCGTTCGCGGGCGCGCTCGGGCTGGAGTTCTCGCGCGCCCAGTTCACCCCCGACCTGCTGCCCGCCGACCTCACCGGGTCCTACGTCTACGACCAGCGCAGCGCCGAGTTCGACTTCCGGCCCGGACCGATCTTCGCGGGCCTCCTGCTCGCGGACGAGATCAACCGCACCCCGCCGAAGACGCAGGCGGCGCTGCTCGAGGCGATGCAGGAGGGGCAGGTCACCGTCGAGGGCCAGACCCACCGGCTGCCGAGCCCCTTCCACGTCCTCGCGACCGCGAACCCGGTCGAGTACGAAGGCACCTACCCGCTGCCCGAGGCCCAGCTCGACCGCTTCCTGCTCCGGGTCGCCTTCGGCTACCCGACGGCCGGCGAGGAGCACGACGTCCTGCGGCGGCGGCTGGACCGGCAGCGCGAGGAGGTCGACATCCAGCAGGTGACCGACGCGGGCGGCCTCTCCGCGGCGCAGGCGGCCGTCGAGCGGGTCGCCGTCGACGACTCGGTCGCGCGCTACTGCGTCGAGCTGGTCGGGGCGACCCGCTCGCACCCCGACGTGCTGACGGGCGCCTCGCCCCGCGGCAGCCTCGGGCTCGTCCTCACCGCGCGGGCCTGGGCCGCCATCCGGGGCCGCGACTACGTCGTGCCCGAGGACGTCAAGGTCGTCGCGCGAGCGGTGCTCGCGCACCGCATCACCATCAAGCCCGACCTCTGGATGACCCAGGCGTCCGGCTCCCGGGTCGTCGACGCCGTCCTGTCGTCGGTCGAGACGCCCCGCGCCCTCGAAGCCCGCGGCGCCCGGTGACCTCGCGGTGACCTCCCGTTGGCGGCCCACTCCCGCGCTCGTCCGGGCCTGCCTGCTCACGCTGGGCGGGATGACCGGCGGGGTCGTGCTGGGCCAGGAGGTGCTGGTCGTCCTGGCCGCTCCCTTCGCGGTCCTGGCCGCGATGGGGCTCGCCGGACGCCCGCGCACGGACCCGCAGGTGTCCGCCCAGCTCGACCACGTCCGTCTGCACGAGGGCCAGGCGACGACCTCGCGCCTCGCGGTCGCCGACCTCGACGGGGTCGAGCACGTCACCCGCGTCGCGCTCCCCGCGCCGCACGTCGCCACCCAGCCGGCGTACGGCGCCGCAGGGTCGCTGGTCGACGCGGGCCTGCCGACGATCGTCTTCAGCCCGCGCCGCTGGGGCCGGCGCGCGGTGGGCGCCGAGCGCGTGGCCCTGACCTCCGCCTGGGCGGGGTGGGTCTGGGGTCCGCTCGACCTGCCGGAGCGGGGCTTCAACGTCCTGCCCCAGACGGCGCCGTACGACACCCGCGCCGAGGTGCCCCAGCCCGACGGGCTCGTCGGCCGGCACCGGTCGCGGCGGCTCGGCAGCGGCACCGAGTTCGAGGGGATCCGGCCGTTCGCGACCGGGGACCGGCTCAAGCGGATCACCTGGCCGGTCTCGCTGCGCACCGGTGAGCTCCACGTGATCACGACCCGCGCCGAGCAGGACGCCGGCGTGTGGCTCGTGCTCGACGGACTCGGCGACATGGGCGTCTCGGGCGGCATCGACGGCGCGGCCAGCACGCTGGACCTGACCGTGCGGGCGGCCTCGGCGCTCGCCGAGCACCACGTCCGCACCGGTGACCGGGTGGGGATGCTGGTGGTGTCGGCGGACGGCACCCGGGTGCCGCTGGGCTCCGGTGCGCGCCACCTCCAGCGGCTGCAGGGCACGCTCGCCCGGGTCCGTACGGAGGCGCGCGGCGTCGCGCCCGACCGCCTGGACCTCGGGGCGGGCGCCGGCAGCGTGGTCTACGTGCTGTCGCCGATGTTCTTCACGCCGCTGGTCACCGCCACCGCGACCCTCCAGCGCGGTGGCGGGTCGGTGGTGGTCATCGACACCATCGGGGACGCGATGGCGGCAGCGCGAGGGCGACCCGCTCGAGCTGGCCTCGCTGGCCGCCCGCATGCAGAAGGTGGAGCGCGACGACCGGTTGCAGCGCCTGGCCGAGCTCGGCACGCCGGTCGTGCCGTGGCGGGGTCCGGGCACGCTCGACACCGTCCTGCAGCAGCTCGCGCGACGCGGTCGTGCGCCCAAGGTGCGTGCGTGATGGCGACGACCGGTCGACTGGTGGCACCGGGCACCACCCGGCCCGTGACCGCCCTGCGCGTGCTGGTGGTCGCGCTGCCGTGCCTCGCGCTCGCCCTGGCGATCCCGGAGGTGCCGCACTGGTTCGTCCTGGTGACCGTCCCGCTGAGCGCCGTCGTCTGGGCCCGCACCCCCGACCACGCGGTGGGCATCGTCCCGCTGGTCCTGGTCGCCGGCTGGTGGGCCTCCCGTGGGGTCGTCGACTGGCGGGTGCTGGTGGTCGCCGTCCTGCTCCTCGGGGCGCACGTGTCCGCGGTCCTGCTGTCCTACGGCCCGGGGACCCTGCCGGTCGACCCCCGGCTGGTCAGGCTCTGGCTGCGGCGCGGCCCTGCTCGCGCTGGTCCCGGCGCCGGTCGCGTGGGTGTCCGTGCGGGGGATCGACCCTGCCCTCGCCCCCTCCTGGCTGTGGCTGGCGACCGCGTCGCTGACCGCGGTCGTGCTGCTGGCGACGGCCCGGCTGACGCGCTCCGAGTCCGCGCAGTGACGACCGGATGACGACCGAGGAGGAGCGCGAGCTCTACGCCGAGCTGGTGCTGCAGTGCGCCGAGTCGGTGCCGCGCGGCCGGGTGACGACCTACGGCGCCATCGCCGACGTGGTCGGCCACCGGCTCGGGCGCGGCGGGCCGCGCCTGGTCGGCAACGTGCTGGCCACCCACGGGGCGGCCGTCGCGTGGTGGCGGGTCGTCCGCGCCGACGGGTCGCTGCCGCCGTCGCACGACGAGGAGGCACGCCAGGCCTACCTCGAGGAGGGCACCCCGCTGCGCCCGAGCGGGTCGGTCGATCTGGGACGTGCGTTCCACCAGCCGACCCTCCGGGCATGATGAGCCCCATGCTCTACACGGTCGCGCACGGAGTCATCCCGCCGGTCGCCCGAGCCGTCTGGCGCCCGAAGGTCGAGGGCCTGCACCACGTGCCGACCTCCGGGCCCGTGATCGTGGCGAGCAACCACCTGTCCTTCTTCGACAGCGTGGTGATCCCCGTCGTGGTGCCGCGCAAGGTCGTCTTCCTCGCGAAGTCCGACTACTTCACCGGCACCGGCGTGAAGGGCACGCTGGTGCGGGCGTGGTTCGAGGGGCTCGGCATGCTCCCGGTCGACCGCGACGACACCAAGGCCGCGATCGCCAGCCTCGACACGGCCCTCGAGGTGCTCGGGAAGGGCGAGGCGTTCGGCATCTACCCCGAGGGCACCCGCTCGCGCGACGGCCGGCTCTACCGCGGCCGCACCGGCGTCGCGCACCTCGCCCTGACCTCCGGCGCCCCGGTCGTACCCGTCGGGCTGATCGGCACCGAGGACATCCAGCCGGTCGGCGCCAACCGGCCCCGCCTCGGCCGGGTCGACGTGACCGTCCGCGTCGGCGAGCCGATCCAGGTCGCGGGGGAGTACGACGGCGTACCGACCGGCCGCGCGCGCCGCGAGCTCACCGACCGGATCATGGCCGCGATCGCCGGGCTGACGGGCCAGGAGCCGGCCGGGGTCTACAACGAGCGACCCGCGGACGCCTGATCCCCCCGCTGGGTCCCGCTCGAGCGGTGGTCCAGCCACATTCGGCCGGCGCAAGAGGTGGCTGTGCCACCGCTGTCCGGCGTGGCGGAGTGCGACACGCGAGTGAGCGGTGGTCCACCTACCCTCGAGTGTTCAGGAATGTGGCTCCACCACCGCTCGGCCGGGGCCCCGCGCGGTGTGTGAGGGGGAATCGTCGACCCGGGAATGCTCGTCACGCACCGCCGCGGCGCGTGTCGGCGTACGACGCTCCGGCCGGCGGTGCCTGAGGGGGATTCCGCGGGCGCAGAATCCTCCTCACGCGCCGCTCAGGCGGGGACCCGAGCCGCCAGTGCCGCCAGCGCCTTCGGGAAGATCTCCGCGGGCGGCGTGACGAGGCCGGCGCCGACCTGGCCGACGCCGGCGACGCGGCCGGCCATGCCGGTGTTGATCTGCGGCAGGATCCCGGTGCGGCACACCTTGGTGACGTCGATGCCGGTCGGGGTCCCCTGGAACTCCAGCACGGGCACGGACCAGCGGGGGTTCTCGGCCAGCGTGATCTCGTGCATCCGCCGCGTCGTGGCCAGGGCGTCGGGGACGGAGCCGCCGACGAGCCGCACGATCGCCGGCGCGGTCGCCATGGCGAAGCCGCCGATGCCGGCGGTCTCGGTGATCGCGGAGTCGCCGATGTCGGCGTTCGCGTCGTCGGGGCCGTAGTCGCCGAGGAAGAGTCCCTCCGCCACCTGGGCCGGACCGGTGAACCACTCGTCGCCGGTGCCGGAGACCTGGATGCCGAAGTCCGTGCCGTTGCGCGCCATCGCCACCACCATCGTCGAGCCGGGCACGTCGCGGCCGGCGTCGAGCGCGAGCTTGCACGCGGGCATCGCGAGGTTGAGGAAGAAGTGGTCGTTGCCGCCGACGAAGCGCAGCACCTCCGCGACGTCGCGGCTCTCGAAGCCCGACGTCACCATGGCGGGGGAGAGGTCGCGCAGCAGCATCAGGGTGCCGGCGCGGTTGCGGTTGTGGGCCTCGTCGCCCATCTGGAGCATCTGGGTGAGGATGCCGGTGACGTCGGACGCCTCGGCGGTGCCGCGGACCGCGGCCTGCAGCAGCGGGCCGAGCACGTCGCCCATCCAGCGCAGCCGCGTCAGCACCTCCGGGCCGTACGCGCCGTAGCGCAGCACCTTGCCGAGCCCCTCGTTGAGCGAGCAGTACGTCCGCGCGCCGGTGGCGCGGTCCTCGAGGACCCACATCCACATGGACGGCGTGACCACGCCGGCCATCGGGCCGACCGCGCTGCGGTGGTGGCACGGCTCGAGGCTGACGCTGCTGCCGGACTCGAAGAGCGCGACGGCGTCCTCGGGGTCGTCGACGAGGCCCTCGAGCGCGGCGCCGCCCATCAGCGCGCCGCGCAGCGGACCGGACGTGCGGGCCCACTCGATCGGCGGGCCGGCGTGGAGGAACTGGCCCTTCTCCAGGCCGAGCACCTCGCTCGCGGGGGCGACGTCGACGAGGTGGGCGGTGACGCCGAGCATCGCCTGGACGGCCTGCGCGTTGGCGGCGATCCGGCGGGGGTCGGTGGCGACCCGGGCGAGGTCCGCCTCGGTGCCCGGCATCGGCGGGCGCCAGTCGACGCGCTCCACCTCGACGGCCTGGCCCGCGACGGCGTCGGCGAACATGTCGGCGCCCGACGGTGACGACGGTGGTCTCGCTCACTGGAACGCTCCGATCAGCTGGAGGGCGCGGCGGGTGGCGGCCGCGTTGGAGAGGTGCACCTCGGCGCCGGCCGCGACGAGGGCGTCGCGCTGCGCGTCGAGGCCCTGCGGGTCGAGGTCGGTGCCGACCAGGCTGACGATCACGGGGATCGCCCTGCTCCTGACGGGCCGCCTCGATCGCCGGGGCGAGGAGGGCGGCCGGGTCGGGCTCGGCGCCGTGGCCGAGCACCAGGTCGAGCAGGATCACCCCGGTCGACGGGTCGGCCGCGGCGCGGGCGAGCTGCTCGTTGCGCAGCGTCGGGTCGATCATCGGGTGGGCGCGACCCTGGGTGAGGGCGTCGTCGCCGAAGTCGATCATCAGGTGGTCGTCGACCAGGAGCCCACTCGCGGATCGGGGCCAGCGCGAGGTCCGTCGGACAGCGGGATGTTGCTGCGGATCGGGCCGAGCGTCTCGCTCGCCATCAGCATCGACTCGTCGCACAGGGTCCCGCCGACGAAGAGACCGCGGAGCAGCGGCCCGGTCGCCGGTCCGGTGTTGTCGGCGCCGTGCACCGGCCACTCGGGCGCGTCGTGGCCGAGCCGCGCGAGCACCGCCTCGGCGACCGCGGTGAGGTCGCGCTGGCCGCGGCCGAGGAGGCCGAGCTCGACGGGCGTGCCCAGCGTGTCGACGTACGTCGTGAGCTCGCCGGCCACCTCGGCGGCCGGGGGCTTGGAGACCACGACCACGAGGTCGACGTCGGGATCGGCGTCGAGACGGCGCAGCGCCTCGCGGGTGGCGAGCCCGCCGACGGCCGACGAGAGGTCGCGGCCACCGACGCCGAGGGCGTGGCGCACGCCGACCTCGTCGTAGGTCCGCGCCGGCGTGGTGCAGCAGGGCGAGGAGCTGCTGGCAGCCCGTGCCGGACGCGGCGACGATGCCGATCCGGCCGGGGCGGACGGCGTTGGCGAAGCCGAGCCCGACGCCGTCGATCACCGCCGTGCCGCAGTCGGGACCCATCACGAGCGCGTGGCGGGTCGCGGCGTAGGTCTTGAGCGCGACCTCCTCGGCGACCGGGACGTTGTCGCTGAAGACCATCACGTCGTGGCCGGCCTCGAGGGCGTCCATCGCCTCGACGGTGGCGCTGGCGCCGGGCACCGAGACGAGCGCGATCGCACCCGCACCGCTGCGCCGCAGGGCCGAGCCGGTCGTGCGAGCCGCGGCGACGGTGGTGTCGCCGGAGGTCGGCCGGGTCGGGACGAGGGCGGCGTCGACCGCGGCCAGCGCGGTGGCGAGGTCGGCGTCGTCGTCGAGGCGGAGCGCGACCACCATGTCGTTGGGGGAGGAGGCGGGCACGTCGAAGCCCATGCCCTCGAGCACCTCGAGGTTGAGGCCGGTGGCCATCGCGACCTGCGCGGCCACCACGCCGGGTGTCGTCTGGACGGCCCGGCTGACCTGGAGCAGGGTCACCGAGTCGGCGTACGCGCCGGAGCGGAGCTCGACGTGGTCCTTCATGCAGCTCTCCTGGGGTTCGTGAGGTGGTCGGTGGAGACGGAGGTGAGCGCGAGCGAGGCGCCGGCGAGCAGCCCGGTGCCGGAGGTCGCGCCGACGGCGAGCAGCGCGTCGCGGGTGGCGGGCGACGGGTCGGCCAGCCACGCGCCGAGCTGGGGGAGCACCTCGCCGCGGATCGCGCAGTCGATGAGCGTGGCGGACAGCAGGGTGGTGACGCCGAGGCGACGGCGTACGGCCCCGGCGAGCGCAGGATCGGGCTCGCCGAGCGCGGCCCGGGTGGCGAACCAGCCGGCGAGGACGTCGTCGCCCAGGGGCGTCAGGCCCGGGCCGCGGCCGAGCAGCCGGTCGAGGTGGACGGTGGTGAGCCGGCCGTCGGCGGGCAGGTCGAAGCCGGGCGGCATCGCGGTCCCGGTGCAGGCCGTCGGCCGTGCCGTCCGACCGTGGTGGCGCGCGGGTCGGCGAGCCGGGTGATGCGCAGCTCGTCGTCGCCGACGAGGAGGGCTCCGTCGCGGACGACGACCGGGCGGTCGGCGTACGCACCGAGGTCGGGGAGGGTCGACCACAGCGCGCAGGGCACGCGGGTCGCGGTCGCGGAGACCACCCCGAGGCACCAGCCGTCGAGGTCGACGTAGATCGCCGTGGCACTCGCGTGGACCACCTGGCGCGGGCCGTCGGTGGCCTCGAGGAGCCGCTGGCGCACGCGGGTCGGCGCGGCCACCGGGATCTGGCGAGGGATCACTCGTCAGACGCTAGCGGCCCGTGTCACACTCCTCCGATGTGAGTTTGTGACAGGGAAGAGGCAGAAGTGGGCCAAGACTTGATAAGCGACCCCGAGGCGATCGCCGCACTGCACCGGGCCGACGCGCTCCACACCGCGCTCACGCACATCGTGCTCGAGGGCGGCGACCTGGCCGCGATCGCCGAAGCGGTCGGCGACGCGCTGGGCTGCGGCGTGGTGTTCACCTCGACCGACGGCCGCGAGCGCGCGGCGCACCTCGACGAGGCCCAGCGCGAGGCGCTCGCGGCGAGCGACCTGGTCGACCCGACCGGCCGCCTGCGCGTGGAGCGGATCGACCCCGACGGCACCACGGTGGGCACGGGCGAGGCGCTCGTACGCCGCGTGGTGGCCGCCGGCGTCGACCTCGCGCGGCTGGTGGCGGTGCGCCTCGACGGGACCATCCACTCCTCCGACGCGCACGCCCTCGAGCGCGCGGCGATCGTGGCGGCCCTGCTGGTGACGCGCGTCGAGGCGGTCACGGCGGTGGAGAACAAGTACCGCGGCGACTTCCTGCGCGACGTGTTCCTCGGCCGGGCCGGCGAGGACGACTACGTCGCCGAGCACGCGCAGGCCTTCGGCTGGCACCTCGACCGCCCGGTCATGGTCGTCGTCGCCGTGCTCGACCCCGACGCGATCGCGGCGCTGGCTCCGGGGCCGAACGAGCGGCGGGCGTGGCAGGACCGGTTCGCCCACGCGTGGCGACAGGTGGCCGCGACGGTCGACGAGAGCATCGCGTCGGTCAACTTCAGCCGCGAGGTGGTCACGCTCGTGCCCGGTCGACCCCGAGGCAGGGGCGGCCGACGGCCACG
This sequence comes from uncultured Actinomycetota bacterium, assembly GCA_963795095.1. Lineage (GTDB taxonomy): Bacteria > Actinomycetota > Actinomycetes > Propionibacteriales > Nocardioidaceae > Nocardioides. Next base: position 21,509 of record CAWCGM010000038.1, on the reverse strand, counting down.
TCGCCGTCGACCGGATCGTCCAGGCGGTGCGCGGCGACCGCGGCGGCGGCCGGATCTCGTTCTCCGCCGGTGTCAGCCGGGTCGCGGACGGCCTGGGCGAGCTGCCGGAGGCCTTCCGGCAGGCGCAGCGGTCGGTGGAGATCGGCCGCCGGGTGCACGGCACCGGCTCGGTCACCCGCTTCGACCAGCTCGGCCTGCACCGGCTGCTCGCGCTCGTGCCCGACAGCGCCGAGCTGACGGCGTTCGCCTCCGACGTCCTCGGCCCGCTCGCCGAGCGGACCCCCGAGGCGGCCGACCTGCGCGAGACGCTGCAGGTGCTGCTCGACACGAACTTCAACGTCGCGGAGGCCGCCCGCGCGCAGTTCTTCCACTACAACACGATGCGCTACCGCGTCGGCAAGCTGCAGCGGCTGCTCGGCCCCGTCGCCACCGACCCGCACCTGCGCCTCGACGTCGCGGTGGCGCTGCGGGCCCTGGAGATCGTCGGCTGATCAGGCGGGGGCCTCCGTGGCCGGCGGCTGCTCGGCCTGGCAGGTGGTCAGGCGCTCGGTGGCCTTGGCCAGTCGCTGCTGCTGCGCACGCTTGGTCACCTTCGTCTCGGTGGTGGCCTTGCGGGCGGCGGCGAGCGCCTTGCGGGCGGCGGCCTTCTCCTGGCCGGCGGACGCCTCGGCGACGTCCTCCTTCGCCGTCGCGACGCGCTCCTGCTGGCGCGCGAACACGGCCGTGACGCGGGCGAGGGCCTCGGTGGCCTTGTCGACCTTGGCCTGCTGCTGGGCGCACGGGTCGGTCGGCGGGACCTCGTCGGCGTACGCCGTCATGCTGAACGCGGTCGAGCGTGAGAGCGGCGGAGGCGGCGGCGCCGGCCAGGCGGGTGGTGAGGGACATGGGGACGGGACCTCCGGACGGCGGCGTGGCCCAGTGCCACGCCTCTCACTCCGTTCAGCGGCGGTCGGAATCGCCGCGTTACGGCTTCCTAGGGCAAATCTTCGACGTTCCTTGATGATTCGCTGGCGGCGTCGGCGGCGAGCGACTTCGCGTAGAACACCCGCACGAGGCCGCCGTCCCCGCCGCGGTGGGTCTCGACGTAGCCGAGCCGCTCGTAGAGCCGCTGGTTCTCCACCATCGTCACGTGGGTGAACAGGCGGATCCGGTCCAGCCCGCAGGCCCGCGCCCGTCCCTCGGCGAGGGTGAGCAGTGCGCGCCCGATGCCCGTGCCGTGGTGCGAGGGGAGCACGGCGACGTTGTCCAGCAGCAGGGCGTCGTCCTCCGCGACCAGGAGCAGGAAGGCGACGACCTCGCCGTCGCGCTCGACCACCCACGCCTCGGTGTCCGTCACGGCGGCGGCGTAGTCGGCGTCCAGCGGGCCGGGCCGCGCGCCGTCCATCCGCTCGAGATAGGGGGAGTACGCCGCCTCGGCGACGTGCGCCATCCGCGGCGCGTCGGCCGGGGTCGCGCGACGCACGCCCGGGTGTCGTACGCCGAACCACTGCTCGGCGCCGAACTCCTCGAACCGCGCGACCTCGGTGAACCCGAGCCGGCCGGCGAGGGCGAGCGACCGCGCGTTGCTGCTCTGGGTGCAGAGGACGACGGGCTCGCCCAGGACCGCGTCGCCCCACGCGAGCACGGCGGCGGCCGCCTCGGTGGCGTAGCCGTGGCCCCACGCGGACCGCGGGGTGACGTAGCTGAGCTCGAGGTCGGGCCGGGGCTCATCGAGATGGTCGGCACCGGGGCGGGACGGGTCGCGGCGACCGAGGCCGACCCACCCCACGAACACGCCGTCGTGCTCCACCACGAACTGGCCGGGCCGGTCCGCCGGCACCGCGGGCAGCTCGGCGTCGAGCGCGGCCCGGTCGCGACCGCCGCCGAGGTGGCGGTTGACCTCGTCGTCGGTGCCCAGGTCGAGGAAGGCCGCCCGGTCACGGGCCTCGGGCGCGCGCAGGACCAGTCGCGAGGTGCGGATCGGCGGCGGGGGCCAGTCGTCGACGGTGAGAGGCGCGGCCATGCACGCAGGCTAGTGAGGACTGGGAACTGGCCCGAACCGCCCAAGAACTTGTCATCGGGACCGGCGTTCCTTCGGCAGATCTCGCCAGTGAGGGTGTGAGATGTAGCGCACTAGTTTGTGGCTTCTCGGGTATCCACCCCTGCGAATCTGGAGGCCTGCACATGTCGATGTTCAAGTGGGACGTGGTCGATCCCGGACCGGGTGAGGCGGTGGCGCCGCACCAGCGGTTGGCCTGGGGCAAGACCGTCGGTCTGGGTGCCCAGCACGTGGTGGCGATGTTCGGCGCCACCTTCGTCTTCCCGATCGTCATGGGGTTGAACGCCAACCTCGCGATCATGATGAGCGGTATCGCGACGATCTGCTTCCTGCTGATCGTCAAGGGCAAGGTCCCGAGCTACCTCGGCACCAGTGCCTCCTTCGTGGGTGGTGCGGCAGCGATCTACGCCCAGGGCGGCGGCCCGGCCGACGTCACCGGCGCGATCATGGTGTCCGGCATCGTCCTCGCACTGGTCGGCGTGGCGATCCACTTCGCCGGCCCCGGCTTCGTCAACAACCTGCTGCCGCCCGTCGTCACCGGCGCGGTGGTCATGCTCATCGGCTTCAACCTCTGCCGCGTCGCCACCGGCATCTACATGCCCGCCGACCGCTGGGTCGCGCTGCTCACGATGTTCGCCGTGGTCCTGATGGCCGTCGGCCTCAAGGGCTTCTTCGGTCGCATCGCGATCTTCCTCGGACTCATCTTCGGCTTCGTCCTCTCGCTGGTCTTCGACGCCATCGGCGTCGGCGGTGTCGAGGGCGACCGGGTCGACTGGACCAACGTCAAGGCCGCCGACTGGCTGGGCTTCCCGCCGCACACGGCCGAGGGACTCGTCGGCAACCAGAGCCCCTTCTCGGGCGGTGAGAACTACGCGCTGGTCGGCTGGCACCTGCCGAGCCTGTCGCTCACCTTCGCCCTGCTCGCCCTCCCGGCGGTGATCGCGCTCGTCGCGGAGAACATGGGCCACGTGAAGGCCGTCTCCGGCATGACCGGGCAGGACCTCGACCCGATGATGGGCAGGGCCGTCGCCGCCGACGGCGTCGGCACCACGATCGCCTCGTTCGTCGGTGGCTCGCCCACCACGACGTACGCCGAGAACATCGGCGTCATGGCGGCCACGCGGGTCTACTCGACGGCGGCCTACTTCGTCGCCGCGATCGTCGCGATCCTGTTCGGCTTCGTGCCCAAGTTCGGCGCGCTCGTCGCGACGACGCCCAGCGGCGTCCTCGGCGGGATCACGCTCGTGCTCTACGGGATGATCGGCCTGCTCGGCGCGAAGATCTGGGTGGAGAACAAGGTCGATTTCGGCAACCCTGTCAACCTTGTCCCCGTGGCTGCCGGACTGACGATGGGCATCGGCCTGGCCGACAACGCCTTCTTCAACATCACCGCCGACTTCCCGCTCGGCGGCATCGCGATCGGCACGCTGATCATCGTGTTCGGCTACCACCTCGCCCGGGTCGTCGCGCGGGCCGCCGGCACCGACCACGACGCCGGCGCGGTGATCGCCGTCGGCGACGAGGGTGCCCACCGGACCACCGGCCACACCCACGACCACACGCACGACGACGGCCACGCACGCCACGACCACACCCACGACCACCCCGACGAGACGAAGTAGCCCGTGAAGCCAGCACCCTTCGCCTTCCGGCGACCCGCCACCCTCGAGGAAGCCCTCGCGGCCCTCGCGGAGGAGCCGGGGGCGAAGGTGCTGGCCGGTGGTCAGTCCCTCGTGCCGCTGCTGTCCATGCGGCTGGCGGCGCCGTCGATGCTCATCGACATCAACGCCCTGCCCGGCCTCGGCCACGTCCGCTGCTCATCGGACGGGGACGCGGCCGGGGTCCGGATCGGGGCCCTCGCCCGGCACGCCCACGTCCTCGCCTCGCCCGAGGCGGCGCAGGTCCAGCCGCTGCTCGCGATGGCGCTGTCCCACGTGGCGCACCCGACGATCCGCAACCGCGGCACCACCGTCGGCTCGATCGTGCACGCCGACGCCGCGGCCGAGATGCCCATGGTGCTCCGGCTGCTGGAGGGATCCGTGGACGTCGCGTCGGTGCGCGGTCGTCGTACGGTCCCGGCGGCGGAGCTGTTCGCCGGCCCCCTCGAGTCCACGCTCGCCCACGACGAGATCGCGGTGGAGGCGTTCTTCCCGGCCCTGCCCGACGGTGCGGGCGTCGCCTTCCAGGAGATCGCGCGCCGTCACGGCGACTACGCCCTCGTCGGCGTGGCCGCCCTCGTCGAGACCGACGGCGGCGAGATCACCCGCGCGCGCCTCGGCTACGTCTCGGTCAGCGACGTCCCGGTCGTCGTCGACGTCACCGACGCGCTCGACGACCCCGCCGGTGCAGCGCTCGCCGAGCTCGAGCCCGCCGCCGACATCCACGCCACCGCCGCCTACCGTGCCCACCTGGTCAAGGTGCTCACCCCCCGCGTCCTCGCCGACGCCGTGCACCACGCCCGTGAGAGGAGACCGCATGAGCGAGCAGCTCCACGACGTCCGCCTGCACGTCAACGGTTCCGTGCACGAGGTGCAGGTCCCGGCCCGCCGGCTGCTGTCCGACGCGCTGCGCCACGACTGCGGACTGACCGGCACGCACGTCGGCTGCGAGCACGGCGTCTGCGGCGCGTGCACCGTCCTCGTCGACGGCGCGCCGGTGCGCTCGTGCCTGATGTTCGCGGTGTCGGCGGTCGACGCCGAGATCACGACCGTGGAGGGGCTCACCGAGGCCGACGGACACGTTGAGCCCCGTGCAGCAGGCGTTCTCCGACTGCCACGGCCTCCAGTGCGGCTTCTGCACGCCCGGCTTCCTCACCACGATCACCGCCGGGCTGAAGGACAATCCCGACCCGACCGAGGACGAGGCGCGGGAGATGATCGCCGGCAACCTCTGTCGCTGCACGGGCTACCAGAACATCGTGAAGTCGGTCCTGCGCGCCAGCGAGATCCAGCGGAGATCGAGCGGGAGCGCGCATGACCACCAAGCTGTTCGGCACCAAGGTCCCGCGCGTCGAGGACCAGCGCTTCCTGCGCGGCCAGGGCCGCTACGTCGACGACCTGCTCACCGACGACCCGCGGCTGCTGCACGCCGCGGTGCTGCGCTCGCCCCACGCCCACGCCCGGATCACCGACATCGACGTCGCCGACGTGCTCGACGTCGAGGGCGTGCTGGCCGTGTGGACCTACGACGACCTCGTCGACGCGATGGCCGAGCCGCTGCCGCTGCTGATCCCGCACCCGACGCTGACCCACGGCCGCACGCAGTACGCCCTGGCCAAGGACGAGGTGAACTACGTCGGCGAGGCGATCGCCTTCGTGGTCGCCGTCGACCGCTACGTCGCCGAGGACGCGGTCGCGCGGATCCGCGTCTCCTACGACCAGCTCCAGCCCGTCGTCGGCATCGCCGCCGCCCGCGCGGCCGACCGCCTCGTCCACGACGACGTACCCGGCAACGTCGGGGCGCGGATGGAGCAGGAGAACGGCGACGCCCGCGCCGCGATCGCCGACGCCCCGCACACGCTGACCCTCGAGCTCGACGTCGAGCGCTCGGCCTGTACGCCGATGGAGGGCCGCGGCACCGTCGCGCGATGGGACCCCGACACGTCCCGCCTGACGGTGTGGTCGTCGACCCAGACGTCGACCGGCGTGCGCGGCTGCGTGGCCGCCAAGCTCGGCCTCGACCTGGCCAAGGTCGACGTGATCACGCCCGACGTCGGTGGCGGCTTCGGCGTGAAGATCAACCACCCGTGGCCCGAGGAGCTGCTCGTCCCGCTGGCGGCGATGACGCTGGGCCGGCCGGTGAAGTTCACCGAGGACCGGCGCGAGCACTTCATCTCCTCGGCCCACGAGCGCGCGCAGGTGCACCACGTCGAGGTCGGCTTCGACGACGACGGCCGGGTGCTCGGGCTCAACGTCGAGTTCTGGCACGACCACGGCGCCTACACGCCCTACGGCCTCATCGTCCCGATCATCACCTCGACCCAGCTGCTCGGCCCCTACAAGCCGGCCAACTACCGCGTCGTCTTCGAGTCGCTCTACACCAACACCGTGATCGTCACGCCCTACCGCGGCGCCGGACGACCGCAGGGCTGCTTCGTGATGGAGCGGACGATGGACGCGATCTCGGCCTACCTCGGCAAGGACCGCACCGAGGTGCGCAGCACCAACTTCATCCAGCCCGACGAGTTCCCCTACGAGCACGGCCTGGTCTTCCAGGACGGCCGCCCGCTCACCTACGACTCCGGCGACTACCCGGCGTCGCTGGAGAAGCTCAAGGCGCTGGTCGGCTGGGACGAGTTCGAGGACTTCCGCGCCGAGATGGCAGCGGAGGGACGGCGGGTCGGCATCGGCCTCGCCTGCTACGTCGAGGGCACCGGCGTCGGCCCCTACGAGGGCGCCCACGTGCACATCGAGACCTCCGGCAAGGTCAAGGTCGCGACCGGCCTCACCACGCAGGGCCAGGGCCACCAGACCGCCTTCGCGCAGATCGTCGCCGACACCCTCGGCGTGCGGTTCGAGGACGTCGAGATCACCACCGGCGACACCCGCAAGATGCCCTACGCCGTGGGCACCTTCGCCTCCCGCGCGGCCGTGATGAGCGGCTCGGCGATCCACCTCGCCTCGCTGCGGGCCCGCGAGAAGGCGCTGCGGATCGCGGCCGAGGCGCTCGAGGCGTCCGAGGACGACCTCGAGATCGTCGACGGCGTCGTGACCGTGCGCGGCACCGACGCGTCGATCGACCTCGGCACCGTCGCCGTCCTGTCCAACCCGCTGCGCTACGCCTTCGACGAGGCGTCCAAGGCCGCGACGCAGTTCTCCGTCGGCGACCCGGGCAAGCCGCCGGTCGCCGAGGACGACGAGCCGGGCCTGGAGGGCAAGGACTTCTACTCGCCCGAGCGCTCGACCTTCGCCAACGGCATGCACGCCGTCATCGTCGAGACCGACCCCGACACGGCCGAGATCACCATCCTCAAGTACGCCGTCGTCCACGACTGCGGCCACCTGATCAACCCGATGATCGTCGAGGGCCAGATCCACGGCGGCGTCGCGCAGGGCGTCGGCGGCGCGCTCTACGAGCGGATGGAGTACGACGAGTCCGGGCAGCTGCTCAACGCCTCGTTCATGGACTTCCTGATGCCCTACGTCACCGAGGTCCCGACGACGATCGACATCGACCACCTCGAGACGCCGTCGCCGCTCAACCCGCTCGGCATCAAGGGCGCGGGCGAGGCGGGCGTGATCCCGTCGGCCGCCGTCTTCGCCGCCGCGATCGAGGACGCCGAAGGCTTCCCCATCACCGCGATGCCGATCTCGCCGTCCGAGCTCTTCGACCTGCGCCTCGCGCACGCCGACGAACCACATTCCACCGCACCCCCTGGTATCTAGGGACGATCTGGTAGGTCGGGACCGCCCTCGCCTACCATTCGTCCCTGATATCGAGCCCGAAGGAGCAGCCCGATGAAGTTCACCGGAGAGAACGTCCTGGACGCCCCCGTCGACCAGGCGTGGGACGCCCTGCTCGACCCGGCCGTGCTGGTCCGCACGATCCCCGGCTGCGAGCGGCTCGAGGCGACCGGCGAGAACGCCTACGCCATGACCGTCACCGCGGGCGTCGCCTCGATCAAGGGGACCTACGCCGGCTCGTGCGAGCTGCGCGACCTCGTCGAGCACGAGTCGCTGGTGATGAAGCTCGACGGCGCCGGAGCGCCCGGCACGATCGGCGCCACGGTCAACGTGCGCTTCACCCCCGAGGGATCGACGACGCGGGTCTCGTACGACGCCGACGCCGTCGTCGGCGGGATGATCGGCGGGGTCGGGCAGCGGATGCTGACGAGCGTCTCGCGGCGGATGGCGGGGGAGTTCTTCGGCAACGTCGACGCCGCGATCGCGGGTGGGCCGGTGGCCGCGCCCCGCAGGTCGCCGGACGGCGCGCCAGTCGCCGTCCGAGCCGGCCGCCGTCGGCCAGGTCTTCACCGCCCCCGCGCCGGTCGCCGCCGCCGGCTCGCAGCAGGAGTTCCTCACCGGCGTCGCCGTCGGCGCCGGCCTGGTGCTCGCCGGGGTGATCGTCGGCGGGATCTTCGGTCGTCGGCGATGAGCGGACCTGACCGTCGACTCGACCGCCCGCGACCAGGCCGCGGCGGTCCGGTCGGGCGAGATCTCGGCGGCCGAGCTGCTCGAGCTGCACCTCGACCGCATCGAGGAGCGCAACCCCGAGCTCAACGCGATCGTGTCGCTCGACGCCGAGCGCGCCCGGGTGGCCGCGGCGGTCGCCGACCAGGCGCAGGCGTCCGGCGAGGAGGTCGGCCCGCTCCACGGCCTGCCCTTCGCGGTGAAGGACACCCACGCGCTCGACGGGTGGCGGACGACGTACGGCTCACCGATCTTCGCCGACGCCGTCGCCGACCACGACGACCTGCTGGTCGAGCGGATCCGCCGAGCCGGCGCGGTCTTCATCGGCAAGACCAACGTGCCGGAGTTCGCCGCCGGCTCGCACACGTTCAACACGGTCTTCGGCGTGACCCGCAACCCCGTCGACCCGACCCGGTCCGCCGGTGGCTCCAGCGGGGGAGCGGCGTGCGCGCTGGCCTCCGGGATGGTGCCGCTCGCCGACGGCTCCGACATGGGCGGCTCGCTGCGCAACCCGGCGTCGTTCTGCGGCGTGGTCGGCATGCGCCCGTCGCTCGGCCGGGTGCCGGAGTGGCCGCTCTACAACCAGTGGGAGTCGACCTCGGTCGGCGGGCCGATGGCGCGCAACGTCGGCGACCTCGCGCTCCTCCTCTCCGTCATCGCCGGGCCCGACCCGCGGGCGCCGCAGGCGCTCGGCGACCCCGGCGCGACCTTCGCCCCGCCGCTCACCCCGGCCCCGCTCGCCGGGCTCCGGGTGGCGACGAGCGTCGACCTCGGCGGGGCCTTCGCGGTCGACCACGAGGTCGCGGACGTCGTACGCGCCACGGCAGCGCGGCTGTCCGACGCCGGTGCCTCGGTCGTCGAGACGCACCCCGACCTCTCGCTGGCCGACGACACCTTCCGCACGCTGCGGGCGTGGCACTTCCAGGCCAAGCTCGGCCGGCTGCTCGCCGAGCACCCGACGTCGTTCAAGCCGTCGCTCGAGGCCAACATCCGGGCGGGCGAGCCGCTGACCGGCGCCGACGTCGCGCGCGGCTACGCCCAGCGGACCGCGCTCAGCGAGACGATGCGGCTCTTCTTCGGCGACCACGACGTCCTGCTGCTCCCGACCTCGCAGGTGCCGCCCTTCCCGGTGGAGCACGAGTTCCCGGAGACGATCAACGGCCAGGAGATGCCGGACTACCTGGCCTGGATGCGCTCGGCGTACTTCATCACCGTCACCGGCTGCCCGGCGATCTCCGTCCCGGCAGGGCGTACGTCGGACGGGTTGCCCGTCGGCGTCCAGCTGGTCGCCCGCCACGGCGCGGACCGGCAGCTCCTCGAGGTCGCCGCGGCCGTCGAGGCCCTCCTCGCCCCCTGACCTCCCGATAGTCCGCATGCAAAAAGCTGGTCCTGGCGGCGTTCCGGCGACCAGCATTGTGCATGCGGACTACCGGGGGAGGGGTGTGCATGAACCTGTGGACGCAGGTGTGCACAACGACGCCTGGCTGGGGATGAACCAGGGCTGATCTGGGGACGACGCGCCGGAACCCGAAGTATGTGGAGAATGCCGCACCGAATGCCCTTGCGCAGGTGTTCCCCGACGGCATAGAACTCTCCCTACGCAGCCCCGCAAGGGGAGGCGGGATGGCTCCGGAAGGACGATCCGCACGACGACGAACCAGCTTGCTGGGGAGGAGTCGCAGACACCGGGTGATGCGGTGACTGGGAACGGACGGACAGAGCGATCGATCAGGACATCACCAGAGAGATCACCCGATGACCTGGACGCTTCGGCGACCTGGACATCACGAAGGGCCCTTGACGCTCATACCGTCGAGGGCCCTTCGGCCATTTCGGCACCGTGACACGTCTTGCCGATGAACGAGCGCTTCGTCGGCAATGCTCTGCCGTGGTCACTCGCCGCCGTGGGTCGAGTTGAATCGTGCCCATGACGCAGGAGCGGACCCAGCGGCGGATCAGGATCGGCATCGACACCGGTGGCACGTTCACCGACGTCGTCGCCTTCGACGAGGACTCGGGCGAGCTGGTCACGACCAAGACCCCGAGCACGCCGGGCAACCCGGCCGACGGCTTCATCGCCGGCATCGAGAAGATCCTCGACATCGTCGGTGCCGAGGGCGCCGACATCACCGCCGTCTCGCACGGCACGACCGTCGCGACCAACAAGCTCCTCGAGGGCAAGGTCGAGGCGCTCGGCTTCATCACCACCGAGGGCTACGAGTTCATGCTCGAGATCGCCCGCCAGTCGGTGCCCGACGGCTACGGCAACTCCTACTTCTGGGTCAAGCCCGACCGCATCGTCCCGGCCGACCGGGTCCGCACCGTCGGCGGTCGCCTCGACTTCACCGGCGCCGAGATCCGTCCCTTCGACGAGGACGGCGCCGTCGCCACGGCCCGCTGGTTCCGGGACCAGGGCATCACCACGATCGGCGTCTGCCTGATCCACGCCTACGCCAACGACGACCACGAGCTGCGGATGCGCGACATCCTGCGCCGCGAGCACCCGGACGCGATCGTCTCGATCTCGAGCGAGGTGCTCCGCGAGTACCGCGAGTACGAGCGCGCGATGACCACGCTCGTCGACGCGGCCGTGAAGCCCAACGTCAGCCGCTACGTCACCAACATCTCCGAGCGGCTGGTCGGGTTCACGGGCAACGTGATCCCGTTCTACGTGATGAAGTCCAACGGCGGCGTGCTGTCGGCCGACGAGGTCGTCCACCAGCCGATCACCACCGTGCTGTCCGGTCCCGCGGCCGGTGCGCTCGGCGCCGCGCTGATCGCCAAGGTCGCCGGCTTCCCGCAGGATCCTCACCTGCGACGGAGGAGGTACGTCGACCGACGTGTCCGTCGTCCTCGACGGCGAGCCGACCCTCACCACCGAGGGCACGGTCGGCGCCTACCCGAGCAAGATCCCGATGATCGACGTCGTCACCGTCGGCGCCGGCGGTGGCTCGATCGCCTGGCTCTCGCCCGAGGGCTCGCTCAAGGTCGGCCCGCACTCGGCGGGCGCCGACCCCGGTCCGCTCTGCTACGCCAAGGGCGGCACCCAGCCGACGATCACCGACGCCCACGTCACCCTCGGCCGGATCCCTCCCCACCTGCTCGGCGGCGAGATCCCGCTCGACGTGGAGGCCGCGCGCGCCGGCATCGCCGACCTCGCCGACCAGCTCGGCCTCGACTTCGAGCGGTGCGCCACCGGCATCCTCGAGATCTCCGCGTGGAACCAGGCCAACGCGCTGCGCCAGGTCTCGGTCAAGCGCGGCCTCGACGTCCGCGACTTCATGCTGACGACCTTCGGCGGGTCGGGGTCGCTCCTGGCCTGCCGGCTCGTCGACATCCTCGACCTGGCGGGCGTCGTCGTACCCCCCAACCCGGGCAACGTCAGTGCCTTCGGCCTGCTGACCGTCGACGTGAAGAACGACTACGTCCAGACCCACGTCGCGAAGGAGTCGGTGCTCGACCACACGGGCGTGCAGGGGATCCTCGACGACCTCACCGACCGCGCCCGCGGGGCGCTGGCCAAGGAGGGCTTCACCGCCGACCAGCACCAGTTCCAGCGCACCATCGACGTCCGCTACGTCGGCCAGGCCTACGAGGTGCGGGTCGCCGCTCCCGAGGGCACCGTCGACGCGGCGTACGTCGCGCAGGTGGCGGAGACCTTCCACGCCGAGCACCACCAGCTCTACGGCTACGACTTCCGCGGGGACCCCACCCAGCAGGTCGAGTGGGTCAACCTCCGGGTCACCGGCATCGGCCCGATCACGCGCCCGGAGATCCCGACGCTGGAGAAGGCCGCCGGCGACGTGGAGCGTGCCGTGCGCGGCCGGCGCGACGTCTGCTTCGACCCCGACGACGGCTACGTCGACACCCCGGTCATCTGGCGCACCGACCTCGGCGCCGGCGACACCTTCACCGGTCCCGCCATCGTCGAGGAGTTCGGCTCGACGATCCCCGTCCACCCCGGCTTCGAGGTCGTGGTCGACGACTGGGCCAACCTCGTGATCCGAAAGGTCGTGGCGTGATGAGTGCCAGTCCGAGCAACACCGTCGACCCCGCCTACGTCACCGCCAAGCCGGTCAACCCGGCCGGCCTGCCGACGGCGTACGAGCACGGCGGCCGCCTCACGCCCGAGGGCTCGAGCGTCGACCCGATCCTCGTCGAGATCGTCCAGGGCACCCTGGCCAGCGTCGAGATGGAGGTGGAGACGGCCATCGGGCGGACGTCGCGCAGCCCGATGATCCGCGACGCGCACGACTTCCGCGCCGGCATCCACGACCGCCAGCTGCGCAAGCTCACCGGCCGCTCCTACAGCGCGCTCGTGCACCCGATCGTGCGCGACTACCCGATCGAGGAGATGGTCGAGGGCGACGTCTTCTTCCACAACGACGTCTACGAGTCCGAGGGCGGCATCGGCCACCTGCCCGACCTCTGCGTCACCGTCCCGGTCTTCCACCAGGGCGAGGTCGTCGCCTTCGTGCAGGCCTTCGGCCACCACGACGACATCGGCGGCGCGGTGCCGGGCTCCATGCCCAGCAACGCGACCACGGTCTACGAGGAGGGGCTGGCCGTCCCGCCGATCAAGCTGTGGGACGCCGGCGTACCGAACAGGTCCGCGCTGCGGATCATGACGCGCAACTCGCGGATGCCCGACAGCCTCGCCGCCGACCTCGACGCCGAGTGCTCGGCCTGCCTGATGGGCGCGCGGCGGCTCGGCGAGCTGTTCGACCGCTACGGCCGCGAGGCGATCGAGACGTCCTTCGACGCGATCCTCGACACCACGACCGAGACCTACCGGCGCGAGATCCTGTCCAAGATCCCCGACGGCACCTACGTCTGGGAGGACTACGCCGAGCACGACGGCGTCGACGAGCCGCAGCTGCACACGCAGCGGATCACCCTGACCAAGGTCAGCGACGCCCCGGCCGACCCGGAGAACGGCCGCCCCGCCGGACCGCGCCTGATCATCGACTTCACCGGCACGAGCAAGCAGGCGAGGGGGCCGATCAACCACTGCGGCGACTACGTCGGCGGCAACTTCCTCAAGAAGTGGCTCGCGCCGATCCTGCGCAACCTCGCCGACACCCCCGAGCGGATGGCCGAGCTCGACGTCAACGAGGGCATCGTGCCGCTGATCGAGATGCGCTTCCCCGAGAAGGGCACGCTCCTCACGCCGATCCACCCCGGCCCGACCAACGCCCGCACCTTCGTGATCCTGCGGCTGCTCGGCGTGCTCGCCGGCGTCGTGGCCAAGGCCGTCGACGGCAAGATGCCGGCCGACCAGGAGACGATCCGCTACACCGGCGTCTACGGCAAGGACCTCGACGGCAACGACTACCTCATGCGCGAGGTGCTCGGCGGCGGCTCCGGCGGTCGCTACTACGCCGACGGCGAGGACACGATCCACGTCGTGCCCGACTCGCGGAACCTGCCGACCGAGTTCACCGAGTCGCGCTTCCCGTTCATCGTCGAGCGCCTCGGCCTGGCCGTCGACTCCGGCGGCGCGGGGGAGTTCCGCGGCGGTCTCGGCTACGAGAAGCACATCCGGATGCTCAAGGACGGGCACTTCATGTCCATCGCCGACCGCTCGATCCTGGCCTGCTGGGGCGTGCGCGGCGGCAAGGCCGGCATGCCGTTCCAGGTCGTCATCGACCCGGGCGGCCCCGACGAGCGCGAGGTCGACGCCCTCGCCGACGCCGAGGAGATCAAGGCCGGCCAGCTCGTCCGGATCCGTACGACGGGTGGTGGCGGCTGGGGCGACCCGCTGGTCCGCGACCCCGCGTCCGTCGTCCGCGACGTCGTCTGGGGCAAGGTCTCGGCCGAGGCAGCGCTGCGCGACTACGGCGTCGTGCTGACCGGCTCGCGGGACGCGGGGGACCTGTCGTTCGACGAGTCCGCGACGACCGCCGAGCGTGCCGGCCGGGCGGCGTGGAGCCGTGAGGACGACGCCTTCTTCGACCGCGGTCCGGGCTACGCGTCGCTCGCCGACGGTGCGGCCTTCGCCGAGGTCGACCGGATCTGACCATGGCGCGCGTCGCGGTGGTCGGTGGGCACGGCAAGACCGGGCGAGCCGTCTGCGCCGCGCTCGCCGACCCGGTGCCGCTGGGACGTGCCGACTGGCCGGACCTCGCGTCGGCCGTCGCCGGGTGCGAGGCGGCGTACGTCATCGCGCCGAACCTGCACCCCGACGAGCCGGCGTACGTCGCCGCCGTCCTGCGCGCGCTGACCGAGGCTGGCGTCGGGCGGGTGGTCTACCACTCCGTCGCCTCGCCCTACGTCCCCGCGATGCCGCACCACCTCGGCAAGGCCGTCAGCGAGGACCTCGTCCGGCGCTCCGGCCTCGCCTGGACGATCCTCCAGCCGGGCGCCTACCTGCAGAACCTCGACCTCAGTGGGCCGATCGAGGTGCCGTACTCCCTCGACGTCCCGTTCGGCTTCCTCGACCTCGCCGACCTCGGCGCGGGTCGCGGCGCTCGTGCTGACGGAGGACGGTCACGTGGGAGCGACGTACGAGCTCGCGACCCGCGTCGCGACGGTGCGCGAGCTGGCCGCCGAGGCGGGTGTCGAGGCGCGGCAGGTGCCGGACCCGGGGACGCATCCGTGGCTGTCGGCGATGTTCGCCTACTACGACGACCACGGCCTGCCGGTCGGCACGCGGGTGCTGGCTGCCCTCTCTGGCATGATCGGGGCGTGACCACCTCGGAGCAGTACGCCGACCTCGGCGAGGCCGCGTGGCGCTGGGTCCTCGACCAGGTCCGGTGGGACGACGACGGCCCGTGGATCCCTGAGTCGGTGCCGCACGACGGCGGGCCGCCGGAGGACCGCGACGGGATGCACAGCGGCATCGGCGGCGTGGCGCACGTCCTGGCCGAGGTCCGCGAGGCCCGGTCGTGGACCGACGAGGAGCAGCGACTGGCCGACGGCATCGCGACGCGGATCCGGGGCAACCTCGCGACCACCACGGCGTACAGCTACTTCGACGGCCTGGTCAGCGACCTCGGCGTGCTGTCGGCGCTGAAGACCGACGGTTCGACGGAGGCGATCGCACGGCTCGCCGAGCTCATGACCGACGACGGGTGGGAGCAGCCCTGGCTGGAGTCACCGCCCTTCGCCGAGCACAGCCGGATCAACGACGCGACGCTCGGCACCGCGGGCAACCTGCTCGGCGCGGTCTGGGCACACCGGCACGGGACGCCGGGCGCGGAGGCGCTCGCGACCCGCGCCGCGGACCTCCTGCTGGCCGAGGCCGAGCCGACCGACGTGGGCACCAACTGGCCCTTCATCCCGCGCCGGTTCATGGACGACGTACCTCCCGCGCGACGCGACCGGCAGATGCCCAACTGGTCGCACGGGCTGGCCGGCATCGCCGCCTCGCTCGCGGTCGCCGGCACGGCCCTGGGCCGGGACGACCTCGTCGCGGCAGCCCGCAGCGGTGCCGAGCACCTGGTCACCCTGGGCGACACGAGCGGCGGCGGGTTCGTCGTGCCGCACGTCATCCCGGACCAGGCCGACCTGGACCACGTGACCTACACGTGGTGCCACGGCCCGACCGGCACGTCGCTGCTCTTCACCGCCCTCGAGCACGCGGGCGTCGCAGAGGTCTCTGGGGAGACGCCCGAGCAGTGGCAGCGCCGCTGCCTGCACAGCATCCGCGTCTCGGGCATCCCCGAGCGGCTGCGCCCCGGCTTCTGGGACAACGACGGCCGCTGCTGTGGCACGGCCGGTGTCGGCGACGTCTTCCTCGACGCCTGGCAGCGCCGCGGCGTGGACGACGACCTCGCCTTCGCGCAGGTGCTCGGCGACGCGCTCGTCGAGCGGGCGGTCGTGGACGGCGACGGTGCGTGCTGGCGCTTCACCGAGCACCGCAACGAGGACCCGCTGCTCCCACCCGGCGTCGGCTGGATGCAGGGCACCGCCGGCATCGCGGCGTACCTCCTGCGGCTCGGCCGCGTCCTCCGCGAGGGACGTACGACGCCCGCTGTCGCGCGGCTCGACACCTGGTGGAACCTGCCGTGACCGAACGCGCCCTCACCTTCGGATCGGTCGCGGCCGCCTACGAGCGCTACCGCCCCGGCTACCCGGACGAGGTGGTCGAGGAGGTGCTGGCGTACGCCGGACGTCCCGTCGAGACGGCCCTGGAGATCGGCGCGGGCACGGGCAAGGCGACCCGGGTGTTCGCGAGTCATGGCGTGCGCGTGACCGCCACCGAACCGGACGAGGCGATGCTCGCCGAGCTGCGGAGGCAGGTGCCCGGGGTGCGCACGGTGCGGGCGACGTTCGAGGAGGTCCCGCTGACCACGACCTACGACCTGGTCTACGCGGCGGCCGCGCTGCACTGGACGCGCCCGGAGGGCCGGTGGGAGCGCGCCGCCGCGCTGTTGGAGCCGGGAGGTGTGGTCGCCTCTTTCGGCGCACCCCGCGACCTGGCGGACCCGGTCGTGGAGGAGGCCCTGCGCGTCGCCGGGACACCCTGGCTCCAGGAGGTCGACGTGCCGTCGCCCGACGGCACCCCGGAGGACAGCGCCCTGCAGTGGCCGAGCACGGAGCTGGCTGCCTCGGACCTGTTCACCGACGTCACCCAGGTCGTGCTCGAGCAGCGGACCACGGTGTCCGCGCAGTGACTACGTCGGACTCCTGTCGACGGTCTCCGCCTTCCTGGTCCTGGCGCCGGCCGACCGGGAGGCGGCCCTGGCCAGCATCCTCGACGCGCTGCCGCCCGAGGTCGACGTCGTCGGCGACATCCGCCTGCACCTCGCGCGCAAGGCCTGAGGCCCGCACAATGGCGGGCGTGGACGCACCGGGACTGCCGACCTTGTACGAGTGGGCGGGCGGCCTCGAGCCGCTGCGCCGGATGATCGACTCCTTCTACGACCGGGTCGAGGCCGACGAGGCCCTGTCCGGCTTCTTCCCGGGCGGCGTCTCGGAGCACCACCGCGCCCACGTCGCGGACTGGTGGGCCGAGGTGCTCGGCGGGCCGACGACGTACACCGAGCGGCACGGCGGCTACGAGTCGATGCTGCGCCACCACCTCGGCCTGGCGATCACGCCGGCCCAGCGGCACCGGTTCGCCGCCACGATGAGCCTCGCCGCCGACGACGCCGACCTGCCGGCCGACCCGGAGTTCCGGGCCGCGATCATCGGCTACCTCGAGTGGGGCACCCGGCTGGCGATGGAGAACTCCCAGCCCGGCGCCGAGCCACCGCCGCAGGCGCCCACGCCCCGCTGGGGCTGGGGCGTCGCGCCGCCCTACCTGGGCTGAGGCGAGGCTCCGGCGTCCGGTAGACAGTGCGCATGCGCACCCTCGTCACCGGCGGCACCCGCGGCATCGGCGCGGCGGTCGCCCGCCGGCTCGCCGCCGACGGCCACGACCTCGTGCTCGGCTACGCCCGCGACGACGCCTCGGCGGCCCGCACACAAGGCGCGTGCCGCGAGCTCGGCGTCGACTGCACGACCGTGCGCGGCGACCTGACCACGGACGACGGCATCGACTCCCTCTTCGCCGCGGCCGGCGACCTGACCGGCGTGGTGAACAACGCCGGCGCAACCCTGCACATCGGCACGCTCGCCGACACCCCGCCCGACGTGGTCCGCGCGACCGTCGACCTCAACCTCACCTCGGCGCTCCTCGTGGCTCGCGCGGCGGTGCGCGTCCTCGGGCGGTCGCACGGTGGCGCCGGCGGCGTGCTGGTCAACGTCAGCTCCGGCGCCGCGACCCTCGGCTCGCCGGGGGAGTACGTCCAGTACGCCGCCGCCAAGGCCGGCGTCGACGCGCTGACCATCGGCCTCGCGCAGGAGGTCGCGAGCGACGGCGTACGCGTCGTCGGCGTCGCCCCCGGGCATCATCGACACCACGATCCACGCCGACGCGGGCGAGCCCGGCCGGATCGAGCGCGTCGGACCGCTGGTCCCGCTGGGTCGCGCGGGGCAGGCCGACGAGGTGGCGAACGCCGTCGCCTGGCTGCTCTCGGGCGAGGCGTCGTACGTCACCGGCACGACGTTGCGGGTCGCCGGCGGCCGCTAGCGCGCGAGCCGCTCGATCTCGTCGACGACCTCGGCCAGCGGTCGCGAGGCGTCGACGGCGACGCCTCTCGGGCAGGTCCTCGCGGCTCGCGTGCAGGCGCAGCACCAGCTCGCGCTCCTCCGGGTCGGCGCCGAACTCGTCCGCCGGGCGTGCCGCGAGCCGCTCGACCAGCATCTGCCGGTCGAGCTCCAGCACGACGACCTCGTCGAAGAGGTCGACGAAGCGCGCGTGGTTGCGCGACCCGCCGCAGAAGAAGGTCACCGGGGTGCTGTGGTCGGCGACGATCCGGCGCACCTCGGCCACGTCCCAGACGTGGTGCTCGTGCTGGAACCCGGGCAGCGGCTCACCGGTGACCGGGTCGCCCTGGTAGGCCAGCACGCGGTCGCCGTGCACGACGTGGTGGCCCCGGCGCTCGAGCTCGGTGGCCACCGTCGTCTTGCCGGCGCAGGAGACGCCTTCGACGAGGTAGTTGCGCACGCCCACGGAACCAGTATCAAGTATTGCCAGCGAAGTGCCGCTTCGTTGGCCGAATCTGCCGTGGGGTCGCTGTGAGCGCCGACACTACGGTTGCGCCATGAGGGTCCTGCTCGCACTCGGCGGCAACGCCATGACGAACGCCGACGGGCGGGCGCGCCCGGAGGACCAGATCGCCGCCGCCCAGGTCGCGATGGCGGCGGTCGCGGGCCTCCTCGAGCACGACCACGACGTCGTCATCACCCACGGCAACGGCCCCCAGGTCGGTAACCTCCTGGTGAAGAACGAGCTGGCTGCCGCCGTCGTACCTCCTGTCCCGCTGGACTGGTGCGGTGCGCAGACGCAGGCCACCCTCGGCTTCGTGCTGATGGACGCGCTCGACCGCGAGCTCGCCCTCCGGTCCGTCGACCGCCGCAGCGCCGCGGTCGTGACGCGCACGCTCGTCGACGCCGACGACGAGGGCTTCACGACGCCCACCAAGCCGATCGGCCGGCACCTCCCCGAGGCCGAGGCGAAGCTCCTGATGGGCCACGGCGAGACCTGGCAGGACCGCGGCGAGAAGGGTTGGCGCCGCGTCGTCGCCTCGCCCGAGCCGCGGGAGATCCTCGACGCCCCTGCGGTCCTCGCACTGATCGAGGCCGGCTTCGTCGTGGTGGCCAACGGTGGTGGAGGCATCCCGCACGTACGCCGTCCCGACGGCTCGCTCGCCGGTGTCGAGGCCGTGATCGACAAGGACCTCGGCGCCGCCCTGCTCGCCGACACCACCGGTGCCGACGTGCTCGTCATCGCCACCGACGTGCCCCACGCCGTCATCCGCTGGGGCGAGCCCGACGCGGAGCCGCTCGGCCGCGTGACGGTCGCCGAGCTGCGCGCCCACGCCGCCGACGGCCACTTCGCGTCCGGGTCGATGGGCCCCAAGGTCGACGCCGTCTGCCGCTTCGTCGAGGCCACCGGCCGCACGGGGATCATCACCAGCCTCGACCAGATCACCGCAGCGGTCGCCGGCGACGCCGGCACCGTCGTCGTACCCGCCTGACCAACCCCACCGAGAGGAACAGCCGACATGCCCAGCGCCATCGAAGTCCGCAAGGTCCCGATCCACTCCGTCGCCGACGCGTCGGAGCTCACCAAGCTCATCGACGAGGGCACCATCGCGGCCGACCGCGTCTTCGCCATCATCGGCAAGACCGAGGGCAACGGCGGCGTCAACGACTACACCCGGATCATCGCCGACCGCGCCTTCCGCGAGGCGCTCGTCGCCAAGGGCGCCGACCCCGAGCAGGTCAAGGGCGTCCCGATCGTGTGGTCGGGCGGCACCGACGGCGTGATCAGCCCCCACGCGACGATCTTCGCGACCACTGACGTCCCCGAGGACGACCCGTCGCGCGAGGAGATGCGCCTCACCGCCGGCTTCGCGATGAGCGAGCCGCTGCTGCCCGAGGAGATCGGCTACGTCGCGATGATCGAGAAGGTCGCCGCCGGCGTGAAGGTCGCGATGGAGCGCGCCGGGATCACCGACCCCGCCGACGTCCACTACGTCCAGACCAAGACCCCGCTGCTGACGATCCACACCATCCGCGACGCCAAGTCGCGCGGCAAGACCGTGTGGACCGAGCACACCCACGAGTCGATGGACCTCTCCAACGGCACCACCGGCCTCGGCATCGCCGTCGCCCTCGGCGAGATCGACATGCCCACCGACGCCGACGTGATGCACAACCGCGAGCTCTACTCGGCCGTCGCCTCGTGCTCCTCGGGCGTCGAGCTCGACGTCGCGCAGATCGTCGTCGTCGGCAACGCCAAGGGCGTCGGCGGTCGCTACCGCATCGGCCACTCCGTGATGAAGGACGCGCTCGACGCGGACGGCATCTGGGACGCCATCCGCTCGGCCGGCCTCGACCTGCCCGAGCGCCCGCGCACGAGCGACCTCGACGGCAAGCTCGTCAACGTCTTCCTCAAGTGCGAGGCCAGCCAGGACGGCATGGTCCGCGGCCGCCGCAACGCGATGCTCGACGACTCCGACGTGCACTGGCACCGCCAGATCAAGGCGTGCGTCGGCGGCGTCACCGCTGCGGTCACCGGCGACCCGGCCGTCTTCGTGTCGGTCTCCGCGGCCCACCAGGGCCCGGAGGGCGGCGGTCCCGTCGCCGCGATCGTGGACATGTCCTGAACTGATCCACAGCCCCGCGCGGGGCCGACGGGCAACTGTCGGTCCCGCGTGATGGGGTGTGATCTGTGAGTACGACGACCCGCTACCGGCTGGTGGCCCCCGACCGCTCCGTCGTGGTGCCCGAGCTCGACGAGCACCAGCAGCGCGTGGTCGACCACGAGGGCGGCCCGCTCCTCGTGCTGGCCGGTCCCGGCACCGGCAAGACGACGACCCTCGTCGAGGCGATCGTCGACCGCATCGAGCACCGCGGCGCGTCGCCCGACTCGGTCCTCGCCCTCACGTTCTCCCGCAAGGCCGCCGAGCAGCTGCGCGACCGGGTGACCGCGCGCGTCGCCCGGACCACGGCGGCCTCCTCGTGCTCGACCTTCCACTCGTTCGCCTACGCGCTCGTCCGGAAGTACGCGCCGGCCGAGCTCTACGAGGGCGCCATCCGGCTGCTGTCCGCGCCCGAGGCCGATGTCGTGCTGCGTGAGCTGCTGCGGGACAACCCGGAGTCCGTGGTCTGGCCCGACCAGCTCCGCCGGGCGGTCGGCACGCGCGGCTTCGTCCGGGAGGTGCAGGCCGTGCTGGCACGTGCCCGCGAGAGCGGTCTCGACCCGCAGGACCTCGTGGACCTCGGGCGAGCCGAGGGACTTCCGGTTTTCGAGGCGGCAGGTCTGTTCATGGAGCAGTTCCTCGACG